>NZ_JAIMBY010000020.1 GCF_026191915.1 Acidiphilium sp. PA
AGGGGTTCAGACCGGTCGCCCCGCCCAAATCACTACTGGCACTAAAAAATATAGGGGACCGCGCCCGCCGATGGATGAACCGTCGGCTATTCGGTGACTGTCGCGAGAGTGCGGCAGTTCTTGCGACGTGCAAATCAGACGACACTACGTTCGTCAAAATCGTGACCAGCTAAAGATCGCAGAAGATATCTTATGGAAACTCGTATCAATATTCGATGCTATTTTCAGCGTTATTTGCAATATGGGGCATGAGAGCCATCTGTATTTTTGTCTCGATGGCTGGTTTCATATCGTTGGCGTTAATCTCTACCGTCGGTACGCCTGGCTTGCGCAATGCCTCTTTTTTCACTGCGTCGCGCATGGGTGCATTATTCTGATAGTGTCCGTCGCCCTGATACTCGATGGCAAGGATACTCACGCTGACCGCGTCGACGATGAAGATGTCGACCCGCTTGCTGTTAATCGCGCGAAATGCGTTGCGGTCCGGAGACCGCAGCACCTCGCCTAGGCTTGTCTGCGTGCAGACAACACCTCCCCCGCCCTCAGGAGGCTTACGGTGCGCCATCCCGCCTGCGAGATGTCATGAAACCCGACTGGAAAAACCGCCGCATCGTCGCCTCAAGGAACGCGCCAGAGCTAACGCTCGATCTGACGGTCCAACCCCGTCAGATTAGCCCTGATGGTCACCAGCGTGTCGAGAAACTGCTCGGTCGCCGTCTCGGATAACCCACGCACGGCCTCACGGCGCACCGCGCCACGGATCAGGTCGATCGCCTTCAGCACCGGATAAGCCGCCGGGGTCGGCCAGATCGTACGCACCCGCCGGTCGGTCTCGTGGCTGCGCCGCTCGATCAATCCTTGCTGCTGCAAGCTGTCGAGCAGGCGCACCACCATGATCGGTTCGACATCGAGCCGGCCGGCCAGCGTCACCTGATGCAGCCCCGGCTCATGGGCGATATGCACCAGCGTCGTTGCCTCGGACTGGTTGAGCGGCAATCCCGCCTCGCGCGCGAGCTGAATGAACCGGCGCCGCATCAGCCGTGCCGAATCGCGCATCAGAAACCCCAGCCTGCGGCGCAGCGCATCGGCATCCTCCGGCACCACCGCTGGGCTTGGCCGATCGTTCATGCGCCGGCCACCGGCACAGCAACCCGGCGGCGCCACGCGAGCCGATGCGACAGCCGATCCAGATACAGGTAGATCACCGGCGTGGTGTAGAGTGTCAGCACCTGCGAAACGAGCAACCCGCCGACGATCGCGATGCCGAGCGGCTGGCGTAGATCAGACCCGGCGCCCTGCCCCAGCGCCAACGGCAGGCCACCGAAAATCGCCGCCATCGTCGTCATCATGATCGGGCGAAACCGCATCAGACACGCTTCATGGATCGCCTCGAGCGAGGATTTACCGCGCGTGCGCTCGGCCTCCAGCGCGAAGTCGATCATCATGATCGCGTTTTTCTTGACGATGCCGATCAGCAGAATGATGCCGATGATCGCAATCACCGTCAGCTGATCGCCCACCACCATCAGCATGATCAGCGCGCCGACCCCTGCCGATGGCAGCGCTGATAAAATGGTGATCGGGTGGATATAACTCTCATAGAGCATGCCGAGCACGATATAGACCGCCAGAATCGCCGCCCCGATCAGCAGCGGCATCGAGGCCAGCGAGGATTGAAACGCCTGTGCGGTGCCTTGGAAAGAGCCCGCCAATGTGATCGGTGTCCGCATCCGGCTTTGCAACTGATCGATCAGATTGACCGCAGTACCCAGCGACACGCCGGGAGCCAGGTTGAACGACAGGGTGACCGAGGGAAACTGCCCCTGGTGATTGACGGTCAGCGGCTCGACCTTGCTGACGTAATGCGCGACCGCGCTGAGCGGAATCGCCCCGACCGCCGCGGCAGGACTTGAGCTCCCACTGTTACCGCTTGCGGCGCTTATCGTTGCGGCACTGGTACCGTTCGTGGCGCTCGCCCCCGCCGTGCCGGTGCCGGCGGCCGGAATATAGATATCCTGCAACGCCGCCGGCCCGGTCTGGAACTGCGGCTCAACCTCCAGGATAACCTTGTCCTGCGTGGTCGAGGTATACACCGTCGCGATCTGGCGCTCGCCGAACGCATCGTAAATCGTATTGTCGATCGTCGCCATCGACAGACCGAGCCGGTACGCCGCATTCCGGTCGACCTCGATCGCGATATGCGGCGACGCGACCAGCTGATCCGTCGCGACATCCTGCAACTGCGCCAGCTTGCTCATCGCCGCCTGCAAAATCGGCGCCCAGTGGTTCAACTCATCCGAGTTGGGGTCGGTCAGCGTGTATTGATACTGATCCTGCGTCAGCTTGCCGCCGACGCTGATGTCCTGCTGCGCCTGCATGAAGAATTTCGCCCCGACCACCTGCGCCACTTTTGGCCGCAGGCGCTGGATGATCGCCTGGGCCGAGGCGCGCGTGCCGAACGGCTTGAGCTGGATGAACATGCGCGCGGTGTTCTCGCTCGCATTACCCCCGGTCGCACCGGCGAACCCGACCACGCCGGCAACGCCTGGATCGGCCAGCACGATTTTGGAAAATTCCTGTTCGATCTTCGACATCGCCGCGAAGGAAATGCTCTGCTTCGCCTGCGCCTGACCGAACAGAAACCCGGTATCCTGCTCGGGGAAAAACCCTTTCGGAATGATGACATATAAAAACACCGTCACCCCGATCAACCCGAGCGTGGCTGCCAGCATCAGCGGCTGATGGCGAAATACCCAGATCAGTCCACGATCGTACCGCGCGATGACCCGCGCGAAAAATGCCTCCGCAGCCCGGCTGAACCGGCCCGGATTGTCGTGCCGCTCACGGGTCAGAAACTGCGCGCACATCATCGGCGTTAGCGTCAGCGACACGAAGGCCGAAATCACCACCGCAACCGTCACCGTCACCGCGAATTCCTGAAACAGGCGCCCGACGATGCCGCCCATGAACAACAGCGGAATGAACACGGCGATCAGCGAAAACGTGATCGAGACGATGGTAAAGCCGATCTGCCCGGCGCCCTTGATCGCGGCATCATGCGGCGTATCGCCCGCCTCGATATAGCGCACGATATTCTCGATCATCACGATCGCGTCGTCCACCACGAAGCCCACCGCAATGGTCAGCCCCATCAGCGACAAATTATCGATACTGTAGCCGAACAGATACATGATCCCGAACGTGCCGATCAGCGCGAGCGGCACCGTCACGCTCGGAATGATGGTCGCCCACATCCGCCGCAGGAACAAAAAGATCACCATCACCACCAGTGCGATGGTGATCAGCAACGTCAGCGTCACGTCATTGACCGAGGAGCGGATCGCCTGACTGCGATCCGACACCAGCACGACATGTACCGAAGGCGGCAGCGACGCCTGCAGCCCGGGCATCAGTTTCTTGATCTGGTTCACCACATCGATCGTGTTCGCGCCATCCGCCCGCTTGACCAGCAGCAACTCGCCCCGATGATTGTCGAACCAGGCCCCGGTGCGCGGGCTGACCGAAGAATTGATCACGTCGCCGACATCGCCCACCCGGACTGGCGCGCCATTGCGATAGGCGATGATCACCCGGCGGAACGCGCGCGCGCTGAACAACTGGTCGTTGGTATCGAGCGTGGTGGTCTGCTTCGGCCCCTCCAGCGTGCCCTTGGGCGAATCCAGCGTCGCGTTGGTCAACGCGGTATCGACATCGGCAAGCCCGATCCCCTTTGCCGCCAGCAGCAACGGATTGACCTGGACATGCGCCGCATATTGCTGCTGCCCCGCAACGATGACCTGAGAAACCCCGTTCACCTGCGACAGGCGCTGCGCCATCATCGTGTAGGCGTAATTGTCGAGCTGATACAGCGGCATCGCGTTGGAATAGACCGCATAGATCAGGATCGCCCGATCAGCCGGATTATCCTTGCGATAGGTCGGCGGGCTCGGCAGGTCCTTCGGCAGCAGCCCGCTCGCCGCGTTGATGGCGGTCTGCACGTCGCCGGCCGCCCCGTCGATGCTGCGGTTCAGCACGAATTGCAACGTGATATTGGTCGAGCCGAGGCCGCTGGTCGAACTCATCGAGGCAAGCCCCGGGATCGCGGCAAACTGCTGTTCAAGCGGTGCCGCCACCGACGATGCCATCGTATCCGGGCTGGCACCCGGCAGCGAGGCGGTGACCTCGATGGTCGGAAAATCGACATTCGGCAGCGCCGCCACCGGCAGTTTGGTATAGGCGATGATGCCCGCCACCAGAATGCCTGCCATCAGCAGCGAGGTTGCGATCGGCCGACGGATGAACCCTGCCGAAATATTCATGACGCCGGCGCCGGCGTCGGCGAAGGCCTATCGATCCTGACCTTCGCGCCATTAGCCAGGCGGAACTGGCCTTCGCGCACCACACGCTCACCGGCGGCGAGGCCTTTGGCAATGATGGCACGACCATCCTGCAGCCGCGCCACCGTCACCGCCCGCCGCACCACCGTATCATCCGGCTGGATCACATAGGCGTAATAACCGCTCGGCCCCTCCACCACCGCCGTCGCCGGCACCGTCAACGCCCTGGGCTGCACCGACAGCACCAGCCGCGCTGTTACATACTCGCCGGGCCACAATGTCTCGTGGGCATTGTCAAACTGCCCCATCAAACCGATCGTACCGGTGGTGGTGTCAATCAGATTATTGACGAATCGCAGATGCCCGCGGGCCAGCAGCGTGTGCCCGTCCTCGCCATACGCATCCACGGTGAGGCCATTTTGCGTCTGATGGCGCCGGATTGCGGCGAGACTGGCCTGGGTGACCGCGAAACCCACATAGATCGGCTTGGTCTGAGCGATCGTGACCAGCGTCGTTGCCTGCGTCGTCTGCACGACGTTACCGAGATTGACCAGAATGGCCCCGGTCCGCCCAGCGATCGGGGCGCGAATGAGCGTATAGCCCAGGTTGAGCCGGGCGGTTTCGACCGCGGCGGCATCGATCTTCACCGCCGCCTGCAGTTCCGCGACCGTGGCGCGCTGATCCTGATAGATCTTGGCCGAGGTATAATTCTGCCGCACCAGCGGACCATAACGCGCGAGATCACCCTCGGCACCGTTCAGCGTCGCCTGATCCTTCGCTTCTGTCGCAACCGCCTGATCCAGCGCCGCCTGGTACGGCCGTGGATCGATCAAAAACAGCCGCGCCCCGGCCTTCACCGCCTGCCCCTGGGTGAAAAACACCTTGGTGATCTGCCCATCGACCTGCGGCTTGACGGAAACGGTGTTGAACGCCTGCACCGTGCCCAGCCCCTGCACCTCATCGCGCACCGGCCCTGCCGTCACCGTGCTGGCCAGCACCGGCACCATGGCGTGAACCACCGGCCGCGACGCCGCCGCCCGCATCGTCAGGGCCCGCACCCCGAACCCGATCGCCACCAGTGCCGCCAACCCAAGCCCCAGGCGCCCTAGCCGTGCCATCAGGCGTCGCCTGTCCGGATCGATCGAAACAATGTCATATGGAACCCTTATCGTAGATAAACACTACGATAAGCCGCGCCTCGCCGGCCGACAATTCGCGAAAACCGCTCGAAATGTATCCGCCGGCGCGGGCTAACCCGCCAGTTTCCCCGCAATCGCCTCCAGGCACGACATACACGCTCCATTCGATTTGGAATTTCGTTCCTGCGCTGCGCAAAACCGGGACCGCCTCACGCTCGGCGTCACCCTGAAATCCGCTGATTCCGGCGGGCCTCGTCGGCGTATTCAGAGATTGTCATACTCGGCCTGAAAAACCGGTCCCATTCAATCCCGATCCCGCCACGGTTCGGCAGCGTCCTGATCGCCTCCAGTTCAGAGAGCCTGACGCTTCCCAGTTCGGGATACCCCATGCCGAGATCGCACAGTCCCGATGCAATATCTGGCTCGTCGGGATCAAGATCTGTGAGTAGCCAGGTTGCCCCGCCAAGGGGATCGAACAGTTTCACCACTGGCTGCGGGTTGAAATGCGGATTGCGGGCATAGTCGCGGCCGTTGGCGAGCATCGTCGCGCGTTGTTCTTCGGTGACCAGCATCGGTGCCTCCTTGTGCCGGGCTTTGCAGCCCGGCACGATCTCTTGAGAGTGGGTACGGATTATTCCGCTGCGATCTGCTCGAATTCGGCCGGCATTCCGCGCGGCGGTGCCGCCGGCTTGGACAGATCCTCCTCCGGATCGGCAGCGTCGGCGCCTTCGGCCGGATCAGCGTCATCGGGCGATGCATCGTCAGCGCCATGCTCTGTCTCCGCGCCGTTCGGATCATCGTCGCCTGGACCCTGATTGCCGTTGTGCCGGGCGTGGCTTTCGGCGAGCTTCGCGGCCTCGTCCGCCGTCAGCGCGAACGCCGCGCCGGGGTAGATGAACCGCTCCGTCTTGAACCGATCCACCACCGCGGCGCGGGTTGCCTTGCCGGTCTGGCGGGGCAGCACGCCGCTCGCGCTGCCGATCCGCTCGATCTCGGGCTTGGACAGGCAGGAGAGGAATTCCTGCGTGGCCATGTTCGGCAGGAACTGGCGGGCATCGACGGTCGCGCCGGCGATCCGTGCGACCGGCCCCGACTGCATCCCGAAGCCGTCGCGCAGGCAGAGTGCGTGCTTCAGCATCGCCCGCGCTCCGGTGCGGATTGTCTCTGGATCGTAGGTCAGGAGCCCCCCGGAGATCAGCGGATAGGCGATGGCGCTACGTCGGCGGTAGATTTGGCCGGGTTCGATCTTCTCGCCGGTCCGGACCTGGACATTGTCGCCGGCGAAGGCGACCACAAGCAAGGCGATCAGGGTCTGATCGTCGATCTCGACCTTATCCAGCGCCTCATGCAGCGCATCGGTCTGGAAGTCGCCGATCATCTTGAGCCCTTCCTTGGTGACCGGCGGGCGAGAGCTCGCTTGCACGAATTCAGCCGCGGTCTCGATCTCGCCGGTATCACCGGTATCTCTGGCTTCGTCGGTTACACCCCCTGCCCCGGCGCCGGCAGTGGTCGCCGGGTTGCCCTTCGCCTTCGCCTTCGATTTCGCGACCGGCTTGGGTTCGGGCAGGCGGTAGATCACGGTCTCGATCTTGCCCGTGCGCTCATTGATGAAGCGTCCGGCGGTCTCACCCTTCCCCGGCTTCTCGCCATAGACCTTCACCGCCTTGGCGGGCAGCTTCGGTTCGCCATGCTCGTTCACCGGCAGGATGACCTGGCCCTTCGGCAGCTTCTTGCTCAGATACTCGTGCTGGGCGTTGAGATAGGCCTCGGCCTGGGTGGTGTAGCGGTTGTCCACCCCGTCCTGGCCAAACAGATCCTCTTCCCAGATGATGCCGTTCGCCGTGGCGATCTTCGCATCGAACGAGGCATCCCGGGCATAGAACCGGGTTTTGGTCAGCGCCCGCGCCAGATCCCACCACATGACCCGCTCGGTCTTCTTCGGCTTATGCTTCTTCCAGGCTTCCGCCTGATCTTCGCGTGAGGCGCTGGCGATGGTGCGCAGATCACGCTCGTTCGGTTCATCCCCCTTGGCCATCTGGTCGAGGAGGGCGGGATGGATCGAACCGCACAGTTTGAGCCGCTTGATCACGCGGGGTGGCAGCGCGAGCGCGGTGGCGATGCCGTCCTCGGTCCAGCCACCCCCGCAGAGCGCTTCGATGGCGCGCCACATATCGACCGTGCCGAGGCCGGCGCGGACGATGTTCTCGCTGAAGGCGCGCATGCTGTCGTGATTGGCGTCATCGCCGTCAAGCACCAGCACCGGGATGGTGTCGAGCCCGGCTGCGATGCAGGCGCGGGTGCGACGATCACCGGCCTTGATCACCAGTCTGCCGTCGATCTCGCGCACGATCGGTGGCTGGATCAAGCCGATCTCGCGGATGTTAGCCGCAAGCTGGGCCTCGTAGGCTTCGTCCGGTTTGACGCGGCGGGGGTTGGCGGGGTTGGGCACGAGTGTCTTGGGATCAACCTGTCTCAGGTCCATCGGTAGCTCCATTGTGGTTGGGTTGGGTTGGGTTTTGTGTGGTTTGGTTTCCCTTCCAGTTTCTTCTGGAAGTAACTTCCGCGGCGCATGGCGACGGGACCGGCACCATTGCCGGCGAGCCGCCCTGCCCTGCGGCGCGCCGGAACGGCGCCGACGCGGGGCCGGGTGGCGCAGGCGGCAATGGAGCGCAGCGGTGCCGGGCACGACACCATGCGATCGGGAACGGATTACCGGCTACAGACCGGCGAACAGGTCCGGCTGGGCGACCGGGGTCTTGAGCGAGCTCTGGCCGGTCGATGGAACACGTGGTTGCGTAAAGACCCGATCGGCCTGCGTGATCTCCCCCGGAAAACACTCGCACGCGGTAGCTTTTGTGTCCGCCGGATTGGAGATGTTGGTGTCAGTCGGTCTTTGGGAGAATTTCTGGGCCAGTCGCTGGTACTCAGAGCGTTCGCGTGCCTCGCTCTCCTGCGCCAGCAATCGCCGGTGCCAGTCGATCACGCCCGATTGTTTCAACCGGGCGCGGATGACCTGCTCGACGTCGCTGTAGGTCCAGGCGGGGTCACCGTAGCAGGGGTGGCGGATCGTCTGGTCGAGGAAGTCGATCTTCGTGGCGCGGCTCATGAAGAATTCGCTCCAGAAACCATGTCGGTCGTACCAGGCGATATGGCCGAAAGTGTTCGACAGCCGTCCGTAGAATTTCTGGGTGAACATGGTCCCCGGGAAATCCTCCGCGATGAACCGGAGCAGATGGTTGCCGAATTTCGCTTTGGTCGGCGCGTCATCCCATTTCGTGGGGGTGAATTGCTCCGGGGTCAGCAGGGGCAGACGGATGGCGCGGGCGAGCGCGGTGGGGAGCATGGCGATCTCCTTTCGGGTCTCGGTGTCGGTGGAAAGGAATGGGAGGGGCGGGAGGGGGTCGTTCCCCCTCCTTTATTCGTCCTGGTCGGCACCAGACGACGCCGCACCGACATCATCGGTCGGATTGTCATCGAGAGAGGAACGTCGTGCGAACATGGCGGGGAATTCCGGGGGTTGGTCCCCTGCCCCGCTCGCGTTCGGACCCGCGCCGGTGTTGGCCTCGCTCTCCGTGGCGGCCAACGCCTTGTCGATCGCGGCCAGTTCCGCCAGTTTGGCATCGAGTTCGCCTTGCAGCTCGAACGGCACCCCGAGCCGCGACTGGTATTCGCTGATGCGATACTCGGCGTTGTGCAGGTCCTCCGAGGCGCGGTCGCGCTGGAGCTCGAACCGGCTGATCACTGATTCGATTCGGGCGATCACCCCGAGGGCGTTCATCTCATCCGGCATTTCGATCGTGAGGCGCTGGTCGGTCAGATGCAGGATCACCTTCGCGTCGTCGATCCCGCCCTGCCTGGAGCGCATCACCCGCAGGCTGAATTCGAACCCGCCGATCTCACCGGCAATCGCCTCCTTCTGCTCCCACGCGCTCTCCATGATCGTGCGGATCAGCGCCGATCCGGCATGCTTGCGCTCGGTAAACCGGGTCTCGCCAATGGTCATCGCGAAGGCATCGCCGGTGGTGTCGATCCGCCGCGCGATGTCCTTCTCAAACCCCGCGATCCGCTTGGTGGCGGTCTCGATCGACCAGCGTGCCTCGTTCAGCGTCCGGCGGATCGAGATCTGCCCGTCGATATGTGCGTCACTCAGACGACGGAGCCTTGCAAGCTCGGCTTCGAGCCCGGCCTTCTGCATCAGCCGCTGATCGCCCGAGGCAATCGCCTTGGCCATGGCGAACTGGTTGGACTGACTGTCGGCGTCCTCCAGCCGGCGGATCGTGCGATCACCCGACAGCGACGCCTCGATGAACCGCTGCTTGCGTTCGTTGTTCTGCCACATCGTCGCATCCATGCTGGTCTGCGTCGCATAGGCGTAGATCGCGATTTCCTCGTTCTGGTTGCCCTGCCGCTCGATCCGGCCTTCGCGCTGCTCGATGTCCGAGGGCAGCCACGGCACGTCGAGATGGTGCAACGCCACCAGTCGCTTCTGGCCGTTCACGCCGGTGCCCATGGTCTGCGATGATCCGATCAGGATCCGCACCCGCCCGGCGTTGAAGTCGGAGACCACCCGCTGCTTGTCCGCCGCCTTGCGGTAATCCTGCATGAAGGCGATCTCTGCGGCGGGCACGCCGCGGGCGACCAGCTGATCCCTGATCCAGCGATAGGCCGAGAAGCCGCGGGTTTTCTCGACGTTCAGCGTGCCGAGATCGGAGAAGATCATCTGACCCGCGCCGCGATTGGGGTATTCCTCGCCATCAGGCTGGAGGTATCGCCGCTCCGCCGTGTCGCGCCAGGTCTCGAATACCTTGTCGATCAGGGCGTTCAGCTTGCTGTCGGGGTCCGGCATCCCGCCCTGGGTCACCAGCCGCAGATCGATCGCGGCGTGGCGGCCATCGGTGATAACCGAGAGCAGGATGTCATCACCCTTCTGCGGCTTACCCTTACGGGCCTCGATCTCCTTGATCCGCTGGTCGAGGAAGCGCTGGTACATCCGGAAATGTGTGCTGGGTTCGACCGTGACCAACTGGCGCTTGCCGGTGGCGATGCGGGGGAGTTTCAGATACTCGCGCAGATCGGCCTTCTGGACGACGTCGGCAAAGCTGCGGAAGATGTCGATCAGTTCCGGCACGTTGACGAATTCCGAGAACCTGGTGACCGGCTTGTATTGGCCCGACGGCTGGAGTTCGAGATCGGTGCGCGCATCCCCGAAGTTCGCCGCCCAGCCGTCGAAATGCTGCAACCCCATCCGGGTGAGGATGTCTCCGGCAAAGAAGCGCTGCAGCGTGTAGAGTTCACCCATGGTGTTGGTGATCGGCGTGCCGCTCGCCATCAGCAGGGCGCGGCCGGGGTTCTTCTGGTCAACGAACCGGGCTTTGACGAACAGATCCCACGCCCGCTGCGAGCCGTTCGGATCGACGCCCTTCAGGGTCGCCATGTTGGTGGCGAAGCTGAGTTTGCGGAACTCCTGCGCTTCATCGACGATGATCTGGTCGATGCCGATCTCACCGATTGTCAGCAGATCGTCCTTGTCGCTGCCCAGAGCGTCGAGCCGTGCCTCGAACCCCTCCTTGATCCGCTCGATCCGCTTACGGCTGATCCGGTCGTCGCTGTCCACGCTGGTCAGGATCTCTTCCATCGCACTAATCTGGTCCTCGAGCATCGACCGCTCGAAGCTGGCCGGGACGGCGATGAACTTGAATGCGGAGTGGGTGATGATGATGCAGTCCCATTCCCCCGTCGCGGCGCGGGCGAGGAAGCGCTGGCGCTTCGCCTTGGCGAAATTCGTCTCGTCGGCGACCAGAATGCGGGCGGTCGGGTAGAGCAGTAGGAATTCGCGGCTGGCCTGGCCAAGGCAGTGACCGGGGACCACCATCATCGCCTTGGTGATCATACCGAGGCGTTTCTGCTCCATCACCGCTGCGGCCATCGAGAAGGTTTTGCCGGCGCCGACCGCGTGGGCGATGTAGGTCGCGCCATCGGCGATGATCCGCCAGATCACCCGCTTCTGGTGGGGGTAGAAACTGATCACGCTCGATGCACCGGGAAGCGTCAGATGCGAGCCGTCGAAGTGACGGGGCACCAGATTGTTCATCAGATCGTTGTAGATCCGGCAAAGCGTCTCGGCCCGTTCGGCGTCGGTCCAGACCCAGGATTGAAACGCCGTCTTGATTTTGGTCAGCTTCTCCTTGGCGGCCTCGGTCTCGACCACGTTGAGTTCGCGCCGTTCTGATCCGCCCGCATCCCGCCAGACGTCCCAGATCTGCGGGATCTGCGAATTCAGCGCGTCGTCGAGCAATTCGCCTGCATGGCGGCGTTCGGTGCCCCATTCCGTGGTGCAGGCACCGACGCCGGCGAAGGCGTGGGTGTTGATCGTCCAGCTGCCGATCTCACGGACGTGGCTGACCCGGGTGCTGACACCGATGATGTCCGTGCAGAAGCGTTCGATCACATTGGTCGGGATCCAGGTGGCACCGAGGCGAGCGGTGATCTCGGAGGGTTTCAGATCGACCGGCTGGGCGGCTTCGAGGGCGGTGACATTGATCTCGAATCTGGGGTCTTCCAGCGCGGCACTGCGGGCGATCGTGAGCTTGGTCCGCACCGGGCCGGAGAGATAGGCATCGGAGGTTTCCCAGCGGCGGGTCTCCGGGTTGAGGAAGATCGCGTTGGGCAGAAGGGAGATGACGGTCTCGGCGGTGGTGCCGAGCAATTCGGCGATGTAGTCGGGATCGACGCTGCCGCGATCGTGCAGGCAGACCGTCAGCGCGTCGGCCGCGGTCTCGATCATCGGCTCCGCGGGCGGGTGGATCACCCTTCGGTCGAAGATCGCACCGTGACGGCCCTTGTCGCTGTCGAGGTCGTACTCCTCGATCGAGGCAACCAGCCACACATCCGGGTCATCCGCGAAGGGGGCGAGATTGGGTCGGCGGACGATATCGCGGGTCTTGCCGGTTTCCTCATCGGTGATCGTGACCACCTGCGTCCTGTTGATCGCGCCATAGGTCCGCACGAAGCGGCCGTAGACTAGGCGGAGCTTCTGCTGAGCCTGCTGCCAGGGCAGATCGGCTTCCTGGGCGCGCAGCACCTCCCTGACCGCATCGCGGATCGGGATCAACCCGTCGATGATCTGGGCGGAGAGCAGCGGGATGCCGTCGCGCTTGGAATTCTTCTGCTTGACCGGGATCTCGGTCGGGATGCCGTCGACCACCTGATGCAGCCGGTTGCGGATCACGAGGTAACTGCCCTCGCGGATCGTCGCGCCGTCGGCGGCCTGGCCGGTGTAGACCGGCTCGGCGACTTCATCGGGCTTGCGGAACCGGGCGGAGTCCGGGGCGTGAACGCCTGATGGCAGGATGGCGAGCGCCTCGTGGATTGCTGCTTCGAGGCCGGGGCCGGTGTCGCCCTTGCAGGTGTAGACCAGGCCGTAGGGGCTGGTGGTCCGGTCATGGGTGCCGAGGACCTGGGCGGGGTGGTCGAGGAAATACCGGTTGATCGCGATCGCGGCCTCGTTGTCCGTGGTGGGCAGGGCTTCGCCAGTCTCTGTCCAGTTCACGGCGCCGGGGATCTCGTCATCGGCGCGGGCGCGGAAGACCAGCAGGTCGACCACCACGTCGGTGCCGGCATCGGCGCGCATTGCCCCGCCCGGCAGGCGCACCGCGCCGAGTAGATCGGCTCTGGCCGTGATAATCCTGCGGGCGGAATCGTCGATCTTGTCCATGGTCCAGCGGCTGACCACGAAGGCGGCGAGGCCGCCGGGGCGGAGGTGGTAGATCGACCGTGCGATGAAATAATCATGCAGCGACATGGCGGTGGGCGGGGTGATCTCGGTAAGGCGCTGGGTGCGGTCGGAGAACGGCGGGTTGCCGATCGCGAGGTCGAAATCTCCGATGAGTTTCGCCTTGGTGAAATCCTCCCGTCTGATCTGGCTTTCGGGGAACAACAGGCGGGTGATGCGGGCGGTCACCGGGTCGGCCTCGATGCCGGTGAAATGGCTGTTCGCGGCGATGGCTTCGGGCGCGAGGGCGAGGAACAGGCCGGTACCACACCCGGGTTCGAGGACGCGCCCGCCAGCGTAGCCGAGCCGTGCCACCGCGCTCCAGAGCGCCCGGATGATGAATTCCGGGGTGTAGTGGGCGTATTGAGTGGCGCGCATCAATCCCGCCCGTTCGTGCGGGCTGATCAGCGATTCCAGATCGCGGCCGATCTCTGCCCAACCGGCACGGAATCCATCCTCCGCGGATGCGCCATTGCTCGCGGTCGAACCTGACGTGCGGAATGCACCCTGGGCGAGTTCGGTGCTGCTGAAGGCGCAGAACTTGATCAACTGCGCCTGCTCATCCGGGGTTGCCGGACGGTTCTGGGTTTCGATCAGCTGCAACAGGCGGATCGCGGCGAGATTGTCCTGCGCGCGGGCTTTCCATCCGGCCGCGAGGTTCCGCGCACCGTCGAGCCGGAAGTTCGTCCCGCGACGTGCGGCATCGGACCGGGACGAACGACTCCCCTGCCCTGCTGGCGTGTCGGCTTCGTCGGTGTCGTCCACCGGGTTCTCCTTCATCGGGATACGGATCAGGCCGACCGGGTTGAGATCGGCTGGGGTGAGTGCGGTGGTGCCGAACAGGTCGAGACCGAGTTGGCCGCCCTGGTCGAATGGATTGATCGGCATGGCAGGATATCCTCTGGAACGAACGCAGAACGCCGTTCCGGGTTGGAACGGCGTTCTGCGGTGGGCTTGATGGGAAAGGTCAGGTTCGGGCGATCGGGCCGACGTCCGGGCTGGACCGGGTCGGATCGCTGCGGTTTTTCAGGCGGGCGGGTGGATCGCGCTCGCGGGTTCGATCGCTGCGAGCAGATCCGGGTGTTCCTGCGCGAACCGGCCGCGCTGGTAGGGTCGGCCGCGTTCGGTTTCGACGATCAGGCGTTTGAACCGCTCGACGTCGTTGATCCGGATGTAGCCGTGCCGGACGCACCAGGCTCCGTTCTCGTATTCATCGGAAAGGTCGGGGTGGAGCGGCGGAAGCGGCTTGCCGGTGACTTGATCGAGCGCACCGCGCAGCCACCAGGCATGCAGGCGGTATTTATCGGTAACCCGCCCGTGTTGCTTGATCAGTCGTTCACGTCGGGAGCGATAGCGTGTCATCGCCAGCCTCCTGCGGTACGGGGATGTTGTGGATCTCGGCACCGGCGCGGCGATAGTGCGCCGCAACGATCTCCAGTCTTTCGTAGGACAAGGCTTTGCAGATGATGAAACGCGGTTCCTCGCCGACCGCGATCATCGGCCCGTTGAAAGCCAGGTGAAGCACCTGATCGGGATCGGCCTGACGAACATCGATGACGGCACCTCCCGCGGCGAGCACCCGGGCCTTCATCGCATCGAGGTCATAGCCCGAGATGCTGCGCCCCCAACTGACGTAGAGCGTCCATTGCGAGGGGTTGATCCAGAGGTGGCCGCCTGTGGTCGCACATGACTGCGCGATGAGGTCATCGAGGAACGCCTGGTTGCCGCTGCGCGGCTGGGAAGGATTGCTCATCGGTGCCTCCTCAGATCATGCCGAGGGCGAGCAGCCAGGACGGTGCACCGTCCCGCGAGTGACCGTCGGGTTCGACCTCCTCGCCATCGGTGGCTTCGACCACGCTGTCGGTGGACCAGCGCTCGATCTCGGTCATCGTGGGTAGGTCGGTGATCGACCGGGCCCAGGCCGGGAGATTGGTGATCGCCAGTGCTGCCCGCTCGAACCGCTCGGCCTTGATCGCATCGGTATCGGCAGGTGCACGGGTGCGTACCCAATCCGAGCACACATCACGGACATAGACGGCACCGTCTTCGCGGTAGGAGATGAGGCGGTGGAGTTTGACGCTGAAAAACCGGTAGCGTTCGGGTTCCGCGCCGCTCGGCTGGGATGGCGCGTTGTTATGCAGGATTTCCGGGGAGGCTGACATGGGAGGAATCTCCTTCGATGGGTGTGATCCGATCGAAATCCTTCGTTTTTCTTTGGATTTCTCGAATCTACCCATCGCGCGACCGCAGCTCGGCGACGGCAGGCAAGGGCGCGGGGCGGGCGCCTTCGCCCGACCCGCGGGAAACGCAGCCAGGCGCAACCGGCGCTTGCGCCGGTGAGCATGGCGAGGCCCCACCCCTTGCCGGCCAAGACGGGTGCGGTAGCCGATTTTCTGTTCCCTCTGTTCAACGCCACTCTCTTCAACGGATCCCGAGCGGTGCCGGCCGCAGATCGGATGATCACCAGCTATTCTGACTTGCACATGTCCATGTGTATGGGCATAATGTGTGTCTATTCGAAGGAAATCGATCATGAGCGCCGTCGTCAACGACCCGTCACCCTCGCGAACCACTCGCATGTCAGCCCTGGTCAGCGATTTCGAGGCCGCGGAGATTGCCCGGCGGGCGAGTGCTGCCGGACTCTCGGTCAGCGCCTACTTGCGCGAACGAGCCTTGGACCTGGGCAACAACGCCGGAGATGCCGATGCGCTGCGGCAAGTCGATCGCATGATCGATAAAATGACGGCTGACGTCGACAATGCGATCGGCGTTCTCGCGACAACTTTGCGGCGAATGAAAAAGGCATGACCGATTGGTTCGATCGCATTGCCCGGCTTGCGGCCCTTGGAGAACGCATCGCCGTTCTCGCCGATGGTGTGAAGACGATTGTCGCGAAGGTAGAGGATCATGAAGCGCGTTTGGTCCGGCTGGAAACCATCGTGGAAATCGCACGACCGGACGGCAGCGTCTTGCGCATCGCGCCGCAGACGCGTTCGAAAAAACTGCGCTAACACGTTATTTTTCGGATTTCGCCGTTTTACAGTCAGTTTTTGAGCGAATGCGCTTGACCTTTCGGATTTTTTCTCAAATTGCTGCTCCTGGTCATGAATTGTGACCGATTGTACAATCATCAAGGAATAGCCATGCCTCGCGGTATCAAAGGATCCTCCAAACTTAACCCTACTCCTGCTGAAAAGCCCAAGCCCGCTGCGGCTAAATCAGCGGCCGCCAAAGTGACCAAAGTGGCCAAGCCGGCGATACCCGCCGCTACCTCTGCGCCTTCATCAAAAGCCATGACCAAGCCTGCGAACAAACCAACATCGAAAACACCGATAAAATCGACAAAGTCCGCGCCCATCAAATCCCTCACCAAACCCGGGCCGAAAAAAACGAGTGCAGCCAAGGCACCAGCGCCGAAATCATCGCCGGCCAAGGTCGCGTTGAAAACGGCGGGACCAGCAGCGGCCGTTGGAAAAATGCCGATCGGCGAACTGCGCATCAAGCTCGAGAAGCTTGAAACCGAAAACGCGAAACTGCGTACTGAGAAAAAAGATCTTCGTGCGCAACTGAGAAACCTGAGTAAGGAACTTGCCGCATCTAAGATTGTGAGCAGCGACAAGCCAGTCGTTGTATCCGCGCCCACCCCGGCTGCAACAACAGATGACGAAACACTCTGAATAGCACCCCGCTTTCGACAACCCGTCTCAGACGGGTTGTCGCTGCTGAAACATCAATTCGGCAGGAAAATCTGTTAAACGCTGGTCTGCGCAGATCAATTTAGCAAAAGCACACGTCGCCCGTGAACCGCCGCGGATCAGAACCTGGTTATGATCGGCAGTTGGTCCGCGCCGCGAGAGACGGCTTTGCCAAGTCCCATGTTCCATATCGAAATGTTACCGAAATCGGGTGTTGCGCCGTAAGGCCATCGCTAGCCGGAAATTGTAAGCTGCTGATCTTTGCCAACAATCGCTCGTTGAGTGCGACCAGACTCGGTTTCAACAGGCGCACATTTGTAACACGGCCATCAGGCGCGATCTGGAACCGCACAACGGCCGGCCCCTCGCAATACAGATTACGCCCCTTGCCACCGTGGCCAAACGTATCGAACAATTCTTGTTCCACCAAGCGTCGATAATGCTTAGATGGCGCTGGGACCATCACTGTGTTGGCGTACCACTCATTCGGCGTTACCGCGGTTTGGCTGGCTGCGAGAGCCATCGGCGGCGCAAGAGCCAATAATCCCAAGCCCAAAACGATGGGCCGTGAAAGTCTGGAAACTACCCTCATGACAAACCTCGCTTGCAACTACGCTTTAGGATAAGGCGACGCCCCACGAAATTTCAATTATGGAATTATCCTGGCCGAACTCGGATTGTCAGCCTAGCGCCAGGATGCGTTGATCAGCATGCTCCTGGTGCCGGCCGGCGCCTGGATGCCGTGCATCGGCTGGGCGAATTCGATACGCCCTGACAGACCGACTGATCTTTATCCGTCGCTCAACTAAACTGACGCCCTGCGCTGAGAATAACGCCTATGATTCGCGCGGATGGGCGCCGGCAAGGACACATTTGGTTGCACTGCCGCTTCGCGGGTTAGCGATCTCCGTCCAGAGGACGATGAGCGGGTGACCTTTCGTTGATATCTTTGTCGCACATGTGGCTTCTGTTCGTCGGCGAACATCGCCGCAAGGATCATATCGTCATTGATGCACCGGTCGTGGTGGAATTCTTCTCAGCCTCTGGTCCGATGCAAAAAGTTACGAGAAACTGGCATTGCGACGACGTGTACCAAAGAGTTCTTCATAGCGATCGCGGACGGCGGGGCCGGTCAGATAGTCAGCATCGATGCCAAGCAGGGCGCTGATCCTGCGGCGGATGCTTGCGAGCATCTCCGCGTCTTCACGGGTCGGCACGATGGTCGGCAAGCCTTTCACGTAGAGCAGATGACGGGGCAGCCGTGCCTCCAATTGCATCCGCTCGTGGGCAGCGAGCCGGGCCCGCGTCACCGCACGTCGCATATCAGCGTCGAGCAGATGCGGCGCGGTGTCGGCAAGCCAGCGGTTTCCCTGAAACGCAAAGGTCGATCGGGCTTCGAGATCGACCATGGCGCGGTAGATGTCATGGTTATCCGGGCAGGAGGCGGCGGCCCGGAGATCACCGATCGAACTCATGATGCAGAACACGCACGACACGCGGGTCGAGCCGTAGACCGCATAGGCTTCATGGGTCAGACTGGCCGCCACGATGGTCCGCCAGACGTGCTCGATCGGCCATTCGATGATCGGGTTCCAGACCAGGGCCTCGCGGCGTCTCGTGGCGAGGTTGCTATCGATTGCGCAGACCGGCTTGGCCCGGCGGGTGGCGCTTTCTTCTCGCCTGATCCCGGTCACGTTCAGGATCGGGCGACCGGGGAAACGTTTGGCCAGCGCCGAAGCGATCACCTTGGTTTTTGCCTCCGAAGTACAGAACCGCATCGACGGCGTGCTCCAGGGCAGGATCACCTGCACACATTCGAGGGCGGCATAGCGGGCGACGTTGTTGGCCCAGCGCCCATTCCACCGGTGCAGCAGATCCCCGGCCTGTCGGCGCACGATGACAAGTTCCCAGCCGATTCGCTCGGCAAGGCGCTGGCAGGACGGGAGACTGTCGCGCCACTCCATCCGGCCAAGATCGGCATGGATCAGGATGCGCGGTCCGGTATGGCCGATCACGCTCAGGTGCCGATCCACCGCGATGGCGACCGCGCAGGAATCCTTGCCGCCACTCACCCCGATTGCGACGGCAGCTTCGTTAGCCAGCAGACGCATGACCTCTGATGTGAGCGCAATCGGCGGGAACGCCGCGTCCAAACCAGCGCCCGCGTTGCCGTCGATATCGAGGGCCATAATCCCTTGCCGGCGTCTGGTGGGCAGGGGAACGCATCGTTTGCTGTCTCCCCTGCCCTGCTCCGCGCTTGCGGAGCAAAACGCGTCCATCACGCAGCCGTCGCAACAGATGAGGCCTCGTCGCCGGCGTCGTCCACCGCCTCTCCCGGATCGACGTCGTTGTCATCGTCTCCCGCGCCCGGTCCCACTGCCGCTGCCGCTCGCACCGCAGCGGCGTAGTCGGGATGAAAGCCGAGGATATAATCGGCCGCGCGCGGTGCATCGGCCGCCGCGCGGAAGATCGCCTTCCTGTCGGACCTGATGACGGTCATCCAATCGGCAAGGTAGCTGGCAGTATTCTCGATCTCGGCCTGCACGCCGACCACGGTGCAGATGTTCACCGAGGCGATCTAGACCATGAGTTCCTCGAACGCATAGGCCGCCGAGCCAAATCGCCCGCTTTGGCTCAGGTCGAGCCGGGGTACCGCGTATACATAATGGGCGAGTTCGTGGAACGCAGTATCGGCGAACGCCGCATCACTCCTGAACGCACCTTTCGGTGGCAGGTAGACGCAGTTCCGTGACGGGACGAAACAGGCTTGCGAGCCGCCGTAGACGCCGTCATGGCGCTCGCCCCGATCCAACCGTCACGGCAGACGATCACGCCGACGATACGGCAAGGTTCGTGATCATCTGTTCCCCTTTCTCGACCACCCCGCGGTCGCTGCCGACAACAACGGATCGGAACGCGAACTTCGGCCCACCGCGACATATCGCAAGGTCACCGGAGGGTTCCGGTCCAACTGGGGCGCCGATTTCCTCGCCAACGTCCGATCCGTCGTCGGCACCGCCGCACGGCACGGCGTTGATGCCTATACCGCCATCAAAAACGCCGTCACCGGAGCATCGATGCCGATCGACCTCCTGCCGGATTGAGCGGATACCAGGAGGCGAATTCGCGGGGGATGAGGAGGCGGAGGAAGGCGTGGTGCTGGTCCCACGGCGCCGGGGTTTCGGGTGGGGTGGGGAAGAGTAAGGGACGTGAGGCGCGCGCGGGTGCGGGCGGGGAGCCTGATCTGGTTGCCGCGTTGGCAGCCATCGGACCTGAGGCCGCAGATGATGGCGGCGAGGCGGTCGGTCAGAGATGGGCGAGGCGATGCTTCTGGCAGGGGAGAATATCAGCATGGGGGGTGGGGCGTGAGAAAGGGGGCTTGTCGTTCGATTGGTGATTTTCGGATTTTCGGGGTGGGTGTAAGAGTGACGGGGCCGAATTCGGCTCTTTTGTGGATGGATGTGATGATGAAGCCCTTGGCGTTCGGCGGTGCGGCGGTGGGGATAGTGGTTTTGGCGGCAATCGGGGCCGGTTGGGCGTCGGCGGATAATGGCAGTCTGCCGACGACCGATCTGAAGCGCGAGGCGGCTTCGGGGCAGGCGGGGGCGGCTTATACGCTGGGGATGCGGTATTACGACGTCGACGGGCACAAGCCGGATTATAAGAAGGCGGCGCACTGGCTTACGGTCGCCGCCAAGGCGGGGGATGCGCGGGCGCAGGCGCAGCTCGCTTACTTGTATCAGGAAGGATATGGGGTTTCGCGCGATTATGCGTTTGCGCGGCATTGGGCCGGACAGGCGGCGGCGCAGGGTGATGGCTCGGCGATGGATTTACTTGGCGATCTTTACCTGCATGGGCTGGGGGTGAAACGGGATTACGTCACCGCACGTTCATGGTTCGAGAAAAGCGCGGCTAAGGGCAATTCAGCGGGGCAGGCCAATCTCGGATGGATATATTTCTACGGTCTCGGCGTTCCGAAGGACTGCAAGAGGGCCGTAGGCGACTACCGCGACTCGATCCGACAGAGCGATCCTTCTGGCGAGAATAACCTGGCCGTCGCATATTTCTTCGGATGCGGAGTACCGCAGAACAATACGGCCTCGCTGAAATGGGCGCTGATCGCCGACCGGTCGATCACCGCTAAACCAGGACTGTTGACCGAAGGAAACAAGGCGCGGATCGCGCGAAACATTGTTAATCTCGAGCAGCGGATGACGGCGTCGGAGATCGCGACGGCGAAGGACGAGGCGGCAAAGTGGAAGCCCGGCGACTAGACGGCTAGGCTACCACCGCCAGAGCCAGCCATTCGGGGTTGGCGATGATGAATGCCAATATTCCGCCGATCATGGTTCCTCCGACGAGCGGAGCTACGCCGCTTGGCTTGACTTTCGGCCAGCTGAAATGGTGCGGGTTAGATGCGATCAGCGAATGTCTCTGGCGGGGAATCATCCCTACGCTGCGAGGTGCCGCGCTTGCGATCGTTGTCGTCGGTTTGGATGGGATGGAGCCAACGTTTCTGGAGATTGGGCTATTTGTCGAGTTAGGGGTTCCGCCTGTCTCTTTCGGTTTGATGGTGATTTCGGCGCTGGCGGAGGCGACGAAATCGTAGCCTTGGAAGCAGCCGTGGATGAGTTTCCAGGTGAGGACGAATTTGGGGCCTTCGGCGTCGTTTTCGACGGCGATTTCGGGGATGGGGCCGTGGCCGGCTCGGGTGAGGTCGCAGGCGAAGGCGGGGTGTTTGTCGCCGGGTTTCCAGGCGACGGAGGGTTTGGTGGCGAAATCGCCGAAGGCGTTGTTTGCCTTGAACTCGTGGGCGAGCATGGCGCCGTGGTTGCTGAGGGTGATCAGGGCGGTATCGTGAACGGGCTGCATGATCGCGTTGCCGGACCATTTGATTTCGGCGGTGAAGCCCGGGGCGACGTAGGTGGTGGGGGGCAGGTCGTCGAAATCGTATTCGAAGGCGAGGAAGGGTTTGAAGCCGAGATAGGCGGCGGGGTTGGCGCGTTTGTTGCGCGCGACCTGGGCGGGTGACAGGACGAGAGGTTCGGCGGTGAAGGCGGGGGTGGCGGGTTTGCCGGCGGCGCGGGCATCGGCGCGGCGGATGGCGGCGGCGAGTTTCGGGGCGTTGAGGATGGGACGCAGCAGCGTCACGTCGAGGTCGGGCAGAAGGATTTTCTGGCCCGGGTAGATCAGGTTGGGGTCGGTGATGAAGCCCGCGTGCTGGATGTGGTTGGCGGCCGCCCAGTTGTTGAAGCTGTAGAGGCTGGGCCAGAACAGGGCATCGTCATAGCGGGATCTGGCGATGTTCCACAGACAGTCGCCCTTTTTGACCGTATAGGTTTCGAACATGGTGTGCTCCGCCGCTGACGGCGGGAATGTCTCATTATTGGTCGGGATTGTCGATGGTGGGGGTTATGGACATCGAGGATTGGGTTGCGGCTTCGGTTGCGTATCTGGCGTCGGGGACGGCGATGGAAGCGCTGGCGATGAGTCCGTATCGTCAGGTTGAATTGGAACAATCAAGAGCCGCGCTGCCTGTCAGCGAAGCGGTGCCGACTCCTGCAGATGATCCTGCCGCCCCTGCGATCGCGGCAAAGACCGCAGCTAAACCTGAGGCCAAGGCAGAGCTGTAGAAAAAGCCGATCATCAAGCAGGGTAAAGTCAAGATCTGACCCGTCGTCGTCTTATCGGATTTCCTCGGTTTCGGATTGTCCTTCGGCAAGCCATTCCTTGACCTTGAGGTCCGTGTCGATCAGGGCGAACGGCCCCCCATCATCTGCGGTATCGACCGTGGCCCGGAAAGCCACGGTCCATTGCGGCAGGTCCTCCGCCGGCGTCATCACCGCACCGACAGCAAGGCAATGATAGGCCCCGATCGCTTCGGCGATCGTGTCGAGAAACATTCGGTAGCGTGGTTCCTCGTGCTGCGGGGCGTCTGTCACAATGCCGGTGATGATGGCTGCGAGTTCAACGTCGGTTGCGATTTTTGCCATGTCGGGATTTCCTTTCAGGAACCGATTTCGATGATGTTCTGCTCCGTGATCCGGATGCGTGGTGCTCGGTCGGGCCGGGGACGCTTCACCGGGTGGGTTCGGAACTCCCGGACCGACCAGGTAATCGCGGTGCGGTTCTCGACCAGGCTCGCACCCAATCGCGAGAGATACTCTTGCGCTCCCGCCAGATTGGCGCAGGCCCGGATGCACCGGATTGTGTAGCCGGAGCGGGGTTTCGGAATCTCTGCCCACACGCCTATCAGCGGCAGACCTTTGGCGGGGCGACGTGTTCGGACCTGCGGTTTGAGATTCTCGATGTCAGAGACGCCGAGGTCGTCGTCATCGGTGCCGGTCATGGCCGGAGTTCCTTTCGATCAGAGGGTTGATGTGGATCCTGAAGCCGGTGGTGGTCAGGTTCCGGCGGGCCGATCGGGCTTCGCGGCAATCAGGTCGCCATACCGGTCGCGGACGGCGGAGCCGGTCAGGTAGTCGGCGTCGATGTCGAGCAGCGTGCTGATCCTGCGGCGGATGCTTGCGAGCATCTCCGCGTCTTCATGGGACGGCACGGTGGTCGGCCAGCCTTTGACGTAGAGGAGATAACGGGGCAGCCGTGCTTCGATGCGCATCCGCTCGTGGGCAGCGAGCCGGGCCCGCATCACCGCACGTCGCATATCGGCGTCGAGCAGATGCGGCGCGGTATCGGCCAGCCAGCGGCTTCCCTGAAAAGCAAAGGTCGAGCGGGCTTCGAGATCGACCATGGCGCGATAGATTTCGTGGTTCTCCGGGCAGGAGGCGGCGGCCCGGAGATCACCGATCGAACTCATGTTGCAGAACACGCACGACACGCGGGTCGAGCCGTACACGGCATAGGCCTCGTGGGTCAGACCGGCCTCGCTGATGGTCCGCCAGATCTGCTCGATCGGCCATTCGATGATCGGGTTCCAGACGAAAACCTCGCGGGTTCGGGTCGTGAGGTTGGTATCGATCGCGCTGATTGGCTTGCCGCGCCGGTTTGCACTCTCCTGCCGTCTGATCCCGGTGATGTTGAGGATCGGGCGATCGGGGAAGCGTTTGGCCAGCGCCGAAGCGATGATCCTTGTTTTCATTTCGGAGGTGCAGAACCGCATCGAGGGTGTGCTCCAGGGAAGGATCACCTGCACGCATTCGAGCGCGGCATAGCGGGCGACGTTGTTGGCCCAACGCCCGTTCCACCGGTGCAGCAGATCCCCGGCCTGTCGGCGTACGATAACCAGTTCCCAGCCGACCCGCTCGGCGAGGCGCTGGCAGGCGGCGAGACTGTCGCGCCATTCCACCCGGCCGAGATCGGCGTGGATCAGGATGCGCGGACCCGCGTGGCCGATCGCTTCCAGATGACGATCTACCGCGATGGCGACCGCGCAGGAATCCTTGCCACCGCTCACGCCGATTGCAACGGCGGCATCAGCGGCCAGCAGACGCGCGACTTCCGGGGTCAACGCGATCGGCGGGCATTCGGAATCGCAGCCGGTGCCGGCGGAAGTGTTGGCAACGGTGTCGAGCGGGAGCGTCCCTTGCCGGCTTTTGGTGAGCGGGAGGGCGGATCGTCCGCTGTCCCCCCTGCCCGGCTCCGCGCTTGCGGAGTACGGCAGATCCATCACGAAGCGGTGGCGAGAGGTTCGGAAACAGGCCTAGCCTGGTCGTCGAACTCGTCGAGCGTGTCTCCCGGATCGCCGTCGCCGTCCTGCTCTCCCGCGCCGGCTTCGTTGGCCGCTCGCACCGCAGCCGCAAGGTCGGGATGAAAGCCGAGGATGTAATCGGCCACGCGCTGTGCATCGGCCGCCGCGCGGAAGATCGCCTTCCTATCGGACCTGATGACGGTCATCCAGTCGGCCAGGTAGCTCGCGGTGTTCTCGATCTCGGCTTCGACGCCGACTACGGTGCAGATGTTCACCGAGGCGATCGACACCACCAGTTCCTCGAACGCATAAGCCGCTGAGCCGAACCGACCACCCTGGCTGAGGTTCAGCCGAGGTGCCGCATAGGCATAATGGGAGAGTTCATGCAGCGCCGTATATGAGAAGGCTGCATCGCTGCGGAACGCGCCCTTGGGCGGCAGGTAGATGCAGTCCCGTGATGGCACGAAGCACGCTTGCGAGCCGCCGTAGTGGATGGTGGCACCGCTGTTGTCGAGGATCGTCTGGACCGCCTCCGGCGTGCGCCACGGCTCGGCTGCGATTCCCGGTGGGTTATAGACGGGAATGCCGTCGATCTGGGTCGCATGAAAGACGGTGGAGGCGCGCAGCATGAAGAACGGTCGTGCCCCCTCCCCTGCGGTCTCAGGAGAAACGAGACCCGTCTCCCCGTCCTCGCCGCCCCGCCGCTGGAGCTTGCGGTAGAACACGACGGTGGTGCCGCGTTCGCCCTTGCGGACCTGCCAGCCACGGGCTTGCGCCTGCCGATATGAGCACCAGCGTGGATCGCCGTTGAACGCCGCGTCTTGCATCATGCCGAGCAGGAGGGTGTTGATCCCGCGATAGGCCCGCCCCGTCGTCGGGTTCATCGGCGCGCCGGCGAGGCCCTGATCCCAGCCGCGTTGCCACGGCAGCACGCCGCGTTCCAGAGCAGCGAGGATCTTGTCGGTCACCTCCTGGTAGATGTCGCGGGGATTGGGATTGGGTTTGCCGGAGCGCCGCCATTTTGGTTTGTTCATCGGTGTTTCTCCTTTCCTGAAACACCGTTCGCCGGCCGCGTCGGGGCGGGCGGGGCAAGGGCGCGGGACGGGCCGCTTGGCCCGTCCCGCGGGAAACGCAGCCACGCGCAGCCGGCTCTGGCGCCGGCGAGCATGGCGAGGCCCTACCCCTTGCGGCGCGCGACCCGCATGCGGCATTGCTTCCCGCTCGCGGCGGAGATCGCTTTCATGTCTGCTGTCTCAATCGTGACCGAAGACCCGAACCACCTTGAACGATTGCCAGGGGTCACCCGCCGGGCCGGTCGGCGCGGCCAGCGCGAGGATCGCGGCACGGTCGAGCACCGGCCGATCGGCGCGAAGATTACGCGGGGCTGCGTGATCGCGCTGGGAGAACGGTAAGCCGAGCTTGATCGCCCGCTTCGAGACGATCGTTGGATCGCGCCGCATCACCTTGGCAAGATCGATTATCGAGACGCCTGCCGCATGGGCGATGCGGATCAGGAGATCTTCATCCGGGGTCCAGTCCCGGCAGTAGCCATGATCCAATCCGAGGGTGAAGGCGCGGTTGTAGACGGCGGATTTCGGCCGATCGAGCAGGCCTGCGAGTTCGCCCGTCTTCATCCGGCCTCTGCCGTAATTCGCCCGGAGCATTTCATCGTCTGCCTCGCTCCAGGGGCGGCCCTGGCGTGCGCCGTTGGGCTTTGGGTGGGTGCCTGACAGGTTGAGTTCTGCGGCTTTCCAGCGGATCGAATGACGCGATCGGCCGAGCCGGTGACTGAGCGCCACCAGATTGTCGCCGGTCTGATAGGCTTGGCGCAGGAGATCGCATTCCTCCTCGATCCAGGGTCGACCCCAACCCCGGTGATAGCCGCTCGCGGCGATGAACGCCTGAAAACTGCTTTCCGCGCGAAAGGGGAATCCCTTGGCGGCGAGCTTGCGGCGGATCACCGGTTAGAGATACCCCTCCTCGGCAAGTTTGAGCGCAAGGGCCTGTTCATCGGGATGCCAGGGCTTTGGTCCTTCTGGCCGCCGCAGACCGAGATGCGACGCCCGACTGATCACCCCGGAGCCAGGGCGGCCGAGACGCGAGGCGATCTCGGCAATCGTCGCATCTGTCGTGTAGACCGCTCGAAGAACGGCATCTTCGGCTTCCGACCACAGCGGAGGTGCCGCCTTCGTCAGACCGAGAAGCCCGGCGCGGACGTAAACAGCCGGCAGACCACGTTCAAGGCGGAGCGCAAGTGTTGCAGTCGGCACGCTGCCGTAGTCCGTGATCAGGACACGGTCCTCATCTTCGGTCCATGGCCGAAAGTTCGGGCGATAGAGGCCCAGTTCCCAGGCTTTGTCTTTCACCGTCTCGATCGTGCGACGGACGGCAATCGCGATCTCCTCCCAGGACGCATCTGCGCCGAGCATATCCCGGAGCGTATCGAGTTCCGCCGGCATCCAACCTCGCGTGTGGTATCTGATCTCTCGCACCAGGATCATCTCTGCCGGTGTGGTTAGCACCCGGTCCGCAGTCGCGGGATCGAGCGCCACGATCTCGTAATCGCCCATGTCAGGACAAGCCCACGATGGGTGTATCGGCGATCAGGGTGCGCAGCGCCGCAGCCAGGCGCACGACGCGGCAGTCGTCGCGCGGCAGCGCGTCGATCATTCGCTCCCCGATCAGCAGATCGATCGCCTGATCGAGGATTGCCGGTTCGATCGCGAGCTTGGCGGCGATCTCCGTGGTGGTCGTGGCATTGGGAGAGATCCGCTTCAGGGTTTGGACGATCGTGCCCGCAACCGGCGCGAGGTCGTTGAGCAGGAACAGGCTGAGCGCCAGTCTGCCTCTGCGGTCGGGACGATGGTCGCTGGCCGCCGCGGCGGGCAGGCGATCGAGATCGAGCCGGTCGCGGGCGTCGGCGTCACTCATCCGTGCCCCAGGCATCGGTGTGGGTGTCGCGCCGACATGCGGGGTGGACCCGATCGCGACGTCGACCGTGACCGCCTCCCGTGCGAAGGCCGGGCCGATCGCGAAGAACCGTCCTGCCGGCAGTGTGCGCAATTGGCAGGCTTTCTGGTAGGGGAACCCGAGGAGATCACCGGCGCGCGCGACGTCCCGGTCGTAGACGTTCAGGCCGAGCAGGTGATTGTGGCATTCGCTGACCACGGAACTCGCGAGCTTCGCCAAACGCTGTGTTGCGATCACCGGTCCAAGGCCACGCTTGCGGCCCCGCGCACAGAGTTCGGTGAGGGTGGCGATCCCGAGGCGGCGGATCTCGGCGTCGCGCCCCGAAGCCGCAAGATGCGGGGCGATCAGATGGGCCTCGTCGATCGCGACCAGCATCGTGTGCGGCCAGTGTTCCCTGGGTGCGGTCAGCAGGCCGTTCAGGAAGGCGGAGGCACGGACGATCCGTTCGTCGGGTGAGAGATCGCTCAGGTCGAGATGCACCGAGAGCCGGTGCCGCCGGGCATTGAGTGCCACGATCGCGAGCCCATCCGCAGCGACGACGGCCGCCCGGATCGTGGGAGCGCCGATATGAGAGGCCAGGTTGGCGAACTCGGCTTCCGGATCGAGCAAGGCGATCGCCGTATGAGGATGTGCCTGCTCGATGATAT
Organism: Acidiphilium sp. PA; assembly: GCF_026191915.1. Taxonomy (GTDB): domain Bacteria; phylum Pseudomonadota; class Alphaproteobacteria; order Acetobacterales; family Acetobacteraceae; genus Acidiphilium. Next base: position 28,208 of record NZ_JAIMBY010000020.1, read on the forward strand.
GGCGGAGCGCCATGGACTTGCCGGCGCCGGCCGATCCCTGGATCAGGCATTTGTAAGCGATCAACCGGGAGAGATCGACGTCGAGTGTCCCGCGCGGCGTCTTGCCGAGGGTGAATCGCGGCCCTTTCAGGCTCGGTGCTGGCGATGAACCGGCACGCGCGATCGTTGCGGGTGGTGGATCGGGTTCTTCGATCATGCCGCGGTCGCGCAGCAGGGTGCGAAGCGCCGGGGTGGTCGGGAAATTATCATCGTCGGGGCGGACGATGCGCGGCCGTTCGAGCGCCTTGTCGGGCGCAGGATGTAATCTTGCGGGCATGTGATGTCTCCGGGACAGCGCCGAGGAAGGATGCGGCATGTTGAAACGCCAACGCGCCCTCGTGGGGCGCGCTGGCAGGGTTGAATTCGTCGGAGTAATTCGGATCAGGACCGGAACGTCGCGTTCACAATGACGTCGTGGTCACAATGACGCGGTCAGGGAGCGGTTGTGTCTCGATCTCGCCGTTCACGCTCATCGCGCCAATGCTGTTCGAGCGCACGGGCGATTTCGGCACGGGGTTGAACTGCGCGGAACAACGCGAAGGCTGGTGCGCCGGCGACTGCGTTTTGGTCGAGCGCTTCGAGGCTGGCTGTCACGCCGCGGTTCGGGTGTCCAGTCTCGTCGTTGTAGTCGGTAACCAGCTGACGGAAACCCGGATGGTCACGATATTCCTGCTCGAGCCGGGCGATCCGGGCGGCGTGGTTCGGCAAGGTCTTGTCGACCGTCTCGGTCGCCGTGGCAGGCAGGTTGGGTTTCTGCGCCTGCGTTGCCTGTCGAGCCTGCGCTTTAGCCGCACGACGATCGGCAGTCTGAACCAGTTGGGTGATATCCGGCCGTGCGGTGGTCCGGCCCGATGGCGCGCGCTCACGACCATAGAGGAAGACGACAGCGCAAAGGCCAAGCCCGAGAATGAGGGTGGAACGCTTCATGGCACGGTGCCTATTTTCGGCCGATCGGCATCGGCTGGCAAATGAATTTCCGAACCCGGCGTTCCATCTCCGTCGATGTCGACCCAGTCCGCGTCATTGCCAAGGCTGGCTGGCAAGCAGAATATCCTGCGCTCAGACCAGTTGAAGATCGTCGCGCTGCCCAGATCCACCCAGCCGTCATCGTTGGACCAGTAGCCACCTCCCTGCCCCATCTGACTCTCGTTCGGTGAATAGATCATGAAGCGCTTGCCGGCCTGGATCATCTCGTCGATCCAGTCGCCGCAGTGAAAATCGCCGATAACCTCGCCGGCGCCGAGATCGAGGACGCAGGCCCCGCCACTGAAGGCGTCGAGGACTGGCCGCGAGCAGACATAGGCCCAGCTAAACCCCCAGCGACCGCGGAGCTTGAAGCGCTTGGCGCAGGCAAGAACGTAATTGATGACATGATCGGGATCGCCCATGCCATCACCGTCGTGGATCCAGACGCCGCACGGTGAATCCTCCATCGGGTCGGCTGCCACCTCGAAGCAGACGATATCGCCGTGTCGCGCCATCAGACGCTCATAGGCGGCAAACAGTCGCACGGAGCGGGCGGCATTGCCGGTCGAGCCGGTATCGAGCCGGCAGGAAAATCGTGTGGAATAGTCGGCCATGAGAAAAAGCTCCGTGAATGAAAAAGCCCGGTGCGAGATCGGGCTTTTCGGAATGAGAGGGAAAGCTGACGATCAGCCGCCGGGTTGGGGATGGATGCGGTCATCGTCGAACGGGACGGCCTCGATGACCTGTTCCCTGCGGCGGGCAGTGACCCGGTCGATGTAGGCGATGATCCCTTCGCGCCGATCGTCGGTGTCGATGTGTTCGGGTTGACTGGCTGATTCCATTGCGTGTTTGGCCGCGACCTTCGCCGCCTCGATGGCCGCGGCATCGCTGTTCGCCTCGATCGCGATGCTGTCGTAGGCGCGTAGCCAGAAGCCGAGCTTCACGATGTATTCGGTCATGATCCGGTTCCTTCCAGAATGTCGCGGCCCAGCGTGCTGCGCGGTCCCATCCAGGCTTCCGGCCGGATTGCGCGCACCCAGTCCGCGAAACTTGGAATGCGACCGAGGTCTTCTTTCACGTGCTGTTCGGCGATCAGCCGGACCGGAACGATCCGGCCTGCGCTGTTGGTCAGAACGTGACCGAACACGCGCTCGGTGATGTAGATGCCGTTCGAGTGGTGGAGTGCAGCGCGGTGCCGAAAGTCGGCGACTGCTGCCTTGCTGGAATCGAGGAAGTCATGGATCGCTTGGTAGTCGTCGGGTGAGCCGCCCCACTGACGGGCGGATGACACCGCATGGTGGTACGGGTGTGCCACGGGGCCCTCACATCTCGTGTTCATAGTAATTTGTTTCGGTGTAGCGTTCGTTCATCTCCAGCCGGATCGTCTCGCTCTCGACATCGAATCCGCACTCACCGAATCCGCCGTCGTTGTTCTCCCATCCGTCGTGCTTTGCGCCGATGAAGTCCCAGAAGATCTCCTCGATGATGTCCTGGATCAGGGATGATTTTTCGATTTCCTGGACTTCATAGCCGGCGCAGCGCTGCCCGCTCGGTGTCTCCGAACAGGGTTCATATCGTTCTTTCATCGTAGCGAACGGATAGGGGATAGGTTCCGCCGGCAGATCGATCGGCTTTTTCTCCGCGTCGTAAGCCTCGACCGATTCGATCTGGCCGCTGTCGCCGTACCCATCGAACGTCACGGTGACGCGCGTGATCCCGGCAGCTTTCAAGGCGCCGAACAGGATCGGTTTGGCTTTTCGCAGGATCGAGCTTTGCAGTTTCTGGAACTCGGTATGTGCCGCCGTGTAGTCAGCAATCACCGCGGTCGCGGTGGCAACCGATGCCGGTTCGACCGTCGGTGTGGTGGAATGATCGCTCATGGGGTGGTCTCCGTCTGATGGGTATGGGGGAAGAGAACGATGGTGGAGCTGCTCGCGCTGAGCAGGCCCGGCGCGATGGCGGCAGCGAGCAGGATCGCGAGAACGATCAGGAATTCGAGCGTGCCGCGCAGGGTTGTCTTGATGAGTTTCATGGATTTTCCTTTCATCTTCTTCGTGAAGATGTCCGGATCGCGGCCACGGCGGTGCCGGGCGGGACAAGGCTGCGCAAGGGTGCGGAGCGCCCGCAGCGCAGGACCAGAGCCACGCACAGCCTGCCCTCCGGGGCAGGCGAGCATGGCGAGGACCCACGCCTTGCCCCGCACGGACCGACCGTGGCAGCCGGGCCTACACCGATCGGTTCAGGCGACGGTTTGATCCACCCTCATCAACGTTGGCGTCGCTGACGTCGTGCGTTCAGCGGTTTCGATTTCAGCCGTTGCGAGCACACGTCCGCCGATCCGGTATCGGCCGCCAAGCGGATGGTCTCCGGCATCGACCGGCCGGAAAGCGAGGATCATTCGTCCCCGCCATGACATAGCTTCAGCGATGAACCTGTCGTAGCTGGCCCCATCGGTAAACCGGAGCGGGGTTGCGAACCGGATGCGGGTACCGCTGACGATGCGCGCTTGCTGCCGCCGCACGCCGGCTTTGCGCTCCCGAGCGGCAGCAACCCGTGCCCGCCAGTCCGCCGCATATCCCGCGCCGGGCAGTTGATCGATCGGGGTCAGCAAATTCATGATCCCGACCGGGCAATCGACCTCGCAGGGACCAACCGACTCGTCCATCGACTTGTAACCGAAATCGCCATCGCGGCCCATTTGCGTCAGGTACACATAGGCCACGGTGTATGGCGTCTGATCGGGAATGCTGATCAGCACCGCCGCATACCAGGTCGAACCGACGAAGGCGGATTTGACCACCTTGATCTCGGCTTTTCCCGGCTTGTCGGCGATCTGCTCGATTTCGCTGCGCAAAAACGCATCCTTGTCGGCGGTGCTACGACCACCGATCGGTTGATAAAACCATCCCATGACGGGACTCCTTTGAGAGGGGTTAAAGCAATCCCCCACCCCGAAAACGCAAAGCCCGCCGATAAGGGCGGGCCTGGCGGTTCGAGGGTGGGCAGGTGGCTGCGGATACGTGGCCTATTCGTATGAGGGCCGTATCCTCGGGAAATGCGTCGGCATGCTCTGGGCGCGCATGACCCGGACATCGTATTGCCCAACCGAGTTGGTCTGCGAGATGTCAGGACGGGCTTGGTTCACCTCGGGTAGTTTCATCCGCATTTGCTGCGCGTGGACGTTGGCCGCAGCGATGGTGCAGAAGCCCGCCGGGGCGGCCCCAAGGGTTTCATAGACCCACGGGTCGATCGCGAGGATGCCGGTTTGATACCACCATCCTCCTTCCTCGGGGCCGCCGTAACTCAGGTCAATCAGGAAAACCGCAACCCAGTAGAGGCCGGCCCCTTGATCATCGTCGGGACCGGACTCGTAATCGGTAGCCGTGGCCGGTGGCGCTTCGACATCAATGGTATCGATCATCGCACTACCTTCCCACTCGGCAGGGTGACCGCCGGTGCGGGCAAGAGCGTGATTTCCGGCTTCGCGAGGATGACGGCGAGCAGGACGCCCCCCGTCAGAAACAAGATCACTGCGGCGAGACGTCGCATATCCAGCGATGAGATTGATTTTGATTTCATCTGACTTTCCTTCAGTCTTCTCCTTGAAGACCCCCTCCTCCGGCCGCATCGGGGAGACCGGGGCAAGGGCGCGCCAGGGCGCCTGCGCCCGCAGCGCGGGAGCGCAGCGACATCCCCTTGCGGCGGTCACCCCGCATGCGGCACGAGGATTCCCATCTTGTATTTAGCCCTTGGTGCTCGGTTTTTGGTTCGGTCGTTGCTTCTATTTCCATCGGCACCGGGTCGCGGCGCACATGAACACCGTTGCCGGCGATGAGGTATCCGCTCTACCGGAGCAGGCCGCCGGGCCGTCGGCGCGCACGGCGGGCTTTCCATGCCAGAAATGCGTGTTTCACCCGATGGATCTGCGGTGCGAAAATATAGCCGAACGCTGCTCCGATCATCACGACCGCCACGAGATTTCTAAAATAGTTGCTCATCGCCTACCCCGCCGCTTCAGACTGATTATACTCCAAATCATCGGCGGGTTGCGACATTTCACGGCGGGCGCGGAGCAGGTCACGCAACGCTTCTTCGAACCGTTCGACCGCCAGATGCGCTGGCCAGGGCTCCCATGGCGCCATGCCTGGCGGGATCGTGAGAGGATCTCGGTCGAGCGGTTTGAGCGTGATGCCTAGATCGCGCCGCAGCGCCGCCTTGCGCCAGCCAACGACATGGAGCGCCTCGCTCGCGGCTGCGAGATGATCGGAATGTTTGTGGAGTTGATGGCTGGCCACCGTCCAGGGCGGCAGATCGTAGCGCTGGTTCAATGCCGCCTGGAGACGCCGGTTGATCTGGAGATAGCCCTATCCAAGATGCGGCTTCAGCGGGGTGATCGGATCGAACCCGCCGATCAACGCCTCGGTTCCATCGTGAAGCAATTCGCGCAGCGCCTCACCCGGCGATAGTGGCGATGGCGCCAACAGCTTGCGTATCGCCAGCACGGAGAGACTGTGTTGGGCAACAGACAGCGGCAGATCCCAGCAGGAATGCCCGCCCCAGCGATAGGTGCGCGACAGACCGGTCGCTAGATCGGCGTCGGTCCATGCATTCGGCGCTGGATCGAGCAGATTGAGGCAGTTGCCGGATCGGAACATGATCCACGCTCGGAATGAGGATCTCCGCCCCCACAAAAATACCCAAACTGGGGAGCATTTATGTGAGGCAACAGGTCACGCTTCGGGAGCTTTTCAGGCGAGGCAATGCGACCGTGTCATCGCCGGCCAACGCACAAGGAACCGTGTTGTGTGTCGCCGTCCGTTTGATCAGCTCCCGTCCGTGACGATCATCAGCTGATCAGGGTCGATGCGACGAAGCAACGTGATGGCGAGTTTGTGGTCACTGGCAGCCAGCGCGCGGATAACCAGGTGGCGCAGATCGGTCCACACATCGGCAACGCGTCCCAATGCCACGAAGCATTCATCGGTACCCACCGTCACCAACGCTTCGATGACCTCATTCGTCGGCTCATGCATAACGAGCCCCACGAGAAAAGGCACGGCCTCGCATCGCCCCAAAACACCGAGGACGATCGCGGCTTCACGCGCGACGTCGTGATGCAGATCTTCGAGCAATTCGATCAGGCGGGGAACCGCCGCGGGCCAAAAGCGCGCACACCGACAGGCGCTGGCACGGAGATCGGGCTCGCGCGCGTTCAGCGCGTCGTGCACGATGGTCGGTGGCACCCGTACCCTGAGCCTCGCGGCCGCATTCAGGGCAAATGATAGACCGGGTTCCGCAACGACATGATCAGTGAGCAATCGTTGCACCGTTGCGGCTGCCTCGGGGCCACCAATCGCCGCCAATCCCGCCAAGGCTACGGTTTGCTCGCGAACCGGATGGGACATCCCGAACCCTTTGAACCGCCGGCACAACGCATCGAGCGCCGGAACGGCCCCGGCGACCTGACGGCGGACGGCCTCATCCACGTAGGCTGAACAATCCGCCGACCCCATGAGCGGCAGTCTCTCCAGCAAGAGCCTGTCATCGACGCTTCGCGGATCGATTGGCCCTGAGACCCGCGGTGCCGTCGCTGCACGCACCGGTGCATCCCAGCCACCTCCGGCGAATAGGTCGCCCTGTCCAGGCAAAGCTGATCCCGGCAAGGCTAACTCATGCTTCGGTTGGTTGAGGCATGACCCGTAATAATCGAACGCTCCACGGGATTCCACAGCTTTCTGATGGCGGTGCGCAACGATCGGCCTCGGCGCAGATCCAGTATCCTTCCGCCACTCAGGCAATTCCAAAAAGCGACCACCGGCAGCGTCGCCCCACCCAGCGCCTTAACGCGGTTCGCGAACCGTCATGCGCTCCACCGGCCATCCAGCCTGCCAACCTCAGGAGTGTCGATCATATTATCTGAATCGGGGGGATTCTCATCAGATTCGACACCGCCTAGACTCACACCATCATGATCGATACCCCTGCCATGGCTGGCGTCATGCTCGAATTGCGCGCCTGCGCTCCGGAAAAGAACCGGTTCCGCAGTTGGCGGATCGAAATCGATCGCGATCTGTTTGGCGTGCTCAATGCAAGGATTACGTTCGGCCGGATCGGCACCACCGGACGAACCCGGCGATGGGATTTCGCGACAGACGCAGAGGCGGCCCGCTTCCTGCGCGCCAAACTGCGCCGCCGGGCCAGCGGGACGCGACGACGCGGCGCCGTCTATCGCGTGATCGACGCCAGCGCGATCGCAATGCCTTTCATCGGGACGCTGTTGCCGGTAGATAATTCGTCGGAATGAGCGGCACCATGAACCCCATGCCAAAGTCCGATTTGTGGCAGGCCTACTGCGATCTGCCGATCGATCAGAAGACGATCGTGCGGATCGCAAGCCTGACCATGCCGCCGTTCGAGCGCTATTCGCTCCAGACCCATCTGCCACGCACTGCACTACCCGGACCAAACGGAAAGACCTGGTCATATAACACGGTCCGCACCACGCTCGACGCGCTGACCCGAAAAGGGCTGCTCACCCAGCAATCCGGCTGCGTCGCGGCACTGCTGCATCCGGTCGCGATCGATGCGATCGCCGCGTCCGATGGCGAGCAGATCGTCGCCATGATCCACGCGGCGTATCCCGCGGGCTGTGCGCTCGATACCGGCAACCGGGGCCGCTATCATGGTGATTACGACACGCTGCTCCGGCAGATTCGCCTCGCGATCTACACGAATGATATCGAGCGGTTTTCAGTCCTGCGTGACTTTCATGACAAACGCTGCGCACCCAATCAAACGATCGACTTGTTTGTCCAGCTCTATTTTGGCGTCCAGCTCGAGATCGGATGGCTGAACAGCCGGCACCCCATTATCCAGATCGCCCTGTTGCAAGCGAAGCTTGCCGGCCTGGTCGGCCTTGGCGTGTCACCCCCCGATTTGGCGGCGCTGGAGACGCATTTCCGGGGTGTGCAGGATCAAGAACCATTCGCAGCCGTGCTTCCTTTGCTGCTCAATTATGACCTGCTCGCCGGTCGCCTTGCCGATGTCAGAGACCGGTTGCCGCGCCTGCCGGATCCAGCCGGCGCCCAAAGCCTCTGCATCACTGCGGCACTCGATCTTTTGACCGGCCAGGCCGAGGCGGCGCGCCAGGGATATCGCGCTGCACTGAAAGGCCTACGTAAGAACCTTGGCCGGCGCAAAGTCTTTCTCGATGGCATCCACGGCATACTATTTCTGCTGACCATGCTGCAAGCCAACGATGCCACCTTGCACCCAGAGATCACCGGCTATCTGGACAACGTCCTCGCCGAGCCATTGCGCGCGAACGGTGCTTACTGGAGCGTGCAGGCCCTGCTCTGGCTGAGCCAGGGTTTTGACGGCAAAATCGGTGCGTTCGTCAAATCGGATCACCGGGGCCTTGCCTCATCCCCGATTGATGTCGCCTTCATGGCACTGGCCGAGTATGCCTACGACCCGGCTTTAGCGCGGAAAAACCAAGACAAGCTGATCAATCAGTTTCACCAGCTGAAAGATCGGATCCCGTTGCTCGCCCGGATCCATGCCGAGATCCTGGCCGAAGTCGCGCAGGATACGACGCCGTACCGCGCATACCTCATCGAGGGCGGAGGAGGCAGCGAGATCGGCCTGCGCTTCACTCGACTTATCACGATGCAGGAGCCATGGGAGCGGGCACTTGGCAGTCTCGATGTATTGCTGGGGTCGCAGGCTGCTCCATCCGGGATTACCGCACCGGCAGCGGCACCGACCAAGCGGCTCGCATGGTTCATCGATCCCGACAGCAAGGCGATCGACGTCGTCGAACAATCGGCGAAAGGAACTGGCTGGTCGGACGGGCGCCCGATCGCGCTGAAGCGGCTGTATGAGCGGGATCCCCGGCTGACTTATCTCACGCCCGAGGATCGCGCCGGCTTGGCTGGTCTGCGGCGGGAGACGAGCGGATGGAACGCGAACGAGGCCTTCGAGTTCGATCCTGTTCGTGCGCTACCGGCACTGGTCGGTCATCCTGCGGTGTTCGATGCGCGCCACCGGGCACGCCGGATCGAACTCGTGAACTATCCGCTGGAACTGATCATCGCCAAGAAGGGAAAGGAATTCCGCCTCACCCTCTCGCACACCGCGGATCAACCGGCTGTCTTCCTCGAGGCGGAAACACCGGCCCGCTACCGGGTAATCGAGTTCCCGAAGCGTCTGCTGCCGATCCAGGAGGTCCTGGGGCGCCGTGGCCTGACCGTGCCGGCGCGGGCGCGCGATCAGGTCATCGCACTGGTGCGCAAAACCAATCCGACGCTGCCGATCCGCTCCGAAATCGAGGATATCGAACAGGAGGTGCAAGAGGGTGTGGCCGCACCGGTCGTCCAGATCATTCCACAACATGAAGGGTTGAAGCTGAACCTGATGGTCCGGCCGTTCGGCCCGGAGGGACCAGCCTATGTGGCTGGACTCGGCGGACGGTCGCTGCTGGCGACAATCGCGGGCCAGCAGGTGCGCGTCAACCGCGATCTGGCGGAGGAGGTCGCGGCGCGCCACGCTCTGGTCGACGCCTGCCCGACGCTGCGCGACCGGGGCGGTACGGACGTCCATGAGCTTGTGCTCGACGATCTGGAGGGCAGCCTGGAGCTACTGCTCGAATTGCAAACCTATGGCGGGCCATTATCAATCGAGTGGCCGGAAGGTCAGCGGATGCGGGTCAGTCGTGCCGCGTCGGATCGGCTGAGAGTGCAGGTAACCCGCGATCGCGATTGGTTCAATGTCGCGGGGACCATCGACCTCGACGAGGATCGCGTTCTGGAAATGCGCTTCCTGCTCGAGCGGCTCGGCCGCGCGCGGGGCCGATTCGTGCCGCTGGAGGACGGCAGTTTCGTCGCCCTCACCCATCAGTTGCAGACCCAGTTACAGAAACTGACGGCGGTATCGGAAGTCCATCGCGCCGGGCACCGGGTACATGCCCTTGGCGCGCCGGCACTGGAGGCAGCCCTGTCGGAGAGCGGCACGATCGAGGCCGATGCCGCATGGAAGCGCCACGTCGCGCGGATCAATGCGGCCGAACGTTGGACACCGCAGCCTCCCGTCAACCTGCAGGCCGAATTGCGCGACTACCAGATGGAGGGTTTTGTCTGGCTTTCGCGCCTCGCCCGCTGGGGCGCCGGTGCCTGTCTGGCCGACGACATGGGACTCGGCAAGACCGTCCAGACGATCGCCGTCCTGCTCGACCGTGCCCTCGATGGACCCTGTCTGGTGGTTGCTCCGACCTCGGTTTGCCCCAACTGGACCTCGGAAATTCGCCGCTTTGCCCCGACCTTAACCGTGCATCGGCTGTCCACGAGCAGCGATCGCGCCGGATCGATCGCAAGGCTGAGTAAGAACGACGTCTTGATCTGCAGCTACGGGCTCCTCCATCAGGAAAGCGACGCCCTTGCCGCCGTGGCTTGGTCGATGGTCGTGCTCGACGAAGCGCAGGCGATCAAGAATGCCGACACCAAACGTGCCCAGGCGAGCCTGTCGCTTCAGGCGGATTTCCGGGTGGTGCTGACCGGAACCCCCGTCGAGAATTACCTTGATGAACTCTGGAGCCTGTTCAACTTCCTCAATCCCGGCCTGCTGGGGTCGCGCGAGGGGTTTCAGAAGCGGTTTGCCATCCCGATCGAACGGGACCGGAACCCGCAGGCGCGTCATGCGTTGCGGACTCTGATCCGGCCATTCCTGCTGCGGCGTACCAAAGCCGCGGTATTGAGCGAATTACCCCCTCGCACCGAACAGACCGTCGTGGTCGAAATGAACGAGGCTGAGCGCGCGTTCTACGAAGCATTGCGCCAGCAGGCGCTGGACAACCTGGAGAACTTGGACACCCAAGCCGGCAAGCGCAAAATCCATATCCTGGCCGAGATCACCAGACTGCGGCGGGCCTGCTGCAATCCCGCCTTGATCGATCCGAGCGCAGGCGTGCCAAGTAGCAAGCTGGAAACCTTCCTCGGGCTGGTCTCAGAACTGATCCGCAATCGGCATCGGGCTCTGGTGTTCAGCCAGTTCGTCGGTCATCTGGCCTTGATCCGCGCCGCCCTTGATGAGCGCGGCATCGCCTATGAATACCTCGATGGCAGCACGCCATCCGCCGATCGCGAGCGGCGGGTCGCCGCGTTTCAGGCGGGGACATCGGACCTGTTCTTGATCAGCCTGCGGGCCGGTGGCACCGGGCTGAACCTGACGGCTGCGGATTATGTCGTTCATCTCGATCCGTGGTGGAATCCTGCGGTCGAGGATCAGGCGTCGGACCGCGCCCATCGCATCGGCCAGGAGCGGCCGGTCACGATCTACCGCCTGATCATGGAGGGTAGCATTGAAGAGCGCATCCTCGCCCTCCATCGAGACAAGCGCGATCTGGCGTCGGAACTGCTCGAAGGCGGCGAAGTCGCCGCCCGACTAACCGAGGACGAATTGATCGATCTCATCCGGGTGTAGCAAGCCATGGGCCGTCCGGGAGTTCGCGAGGTCCGTCATATCGGGCGTCTGATGTCGCAACAATGATTCTCGATGATCCGGGCTGAACCGCTATCGCCGGATTGGCCTTGGATATCGGCATAGCCTGGCCAAGCGGAAGCGCGAGATGCAGCGGACCGTGCGATAGCGGCAGCTGGCCACAGACCCAATATGGCTCTGCCTCAATTCGTGTGATCGTGGTGCTGCTTGACGGCTGGAACGGAGACTGGGCTGATGTGGCATGATCAAAAATACAAAATGGGCGCTTGGATCTGGCCTCGAGCTCTTGGGGTCGGAGTGCCGCGACGGGCGCTGGACGGTCTCGGCCGTGGGACGGGGAAGCGCTCGTTGTCCCGGATGTGATGTGCGATCTAGCCGGCGTCACGGTTGGCAGGTTCGCCTTCTGCAGGACCTGCCGGCTCAGGGGACGCCGGTTACGCTACGCGTGCGCCTTTCACGATGGCGATGTCAGAAACAAGGGTGTGCGCGCAAGACGTTCAGCGATCGGCTTCCCACAATCGCCGTACCGTCTGCTCGAAGGACCTGCCGGGTGGCCGATTTGACCAGGCTTTTCGGCCATGCCGCCGGCGGTCGTCCGGCAGAGCGCCTGATGGCTAGCCTGGGGCTGCCACAGAGTGATGACACGATTTTGCGCCATCTCAAGCGCCATGCTGGCGGGCCCGCCGAGGCAGCAACGGTGCGGGTGGTCGGGGTAGATGACTGGGCTTGGCAGAAGGGGTTCCGCTACGGGACGATCATGGTCGACCTTGAACGGCGCGAGGTGGTTGACGTGCTGCCTGACCGTTCGGCAGAGGCCACCGGCCATTGGCTGGCGCAGCATCCCGGTATTGAGATCGTCAGCCGAGATCGCGCCGGTCTCTACGCGGAAGGCGCGCGCCGGGGCGCGCCGCAGGCCAAGCAGGTGGCTGATCGCTTCCACTTGCCGCAGAACTTCCAGAAGGCGATCGAGCAGCAGTTGAGCCGCGCGCCTCGGCCCAACAGCCAACCCTCGCCGTCGCTTACCGAGGCCGAGCCCGTGATCCTCGCTGAATGGATTGGTCACGGGCGGCAGCCAGCGTTGGTAGAACATCGGCAACTGGGTTCAATAGGCCGCAGGGCCGTTAATACGGACAAGTTCAACCAGGTCAAAGCTTTGCAACTTTCGCTAGTGGTCGAGTAGCTCGGCCATTCGGCTTCGCCCTCACGGATCCGGGCAGGCGGCTTTCCCGCACCCGGCTCTTCCTGGAAGTCACCGGCTGCGAGCCGTTCGTGGCGTCCATGGATGAGTGATTCGAGGTTGTGGCAAGGGCAAGCTTGAAGTCACAGCCTCGAACCAATCCCAGCCCATCCGTCGGTTCTTCTGGCTCCGCCGCCTGAGGCAGTTGAACCATATCCGCCGGACATCTTGCAGGAATCCGTTGAGGGAGCGCCAGTTATGCGGCATGCCATAGTAGCCGTAATGGCCTCGCAGCACGCTGGCGTACCAGTTGTGCTGCTCCGCCAGAGGAGCATGCATGTGCCGCCGCGCGTCCTGGCGCAACGCTGTCAGCTTTCGTGACAAGCGCTTGCTCTGTGTCTTGTGCTTGACGATGAACCGACCGTCCCGGGTCCACCCGCAATAGTGGGTGAACCCAAGGAAGGCAAAGGTTTCCGGACGCCGCTCGCCGCGCTGTTTCCGGGTTAAGGCCGGTAGACGGCCAAACTCGATCAGGCGCGTCTTGTCCTCGTGGAGAGACAGGCCGAACTTGGCCAGCCGGTCCTTGAGGTCGGCCAGCATCCGCCGTGCGTCCGCCGCGCTCTCGAAGCCCATGACGAAGTCATCGGCGTAGCGTACGATCGAGACACGACCGCGTGCGTTCCGACGGCGCCACTGGTGGACCCAGAGATCGAGGACGTAATGCAGGAAGATGTTGGCCAGCAGCGGGCTGATGCCCGCTCCTTGCGGCGTTCCCCTGTCAGTCTCGCGCCACTCATCGCTCTCCAGAATACCGGCCTCGAGCCACATCCGGACCAGCCGGAGGATTCGAGGATCGGCTATTCTATGCGCCAGCATTCGCAACAGCCACTCGTGGTCAACCGAGTCAAACGAAGACACGACAGACTACCCATCACCAAGACGGTACGGATTCGATCGTCGTCACTCGTAAACGGCATGTATTTGAAGGGCGTCAGCTCTTTGTCATCCGGAGCCTCATAAGACGGGGTGTCCCTGAGTTTCTTGTGATTTTGCCTGACGGGAGCCGCACTTTGATTCCCGCAGCATGGACGGACCGGAATGGCGGCTTGAACAGCAAGCCTTCGGACCCGCTGGCCGCAAGTGCAGATGGTCCCGAAAATCTTTGCTTGATCGGCGATTTGCTCAAGGTGCGCGTCGTCGTCGACGCTCTTTTGAGCCGACTCGCCGAGTCGGCCCCCGAACAGGAGGGCGACCATGCAGTTGGAGTTGGCATTTCCCGAGATTGCAGTGAAGCCGGACGAACCATCAAAGGGGCCTTGGGAACAGATCGATCCCGGGGCTCAGGGTGCCGCGCTGGCACTTCTCTCACGGCTGATTGCGCAAATGTTGGTCGCAAGAGCGGCCCCGGAGGGCGGCGATGAGTGATGCCATGAAGATAACGTCGAGCCATCTGGCTCGTGTGGCCATCGTCTACCTGCGCCAGTCCAGCGCCGCTCAGGTTGAGAATAACCGCGAGTCGACCGACCGACAGTATGCCTTGGTGAATAAGGCCACCGATCTCGGATGGGCTGGAGAAGATGTCCTTGTCATCGACGAAGATCTTGGCCTCTCAGGGTCCGGAGCCGTAGCGCGATCCGGTTTCGCCCGCTTGACCGCGGAGGTCGCGCTCGGACACGTGGGTATTGTTCTGGGGCTTGAGGTCTCGCGATTGGCCCGCAACAATGCTGACTGGTATCGACTCATCGATCTGTGCGGTCTGTCCAATACGCTGATCGGCGACGCCGACGGGATTTATCACCCCGCGTTGTTCAATGATCGCCTCCTGCTCGGACTGAAGGGCACGATGAGCGAAGCGGAACTCTATGTCCTTCGAGCGCGTCTCAACGGCGGGATCCGCAATAAGGCGGCCCGAGGCGAGTTGCGGCGCGGCCTGCCCGTCGGGCTGGTCTGGGGCGAGGCTGACGGCGAAGTCAGGTTTCATCCCGATGAAGCCGTCAGGACCACGATCGCCAGGATCTTTTCCCGCTTCGCCGAGACGGGCTCGGCTCGCCGCGTTTGGTTGTGGTTCCGATCCGAAGGGCTGCGCATACCGCTTCGGATGCACCAGGGGTGGGAGATCCTTTGGGTGGACGCCAGTTACCACGCGATCCATCAGGTTTTGAGCAACCCCGCCTACGCGGGCGCTTACGCTTATGGACGAACGCGTCGGGAGACCAAGCTCGACGGATCTGGCGTTCCCCAAAAACGCATGCGACACTTGCCGCAGTCTGAATGGCAAGTGCTGATCAAGGAGCACCATGAAGGCTACATCGACTGGCGAACCTTTGAAGCCAACCGGGTCCGGCTGGCGGGCAACACGCGCCCAGCGCCGCACAAGGCGGGCGGCGCCGTGAGGGAAGGGTCTGCGCTTTTACAGAGCCTGGGCACATGCGGACATTGTGGCCGGCGCTTGAAGACTCATTATAGCGGGCGCACCGCCGCCCCCGGCTATCACTGCGCCGGGAAGATCATCGTCGAGGGTCGGGGAAGCTACTGCCTCACCGTTGGCGGCGTGCAGATTGACCAAGCGTTCGCCAAGACCTTTCTCGCCGCGATCGAGCCCGCCAAGCTCGCGGCCACGCTCGCCGCCGCTGAGAGACTCGAGGCTGACAACGAGGCGACACTCAAGCAATGGCGGCAAGCCGCAGAGCGGGCCGCCTATGAGGCCAAGCGCGCGGAGCGGCGCTATCGCGCCGTTGATCCCGACAACCGACTTGTCGCCCGCGGGCTCGAACGCGAATGGGAGCAACGCTTAGCCGACCTGGAAAAAGCGAACGAAGACCTCGCCCGCCTGCTCGAGCAAAGGCCCCGCGTTCTCAGCCAAGAAGAACGGGGACGCCTCCTCGCCGTTGGAGCCGACCTTGCTTCGGTCTGGGACGCGCCGACAACGACGCCGCGCGATCGAAAGGAACTCCTGCGGGCACTCGTCGAGGAGGTGATTGTCTCGGTGGATCGCAACGAACCGGCCGCCCACCTCACTGTGCGCTGGAAGGGCGGCGCAATCACCGATGTGGACGTGCCCTTGCCGCGGTCTAGACCTGCGACCATCAAAACCGATGAGGAAACAGTCGACCTCGTCCGCCGCTTGGCCTTGCTCTATCCGGACACTGTCATCGCAGGCATACTCAATCGACAGGGCCGAACAACGGCGCGCGGCCTTCGGTTCGAAGCCAACAGGGTCAGCAGTCTCAGGACCCACTGGCGCATCCCCTGCTTTGAACCCAAGTCGGATGCCGGCGTCGGCGAGGTCATGACGATCGCGGCAGCGGCGACCGAGTTGAACGTTGCGCCCTCGACCCTGCATCGTTGGCTGAATGAAGGCATGATCGCCGGCGAGCAGGTGACCCCGGGGGCACCGTGGCGAATCCGACTGACCGAGGCACTGAAGGCACGCTTCACCGCCTCGGCCGGCGACGGATTCATCACCATGCAAGAGGCCACCCGTGCTCTTGGCGTCACCCGTCAGACGGTGTTGCAGCGTGTAAAGCGCGGCGAGATTCAAGCCGCCCACGTCACCAAGGGCGGAAAAGTCGGATTGAGACTAAAGCTTCCAGATCGCCAACCAACCCTCTTTGAACCCGCCTGAGGGCCCAATCGCGAGACAAAGCCAGCCATGAAGCCAGGACCAAAGCCCCTATCGAGAAGAACTATGAACCACACGGAGCGGCAAGCCCACTACAGAGCCAAGCTGGCCGCCCCAAAAAGCCGACTTCAGCGTCGGCGTGACGGCCGACGCCTTGCGCGAGATCTGCGATTTCGACCCATTCGAGCTGGAGAATGGGATCCCGCATCGAGGATTTCGGGCGCGACCGATCTCTTGCACGATGTAACGCGAAATACGAGCCTCGACGGATTTAACATCCGCCACCTCATATTCACCATAATAAACAATGAGATAAATAGCTTACTCAACCCGTGCCGAGCTATTTAAAAACCCTGAGGGCATTATGAAACAGCATCCAAGAAGCTGCGTATGTCGGCATCGAGCACCCAGTTCACGCGCTGGCTCATGATCGCCGTGTGTAACGACGCCAGAGCCTGGTGCGGGTTGCGCCCCGGCCGGAAGCCGTAGGAGAACCCCAGGAAGTCGACTTCGTAAATGGCGCTCAGCACCTCGGCTACCGCACTCTGGACGATCTTGTCTTCCAGGGTTGGGACACCGAGAGGTCGCCGGCCGCCATCTGCTTTCGGGATATAGACGCGCCGGACCGGCTGCGGCCGGTAGCGCCCAGTATGGACTCGTGAGCAGAGGTCCCGGAGATTTGTCTCCAGGTTCTGCTCGTAGTCCGATACCGTTATCCCATCGACTCCCGCACTGGCCTGCCGCTTCTGACGCCGGAATGCCCGTTCGAGCGCTTCGATGTCAATGTGATGCAACAGGGCCGTGAATCGGGTCTGGACGGCCGAACGGGCCGCCGCGTTCACCCTTGCGAGGTGGGATGGCATGGCGACCCGGCTCTGTGTCCGGACCCTGCTCCCCTCGCGCGGGTTCCTTCCAGGCTGGCCCCTTCCCTCGGCGCATCTCGTTTCCTTCGACGGCGTCATTGGTACTATGAACCAGTCCGACTCCCGACCTCAGCTCGAAGGGAGGCTCTGGTTTTCCCTCGCCTCCCTCCCCCGCCAGAGACCAATCTGGCGGACCCGGTCGGGCCTCTCATGTTCCGATGAATGCTTTCCATGCGTGATACGGCCTTCGACCCCGGCGAAGCGACGTTGTCTCGCGTAGCGACAACGCACGTACTGCCTTCGTGAGCTGGAACACACTCGGCCTTCGCGATCTTCCACATTTCGAGGCTCAATCCCGCACCCCACATGGCTCCTGTCTACACTTCAGACCCCGCGTTACCGCGACGCCCGCAAGACTCGGTCCCGGCCTGCCCGCTACGGCTCTAGCCGGATGAGACTTTCACTCACAGGCATTCATCAGCTTGGCATGACGTACTCCGCGCTCGTGGTGGAAATTGTTTGAATGATGCGGGTGGGGTTGGGCCTGGAGGTCGGCGTAGCCGGCCGGAAGGGCCAACCCCACCCGCAGACCGGGTTGAGGTGGCCATCGGATCGTTCGGCTAAGGTGGAGTTGCGAAGCTTCAACCCGAACCGAATGAGGACCCGATGACCGACGACAGATTACCCCTGGCCGAGCTTCTTTCCAAAGCTGGCGATGGCGATTTCCTGCGCAGTGTGGCGGAGGCGGTGGTGCAACTGTTGATGGAGTCCGATGTGGAAGGTGTGATCGGCGCCGGGCGGCATGAACGCTCCGGTGAGCGCACCACCTATCGCAATGGCTATCGCGACCGTACCCTCGATACCCGCCTCGGCAGCCTGCAACTCCGCATCCCAAAGCTTCGGCAAGGCAGCTACTTTCCGCCGTTCCTCGAACCCCGCAAAACTTCCGAGAAAGCGCTCGTTGCGGTGATCCAAGAAGCCTGGGTGAGCGGCGTGTCCACCCGGCGCGTCGATGATCTGGTGCAAGCCATGGGGCTCACTGGGATCAGCAAGAGCACCGTCAGCAAGCTCTGCAAAGATATCGACGACCGCGTCAACGCCTTCCTCGACCGCCCCCTTATCGGCGACTGGCCCTATCTCTGGCTCGATGCCACCTATCTCAAGCAACGCGAAGGGGGTCGCATCGTCTCAGTCGCGGCAATAATCGCTGTGGCCGCCAATACCGATGGCAAGCGCGAGATCGTCGGCCTGCACATCGGACCGTCCGAAGCCGAAACCTTCTGGGCAACCTTCCTCAAGAGCTTGGTGCGCCGCGGTCTGCGTGGCATCAAGCTCGTCATCTCCGATGCGCATGAAGGCCTCAAAGCCGCGATCCGCCGCGTCATGGGAGCATCCTGGCAGCGCTGCCGCGTCCACTGGATGCGCAACGCCCAATCCTATGTCGGCAAGGGCCAGCAGAGCATGGTCTGCGCCGCCCTGCGCCAGGCGTTCATCCAGCCGGACCGCGCCAGCGCCAGCCAGACGCTTCGCCACACCGCTGACCAGCTCCGCGCCAAATGGCCAAAACTCGCCGCCTTCATTGACGACAGCGAAACCGACGTCCTCGCGCACATGGACTTCCCCGCACAACACAGGGTCAAGATCCACAGCACCAACCCGATCGAACGGCTGAACAAGGAGGTAAAGCGACGCGCCGACGTCGTTGGCATCTTCCCCAACGAGGCGTCGATCATCCGCCTCGTCGGCGCCGTTCTGCTCGAACAAAACGACGAGTGGCAAACCCAACACCGCTACATGCAGACCGAAGCCATGGCAGAGCTCGCGCCGCCAACCGTCGAAATAATGCCACCCCAGATCGCCACCGCAGCAGAATGATCCAAGGCCACCTTATCCCACAACCAAATTACACCACGTTGACGGACGTGATCCAACTTTCCGGTCACCGCATCACCGCGATTGTCCGCCAGACGAAGTTCAGTCGGCGCACCGTTACGAAATGGGTGCAACTCGATGCGCTGCCAGAGCGCAACGTGATGGCGCCGAAGCCAAACACACCAAGCGGTTTTCACGACCATCTTGCTCGACGCTGGGCCGAGGGTTGCACGTCCGGGCGGGTCTTGCTGCTGGAGATCAGAGACCTTGGCTACACCGGCAGCCTATCTCATCTGGGTCGGCTTCTGGCGGGTTGGCACCGTGCCGGGCGCCCAGTCACTGTCGATGCCGCCACGGCTGCAACGCCCAATTTGATCGATCCATTGACCGGACATCTGGTCTCGCCGATCGTGGCCGCTGCATTGTGTGTCAAGCCACGCGGCTTGCTGACGGACGCCCAGGCGGCAAAAGTGGATGCGTTCAAGACAATATCTCCCGCATTCGCCACGATGAGAGCATTGGCCATGCGCTTCCGGGGCATTCTGCGCGGCGGCGACGTCGAAAAGCTCTCCGTCTGGCTGCATGACGCCGACCGCTCAACACTTTATGGTATTCGCCGCTTCGTCCATACGTTGCGCCAAGATTTGGCGGCGGTTGGCAATGCAATAACCGAAACCTGGAGCAACGGTCAGACTGAAGGTCAGATCAACCGACTGAAGACGCTGAAACGGGCGATGTACGGCCGTGCGGGCGTCGATTTGCTCCGCGCGCGAATGATGCCCTTCAGAGTCGAGCCGAATCACACGAATTGAGGCAGAGCCCTTTAAGGGAAACTGACAAGAGTCGACCCAAATCACACGAATTGAGGCAGAGCCCTTTAAGGGAAACTGACAAGTGCCGAGGCGCTCGCGGCCAAGCCGGCCGGCACGGCCGCCACGCCGCCGCCCGGATGGGGCCGCGTGTTCATGCTGGTGTCGTTCCGCGACAGGCAGTATCGCGCTCTGTGCCAGGGCGGTGTTGCAAACAAGATCGCCGACACGCTGGTCTGGGCCTTGTTTCCGATCTTCTATCGCATACAGGGGCTGAAACTTGCCAAAATCGGCCGGATTACCGGGCTGTATGCGATGGTCTGGGGCTTGTCACAGCTCTGGACCGGGCATCTGGCCGACCGGATCGGCCGCAAACCAACGATCGTTGCGGGGTTCCTGCTCCTCGCAGGCGGCATCGCCGTGACCGCACTCGGCACTGTGCCGATCGTCTGGTTTGTCGCCGCCGCAATCATGGGGCTCGGCATGGCGCTGCTCTACCCCAACCTGATCGCCGCGATGTCGGACCTGACGCCACCGCTCTGGCGCGGCAAGGCGCTCGGCACCTATCGGTACTGGCGCGACACCGGCTATGCGATCGGCGCCCTCCTGCTCGGCCTCGTGGCCCAGGTTTCGGATGCGGTTCGGCCGGCGATGTGGCTGACGGCGATGCTCGTCGCCGGGTCCGGCCTGTGGATCGCGTTCGGGGTCAAGGATCCGAAATCCAGGGACGCGCGAGCTCACTCATCCCCTCATTACGTAGCCGGCATGGAATTGCCGAATATGCCGCTGCTGCGCAGCATTTCCGTGAACCGCCGCATCAGGGGCAGTAGCCGGTGCTTCGGCATGTTCGGGATCAATTCATAGAGCATGCACCCCTGACGGAACAACGAGTGTGAGCGGGTCTTCGAAGTGTTGGACTTGAGCTGTCGATCCATTCCCAGGCTCTCGCCTGCCGTCCCGAGCATGGTCAGCAGCGCCATCGCAAACGCGCTGATGAGCAGCAGCCGATCGCGCCGCTCTGGTTCGGCGATGCGGATCTCAGCCATCCCCATCCCAAAACGCAAATCCTTGACGTCCCTGAAGCTGGGTTCGATCGTCCAGCGCCGGGAATATTGCTTGATCAATGTCCCTGCAGACGCCGCGGCGTCACTGCTCGCAAGGCACCATGGCTCCTTCATGTCACGGGCGTGTACGCACACCACGGCACCGACCTGATAGGCGTGCGAGGCGGTGACGCGTGCACCGCGCAGTTTGCGCGCCCGGCCCGATTTGCCGACCCAGTCCGCCGCGGTTCGCGTCTCGCCTGCGGCATCGGTGACATGGATGTTGCCACGAAAGCGAATGACATAGGCAAAGCCAAGCTCCGTAAGATACGCGAACAGCTTGTGGTCACCGAAGCCGCGGTCGGCCAGGATGGTCACGCGGCAGCCGGGCGGGACAACCTCCGACAGGCGGCGCAGGCAAGTATCCTCGATGGCGTTGCGCTGATCTTTCAATTCCTCTTTCCACATCGACAGCCACAACAGAGGCATCGCCCGGCCATGCTTGCTCACCAGGTTGAGCGCCAACGTTGCCTGATCGTCGCCGTCGAAATCCGTCCAGTCCATGGCAACGACGATGTCGGTCTGCGAACCCACCAGATGCGGTACCCAACGGGCGAAGCTTTCCCAGACGTCGATACTCTCGTTACTGAGCATGCGATCAACCTGCTTGATCGCGTGCTTGGTCACCAGCCCGCGCGCCTGTGCCAACGCCTGACCGATCATCGCGACGGCGAGCGACGCGCCGGTCATCACGCCCAGTGTCGCAGCAGACAGGGAGTCAACGCGTTTGGCGTGGAGATCGTGGGCATACAACTCGTCAATGAATGCGCGGATGTCCTTCAACCGCCCACCATCACGCTTTTTCGATGCTGCAATTCCCATGATCCACCCTCATCCATGCATTCCAACGCTTGGTAGAGAATCGCAGCGAATCGGCGCAATACCTAGACCTATGGAAAATGGGGGGATTCCTGAGATGAATTACCGATCTTTCAAAACGGTGTGACCGTCGCTGCAACGCGGGCGCAGATTTTGGCGGGGATGCAGCAGGCACTTGCATTGCCGCAAGGCAGCTTGCTCGGCGGTGTGGGTCCAGGCGTTGCAAGCCCGGTTCCAATTAGCATCGGGGCTAATCTGACCTTAAACGGCACAGTTCTCTCAGCTGCGGCCGCGCCTTTTGCGATCTCCGGGCTACCTGAGGGTGTGACGCCCAGTGCGAATGATCTGGTCCCGCTCGCACAAAGCGGTACGAATAAGGCATTGCCATACGCGGCATTCATGCAGGGGCTGGCCGATGTGCCCGGGATTCAAGCTGGTGGGCTGGAGGCGATTGCGGCAGGTGCTTCTGCGTTGCGGACCTTGGCAGCGATAGGTGCCAACGCCGTCGCGATCGAGGATTTTGGCGCCGTGGGTGACGGAGTGACCAATGACGCCGCGGCGCTGATTGCTGCGCTGGCATCGGGTAACCCGGTCCGATTGGGGCCGAAGACGTACAGAATCGATGGTGAATGCGATATCGGTGGCGCCAGCGCCGTGTTGCTGGGCGTTCCTGGCTCAACGGTCCTGACCCGGGGTGCGCAGAGTGCGGCTGGAACATCGAGCAATCCTGCCTGGATCAGTGTCGCGGCCATTCAATTCTTTGCCGACGGAATCGTTTTTGATGCCAATCGGGCGGTGACAGCTGACACCTGGGGCGTGGTGGTGCAGGCTTCATGTACAAACGCCAACATCACACGTTCGTTGTTTCGCAATGCCATGGGATCCATTTACGGCTGGGGGCTCGCGATTGCGCCCAGTGACCCGACACTGACCCGCCACCATATCCATGACTGCGAATTTACCGCCAACGCGGTAGATGGCATGTGGGTAGCCGCTTGCGATTCGGTCGCAGTGACCACATGTCGTGCCCATGGCAATGCGCGTAACGGGATATATGTCGATAGCCAGGATCCGACGTTTGTTTTGAAAATCAGGGATGTTCAGATCGTCGGCAATACATGCTGGAACAATCAGACGGGAATATCAGTCGGTAACTTCAATGCGACGAACACCGAGCCTGGCGTTTACGGCAATGCCAACCCCGATGTTCTTGGCGGACTCGTTGCGAATAACTGTGTATTTGACAACACAAATTATGGAATTTCGATATCCGGAAGAAATATTCTCGTATCAGGGAATTTGATTGTCAATAATGGGCCGGCCGGTGGCGGCATGCTAGCCAACACCGGTTACTGCCGGATTGCCGACAACATGATCACGGGTTCCGGCGGTTTTGGGATCGATGCGGGTGGGTCGATCTATGTCGAACTGACCGGTAACTATATCGATGGACCGACCATTGGGATCGGTATCGGTGGATCTCAAAACTGTGTGGTTCGGGGCAATTACGTTCAGGATTGCGTTGCGGGCATCATGGCCCTGAATGTTGAATCTGACGGACGGGGTAATAATTTTGGAATAAGCTGTAATAATTTATCAATTCAAGGTAATTATGTATGCTATGGCGCGGGGGGATCCGGGATCGTGTTGCGCGATGCACCCCAGCGTGTCGTAGTCGCGGATAACATCGTGTCGTCGGGTACAACGGGTAGTCCACTTAATGCGTTGCTCCCTTATACTGATTCTCTGCTTCTACATGGCAACATACTAAATTATGCTAACTCGTTCGCAGTGAACCCTACAAATGTGGGTGGCATAAATACCCTGGTATTTCCCGATCTGATCGATCGTATCACGGTATCACAAAGTATAGGTCTCGTTGAAAGTATACTGAGTGCGACGGCAGTTATGACGTCGGGACAGATTAGTTTTATCAAGGTAAATAACGGTGGATCAAATTACAGTAATGCAACGGTATTGATTACAGGAACTGGTAGCGGAGCTAGTGCTCAGGCGTGGATCGCCGGTGGTGTAATCATTGGGGTCACTATTACGAATGCGGGTAGTGGTTATGGCGCGGGCACTGCAGCGGTGATCAGCGGCGATGGCAGCGGAGCGACAATATCGGTTCAAGTTGGCTTGCCGGTGGTGCAGGGTCGGCGGCTAGCGGCTCATTGCATCGCGCCGATTGGATTTGCTGCAGCCGGTAGCGCACCGGCCCAGGAGAATTGGACGGGCGCCCCGATTACGGTGCCAACTGGTGCGACGATCGAATGGGCAGGGGAAGCTGGCGCATGGCAGGCCACGCGGTTCATGCAATCGGATTACGTTTCGCCGGACGGCGATGGCAGCGTGACGTTTCAGAGTCGGGCTGGTGATGTGAAGCTTTGTCCGGCCGCAGGTGGCGGGGTACGCTTAATTTCGACCACCGAGCCGACCGGATGCGTGACCTTGATCGGGCGTGGCTCGCCGGCCGGCGTTGTCTCGGCTGCACCAGGCTCCAGCTACAGGAATCTGGATGGCGGCATAAACGCGACGTTTTGGATTAAACAGACTGCGACAGATACTACCGGGTGGGTAGCGGTCGCTTAAGCTTTCGGCCGATTGGTTCCGAACCGTCGACAAGGATTTTTCCTATGACCACGATACCACAGCTTCCTACAGCCACTACCGTTGGGCTTACCGATCTCTTGCCGTTATCTCAAGATGGCACGCTCTATGCTGCATCGGTCGATCAGATCACCGCGGGTCTGCAGACCGAGATTGTGCTGCCGACCGGCGACGTGCTGGGTAGGGCGAGCGCCGGCACTGGGATGCCGGAGGCCCTTTCGCTGGGTGCGGGACTGGCGCTAGCGGCTACTACGCTCCAGGCGAACGGGACAGATCATTTGGGTTTCGGCTTGCTCGGTAGTTTCTCGACCGACGCCGAAGTCGTTGTAAACGCCGCGGGAGCGCCAAGTCGTCTGCCAATGAGCTTGTTGCGCGGTTTGTTCAGCGCAGGTGCCGGGATTGCTCTCGATTCCAACGGGACTTTTAGCGTGACCGCAGGCGAGATTGCGGGGCCAGCCGGGCCTCAGGGACCTGCTGGGGCGGCTGGACCACAAGGTGTTGCGGGGCCGGTAGGACCGTCGGGCGCCGGGCTACTCGCTCCGGGCAGCAATAACGCCGCCAGCACCATCGCGGGCAGTGATTACATCGCAATCTGGCAGAATGGTGCCAACGCATGGATTACCTATCAGCAGTTGATCGGTGGACAGACGATCGATCAGTTGCCTGCAGCTGGACCGGCTTCGGATTCAGATCAGCTGCTGGTCGCCCAGGGTGGTAACGCACTCGCGAGTCAGAGTTTTGCGGCGATCTGGACTTACGTGGGCAAGAAAATTCCGACCATGCGGGCGGGAGTGGTCGAGTTGACCTCAAACACCGTGCTCGATGCGACGAACCATAACCAGCGCGTGCTGGTGGTGAGTCAACCCCTTGTCTTATCCGCGAATTTCACAAATATGGGCAGTGGTTTCTCGTGCCGGGTGATCAATCTTTCCGGGGGCATTGTGACGATGGGTGTCGGCATTGTTTCTGGCACAGGTAGCAGCGTGCTGCCGCCCGGCGCGAGTGCTAATATTGTCGGCCTGACCTACTCCGGAGGCTCGATCGTTTGGTGGAACGGTGTGGCGCCGACGTCGCCGACGATTACGGTTGCGGCGATCTCCGCGCCAGCGCCGAATACAGCGTTTACTGTGAGTGGCGGTTTGTTCGATGATACTCCGGCTGCGCTTGATTATTCATTTGACGGAAGCCATTGGACGGCAGCGGTCACGCCGACGATCGATGCGACGTCGTATAGCTTCCAGGTCCCGGGAGTGGCTGCCGGGACATATACCATCATGGTACGCGATCACGCGAACACTGCAGTGGTTGGCACAAGTCCCCCGTTTACTATTACGGCAGCGGCGATCACAGTCGGAACCTTAGCGACATCCGTGACGGTTGGTAGCGCGATTTCTGTGACCGGAACAGTGGCGCCGTCTGGTGTGGCGGTGCAGGTCGGATTGTCTACGAGCAGGACCGTTGCGCCGACAGCGTACGTATCGGCAAACGTAAGCGGCGCAAGTTGGAGTGCGTCTCTGCCGACGGGTTCTACTGCCGGAACATATTATGTTTGGGCGGAACAGACAAATGATATAAGTATTCAGGTGGTATCGGGCGCAATTGTGGTCTCAGCCAGTGCTGCCTCGATCAATTACTCGATCAATCAACCGTGCCTATCCGGTTAAGTCAGACACCCACTACATGTGGGGTGGACCCATGCTCCCGAATAAAGCTGGGCATAGGTTGGCGCCTCGGCGCCGCCCGCGATGCCGAGCAACGAGCGGAAGGCGTTGAACGGATAA
>NZ_JAIMBY010000021.1 GCF_026191915.1 Acidiphilium sp. PA
TGGATCAACCGAAACCGGCGGCTCGCGAAGGACTTCGAGGCCACGATCGAGAGCGTCGAAGCCTTCCTCTACGCCGCGTCCAGCGTCATCCTGCTACGAAGGTTGGCACGTTGATGAACCGATTCGAAATGGACTCTGAGGTCCGGCGGCGATGATCAGATCATCTGGCTCTGCCGTATCGGCGCAGCCGATCCGGTTCAAGATCTGACGAATTCTAAGGTCCGCCGTCTCCAGCTCGGTTTTCCGGAGCGGGATATCGGCCGCGGCTGTGATATGTCGAGCCCGAAGTTCGCTCAAGGCGGCAATCGCGCCGCCGGCGTCGAGTGCCGTTTGATTGATCGTGATGGACTTGAGGACCGTGGTCAGGTTTGCTGTGTCAACTGCGTTGATGGTCAATTTCGTGGCGAGTTGGACCTCGTCGTCCCGCAGACCGGGTAGATCGGTCTGCCATTGCGGAGGTACGGCGGGCAGATCGGCAAGCGGGGCGAGTTGTGCACGAAGCCGGTGCAGGGCGGCAAGGCGTGGTTGGGCGGCGAGCAGGCGTTGGATTTCCGCCTGGCGCGAGAGGATGGCGGATCGATTGTTCAGCGCGGTATCGTAGCGGCTGCGCAGGAGTTTACGTTCGGCCCGGAGCCGGGCGTATTCCGTGGCCAGCACGTCGATACTGTCGCGTTCGGTCTTGAGTGCAGCCAGTTGCTGCTTGAGGCCATAGAGCTCATGGGCACGTGTGCCGGGCCGATAGAAGCGGTCGGCGGTTTCCCGCACCGCCGCAATGCTCTGGCTAAGATCAGTGACGCCGGCACTGGCCGCGTAGAGGAGTCGGCCGACATCGCCCCGGCTGGCGATGATATCCTCCCCGCCGCTTTCGAGACTATCGTCATCGAGCGAGAACATCGCCCGATAGGACTCGCGGTCGATCGAGCCGAGATCACCGCGCAGTACCGAGTCCGACACCGGCTGTCCCGCCCCATTCAGCAGGCTATTCTGCTGGGATTTCACCCTCATGAGGTCATGCACCCCCGCGTTCAGGGCGAGTGTGGCGCCAATGCGCATCGTGCGGTTGTCATGGATAAAATTATAGCGCGTGCGCACTTCGATACCGAACAGCAGATCGAGAAAGGCGGCGAGCAGGGTTGATTTGCCTGCCTCATTCGGACCGTAGATCAAATGGATGTCCGGTTGGCCTCCAACAAGCGTGCCGAAATCGATCATGCGATCGGTGAATTTGCCGAAACGCATGAGGTTGAGGCGATCGATGCGCATCAGGTCCGCCCGGCCTCGGTCCCGGCGTGCAGCCGCGCCAGGACATCGGCGATGCCTTCATCGGCGAGGGCGGTTAGGGCGGCGTCGAGCCCGGCTTCGTCATCGCCGAATGCTTTTCGGCATTCTGGCGGCAGTTGCGCCAACAATTCCTCGGCGATTTCGGCGATTTCGGTGCCGAAGGCGGGCGTGCCGATGATCCTCGTTTCGATGAGGCTGCGCAATTCCGTCAGCGGATGATCGGGAGCGGCCGGACCGCGATCGGGCATCGTGCAGCCGATTTCGACGGATTCAACCCAGCACGTGCCGATGGTCTCGCATACCCTGTCCAATTCAGTGCGCATCACGTCACGATCTCGCCGGATCAGCCAAGCCAGCGGGGTCTGCCCGGTCAGATATAAGCGAGCGACCAGATGCTCGGCTTTGACAGTGCTCCTGGCGGCTGCCAAAGTGCGACTAAATCGACGGATCAAGTCAGGCCATTCGGTGAGCGCCGTGACATCAACGGTCAGTCGTTCGAACTGGGCGACGCTGGTGAAGCGCTCCTCGATGGTCAACCGACGATCGTCGTGGATCGTCACAAGAGTTACCGATTTCGCGCCGGCCTCGCCGATATCGCGTCCCTGCGGAATGCCCGGCATGACAATGGTACTGGTGTCCGCCCGCGAATCGACCGAACGTAGATGAATGTGGCCTAGCGCCCAGTATTCGAAACCGGTCGCGCGCAGGTCCGCGATGCTGCATGGCGCATAGCGATCATGACCGGCGGCACCTCCCAGGCTTGTGTGAAGAATTCCGATGTTGATCGATCCGGCTACTGCCGGCTTGTACTTGCCGAGCAGACTCTCAGGTGCGTCCGGCTGCGCGAAGCTGACACCGTGGATATGGATCGGAACGTCGACGGCCGATCGCTGGACAGGGACCGCCTCGGCATGGCCGCGATAGAGTTTCACACTATCGGGCAATACCAGCTCGGGCGTGATCTTGGACAGCGCGTCGTGATTGCCACGAATGACGAAAGTGCAAATTCCGGCTGCGTGAAGGCGACCCATCTGGTCTGCGAGGAAGCGCGCAGTCTTCATCGAGGTCTGGCTGCCGTCGTAAAGATCGCCGGCGAGGACCAAAGCGTCCACCCGTTCTTCAAGACAGGTATCGATGAGCCGGACGAACGCCAACCTTGTGGCGGTGCCGATCAGGTCCGCTAGCGCAGGATCACGAAGGGCCAGTGATCGCAGAGGCGAGTCGAGGTGAATATCAGCGCTGTGTATGAACCGAAACGCCAACTTCATCTCTCCTTCGTCTACTTCGGTTTATCTTCATGTACCGACTGAAATTTCTTGTGAGGACTCGTAATCTTCTGCACGGTAGTGGTGTTTCTTATAGGTTGGTTGGACGCGGCAGTGATGGAGTTACTTTGGTTAGATTTCTCATCTTCAGATAGCCGGTACGATCCATGAGCGTCAATGCAACTTTAGTTGCGATTCAGTGAGATGCAATGTTTTGGCGTGCGCAGAAAAAATTTTGGCGTCCCTACACCTAATGGTGGACGCGGTGGGGAATCTTTAAAATCACCCTACCCACGGCGATGGGAATTTTTTCGAAAAATGATCCCATCGCAGTGAGTAATTTTTTCCATAGTGGTACCGCAACGAGATTGTCATAACCGCACGTTAATTTATAACTACGTCCATGTCTTTTTCTTACTCTAATTCTTGGTAAGATCTCGTTATAATCTTGCTATAATCTTGCTATAATCTTGCTATAATCTTGGTAAAATCTTACTGAAATCTAACTCACATCGGGGTTACCTGAAGAGTCGCGAAGGTTGCAAGAAAGTCTCCGCTGTGTTCGATGGTGGACGGGTGACTGCCAACGGCGGGATCTTGATTCTGGGGGCGGTGAAAGCGCCGCTCGGCTTTGCAGCAAGGTTCTGGGGGAATTTTCGATCCATGGGACCCTCGGCTCACCACTCATAGCGCTGCCAATATCCTACGGGCACGCATGCTGGCTATCGGGGCGGGTATGAGGATCGCGGTGACCTTGATCAAGTATGAACCGATCCAGGCTTCAAACTGGCCTGCGGACAACTGCCTGACAGAGACACCGATCGGTGGTCGCCGCCAACCATCTCGCGCTGGGGAAATAAGTCGGATCTGTGCGCGATGATCATCCGCATGAGCTACGCCATGAAGCGTATTCCGTTGATCGCGATCGACCGGAATAGATGATCGCGATCAACGGAATACGCAGACACCCTTCCGCGAAATCCCAAACTACCCCACCAACGGGGTCCTCTTTCAACGCCGAGTCATAACCGGTCAAAGTCGTGGCTCCTGCGATGGAGCCAGACCCTACCCGGTCGATCACGGCCAGTCAGACAGGTCTCGAAAGAAACCCGTTCCTGGGTGAAATCCAGCTCGGGTTATTCCCTCACAGAACCCCACCCGGGGTTCTTATCCTGATTGTCGCGCATTCTCATGATGATTGTTGCGCGGCAGGAAATGTTTTAGCGCATCTTCAATCCGCCTGCGTGCAGACGCGCTGAGTCGTCGAACCTCAAAAAAGCGGGCGATCTCGACGATGGTATCGCTTTCACTGCCAATATGGTTTGCCGCGGCAGCCAATTCGGCGAACGCAATGTCATCAATCAAACGGATGTCATCTGCGCTATCGGGCCGACGGCAGATTTGCCAGCCGGAGGCCGACGCGGAGTTCTGCCAAACGAAGGTCCCCTCATTGGCCACATCGGTTACGTGGTACGAACTACGCGTAATTCGCATAATGCGTTCGCGGATAACGCGCCCGGCGCGTTGGAACCCGTGAGCCCGTGCTATCCGCTGAATGAGGGACGATTCGGAAATTGGTGCCTCGACTCCAAGAATATGCTCGATTAGGCTGGACAATGTTTGGTCATAGGTCGACTCGTAGAACTGTTCGGGTTTGAGTTGTTCACTGAAAATGGTGAGATCCGCGAGTCGGTATCGGGGCGATATGGAACTTGGTTTGCCCACCGCGCGTGAGAACTCAACATCACGCGCAGGGGAAAACTCCGGGTCCCGGGAATCGATTCCCGCAATTTCAACCTCGGGGTTTGGGACTTTCGAAATGGATGCGCTGCTGGTGTCCAACGCTGCAGTCGCAGGCTCGTCCGCCGATTCTGCTGCGAGACCGACATATCGCGCC
The DNA here is from genome assembly GCF_026191915.1 of Acidiphilium sp. PA. Lineage (GTDB taxonomy): Bacteria > Pseudomonadota > Alphaproteobacteria > Acetobacterales > Acetobacteraceae > Acidiphilium. The sequence continues at coordinate 4,444 of NZ_JAIMBY010000021.1, forward strand.
GCTTCAACGGCGGCGCGATCGTTGGCAAGGTATTGCTGAATGGCTCGGTGCAGTCGATCGGCAGCTCCTTGCTTATCGACCCACCAGTCGGTCGACCAGATACGAAGTAGCTTCCATCCCAGATCTTCTAGGATGGCTGTCCTGATTTTATCACGATCCCGCGCTGTAGCGGCGCTATGATAAGTTGCGCCATCACACTCGACGCCAACGAGATAGTCCCCGGATCGATCGGGATGGATGATGCCGAGATCGATCCGGAACCTGGAGACTCCGACCTGAGGCACGACGACCCAGCCGCGTTGTCCCAACTCGCGGGCTACGGCGGTTTCGAACGGCGATTCGTAATCGCCAACCGATCCTCGAACAGCGGTGACTAGTGCGCGCGGCCCGCGCTCGGCGAATTCGAGAAAATGTTTGAGATCGGCGATTGCGCGTGCGCCGGTGCGGTTTAGATCAATCATGGCAGGGCCAAACGATGTGAAGATGATCATTTCTTCCCGTGCTCGGGTCAGTGCGACATTGAGTCGTCGCCAGCCCCCCGCAGCATTCAACGGCCCAAACGACATCGCCATGGTCGAGGAACCTGCTTCAGTCGGCCCAAAACCGACACCAAGCATGATAACGTCACGCTCGTCCCCCTGAACCGTTTCGAGGTTTTTCACCACCACCGGTTCGGCAAGGTCATCAGCGAAATGTGCTTCGAGGGCTGGATTTTCACGTCTTGCCTTGTCGAGCAGATCTTCAACCAATCGCTGTTGCTCGGCATTCAGAGTGATGATGCCTAGCGTCCAGCCACGCGCGATGAAATCCGGATCGGTCAGTCGAGCAACTGCAGACTCGACCAGGGCGCGGGCCTCGACCTGGTTGGTTCGCCCCGCGCCGCGCGCATACGCGCCATCGACCCGCTGCCAAGATACCGCGCTAGGTCGGGTCTGCGGTGCCGGAAACGTGACCAGCCGATTTTCATAGTAACGATGATTAGAAAACGTGATCAGGCTTTCATGACGGCTGCGATAATGCCACGTTAGACTGTGTTGCGTGACACCTGCGGCAAGACATTCGTCAAGAATGCTCTCCATATCTGCCCCGCCGTCGTCATTGCCCTCGTCGCTTTTACGCGCGAAAAAGCTCGTTGGCGGCATTTGGCGCGGATCGCCAGCAATCACGACCTGTCTGCCTCGCGCCATCGCACCGATTGCATCCCATGGCGCGATCTGCGAGGCTTCGTCGAAGATGACAAGATCGAACAGTGCCTGATCGGGCGGCAAATATTGCGCGACTGACAAGGGGCTCATCAACATGCAAGGCGCAAGACGCGTAAATGCGTCGCCCATTTCGCTGGCAAGCTGCCTGATCGGTTTATGAGCCCGTTTGAGTTGGAGCTGATGTCGCAGTACGCCGTAACCTCCTCCCTTGCTGGCAGTCGCCTTGTCCGGGATCAACCCACACAGTTTCGCCTTGATGTAGCGGACCGACAACGCCGCTAGATTGTGATCGAGACGACGAAAGGCCTTCACCTTGTCCAAGTGGTCGGTCGCGGCAAAACGACGGAGATCAGGCTCAGCATCGATCTCGCCGCTCGCAAACCAATATGCGTAGGCCGTTTCAAAGCACGATTGAGCCGTTTCCGGCGATATCTGATCAGATTCTATCGCTGCAACAACAGGAGATAAGCCAATCGCAATTGCTTCATTGCGCGACCGCTGCCAGTCGGTCCAAGGTTTGAGGCGACGGGCAACGCTGATGACGGCCCGTGCGCTGTCACGAAGTGCAGCGAAGGTTTCGCCGTCACGCAATTCACCCCCTCTTATAAAAATCTGGGCCTTGCTTTCGCAGTCTTGCGCTGTATCCGACAAACGCCCAACTGCACGGCAGATCGGTCCATCCGGTGCCAGCAGATCGTTGCCGTCAGACAGCAAAAGTGAAAGCGTTTGGCGGAGTTGTGTCAGCGCCGGTAAGTCGCTGGCTGCGGCTGATGTGGCCAACCGCAGTGCTTCGACGACGTCCACCCCGGCTTGTAAATGATTGAGATCCGTCGCGGTGCCCTTCCAACTCGAAACATTCGCGAGCGCCGAGGTCATCCCATCAAGCGCAGCGAGTTCGTGCGCCATTGCTTCAAGACGAGGAAGGTCCTTGGCTGGGTCGGGTGGTGCGGATGTGCCTCCGACCGTCGCCAGCGTCTGCATCACTTTTTTCCGAACAGCGCCTTTAAACAAGAAAAACTTCTTGCTTGCGGCTATCCATTCGGCATTTAGCGCGGCATGGTCGATCCGCCGTGCAGCTTCAGTTGCGTAGCCTGTCGAGAGGGTTGCTTCGATCTCACGATAGCGCTGTAGGCGCGTCGTCGCCTCACCCAACTTCGACATCAATTCAGTGAATTGCGGTGCGAAAGCAAAGCTCAAATCGTGGCCATGAGCTTTAGGCAACAGCATGGCGAGACGTAGCCAAAGACCAAGTTGCGCACTGGTGTCGGTGATCGGCTCAAGACCAGTCGCGGCAGCGAAGCTCTCGCATGCTTGGCGCAAATTGCTTTCAGCAATGATGAACGCCCGTGCCGCTTCCACAACCGCGTCCTGCCAAGCGTTCGACCATTCCTGCTTCGCCAGATTGCCGAGTGCGGTTGGCACATCGAGGACTTCGCAGCGTGCGAGGTAGAGGCTCCGCACCGCTTCACGCATTGCTGCCAGTTCTACTGAACTATGATGACAATCGGGGGGAAAGACCAACCGCGGCGTCATCTCGGTCCAATCGCGCACGACGCGGCCGATCGCGCCATGCAACGTCAGTCCGTTCGCATGTGGACGATGCAATAAGTTGACGATCCGGTTCAATTCGTCGCGCAGTCTTTTGACTTCTGCTGCTTCACGTACCCACATTTCGGCAGCCATCTGGTCCCGCGTGGTCCAGGCGACATCGAGTTGGCGCAGCACTTCGGTCTTGGTTGCTTTCGCCGAATGCAATTCCAGGCAGAACGATCCAAGCCCAACCGTCGTAAGTCGCCGTTGCACCACCTCCAACGCTGCCATTTTTTCAGCGACGAACAACACGCGACGGCCCCGGGCGAGGTTATGGGCAATAATGTTGGCGATGGTTTGCGATTTGCCGGTACCAGGTGGCCCATCGAGCACGAAATCATGACCCTCGCCGGATGCGACGATCGCAGCAATCTGAGAACTGTCCGCCGGCAGCGGGATGAAAAGATCTGCTGGATCTGTACGCTGGTCGAGTTGCTCCGGGCGCGGAAACTCTCCCGTCGTGGGAAACGCCTCCTGACCCCGCTCAATCAGATGACGCACGACCGGGCTCTCCTTCAACAATTCCGCGCGATCGACCAAATCCTTCCACATCAGATATTTTGCAAAGGAGAACGTACCGAGCACCACGCTGGGAACGACCTCGAATCCCGTCATATCGCGGATTGCCGTTCGTACCGTAGTCCAGATTGCCGCAACATCGATGCCGCTGCGATCTTCTGGCAACGCCCCAGCCAGAGCCGGTATGGTCAAGTCGAAATCCTGGCGCAACAGTTCAAGCAGCGTCAGATTAAAGCAAGCTTCATCCTCGTGCCTTGTCATAATGACTTTCGACACGGCACTTTTCCGTTCAAGCCGAACCGGTACCAGCAAGAGTGGTGCCTGATAGAATCGTTGCTCAGTTGGTGATTTTCGCCATTTCAGAAATCCCAATGCCAAAAAGAGCGTATTGGCTCCACCCTCGGCAAAGTCAGCTTTGGCCTGGCGGAACAGTTCGATCAGCGAGGTGTCGAGCTTTCCCTCCTCGCCCTCGGCCAGAATCTCATTCCGCGCCAGCGCTTCGGTTGCCAGCTCGGTGCGCAGATTCTCGTTGGTTTGTGTCGCGTAGAGTTTTTCATCGCGCCCGCCTGGCTGCAAATCAGGCATCGCGACGATCCGGATTTTCTTTCCGTCGGCCAATTGATCTTCGAGCAGGGCCGGTTCCGGGCAGATCAATCGGATGAATTTGGCACTTGCCGGCACGTTGAGTAGCCGATTCGCAGTCGTGAGATTGAGCAATTTGCGCTGCCACTGCACAATGCGATCGGAAGGACTAAGTGTCGCATCCGGCTCTAAACCCTCCGCATCGAAGTCCGGCAAATTCGGCGGCGCCTCCAAACCCTCAAACGCTGCGGATGCATCGGGCTTGGAAGGTTGGGACGGGTCAGCCATTGCGGCCAAGGGACGGATACGCTGCATCCGCGCACGAGCAATGTCGATCGCCATTTCAAATGGCGCTTCGGCATCCTCGGCGAGCTGGCGACGTCCCTGAGCGATTGCAGCAGAGAGGCCGGGTGGGTGCGCATTGGCAGCGAGGGTCGTTTCGAACACAATCAACTCATCGAGGTCGAGTCGCCTGCGTAGGGCGGCAGCCTCGCCGGTTATCAGGCTCGGCATCACCCCGGGCTGCAACCATACACCGGTAAACGCATGGCCACGTGTGAGGATAATCATCGGATTCAGACGCGCCTGCTCCAGGGCTGCAGCGAACAGCACGGTCGTATCGAGGCAGGTCGCAACGCGTCCTTGCAGGATTGCGCCGGGCGATCGGACTTTCTGACCCTGCTGCTCGAAACTGGCCGGCGGTAACGCGTAGCTGAGCCGCAATTCGCATACCGCAGCCCATATAGCCGCCACCAGTTGCCATACCCGTTGGCGCGATTTGCTTTCATACCCATCGATCGCATCTGGTTTGCCCGAGCGCCGCAGCACGTCCGATGCAGCCTTCAGAACCCGGTCGATCGCCGGGTCGTTCGGCATCACAAATGCTGGCAGCAGTTCCGCCATAGAGCCGATCCCGCCCCATTCGGTACGGGCGAGCAGATCGATCGGATATGACATCACCGCGAGCTCAGCTTCGTCCTCGATCAGGCGCAGCGTGATCGTCCCGGTTATGGCTTCATCAAGCACTCCCAGAAATGCGGCGTTAAGCGCAACATCACGATCCATCACCTGTCGCGTATCGCCAGGGGCAAGATGAGAGAGTGCCCACATACGCGGCGCAAACACCGGGGGATCGGCGGTCAGCGTGAGCTTCAGGTTCTGGTGCGAGATCGTGCCCTGATTTACAATCGACAGCTCGCGCAACACCGGCACAGCATTTTGGTGTGAGGCAAAGCCGATTTTGGTCGCAACGATCGCTCGAATTTCAATCATTAAATCTTCCTGGTATCAATCGTCACTCAATGACGTCAGGTTAGCACGAAGCAGGTCGATATCCGCAACAGATTCAGAGCGGACCGAGCAGTGTCGGGATCGCGATCAGATTTACCCCCACATTTTCGTTGCCACCTGACGGCCGTTCAATCGCGCGTGAGGCAACAGGATTTTCAATTGTCTTATCCCAATCCCACGATCGATCGTGGTGATCGCTGCGGCATCGATGAATGCCGTGTCATTTAATGAAAATCACTGAGATATTCTGAGGGAGGAGAGACACCTGTGAGGAGAAGGTGTTCACGCGCCCGGGTGCAAGCCACATAAAGCAACCGGCGTTCCGTTTCGTAAATTTCATCGAGCTCGGCTTCGTCCGCGGCATCGGCAACGCGTTCATCGAGCGGAAGCGTCCCCTCGTCGCACGCCATGACCACAACAGCGCGGAACTCGAGTCCTTTAGCAAGGCTCATCTGGGCCGTCATGATCTTACCAGCGCCGGCCAAACCGTGAATGGCGGCTTGGGCTCGCGCGACAAGTGATTGCGTCCGGACGAACACGCCGATTTCATGCGCGGCAATGCCTTCGGCGAGCCAGGCCGCAACAGTCTCCCGAACGATTTCTGCCTCGGCGATAGGGCTCGCGACAATTTCGACGTTCGGTACTGGGCCATTGAATACCGAAACGACGCCGCGTCGTTCGTCCTCAAGCCCGTCAGTGTCGCGCAGAACTGTCGGTAACAGGCGATCGGCGGCGCGACGGATTTGCTGCGAGGTACGATAGCAGACTTTGAGCACGAACGACCGCCCGCGGACATCCACGCCAAGACTTGCCCAGGAGTACGGATGCTGGAAAATGCGCTGTCCCGCATCGCCGGCCAGAAAAAGGTTGTTCGCTGATGAGGGTACGATGGCCGAAAAGAAACGCAATTCAGCCGGGGCAAGGTCCTGAGCCTCATCGAGGATAACGTGTTCGAACGGTTTGGATGATCGACCGGCCAGAGCCTCGGCCAGGTCAGTGAACACATGCGCCCACGTCGTATAGCGTTCCGACTCCAATGCTTCGCGCACCGCTTGGAATACCGGCCATAATCGGGCACGCTGATTTGGACCGAGCTTGCTCTTCCTACCCATGCGCTGAACCGTGGTGTAGGACTCTGGCGTCTTGATCCCCCAGGCATCGATGACGTTCGTCCACTCGGACAACAAAAATCGTTCTGAGAAACCTTTCATGTTAGCAGCCGCCGTTCGTAATCTCTCCCGTAGGACGATCTCCGAAGCGATCCGAGGGCGCACGCCGTATTCCAATTGATAGAGTTGCTCGGCGATGCCGTGGAACGACGCTACGGTAATCCGCGGTACGATGCTGCCAGTCTCGGGCGTGAGCACAAGAAGTTTCCTCCCCAGCGCATCGGCGAGCGGTTGCGAGAAACTGGCCAACAAAATTCTGGCATCCGGATTGGCGCGCGCGAGGCGGACTGCACGATGCAAGGCTACAATGGTTTTCCCGGTCCCGGCCGAACCGGCCACCCGCGCGGGACCGGAAAAGGAGCGTTCGACCAGATTGCGCTGCGAAGGATGCAGAAAGACACCCCATTTATCCCATGGAAAAGCCAGAGCCTGCTCGAGTTCCTCGTGACTGACGATAAGCTTTATGCGCCGCAGCGCATCCGGGTGTTCGTAGGGATTGGCCTCAGCCGTGGCTGGAGCAGGGACCACAAGGCGGCCAGATACGGCATATTCGAGCAGGGCTTCTGCGGCTTCACCTGGCAGGTGATTGGCCAACGTCAAGAACCTGTCTTCATTGGCAACTCGAACGTCGGCCAGCCAATCGGGCGGGACGCCCACCGAGAGGAGTGCGTTGTCATCAAGCGTAGCAAACGGGGTCGGGGTAACCGCTTTTTCCGCGGGCACGGGATGCGAAAGGGCGAAATCGAACGAGGGTGGAGGCACCACATCCTCCACGCGTTCGCGGATTTCGACAATCTGGATCGCACCCGTGCGCGGATGGGCTTCGATCCGTCGGCGTGTCGCCCATGCATACGAATCGTCGTGATGGCCGACATAGGCGAGCAACAGGTCAGACCCGGTCTTGTGGATGATGATACGAATGTCCAGATTGACCCTGACGGACCAGAAATTGGGGTCCTTCGATTTGTCGATACGGTGGAATTGCAACCCCGGCCTCGATGGATCGACCTGTAGATCGAAAACCGCCGTCTTCACCGCCCTCTGCTCTTGCGCCGAAAGACGCGCGAGGGCGGCGGTGAACGCATCGGCGATCCGAAAAGTGGCGGTCATACAGGGTTGAGGCTGACTAGTGTCGCTGATCTGCCCCCATCCGAGTGGTTCAGGATCTGTTTTGGTGCCTTCCTCCTCATCTGCCGGATTCCCCGAAGTTATGCATAACCAGCATAATCCTTGATCATATGCGTAGCAGTTGGTCGTTTAATCGGATCTCACCGAGCGTTACATCGAACGCGTCGGCAAGCCCCGCAAACCTTTCACAGAAATCGTACCAATATTTGGCCGATGTATTTTTTTCAAACCAATAATCTGGAGCCGCCAAAATAACTGCGCGGCGCAAGTCCGTATGAGGTTGGCTCTTGGTGGATTTTGAAGTTGCCAGAAGGTGAAGAAAATACCTAACCATCTGAGAGTCATACATACCGTAGTTAATGCTAGCTTGCTCCTTAACTTCAATGTAGATTCGATTTTCGTCAGACACCCCGGAGCGTAGGACAATATCTGGCGTCATTCCGCCTGATATATCCATCAGTATTTGACGGCTGTAAGACGTTTTCCTCTGGCGATTCCAGTCGGAGTTATCCTCGAAGATACTATACTGAAAATCACCGCACAGCGATCCGATCGAACTCTCAGCCGTGACTAAGTTAACGGGAATTGTTGAAAGCAACTCACGATTGCCGCACGAAGCCTGAAGCTTCTCTACAAGCCACTTTTGCCACTTTGTTTCTGACCAGCGTACATCTGACATTGTCTTTACCTCATTCGTGAAAGCTCTGCTGATGATAAAACCCTCGATTCATCCGCGCAATATTCTTATAGGTCCGGATCACTTCAGTTTCGCTCGTTGTTTCCGTGTCCATACAAACCCTCCCGTCCCGCCTGCGCGAGCGTGTCGATCCGGCGAATGATGCGCAGGATAAGGCCGGCTTTGAACGCGTCCAGCAATGTGCCTTCGGCAAAGCGCTCCTGACGGATCAGAACCGTCAGCAGCCGCGCAAGCTCTTCCAGCGTGGCCTCCGCAATCGCGGATTCGTCACTTCGAAGTCGTCGTGCCACCGCTGTGCTGCTCCAGGCTGGCCAGTCGAAATGGCCTACGACCCATCCATTTTCGTAGGCGGCCGTAACAAACGCGCCGGCTTTGTCACTGAGCGCCGCGTAGGGAAACGAGACGCTTCCATCCGCATTCGGACTCATAGGGCTCATCATTCCGGGGCCGAAATTCGGTGCCTCGAACTCAGGAAGAAACTGCGCAAGTGCATTGAGCTGTTGTGCATTGAACGGGCCTATTGTTTCAGTCATTGAAATTAGATCAGAGCTTGCGGTTCATGAAGATGATGAGGTCTCCGACGATAGACCTGGAATTGAAGAGTGGTCACAAGGCCACTCAAATTTTCCTTCAGATACGTGCAGACGTGCTCGATAATTATATTTTCATTCGCATCAGGTTGTGCCTCTCGCTGCCGGAAAATTTGTTGCCAAAAAATGATGTCCAGCGCGGACGATTGTATCCAATCAACTTTGACACCATAACCTGCTATCCATCTTATGCTATTTGCGATTCCTGCGTCACGATTGAAAAAGAATGCCGCATTATTTTGGTTTCCAAATAAACATGATCCAAAAAATATACCTCTTATCTGTGGTCCCACTTGATTTCGGAGAATATTTCTAATTTCTGCTCTGGATATGTTGCTTACCGACCCACGGATGGCGTTCTGATTGCCGTGCGCGCCGATATAGAGATATTTCTTACGTGCCCCTTGCCGGCAAACATGCTCCACAATTGCATGAAGCGCATCCCTATTTGCAAAATTTTCAAAATGATACCGATGAATGGATTGAAATTCCATATCCATTAATAAATCAAAAAGCGATCGTACCGAAACATTCCTATTATTTTGCCAACGCCCTTCAAGAACAACCAGACCTGACATTTTCCGTCCCTTTCAAACTTGAAAAACCTTCATCACCTCGTCTCCGAAGTGATTGATCACCTTCACCGCAATCCGCTTGCTCGCCGGTCGTTCGAATGGGCGCGATGTGTCGGAATACAGTGTGGCCCACGCATCCTCGTCGATTTCGGCCTTCAAAGCGGTTTTTAGGCTTTGATAGGGATCGTTGGCGCCGAGGAAATAGGCGTGACGGACGAAGAAGCTCTCATCGTTATACGCGGTGTCGATGAACCAGGCGGCGATGCCGGCGGTGTCGTTGGAGCGGATATCGCCGGTGTTGGGGTCGAACACATCCACACCGTTCACCTTCACCCGAATTTCGGCGCCGCCTTCGTCCAGAATGTCCACATCTGGTTCGCCGAACACCACGAACATGTTGCCGCGCCCGGTATTTTTCAGTTCGGCGGACATGTGCATGTCCGGGTTGATGCGGGCTTTCAGGATTTTAAGACTGCCGAGATTGCCGAGTTCGGTGGAAAGGGCATCAAAATTGAAGGCGCAGGCAATCAGCACGTCGAACCGTGCATCTACAGCCTCGCGCGCTGCCATCACGATGTCCTGCCGTCCTACCGTACCGTATTCCGGCCCGATCAGGATGGCGGCACGGCGTTCACGGCCGTCTTCGCCCTCGGTGAATTTTCCCTCGGCACCGACATATGTGCCGGGCCACGGCATCAAGCTCTCGAACGTAATTCGATCGTGTTTTTTCTCCTGCTTCACGCCTTCGGACTTGAGATAGTCGATGACGACGGCGGAAAAATCCTGCCCGGCCTGGCTGGCATCGACCGGTTTGGCATCGCCGCGTAGTTCTTCCTCGCTAGCCGGGAGCACGCGGTGCGGCGAGAGGCTTTCGACCGTGAACGGGCCGGCGACGCGGACACGCGCATTGTCGGTATAGGGTTTGTCGTACAGATATTCGACATCGGCGCGCGCGGCGATGCTGGCATCGATCTCGCGCTGCCGGGCGATCCGCGCCGCCCACCAGTCTGCATGCGCCGCGCGCGCGGCGGCCGGCGCGGTTTTCAGCAATTCGCGGGGGATTTGCCATTCCTCCCATCTCTGCCCCATCGCCGTGCTGAGCGTCGCGCGCAAAGGCTCCAGCACCGCCTGATATTTGTCCCAGATCTCGTCAATCACCGGGTTGTTGGCAATTGAGCTAAGCATAACGTGCGGTACGCGCTCATAGACAAAGCCCTGGCGGATATCGTGATGCACCGGTGTGTCAGACGGCGGCCGTTTCGTCAGTTCGGCTTCCTTGGCGCGGCCTTCACGGCTGTCGGCCAGCAGATACCACGGATAGCGTGCAGCCATCAGGCGGGTGCGGGCCAGAGCGAGGGCGACGCGGCTGGTGTCCATGGTGATCCAGCGTCGTCCCCACTGCTCAGCGACGTAAGCGGTGGTGCCGGAGCCGCACGTAGGGTCGAGTACCAGATCGCCGGGGTCGGTGGCCATGAGGATGCAGCGCTGAATTACTTTCTGCGCCGTCTGTACAACGTAGACTTTATCTTCTGTGAAATTTCCCGTCTGCGTATCAGACCAGACGTTTGACAAAGGAATTGCATCGAAGTCGTCTAGATATCGGATATACTGCACACTTTTCTTAGTCTTCCAGATTCGCCCGGCGCGCCCAAGCGTTTTTAGACCCTTTGCGTCCGTTTTGAAGGTTCCCTTCCCCGGAGGAAACGTTTGACCTTCAAATTGGAACTCTCGAACATCTCCGTCTGCGGCAGGACGCGAACTGGTGATGTTATCCGGCCGGAACACACGTTCCCCCAGATCTAGAGCTGACTGTTCCGCTGCCCCTAAGCGTCGGAACGTTCCATCAGATTTCATTGCCATGCGATACACTTGATCAGTCGAAGAGCCAGCAGCTTTCGGCTGAAATGGACTGTGGAATTTTAAACTTGATCCATACTTAGCAAACCAAATGATATAGTTTGTGGCGGCTGACAGAGTAGAGTTAACGCGGCCGGTTGTTGTTTGATAAGCGATCTGGCTCACGAAATTTTCTGTTCCAAACACCTCATCCATCACAGCGCGCACGCGATGCACATTCTCATCGCCAATTTGGACGAAGATCGACCCACCCTCCGTCAGAAGATCATGCATCACCGTCAGCCGGTCGCGCAGATAGGTGAGGTAGGAATGAATCCCGTCCTTCCACGTATCCCGGAACGCCTTCACCTGTTCCGGCTCCCGCGAAATATCGGTCTGTTTACCGTCCTTCACATCGCGCGACTGGGTGGACACCTGCCAGTTGGAATTGAATTTGATGCCGTAAGGCGGGTCGAAATAGATGCATTGCACCTTGCCCTTGAGGCTTTCGCGCTCGGCGAGGCTGGCCATGACCTGGAGCGAATCGCCTAGGATCATGCGGTTCGACCAATGCTGGTCGTGCTGATAGAATTCCGCGCGTTGCTCCGGCGTGATGCCGTTGAAGTCGGCGAACAAATCCGGCTCAGCGGTCTCTGCCTCGCGCTTTTGCGCGGTACGGCGTTTGAGATCGTCGATGATCGCCTTGGGGTGAATTTTTTCCTGGATATAGAGCGGTGGCACGTTGACCACGAGGTCTGACCAGTCCTGCCGATCCTTGCCACGCCAGACCAGTTGCGCATCGGACAGGGTCAGCGTGCCGGTTTCCGCAAGCTCGGCCATTTGCTCATCGGTGATGGTGATGCGCGCGCCGTTCCAGATCAACTCCGGCTGGCTCGGCTCCTCCGCCGTCCGCGTCTCCCCCTCGGCCAACGGCCGCGCGCGCGGATAATGCTGCGCTGGCCGCGGTGCGGAATCCTCATCGCGCCGAAAAAAACTCTCCATCTCGGCGGTCGGAATATTACGGCGCGTCGCCGCCTCATGCTTTAGCGCGTCGATCTGTTTGGCGGAGGATTTCGGTGGGCGGGCCATCAGGCTGCCATTCCGGTCTCATACGTGCCGATCAGTTCGGCTTCGCGTTCCTCGTCGCTGTACCCATCATCAAGATCGGGGGGAGCCACGTCTTCCCGTACGGCGGATTTGCCCATGACGTCTTCAATCATGGCGAGAAGTCCGCGGCGACGTGCGTCGAAAAAGGTCTGGAAATCGTCCGCTCGGAGAAGATTGTCATCGATGACGTGCGTATGAAGGATCGAGTTCAGCCGATCGGACGCAATTGGTGGGTTCTGCGCATTGCCCTGTTCGAGCCGGTTCAGGTAGGCGGACGGACCCACGCCACCGATGATGCGATTGGTGCGGGCCGACAGGGGGGTCTTGTTGATGACACTATTGTAAACCTCCGGCCTGATATTCTGTTTCTTGCACCACGCCTCCGGAAAGATATGATGAATGTCGACATTCTCATCGAAAAAGACAGCCTGGTCGAACGGCTGGCCGGAGCGAAAATCCTGCGCTCCCTTGCGCATCAGCAAGGCATGGACGCCTTTGTAGGCGGCGGAGAGACGGCTTCGAAGCGTGCGCAACCGTTCCTCGCGGAAATCGGCGCGTTCGATTGTCTGCGGCAGAGCACCGCCGTCGAGCCACCGCCCCACATCGCGGATGTCGAGGGCAAAACGTGTCTCGACGGCCGAACCATAAAGCTCACCGAAGACACCGCACCAGAACCATTGGGACAGACGCTGCCGGACAGCATCGTTTTCCCATTTGCCGCCCAGTTCAGCCAGGATGGCCGCGAGTGGGACGAGCTGGGTCTGGTATGGCAGATCACGGGCCCGAAAAATCTTCAGCCCATGGAGAAACTTCGCGGCGAGCTTATACCCCTGTTCGACGCTGTCGGCGTATTGCCGGTAGGCGGCAAGTGGTAGCTGGAGCAGACTGTTACGATTTGCGCTGATGGCCGGTGGTTCACGGCCCTCGGCCTCGGCGGTCTCCCGCACGGCCTTGGTATGAAGCAACGAGATCGCCTGGAGGAATTCAACCGACTCAACATGCGCAAGCACCGGTAGCTTCACCAGGCGTTCGCGTCGCGCCTTCCAATCGTCGCGCAATTGGAAATTCTCAGCGGCATACATGGCTGTGACAAGTTCGAATGCATCGAGTGCTTTGCCGCCCGTATTGACCTTCTCGAATACGAGACAAACGGCTGCGCGGCTGGTGTCCTTTCCAAGCGCAATCACCGGGACCTGGTAGTCCGCAAAATTGTTGATCACCTTGTCCGAGAACTCATTAATCAGATCCAGGTGGTGCTTGCGGGCCTCGGGGGCGTGAAATATCCATTTAAGCGCGGCCTGAATCCAATGCTGGGATTTGAATATCTGATCGACCGGAAAATGAAGCGCCGCAAATTCTGCGTCCTGGGTCGACAGATCCAGAGCGACATCGCGACCGAACGCCCCTCGGATAATTCGGTCCTCGGGCACTGCGACAATTGACTCGCGCCGTGACAGGGTCGGGTTGAGAGCCGCCTGAATGTCAAAATAGAAGTGCAGGCGGACCGGCCGTTTCCGCGCCGTCTGCGTCAGCACAGGATCGCGCGTGGAGGTCGATTGGTACAGCGATGTCATGCGTTGCTGTCCGTCGAGCAGATATGATTCGAGGTGCTTGGTAGCAGAAGGTGCGCCTTCGACGGGCCGGACAGCAAAAGCGATCTCGCCCGAAGCGTCGAGCGTCATCAAGGCCCCGACCGGGAAACCCTCCGACACCGACGCTAGAAGATCAATGATACGATCCTGGTCCCACACCCAGCCACGCTGAAAATCGGGAAGTTGCATTTTTCCGTCGTGGCAATCCTGCATTAGATCCTTGAGAAGGAACGGGTTTGTCTTGAACGACGTTGTCATTTGTCTGCTCCTAACAGCGTATCGACCATTGCGGCAAAATCTTCTTCCATCAACGCCCAGTCCCGGAATTCAGCAAAGCCCCATCGGCCGAAACCGCCCAGGTTGTTGACGCCAGGCACCCATAGGTCGCGCGTGGTCTCCGCCTTGGCCTTGTCGGCCTCCGTGCGCAGCCCCTTCACTTCCAGAATGAGGTTGAGCGGTTCCGCTCCGCCGTCATCGAGCCGGACCAGAAAGTCCGGCACATAACGGCGCATAACCCCTCCATCGAGATAGGGGATTTCAAAGCCCATACCTTGATTCTTCGCATAGGCGATTACCCGCGGATGGCCTTCCAGCGTCAGGGCCAGCGGTTGTTCCCATGTGCTGTCCAGAACCACGTGGCTGATGTGCGATTTGGGCGGTCGCGCGCCGGTGGTCCAGCAGGGTTTGGACGTATTGAAATTGACATGGCGGGTTGAGCCTCGCGGATTATACGGGTCGAGTACCGCGAGCATCGGGCCGTCGCTCGCTCGGGTGAGCGCAATGTCGATCTTACTGGCTGCGCGCGCGAGTTGATCCTCGTACAGGATTGCGCCGATCGGGACGCCCTTGGTAACCAGATATCCTCCGTCGAGCCATAGGCGGGCGATTTTCTGGATTTGCGGAAACAGATGTTGCCGCGGCACGTTATCCTCATCGCGGAAATGATTGTAGAGAAGGTATTTCGCGAGATTGAAGCTGATTTCGGAGGGGCGGAGCCGCTCCATAATTTCGGGCGTGATGGTGACGCCCTGGCCAACAATGCCCTCCATCACCACTGACGTCGGCCCGATATCGGCCGGTGTGATTTCCAGCCTGCTGTCTTCGTTGAAACTGGCTTCAAGGCGGTCCGGTGGGAGGGCGCGCCGATAACCGCTGACGCGCGGAAATTTGATTTCCAATGCCGCGCGATCCTTGATGGCGTGAACATGCGTGACCGGTTTGGGTTTGGTTGGCTTTGTCTCCTGCGGAGACGCCGCAAAATCGAACGGTATGCCCATGATGTCGGCATATT
Organism: Acidiphilium sp. PA; assembly: GCF_026191915.1. Taxonomy (GTDB): domain Bacteria; phylum Pseudomonadota; class Alphaproteobacteria; order Acetobacterales; family Acetobacteraceae; genus Acidiphilium. The sequence continues at coordinate 19,615 of NZ_JAIMBY010000021.1, forward strand.
CCACGTCGAACAGGCCGGTTTCCGGATTGAGATCATACGATTGGCGGCGCAGGCCACGACCGACCACCTGCTCGCAGAGCAACTGGGTACCGAAGGCGCGCACGCCGAGAATATGTGTGACCGTGTTGGTATCCCAACCTTCGGTCAGCATGGAGACGGAGACGACGCAGCGGATCTGTTCGCCCAGACGACCAACACGGCCGACCGTGTTCATCGCTTCACGCAACAGATCAGCGTCGCTGGCTTCGCCTTGGACGCTCGCGGCGCCGTCCCGCGTGGCTTTTTCGCGTTTAAACTGCGCGATCTCGGCGGCCGCAGCCGCGGCAAAGCCTTTATCGAGTGCATCGCCAGCTTCGATCTGGCGGGAATCGATCAATAGGGTACGGGGGCGCGGCAGCCTGCCGCCCTGATTGTCATAGTTGCGGAACAGTTCGAGGTGTCCCGCATGAAAGCTTGTGCGTTCGGTCTCATTACCGTCGTCACGCTCAAAGCCGGCGATCCACTCGAACACCAGTTTCGAGATGGCGGTGTTCTGGCAAACCACGATGAATACGGGCGGCACTTCGATCCCTGCGCGCTGCCATCGCTCGAATTCGCCCTCATAATGGCTGTACAGGGCATTGAGTGCGGTCTTAAGCGTGTTGGGAAGGTTGAATGGGCTGAGTTTTGCGGCTCCGGTTGTGGTTTTTGGCAGATCTTTGCCGATATGCTTCCACAAATCCCGATAGACGACGGTATCGGTCTGGACCAGATTGTCCGTGACGGGGACGCGCGGCAGCTTGACGATGCCGCTCTCGATCGCGTCGATCAGGCTGAAATCAGAGACGACCCAGGGAAACAAATAGCCTTCCGCGTAGCCCGATCCCCGCAGGAAGAACGGCGTGGCCGAAAGATCGTAAACCGTGCGCACACCGTTTGAGAGTTTACGATCCAGCGCCTCGATACCGTTGATCCAGAGGCGGGCGGCTTCCTCATTTACGTTTGCCTCTTTCCTCTCGTCAGCGGTCAACGTGCCTTCCACATTGTCGCCGACTTTGTGGCGATAGCAATGATGCGCTTCATCGTTGATGACGTTGACGCTGGCATAGTGAAGCAGCTTCCCACAAGCGCGCTGAAGCATCATCGTGTCGGTTTCGACGGTCTCCACCGGTTCCGGTGCGTTTCCTTGCAAAAAGCTACGGGAAACCTTCGGCAACGCGAGCGTCTCGCGGTGTTGGAAGGCGTGATAGTTGGTGATGACGATTTCGGCGCGGCGGATGTCGGGCAGCATTTCAGGTGGAACCAAACCGCGCGTTTCGTAGTAGTTGTTCGGGTCGCTTGGCTGCAGCACGCGGAGGCGATCCTTGATCGTAATGCCGGGCGCAATGATCAGGAAAGCGCGCGAAAAATCTTTAGAATCCTTGCGCGCGGCGTTCACCGCCTGCCAGGCAATCAACATGGCCATGACCGTGGTTTTGCCACTGCCGGTGGCCATCTTCAGGGCAATGCGAAATAGGGCGGGGTTGGCTTCGGCATTGGCCGCGGCGATACGATTGAGAAAATCTTTCCCGACCTGGCGTTTCGGGGCCACCTCCGTCAACCAGATCACCGTCTCGATTGCCTCGATCTGGCAGAAGAACGGCCGGGGACCGTCGAAATCTTCGCGCCGCCAATGTTGAAGAAGTGCCTGTGTCGCCGGTGAGACGCTCCACTTTGCCGGATCGGTCTGCCGGCGCCACTCATCGACGTGCCGACGGATGTCGTTGATCAGCGGGTTCTCTTCATAAACCTCCAGTCCAAGCGACCCCTGGGCAGAAGCGGCCTTTTTTCGAGTTGCCGGCACCGGTACGACAAATCGGGAGACCCGCCGCCCCGCAACAGGATCCCCACCAAGAGGCTGGCCGTGCTCATCGAGTGAATGGTGCCATTCCGGCACGCGATAAGGCGAGTTCAGGATCGGCCGTTCGTAAAAACTACTCGCCTTCATAGCCTCCCTTTCGCACGCTCATTTTGGATTTGGAGGGCTTGCGTGCGTGTTAACAACGATATCATACTGGGAAGGATAAAAATTTTCGAGTGGGTCCTTTCTCGTCACGGTCACGAATTCGAGATTTCAGCGATGCCCGATCGCCATTCAGCATGACCGCGCGGTTCGCTTCACATCTGTTGCCCTTATAACAGCGGAGCCAGCACGATGCGAACGCGTGATATCCTGAGATATAGGCGTTCTAGCGGAGCGCGGATGGGGATCTCAGGCAGACAGGAACTCTGAAGACGATGAGATGCCAGACAAGCGCACCAACTTCGGCAACATAGGCGCGGTGCCAGAGACGTCCCTCGATACTCGGCACGGGCCCGGGTCGATCGACAAATGCGAGCCGCTCATCCGCCGCCTTGCATGCCGATCGCCAGTTTTAGAGCAGACTGCCCAATATCCGGTGACGCTTCGCCACCACGGATACCCGGCCGCCCTCCGCTTCGACCTCCGCCAGCAACGCGGCCTTCTCGGACTCCGATCACATCCGCCGCCGCTCGACCCGCGCAACGATCTCTCCCTCAACCAGCCGCCTCCTTATAAGTCTTCTGTAACGGGCTGATAGATGTCAAGTCTCTCGCTTAGCGCGGCACCTCCGCCGGTGCCTTGCTTCTTTGTGCAGTCGCCACGTGGCCGCTGCTCAATGGGGTCTAATGAGGACCGGCCGGTCGATCTCCAATAAGCGCAGTCTTCGATTGATGCTACTGGGCTCACAGCGGCCTGACCCGATCCATCGTCCCGGCGAAGGGACCTGCCACGGACGAGAGGTATCAGCCGCGCTCGAACTCGATATCTCCTACCGTGGCGAGACGAACTTGATCGGCAGAAATAACGGTGACTGCGATTCCGGTGCGCATCGCATAAACTTGTATGCCAGCCCATGCGCCGGAATCCCCCAACGGACTCTTTTGTCAGATAATATCTACTAGAAACGCATAGCAGCGATTCCGTTCATACGGCCTAATTTAACTTTCATTTAATCACCATCGTGAAATTCATTATGACATTTCTTAATAAAAAGGCATGCATCCGATACCGCCTTTATTAATTCATCAACTGTATTAACACCCCGATAGAAGCTATAAAATGTACCTTTATCTTCAACATCTAGATATTTAAAATTATCTGCACAATATGTTTCCTTAACACGCTGCGACGTATCGCTCCGATTTCGGATATAGTATTGGACTCGAAACCTATGAGCCGAGTTCATTTTTTCGGGATGAGGCGGCGATAATACATTTATTTTGTGGTCAAGGTCTTTGTAAGGCTTAATACATGTAGTGTTTCCAAAACCGTCTTTGGTCCAATCGTCCGGAAAGATTTGAACGTCTAAGTTTTCGAATATTTTCTTTGCTATTGGGGTAACCATGTGATAGATCGAGTCATAATAAGCTTCAAGAAGATCAGAGACTTGCTTCACTTTGCCAAGATTATCGGACAAATACTGAAAGTCCGCCTCAGTAAGCGTGTTATGTTTCATTGGTTCGAGTATCCTTTCTAACGAAGTTAAGAAATCAGCAAACAAAACATGCCATTTATTATGGCTTGTTATGGAAGATAAAAAGAGTTTTAAGCTCGCAATGAAAAGGTTTGTTGGTATCCACTTCCAGTTGGGGATCTTAGGATCGTATGGCGCGAGGATTACAAAGTGAATACGTTTTTCCGCTCCGGCATAATCCCGAGCCCTACGCTCGTATTCTCCGAATGGATTATTTGCGTGATGAAGTATTTTATTTTCAATTACGAGAGCCCAGTCTTTGCTCTCCAGAAAAATGTCAATGTGCCCTCGTTCGCGAATCGGAGCACCGATAAGAATAGGATCAAGACCGTTAAGATCACAGCATGAAAGAAATTCTTTCAATATAGAATCTCCGAAGTGATGCTGCTCGGCTGGGTTCAAATAGAACGCCAATATGTCTGACATTGGGTTTTCATAGTACCCACGCATACCTACATCAAAAAACGTCTTTTCGACATGTATTTTGGTTATCTTAGACGTCTTTTCAATAAACGACTTTAGCTCATCATCCATTCTGTAAACTCCTCGTTGTTGTTGTGTCTTTGTCCAATATGGTCGCTGTTACCGAATCTCCCCACGTGTAAAGATGCCAATCTAACTCACGCATCCCCCCGCAACGAAACCGCACAATGAGAGATCCATTGGTTTGTGGCTCCATCATTTGCGATGGGTGAAAAATCCATGCTCCCGCATCCTCCGCCGCTTCGGGGGTAAAATGGAGCACCACATCTTGCGGCGGTTCCTGGAATACCCCGAACGACTGAGCTGCATAGGCCGCCAAGTCGAATGGTTGCCGCGTGAACACTTCGCTTGAGACCCTCAGGTCGCTGATCCGGTCGATCCGCCATAGCCGCATTGCCTCCGCGCCAGGGATGTGCGCGATCAGATAGGCGCGACGTCCGTACAGGATTGCATAGGGGCAAAGCGTCCGCACAGTGGCGCGCGTCGCCTCGGCGGGGCGGTATTTCAAGCGGAGCATATTCGATGCCAAAATCGCCTTCCGCAGTTCGCTCAACAAAGACCGATCCAGCTTTAGCCGAGGCCCAGGGCTTGCTGCGCTGCCTTCCGCCTGCATCAGCAGCTCAACATCCGGCTCGGATCGTGTGAGCGCAGCCGGTGTCATCATCGCCCGCAGAGTCGCCGCGGCATCCTTCAAGTCGGACGCACGTGCGTCGTCGCCCCTGACGGATAACTCGCGTGCCAGCGTTTCCAGGGTTGCGATTGCGCCAGGCTGCGCCGGCAGTGCCGGAAGGGTTTCGCGAGGTAGACGCCAGCGCCGCACCCGATCTTCGCCATCGGTGAACGACAAGTGAGGAAAAATCTCCTCGATCCGGTCACGTAACCGTTCAATCGTCCGACGGCCAACTTCGAGATGCTCTGCCATCTCGTCGAGCGATAAACCCACTCGCGATCCCGAGAGCAGAACAGCAAGCCTCACCAGTCTCGTCGCCGGTTCATAACGCACAGAAGCAGACTGAACCGCACGACCGGTTCGAGCAACGTCGATATTCCTCCGGATCATGCGGCTCACGATGTTGTTATCGCCTTACCCCGAACCCGATCGGGCGCGCGCTACCTTCGCGGCCCTCGACCTCCGCAGTGAACAGATCAAGAATGGCGTCTGCGTCCTCGGCCAAACCGAGCACGGCAATCCGCCGGGCCACCCTGCTAAAATCGGCCGGCGTCAGTCGGTCGAGCCGGACCAGCCCCGCCGGCGGCTCGCCGGAGAAGGTTCGACGATACAGCGTTGTGGCCTGATCCGCCCGAAGCGGATGAAAATTCAGCCGCACCAGAAACCGCCGCAGACTTGCCTTATCCAAAAGGTCCGGCAAATTCGTTGTGCATACGAAGGGTAACGGATGGCTCTCCATCCAAGTCAGCATCTCGTTCACCTGGCTCACCTCCCACGATTGGTGCGCACTGGACCGATCCATCAGCAGCGAATCTGCTTCATCGAAAATCAGGAACGCATTGGTCGCCCGCGCCTCGGCAAACGCCGCCGCAATCTTCGCCTCGGTCTGGCCGACGTATGGCCCAAACAGATCCGATCCCCGCTTCTGCAATACGTTCATCCCCATCCGCCGCGCCAGATGCCTGGCGAACGCGCTCTTACCGGTCCCGGGCGGGCCGGACAGCAGCAGCGAAATTGTGCGCGACGCATCCGGCCGTGCCAGTCGCGCCGCGATCGCCGCCAGATCACCGTCGGCATGGCTCAACGCCGGATCATAAAGCGTCTCCACCTCGGCTTCGGGTGCTGCGACCGAACCATGCCCCATCGCCCGCGCCATCCCGGACGCCACCAGTGCGACGGTTTCCCCATCGCCCCCCACCAATCGCGTTGCGCGCAGTGCGGTTCGTGCAATTGAGGGAGCGGATGGGATCAGCCGCGCGAGTTTGTGTGCGGTCGGCGCATCGAGCGTTACATCTTCCGCTACCGCGAGTTCCTGCCACAGCTCCGCCCGTCGATCCTGCGGCGGCAACCGCACCTCGATGCACAGGCTCATCCGCCGCAACACGGCGGAGGAAAACGCATCGAGATCGTTCGCTGCCCAGATCATCGGTACTTTCGAGGTCTCGAGTAGCCGGTGTACGAATATTTTCGGGTCCGGTTCGCGGTCGCTCGTGCGCGGACGGAATAGATCCTCCGCCTCATCGAATAGATACAACGTCTCGTTATTCACGCCGATCCGTTGCGCGAGCAACAAGTCCGACAGGCGCTCACCGCGCGAGGGCTCTCGGCCCCTGTCGCTGCGCTCACCAATCACGTGAAGTTTCAACCCAAGCTCCGCCGCCAGACTTGCGGCACATTCGGTTTTACCCGTACCCGGAGGGCCATACAGCAGGATATGGATGCCCTGTTCGCGGCCCGAGGCGACCGACACGCGCAAGATCTGTCGTGCGATTTCGATTTCCGCGCCGAGATGCCGGAAGGCAACCCAAGGGAGTTTCGCCGGAACAGGTGCGCCCAACAACTCGGTCCGCACATCGGCATCCCCCACCGAGCAGGCCTCGATCAGTGCGACCAACCGCGTGCTGATCTGGATATAGCCTTCATTGTCCACCATGATCGCCCCGGAGGCTAACAACGGTGCGTCGGCACGGAACCGCGCGTTAATCGTGGCTGCTTCACCCCCGATCAGCAGGGCAAACAGATCAGGATAGCGCCGCAGCGTCGTCGCCCGGCCGCGTGCCGAAGCCAGGCCGTCGAATAGCCGCTCAAAGCGGTTGTCCAGCCGGTACAGCACGATCAGGCGGAACAAGGCGGCATCCACACTCTGCAAGCCGAGCGCTGCCGCAACCGCATCAAACCCCGCATCACGAGAGTCTGGCGCCGCAGCTGCCACGTCGTCCCCGTCTCGGGGTCGCTGGTGCAATGCCTGGTCGAACGCAGCCCATCGGACCTTGCCAATCGGCCGGTTCTTGCCTCGCCGGTCGCCCCGTTCCTGATCGTTCGCCGTGAACAGCCCGTCATGCAATCCAAGTTTTTGGCGGTTGCGTGCCAGCCATCCCACAAGCACTTGCGCTTCGTCCGACGCGGGTTCGACGGCCCTGAGAATGTTGCGTGCATAAACGAGAAGGCCATGGGCATCGATGCCGCCTGTGGCAGCATCCGCTATCTTTCCTGTCTCGGCCAATAGTTGCCAATGTGGCATGTCGTTGAATCCCAAGCTCACCGCGCAACCCTCCCGGCCCGTGCGACCGGAATCGCGGTAGCACTGCGCAACGCAGCCCCCTTTATTACTCGGGGGGTTGACGCCGTCGGCGCTATATCGACCTCGGTAATGATCGTGTCAGTTGGCATGATCCGCGCCGACGCAGCATAATCGCCCGAGTCGAGGTGAACCGGCACATAGGCGAGATTGAAGCCACCCGGCGCCGACGCCACAGTGCGAAATATAGTGGGCGCGACGGAGGACACGGAGCAACCAAGCATGGCGTAAGCCTCCGGTGAAAATTGGATCAGAAAAGGGGCATAGGATTTGAACATCGTCTTCTCCTGCTCCCGTGCTGCGGACAGAGAAATCCTGTCACGGCAATCAGCCGGGTTTCCTTCTGGATCAACGATGCGGCGGGCTAATTTCTCATGAGAATTTTTATAGCATGCTTATACGTCAGATATGGACGTACATAAATTCTTTCCGAGCCGACCAGCCAAAGCAGTAAATTCGGACAATTAACTGATACTGGCATGACATAGGGCGTAGGATAGGTGGTTGGCAATGTCATAGTCAGCCGTCTGTAGGTACCGCCAAACGGCAGCTTTGCGCTTCATGTCGGCCATTCCGGAGATACATGCCGGCCTCAAACAGCGGACATTGCGATGAGCATCTGCGCCGCCGCTTGTTGTTGGCGAAGATTAAGAGGATTTTCGCTTTTTCAGTGCCCCCTCGGCGTGACGCCGAAAGATGTGGGGAGCCTTGTCTAGCGCTGGGGCAATCCAAAGGGCGTCGTCGCGATCTGTCAAAAGATGGGGGGCGGCCATCTGCAATAGGGCGAGCAGAATCGACCAGCGTCGGTCGTTGGGCGCTGTCTCGAAGGACCTGAGCAAGTCCAGCGCGACCGTCTGCTGATTTTTGCGATCTAACGCCTCCAGAGCGACCCGCCGAGGATTGTCCTCTGTTTCATCCCTCAACATGGATTCGATTGCAGCGTCCAGACGGCCGGGCGGCAGCCAGCCTGCCAACTCGGCTCCGATCGCGCGAATGGCCCGGGACGGATCGGTCATGCAAGTTGCCAACGTCCTGTCCACCTGTTCCGCGCCCAGCCTCCGCAAGGCATGACCGACCGCCGCCAGGCTGTCTTGACGTTGCTGAGCGATGCCGATCAGACGCGATGATGCGTCATGGGGCGAGAGCCGGGCCAGCAACTGGGCCAGTGGCCGCAACTCATTTCGTGTGATACGAAGCTGCCGTTCGGCCGCCTGAGCGGCGCGTTCGATGTCGAATTTGGCTAGTGCATTGATCGCCTGTGTCTTCTCGCCCACGACGATACCATTCTCGTGAAAAGCTTGCTGGATGATCAGTTCCCGAATTTCACCATCGCCAGACTCGGCTGCGATTTCCAGCAATGGACAATTGCGAGGACGTTCCTTGCACAACCGAACGGCCCATTGGATGGCATCCGCACGGGTTTCCTCATGATGATGAAACTCCGCGACCAGAGCGATCTCAAGGTTGGTCCACTTCTCGAACGGCAAGTCACGGAGATGTGCTGCAAGGTCGGGTACAGCCGCGTCGCCCATGGACAAAAGCGCATCCAAAGCCCAACGGCCATTCTTTTCAGTCCGCAATAAGAGAAGAGCCTGTTGCCGAAAATCGGACGACTTGTCTCCCAACCGGTGAAGGGCGATGCATGCCATGCCTACAATTCGGCTGTCGGGCGGGAAAGTGGAAAGGATCTGCCGGACAGGCAAAATGAATTCAGTGTCCCTGCTCAGCCATGCGACCGTCAGTGCCTTGAGCAAACCCTCTTCCTCCGCTTCAGGAGCGGAGAGAACTTCGAACGCGTGGCTGGTCTGGGCCTTGCTCATAGGCCCAGACTCCGCCCTAAGTTCTTCCAAGTCAGCCGCCACTGCCTCCGGCCCGTCACCCCAGATTGACTCCACCACCCCCTCATCGGAGCCCGCCGCGGCGAGGGCGATGGTCGCCTTATAGCGCTCCTGCCATTCGTTTGAGTTCGGGGTCCCCTTGCCGTCAAACGTCACCGGCCGGCGGCCGATGGCTCGCAGAAGGTCGATAGTTTCCCGGTCAGGAGAAACGATTGCCCATTCTAGTCCGCCCAGACGCCCCCAATAATCGGCGGAACGCAGTTCATGGTTCACCAGCCGTGTAATCCCAATGCCGCCGACATTGATAAGGAACTGTCTGCACGGCTCCAATACGTGATCTAAGTGGTTCTTAGAATGCTTAACTCGAGCGCATGCGACTTCTTCGACCATATGCTCTAATTGGCCACCAGCTTCCTCTCGCAGGACAGCCAGTAGATCCGGTCGGGAGATGCGGTTCAGAAGCCTAAGTGGGAAGGTCAGCCAGGGATGGCCCTCTCGCGCAGAAGCTGCCCCCCCCTTCAGTTCAACCTCCAGCGCTCGTAAACGGAAGCGTAGCATGGATACGTCGAGTTGATCCGCTCGATCCGTGAACAATTCGTCGATGATGTGCGTACCACGGGCCTCAGTGTGTGCCATAGCCAGCAGCTTCCGGTGTGTTTCATCCGGCCGCGCGTTGAGCATCTGCGGCAGCCACCAGTTTCGCGAGCTCGCCAACTCCGGATGGTAGATCTCTGGCAGTTTCTCGATTGCCTGCTCGGGGGCCAATCGGACGAGGTTCGAGAGGGCGGCGCTGTTTGCCCAATCCTCCTGCCGAGTAAGGCAGGATAGAAGAAAATCCATCAGCGACAGATCACCGAACCGCCCGACGCAGTAGATCAGACTGCGCGGGCGACCAGGCGGAACCTTCGTTATCAAGTCATCCTTGACATCAAACCAGATGTCGCGAGCGGCCGAGTAGTCGAGATTGTTGAGGAGGTAGGCGAGTTGATTGACCCGCTCCTGCTTCGGGTCAGCATTCCTTATCCGCTGCCGAAGCCATCCCGGGTCAGCCTGAACCGCAGCGCGCAGGGCAGCAAAGCTGGCGTCATAGTCTCGGTGGTTCCAGCGACAATTCTCCAACTCTTGATGCGTGCAATCTAGCACTTCACACCTTTCTTGGTGCAGTTCCCACAGGCGGTCGAGGAAACGCGCTGAGGACTTCGCAGTCACCAGGGAAATACCGACAGATTGCCGTTCCGCAGACGGAGACCGCAACAGTTGCTCAGCCAAAGACGACAGGTCCACACCGTCCTGCGTTGCGATCACTGAGAGAGCGTGGGTAACGAGCTTGACCCGATAATCCCGCGCAGGCAACTGGTCGAAACGAACCTTCAGAGCATCCACCACCCGTTCACCGAGCGTTGGCAACAGATGTGTATACAGATCCTGGCCGTAACTACCGTAGTGCGGACTTGCCTCCAGACGAGCAATGAGATCGGCAAGAACATCGGCCCTTGTCCCATTGCCGGCCAACAGCCACAGCAAATCCATGGGCACATAACCGAGACGCTTGGCGAAGTTGTTGGAAAACCCATCGACGCACTTCAGCAGGGTTTCCACCATTTGCTCGGCCGTGAGCTTGCCGGCCGACATCTGCTGCGCAAGGAATACCGCCACGGCCCAGTTGAGCAAACGATCATGCGCGAAACTGGTTAGGCCGCCGGGCAGGCAGTTCAGCCATCCCGAGGCACGCAGGCGTTCAACGGCGTCCGGATCGAGACTGACCTCCCGCCAGTGATTCCTCTCGACAGGATAGGAGGCACCTTCCAGAACCCGGATCGCGATGGCTATCAGGATGCCGTCGTCCCCAGCCTTGGTCCTAAACTGCATCCGTCTCCAGAAGGCGTCGAAAATTTCGTATTCACAGTTTGGTGCTGTCCTGAACGTGTCGTAGGGGAGCTGCAGGTATAGGCCGGCGAGGATTGGAGTGCGGAGTAACTGCTGGAGATCGCTCGGTAATTCTCCCCAGTTGCGGCCTTTACGGGCGAGAAAGTCGTTAATTTCCGACACGGAAAACCAACAGACGCGATGGACCCTGACGTCGCTCACGGCGTTCTGTGCCATCGAGGCGACCGAAGCGGGCACCGACATCACGAGACGCATCCCCCAGCGTTTCCATGGCTGGGTAATGAGGTCACGAGCCAAGTCCACATCCTGCACGTCATCGACTGCGATGGTCAGCCACGGCAATGGCGCATCTGGGGCCATGGCACAGTAATGTGATGTCAATGCGCCTGGCGACTTTTCGTCGGTGGCTCCCAACCCCTCCTGCCACACGACTCGTATGGCTCTGGCTAGTGTGGTTTCCGCGTCCCTCCCTGGGGAAACCCAAACGATGGGTTGACGGGCATCGGCTTGGGTTTGAGCCAGTTTCGCAAGCTGCCATGTCTTGCCCTCACCGCTTTCGCCGGCGATGAGGAGTACGGGGGCATCAGTCGGCCATTCAGCAGGCTCGCGAACATCCATGTCCGCCCGGTAGTGTATTCCCCCGAGTTTGTCATCGAGCACAGAGGCAAGAGTTTGGTTGAGTTTCGCAAGATTGCGCAAGCGATCGGGATCAAGGCCCGCACCACGGAGCAGCTCATCAATGTCCGCTGCGGAAAGGTACTTTTCCCCCGTGCTCAACCGTTCCATCAGCATGCCGACAAGTTGCTGCCGCTTGGCGACCTCGTCACCCAGATTCGCGCAAATCGGCCGGATCATCGTCTCGATCAAATCGGAGCAACGGTCGGGCGAGGCATCGAACTCCATCTCGAATTTTTTCAGAAGATCGAGAACTGTTGCCGTTTCATCCTTGCGCTCACGTTCGGAGACGCGCCTTGTCACTTTGACAATGTGATCGAAAAGCTCGCGGAAAGTGTTAGGCAGGTTCTCACCGAAGTGATGAGGTTCGGTCGCATCAAGGTCGGCCGGATCGCTGATCCCCCGTACCGCTTCGAGAAAGGCCTCGAAGGTCGTGAGCCGTCCCTTCCGGCCATCCGTGACGAAGCGGTATCTCCCGTTTGTCAAAGGCGGTTCAGGCACGGCCGTGCGCAGGTCCGGCAGCACGTCCTCGACAATAGCCCGGACGGCCCAAGTGCTGTCGGGTCGAACCTTATACTGTTCGACGAGATACACTCCATGGCCTTCAAGGCGGGCATCCCCGCCATCCTTCGGCTCAAGGATTATGCACGCCTCGTCAGGCAGATCCGTCGTGGAGATCCGGCCCGTGATGCGGACCGACGCCAGCCAGCCGAGATGGCTTAGGATCTGGTACAAGAAGCCGTTAATCGCCGCCGGCCCGCCTCTCTGGACCATACACCACCTCCGGAAACTGAAAGTCTGTCGTAGGGAGTGCTTAAATTATCATGGAGGCATGATTACAACCATGGATAAGCGGAAAAAGCTGAAGTTCAGCCCCCATCCACCAGCATGACCGAGCGCGTCTGATCGACGGCGATGTCAATATCGCGGTCATGATGATTTGCGCGAATTATCTTCGGCCGAGGCTAGGTCAACTCAGTCGGCAGCTTTCTTGGATTTACTGCTCCAGACCTGCTCATCTGCTTCCGGCTGCTTTGTCTACATAATTAGACAGCGCGACGCGCCGGGTGGAAGCGTCAACATAGGATTATAGTCCTATTCCGCGCAATCACTCAATGCTCCCATATTACTCGCTCCGTCGGAGCGGTTTACTTATCGAAACCGGACGTCCCATGGCGCGCAACCAAGGGGAGGATACGCCCGGACTAATAGAGTGGATCTGTAAATACGATCGTGCCATCGGGCCGCTCCATGGCGTTTGCTTCCTTCATATCGAAGCCCCATTTGTTAGTAATGGCCATACTCCGAAGGGCTTCGGCCATTGTGGACCACTCTACTGGTTCCGGTAGTGCCATATTTGATTTTATTGCTGCCATATAGTTACACCACCAAGCCGCGACCTTAGCGGCCCCCGTAGAACTTAGAGGATTCAACCTCTCTATATGGGTTACAGCCCAATTTTGATCATCGCGTATCAGATTTAATCTAGGAAGGCAGGCAGAGGCATTAGCGGAAACAAATTTGACAAAGGCTAGATACCCAGCATCTGCCTCGGACACCTTCACGACAATATCTTGGCCTGTCTTACCATGAACGGTCCCGCCCGCTCCCTGGCCAATTTTGATCCAGCCAACATTTACCAGTTCGTCACGGTAGCTATGAACTGATTTAAAGCAAGCCGGTGATGGTGGCATGGGGCACTCCGTTTGAGGATGAAGTAGAGATCGAAACGAGACATATCATACATAGACAATCTCCTCATGAAATGATATCTGGCCGAGTTCTCAAATCGAGGTATAGGCGTGCCTGATCAAGTTCGGGCGGCTTCACGAATCGCCTCTCGCCCGCTTGGGCCAATTCGGCAAACAGGAAATGCATGTGGTAATTTTCAATTCTAACCCGTCTGACGCGCGGCTCTATTCCCCCACAGAAATTCCGGTGCAGGCTTTGTATGAAGCGGTGACAACTTTTGCCAAACGGGACGGGTGCTCTTGGGTTGATGCGCAGGGCCGGTATCATACCGGCGCTGGCGAAGCGCCGAATGAGTGTCGCAGCCAAACCTCACTCAGACGATTCCAGGCTGCCTCGAAGAACGTCTGCACAATCCAGATTTTTCCAATCTACCTCCTTTTTTTGGAAAACACAGTGAGCGTCAGCGAGGGGCGCCATCATCTGGCTGCCCTGATGGCCTACCATCTGGAGACTGGGCAGCAATTCGATGTGCCAGTTCTCCTGATGCGGGGAAATGGCACGGAATTTCATGCCTGGATGAGGCGCGAGTTCCCATTGGCAATGGGTGCGTAAGCGCGGCTGTCAGGCGCAGGCCGGGTGAACGCTCTGGCCTGGATTGGCTGTTCGGGCTCCAAATGGCCCGCCGGAACGCAATGCGTATCGTTAACGATGCCCGGTGAGTATCTGTGTCCAGGAGGATCGGCTCATTCGGCCCGCGACTGGCAGGCTCAGGGCTACACGGGAATGGCCGCTTTTCTTGGGTGCCCGCCATAATGCGGTCAGGCCACTTACGGCCCATTTCCCAAGATGAACTTTAGCCCTTTTTTTCACACACCGACCGATAAACGGCCGGAGGAAAGGAGAAAAAAATGGGACATTCAGAGTATGATCCGGGTGGCAAAGACAAGCGGCCATGGAATGCAGGGCGACTAGTCGGTGCCAAACGGGGATTAAAACTTCAGCAGGTTTGGGCCATCCGGTTCTGGCTGAACAGCGAACGCCGGTTGCGCGATCGGGCGATGTTCGATTTGGCAATCGACAGCAAGCTGCGAGGCTGTGACATCGTGAAAATGAAAATTGGCGACCTGGTCAGTGGTGGTCGGGTTCGCTCGCGAGCGATCGTTATCCAACAGAAGACCGGCAGGCCCGTCCAATTTGAACTTCTGGAGCCTGCCAGGGCCAGCATTCTGGCTTGGCTTGAATGCCGCGGAGGAACGGTGGATGATTTCGTGTTTCCGAGCCGGATCGACCACGCCCATCATGTAAGCACTCGGCAATATGCTCGACTTGTTGATGAGTGGGTAACTGGGATTGGATTGCTCAGGCAGGACTACGGCACTCACTCGCTACGTCGTACCAAGGCATCGATTATTTACAAACAAACCGGCAACCTGCGGGCTGTGCAGATTTTGCTCGGCCACACCAAACTTGAAAGCACGGTTCGGTATCTGGGCGTCGATGTCGAGGATGCGCTCGCACTCGCAGAAGGCACAGAGGTGTGAGGATTTTGGCCCCTTGACCCAATCGTCAAGGGGCCGCTCCTGAGTATTCACTCATTATGGTCGTTCAGAGTAGCGGCCTGATCTCTCGAGAACGGCCATTCACTGCCGCACGATCCGCCGGTCACCACCTTGAATATGTGATATCATAGGCTTATAAGTGACTTCATTGCTTGCAATCGAAATGAGGTGCCGTGATGACCGCTTTGACAATACGAAACCTGCCTGCCGAAACGCATCGGGCGCTGCGAGTGCGCGCGGCCGAGCACGGCCGAAGCACAGAGGCCGAGATCCGCGACATCCTGGAGAAAGCCGCAAGACCCGAGGGCCGCATCAGGCTCGGCTCGCTGCTAGCCGCCATCGGCCGGGAAGCCGGCCTTACAAATGAGGATGTCGAGTCCATCCGGCAGAACCGCGATCAAACACCAGCGGCGCCTATGACCTTCGAATGATCCTTCTCGATACGAACCTGGTCTCGGAGCCTTGGAAGCCGCAGCCCGATCCGCACGTCGTGGCCTGGATCGATGCACAAGCCGTCGAAACGCTGTATTTGTCGGCTGTCACGGTGGCCGAACTGCGTCTTGGAATTGCCGCGTTGGCAGCAGGAAAGCGCCGCAAAGTTCTCAATGAGCGCCTGGAAGAGGAACTGCTGCCGGTGTTCGCGCGGCGTGTTCTGCCGTTCGATCTGGAGGCGTCTCGCGCCTATGCTGAACTCATGTCGAAGGCAAAAACCGCGGGACAGGCGATCAATATGGCCGATGGCTACATTGCGGCGATTGCCGCAGCACGAGGCTTATCCGTGGCCTCGCGCGATGTCGCGCCGTTTCATGCTGCTGGAATCCCGGTAATCAACCCGTGGGCGGCGGTGACGTAAAGCCCGGCGGCTTCGCGCTTCAAATCGGACATTGCTCTCGGATTAGGAAGTGCTCCGAAGCGGACTTAAAACGGTCATGGTACGGCACCCATTGGCAACCATGCCCATACCTTGCCAGCGGAACCGGCCCGAAATATGGCTTGGGTCTTACCACCGTGGGGCTCGTTCAACACTGGATTCGGCCAAACTGTCCCTATGAAGCCGGATCGGTGCTCTAATGTAAAAGATCCCGTGAACACAGGCCAGAAGCACCACTATATCCCGGAATTTTATTTAAAACGTTGGAGCAACCCCAGCGTAAACGGCCGCCTTTACGAATATTGCAGGCGCTACCAGGGCGTCGTGGCCCGGCCCACATACCCGGGGGGCACGGGATACCAGCGGGGGCTTTATACCTTCAGCGGACTCGATGACGAAGCACGAAATTTTCTCGAAGATGTGTTTCTCGGTCGGGCTGATGATACGGCGAATGACGCACTGCAACGGCTTCTAATGCAAGATACGAACCTCAGACCCGAGCTTCGAGTCGCATGGTCGCGCTACATAATGACCCTCCTTCATCGTAATCCCGAATCGATTCAACGCCTTCGCAACAAGGTCGCCAGGGAACTGCCATCTGCGCTATCGAATTTCAAAGCCGCCTGGGATCTGGCGCGCCGAGAAAGTGATCCACCCACGTTCGAGGAATACGTCACGGCGGTACCGCGGCGCGACGTGCAACAAGCCACACTGATGCTTTTGCAGCAGGTGATGGACAGCCAAAATGTTGGACAATTCTTGGTCAGCATGTTTTGGAGCGTGGTTACTTTTCACACCCTAAGGTATCCGCTGCTCACGTCTGACCGCCCTCTGGTGATGACCAATGGTTTAGAAAAAGCCGACTGCCACCTCATGATGCCCATATCACCCAACGCGATATTTGTCGCGACACGGACCTCTGAAATGATGCATCACTTGCATGCCGAGTGTGACAGAAGGGGGCACCGAATTGCCGAGCATCTGAACGATCTCATTGCACGACAGTCCCATAAGTTCGTATGGGGAACTGATCCGCATCAGGTCTGCTTTGTTTCGAAGCGGATAGGCCAGAAGCTACGGTCGACACCCCTGGAGACGCAGGAATGACGACGAGCCGCCCGCCCGGTCTCGCTCATCTACCCTCTCGCCCCGCGCCAACATCCGCAGCGCATCATTGGGTAAGGGCCGCCGCAAGCTGGACGAATCCGCGCAGGATGCTCGGGTTTAAACGCCGAACTCTTCGGAGGGGGGGATGGCAGGCTTGGACTTCGGGTGGACCCGCGCACAATTTGGCCGGTGTGCGCTTCATATCGGGCGCTGCTGGATATCCTGGCCGATCCCGGGAGCGGACATCGTCCTTGGAACATAAATCGAGAATTATGCATCAGACCCCCTGCTCTGTCTCGATTCGGGCTTTTCTGGTGCAGATGTCCGGTGCATTAGAATGGCATGATTTACGGCTATGCGCGGGTCTCCACGTACGGCCAGGGCGTGACGGCGACCGCCGCCTTGACCAAGGTCGTACAGGTGAGGCCGTGCGAGAAGTCGCCAGAAGCTATAATGTCAGCCAAAGCACCATTTCACAATTAGAGGAAAGTCCGCGAACGAATGTCTGATGACCTCATAGGGAATGAATTTCTCAATCGACCGGATGATCCTGAGTTGGCATTTCTGCATTTCGAAAGGTCATTTCGGAAGCCTCTCGACCAGCAACTCGGAGAATTACAGGAGCAGAATAGGGACGGTTATTGGGATTCTTACAACCATTTTATGCAAACCTATATCAATGGTGTTCTTGCGACAGTTACCGCACTTGAGCTTCCAATACTCAGCTATTGGATAAATAATCCGGCGGCGGCCAATGATGAGAAGAACTTCAAGCAAATAAAATTTGACATCGACGGGGCTATCACCATCATCAAAGTACGTCATTCCCAGATATTACGGAAAGCGTCCGTCCATCTTGAATCCAGCACCCGTGACAGAATTCGGGAACTTATAAACAAGATCAAGCTGACGATTGAGGGGGTTTCGGTACCGATGGCGCGGAAAGAAGCCCTCATGAATAAACTGAATGCTTTTGCCGCAGAAGTGGATCGCGACCGTACCAAATTCGAGGCGTTCGGCGCTTTGATGATCGAGGCCGCAGGTGTGGCCGGGAAGGTTGAGCAAAAGCTCCGCCCGATCCGAAAATGGATAGATTCCATTGCCGGGTTGCTACATGAGGCTAACGCGACGGAAAATGCGGTCATGCGATTAACCGGCCCTGCCAAGCGGCTAGAATCGCCCCCAAAACAGATAGCGGCACCCGTGGACGGGCCATGGAAAACGCCATCGAACAGTTCTGATCTTGACGACGAGATACCGTTTTAAGGGACAGAGACTTCCATGAGCGACGATGAGGAGTCAGTCGTTGGTTCACTTCCAGCGCCTTTTAAGGGAGATATCCTTTTTGGCCCTGGCGCTGAATCACAAACAAACGCCTGTATCGCTCAATGGGATGCCGACTGGGCTTATAGCGATGGGTTTCGCCGCGCAGCTCTCTATTTGGCCGAAAAGGTGTGCGATTCCGGAAGTGACCAAGATAAACTGATATATCCGATTGTTTATCTTTACCGCCATAACACCGAACTCGTACTTAAGGCGATAATGAAATCGGCTTCGCGCTTGCTGGATCGGACAATATCAGAACCTGAGTCGAAGACCTTGGGACGTCATGATCTTTGGGAGCTATGGCAGATGGTTAAGCCGTTTCTCGATCCGGTTTGTGAACGGGCAGGCAACACCCCTTTCCCCGCAGCCGATATGGAGGGTGTGGAATCCTATATCAAGCAAATCCATGAACATGATCCCGACGGCCAACGTTTTCGTTACGCCACAACGGCGGCGAGAAAAGGCGGGAGACCCGTTGCGAGCAAACCGTCGCTAAGCCCTGACCTTCGATTGGTGAACGTGAGAATCTTGGCCGTCGCCATGGAAAAGCTTGCTGACTATCTAGAAGGTATCGAGGCCTGGTTTGGTGATTTAGAGGACGCGAAAAGGGAATGGCAGCACCAGCACCGTGACTGACGCTCCTGAGAGTTCTTTAAGCTGGTGCGGATTGAGTAAGATTTGCTGATAGTTTTAGAAATGGCAGTTGCCAGGGCGGTCGACACCTGCTCCTCCCTTGTAAGCCAGTCCTCCGCCGGGTCATGTTCTGCGGTGGATTCAACGGTAGCAGCGCGTTCGGCGATCAAAAGATAATAGCAAGGAGGATGGGCAGGGCGTAGCGAAGCCATCGGAAACTCGACGAGCAAATGTCCGCTTTTCGGACTTCTGATCAAAAGCCGCCCGTCCGCTTCCGGCCAAAAGCCGTAAGGCGGACCATGCCTATTTTTCTTAATTTTCAGTGCCGACCCTTGAATTTACCTATCATGGCATCTTCGGTGAGCGCTACCACGCCTATCCCATCATGAATTGTATCTATCGGCCCAAGTGGTCAGGCCTTTCGGGTGCCTGCATCCGTCAGATTGTCTAGCGAAAGCGCGTACACACTCACCTAAAATCCCGCGTCTTCACCTTGATTCCATCGATATGCCGATCTGGAACAAAGATATCGCGCGGCGCCCGACCGAGCGTCTCGCGCGGATCGGGACCTCCACCGGATTTCGCGCCATCGCCGTGTCCACGCGATATCGGAAATACCGCGTCGCGACCGCCGATGCTCGCGAGCGCGGCCGACATATCGGCCAGGCGATGGGCGATGAGATGGACGACCTCGCCCTCGCGCTGCACCTGCCCGTAAACCGCGATCATGCCAGATGACAGAATGATGCGCCGCTGTTTTTCGTAGAGATTCGGCCAGATGACGAGATTGGCGATGCCGGTTTCATCTTCGATGGTGATGAACATGACGCCCTTGGCCGAACCCGGCCGCTGGCGGACCAGTACGATGCCGGCGGTTTCCAGGAATTTGCCGTCTCGGGCGGACATGAGTTGGTCACAGGGGGTGATTTTCTGGCACCGCAATTCGTCGCGCAGGTAGGCCACCGGGTGGGAGCGCAGGGATAGGCCCAGATGGGTGTAATCCTCGACCACCTCGCCACCCCCGGTCAGTGGTTTCAAGGCGACTACCGGTTCCTGGAGTTCCGAAACCGGCTGTTCCGTGCGATTGGCAACGGCTGCGAACAAAGGCAACGCCTCGTCGCGCAATGCCTTGATCGCCCACAGGGCATCGCGCCGCGCGAGTTTCAACGATGGCAGAAACGCATCCGCCTCGGCCATCTGCACCAGCGCAGCCGTCGGGATGCCAGCGCGTCGCCAGAGATCATCGACCGAGGTGAAGGAGTGGTTGGCGCGGGACGCAATCAGTGTCGCAACGTGAGAGTTGGCGATCCCCTTCACCATGCGCAGGCCAAGACGGACGGCAAATCGGCTTTCGTCATGGGTGGGCTCGAGCGTGCAGTCCCAGCGTGAGGCGTTGACGCAGACCGGTCTGATCTCGACACCATGGTCCCGGGCATCGCGCACAATCTGCGCCGGCGCGTAGAACCCCATCGGCTGGGCATTCAGCAGGGCAGCGCAGAACACGTCCGGGTGGTGGCATTTCAGCCAGGAGGATGCATAGGCGATCAGCGCGAAGGAGGCGGCGTGGGATTCCGGGAAACCGTAGCTGCCGAAGCCTTCGAGTTGCGAGAAGGTGCGCTCGGCAAACGCTTGTTCGTAGCCGTTGGCGACCATGCCGCTCACCAGCTTGTCACGGAAATGCGACACACTGCCGGTGAATTTGAACGTCGCCATCGAGCGGCGTAGCTGATCCGCCTCGGTCGCGGTGAAGCCGGCGCACTCGATCGCCACGCGCATTGCCTGTTCCTGAAACAGCGGCACGCCGAGGGTTTTGCCGAGCACTCTTTCAAGCTCCGGCTTGGGATAGACCACCGCCTCCTTACCCTCGCGCCGGCGCAGATACGGATGCACCATGTCGCCCTGGATCGGCCCGGGTCGGACGATCGCAACTTCGATGACCAGGTCGTAGAAGGTGCGCGGCTTCATCCGCGGCAGCATCACCATCTGCGCGCGGCTTTCGATCTGGAACGTCCCCAGCGTATCGGCGCGACGGATCATCGCGTAGGTGCGCGGATCTTCGGCGGGGATGGTGGCGAGGTCGAGTTCGATCCCCTTGTGCTGCGCCAGCAGGTCGAACCCGCGCTTCATGCAGGAGAGCATGCCCAGCGCCAGGCAATCGACCTTCATGAATTTCAGCGCGTCGATATCGTCCTTGTCCCACTCGATGATCTGGCGGTTGTCCATCGCGGCGGGTTCGATCGGGACCAACTCATCGAGCCGGTCGCGGGTCAGCACGAAACCGCCGGGATGCTGCGAGAGGTGGCGCGGTGTGCCGATCAACTCCCGCGCCAGATCGATGGCCAGTTTCAGGCGACGGTCTTCGAGGTTGAGGTTCAGTTCCGCGGTGTGTTTGGGTTCGATCCCGTCTTCCGACCAACCCCAGACTTGGGCGTTCAGCGCGGTGATTAGGTCTTCCGGCAGGCCGAGCGCCTTGCCGACGTCGCGCAGCGCCCCCTTGGTCCGATACCGGATCACGGTGGAGCAGAGGGCGGCGTGATCACGGCCATAGGTGTCGAACACCCATTGCATGACGATCTCGCGGCGTTCGTGCTCGAAATCGACATCGATATCGGGCGGTTCGCGCCGTTCTTCGGAGATAAAGCGTTCGAACAGCAGGTCGTTGCGATCCGGATCGATCGAGGTGATGCCGAGCACGAAGCAGACTGCGCTATTGGCCGCCGAGCCGCGCCCCTGGCAGAGAATGCCCCGGCTGCGAGCGAAGCGGACGATTGAATTCACCGTCAGGAAATACGGCGCGTAGTCGAGCGTTTCGATCAGGCGGAGTTCATGCTTGAGGATGGTGACGACCTCGGCAGGCACCCCGGCCGGGTAGCGTTGCGCGGCACCTTCCCATGTGAGTTGCGCCAAAGCTTGCTGTGCGGTGCGGCCGGGGATCACATTTTCATCGGGATATTGGTAACGCAGTTCGTCGAGCGAGAACCGACACCGATCCGCAATCTCCATGGTCCGGGCCAGCGCCTCGGGATAACGACTGAACAGCCGGTGCATCTCCGCCGGCGGTTTCAGGTAGCGATCGGCGTGGCGTTCCCGCCGAAACCCGGCCTCATCGATCGTGCAGCCGTGACGGATGCAGGTAACGACATCCTGCAGGATGCGCCGGTTCCTGGCGTGGAACAGCACGTCGTTGGTCACCACGGTCGGCACCTTTGCGCGCGCGGCCAGGTTCGACAGTTCGAACAACCGCAGTGCATCGTTGGGCCGGCGTCGCAGGGTCAGTGCCAGATAGGCGCGATCGCCGAACGACAGGGCCAGGCGGCGGAGATTGCGCACGCAGGCGTCGTCGGCCTCTTCAGGGATGAGTACGCCGATCAGACCCTCGGCATAGGCCACCAGATCGGACCAATCGAGGCGGCATTGCGCCTTGCCGCCCCGTTGTTTGCCCAGGGACAACAGGCGACAAAGCCGGGAATAGGCCGGGCGGTCGGTAGGATAGACCAGCAGCGATGTGCCATCGGTCAGGTCGAGCCGGCAACCGACGATCAGGCGGATATCGTTGGCCTTGGCCGCGACATGGGCGCGCACGATGCCGGCGAGGCTATTGCGATCGGTGATCGCCAAGGCGGCGAGGCCGAGATGGGCCGCCTGGGCGAATAACTCGTCGCAGGAACTCGCGCCGCGCAGGAAACTGAAATGCGAGGTGCACTGCAGCTCGACATAGGCGGCATCGGGGCTCATCCGAATATCCCGTGCAGGAACCACCGATGCGAGCCGGTGGCGGTATCCTCGCCATCCCCCGCCCGGAATACCCAGAACCGCTCGCCAGCGTCATCCTCGATCCGAAAGTAATCCCGCACCGCGATCAACTCGGCGTCGCGTTTCCACCATTCGCCAAATACCCGCTCGGGTCCGTCGGCCCGTTTGACGCGGCGGCGAATGCCGCGCCAGGTGAAGTTGACGGGCGGATGGTCGGGCAGCAACGCGACGGTCTCAATCGGTTCGGGGTTTGGCAGCAGGCGCGTCGGTCGGGGCCAATGGTCCGGCCAATTGGTTTTGGTCGGTGGCGCGGTCGCCGCGATCCGGCTCAGGGAGCGTTCCGGCACATCGCTTGCTACTGGTGCAAACCGATAGAGCCGGTCGCCGCCAACCCGGTTGGCGATGGTATCGATCAGATCCGAGATATCGGCCTCAGGCTCATCTGCAAGTAGCGACGTCAACTGCTTCGGCCCGAACGGTTCGGATCGTGCGGCGCAGAGCGTCATGATCTCGATCCCGAAGCCAGGATCGATCGTCTCGATCTTGTCGCAGAGCAGTCGGGTCAAGCGTTTGACATTCCGAACCGGCAACGCGGTGCCGACGCGGATCGCCTGGGACTGCGCATCGACCCGATGAAACACCAGATCGAGTCGTCGCGCGCCGAGCCCTTTGGCTTCCAGCATGGTGCAGAGTTCGGCGACCAGGATGCCAGTATAGCGTGCAATGGTTTCCGCCGCGCCGATCGGTTCAGCGAAATTCCGGCGTACCTCGATCAAATCCGGCGGCCGCGCCGCTTCGATCGCCTCTGCCAATGTACCGAACGCCTGATCGAGCCTGCGGTGCAATTGCGGGCCGAACCGCAGGGCGAGCGGCGCGCGCGGTTGATCGGCCAGATCGCCGATCCGTTCGAACCCCAGCCGGCGCAAACCGGCGATCATCTCTGCCGGCAGGCGCAGGGCGGCGATTGGCAAGGTCAGCAGGATGTCCCGTGACGTGCCTGCCGGTGCGAGGAACATCGGCTTCGCGACAAACCGCGCCAGCGCATGCGCCGCTCCCCAGCTATCCGCCATCGCAGCGCGCGCGGCCACGCCGACAGCGCCCAAGCGGGCGACTATGTCGTGTAACATCGGCGCCTCGCCGCCCAGGAGGTGAGCTGCGCCGGTCGCATCGATGACCAACCCATCCGGCGGATCGGCCGCGACAATCGGTGCGTAGCGGTGCAGCGCCCATAGCGCCAGGCGCTCGAGCCCTGCCATATCCGCCATCGGTTCCGCGTCCGTGACCGTCAGGCCGGGGATCAGAGCCTGTGCCTGGGTCACCGGCATGCCGATCCGCAGGCCAAGGTCTTGCGCCAAACCATTGACTGCGAAAACGATCCGTCGATTGCGGTCCCGACCAGCGAGGATCAGTGGTGTCTCAGGCGACGGCGGTGCGATACCCGGGACTTCCGGTACCGGCTGCCCGGGCGGTCGAGCCGAGACGCGCCGCTCCCGATTGTATCGATCGATCGGCCAGTTCGGCAGAAACAGCGAGACGACCCTGGGCATCGCATGCCTCCACTTCAAAATCGGCATTCTCGCCAGCGCGGCACCGGATCAACTCGACATGCCACCGTGCCCGCCCGATCCCCGGCACCGGCAATGGCGCCGAGGGCAGGACGCTCACCCGCCATCGCGTGGTTGCGGCGGTCGGTTGCCCGAAATCACTGGCATCGGCCTGGCGCCGCCAGCGACGCAGCGCGATCCCCGGCGTGCCCGAACTTTCCGCCGCCAATTGCAATCGCCGTGAATGGGTCATCGAAAGCCGGCCAAGCTCAGCGACAACACCGCCCAACCCACCATGACGCAAACCCTCCTCAAAACAGGTCAGCACCGATGTTTCATCGCCCGCCTCGACATAGATTACCCGATCGGCCGACAGACCGGCCTGGGCGATGGCGGGTGCGAACAGATCCGGTCGCGTCAGGCACCACAATACCGGCCCTTTGGTGCGCGCCATGATCCCGGCCGCAAACAATGCCGCCGCGGCACCATCGATCGCGCCGTTGCCGCCGCCCGCCACCTCATGGAGTGCGCCCATGGCCAGCCCGCCACCGGGCAGCCGCCCGTCGAGTTCAGCCACTCCGAACGGCAGAATGGCCGACGCGCGCTTCCTGCCGGCTTCGATCCGCCGGATTGTCTCGCGTAACGCATTCATGGTGGCCGGTGGTTGCACGTCGCGGATCAGCCTTTCGAGGGAGATTAATGTTCGTTATTTGTTCTTATCACTCATCGCGAGTCAAGCGAGCAAAACGGACGCGCGCACCATGATGAAGGATGGCGGTCGCGATCGCCTTGAGTCGTCCAATGAGGTCGTGCGCGCATCTCGTTGACAATGAACGGTTCGCTCGCCCGCCTTTCTGTATCGCGCGGTTCGATCAAATTTTTTGAGGGGTGTCGGTGTGCAGGTCGCCGGTGCTCATCTGGGGACGCTCCTGGCGGCTCAGTGCGTGTTAACACTTGCGAACAAAACAGGAAAATCGGATAATCGGTCTCGACACCGTAAGGGGACCGAAAGTGACCGCCGCGGCCTATCTGGATAAACTCAATGACGAGCAACGAAGCGCGGTCGTCCATGGCATCGATCCCGCCACGACGACGCATATCGGCGCGCCGCTGTTGGTGATCGCCGGTGCGGGGTCAGGCAAGACCAACACGCTGGCGCATCGGGTCGCCCATCTGATCGTCAACGGCGTCGATCCACGCCGCATCCTGTTGATGAGTTTCTCACGCCGCGCCGCTGCCGAGATGACCCGCCGTGCCGAACGCATCTCGGCTCAAGCCTTCGGCGGGAAAACAGGGACCATGACGGACGCCCTGACCTGGGCCGGCACCTTCCATGGCATCGGGGCTCGGCTGCTACGGGACTACGCCGAACAAATTGGATTGGATCCGGCGTTCACGATCCATGACCGTGAAGATTCCGCCGATCTGATGAACCTCGCCCGGCACGAGCTGGGTTTTTCGAAGACAGAACGCCGGTTCCCGACCAAAGGCACCTGCCTTTCGATCTATTCCCGCTGCGTGAACACCGAATTGTCACTCGATGAGGTGCTGCCCACCAGTTTTCCCTGGTGCTCGTCCTGGGAGGCTGAACTGCAACAGCTATTCGGCGCCTATGTCGAGGCGAAGCAGCGGCAGAACGTGCTCGATTACGATGACCTGCTGCTCTACTGGGCACAGATGGTCAGCGAACCAGCTCTGGCCGGGGAGATCGGCGGCCGTTTCGATCACATCCTGGTCGATGAGTATCAGGACACGAACAGGCTGCAATCCTCGATCCTGCTGGCACTGAAACCCGGCGGTCGGGGTCTAACCGTGGTGGGCGACGATGCGCAGTCGATCTACGCGTTCCGCGGTGCGACCGTGCGCAACATTCTCGATTTTACTGGAGCGTTCAGTCCCCCGGCTGACATCATCACGCTGGAGCGGAATTACCGGTCGACCGCCGCGATCCTTGCCGCGGCAAACGGGGTCATTGGCCTCGCCAAGGAGCGGTTCACGAAAAACCTTTGGAGCGAGCGGACGACCGAAACTCTTCCGCAGCTCGTCCATGTCCGCGATGATGCCGATCAGGCCCGCTTCATCGTCGAGCGGGTGCTGGAGAACCGCGAGGCGGGTATTACGCTCAAGCAGCAGGCCGTTCTGTTCCGCACATCCCATCACAGCGGCGCTCTCGAGGTCGAACTGACCCGGCGAAACATCCCGTTCGTCAAATTCGGTGGCCTGAAGTTTCTGGACTCCGCCCACATCAAGGACGTCATCGCGGTTCTGCGCTGGGTCGAGAACCCCCGGGACCGCGTCGCTGGCTTCCGGGTGATGCAATTGCTGCCTGGTGTCGGTCCGACCTCGGCCGCAAAAGTGATGGATCACATAATCGGTGCCGCCGATCCGGTCGGTGCCCTCGGTGACGCGCCAGCACCCGCGCGCGCCGGCGGCGCGTGGACAAGTTTCATCGAAACCATCCAGTTGCTGCGGTCACGCGCCGCCAACTGGCCAAGCGAACTTGAGCTGATCCGCCGATGGTACGAGCCGCACCTGGATCGCATGCATGAAGATGCCAGCGTTCGGCTCGCCGATCTGATCCAACTCGAGCAGATCGCTGGCGGCTATGCTTCACGCGAACGCTTCCTGACTGAATTGACGCTCGATCCACCAGACGCGACCAGCGATCAGGCCGGGGTACCACTCCTCGACGAGGATTACCTCAATCTCTCGACCATCCATTCCGCCAAGGGGCAGGAGTTCCGGTCGGTCTTCGTCCTGAACGTGGTTGACGGGTGCATGCCGTCCGATCTGGGCACTGGGCAATCGCACGAGATCGAGGAGGAGCGCCGTCTCCTTTATGTCGCCATGACGCGTGCCAAGGATGATCTGCATCTGATGATCCCGCAGCGGTTCTTCGTGCATGGCCAGGCCGCTTATGGTGACCGGCATGTCTACGCCGCGCGCACACGGTTCATACCGAACGCCATCGTCCATCTGTTCGACATGACGAACTGGCCGCCTGCAGTCGCTGGCGCCACCAACGCCCAACCGATCAACCCAGCGATACGCATTGATCTCGGCGCGCGGATGCGCGGCATGTGGCGTTCGGGGGCGCAAAATGTGTAACCTCTACAGCGTCACGAAAGGCCAGCAGGCAATCCGCGAATTGACCCGCGCCATGCTCGACACCACGGGCAATCTACCGTCCCTCCCGGCTATCTTCCCCGATACATTGGCCCCAGTGCTTCGCAGTTCACCTGATGGCGAGCGCGAACTGACGATGATGCGGTGGGGTATGCCGGGCCCACCGCAATTCGGCGGCGCGCCGGTAACCAATATCCGCAATACGGCCAGCCCACACTGGCGGCGCTGGCTCCCGCCACAGAACCGGTGCCTCGTGCCCGCCACCTCGTTCAGCGAATGGGAGGACACCAAACCGAAGAAAACCCCGGTCTGGTTCGCGCTCGACCAGAACCGGCCGCTCTTCGCGTTCGCCGGTCTCTGGACAGCCTGGCACGGCAAACGAGGCACGAAGGCAAACCCCGTCGAGGGCGAGCATAGGCTCTTCGGGTTTCTCACGACGGAACCAAACGGCATCGTCCGCCCGATCCATCCGAAAGCCATGCCCGTCATTCTGACGACCCCCGAGGAAATGGACGTCTGGATGCGGGCGCCGTGGGCTGAGGCGGCGGGACTGCAACGGCCCTTGCCTGATCCCAAGCTCGTCGTTGTGGCGAGGGGTGAGCGTCATGATGGGATGAACCCCGGTGCGCCATATTTCACCACTTCATCTGGGTAGTGAAAAGATCTCCAGTCCATTGCCCTACTCACTAGGGCAATGGTCCTTTTATTTCATTTACGAAATGATGTGCAATTTGCCGTGGCGGAAAGCTTGCTTCATGCCGCCCGACGAACACCGGCGCTATCGTGCGGTCCTCTCGGAACGGCTCAACGGTTTCTTCACCTAGGCGGAAACCGCGAAGTGGAAGCTCTCCACCAAAACAACCTTGGCCGAGATACGGATTCCAGAGAACTTGCCCGGTGATTCCGATTTTTACTCGCCCCCCAATCCGACCTTCATTCACTCGGGAATTCCGAGATTTATTCGCCCGGGTAAGGGTCTCTGTGGCTGCTGATTTCGTTGCTCTCCTGTTATCCTGAGGTCAAGCGTTTTTTTGGCTGGACTTTTTGGTCTGGCGCAGGCTTTCGCCGCTGAGTTCGATCAGATGGGCGTTGTGGATCAGGCGGTCGAGCATGGCGTCCGCGTAGGTGGATCGCCAATCACCTCGTGCCATTGCGCCGGCGGGATTTGACTGGTTACGATCGTCGAGCGGCGCCCGTAGCGTTCTTCGACGATCTCGAGCAGATCATGCGGCGCGCCTGCATCGAGCGGTGCGAGGCCGAAGTCGGCAAGGATCAGCAGGCTGACGGCGCCAAAGGTGCGGATCATCCGCCCGTGGCGTCCCTCGGCGCGAGCAACCGCCAGTTTGGTGAACAGTCTTGGCGCGCGCTGATAGAGCGCCGGGCCATCATCGCGGCAAGCTTTACGACCGACGGCGCAAGCCAACCACGATTTGCCCATACCGGTCGGAATGCTCAGCACGAGATTATCGAGGGCGTCGATCCAGTGCCCCTGGATGAGCTTCTGGAACAGCGCCCGATCAAGGCCGCGGACATTCCGGTAATCGACGTCCTCAATCGTGGCGTTGTGGCCTAGCCGAGCATAACGCAGCCTGGTGGTGAGACGCTAATCGCACCGGGCGGCGATCTCGCGGTCCAGCAGCAGGCTAAGCCACTCGCCGTGGCTGAGGCCGGGGGGCTCGGGATTGGCGTCCAGTTCAGTGAACGCCCAGGCCCCAACGTTCCTTTGGTTGGGTGCGCTACTATGGGCGCTTCTACTCCTCGACGTTTCGCGACGCCCTCCCAACCATTGACGTCTTCAGCGTGCTGTGGGTGTCACAAAAACGCCTAAGGTTGCGGTGTCATAAGTTGGCCGCATGGGATTGGCCGCGCTAGCTCAAACGGTGCAA
Organism: Acidiphilium sp. PA; assembly: GCF_026191915.1. GTDB lineage: Bacteria > Pseudomonadota > Alphaproteobacteria > Acetobacterales > Acetobacteraceae > Acidiphilium. The sequence continues at coordinate 48,758 of NZ_JAIMBY010000021.1, forward strand.
CCCCACCATGTTCGCTCACAGGACGCCGGGACCAGCGGCTAGATGATGGGAGCCAGATGTGGCTGTGACAATGGATTCTGGCCCACTTGTGCTGATGAATATTGGCCCACCTCCGGGGGTTGGACAGGCAGTGCCGCCCCGCGGGGCGGCACTGCCTGTCAGCGGTTGTTTTTCTCCTTCCTGTTCATGATTTGCTGGCCGTCCGTTGCGCCGTGGTGCGGCGGAAGCGGTAGGAGTCCGTGCCGGTTGTGATGATGTGGGCACGGTCGGTCAGGCGGTCGATCAGCGCCTTGCACAGGCGCGGATTGGGGATGACCTGCGATCATTCGGAGAACGGCAGGTTGGTGGTGACGATCACCGCCGCCTTCTCCGCCCGGTCGGCGATCACCTGGAACATCAACTCGCACGCGGTCTCCGCCAGCGGCACGTAGCCGAGCTCGTCGATGCAGATCAGGTCGAGCCGTTCCCAGCGGCCGAGTGCGCGGCTGAGCTGGTTGGCGTGCGCCGCCTCAGCCAGTTCGTTGATCATCGCGGTCGCCGTGGTGAACCGCACCCGCCGGCGCTGACGGCAGGCGGCCAC
>NZ_JAIMBY010000022.1 GCF_026191915.1 Acidiphilium sp. PA
GATGACATTGCGCGAGATGCGGAACGGCTCGTGCAACGTCGTCATCCATGGTCACGATCTGATCCAGTTCGACGTTGCCAGTCGTCAGGAAGGTCTCGAACGGATCGACATGATCTTCGACAAACTGGTCATCCGAAAAAAATAATGCGCACCCCCGGAAAAAACCGATCCCGTTTGCATCGTTTGGCGGCAGCTTGCCGGCGAGGAGGATGACCATGCGTATTGGATCGATCATCGGCGTGGCAGGGATCATCGGACTGACCGGCTGTGCCACGGCGCAACCGCTCGGAGCACCAGCTGTTGCAACACCCGGCATGCCGAACATCCAAACCGCGCTGAACCGGGCGATCGCGCGCACCGATGCGGCAGTCCGGCAACTCAACGGCGTGCCGGTCACCGAACTGGCTTCCGCCCGTCTGCCCGCCGTCGTTCCGGCCGAACTCCAGCAACCGATCGGCTGGACATATCACGGCCATCTCGTTCCCGCCGTGCGCGCGCTCGCGAAGATCGTCGGCTACCAGGCCCTTGTCGAACGCGCCCGGCTGCACCGCCCGATCCCGGTTGCGATCGATGTCCATCACGTCCCGGTCATCACCGTCATCCGCGAACTCGGCATCCAGGCCGGATCCAGCGCGGATGTGTCGATCGACCCGCGGAACCATAAGATCTCGGTCATCGAATCTCCTCCTGGCAACGCGGCGACGGGCGCGGTCACGCCGGTTCCGGCTGCAGCTCCCGCCAACCCGGCTGCGCGCGATGTCGATCCCGGCGGCCCCATGATCCGCGCCCAGCCGGTGCCCGCCTTGTCCGGCACCGTCCCGCAAAAGCTTCAGTCCGATTGAGAGGCATGAGATATGGAAATTGAGTCCCGCCCGTCCGACCACCCGGTCGATCTCGATCCGCCCGGCTCGGTAACCCGGTTTTTCGAACCCGTTGGCGAGCTTGCCGCATTCGCCGGCGATATCGCGCTCTCCGGCACACGCTACGGGATCGTGGTCGGCGGTTTCGTGGCGATGAGCTACGCGGTGTATGCCCCGTATTTCAGGAATTCATTCTCCACGCTCCTGTCGCGCCAGGATATACGCGATGTCGTCCTGAGCATGGGCGTCGGCGTCCTGATCGGCATCATCCGCGCGGTGCGCGACGAGCGCCTCGGCGCCGGGGCGGTCACCGTCCGCTCCGCATACGCCATGGCAAAAACACGTCCGGATCGGGAGGATTGAGATGGCAACGTGGGTAAAGCCGCCGATCCTGTCTCGCCGCAAACCCGCACGAGGGCGGTACTGGCTCGCCGGCCGGATCGGATTGTTCTCACTGATCACGGTCACCGCCACCATGACCCCGATCCCGCGCGCCGCGGCGAACATGCTCTATGACCCGCATGTCGTCATGTACACTTTCATGTCCTCGGGGGTGGATTACTTCGTCTCGGAATCCACAGATGGAATGCCCGCGGTCGCGCGAGACGTCCGCTCCTGTTACGCGGTCAATGACCATCCGGGATGGTTCGGGCGGTTCGTGACCTGCAATGCCGAGGACGTCGCGGCCTATCTCTACAGCCAGTATCTTCTGAAGACGCGCGGCATCAACCCAGTGCCGTATTTCCAGGAAACCGCGTTCGAACGCCGGCAAAACCAGGTGCTCGAGATCTACCAGATGCCGCAAGCGCAATGGTCCTCATGGATCACGGCGATGCGCCATCGGGTCTGGCGCCTGCTCGTCGTCAAGATCGACGCCGGCTGGGTTGTGCCCCCCTCATGAGAAAGCGTGGAAACATGCCGACAACCCCGCATCTGCGCCGCATTGCCGGTCTCGGGATCACCTTGCCGATCGCCCTGCTTCGGGTTCACGCAGCCTGGGCCGGGGCGGGACCGGCGAGCGTACCACCCTTTCCGCAATACGGGCTCTCACCCTCGGTCGGCGCGGTTGATCGCGGCTATGCCGCGAACGCCAATCCGCTCAACACGCCGATCGCCGGCGCACGGATCGACGGGCAGATCGTCGGCGGACAGGCGCCGCCCTCGCTCGCCGCATTGCAGGCGGCACGCCCGGGCCAGATCCCCGGCAAGACGATTTCCCCGCTTCGTCTTCACGCGCTGCGTCAGGCCGCTCTCTCCTATGGTGCGCGCGGCGGGCTCGCAGCGGAAAGCTACACGATCAATATCGATCTCTCGCAATACCGCCACACGCTCGACAAGACCTTCGATTTCAGCCGGATGGTCCAACCGATCGGCAACGATCAGACCCTGCTCGTGCCGCCAATCGTCACCGAGGCCCAGTTCGCCTTCGCTCTGGCACCCGGTGGTCAGGTCGCGAAACAGACGGACAAGGTCTACGAGATCACCCAACAGGCGAGGCTCGCCTCCGCATCGCCCAACTGGCGCGAGTTCCTCGTGCGCAGCTGGTCGGCGCCGACCCCGCCCCCCCGCAACCTGATGCCGCACAACGCGACGGAGGCGGCCGACTGGTCGCGCTGGGTCGCGCAGGGCTGGGCGCTCGGCGAGCAGCAGGCGGTCCAGATCTTCCTCGATGATCTCGATCGTCTCCAGACTGATTATATCGGCATGCTGCGCTACGCCGTGCTGCTCCGCGCCGGGCTGGTCGAACCGCCCGACACGGAGAGCCATCGCCATTACGTCTCCGGCGGGCGTGACCGCATGCTCGTCGGCAACCAGGTGGTTCGTATCACCGACCAGCCCGGCCTCAATCCGGACATCGCCGACTGGCATCCGGGCTATCTGCCGTCCGGTGGTCCGATCGGGGAGGCACCGTGATGGCCCGGATCCGTCAGGCTGCGATGGTCGCCTTCATCACCGTTCTGCCCGCCCTGATACTGGTTCCAGGAGCGGCACAGGCTCGGCTGGCGGTCCATCCGATCGTCCCACCATCGCAGCATGGTGTGCGGATGGTGCCGCCCTCGTGCCGCTCCACGGTGCAATATTTCGGTAAAGGGTCGCTGACGGCGGACTATCCGCTTGAACATGTGGCTGGCCAGTATCCCTGGATGGTGCCGCCACACGCCTTGGTCCGTCTCATCAGCCACACCGGGCCGATGCGGGGCGGCGCTTTCTTCCAAAGCCAGCGCTGGCAGATAGTTAGTCAACTCGGCGCCGGCGCTTGCCGGTTTCTGAGCCGGCGACGCCCGGTCATGCGCATGACCGTCACCGACCGCCATGGGCGCCGGGCTGGCCTGATCATCGCCCTGCTGCGGGGCGATGGCGAGGAGACGACGCCGTGAACGAAATCATCACGATGGTGCCGGACCACGAACCGCCCCGCCGGAGCGGTCTCCTCTGGCCGGGCGAGACGATCCGGATCACCGGATCGGAATTCGACGATCTTCTGGCCTGGGCGACCGCGCAGGGCGCATCGGATATCCGCCTGCAGAACAACCTGCCGGTCTGGATCCGGATTCACGGTCGGGAAATCCCGGTTACCAGCCGCACCCTGATCGACGCCGAGGTCGAGGAGGCGATCAACCGGCTCTACGGCGCGGACGGGCAGGCAAGGTTGCGCGCGGGCGAGGATTTCGACGTCAGTTACGAGTTCCGTCCGAGCCGCCGTCACTTGCTTCGCTTCCGGGTCAATGCGACTGCCGTGCGGGCGCGCGGCAATGACGGCGGGTCCGTAACGCTGCGCACCCTGCCAGCCGTGCCGCCCCGCCTCGCCGATCTCGACGTCGAGCCGGACATCCTCGCGAACTTCAAGATCCGGCAGGGGTTCGTGATCGTCAGCGGCGGGGTCGAGAATGGCAAGAGCACCCTGCTCGCGGCGATGACGCGGGCGATCCTCGAAGATCCCGACAGCAACCGCTGGATCATCGAACTCGCAGCCCCGATCGAGTTCGTCTACGACACGATCATCAGCGTGTCCTCGGGGATCAGCCAGTCCGAGATCCCGCGTCATCTGCCGAGCTTTGCCGCCGGTGCGCGCAACGCGATGCGGCGCAACCCGAAGATGGTGATCGTCGGCGAGTGCCGTGATTCCGAAACGATGGTGCCCGCCTGCCATCTCTCGATCGCCGGGTGCGGCGTCTACACGACCTTGCACGCTGGCAGCATGGTCGAGACGATCCAGCGTGCGGTCAGCTTCTGCCCGGTCAACGAACGCGAGGCGGTTGCGGTGCAGCTGGCGCAGTCGCTCCGCCTCGTCGTCAACCAGCGCCTCGTCCCCTCGGCGGACGGCAAACGCACGGCATTGCGTGAGTATCTGGTGTTCGACGACGCGCTGCGCCGCAAGTTGCTGAGCGCAGCCCCCTCGGTCTGGCCCGAGATCGCCCATGATGCGCTGGCCAGGCATGGCCAGTCCTTCCGGGTGGCAGCCCAGCGCGCGCTCGCGCGGGGCAAGATCACCGAGGAGACCGCGTACCTGATCGGCCGGGAATTCGGCGATGTCGGCTGATGTCATTCCCGCAGAAAGGAGGTGATCCGTGTGGCGCTATACCATGTCGCCCTTCAGGCTGTACGTGATCGATGCGCGCGCGCTGGTGCCGCTGATGATCTTTCTTGTCCATTGGAGCTTGCTGACGCTGAAGATTGCCGGCGTTGGTGTGCTGATCTTCGCCGGCGTGGAATATGCCGGTGTCCGGTTCACGGCCGCGTTCCGTATCATCCGGGGCTGGATCTTCGGTCCCATCCGGCCGGCCCGGCGCGATAGCTGGAAACGGGACCACGCATGAGTGCGGCACTCGATCTCACCCGGGTCAGCCGCGTTCTCGAGGCGGTGCTCGACCGTGACTCCCGCCCGGTGATGCTGCGTAGCATCGCGAGCTGGCAGCTTCACCGGGTGCCGAGCCATGTCGCGGCAGCCCCGGCCGGGCTGCTGCCGGCCTTTCTGGTCGCCGGCGACGCGCTGCTGCGCGAGGCGACCGGCAAGGGGGTCGAGACCGATCTCGCGCCAGAGCGGGTTTCTCTTCTGGGCTTTCGGGTGGCTGCCGTGCGCCATCAGCGCTTCAGCGACGTCATTCTGGCGATGATGGAAGCGACGGATCAGATCGCGCGCAATGGCCGCCTGATGGCTGACGATCTCAAGCTCGTCGTCGAGTTGTCGCGGACGCGATTGATCCGTATGACGGGGGCGGCGGGTCTCGACGCCGGTTCCACTCCCAGCGTCGAGCAAGGTCCGGAACAATCCCCCCTGTCAGGACCGTCGCCATGAGCAGGCAGCCGCGCGCCGCGTGGCAGTTGTCCCCGATCAGGGCATGGTTGGTGGCGATGGCCTTGGCCGGTTGCCTGCTCGCCTCACCTGCCTCGAGCGCGTCAACCACGATCACGGCGCAACCGCTGCCATCTCCGGACTCTCCATCGCCGATCGCCCGCCCCGATCCCGATCGGCAGATCGCGGCCTGCATCGAAGCCGCGGCCTCGACCTGGCACATCTCCCCCATCGTCATCGTCATCCTGCTGCATGTCGAGGGGGGCGCGCTCGGCGCGGTCCACCCGAATGCCAACGGCACCGTCGATATCGGCCCGATGCAGATCAACCAGATCTGGCTCCCCACACTTGCCCGTCACTGGCGGTTGACGGTGCCGCAAACCTACGCCGAGCTCGAGAACAATTTCTGCGCCAACCTCGTCGCGGGGACGTGGATTTTGCACAAGGCGATCAAGGCGGCGGATGGCCATCTCTGGCGCGGCGTCGCCTACTATCATTCCCACACGAGAGTTTTCGAGAGCGAGTATCTCCGCGCGGTGCTGGCCGAAGCCCGCCACCTTCAGGCCGAGATGCGCGCGCATGAAAGCAGGACCTCATGAGCGGCAGTCTTCGCACCCGGCAGAATTCCCTCGAGGAGGCCGGGCTTGCCCTCGTCTTCATGGTGATCCTGATTGGCGGCCTGCTGTTCTTCGGCTGGTTCAAGGAACACGCGATCATCTCCCTTGTCGTACTGGCTGTCCTGCACGCGGAACTCTGGCCCGCCTCCCTCTGGACCCACAGCGTCGACCAGGCGCGCCAGGCCATGGCAACCGCCCATCCCGCGACCGTGACGCTGCATCAGATCGTCCTCGCCTGCGCTTTCGTCGGGCGGGTGTACCGTATTCCGGTCACCCTCTTCCTCGCCGGCCTCGCTGCCCTGACGATCTGGAAGGCCCCCGGCGAGCGCTTCGCGCGCCCGCTGGATTTCGAGGGGTTGATGAAGCTGCAGGTGTTGAATTTCCCCTCGATTGCCGCCTTCCTCGACCGGCGGCACAGTCTCGTCCGGCCCGGCACGGAGGCGGTCAGGCAGGCGGATTTCGCGCTGCATCTCGGTGAATGGATCGGCCTGTTCGCGCTCGATGCCGAAGGCCGCTACGATCCGATCGCCGCCCATGGCGCGCTGGTCGCCCAGCTGGGACCGGTATGGCGCGGTCTCGACGAGGCGACCCCGCAGGTCCGCGCCATGGTCGCGGTCTTTGGCCTGCATGCCGCACGCGAACGCGACGAAGCCCGCGTGCTGCTCGGTGTCCTTTCCACATCCCTCGCCCCCCTCACGCCCGAAGAGGCAGCCCAACAGGATAGGAAGGCCGATCCGCTCGCCCGCACCGGCCCGACAGCCCCGCTGGTCCTGTCGCCCGACGCCGTCGCCGCGGTCGATGCGGTCCTGCATCGTCCCGAGATCGTCCACCCCGCCCTTGCGGAAATGGCGACCTACGCCTTCACCTCTACCGCGCTGATGGGTCTCCTGATGCACGCCAGGGCGCGCGCCGGGGTTCTCGCACCCGGCCAGTTCGCCTTTCTCAAACTGGTCGATCGCCCGCTCTGGTACGCGCTGCATAGTCTCGGGTTTCCCCTGACCATCAGCGATTACGGGCCCCAGCCGAACGCCCGGATCGAGGCGCTCGGCAGCCGTGCCCATTGGGAGGCCGAACGGGCGGTGCGGCAGAGACTCCCGCGCCCCCGGATGGAGATGGCGATGGAGGCGATCAACCAGCGCCTGCGCGATGCGACCAATCGCGGCCGGCCGATCAAGGAGATACGCTGATGCTGATCCACCTGCGCTCGATCGACGGGAAACCCCAGATCACCATCGACTCCGAAGGTGAGCCGCTCCCCTGCATCGAGACCTTGCCGTGGCGCGACTGTTCATTCCGTCTCAGCTGGCCTTCGTCAGGCGGGGGCGGCAGGGATGCGTATTCCGGCGATCCCCGCGCAAGGATGCATCCAAAGGATGATCCGGCACCGATCACCACGCCCGCGCCATCCGGCGGTCGTCTCGGGCGCTTCGCTGCGATGACCGTCACTTTTGCCGGGTTCCTCGTCGTCGGCATGGTGATCGGTTCGGTCTTCCGGCTGGGACCGTCGCGGGGCAGCGAATTGATCCCCCGCGACATCGCGGCACCCGCACGGGGCCCAGACATTCCTTCGATCGTCGCGCCCCCTCGCTCGGCAGAAGTCGCCGCTCCGTATCCCGCCCCCTTAGAACTACACGTGCCGGTCGGACGTTCCGAACCCGCCCGCATCGCGGCACCGCCTCCGCAGCTGCCGCCGCCCCCCGATCCGGGCGCGCTGTTCGGATTGCACTCATGAGCAAGCGGGTCGTCATCGGTCCGGACAACAATACCGAGCGCACCGGCGCGCAACTCTATCGCGACGTCCGCCCGGGATCGACGCGCTTCCTCGATCTGGTACGGACCGCGTTCGGTGGCTTCCTGATCATCGGGCTTGGCTTCATCGGCGTGATCGAACCCGCCTCACTGAACCTCGCCCTGCTCGGCAGCCTCGGCATCGCCCTCTACACGCTCTCCGGCGCCGTCGTGCTGCCGTTCCGCCTGCCCGTCCACTCCAAGCTGAAGGACCGCAACCATCCGCTGCCCGGCTCGCGCAAGCCGCGCCCGGCCGCAGGGACCTATTATCTCGGCCATATCTGGAACTCGCTGAAGCAGGTCTGGGCCGCGGATGACGATATGCGCCAGGGCATTCCGATCCTCGGCACCACCGGCGCCGGCAAGACCCGCGCCATCATCAGCATCCTGAGTAACTCGCTCCTGCAGGGCAGCGGCTTCACCATCGTCGACGGCAAAGCGCAGAACCGGGTCTACAGCGATGTCATCGCGCTCGCCCGCCGCACTGGCCTCGAGGACAACGTGCTGACCCAGAACTACCTCGTCGCCAGCGGCAATCGCGATACCAACACGTTCAATCCCTTCGCCACCTGCAACGCCGACGTGCTGCGCGAACTCCTGGTCAGCCAGATCGAGGAAAACCCCTCGGGCGGCGGTGACAGCAACGGCGTCTTCCGCGCCGGCGCGATCGCTCTCCTCGGCTCCCTCGCCCCCGTCCTCGTCTGGGTCCGCGACAACAAGCAGATCCCGATCGATATCGAGCGCATCCGCTACGCCACCGAACTCCGCTCGGTCGCAGCCATCGCGGCGAAGAAGAAATTTCTCGTTCGCATCTCCGACCGTGACGAACCGCACGCGATCGACATCGCGGATATCCCCGATGCGCTGCTCTATCCGCTCCGCGCCTATCTCGGCGAGACCGGGGATTTCAATCTGCAACTCGACTGGAACCGCCAGAAATCCACCGAACCCTCGCGCCAGCACAGTTTCGTGCTGCTGCATTTCCGGCAGACATTCACCCAGCTGGCCGTCACACTCGGCCACATCTTCAAGTGCCAGAACGGCGACATCGATATGCGCGATATCGTCCTCAACCGCCGCATCCTCGTGGTCAACCTGCCCGCCCTCGAGAACGCCGGCGAAACCACCGCGGCTCTCGGCAAGATCGTTGTCTCGGCCATGCGTAACATGATGGCGCAGGTCCTCGGCGTGAACCTCGAAGGCGACATCGCCGATATCATCGATAACGATCCGTCCTTCTCCCCCTCCGCCTATCCGGTCGCCCTCGACGAGGTCGGCTATTATGCCGTCGCCGGCATGGACAAGATGCTCGCCATGGGGCGCGGGCTCGGTTTTGCATTCATGCTCGGCTTTCAGGAAATCGCCGGTATCCGCGCCCGGATCGGCGATGCGCTCTATTCCTGGCTCGGCAATCTCAATCTCCAGATCCTGATGCGGACTCAGGAAGGCGGCCCAACCCGGGACTATGTCGAGAACACCGCGGGGGACAGTTTTGTTACCCAGGTCGCTGGCTATGATTCTTCGGGGGTTGGCGGATATCTCGAAACCTCGCGCGCCGACGTCCAGCGGACCAAACGGGTGGATTTTGCGGATCTGCGCGGGCAGATTGAAGGCGAGGCGGTCATCCTGTTCGGTGCGATGCGGATGTACGCCAACCTGATCTACGTCAATCCCGCCCCGAAGGGCGTCTCGCGGATCAACCGCCCGATCCAGATGGCGATGGCCGATCGCGCCGTGCTGATCGCCTCCTGCGAAGCCACCGAGACCGCCATCCGCAGAGCCGGCCGGGAGTTCGACCCCTTTGCCCCGCTGCCCCGGAGCAACGCGCTCGATGTAATCCTCGCCGGCATGCGCGAGGCCGTCGCGACCGGCAAGGTCATCGACGGGACGGATGTCGCCGACACGCTCTGCCGCCACGTGCAGGATCTGCCCGAAACCCAGGTGCCCGCTCTCGACGACGGGGCGGGTTTCGAAACGGTCGCCGGTCCCGACGAAGCGCCGAAGACGATCCTGCAACAGATGTTGAAACCGGCCCCGGTCGAGATTGCGGCATTGCGTCAGGAACCGATGGATCCCGTTCTCGACGCGGTCTGCCGCGCGATGATCGAACAGGCGGAGGCCTGGGCGCGCGGCGATGCCGCGGCGGCATCGCAGGCGGTCGAAGCGATGCGGGCACCGCAGCCGCGTCGTCAGCGCACCAGATTGCCGCCGATGTCACTGGCAGAATTCCATCAGATGATCACCTCGCTCAACCAGCAGATCGAGGCGATCGCGCGAGGCGGCCGATGAGCCTCTTCATCGAACCCGGTGCAGGTTCCGCACCGATCGTCCGTTTCATCGAGACCGCCCGGCATCCTGCCGATATCGAGGTCTATTATCTGTCGATACGTTACGGGGAGGGAATTTCGTGCGGATTGGAGACGTGCCAATGTGGGACGCTGATTTGACCGGATCAGGGGAGGAAAGACATGCATTACCCGACCGTGATGGTGCTGCACGCGATCGTCTATGGCGTTGTATTTCAGCTTCTGCGAGATCTGACCGAACCGGACCTCGTCGGTCTCGGTGTGACCTGCCTCGCAGGCCTGTTTCTCTTCGGCCGAACGCCCATCATGCGTCGGCGATATCGTGGGCAGTATTGGTAGGCTGTCATGACCAAGCATCTCTTGTACGGCCCACGACGCACGGCCCGGATCGAGATCTATCTCCAGCGCAATCCCAGGGATCGCCTGATCGCGTATCTGGGCAAGAATTACGATGCGATCGAACGGATCATTGCCAAGACGGAAAGCATGGACTTCATTCTGGGCGTGATACGGAAAAACGGTATCCGCGATCGCGACGGCAACGAGGTCACGCTGGAGACGCTCACAAGCGCCTGGGAGACGATGAACGCGGCTCTTTTGAGCGGGTTCGGAACTCAAAGACCATCCCCCGGCCTGCCCGATCTTTCCAACCCGACGCGCCGCTTCAAGGAGCGGAAGAGTTACAAATGGCCGGTTGTGCGGCGAGGGAGACGTCGCCGCGACGATGCGCCCGGGGATCCGTCAGCCGGGGAGACCGGTCATGAGACCGCAGGAGATGGCGAACCCGAACGCGACCAATCCGGAAACGACGAAACCGGAGTGGGCGAACACCACCAACCTGGATCCGGAAACGACGAACCGCCCGACTGATCACGCCGGGGGCGAGGGCGGCCATCACAGCGCGGGATCTGCGCTTGCTCGCATTCTGGACGAAAATTACGAGACGATCGCCGCCCGACGTAGCCGGGGCGATTCCTGGCAGCCGGTGCTCGACTGGCTGGCCCACAACGGCATCACCGACACGCGCGGCAGGCCGGTCACACCGCAACTGCTGGCGGCCACCTGGGCAAGAGTGGGGGCGATCCGGGACGCGCGCGGTCTCGGCCGGCCCCGTTCGTCAAATATCCGCCATTCGATACCAGAAGGGAATGCAGCCATGGCTTCGACCGAGGTTCCGCGACGTGTGGCGTTCTCCGAGGCTTTCTCACGGGCCCTCGAAGACACCGACCGTCACTCGCCGCTCTACCGCTTCATGGTCGAGCACCACGATGCCATCGCCGAGAAGCGGTCGCGATACGGCAGCTGGGACAAGTTTCTGGAACTGGTCAACGAAGCGGGCATCCGGGATGGGCAGCACAGGCCGGTGACCGTTCGCGTCCTCTATCGCACCTGGGAGCGTGTCACTCGGGCGGTGAAGGCGTCGCGGTCCCGCCCGGCCGCGCGGATCGTCACGCCTGCCAACACGCCCAGCCCGCCGCAGATGTCCGAACCTCCGGCGCAGACGATTGCGACGCCCGCAACAACCCGACCGCCCCCGATGGTAGGGAGCGTCGTTTTCCGACCGGGAAAACCGCCGATGATCGTCACGAAGAAGTGGCAGGCTGATACTGCCCCGTTGGCGCGAGAGCCATTACCGCCCGGGAAATCCGCCAAGCTGTCCTACGAGCAGGCGTGGGGCGTGCAAACAACGCGCAACGGGATTCTCATTGATGATCGGCACACGCCGTTCGCCACGCTGCAGCAGGACCTGGTCAACGATCTCACCGACGCGGGATTTGCCGTTTACATCGCGCGGTTCGACGCTGATGCAACCGGCGAGCGTGTCCTGGCGCACCTCACGGAAATACAGAGAATCATGGACGAAGTGAAGAAAGGTGAGAACTATGGACCTCAACGATCACGATCCTGAATTAGGTGTGGAACTCGCGACGCACGCGTCGCCGGCTCGACCGCCCGTACTCTTCGTGCGTCGCGGGCGCGGACGAACGGGAGGCAGTACACTCTGTGACTGGCTGATCCAGCGCGCCCGCCGAAACGAAAGGCGGGCTCAGGCGCTTGACGGTGATTTGCGGAGCTGCACGCTCAAAACTTTCTATCCTGCCCATGACGCCGATGGGATCCCGGTTCAGGATGGTGCCAGCGTCCCTGTGAATGAGGCACTGGGCACGATCCGCGACTGGCTAATGGCCGAACTCAACTCGATGGCCGAAGACCGGGTATCGCGCGTACTCGACCTGGGCGGTGGAGATCGGATTGTTCAGGAATTCGTCCAGGACCTCGACCTCGCCAATTTCGCTGAGCGATTCGAGATCGTGCTGGTACAGGCCTTCTTTCTCGGACCTGACGAGGAGGATTTCCGGCACGTCCTCGCGACCATCGACGATTCTCAGTTCGACGCTCGCCGGACCATCCTTTACCTCAACAGTGGCGTGCTTCGGACCAGCCAGGATCCCGCGTCCGTCTTTCTGCCAGTGACACAGCATCAGCAATTCAAAGAGCTCGAGGCAGCCGGTATCAAGGCGGTCAGTGTTCCACGGATCATCTGCCTGGATGAGATGCGCGCACTCGGTCTGTCGATCAACGACGTGCTCACGAACCGGCCGGGCCGAAACGGTCGCCGCGCGCCTCCGACCATGCAGATCATGGTCGAAGACTGGAACCGCAAGCTTGAAATGCAGCATCGTCAAGCCGGGGTTGAGGACGTGCTGCCGTGAATGCGATCAATCCCGCCGACCAGACCATCCCGCCGCTGTCGTCGCAGGCGCGGCTTGCTCAGCAACTTCGGGCGGAGGCCGTTCATCTTGTCGAGGATCTCCGCGCCAAGGGGGTGGCCGAAGATGATGCAGCGTTCACCTGGTCGAGCGGGATTGCCGTCAGCTTCATTCATTTAGCAGGTCTCCTCGACGGCATCGGGACGGAACTCGGAACCATCGCAACGACTTTTGCCGACAGTCGTGCGGCGTTCCGCCGGGATGTCGTCGATGCGTCCCGCGCCCAGCATGAGGTCCTCCGCACGGAGATCGACAGGCTGCGTCTGAAGCGCGCAGAGATGGAAACCGACCTGCAGGCGAAGATCGATGCGACCGTCAAGAGACTTGGCCAGCAAATCGTCGAGGCGAACAAGAGTGCCAACGTGATCTTCCAGAAACGTTGGAACCTTCGACACAACATCATGGGCGCAGCCATCGCCGGCGCGGTGCTCCTCGCCTGCGTCATCGGCGGGTATGCGTGGCGTTCCGTCCAGGAAGGCAACGCGGTCTCCGGTCGATATGCCTGCGAACAGGCGCCTCTGACCATCGCAACGGCCAACGGAGACTTACTGGCTTGCCCGCTTCGCGATCTCGTCAGCACCACGACACTTACCCGCCTCAATCATCGTTTTCTCAAAGGGGCCACGCCCCCCATCCCTTAAGCTTCACCATGGGAGACCGACTATGAACCTGTCCAAAACGAAACTTCTCGCCGCCCTGTCGGGTCTCGCGCTGCTCGCATCGACCGGGTGCGCGCTGGCGCAATCCGAGACCCCGCCGCAGCCGATCCAGCCGCATATGGGCCGGGAGATGAAACAACTCGATCAGCTTTCCAAAGAGAACAACGCGCTGGTTCACCGCAACTGGGGGCCACCCCAGCCGCAGAGTTCGATTCCACACACGAAATTCACGCCCGCGCATGGATTCTGGCAGTGCCTGAGTGTCGATGACTACAAACACATCCATAGCGCCCCATCCGCATCGAGCCCGGCGGTGGGTATTACTTACGGCTGGCTGGCAGCGGGTCCGGAGACCGCGGGTTTCACGAAAGTTCACCTCGCCCGAGGCAAAATCGGCTACGTCCGATCATCCTACATCCATCCCTTTCACGACAAACTTGCGCCGCATGCGATCTGCACGTTTGACGGGGATCAGCCCTCGGGCATCAACTTATTCGACATAAGGACGCCCTAGCCATGAGAAATATGGCCTTTCGTGGGCTCGAGTTTGCAGTCGTTCTGGCAAGCTCGACAGGGGCTGTAGCGCTCGCGCAAAATCTCGGTCCGGTCGTGAGTCAACCCGCCATGGTGGTTCCCGTTTATCCCGAACTCGGCACCGGCATTGTCGTCCCTGCGCCGCAGTCACCGTATCAGTGGCCCATGGGACAAGGCGCTGGCAGTCCCGGAACTAGTGGCGGCACCGGATCCGGAAGTTCGAGTTCCGCAATGACGCTGTACGAACAGGCGGGGTATGCGGCCGGCGGTGAAGCGATTGCTTCCCAGCTTGGTTTGAATGCTGAAGCGCTCGCCGGGATTGCTGAAGCGGAGAGCCATGACACGAACGTGGCTAACGCGAACGGTAGCACGTCGGCATATGGGGTCTACCAGATCACGCAGCCGACCTGGAATTCCACCGTCTCAAAGTATGGTTTGCCCTACACTTCCGCAGACATGACTAACCCAGCCGACCAGACGGTTGTTGCAGGTTATATCCTCCAGAATTATTCGCAAAGCGTCGCGACGGCCATTAACGCGCCGCCCACAGTCATTCAAAGCTACGGCGCCTGGGTCTTCGGGGCGGGTCCTGGCAGCGAAATCGCAACCGCGTCTGCGGATACACCGCTCTCCCAATACGTTACCGCGGAGGATCTCGCCAACAATGGCATGCAAGGATGGACGGTCGGCGAGTTCCAGCGGAACGTGGCGCAGCGTCTTGGCGGCACGGCCAACGATCTGGTCTTTGGCTGAAACATGGAGGGAGCGGCATTCACCGATGGATAGCCTCCCCTCAGCCGCCGGCAGCGACGATCACCCGGTTACTTCGGGCGATCGAGACCCGTTCGCCGATCTGACAGACTCCCAGCGGGACGCGGTCTGGCAGGACGGGCCGGTTCTCGTGCTGGCCGGGGCCGGAACCGGCAAGACGAAAACGCTGGCCGCCGCGATCGTTCGCCGGATCCGCTATGGCGGTATTTCACCATCCCGCGTTCTCGCGGTGACCTTCACCAACAAGGCAGCGCGAGAGATGACCGCGCGGATCGAGAAAGCACTCGGCGCCGGGACCCGCCCGAAATGGGTCGGCACGTTTCATGGACTCTGCGCCCGGCAGTTGCGGGCCGAACCGGAAGTCGCCAGCCTGCGGCCGGATTTCGAGATATACGACGCTGATGACAGCCGTCGCGTCGTGCGACGCGTGCTCAAGGCCAGGAATATCGAGGCGGGAGAGGGTGCGGGCGACTCCGATCCCGATCTGCTCAAGCAGATCTGCGGCAGGATCGCTCGGTTCAAGGATAATCTCATCGCGCCCGGGGACGCCGCTGTACGGGTCGAGGGGCTGATCGTACAGGCGTCGCGCGAGGGAACCCCCGTCGATCAGATCGGCATGCGCGCGGCCGTCGGCATCTATCAGGAGTACCAGCGTTACCTGCGCGACGCGAACGCAGCGGATTTTGGGGACCTTATCCTCTGGCCGACACTCGCCATGAGCCGCAACGCCGCCTATCGCGCACGATGGGCGGACCGGTTCGATTGCGTGCTGGCAGATGAATATCAAGACGTGTGTTTCGCCCAGTACCGGTGGATCAACCTGCTCGCCGGTACACACCGCCAGCTGTTCTGCGTCGGGGACGATGACCAGGCGATCTTCGGCTGGCGCGGCAGCGACATCCGGTACCTGCGGCGGTTCCTAACCGACTACCCGCGCGGCTCGCAGGTCCGGCTCGAAGAAAACTTCCGGTCCACCGGCCTGATCATCGCAGCGGCCAATGCCGTGATCGCCCACGATAAGGAACGGATGGGCAAGACCCTATTCACCCGGAAGGCCGCCGGCCATCCGATCGAGGTGGTTCGCTTCCGCGATGGCACGGCCGAGGCTGACGGCATCGTGGATCGGATCCTCTGCCGGCATGGCGAAGGAGCCCGGTTTGGAACGATGGCCGTTCTCTATCGTAGCAATTTCCAGTCACGGGCGATCGAGGAGTCGCTGATCCGCAGCCGGGTGCCCTATGTGCTCGTTGGCGACGTTGGGTTCTACCAGCGCGCCGAGATCAAGGATGCGCTCGCCCTGCTGCGGATCTCGGCATCGCCGGATTCCGTCCAGTCCGACGAGGCGGTCAGGCGGATGATCAACGTGCCAGCGCGCGGCTTCGGAGAGAAGGCACTCGCCTGCCTCGAAGGCGAGGCGAGCTGGCGGCAATGCTCGCTGCTCGCGGCGATCGAGACCGCGCCGCTGCCGCCGCGCAACCGTGCAATAGCGCTCGCGTTCGCCGATGCGATCCGCGGTCATGGGGAGGCCCTGCCGGACACTCTCGCCGACCGGCTGTTCACCCTACTCCAACGAACGGGATACTGGCAGATGTGGCGGGACAGCCGCGCCGAGGAAGCCGCCGAGCGGATCGAGAATCTGCGCGAGCTCATCATGATCGCCGGCGGTTTTCATGGGGCGCGGGATCTTCTCGATCATGCCGCGTTGGCGAGTGGTGGTCCGGGGGATGAGCGCGACGTCGACGACCACATCCAGATGATGACGTTGCACAAGAGCAAGGGGCTCGAGTTCGACCATGTGTTCCTGCTCTCCTGGGAACAAGGCGTATTCCCGCCTTCGTTCGGCGACCTCGCAGAGGAACGCCGCTTGGCCTATGTGGCGCTGACCCGGGGTCGGCAGTTGGTCACGGTGTCCCATGCCGGGTTCCGTTACGGAAAAATGCAGCCCTCCATGTTTCTCGACGACATCCCGGCGACCTGCCGCGTGGATGGATGGCACGGCAAAAATGGAGGCTTCCCGTTCTCCTCCGATGCATCGATTGCCGCCAAGGAACAAGCATTCCAGACCGGTGCCGAGCCAACGTCCTCACAGGATTTTTCATTCCGGTAGCAGCGAGGATCGTGCCGCATTGCGTGGTGTAGGATTAGCTACCTCATCGCGCTCTCCGGCTGGGTTGGTCGGGCTTATCAGCCAGCCACTGCGGGCAGTTTGATAACGAGTTCATCGCACAACCCGGCGATGGTTTCCAGCGTCATATAGCGTCAGCGCTGAACCCCCTCCGCTGCCTTTCCACCGACTTTGTCGGCGGAACCTTGGGCTGCTTCGCCCACTCATCGTCTTGTGCGAGCAGGATGGCGCCGACGAGGCGACGAATGGCGGCTTCGTTGGGGAAGATGCCGACGACATTGGTGCGGCGTTTGATTTCGCCATTGAGCCGTCCGATGGGGTTGGTCGAGTGGATTTTGGTGCGGTGTTCCTTGGGAAACCTCATATAGGCCGTACCCATCCGTTGAGGACCGCGGTCCATCGCCTCCAGGCGTTCGGGCATGTCGAGCAATTTGAGCGCAGCGGCGGTCAAGGCTTCAGCGATCATCGGATAGGTTTCGGCCGAGCTGATTGAAACGCCGTCGCCCGGGAAGGTCACCGTTGCTTGGAAGCCATTGCCCTTGGGCGTGGCAGAGAGGGTGATCGTCGGCATGTCAGGGCCTCCACCTGTCTCGTTTCTCGTCGCCAGACTCTGCGAAGGAGGCCTGCAACCTTAGCGCAATCTTCGGATCTGAGACAGCGTCGTCCAAGCTGCCCAGGCCCCTGGGTGCGGTTGGTCCCCATGACTCCTAAATTCCGGAGCCTTCGGTGTCCTGGGCATCAGGTTGCAAACTGTCAGAAAGCCGCTTATGTTTCTAACAGGAGAATGGTCATGTCGCGCCTAAGCGAACAGATTCTGGCATATGCGGAGAGGCAGTCCGAAGGGGCGCCCACATCTGCTAAGAGCTTGCTTCACCTTGGCAATCGCGCTGCGGTGGACCAGGCCTTGTCGCGTCTGGCCGACCGCGGGCAGCTCATCCGCGCCGGGCGGGGGGTCTACCTTCGCCCAATCACGTCCCGGTTTGGCACGCGAGCGCCTTCCGTCGAACAGGCTGTTGAGGCGCTTGCCGCCCAGCGAGGCGAGGTCATTGTCTCGAACGGGGCGGCTGCGGCCAACGCCCTTGGCCTGACGACGCAGGTGCCGGTTCGGTCGGTCTATCTGACTTCGGGCCGCAGCCGGAAGATGAGCCTCGGCAAGCAGGTCGTGGAACTGCGCCACGCGCCACGCTGGCAGTTGACCCTGGGGACCCGGCCGGCGGGGGAAGCAGTGCGCGCCCTCGCGTGGCTAGGTCCCGACAAAGCCGAGGAAGCGCTCATGACGCTGAAGCAGAAGATGCCGCCGGGCGTCTTCGGCGAGTTGGTGGCCGCCGCACCGCAGCTTCCGACGTGGCTCGCGCGGAGCGTGGGAAAGGTCGCCTATGGCTGACGCTTTCCTCCCCCTGCCGGTCGAGGACCGCCGTGAGGCCCTGCGCGTCGCCGCCGATCGATCCGGCCGCCCGGCACATCTTCTCGAAAAGGATGTGTGGGTCGTCTGGGCGCTGGCGACCTTGTTCGGATCGGACATCGGCGCGCACTTGGTGTTCAAGGGCGGCACCTCCCTGTCCAAGGCTTATGGCGTCATCCGGCGCTTTTCCGAGGACGTTGACCTGACCTACGACATTCGCGCCATCGCGCCCGACCTTGTCGGCGAGAACGGCGAAGCTCTGCCGAAGAACCGCAGCGAGGAGAAGCGGTGGTCGAAGGCGGTACGCCAGCGCCTCCCCGAATGGATCGCCGAAACAGTCCAGCCTGTCATCGCTGGCGAGATCGACGCGCAGTCGCTCGCGGCAACCCTCAGAGCAGAGGGCGATCGGCTCTACATCAACTATGAGGCCACGGCGGCGGGCTCCGGGTACGTAGCTCCCAGCGTAATGCTGGAATTTGGCGCCCGGTCGACGGGAGAGCCGGCAAGCTTTCGCGACGTGACTTGCGACGCTGCCGGATTGATCAACGGCGTCGACTTTCCATCGGCCCGGCCCCGCGTGATGCACGCCGAGCGGACCTTCTGGGAGAAGGTCACGGCAATCCATGTCTTCTGCCTGCAAGAGAGGCTGCGCGGCGAACGCTTCGCGCGGCACTGGCACGATGTCGTTCGGCTCGACGAGGCCGGAATCGCCGCCGCGGCCCTCGCGGATCGCCAGCTCGGTAGTGCTGTCGCCCGCCACAAGAGCATGTTCTTCGCCGAGAAGGGGGCGGATGGCACGCTGGTTGACTATGACGCCGCCGTGAATGGGGGGCTGCGCCTCGTCCCGGCAGGCGAAGGGCTTGCGGCGCTGAGCAAAGACTACGGCCAAATGGTCGATGATGGCTTATTGCTCGATGATGCAGAGCCCTTCAAGGCGCTGATGGATCGGTGTGCCGACATAGAAGCGCGGGCCAACCGCGCGAGTGAATAGGGGGCATCCGCGCACATATGCGCAGGCCTCTTGATGATCGTAAATTGCCTATTTACCGTCCAAAGAAAGATGCGCCTATGTTCGGCATAGATTGTTTGGCCGATCTGCGAAAGTGTCGGTATCACTGGGGTGTCGGCCCATTCGGAGCGGAGCGTCGGCCATCCAGTTCAGCTTGGAAGCCGAGGGCAAGATGTTGCAACGTTTCTGGAAATTTGTCCAAGGCGGGGATGAACCGCCTTTCGATGTCGGTTCCGAGTCTTTCCTGCCTGTCGAGTGTCTCCCGGAATGCGGACGCCTGATCCCTGAAGGCTTCAAGGCATAGATCGCTCCGGCGGCGCGCCATGTTGTTCTGGTTGATGCGCCTGCCGTTCTGTTCCGCCATCTCAAAATGATGGCGCAGCCGGAACAGCGTGGTCGTTTGCCGGACGTCGCTGTCCTCGCGATCCGCCTGCTCCACATCGCTCGCATTCGCCTTGGCGGGGTGATCGGCCATATCGGCGGCAACCCGGCCCCAAAGATCTTCGATCGTGATCGGTTTGTTGTCGCCCAGCGCGCGGCCTAGCTTGATCGATTCCATTACCGCCGCCTCGGAGATCATCGTAAAGGATTGCCTGACGTGCCGGCTTTCGGCGGTGTACCCTTTGAAGGAGGTGATGCCGCTGCTACCGCGGGGCAGGGCGTTGATATGCTCGTCGGACGTGACCCCCTGGGCGCTGTCGATGGTCAAAGCGTGGCCGTGACCGAGCATGACCCGCCCCGAAGCCTGGTCGGTCAGAAAATCCCACGGCACGAAGGCGCGGCGCTGCTTCATTCCCTCGAGGACCAATCCGTCCGACCTTCGCTCGATTACGGTTACGATCGTACCATTGTTGCCGATCGCCACCGTGCCGCGCGACCGACCATTTCGTTGGGGCGCGTCGACCGGGGTACCCCTGACGCGCCGGAACAAACGGAGCTTATCGCCTGCCGCGATCGGTAGGTCGTGATGTTCGCCTTTGCCATCTCCCATTGGCATGAGCGCCGGCACGATGATTTCATCCTGTGCGACGTCGCCACGTGCCTTCAGGCGTTCACGCACGGCGCGGCTGATATTGCCGGCGTCCTCGTTGGTGAGGGCGGAGATCGTGATGCCCCGCCATGCGCCGGCCGCGCGCAGAATATCCCGCCGCTCAATGTAGAAATCCGCGATGCGCTGCACGACCTGATCGTAATCACCGCCGACCAGGCGCGCCGTCCCGTCCTCGCGTTTCATCGTCAGGGCTTTCGCCGCCATGCCGTCTCGGAACAGGGTGGCGATCTGGCGTTCCCGCACGGAGTTCTGGCGGATCGTGGTGTCGATGTAGGGGAGGCTATCGGGCGGCAGGATCTCCTTCAGCAGCTTGATGGTGTTGCCGGCATCGATCGTCTGAACCTGCTCGGGATCGCCGATGCCTTTGATGACCATGCCGGTTCGTGCTTGAAATTCGAGCAGTTTCAGGAAAGGTTTCGGGCCGATCTGGCTGATCTCGTCGAGGATGAGCACCGTTTTGTCGTTGACCACCAGTTCGCCCCGCTCGATCGCGCCGAGGAACGGGGTCAGCGCCATGCAACCGCCGGCCATCAAGCCGGCTCTATCGACTGATCGATCGATGCCGGCGTCGGCAAGGGCGTCCGCCTGCCGCCAGGCGGTGGCCACACCGAACACCGATCGCCCATCCTCTTTGTAAGCCTGCACGAGCGGCGCCAGCAGGGCGGTCTTGCCGGAACCCGCCACACCGATGAGGATCGAAAGATCGCCTCCGGTGCCAAGGGCGTACATCGCCGCTATCTGCGCCTTCGCTTGCTCCGGTTCACTGGTCAGATCGAGGTCTGAGTTGGCGATCGCGCGCTGGATCGCTGCCGTGGTCAGCGCGCCGGCGCGACTCGATGCAGCACTCCGCGCCCGTTCCATCAGCGCCTCTTCAAGTCTGAGTTGGGCGGTGTGGGTCACCCGCAGGGGCGACGGCGTCTTTTCGGCGGGCTTGCCGGGAATTTCATTCATCTCCCGGCCGACGATCAGTTCCGATTGGACGCCTTTGACCTCGATCCCCCGGTCGATCAGCAGGTTCACCACTTCATCGATATCGTGCGGCCCCCTGATACCGGTACCGATAAACCCGCGCGCGGCGTGAATGCGCAGTTTCTCGAAATCCAGAACGGCCGCGGTCCGGAACTCGATCTCCAGGTGGCGGGCTGCATAGGCGTAGGCGCGCTCGTATCGTTCGATCGCTGGCACGGATGACACCGGGCGGTCGGGATCCATCATCGACTCCGGCGTCCAGCCGATCGCCTCGGCCTGCGCGCGCCATGATGCACGATCGTCTGCATCCCCGGTCTTCTTCAGTCGGGCGGTGAACTCGGCCGCCTGCAGCATCGCGTATTTCCGGTCGGCGGGCAGGCTTTCCCAGTCCTCTCCGTGGTCCGCTGCATAGGCCTTGGCGTTGCGCTCGACCGACTTGCGGCCCTTGGAGAATGTGTCGACCGCGATCTGCGGGATGCCGGCGATCGTGACCGCCTGCTCGCGGGCGTCCATGCCTGTTTCGAACCCGAGATTGCGCAGATAGCCGCCGAGCCGGGCCTGGAAATACGCACCGAATTCATGGACGCGGCTGTGCAGCCGGTTGGTGTCGAGCGACCCCGCGCGCCCCTCGTCGGTCAGCACGAAATTCAGCAGGACGTTATGAATGTGTTCATGCGGATCGCCGGGGATGGGGATATCGGCAAGGTAGGTGACCCCTTTCGTCTTGTCCTCGATGTGGACAGTCGGGCGGGCGGTATGGTGATAGAAGGAAATCCAGGCGACGTCGCCCGGATCGGCACCGTCTCCGCCGCCCTTGCCCTTGCGTGCCCAGCCCAGTTCTTCTCCGACGAAGCGCATCGTATCGTCATTGGCCAGCATGATCGCATAGCGAACCGCCTCGCGTTCAGCTGCGGTCGTGCCGAACTCCGCCGCAAGGGTCACCGACTTATGCGGCGCGATCGTCAGATCGTAGCCGCTGATCTCGCGCTTGTGGCCGGACCATGCCTCGCCGGTGTCTGCGCGCTTGCCTTCGAACAGGTGGGCGAGTGCCGCGTTGCTTGGGCCTTTCATCCGGTCGATGCCGAGGGAAGCGGCAATCTCGGGCGAGATGTCCGGGCCCCAGGAGGCCCTCGTGTCCCGACCGGTGTAGTAGTTCGTCATCCGGCCGCCGCTATCGACCTGTCCGCGGAGGTCCTCGATGGTCTTGGGCGCAGGATCGGGGGTATTTTCGGTGAAATACTGCATGATCAGTTGGCCGTTGCTGTCGGCCATGATCTTGCGGAACGAGATCATGCGTCTCCCCGTCCATTCGCGAGCGGCTCGCCGCTATGCCGATCGGCGCGAAGATATTCGTCCCCGCCCTGACCCTGTCCATCCCTGAGCATGCGCAGGACGGTAGCCGGGACATTCTCGCCGAGGCTGGTGACGGACACGAGGAGTGCGCGGATCATCGCGGTCTGCCGATCGATCCGGTTCATCAACTCCTTGATGAGGTCGTTCGAGGCGTTCTTGTCGTCTTCGCCCCTGAGCATGGTCAGGATCGCGATCAGGATCTCGCCGTGCTGCTGCTGCCGCTGGTTCATCGCGAGGAGGAGGGCCCCGAAATCAATCGGTAACCTCCCGCCCGGTTCTTCGGGCGGGTTGCCTGTGACAAGGTCGGTCACGATTCAGCCTCCTTGTCTCCTTCCGGCCGCTCGGTCGTATTTTGTTTCGATCCGGTGTCTGCGGCGTTGTCTCCTGCGGGATCTGTCGATTTCGGGTTCTGATCCGGTTGCTCGTCGCTTTTCCCGGTCGTCGTCTGTTCGCCGTCGGTCTCATCGAGCGGGATGGGCGTCGGTGCGTCGTAGAGCGTCTGCCGCAGCTTCTTTGCCAGGCGCCCGGACGGAAGCACCGTTTGCTCGAGGAGATACCCTGAAACGGAAATGAGGAACTTCGCGAGCGGGATATCGAATTTGAATATCTCATCGACAACATCGTGGTCCCCCGGGAGATAGCGGAGCACGCCGGCGCTGCCATACATCAGCAGAACCTCGCTGGCATGGATGATGCTCATCGCAGCAACGCCTTCGACGCGAGGCGATATGAAGCCGATGCCGCGCCAATGCGTTACGTCGAGGTCGCCATCTTTTTTGGACGCGATGTACAGCTCATCCTCGCGACCTTCCATCAGCGATTTTGCCAGCCTCATAGGATCCTTCGGTCCCTCGATCAGCGGCGCGCGACCAGACGGTCCGTGGAAGCGGCCAGTTCTGCGGATTTCCGGGAGGACTGTCCCGGTCACCCAATCCCTGAACCGCGCGGCCCTGGGAAGCGTGGTTTTCAGTGCGATCCGGTACAGGCCGCTCTCGCTGATGAACTGGATGCGCTGATGCCCGCCCTCTGTCGGAAAATACTCGTAGCGAACGTCGTCCCGGTCGGCCATTTTCGCCATGACCGAATGGTTCGAATGACCGATCGCGGTTGCAATCGACACTGCCGCCATCCACAGAAGACCGCGATCCTCGAATGTCTCCAGCATGACGCGTTCAAATTGAAATTTCCTGATCTGGTGGGGTGAGAGATCAACGATCCGGCGTTTGTTTCCGACCATTTCGACAGACGTGTCGACGATCGGGCCACCGAGTAATTTGGCCGTGCCTTTGATCGCCTCCTGCAATTTCGAGACCTCGACCTCAAACGCGATGAGGCGTTCCCGATCAAGGACGTATTCCCCGCTGTCGTCAGGTTTGATAAACCCACCCTGTTTGAGCCTGACGATGGCTACGTCTTCCCGGAATTCCGGAAACTCTTCCTCCCTGTGTTCGAACCGATACCGGGTTTTTAGGGCCTCCATCTCCTTCGCGCGATCTGGATGGAGCAGGACGCATCGTGAAACCACGTCTTTCAGACCCGGCAGTAGTACTCTCGATGCCGTCATGATCAGCATCGTGATCGCTTTTAGGCCGGGAGCATCGGGGGGGACGTATTCGGCGATAACGTCGTCCGTGAAGTGTGCGAGCGCCCGACTGATCGACAGATAGATCAAATCGAAGATTGTCCGGTCGATCACGGTCAGGAAACTATATTTTTCCCAATCGACGATCCGGAATTCGCCGTTGATCATCCCGCAAACGTAAGCACCATCCTCGCGGGTCTGCAGCGCCGCCTTGATCAGTCCCACGATATCGGGGGGCGTTACACTCTCGTCCCCGAGAGCCGCGAAGCTGCCAGTTCGGCGGATCTCCGGGAGAACGGTATGCGTCACCCATCGGCTGAATTCCTTCGCCTCCGGACGCTCGCTGTTGAAAATCGCCGTGTAGAGGCCTGCTTCACTTGTAAAATTTACCCGTTTTTTGCCTCGGGGAGTCTGACGCGATTTTTTTCTTACCTGCTGCCGATCGACCATTTTCAGCATGTCGTCTGGGCTTCGATAACCCAGGATACTGGCAACGGCTTTTACCTCCACCCACAACACTCCCACCTCCTGAAATACCTGAATGGGCTGGTTGTTGAACTGTATGGTTACGATTGGCCGCTCGGCGGCTGGCGTATTCTGAGCTCTCGTCGACATCGGATATCCCTCAAATGGAAATGGTGGGTCGCTACGCCACGATGGCGAATAGCGTCAGCCGACGTCCAAACGATGAAAACGGGAACGCTGAAACGATGCCATACCGATGGCAAAATAATAACAAGCTCGTGAACGATCAGCTCACAGCATGACGTCTCCTGCATGCAGCCGCCATCGCATCCGAAAGAAGAATGGATAGTAACAGTTGATATAGGTGTCGGAAATGGGCGCTTTTCGCTTACCCCCTTTGAAAACTGCTAAAACAAGTCGTTTCGCATCCGGAATCGGGTGCAATGGTGTATGGAAAGTAAATAATGAAATTATATTGCTGAGAGGATGGGGGGCGTGATTGGTTCGTGATCGGGGCGTTAGCCGTGCGTGAGGGGGGTAAACTGTGATCGGCTTGGGCCGCGATACTGTGGCGCTGGCGTGCCAGTGTGGCATGGGTGGCACGGCGCGGGGCGCTTGAGCGCTGACGGCACAATAGTGCCGGGGCTGCGCGGAGAGCAATCGAAAGTCGGCTGGCAGGTCTCGGCGCAGCGGTCATGCTGGCACATTGCACGCAAATGTGATGATCCGGGCTGCCGGTGACTGTGACCGGGCGAGTGCGGGCGTGCTGCGGATGAACGCAAAGGGGCGGCGCTGAGGCCGCCCTTGTCCGGTCATGGTTGGGGGAAGGTGGGGCGGCTGGTGCCGCCCCGTTGTGGTGTCAGTGTGCCACCCGCATTTGCTTCCACCATGCGATGCGGTCGTCTCGGCTGGCATTGGCCAATTTCAGGAGGATGTGACCATGGCAGGCGAGGGGGGTGCAGTAGCAGACCAGATCGCGGCCTTTGGGTTCGTCGATGGTCCGCAAGAGGTCGTTTTGACGGGATAGCCAATGCTCATGCTTGGCGATGACATCATCGCGGGCGCCATCGCAACCGATGACGAACGGGTTTCCCCACTTCGAGCCCCTGCCGATGTAAACTGCATCGGCGGGGAGCACGCGGGCGTAGGTCTTTCTATTCAGAACGCGGTAGGTGCGGGTCGGTTGGAGGGGGGCGCGTTCGGTCTGGGGTTGTGCGGCGCGATCTGCGGCGAGGGCGTAGGTTTCGAGGTCGAGGTAGCGTTCGGTGGCGTTCAAGTCCTGCCATTCGAGGATATCAACGGGCGACCATTCCGGGCGTTCTGCCGGGGGGAGGCCATGGGCGGCGCGGTCGGCATCGAGGCGGGCGTAGAGGGTTTCGATCTCGCGCAGTTCTGATCTTTTCAACCGTGCGCGGGCGAGGCGGGGGAGGTAGTGCTCCTGTGCTTCATGGGGGCGATGGCTGGGGGGCTGTTTCAAGAGAGACGGACATTTGGGTAACTCCTTCTTTGATAATCCAGAAAAAGGTAGTGTCCGGGGTCGTGGTGGACTTTTGGGCTCCGTAACGGTGTAGTTTGAGGTGGCCATCGGATCAGTCGGCTATGGTGGAGTTGCGAGACTTCAACCTGAAGCCTGGAGAATTCGATGACCGAAGATAGATTACCACTGGCTGAGCTACTGGCCAAAGCCGGGGACGGCGATTTTCTGCGCAGCGTCGCGGAGGCGGTGGTTCAACTGCTGATGGAGACGGATGTGGATGGGCTGATCGGCGCCAGCCGCTACGAGCGCAGCGGCGAGCGCGCGACCTATCGCAACGGCTACCGGGAACGCGCATTGGACACGCGGCTTGGCAGCTTGCAACTTCGGATCCCGAAGCTGCGGCAGGGGAGCTACTTCCCGCCGTTCCTGGAAGCTCGCCGGACCTCGGAGAAGGCGCTGGCCGCGGTCATCCAGGAAGCCTGGATTGGCGGCGTCTCGATCCGGCGGGTAGACGAGCTGGTGCAGGCCATGGGGCTGACGGGGATCAGCAAGAGCACGGTCTCGAAACTGTGCAAGGACATCGATGAGAGGGTGAACGCCTTCCTCGACCGGCCACTGGCCGGCGAGTGGCCGTATCTGTGGTTGGATGCGACCTATCTCAAGCAGCGCGAAGGTGGGCGGATCGTCTCAGTTGCAGCGATAATCGCAGTGGCGGTGAACACCGACGGTCGGCGCGAGATCGTCGGCCTGCACATCGGCCCGTCCGAGGCGGAGACCTTCTGGTCGACCTTTCTCAAGAGCTTGGTCCGCCGTGGGTTGCGTGAGGTGAAACTGGTGATCTCCGATGCTCATGAAGGGTTGAAGGCGGCGATCCGCCGGGTGATGGGGGCATCCTGGCAAAGATGCCGCGTTCACTGGATGCGCAACGCCTTGTCCTATGTGCCGAAGGGGCAGCAGAGCATGGTGTCTGCAGCGTTGCGTCAGGCGTTTATCCAGCCGGATCGCGTCAGTGCCAGCCAGACCCTGCGCCATGTGGCCGACCAGCTCCGGGGCAAATGGCCAAAACTTGGCGCGTTCATCGACGACAGTGAAACCGACGTGCTGGCGCACATGGACTTTCCCGCCCAGCACCGAACCAAAATTCACTCGACGAATCCGCTCGAACGCCTGAACAAGGAGGTCAAGCGCCGCGCCGATGTCGTCGGCATCTTTCCCAATGAAGGTTCGATCATCCGCCTGATCGAGGCCGTGCTGCTCGAGGCCAACGACGAATGGCAGACACAGAACCGCTATATGCAGATCGAGGGAATGGTCGAACTCATGGCACCCGCCATCGATGCCGATACACCACGAATTTCCACCGTCGCCGCGTGACCATTGGCCGCTTCAGCTACACCAGAATTTCCACCACATTGACGGACGCTATCCAGAAAAAACGCACGTTTTTTCTGGACGCCCTGCGGCGAGCAGCGGGAGAGGAGGGGGAAAATGCATGCGTGAATGGTCGGGCTGCGGCAGCCGCGGGCCTCTTGGGGCCTGCGGATGACGCGGCCCTGCCACTTCTAAGGATGCGTTTTGGGGAGGAGAGGGCAGACAGCCCTCTCCTCCCTCTTACTTCCTTCTGGACGATCCTGCGGCACGGTGATTGGGGGTGGTTGTGAGGGATCCACACTGTTTCCCCAGGTGGTGGCCTCACCGCAGATGCACTCATCTGCTGCGGGCGGTGGGGGCATTTTGCTGTGGAACGGCAAAAGGGCCGAACCCTTTTGGGGTCCGGCCCTGTCGGTCAGTAGGGGATCTGATCCTCCGGTACGTCTCCGGGCATGCTGGGGCGGCTCCAGACCACGACCGTCTCGGGTCCGTGGGCGGTGCGGCGTGTCTCGATATACTCGATCTCGAAGCCACCTGAGGCCATGCGGCGGCCATCGTGGCGGGTCAGGCGGTCAGTCGTGCGGAGGTATGTCATCTGGATGATCCCTTTCTGCATCAGCGGAATTGCTGGTGATCAGCGGGAAAGCCGGCCTTCGTGGTGGCTCAACCCTGAAGCTACGCGAGCGCGCGAGGTCGGGTTGCGGAAGACGCGGGCCTCTTGGGGCCTGCGGATACCGCAACCTGGCCTCGCGATAGCTGGCGTGGCTGAACCGCGCTCTTGCGCGGCGCCCGAAGGGCGGGGTTGAACCAGCACGACCTTGGCCGGCTTTAGAATAGGAAGACCAGCAGAAGTGTCAGGCAAGATCGGACGAACAACCGGCGGTGATCGGGCGCATCTGATGGCGAGGGTGATGACGAAACTGGCCCCGCGTTTCCTTCCGGTCGCCCGTGTGTCAGGTGGGACCAAAACCGGTCAACGACATTCTGACACATGGAAAAGGGCGGAGACCTTGCGGTCTCCGCCCCTGGGTCTGGCCGGGTCAGGCTCCGAAGGCACCCAACTCGACGTCAGCCGCCTGCCGTTGGACGTTGCGGGACGATGCACCCGAGGGGGAGTAGGGCTTCCAGTCCGAGCCGATTACGGTTTCATAGGCGTCGATGGCTCCGGTGACGGCGGCCATGAGGGCGTAGGCGTTAAGGCCAGCCTTAGCCGCGAACTCCCGGACCCGTGCCGCTCTGCTGTCAAAGCCGAGAACCGGATCGCGATCCTCGTCGCGGTGGTCGTTGGCGAGTTTGGCGGTCTCCATACGGGCGTCGCTGACCTTCGCGCTGTAGAAGGTGGCGGCACCATGGGCTGACCGGGCAAAGGCGTTGACGATGCGATCGAGGTGGATCTGCAGCGCCTTTTCATCGAGATGCTCTTCCAGCGCCCGGGCCGAGAGGCCGATCTGTTCTTCGGTGCTGGCGCGTATGCTTTCGAAGTCGACGGGATCGAGGGCGTAGGCTGAGCTGATCTTGTCGGCCTGAATGTGCGTGGGGGCGATCATCCGGATCGTCTCGAGGGTGATCGGCGTGTCACCGCGCGGGGTGCGGGGGGTGGCGGGAGCGTTCTTCGGGGTTTTCGTCTTCGACATCTGACTGATCTCTCTACAAAGCCGGGGGATCGCAGGCACCTTGCCTGCTCTACCGCCGCGGTGCCGATCTGAAGGCCGGGCATAGAGACCGGAGGCATACCCCTGAGGGCCGGCTGGCGCGGGCAGCGACGCGTTCTATACGCGTCGCAACACGGGCCGGCCCGAACCGCAGGCGCTTCGCCCGTCCTGACAGGCGCGCACCAGGCGCGCCTGTCAGGACGGGCGAAGCGGGGGTTGCCGCTGGTCTCGCCCGGCCTAGATCGGGCACCTCGCGCGGCGGGAAGCAGGCAATTGTCAGCGGTCCCGTGCGATGTACGGAGAGATCGGCGATGGCGGGGCAGAGACCCCGAACGTCTCCCGCAACCCGCACATTCCGCACCTTGATCAGCCTCACCAATGGCGGCCGCTGATCGGATCCCACGCCCGGCTGGGACTTCTGCACCACCGCTGCCCGGATCCCGACTGAAGATATCCACGACGGTAACGGGCGAGCGGACGCGACGGGCTGACGGGGGATGAGACCGTCTCGCATGATGCGGCTGGCATCCGCCGATGCAATCCGAACGCTGCTCCGGCTCGCTGGCGCGGACCACCGGCAGAGCGGAGGTCATCCAGCATCCGTGAGACGCCGAACCGTAGTCACACCGCGACTGGTCGGGGACGGTCTCGGATCGACGGAGACGCGGGGCCGTGATCGAGCGGCTGGCTGACCTTGCCATGCCCTGAAGATCGCAGCGGAGCCAAGGCTTCGAACCGCACTGGCCGGATATGGGACCCGCATCCCGGGTGCTTGTCACCTCATGTTCGCGTGGCTGGTGACCGTCGGAGATGGTCCGGCTTCAAGCGTAGGCCGCAACTGAGGCGTGATCCACTTCGCTCGACCAAGGAACATGAGCAAAAAATAACATTCATTGTGGTCATCACACCCTGACGCCACTGCCGCCCGTCAGCGCCAACTGGGCTCATGAGAAAATTTTGATGACACCGCTGCCGACATCATGAGTCTAAGCCGAGAAACCCCACTGGTCGCCATCACAATCCCGCTCACAATGATCGTCCTGGACGACGATGCCGACCGGTCGACCGATCTTATCATCGCTGGCCCGGTTTGCCTGCAACAGCAGACCTTACACGCCCTCGATTTCCTCGGTGTGCCCCTCACCGCCTCCTTCGGTGCACCGCTCCGCCTGCGCATCCCAACCAAGCTCGGCTACAAGAACGCAAAATCGATCGTCGCAATGGGCGTGACCAATCAGTTCCCCAGCGGTTACTGGCAAAAACAGGGCTAAAACTGGTTCGGCGGGTCGTGAGTCCGAATATTCTGCGCATCGGCATCCAGCCTGTTGCGATGATGAATGACCGTTCTGCTAACATCCGACCGATGTCCTAACCGGCCGCGACCAACATGATCAAACCCCGATCGCCACTCCTTGACGGTTGTGGTTCGACCGGTATGCTGATTGCGTGAGCCACGATGCCGCGCCAACCTGCCCGGGGCCAAACCCTCAACCACGAGGCCCCCGTGCCTACTCGATACCATCCGGCGCCGTCGATACCCACGCCCATGTCATCGGCGCGGAGCCGCGATACGCGCTAGTCGAGGCCCGCAGCTACACCCCGCCACCGGCATCGGCCGAAGCCTACCTCGCCATGCTGGATGCCACGGGCATGACGTTCGGCGTACTCGTGCAGGTGAGTGTGCACGGCACCGACAATACCTTGCTGCTGGAAACCCTCGCCGCCCATCGGCACCGGCTACGCGGAATCGCCGTCGCACCGCCCGACCTGCCAGCCGCGGCCTGGCGGGTCATGGCAGAGTCTGGGATCACCGGGCTGCGCATCAATACGCTGTTCGGCGGCGGAATCGGCTTCAAGCATCTCGACCGCTACGCGGCGATCTGCGCCGATCACGGCTGGCACCTTCAATTCCTGACCGACGTCCGCCATCTCGGCGGGCATGAAGATCGAATCGCCCGGCTCCGGGTTCCCTGCGTGATCGATCACATGGGCCACTTCCCAGTCGATGACGATGCGGATGGAACTGGGTTGGCGACCATGCTTCGCCTGCTCGACGCGGGCGGGTGGGTAAAATTATCGGGCGCCTACCGGCTGCAAGCCGAACCGCCCTACGAAGGCACGATACGTCTCGCACGGGCGCTGGTCGCAGCCGCGCCGGATCGATGCGTCTGGGGCTCGGATTGGCCGCATGTCGCGCAGTGGGGCAAGATGCCGAATGTCGGCGATCTGCTCGATCTGCTGGCGGAATGGGTACCGGATGCAGCGCTTCGCGACCGCATCCTGACCGCCAACGCCCACCGGCTTTACGGTTTTACCTCCCCATAGCCGCCGCCGCCGGGCGTTTCGATAACAATAGCATCGCCCGTCCTCAGCTTGGCCTGGTCGCAGCCGCCAATCGGCTCGACACTGCCGTCCGCACGTTCCACCCATTGCCGGCCGGTTGCACCATCGCCCCCACCCTCAATTCCGAACGGCGCCACGCTGCGGCGCGATGCCAGCACGGTCACAATCATCGGTTCGAGGAAACGCAGCCGCCGGATCGCGCCATCGCCACCACGATAATGCCCGGCACCACCCGAACCGCGCCGGATCGCGAACATCTCGACACGCGCCGGATAGCGCAATTCCAGCACCTCGGGGTCGGTCATCCGGGTGTTGGTCATGTGGGTCTGCACCGCATCGCAGCCGTCGAAACCCGGCCCGGCACCGGCACCGCCGCAGATGGTCTCATAATACTGGTACCGCTGATTACCAAACAGCAGGTTGTTCATGGTCGCCTGCGCCGAGGCACAGACCCCGAGCGCGCCGAGCAAGGCCGCCGTCACCGCCTGACTGACCTCGGTATTACCGGCGACCACGGCAGCACCTGGGTGCGGATTGAGGAAACTGCCCGGCGGGATGACAAGGGTCAGCGGGCGCAGGCAGCCTTCGTTGAGCGGAATATCGTCGTTCACCAGGCAGCGAAACACATAGAGCACGGCGGCGCGCGTCACGGCCGGCGGCGCATTAAAATTGCCCCGGTGCTGGCCCGATGTGCCGGTAAAGTCGATCACCGCCGTCTTCGCCGCCTGATCGACGGTAATCCGCACCGCGAGCGAAGTGCCGTCATCCATCCGGTAATCGTATGCGCCGTCGCGCAGTGTGCCGATCGCGCGCCGCACCGAGGCTTCGGCGTTATCCATCACATGACCAGTATAAGCCGCGACCGTGGCAAAGCCGTATTGCGCCACCGCCGCCTCGAACGCGGCGATCCCGGCAGCGTTTGCCGCAAGCTGGGCCTTAAGATCGGCCACGCATTCATCGGGGTTGCGCGCCGGGTAGCGCGCACCGCCCAGCACTGCCCGGATATCATCCTCGCGAAACTCTCCCGCCGTCACCAGCAAAAAATCATCGATCACCACGCCTTCCTCTTCAAGTTTGGTCGCGAACGGCGGCATCGAGCCAGGGGTGAGGCCGCCGACATCTGCATGATGACCCCGTGAAGCGACGAAACCGCGCAGAGTGGTCCCGGCCAGATCGAACATCGGCGTGATCACGGTAATATCGGGCAGATGGGTGCCACCGTTGTAGGGGTTGTTCAGCGCCACCGCATCGCCTTGCCGCAGCGTCGCCCCGCGCCGCGCCAGCACGATCCGCACGCTTTCGCTCATCGCGCCCAGATGCACCGGCACATGCGGCGCGTTCGCGATCAGACCGCCGGTGGGATCGAACAGCGCACACGAAAAATCCAACCGCTCCTTGATGTTCACGCTACTCGCGGTGTTGCGCAGCACCGCACCGCTCTGCTCGGCGATCGCCATGAACAGATTGTTGAACAATTCGAGCCGCACCGGGTCGACCCGGGTTGCAGCCTCACCCGTCCCCACCTCACCCAGCTCCGCGGATCGGCCGGCGTGATGCGTCATCACCAGATGATTGCGCAGCGTGATCGTGCCGGACCATCCCGGCTCGATGATGGTGGTGGCATTGGCCTCGCGTAGCATCGCAGGCCCCATGATCACGTCCCCGGCGCACAAGGCGTCGCGATCGAACACCGGCGCGTCCTGCCAGGTGTCTGCCGCGTAGAACCGTAGCCGATCCAGCGGCACTGGCGCGCCGGCTTCACGCGGCGCCAGTACGGGCTCAATGATCGTCTCACCGGGTGCCATCGCCTCGACTACGATCGATTCCGCGATCAGCTGGCGATCGGTCATGACGAAGCCGAACAGCCGCCGATGCGCGGCCTCGAATGCCTCTCGCATGCTTGCCGCATCCGCCAGATCGACGGTAATCGGCGTGTCGGTGCCGGCATAGCGCAGATGCGCGCGGCGTCTTGTCATGATGCTGTCGGGTACCGCGCCCTGTGCCGCTAGTGCTGCAACGCAAGCCGCACCGAGTTGATCGGCTACCGCCTCCAGCGCCGCGATCGCCGCCGGATCGACCTCGCATTCCACCGCCTGCTCGCGCAGCACGATCTGATCGGCCAGACCCATGCCATAGGCCGAGAGCACACCGGCCAGAGGATGGATCAGGATGGTGCGCATCCCCAGCGCCTCGGCGACCAGGCAGGCGTGCTGCCCACCCGCGCCGCCGAAACAGGCCAGGGCAAAATCCGCCGGGTCGCGACCTTTCTGAATCGTGATCTGCCGGATCGCCTGCGCCATCCGCGCCACCGCGATCGCGATATATCCGGCGGCGACGCGTTCGGGCGTCTGGTCGGTAGAGGTTGCCAAAGCAATCTCGCGCGCGCGCTCAGCGAAACGCTCGCGCACGATCGCGGCATCGAGCGTCTGGTCGTGATCGGGGCCGAAAATCGCCGGAAACTGCGCCGGTGCCAGCTTACCGAGCAGCACATTGGCGTCCGTCACGGTCAGCGGCCCACCACGCCGGTAGCAGGCAGGCCCAGGATCGGCGCCCGCGCTGTCCGGCCCTACCCGTAGGCGTGCGCCGTCGAAACCCAGCACCGAGCCCCCACCCGCCGCCACCGTGTTGATCGCCAGCATCGGCACCCGCAACCGCACACCGGCGATTTCGGTCTCCAGGGTGCGCTCGTAACCCCGATCATAGATCGACACATCAGTCGAAGTGCCACCCATGTCGAAACCGATAATCCGGTCGAACCCGGCCATCGTAGCGGTGCGCGCGGCCCCCACAATCCCGCCCGCCGGTCCAGACAGGATCGCATCCTTGCCGGTGAACTGGTCCGCCGCGGTCAACCCGCCAAGGGATTGCATGAAATACAGCGGCGCGTTCGGCATACCAGCGGCAACATGATCGATATAGCGGCGCAGGATCGGCGACAGATACGCATCCGCCACCGTGGTATCTCCGCGCGAGACCAGCCGCAGCACCGGGCTGGTCGCATGGCTGGTGGAAATCTGGGTGAACCCTTCCGCGACCGCCAGTGCCGCAAGGCGCTCCTCATGGGCCGGATAGCGCCAGGCATGCATCCGCGCGATCGCGACGCTCTCGATCCCGGTGAGGCGCGCGGTTCGCAACGCCTCTTGCGCCGTCTGTTCATCGAGTGTCTCGACGATGGTTCCATCCGCACCGATCCGCCCGCCGATTTCAACGACCCGTTCGTAGAGCATGCTGGGCAATCTGATATCGAAGGTGAATAGATTTGGCCGAGCCTGCGTGCCGATCCGCAGCAGATCACCCAGACCACGATCGATCAGCAGCAGCACCCGCGCCCCCTTGCGCTCCAGCAGCGCATTGGTCGCAACCGTGGTCCCCATCTTCACCGCCTCGATCGCGCCATCCGGTATCGGCTCACCCGCACCGAGCCTCAGGCAGGCGCGAATCCCCGCGATCGCGGCATCGGCATAGCGAGATGGATCGTCCGAAAGCAGTTTCAGCGTCCGCCGTGACCCATCCGGCGCTGTCGCGACAATATCGGTGAAGGTGCCCCCACGATCGATCCAGAACCGCCAGCCCGCGTCTCGTCGTTCGGGAGCCGTTGCCGTCATGGTTGAACCTCATTCCTTGAAACGCACCATCGAGGCACTCAGCCTGCCACAGCGAAATTTGATTGACAATCTATCGGTAATTTGTCGATATAAAGTTTCATTGCGGCACGGGGTACGTGACATGAAAGCGAAAATCGATCCCAGTAGCGGCGCCATGCTACCCGACAAAGCCGTCCGGAAAGACGGCCGTCGGGCGAGCGCCCCGGTCGTGTCCTCCGCCCACCTCGCCGCCGGGCGATCCCCCGCATTGTCGGAAGTGGAATTCGGTCTCAACCTCGCGGCGATGGCCTATCAACGCTGGATGGTCCGCTGCATGGCCGCCGCGGGTATGCCCGGTCTGTCACCGCTTGAAGTTCTGGTGCTGCACACAGTCCGTCATCGCGACCGACCCAAGCGCTTCGCGGACATCATGCTCGTCCTCGACATCGAGGAAATCCATCTGATCACCTACGTCATCCGCAAACTAACAAGCGCCGGCCTCGTGACCGTGACACGCGCTGGCAAGGACAGGCTGATCAGCACCAGCCCATCCGGCGTCGCGCTGTGTGCGCGCTATCACGAAATCCGCGAGGATCTGCTGGTCTCCGCCATCGGAGCCGTCGGGCCGGGCGATGCGATGCTCAGCGAAATGGCCGCATTACTGCGCGGACTTTCAGGAACCTACAATCAGGCGGCCCGCGCCGCGACAACACTGTAATCCGCCCTCAGACCCGATACGGAAGGACCACCATGGCCGATAACGGAATAACGATCGAGACCGCGTCTCCTATCGCCGAGAGCGGCAGCCTCGCGGCCTTATTCCGGGCGATGAATCCCACTGAGTGGCGCACCTTCCGGGCCTGCGCCGGCGGCTGGGGGCTCGATGGCATGGATTTCATGCTCTACCCGCTGATCATCGGCACCATCATGCACCAATGGGCGGTCGCCCCCGGCCCCGCGGGTTTCGCCGCAACCCTGACCCTGCTGGCCTCCGCGATCGGCGGATGGCTCGCCGGCTACGTCTCCGACCGGATCGGCCGCGTGCGGGTGCTGCAGATCACCATTCTGTGGTTTTCCCTCTTCAGCCTGTTATCGGCCTTCGTGCAGAATTTCGACCAGTTGATCATCTGCCGCGCCCTGCTCGGCTTCGGGTTCGGCGGTGAATGGGCGGCGGGAGCCATCCTGATGGGCGAGACGATCCGTCCGCAATTCCGCGGCCGCGCGGTGGGGTCCGTGCAGTCGGCCTGGGCGGTTGGCTGGGGGATCGCGGTGCTGGCGCAGGCGATCATCTTTTCGATCCTTCCGCCCGCCATCGCCTGGCGCGCGATGTTCGCGGTGGGCGCCCTCCCGGCCCTTCTGGTACTCTATCTGCGCCGCAACGTCGCCGAACCCGCCATCTCCGTTGCCGCGCGCCGAACCGGCACGCCCGGCATTCTCACGATTTTCGGGCGTGAGACGATCATGATCACCCTGCTCGGCAGCCTACTCTCGACCGGCGCGCAGGGCGGTTATTACGCGATCACCTTCTGGCTGCCGACCTTCCTGAAAGTCGATCGTCACCTCAGTGTCGTCGGCAGCACCGGCTACCTCGCGATCCTGATCGCCGGTAGTTTCATCGGCTACCTGGCCGGCGCGTGGCTATCGGACCGTCTGGGTCGGCGCAAGGTATTCCTGATTTTCTCGGCGGGCGCGATCGTCACCATCCTCGCCTACACCCAGCTCACGATTTTGAACGACGCGATGCTGGTGCTCGGCTTTCCGCTGGGATTTTTCGCAAGCGGCTATTTCTCGGCGATGGGCCCGTTTCTTACTGAATTGTTCCCCACGCGTCTGCGCGGCTCGGGACAGGGCTTCACGTATAATTTCGGTCGCGGCCTCGGCGCCCTGTTTCCCGCTTTGATCGGCTACCTCACCCAGTCGATCGGCTACGGTAACGCGATCGCGATTTTCGCCGTCGCCGCCTACGCGCTGTTCTTCCTCGCCGCCTTCGCTTTGCCCGAAACGCGGGGCCGCGTGCTGACGGCGTGACCCTAATGGCTCGCCTTCCCCGCTGACCCAGGCGTCAGCTTCCTCACGATGATCGGATCGTCGCCGGCTAGGAGCTTGTCGGACTTCACCGAAATTTACGATTTCGTAGAATTATACGTCTTATCGACCGCGGCTTGGTACGAGCGAATTCCGCCGCGATGGCTTCGATGATCGAGGTCTTGCCGGTTCCCGGTGGTCCGGCGAGCGGGATCTTCCAGATGCCGGGCTGATGGTGCCGGTTCCACCAGTCGATCCGCTATAAGAATGTCGGAATTTCCGCCTTCACCTGATCGAACATCGGATGGATTTGAAGTCGGGCCGTGTTCTCCAGATCGACTCTCTCGCGGCGGTAGTGGAAGGTTTCTTCCCCGTTGCTGCTGAACATATCCACCGTGTGGATCCCCTTGTTGTCGAGCAGTTTCAGGATGAGACGCCGGTTCAACCCCATCGGGATCCGGTTCAGGGCGTCGATCGAAGCGTGATATCCGATCAGATATGTGACGATCTGTCAGCTGAAACTGCAGGAAATCACGAACATGGGCGGGATGCCGGTGATCGTGATCGTGAAGGTTCGGGGCATTGAGCCGTCGAACGTTGTCTGCCACCGACCGATTTTCGTCATGCCCATGGTGGTGCGGACATAGCGGCGACCTTTATGCCGCTTTCTATTGGCAATCTGCATGATCCTCGCCACCATGCCGTCGTCTTGGACGATGATGCCGAACGGTCGATCGTTCCCATCATCGCTGGTCCGGTTTGCCTGATACCATGCCCCGAGTTGATGGCTGACGCTCGGTTTGTTTCGTCGGCGCAAGCCGGTATCGGACTGGCTGAGCCAGTCCGAGATCAGGCGAGGGACGATGAAGGAGGGGGGTCTCTTGCATCATCATCTCCTTATGACCAACCGATGTGGGTGGCACCTATGGCGCGGCTTTCGCGAGCCATGACGGCGAGCTGGTGCAGGCGTTTCTGGACATACCCCTCCACTCGCCCGCCGATGATGATCGCCATGCCGTAATCGGTCTGGCTGGTGCGGACGTCCATCGCGGGCGAGGGGTGATCGATCGATCCCCGCAGCGCGCGGGTCGTGCGATCGAGGAAGTTATCGATCGGAACCGGGACGTCGCTGACGCTTGTCTCCGGAAAACCCAGTTTCTCCAGCACATCAAGCGCATTGGCGTTGCACATGTTGATGCTGAACCGGTCATCGTCGGTGTCGCAGCCCGCCGGGATGCGCCAGATGTTTTCGGCCGCGTTGAACACATACGGCATGAAGTCGATGCTCATCACACGGCCTCCGGGAACAGGGTGGCGAGGCTGGTGCCTGTGACTTCGATCTTGCCGATGCCATCACCGCTGATCGCGTAGCCGCGACCGATTTCGGGATGTCGGCCAAGCCAGTATTGGGCGTATTCCCGGGCCGGTTCGATCGTGTCGAACTCGCGGGTCTCGCTGTGGCGATCCACCGAGCTGTAGCGGACCTTGATGCGGGTTTGGTCGGTCATCGTTGTGTTCCTTTCGATGTTATCTTCTGTTTGAAGACCCCATCGAACGGCCGCCGGCCGGAGAGGCAGGCAAGGGCGCGGTCTCGCCCCACTTGGGGGGCCAGCCGCGGGAACTGAGCCACGCGCAGCCTGCCCCTTGGCAGGCAAGCATGGCGAAACCCTTGCCGGCCCGGCCGGCCGGTGGCAGTGATGATGTTGTTTCCTGTTGCTTATTGATTATCGATCAACTTGTTCTTTTCTGACTGCCGTTCTGCCGGATGATTGGCTGGTTTATCTGGCATTCAGGGTTTGCTGCGACGGATGATTGCTCCGTGCATTGCGTATCGTCTGATATATTGACGAACCGTAGCGTCCTGTCAGAATAGTTCCGACAATTTCTTCCGCCGGCGATTCCGGTAGATCGGCGACCTGCCCGTTGGAAGCTCCGACACAATCGTGGCCTACCCGGAATGCTGTGCCGGGAAAGACGTTGTTCAATGCGTCCAGTATGGACGCGTCGATACGACCGGCGAGTATTCGGTCTCCATTCCGTCCGGGAGCAGTTCAGCCTTGCCCCGACGGAATACTGGAATGGGACCGGGCTCGATGGCGACGTGTGGCCCGATCAGGGGAACACGCCGACGCGTGATCCAATCCGGCGGCCGGTTTCATCCTTCAGGGCCGGATCCGGATCGTCGGCGATGCCGAGCGTCGCGGTCTCGGCCGTGATCCGCGCGGCGAAGCGAAGCGTGCGGCCGACCTGATCGAGTTTGTTGATCGGGAAGGGCACGAGATCCAGCACCCTACAGGACGGCCACTGGCGGATGACTATGGTGTTGCACACCGCGTCGAGCGACCAGGTGATATATCCGGCCAGCGCGCCGTTGGAGACGTCGGCACGGATCAGGCGAAGCAGCGTCAGTTCGGCAGGCGATTCTGGCGCATCCAGCATGGCGCGAAAGGCCTCCGTCGTGCGGACGTTGGGTGCTTTGTTATTCCGAGCGACGTGGGACGCAAGGAGGGCGGTCGGTGTCGGGTGTAGCGCGACCACATTGTAGGTGCTGCTCATTTTCTGATCCTTGATCATGGGGTTATCTTTTTCCTGAAGACAACCATCGCGCGGCCGCGGCCTGACCGGCCGGGCAAGGGCGCGCGCCTCTATCGGCGCGCGGGCCGCCCTATGCGGCCTACACCCTTGCCGGGACGTGCAGGGCCGTGGCAGGCGGGCAGGGACTCTGATTGACCGGCCGGGGTCAGGTGAATGAATCGGCCCGATTGCCTGTCAATATTCACTGTCCGCCTAAGCGGCGGTGTATCGGTGGTCTGCTATATGACGTGGTTCGTTTACGATGAGGTGTTTCAATGGCGCTGGAAGGCACCAAACCCGCTGGGCTCGGTCATCGCTGGACCGAGGCCGAGGACCGCATTCTCTATGAGGGGTTTCTCTTCAACGAGAAGCCAAGGACCATCAGCATAAGATGCGGCAGGAGCCTCTCCGCAATCCGTCAGCGCCTGATCCGTCTTGACCTGATCGACGGGCAGGGGGTGCGCAACAACAATCCGCCACTGTTCGATCAGATCCGTGCCACGTTTCATGCCAACGCGGTATCGGGTGGCGGAAAATCTGCCGGGGAGACCAATGCCTGATGTGCGGCAGGATTGCCCAGAGCTTCCCTGACGGATCGCTGGATCGCCTGATTGGCATCCCCGGTGCGAAAATCCCCCGTGCGTTGCGATGGAACGTCTCACCCGGTCAGAGTGTCGTTGCGATCCACCAGGGCGACGGTCGCAAGCGGCAGTTCTGCATGCCGGAGTGGGGCTTCGTGGCACCCTGGGAGAAGGTTGCCGAGCTCGCGCGGATCAAGCCGATCAACGCCAAAGCGGAGACCGTGGCGGCGAGCAAGCTGTTTGGCAGCTCGTTCAAATCGCGCCGCTGTCTGGTGCCGGTGCGCTGCTGGTATGAATGGAAAACGATCGCTCCCGGCGTGAAGCAGCCGTACGCGCTCGGCCGCACTGACGCCGAGCCGATCACGCTGGGCGGGATCATCTCGTTACGCCGGCCCCACCGGGATTTTCCGGTGGAATTATCGCTGGCGATCATCACCACGCCGGCACCTGATTCACTCGCGGATATCCATGCTCGGGCGCCGCTGGTGATCGATCAAGCGGATTGGCCGGTCTGGCTTGGCGAGGTTTCGGGGGATCCGTCCGGTATTCTCAAGCGAAGCACGGTAGGCGCGGTGGGCGCGTGGCCCGTTTCCGGCGCGGTCAATCGCGCGACGACTGATTGTCCGGATTTGGTCGAGCCGGTTGAGATCGTGGCCTCGGCGATGGCGGCTGAGGGTATTGCATGAGGAATGAGCCGGTTGCGGCCGTGACGGCCGTGACCTCCATTGGCCTCCTGATCCGCGCGGGGCAGATCATCCCACGCTTGCTCTCGTCAGGGCTTCGTTCCAGTCCTTTGCCGCGTCGGGTGGCCGCAACCTTTCGATGGTCACGGCGATCGATGCGATCGTCGCCTCGATCCGTGCGGCATGGCGATCCCCGGCCGCATCGGCATCGGTAGCGATGACCAGAGTGCCGCCGGCGGATCCGAGCTCCCCGACCAGCTGACGCAGCGCCGCGACGGTGCCCGGCCCCAACCCGCCGGTGGTGGCAACATAGATCGTGTCCGTCCGGCTTGGCTCAAGGGCGGCGAGGCTCAAGGCGTCGATAGGTGCTTCGGTCACCGCGACCCGCCGGGGATATCCGGTCGTGTCGCCGGGCGCGAACCGGAACAGGCTCTTCTGTCCGCCGCGGAGAACGCCCCGGTAACCCGGGCCGCGCGCCTCGATGCCGGTCAATCTGCCCTCGTGGTCCCGATGGGCGAACCAGGCGCAGCCGAACCCGCCGGCACGGATGCAATCCTGTGCCGCGGCAGCGGCGAGGATGGTGGCGGGCAGATGCCGTTCCCGAGCGAGATAGCCCCAGGCTTTCGTAGAGGGGCGCAGCGCAGGCTTCGCCTGCCAGCGGACCAAGGGACAGACCGTCTCGATCCGATCCGACATTGAGCCGGCAACAGCGACCGGTCCTGACGGGGCAATGC
The DNA here is from genome assembly GCF_026191915.1 of Acidiphilium sp. PA. Classification (GTDB taxonomy): domain Bacteria; phylum Pseudomonadota; class Alphaproteobacteria; order Acetobacterales; family Acetobacteraceae; genus Acidiphilium. The sequence goes on from NZ_JAIMBY010000022.1 coordinate 41,581, forward strand.
CGGCGATCGCGCGGAGCGTCTGGCGGACATGGCCGAAGTTGCGATCGGGGTGGAGGAACTGGATCAGGCTGAAGCAATCGCCTTTCTCGTCGCCGAGCGGGTTCCACCAGCCCTTGTCGTCATGGGTGACGATCAGGATCTCGCCGGAGCCGCGGCGGTATTTCACCGCGCGCCGGGAACTTTCAGCCGGATCGACGTGCCATCCTTCGCGTTCGAGGATGAGGGCGCAGGAGACGGTCCGCCGCAGCAGATCGACCTCGCTGGCGTTGTTGTCACGGTCGCCCCGCCGGGTGCCGGATCGCTGGCCGGGCAGGGGCGGGTATCCGGTGGTGTCGGTGGATGAGATCATGGCGAAGCTCCTGGTCTGGGTTCATCGTCGGAAGGCGGTCGCGCCTTTCGACGGACGCCACGCTGCGAGATGCGGGAGGGGTGGGTGAAGCGCAGTCGGGCGGGGCCGGCCTGCGAGCGCGCGGGCCTGTGGGCCAGCGCGGTGAGCGACGCTGCCCCGCTGTAGGCTGCGCTTCAGGGAGGGGAGGGCGGCGCTCTCCACTCCTTCAGGCGCGCGTCGGCGCGAGCAGGGAGACCGGGTCATCGGAGATTGGCGGTTGTCGAAATCGATGGGCGTTGTGGGGGTGATCGCCCGAAGACCGGTGAGGGCCACGGGAGGAAGCGCTCTTGCGGCTGATCGTGTGGTGTGCAGAAATCGGAACACTGCCGGTTCCGACGCGTAGGACCGGACCCGTTTGATGAGGTGAGGTGACGATGGCGTGGCAGTGGCGGACGCTCGATCGGGATAAATGGAACGAGGCGAGCGAGCTGCTCGACATCGTTGCGGCCCGCTATACTGTGCTCGTCGCGCGTCCAGCCAAGCCGCTGGCGATCGGGACGGGCGATCGGCTCAAGACAATGCGAGCCGAGGTCGGGCTGACCGAAGAGCAGGCAGACCTTGTGCTGGTGCGGGTTACGAGGACATCGAGCTATCTTGCCGCACTGGCGCGGGGTGGTCCGCGCTATGACCTCGAGGGTGAGATTGCCGGTGAGGTCAGTGAGGCGGAGCGGAAGGCGGCCGGGGCGGTGCTTGCCGCCCGTCGCGCGCGCCGGCGCGCGCGGATCGATGCCGACAACGCGTGTCGATCCGCAGAGAGTGACCAAGCGAATGACGCTGGCGAGGGTTCAGCAGAAGCGGCTGACACAACCGACGTGCGTGGTGCCGAGACGAACAAAGCGGGCGATCCGGTCGATGCTGGCGGGGCAACCCAGGCCGGCGCGGTGAGTGACGCGGGCGGCTCGGACGATCGGGCCGCAGCCTGATCATACCGGGTCGTGGTAGTGGCGCTCGATCCGCTCCAGATGATCGTGGTGCTGGCGTTCCTTGACCTGAAGCTTCGGGGTATCGACAACGATGCGCGACCAGTACCGGCCGCGTTCGTCGTACACAAAGCCGAGGCGGTCGAGATCGATACCTGAGGGGCGATCCCCTTTCGTGCGGGTGATGACGCATCTGAAGCCCTCGCAGTCGAATTCGTCGCGAGGTTTGAGCACGGCCATGTTCCTCTCCTTTCATGTGCCGGTTCATGGGCCGATGGTGTTCATCGGGTCGGCGTGGGTGGGGTAGGGGCCGCCGTTGCACAGCGAGGCGGCGAGGGATACCCGGCTGGAATGTGAGCCGAGGGTGAAGGCGTAGACGTGGTTGCCAGGATGCTGCACCGCCCGGAACGGCCCCTCGCGCAGGGCGCGACTGACGTAGGCCGCATCTGGTTCGCCGCTGGCGCGATGCGGCGCACCGTGGCGCCGTAGCTGCTCGTAGGTGTAGGCGGCACCGTTACCGCCGGTCCGCAGCTTGGACAGGGCGCGATCGGAGAGGCCGGTGCCGTCCGGCGTGAGCCAGATCCGTCGCCGTGTCGCGCGGCCGAGGTAGAGAGCGGATTTCTCGCGGTAGATGCCGCCGAAATGACCGTTGAACCGGATATTGCCGTGCGCATCGGTACGTGGCACCGGATCGGAATACGCCAACACGAGCGGGTATTTCGGGCGGCGGTGCACGTCCTGATGTTCGGCCGCGAACAGGCTCAGGGCGCGGCGGAGCGTCCAGGTCTCGGCGTTGCCGCCGACGCGGTCGGCGAGCAGGAACCGGCCGAGGTCGCAGAAGGGGGTCTTCCCGGCACCATAGGCTGCGGCGGCCTTGGCCTGGACGGGGATCGAGAAGACCACGACGCCGACCAGCAATTGTTGCTGCCAGCCGGTACGTTCGAAAAGCCCGTAGCAGGCGAGGGCGACCGGGAACGTGCCGGAGTAGTGGTGAGCCAGGACGAAGTCCTTGGCGACCCTTGTGTGGGGTATTGGGGCGACCTCGTAGCAGTGCGGGTCGAACGGCTCGCGCTGCGGTCGCCAGGTTGTGCTGCGGTGTGACCACCGCTGGGCGACGGTCCGCAGGTCGATGACCATGACAATTCTCCAATGAAACGACGCCCCGGTGCGACCGGGGCGTCTGGTCTGAATTTCAGTCGACGCAGGGCGCGAAGGGGATTTCGTCGTCGAGATCGGCACCTGCGCCGGGTGTGAAGCCACCCGTTTCCCCGGCGGTCTCGCGCTGACGGGGGGTTGCGGCGCGCTCTCCGTCCTCCCGGCGAGCACCGTTAGGTGAGCCAAGCAGGATCAGCTGACTGTCGTAGCCGCTCAGGACGATTTCGGTCGTGTAGCGTTCGTTCTCGTTCTGATCGACCCATTTCCGGGTTCGCAGCGTGCCTTCCACCAGGACCTTGTCACCCTTCGCGCAGTATTTCTCGATCACCCCGATCAGGCCCTCGTTCCACACCACGATCCGGTGCCATTCGGTGCGTTCCTGCCGCTCGCCGCTGTGCTTGTCGGTCCAGCTTTCGCTGGTCGCCAGCGACATCGAGGCGACCTTTCCGCCCGACTGCGTGATGCGGATTTCGGGATCTTGACCGAGGTTTCCGATCAGGGTGACGCGATTCATTGATCCGGCCATATCCAGTCTCCTGTTTTCATTTCATCACTCAGGAGGCGGCTGGCCCTTGCCAGCGACGTCCCTCGTGTGCGGTCCAGGAGAACCGGGCCGGGCGGCCGGTCAGGGCAGAGGGCGCCCTATCGCGCCCGAACCGCTTGCGGCGCGAGCGCAGCGAAGCGGCCTTGACCGGCTGGCCGGCCCCGGTTCAGACCGCAGAACACGAGGGCGCGGCTGGCGAGGACAATTGACGACACCGCCGCAGGCTCATCTGGTCATGGTTTGTTCCATTATCTTGGCCCGGTCGGATTTTCCCACTTCCGACGATGCGTCTTTTGCTGCGGTCCAGCAGCCGCTGCTGTTGGGGCGGCGATGATCCGGCGTTTGAGTTCGGCCACTCCTGCATCGAGTGCGGATGCGCCGGGCAGATGGCTGAAAGGCAGCCAGAAAGCAGTTCGATCTTCCGCTGTGGGTGGGATGCCGGCGAGTCTTTCGATCTCCCCGATTGAGCCGGCGCGTCGGATCGCCTCGCTGACAGCATCGATACGGCACTGGTGCCAATGATTGGCGGGTTTCATGAGCCCTGTCCTCCGCGCGCTGTCCCCGTCGTTGCCGGCGCGCCACTCGCAATCGGACCGTTGATGGACCGCTCCCGGAAATGCCAGTCGTCGTTCCAGATCGCGTGCAGATCCGTCCCCGGCATGAACGGGTTCTCGTCAGCGCGGAACCCGCGCCGATGCGCGATGTCGCCGTCGCGTGGGACGATCGCATTGGTGGATTGACCCGGCTTCTGGCCCAGATCGGCGGCAAGGCGTTCGTGCACCAGTGCCGAGAAGGCGATCAGCGCATCCAGGGCGGCTTCGCTGCTACCAGCTTCGGGCAGACCTGGTACGAGAAGGGTGTTGGTGTCGTAGGATTGGCGCGCGAGGGCTGCAATGGCACCTCGGAGCAGGGCGTCATGGGCGTGGCTGGCGATCGGCAGGGTGCCGTCCGGGCAGGTGGCTCGGCAGAAGCCGATCGTGCCCGATCGGTCGCAGTATGCGGTGAGCATGGCGGGATCCTTTCAGGGGGAACGGGAAGGAGGAGATGCGGTGAGGTCGATCGTGCCGGATGCGACAAGCCAGTGTCGGAGCGATTGGCGCATGCGGCCGATCATGTCGTTGATGATCGTGAGCGGTGCGTTCGGTGCGATCCAGCCGGATTTGATGAAGCCCGGGACCCAGCTGCGGGCGACGTCGATGTAGAGGTGGCCGCCGGCGATCGCGACGTCTGTGAACGGGCCATCGATGGCGCGGGTCATCGAGAAGATTTCCGCAGCGGGCGCGATGCCGAACGTGTCGGGCAGGCTTCGGCGCGGTGGCCGGGGCCATCGTGTTGCGATCCCGCCTGCGATCATGGCGTCGGCCCGATCGCGGGTCATCATCTGATCGTAGTGGCGATCGGCGATCTGTTCGAACCGGGCGTCGCGCAACCCGTAAAGGGCGGACAGCACGGCGACCTGGGCGTGGGCGCCGGCGTGGTCGATGGTGCGCAGGGTTTGCCAGAGCGGTCCGTCGTAGAAGTCGATGGCGAGCGGGCGGGCGAGATCACGCCGCTCGCGTTGCGAGCAGGCGAGGATCAGCAGACGTCGGGATTTCGCCATGCCGGTGGTGATTGGGAGTTCCGATGCGCCGCTCATGCCGCTTTCCTGCGCGGCTCATGGCGATGACGACGGCGGTTGAGGAAGCGCTCGACCAGGTGCGTGGCGGGATGATCGGGATAGGTGGGCCAAATCCGGTGATGCCCTTCGTCGTCGGCAAGTTGGAGAACGCGGACGGTGACGGTCTGCCGTTTGCCGGTGCGGAGGGATCGGACGATTGCGAGGTCTGAGCGGCCGGCGATGTAGAAATTCTCCCATCGGCCGGAGTCGGGATTTCGGCGGGCCGCGGTGTAGACGCCATTGAGGAAGGCTTCGACGATCCAGGGGTTGCGGCAGATCGGTGCGCCGCGATAGCCATCGCGCCACCAGCCGTCATCCTGAATGTAGTAAATGTTGCCGACGGCAAGGGTGCCGATGCGCAGCGGGTTGTTCCCGCCCATGAAGCGGGACGCGAAGTATTGGCGGAGCATGGGATTGACCTTTCGGGCATGCGACAATGGCCGGATTAGGCCAGCCTGTCCGGTTCAATCGGTCGCAGAGGATGTGGGAGGTGGATGTGGGAGGTGGATGTGATCAGCCCCGGAAGGGGCGGATCATCGGATCAGTGAAATTTGAGAAGCAGGCCGATGATGCCGAGGCCAAGCGTTCCGAAGCCCAGGATGCTGCCGACAGTCCATCGGAGGTTGGAATTCAATCCTGTTTGCAATTCGGTCCGAACGGATTGAACCTCGACGCGAAGGTCGGCGATGGCCTTGTCTGTCGCATAGAATTTGGTGGCAATGGCTTTATCGGACGCATCGAACTTGGCGAGCACGGTATTCGTGAGATCACGAACCATAGCCTTGACCTCGCGGATCTCGTATTTCAGTTCCGCGGTCGAGTGCTCGAGGATGGCAACCCGGGTTTCCATCTCATGAGGGTAGTCTGGGGGGCTTTGTTTTTCAACAGGTGAATCAGGCATGGTCTCTCCTATCACATTGGAGGGTGCGGATGAAGGCGCTTCAGATATCAAGAGACATCTGAAGCGCGGATGGAACGGCCACCATGCCGCCGCTGCCGAACTCATAACGGCAGCGTTCGGCGAGGCTTTCGAGCGCCTGGTCGGTCAGGGCATGCAGTCCAAGTTCGGCGAGGATGTCGCAGGCGACATTGAACCCTTCACCCTTGTTGCGGGCACAGATCGCCTCGATATCGTCGATCAGCTGGTGGCGGGGCATCACTCGGGCTCCTCCATTTTCATGTATGTTTCCTGTCCCAATTCGTGCTTGTTCTGTGCCGCATCATAGCCGTTGGGCTTGCGGCAGCCTTTGGCGATCGAGACCGAGATATAGAACGACTCATCGGGGTGGGCTTGGTGAACCGCTTTTCCGAAATCGGCCACCGCGCTCTTTATGTCGTTGACCGTGCTGACAACCTCGATCGTCCTGCGATCGAGGGATTTTCCCATCAGCGCGAGGGTCATGCCGAATGGGGTCTTACGGCCGGGGATGGTCGAGAGGGTGATGGTGCAGGGCATCGGTTAGTTCCTTTCAGGGGTGTGGCCGGGCATCGCCCGGCCGGGGAAAATCAGTCGGCGTCGGCAGGAGAGCGCCGGGCTGTGGTGAAGCCGCAGGCGAACGCGAAATCTGCGCTGCTCTCGATCAGGCGGGCACCGATCATGGCGGTGGTGCAGAACCGTCGCAGATCGCCGGCGGTGATTCGGTGTTCGCCCCACGACATGATGACCTGATGGTCGGGGTAGCGGTTGACGTTCAGCAGATTGGCGAGATGCCGGATTTCGGCTTCGGTCACGAAACCTGGTGCGATGGCGTGAGCCATGGTCGTCTCCTGTCGAGGTCGGAGGAAGAGAGGGGCACGCACGGGGGATCGGCGTGTGGCCGATCGCCCGCTCTGCATGGGTCAGTGGACGGATGAGCCTAAAACGGGATCTCATCGTCGAGATCAGCGCCCATACCCGGCTTGAAGCCGCCTGTGGCGCCGGCGGTCTCGCGCTGACGGGGGGTTGCGGCGCGCTCGCTGCCCTGTCGGCCAGCGCGGCTCGGCGAGCCGAGCAGGATCAGCTGACTGTCGTAGCAGCTCAGGACGATTTCGGTCGTGTAGCGTTCGTTCTCGTTCTGATCGACCCATTTCCGGGTTCGCAGCGTGCCTTCCACCAGCACCTTGTCACCCTTCGCGCAGTATTTCTCGATCACCCCGATCAGGCCCTCGTTCCACACCACGATCCGGTGCCATTCGGTGCGTTCCTGCCGCTCGCCGCTGTGCTTGTCGGTCCAGCTTTCGCTCGTCGCCAGCGACATCGAGGCGACTTTCCCGCCCGACTGGGTGGTGCGGATTTCGGGGTCTTGACCGAGGTTTCCGATCAGGGTGACGCGATTCATTGATCCGGCCATATTCAGTCTCCTGTTTTCATTTCATCACTCAGGGGGCGGCCGGCCCTTGCCAGCGACGTCCCTCGTGTGCGGTCCAGGAGAACCGGGCCGGGCAGCCGGTCAGGGCAGAGGGCGCGCTATCGCGCCCGAACCGCTTGCGGCGCGAGCGCAGCGAAGCGGCCTTGACCGGCTAACTGGCCCGGTTCAGACCGCACAAACACGAGGGCGCGCATGGCAAGGACAGTTGACGACCGCGCCAAAGGCGCAGTTCGTTGGTTTTAAAGTTCGTTTGATATTTTTGATTGTTACGGTTCGTTCGAGTGTAATTTGGTGAGAGGATGATATCTCATCGCGATCTGCAGGTGCTGGCAGGGGTGGCGGATTATTTTCTGCTGGTTGGTGATTATCTTCGGGGTGCGACCACCGAGGTAACGCACGAAGCGTAAAAAGTGCCGAAGGTCGATTTTGCAGGTGTCGAAACTATACTTCATCTTAATGATTGAATGCCATACTCCGTTCCGGCTTCGGCCCACATA
>NZ_JAIMBY010000023.1 GCF_026191915.1 Acidiphilium sp. PA
ATTGACACCTGCCGCAAGCGCCGCACGGATCCATGGGCCTATGCCTACGCCCTCATCACCGCCGCTCGCTCTAACAATCTGCTGCCCACCATCCCTGCCCAGCTAGCGATCTGACCCGGGGGTGTGAACGGTTACCACGCAATTCCCTTCAAGACCTGCGGCGAGCGGTTGGTTCCACGGAGGTCCAACACCGATCTCGAGGAACGTACCGCACACCACGTGAATGGTAGCAAAAATCTTCTCAAGGACACCATCTTCGCCGAACTGTGACAAATATTTCCGCTCAAATGCTGATAGGTCGGTTGGGAAGACAAACATATTAACGCCCATTACTTGTCTGTGATTTTGTCACCAGCGCGTTCAAACGACGATCTGCGGCAGCAGCGCCGGCGTCGATGTCGGATGAGCGGGCCGGCCATAATTGTTGGGAAGGTCATCCACATACTGCCTGATCCAGGCGTGGAAATTGGTTGCGGTCGCCCGCACTTGGCCTGGTGTCAGATCGGCCAGATATGGCCACGCCAGCGTCTCCCAGAGATGATTGGCATAACCTAGCGGCTCAATCGGCTGGTTCGACTCGTAGATCCATTTGAGATGGTCCGGCGTCCAAAGTGGCCAGAAGAAGGCGTTGTAAGGCAGCACCAAGACCTCATGAGGGTATTCCAAAGCAAGTTTTGCAGGCATCTGTACCGGGTGCTCGCCCCAAAATTCATCGCGCCCCCGGCTGCGGAAAGACTTGTAACTGTCCAACCAACGCACAAGGAATGGCGACTTGGCATGTCCGAGAATTACAGCGTCGGCCATGCCATAGATATGGTCTTTACCTTCGATGCCCAGCACGGCCGGGTGGTCCAAGAGATTTTCGAAACTTCTATGGACAAAGACATCAGCGTCGAGATAAATACCGCCATGTTCGATCAACACCTGTAGTCTGACTACACCGGCCTGATGAGCGACGTGGAGAAGATCGTTACCGAAGATCTTCTTAGGCGCCTTCATGAGCTTCAGGCTGATGAGCGGCCTTGTAAGATCCCACCACGGTCCTTCCGGCTCAAATTCGCAATGAAACATCACGACATCCGGCCGGAGACGGTCGATTGCGCTCATCAGGCAGGCGTAATGGACCAGACTCCAAGGTTTGCCTCCAAAATCGGCCGCCATGCCGAATACGTAATGGACGATACGAGCGGATTTTGTCATGACGTTGCACCTATTTCGCGCGACATAATCGAAGTACCCAAGACGGCCGGGGCGCCGAAAGAAGTGGAAGCCGTGATCTCTCGGAACACACGCGGAGAAAGCAGCTTGGTCAATTCGATATCGGACTGTGCCGGATTGTTTGGTCCATCAAAAATGCCCGGGATTACGTCGGATGAGAAACCAGAAAATGTCCCATGGTCGTTACGTATATACGTCAGTTCTACGACATCCGGAACCAAAACATTATGTACCATCGTTCGATCACGGTAACTGTTCGGATGAAGGTGAACCGGCGTATGATGCCGAGCCAATGCCGCAAAAAGACCTTTGGCCTTTTTGAAGAAGTCACCATCGTTCAGTTTGTGTAAATCGTGAACTTCGCACACGATAATGTCAAAAATAGCCAGATCGTCCGCAGCCGTGGTGGTGATCGCATCAAATTCGTCCCCTTCGATGTCAAATTTGAGAATCCAGCGCTGCGACGCGTGACGGCGATATAACGACATGATGTCTTCGAAACAAAGGAACCGCCCCTCTGTCAAAGCGCCCCAGCCGACGCTATAAAACCTGAAGTTTTCGTGCCTAGCGGGAGGCTGCTCGATCGTATGGTCGAATCGCAGCACTGTCATGCCGTATTTGGCTAACTCGAGATCGAAGCTCACGTTATTGCCAATGCCGATCAGTTGGATAATGTCCCTCTCGCAGACGTCTCCCACGGGCGGGCGGGGGGCGTCACACCTCTTGACATTTTGAGCTTGCCAGACCAACTCGTCCACTTCGATATGCTCTTCCATAGCGGTTCCTAAATTATATACTTTAGTTGCTAACCAGCATCATAGTCCTTCGGAGTAAACATTCGATTAACACCTGACGTAGCACGATTTTATTTATCGAAAAGTTGCAACTGTTCACCGCCATCGATCTGATCGACGGTTCCGGCGTACTGAACATCGTGCTTGACACGGTCACGGTGGATGGGACCTGCCATCCTTGGCACCCGTGAAGTCCGTCTCACCTTTTCCAAGGATTGTCTGGTTGACCCGGATTTGGTGCAAGAAGCATTACATCAATTATACAACGCGGCCCTGTCAGCGCGGCCATCGGATAGATCCGTTAATGTGAGTCCAAAAATCTGCCCAACTCGATCCCGATGTAGCGCTTTGGAGCGATTTTGTGCAATATAGTTGAGACAATGGCGACCCATGGCGATACGAAGCACATTATCACTGCTCAACGCCCTGATATGTTTACAATAGCTTTGAGCGACCATCAACGTATCGGCATCATAAGGCGTCAAAAAACCGGTAATCCCATCTAGAACGATATCCGGCAATCCGTCACAAGCCGGCGCGATCACCGGCAAACCATTGGCCATGGCCTCCAGCACGACATTGGGAAGCCCATCATACATTGTAGTATAGATAAACCCGTCGTAACCGGATGTATCGATCGCGCCAAAATGATCGTATGGGCCCAGATAGTTCAGATTTTGACAGTTCCGGAAAATTTCGGGGTCTATTGCATCGGCAGCACCATAGGCTGATCCGTAGATATCTATAATAATTTCAGGTTGCTCGCGCGCCAGTATTTCTGATATGATGACAAGCAGAACCGGAAATTTCTGTACTACGAGGCGTGACGCCCATAGAAATCGACCTGTGCTTGCGCCGTGGATTGCAATTGGGTCGGTGGGTACTCGTTTGACTTCACAATATGCCGGCAAACAAACCCATTTTTCAAATTGTGTGCCGATTCTTTGACGATCGAGCGTGATCAGTTGAGGATGGTCGCAGACAACCATGTCAATATATTGAATATTGTCTGATATGAAATCAAATTTGTTGGAACAAGTGATAATTCTGTCGTCAACAATAACACGTTCATCACAAAATCTATAGTAAATTACGTACTTATCGGTGAGGGCAGCAGCGAGGCCGCGCCGGAAGAAATTGAAAATAAAAGAACTTGTTTTGATGTGAACCCTAGCATCGACACCTATACTCTGTAAAATTTTATGTAGAATTAACAAATTTCGTTCTTCATTATTTATTTTTGTTAATTCATCCAGATAAATCAAGGTGACTTCAGATGGCAGTTTTGTTGTCCATTCACTATATATTTTTTCATCGTGACATATAACAAGAATTTGACTATTAATTTGAATATCTGCAATCGCGTTCATAACCTGTATTATATATTGTTCGCTACCACCAGGTTTGATGTTTGATAGTAAAAAAATGTCAGTAAAGGATCTTGACCTTAAACGCCCGCACAGGTCGAGATAAAGCAGACCGGTCGCGACGGCCTCAGAGTGGGGGAAATCAAATTGATTTGGCCGGTAAGCAGCGAGAGAAATTGCTGGTTCGATCTGGTTGGCCTGCAAAACCATACGGCGATACGCCGCCGAACCAAAGAATGCTGAGGCATCGCGCCCTATCTGATCTCGGTCGAAGAAATTGGAAAGCTTTGCTTCGTCGAAACTATCGAGCAATGTCTTATAAGACTCGCACACGGATTGATAGGTTTCGGGTTCGAAGAGAGGACTGCGCGGGATGAGATTGAGCGACCGCTGCCGTGCGAGCGAAGATAAGCTGTCGGCACGTTTGCGATAAAAGATCACCGTCTCCGGTGCGACAAGGAGATTATAACCTTGCGCAATAGCGATTGTATTGAAATGCCAGTCTTCATATGCGTAAGGCGGGTTCGCTGACATATCGTGAAATTTCAATTCCGAGAATATCGAGCGTTCGGCGAAGATTCTAGAGCCGTAGGGATGATATTCCAATAGTACCAACGGTGTTATTTTTTTTAAATCATAATATTTTCTAGCGAAGGTCGCTACACCAAAATATACGTAATACTCTGGAAAGACAATCGCCCTCGGGCCAGCGGATCGTGCTTTAAAATACATGTTAGTGATCATATTATCGGAGACAAGATCATCCGCGTCGCATGTTGCGATATAACGACCTCTTGCCACTGCGATGCCGTCATTGCGCGCGGGGCCTAGCGAGCCTCGATCCACTTCGATCACTTTTATTTCGATGTAATCATCCGATTGGTACTCACGCATCGCTCGCACCAGCGCGGGTCCGGATCGGTCGAGGACCATAATCAACTCGACAGTCAAACCAATCGTTTTCGAGGATTGTGCAGCAGCCGCCAAGGAGTGCAGCGTTCGATGGATCAAGAACTGTTCATCGTGTATGTTCAGAATCAGAGATACGTCAACCTCGCTCATAGCGGTATGCCTCATATGGCCGACGTTATGAGATCTGGCATGACTAGCCCGGACGCCTCATAGGCAGAAGGGGCTGATACATCAGCGATGATTTCAGATAATTTTCGAATCTGGGCGTCTAGGCTATGGTGATTGATAACAAACGTCCGCCAGCGTCCAGGTGCCGCGTTGAGAACCATGTCGACAGCCTCATCGATCGAACGGAAGATCGTCGTGGCGGGCCACGTCGTTTCGGCGCCGGGGTGGTCGAGCAATGCGATATCGCATCCCGAGCATGCCGCTTCGGCGATAGCATAGCCGAAACTCTCGTGGAAGCTGGTGTGCAATAGCATTCCATTGGCTGCATGCCAGCCGGGCATGTCACTTTGTGCGATGTTGCCATCCCACGCTATCGCGCCGGATAGGCCGAGGCGCTCAGCCGAATACCAGAACATCTCTCCCGCGAAGGCATCTCCCGCCATTCCGCAGAAACGCATCTGATAGCGCTGGTCTATAGCCCGCAGTTTAAAAAGGATCTGCAATGCGAGCGTTGGATTCTTTCGCAATGTCATGAGCCCACACCACCCAATCCTGAACCGGTTCCAGTTGACGGCGCCGCTAAATCGGTCGACATCCACACCGTTTGAGACGACGTGCACACGGCTGACGAAATTAAGTTCAGGCGCCGCAGAGAGAACACGCTTGCGCATGTCCGGGCTTACCACAATCACGTCATCCACCTTGGCCCAGGCGGTGTTCGCGACATAAGGCGTTTCGACCGCTTCAATACGGTGGACTCGCACAATCACCCGGCGCCCGCCAAAATCGGTGGCCTCGATCATGGCCGGGAACGGCGGCCAACAGAATTCGAACCAGATGGCGTCGCGCGATGGGTCATCAGTCCACTCCAGGGCGGCGGCCAGGACGGCCGGGCTGGTGACCATGAACTTCTGGACCTCCCAGCCCGAGGCCGCAGGCAGGCGCGCCAGGATGTCGGCCGTGAAGTGGTCCAACGTGGGCAGGGTCATCATGGCAAGGCGGGGTGGACGTTGCATGGGAACGGGATAGCAACAAGAAGTGAATTTCCGATTAACATGCGCGCATTAGCCAACAATTTTTGCGGCAGATAAGAACTGGGATATAGGCGTTGCATGACCAAACGATCTTATCGCCCCGCCACCACCCTCGTTCACGCCGGCCAGGTCCGGTCCAATTTCGCGGAGAACGCCGAGGCGTTGTTCCTTACCTCGGGCTTTGTTTATGACGATGCCGAGCAGGCCGAGGCGACGTTCAAAGGCGAGGTTTCGCATTACCAATATTCGCGTTTCGGCAACCCGACGGTTTCGATGCTCGAGGCGCGGCTTGCGGCGATCGAGGGGGCGGAGGCGTGCCGGGCGACGGCGACCGGAATGGCCGCGGTTCACGCGGCGATGCTGAGCCATTTGAAGGCGGGCGATCGGGTCGTGGCTTCGCGCGCGCTGTTCGGCTCGTGCCACTGGATCGTCTCCACGCTGCTGCCGCGGTATGGGATTGAGACCGTGTTCGTCGATGGTGGAGACCTGACCGGCTGGGCGGACGCGCTGGCGCGGAAGACCGCGCTGGTGTTGCTCGAAACACCATCCAACCCGATGCTCGATATCATCGATCTGCGCGCCGTGTGCGAACTTGCGCATGCGGCCGGCGCGATCGTGGTGGTCGACAATGTGTTCGCGACGCCGTTGCTGCAACGTCCGCTTGAGTTTGGTGCCGATGTTGTCGTGTATTCGGCCACGAAACATATGGATGGTCAGGGCCGCGTGCTCGGCGGCGCCGTGCTGGGGCGCAAGGATTGGATCGAGACCACGCTGCAGCCGTTCACGCGCAACACCGGACCCGCCATGTCGCCGTTCAATGCGTGGGTGATCCTGAAGGGTCTGGAGACCATGGCGCTGCGGGTGGCGCAGTCATGCCGCTCGGCGGCCACGATTGCCGATTATCTGGCGGGGCAGCCGGCGATCGAGCGGGTGTTGTATCCGTTCCGGGCCGATCATCCGCAGGCGGCGCTGGCGCGGGCGCAGATGAGCGAGGGCGGCACGCTGGTGACGTTTGCCCTGAAGGGGGGACAACCGGCGGCGTTCAGGTTCATGAACGCATTGGGATTGGTGGTGATTTCCAACAATCTCGGTGATTCGAAGTCGATGATGACACATCCGGCGACGACGACGCACTCGAAGATCGCACCGGCGGATCGGGCGGTGCTGGGTATTACCGAGGGCATTATCCGGTTTTCGGTCGGGCTCGAGGATGTTGCCGATCTGATCGATGATCTGGACGGGGCGCTGCGGGCGGTCGGGTAAAGCCAACCTGGGCGTTTCTGCGCGAAAGGCGGCGGACAAATCTAAACGGTCAGCGAAGCGTCCGCGTCACGGCAAATCGGGGGCTGCCGCGCGCCGGGTTTTTAGAGCGGCATACGATCAGGGTGACGGGGTACGGCACCGTGATCGCATGCAGGTAGCGGAGCGCGCGGGTTAAGGCGGGGGCGGTACGCCTAGCTTCGGGCGCCGATCGGCAGGATGGTTCTGCCGTGGGTTCCATTCGCGATTTCGGCAGCACCGAGGTAAAACGCGAGGATTGCGGTCAGAAGGCCGCCGTAGCCGCCAAACACCGACAGTTGCGGGCTGCCGAGCAGCGGGCCGAGGGCAAGCAGCAGGAAGGTGATGGTCAGGACCGCGAAAATCATTTGCAGCATGCGGTTGAGTGCCAGCGTACCGATGAACATGGCGAGGGTGAAAAAGCCCCACAGCAACAGATACCAGCCGACCATCAGGCCGGGTACGCCCTTGGCGAAAAACTCGACGAACAATGCGAAGCTCCACCAGAACGCACCGTAGGCGCAGAACGCCACGAAGCCGAAGGTGTTACCGGTCGACATCTCCATCATGCCCGCGACGAACTGCGCGGTGCCACCGAAGGCGAAGGCCATGGCGAGGACCATGCCCATGCCCGTGGCCGGCATCAGGCCGGCGTTGATCATGGAGAGCAGCCAGGTGGTCAGCGCGAAGCCGAACAACCCTAGTGGCGCGGGATTGGCTAGTTTCATAAGTACTCCCTGATTTATTGTTTCTTCGACGTTTCAACGATGGGCGTGATCGTACCGCACGATGCGACCTTACGTCAATTTAACGAAAGCCTCATCGGGACGCAACCAGGCTAAACATCAGTGGGCAAAGAATCGGCCGCTATGAATGGTTGCCGAACCCCAGGAAGCCGGCGGCGGGGTTGGGAATGCCGGGCTGCGCCGGCAGTGCGGCATCAGGCTGCACGCGCGTCTGCTGGGTATGATACATCATGACCCGCCTGCTGGGTGTGGGGCGGGGCGTGTGGGCGGCGGGCACCGGGGTGGCGACAGCCGCACCCTGCGGCGGCTGACCGCCGGCGCCCTCCTCGGCCCGGACCGACAACAGCATGAAGGTGATGTTGTTGCGGTTGAGTTCGACGGCCATTTCGATCGGCGTTTCATCGAGCGCGTTGCGCGCGTTCAGATTGGCGCCGCGGCTGACGGCGGCGCGGGCCTGGGTGTAGTCGCCGTGGTTGATCGCGGAAAACAGCAGTTTGGTCGGGTCTTCATCGGTCGTGGTCACCGGGCCGGCCGAGATATTGCCGGCACCGGATGCCCCTGGGAGCGCGGGCGGCGCGATCTGCTGTGGCTCCTGGGGCGAATGGAGGCCGGCCGAGCCCATGGGACCGGCCATCCCCAGCGGGCTGCCGGCGCCTGCACCGGTCATCTGGGCGTGGGCCACCGGAAGGGCCGCGAGGCTGGCGGCCAGCACCAGGGTGGCGGCAATCCGGACGGGGGTTCTACGGGTCATGACACACTCATTTCTGCGAGATCTGACGCCATGCTTAGCGGATTATCGGTTCAGCCACCAGAACCCGAGGGTGAGATAGGTCGCAAAGCAGGTCCAGGCGAAATACGGGAGCATCAGCGCCGCGGCGATCCGGTCGATGCGGCGGAAGGCGATCATTGTCAGTGCAACCAGGATATCGAGGATCAGAATGATGGCCGATGCGATGCCAGGGCGGTGGAGAGCGAAGAATACCGGCGCCCAGATCGCGTTGACCCCGAGCTGCCAGCCCCACAAGTTGAGTGCGCGTCCGTGGTCGCCCAATATGTCGCCGCATCGCCAGATCCGCCACGCGGCGATGGCCATGCTGACATAGAGAATGGTCCAGACCGGGGCGAACACGCCGTTTGGCGGTGTGAGGGGCGGATGAGGCAGAACGGCGTACCAGGTTTTCACATTGGGTGCCGTTGCGACGCCGGCGACGACCGCGACAAGCAGGGTCAGGCCGAGAAATCCGGCCAATGCCCAGATCTGGGCACCTTGCGTTCGGTTCTGTTCGGGGCGTTCGGGATGGCGGAAGACACAGACTCCTTTGGACCTGATTTAGGCCTGACCGGTCAAAGTGAAAAGATCCAAACCGCCCCTATTCGGAGAAATCCGTGGCGTGCGGGGCAGGACCGGCGACGGCGGCGGTGAGGGTGGCGATGGCGGTTTCACCCGCCTGATGGGCGGTGCGGACCAGGGTGCGATAGGCATCGAGCACGGTTTCGCCCAACGGCGTGAGATGCGCGCCACCGCCGGCGACGCCGCCTTTGGCCGCGACGATGACCGGGGCGTGAAAGCTCGCGTTGAGGGTTTCCGACAATTGCCAGGCGCGTTTGTAGCTCATGCCCATCCGCCGACCGGCCGCGGCGATCGAGCCGGTTTCGCGGATGCCTTCCAACAGGTCGGCGCGGCCGGGGCCGATGATCAGGCCATCGCCGAGCACGACCCGGAGGCGCAGGCCGAGCGTTTCCGGGTGACGCAGTTTCACCATACGAGCGTTCAATCATGAAATTGCCGGATTGACGATATGTTCGAACGGACATATCGGTGACGGAGCAAATTGAGCAGGAGGCGGTAATGGCGATCTCACGGCGTGAACTGGGCTTGGGCGTGGGCGCGGCGGTCGCGCTGCCGGCATTGATGCCGGGCCGGGCGCAGGCTGCGAGCGGCACGGTAACGGTGGCTTATGCGGGATCGATGGGCGTGCTGATGAACAAGGGCCTGGGGCCGGCCTTCACGGCGCAGAGTGGTGAGATTTTTCATGGCATCGGACAGGGCGCCTTCGCGTTGGCACACCTGATCGCGGCGAAGACGATGCTGGCGGATGTGTTCGTCTCGATCACGCCGGGGCCGGTTGCGGTGTTGCAGAAAGCCGGGCTGGTCGGGCACGCGGTGCCGGTGGCGAGCACGGCGATGGTGATTGCGTACTCGCCGAAATCGCGCCTGGCGCCCGAACTCAAGGCGGCGGCCGAAGGCTCCAAGCCCTGGTACAAGGTGCTGGAGACCAAGGGATTGCGGTTCGGGCGGACCGATCCGCGCACCGATCCGCAGGGGCGCAACATTCTGTTCACCTTCGAGCTGGCCGAAAAATTCTATCGTCAACCGGGGTTGAGCCAGCGCATCCTGGGCGCGCCGCTCAACCCGGCGCAGATTTTCACCGAACCTTCCCTGCTGGCACGGCTCGATTCGGGGCAGCTCGATGCGACATCGGGCTATGAGAGTGCGGTGAAATCGCTCAAACTGCCGTTCATTCCGCTGCCCGATCAGATCAATCTGAGCGATCCTTCGATGATCAAGCGTTGGTATGCGACGGCGGCGATCACGCTGGATGTGAAGGGCAAGACCCAGGTGTTGCACACCCAGCCCTTGGTCTTCTATGCGTGCGTTCCGCATGATGCGCCAAACCCCAAGGCGGGGCATGCGTTCGTCGCGATGATGCAAAGCAAGGCGGGTCAGGATCTGTTTGCCTCCTATGGTTACAACCCGCCGCAAGGCGGCACGATCTGAGCGGGGCATTGATCTGACCCCGACCGACGCTTGATCAGGGCGGCGGCCGGCGGGTTTGCGGTTGTTCTGTTGGCGGCGCCGTTTGTCGGGCTGACGATATTGACCGACTGGGCGCATTTCGTGCTGAGCGCCACCGATGGCGCCGCAATCGTCACATCGGTTCTGTATGGTCTGACGGCGCTGGTGGTGATTGCGTTGCTTGGCACGCCGCTGGCGCTGTGGCTCGCACAGGCGAAGGGCAGGCTGCACAATGCGGCGCAGTTGTTTTTGCTGCTGCCGCTGCTGACGCCGCCGTTGGCGCTCGGTATTCTGCTGGCCGCGTTTTACGGCCCGATCGGCCCGGTCGGGGTGTTGCTCGGGCGGTTCGGCGTCTTGATCGGCAATAATCCGGCCGCGTTTCTGCTGGCGGGGATCTATGCGGGGTTGCCGACCTATGTGGTGGCTGCGCGTGCCGCGTTTGCCGACATTCCGCCGGACCTGGCGGAATCGGCGCTGACGCTGGGGGTCACGCGGCGGCAGATTTTCCGGCACATCGTTTTGCCGATGGCGCGCGACGGGCTGGGCGCCGCGCTGGCCCTGGCCTGGGTGCGCGGGGTGGGCGAATTGGGGATCGTGCTGATCTTCGCCTATTTTCCTCAAGGAATGCCGGTCCGCCTCTGGGTCAATCTGGAGGACGGCGGGCTGGATGCGACGTTTCCGCTGTTATGGATATTCCTGCTGGCAGCTCTGCCCCTGCCGTTATGGCTGTTGCGGCGGAGCGGCCGGCGGTAGGCGAGGCGGGGCGGGCCGCGTTTACATCGCGCGGATGCTTGCGCGAAAAACAACGGTATCCTGGACCGGGTCGCCGCGCGGCGCCTGCGGATTCGGCCCGATGACCCTTTTTCTGTGCCGACGCGGTCCCCATTTCAAGCCGGGCCGTCGATTGGCCGGGCGGCAACCACATCAGGAAAGCGACACAGTATGGCGAGTATTCAGCGCGGCCGGATCAAGGCGGGCGTGCCGCATCCAAGGGGTGCGACGTGGGATGGCAACGGCGTCAATTTCTCGTTGTTCTCGGCGCATGCCGAAAAAGTCGAGGTTTGTATTTTCGACAGTTCCGGCAAGCAGGAAGTCGAGCGGTTCGAGTTGCCGGAATACACTGACCAGATCTTTCACGGCTATGTGCCCGATCTGGGGCCGGGCACTTATTACGGCTACCGGGTGCATGGACCGTATCAGCCGGAAGCGGGACATCGGTTCAACGCCAATAAATTGCTGCTTGACCCTTATGCCCGCGCCCATGCCGGCGAGCTCGTGTGGAACCCGGCGTGTTTCGGCTACAAGATGGAGTCCGGCGATGATCTGACGTTCGACGATCGGGATTCCGCACCGTTCATGCCGAAATGCGTCGTGGTCGATCCCGGATTCGATTGGCGGGGTCATCCGGGGCGCAACCCGATCGGGTGGAACCGCACGGTGCTGTACGAGGCGCATGTACGCGGCTTCACGATGCGGCACCCGGACGTGCCGGAGCCGTTGCGGGGCAGTTATGCCGGCATGGGTGATCGGCATGTGGTCGATTACATCAAGTCGCTGGGCGTCACCTCGGTCGAGTTGTTGCCGATCCATACATTCATCAACGACAGTCACCTGCTCGATAACGGCCTGACCAATTACTGGGGCTACAACAGCATCGGGTTTTTTGCGCCGGACCCGCGTTATGCCCATGACGTTGCCAACAGCCTGCGCGAGTTCAAGGAGATGGTGTACCGGTTCCATGAAGCCGGGCTCGAGGTCATTCTGGACGTGGTTTACAACCATACCGCGGAGGGCAATGAAAAAGGTGCCACGCTGAGTTTCAAAGGCATCGACAATGCGAGCTACTATCGGTTGTTGCCGGACAATCCGCGATATTACATCAATGATACCGGCACCGGGAACACCGTGAATTTGTCGCATCCGCGCGTTCTGCAGATGGTGACCGACAGTCTGCGCTACTGGGTCGAGGAAATGCATGTCGATGGTTTCCGGTTTGATCTTGGAACGATTCTGGCGCGTGAGCCGAACGGGTTCGACAATCAGAGCGGATTTTTGAAGGCATGCAGCCAGGACCCGGTGCTGGGATCGGTCAAGCTGATTGCCGAGCCGTGGGATTGCGGGCCGGGTGGCTATCAGGTGGGCGGATTTCCGCCGGGCTGGTCGGAGTGGAACGACAAGTTTCGCGACACGGTCAGGGATTTCTGGCGCGGCGAGGCACCCGCGGCGGAGCTCGCACCGCGCCTTACCGCATCGGCCGCTGAGTTCAATCATCAGGGACGCAGGCCCTGGGCCTCGATCAATTTCGTCACCGCGCACGACGGGTTCACGCTCAACGACATGGTGACCTACAACGACAAGCATAATGAAGCGAACAACGAGGACAACAAGGACGGCAGCAGCGACAATCGCTCCTGGAACTGCGGCGTCGAGGGGCCGACCGACGACCCGGACATCACGACTTTGCGGGCCCGCCAGATGCGGAACGTGCTTGCGACTTTGCTCCTGTCGCAGGGCGTGCCGATGCTGCTGGCCGGCGATGAATTCGGCCGGACCCAACAGGGCAACAACAACGCCTATTGCCAGGACAATGAAATCAGCTGGGTCGATTGGGATATCGATGAGTCAGGCCAGGCGCTGATCCGCTTCGTGCGCACGTTGACGAAACTTCGCCTTGAGCATCCCGCCCTTCGGAACACGCGATTTCTGACCGGGCGCGAGCTGGACGGCGTTCGCGACGTGGCGTGGATCAATGCCAACGGCACGATGATCGACGACGCGCAATGGGGCGATGGCACCATGCGATGCTTCGGGATGATGATCGACGGACCGGCGGCGACCGCGGATTCAGCGTTCCGCCAGGATGATTCCACCTTCCTGCTGGTCTTCAACGCCTACTATGATGCCGTCGAGTTCACACTGCCGGCCTGCAAGGATGGTGAGGTGTGGCAAAGGGTCATCGATACCAACGATCCGGAACCGGACGAGACCGTGGTTCTGCCGATCGGCGAGGTATTCACGGTGACCGGGCGGAGCGTGGTGGTGTTCAGCCGGGGATGAGGGAACGGCCCGGGACGCGGTGCGCCCGGGCCATACCGGTGGCGCTATGCCGATGCGCGGCTAGCTGCGCATCAGCACATCGCGCGTGCCTCGGCGCGAACCGAGGATCGAGGCGAATAACCCGAGCAACATGGTGCCGAACACCGCGAACGATCCGATCATCGCGCCATGGGCGGCCGCCCTGGCGGCTTGCGCGGTATCGCGTTTCAGCCTGGCAAGGTCAGCGGCGGTCTGCTGTTCGACCTGGGCGATTTTCTGCTTTGCCTGATCACGATTGACGCCGAGTTCGGCCGATACCAGGTCGTCGAGCCGGGCGCGATCGGGTTGGGACAGCTTGCCGTCGACGATGCGCTTGCGGATAAGCTTGGTGATCTCGGTACGCCGTTGGGCGGATGACATGTCGCCCGGTTTGTCCTGGCTCTCGAGCGTGCCCTGCATTTGATTGATCAAGGATTGTGCTCCGGATGAAATTGTGTTGCCCGACGTGTGCGCCGCCATTTGATTTCCAACGGTGGATGCCACTGATCCGACACCGTGAGCGAGCCCGCCGAGCAGGTTTGAAGCGCCGTTGACCGCGGTGGTTGCGACACCGGCGATCAGATTGCCGAGCAACACCGCCGAAACGAGCAGGGTGGCCGCCCAGACCGCGAGGCCGTGGAGCGTGCCATCGGTGCCGTCCGCCGTGCCGGACAGGCGCGCCGCTGCATAGCCGCCGATCGCCAGCGCGATCAGATTGCTGACCAGCAGCCAAGCGGCGGCGCCGATGCCGAAGCTCGATGCGTCAGGTGCGTGGCGCGCGCCGGTGTCGGCCAGCATGGCGCCGACCGCAGCACCCAGCGTGTTGAGCATGAGGCCGATCGCAAGTGCGATCACCGCGCCGGCGAAAATCGCGCCCCACGAAATGCGGGCGCTGAGCGACGGTGCGCCTGCGATCAGGCCACGCGCATTCACGACTGCGGGCGCGCTGACGGCGGCGGAGGGGTCCGCCGAGGGATAGGTTTGCATGATTGAATTTTCCAGATTTCGTCCCTGCCCGGCGTGATGGCCGGGCAGGGCGCCGATTGGCGGGTGCAGGCTTACTTCTTGAAGGTATCGCGGATGGCGTCCTTGGCGCCGCCGACGGTGCTCTGCGCCTTACCGGCGGCCTTTTCGGCGGCACCCTCGGCCTGGGTCTTGGTATCGCCGGTCACTTTACCGACGGCTTCCTTGACGGAACCCTTGACCTGCTTGGCGATACCCTCAATGCGATCTTTGTCCATATCAATCTCCTGTTGCGGCGCTGCCCGGGAGTGGGCAGCGGAATTGAACAGGGCTGATATTGGCAAGTTCGCTGAAAAATGCATGTAATTTCGTAAACGGCACTAGTCGTCCGGCATCATGCTGAATAGTGCAGCGGGACTAGACAGCGCCCGTGATGCCGCGTTCACGCGCCCAGATCACCAGGCTTGCGCGGTTTGAAACACCGGTCTTTCGATAAAGCGAGGCGACGTGGTTGCGCACAGTATTGCGTGAGACGCCCAGTTTTTCGCCGATCGCGGCATCGTTCAACCCATCGCAGATCAGGCCGAGCACATCGCGCGCGCGGGGGGGCAGGCCGGTGAGGCCACCGCTGGCAACCGGCGCCGTTTTGCGCCGCTGACGAACGAGTTGCTCGACCACGGCCTTGGAGAAATCCGCCTCCTTCATCGCCGCCTCGATTGCCTGCGCCACTTCCACGCCGGTGCGGTTGCGCTCGGTGACGTTCTGCGCGGCAACCAGGATGCAGGACTGATCGCGGATGTCGACCGCCGCGGCCGAGACCACGCAATCGATCACGGCACCGGTTTTGGTCCGCAGGCGCATATCCACATTGAGCACGGTGTGCTCGCGGCGCAGCCGGCGGTGCAGTTCCGCCGCTGCATCGGCGCTGTCCCACAACGGCAGTTCGGCCGCATCCCGGCCGATCGCGTCTTCGGTGTCGAACCGGGTTTCACGGGTGAACGCCTCGTTGATCAGCAGGAATCGCCAGGAGTCACGGAGCACGATGGCGAGCGGGACCGGCGCGAGGCGGAAGGCGGTTTCGAACCGCTCCTCGCTCTGGCGCAGCGCATCCTCGGCCTGGCGCCGGCCATCCAGATCGGCGAAGGTGAACAGCATGCAGCTGACATCGCCCATCTCGATCGGCTGGCCGGCCAGCACGACGCATTTTTCACCGCCGCCGGGTAGCTGGAGCATGCCTTCCATTTGCGGAATGGTGCGCCCCTCCTTGAGCCGTTCGATCGCGAGTTCGCGCCGGGCGGCACCTTCCAGCACATCGACCTCGTACACCGAGCGGCCGATCACGTCCTCCTCGGCATAACCGGTCATTTCGAGAAAACCGCGATTGACCTTGATATGGCGCAAATCATCGAGCCGGAGAATGATCGCCGGTGCGGGGTTGGCGTTGAACGTGCGCTCGAACCGTTCCTCGGCGTTATAGCGCTCCGTCTCATCGTCGAGGATCAGCACGAGCAGGTCGGGTACACCTTCGTCATCCACCAGCACGAGGCTGCGGATGCGGTGAACCCAGGTGGTCTCGTTATTGCCGGCCGGTGCGACCTCGACCACCACCTCGTCGAACGCCTCGCCACTCAACACCCGCTCCATAGGATATTGCCCTTCGGCCAGGCGGTGATTGTTGCGGTAGCGGAGCTCAAAGCGCCGGCGATAATCCGACACGGTCTCCCCCAGGGCCTCGACCGAATCGACCCCGTGCATCGCCAGCGCGCGCTCGTTCGCCCAGGTGATCCGCTGGTCGACGCCGACCAGAATCACCCCGTTGCTGACGCCTGCAACGATCTGACGCAAATGACGGAATTCGGCGTGTTTTCTAGGAACGGTTTCGGACATGGCCGCAATTTAAGGCAAGTTTCGCATCAATGACAGCCGTGCATGCCCCGCGCGCTCGGCATTCAACGCTGTATTCGTGCTGCGGCATAATCGACCGCTTGCCAAGTTCCGCAGAGCTGAGTATCAGAGCGCCAGACGCGGGCGTAGCTCAGGGGTAGAGCACAACCTTGCCAAGGTTGGGGTCGAGGGTTCGAATCCCTTCGCCCGCTCCAGATTTTCATAGGAAAATCAGCAAGTTAGAGCGGTCCTTCGGGGCCGCTTTTTGCTTACCCGCCTTCTGCACGGGTGGCGGGTAAGCGGCGGGTAAGCATGCGGAGGCCGATTTCCGGCGGAAAAGCCGTGCCGAGCGGACGTTCCGCCTTTTGGCGGGCCAAAAGCGTGGGGCCCGGGCGGCGCTGGGGCCGCGCCTGTGCCGGGACACATAAGACCCGCCGAGACATTCCCCTGTATGAACTGTGCTTACCCGGCCGCCCGTTGATGCACGGGTAAGCAGCCCGGGTAAGCAGCCGGGGTAAGCAATTTTACGATGATGGCTGTGGCGCCTGCCGTCGTGTGCGCGGGCCGTCGCCCGGGAGCCCCCGGGTTCGCCGCCGCGACCGGATTGACGCCCATTCAGGCTGTCTTGCGCTGCTCGATCGCGATGCTGATCGGCCGCCGCCCGGTCAGACTAGCGAGATCGGAGAGGCGCTTCATATATCACCGATAAGGAAACGGTTTGGCAGGGGGAGGCACGGTTTTCATGGAGGCGGCCCGCCCGGGGCCGTGACGTGATCGATGTGGACGTAGAGCTTCGTGATTTCCGTTTGGCGGTCACCGCGTCACAGCACCGCAGCCTCAGGCAGGCGGCGGAGGCTCTGAACATCCGCCAATCGACCCTGAGCCGGCGCCTGCGCGACATCGAGCGCCGGCTCGGAGTGGTGCTGTTCGAGCGGACCAATGGCGGCACTCGTCTCACCACCATGGGGCTGGAATTCATCGTGAGCGCGGAGCGACTGCTCGATGAAGTCGACACGGAGCTCCGGCGGCTCAAGAGCCGAAGCGGCGGCGAGCTGGGTCTGCTGACGATCGGCGTCCACGCCTCCCCCTCCGCCGGGAATATGCACGCAACGCTCGTCGACTATCGGCGACGCTATCCGGATGTCGAAATCCGCACGGTCGATGGAAGCCATGACCGGCTGCTCCGGGCGTTGGCGGGCAACGCCGTCGACATCGCGATCATGACGGGCCAGGCGGCGGGTTGGAATGATCGCATGCTTCCGCTCTGGGGCGAGCGGGTCATCTCCGCTTTCCACGAGAGTCATCCGCTTTCTCGTCAAACCAAGATCCGCTGGATCGATCTCGCGGATGAGAGAATTCTTCTTCCCCAGCAGGGGCCAGGTCCGGAGCTGGAGCGGCTGCTCGTGGCGAAGCTACGCAATGCCGTTGGCTCCGAGCACGTGGTCCACCAGGACTCGTCGCTCGACAGGCTGCTGAGCCTGGTCAGCGCGGGGTACGGCCCACTCCTGATGTTCGAGGGCGCGACTGGCGCGCGCTACGAAGGCGTCGTCTATCGTGAAGTGTGGGAGGATGACGGACCGACCCGCGTCAATTTCATGGCCTACTGGCGGGAGGCGAACAGCAACCCGACTCTGCAATCCTTTCTGGGGATGCTGCGCGAACATCACCCGGACCTTTCGCCAGCCCCCGGACCAGCCTGAGCGATTTGATCGCGGCGCGCCTTCGTGAAGGCGCGGTCGGTCGCCATGAAACGCTCAACCATCGGTGGAATGAGTTTGGCGGGCTCGGGCGCCGTCTGGCCCGTCGCGCGGCTGAGAACCTCGGCATAGGCGACGAGATCGCGATGCACCGCTGCGGGGAGCTCGACGCTGACCCTGACCGGTTTATCGTCGGCGATGCGGCCAAGCTTGAGTTTCGTCATGGCTTTCCTCCCATGTCGTAGGGCGCGAGCACCAAGTCGCGCGTGACGATGACGCGCACCGGGAAGCCGGGCCGGATCGTGAGGGTCGGCTGGATGTTGAGCTCGCGTTGAACGATCTGCTGGCCGGTCTGGTTGATGCTTTGCGACATCCCAAGCTGGAGCGCATCGGCGAGCGAGCCGTAATTGTTGGTGCTCATGCCGGCTTCGGCGCCGACGCTGAGGATAGTCGAGAGAACCGCCGCCTTGGCGAGCTCCCACCAGTGGTAGTCCACCTGATCTTCGAGGCCCGCATAGCCTTTGGCATCGGCGCCCGGCTGGCGTTCAAGCACGATCGACGCGCCATTCGGCATGATCAACCGCGTCCACACGAGAAGCATGCGGCTTTGTCCGAAGGCGACCGAGCTGTCGTACTGGCCGATCAGCTTCGCACCCTGGGGTATCAGCAGATTCTGGCCCGTCGGCGTGTCGTAGACGGCCTCCGTCACTTGGGCGGTGATCTGGCCGGGGAGATCAGAGCGGATGCCGGTGATGAGGGCCGCCGGAATGACTGTTCCGGCCTGCACGACATAGGGCGAAGCTTTCGCCTGGAGACGGTCGCCGCTGACCGTGCGGCGGTCGGTCGAGGCGTTGAGGAACGCGGTCTTGCGGTCCTGCATGTTCTGCGCGGCGCCGGCGTCGACCGGCGGCGTGGGCGTCGGGCCGCCTTGCGCGCCGACCGCCGTCGCCCCTGCGAGACCGACCGGCTGGGGCTGCTGGTTGGTCTGGGCGAAGAGACGGCTGACGCGGGCCGCCTCAGCTTCCTGAGCGAGTCGCTGAGCTTGCGTATCTGGCCCGGCGCCCTGGACTGTCGTGTTGGGCGCCGCGCCGGCATTGAGGATCGGCTTGCCGAGGTCGCCGGGCAGCGGCGGCCCCAGCAGCGGAGCCTGGCGCGGCAGGCCGGTATAATCCTTCGGGAGCCCCGCCAGCCCCTCGGCCGAGGGGCGATTCTGCGTGCTGAGCAGCTCCTGGCCGGTCTGGGTCGTGTTGCGGGTCTGGAGCCCGTAGCCGAGCGCACCGGCGACGGCCAGCGCCGAAGCCCCGCCAAGGGCGATCAGCACCTTGCGCGACAGTCGGGTCACGCGCGGCCGCTCGCCTCGAAGCCGCAGGTCGGGCGGCGGTGCGCCCGGTTGTCTTTCCGGCTCCTCCGTCATGACCGCGGCCTGCCATCGGTGCGGACGATGCGGACGCGCCGCTCACTGTTCTTGTCGCCGAGGCGCAGCTCGGCCGCGGCGAACAGGCGGTCGACGATGTAGTAGTTGCCGCTGACGCGGTAGTTCACCAGTTCCGATCCGCCGGCCGGGCCGATGACGAAGAGCGGCGGCATCTCGCCCTGTCGGATGCCGGACGGGAACTCGATATAGACCTTCTGGCCGTCGTCGAAGGCGCGCAGCGGCCGCCAGGCCGGGTTGTCGCCTTCGATCGCGTAGCGGAAGTTGATTGCGGCGAGATCGACGCCGGTGGCGATCGGCGCGGCCGTCTCGGCAGCCTGGTTCTGCTGGCGCAGCGCGATGAGCTGGTCCTCGGGATACTGCCAGGAGACCGAGGCCATGTAGGTCTTCTCGGTCGAGCGCAGCTCCAGAAGATAGGTCCGCCGGTCGCTGTTGATGACGAGGTTGGTGACGAGATCCGGCCGGGTCGGTTTGACCAGGATGTGGATGCGCTTGGTGGCGCCGGCGCCGCTCTCGGTATCGCCGATGATCCAGCGGACCGTGTCGCCGGCGGCGACCGGACCCGTGCCCACGAGCCGTTCGCCCTCCTGCAGGGCGATGTCGGTGATCTCGCCGGGCGCCGTGTAGGCCTGATAGAGCGCGCCGGCCGAATAGGGGTAGACCTGCACGGCGTTGATGAAGCCATCACGCTCCGGTTGCACACGGGCCGCGGCATTGGCGCGCTCGACCCGCATTTCCGGGTTCGCGGCCTGCGGCGGCTCCTTCGCGCCAGCGAGGAGTTTCAATTGACCTGGCAGGGGCAAAGGCTTCGGCAGCTCGACGATCCTGACCGGCGCCGGGGGATCGACGCTGAGCTTCGCGGGCACGGCGCTGTCGTAGTTGATGTCGGGCGGGATGAACTTGTGGGCACAGCCACCGAGCGCGGTCACGGACAGCAGCAGAGCCGCGAAACAGGATTTACGGAAGGGCGCAAAACCTCCCTTCCGGCTCGGTTGAAAAGCGGAAAGACATGAAGCCGGACCGCCGGCCTCCATGGAAATCGGCGGGGTCATTGTCCCAGCTCCTTCGACCAGTTGATGGCGGTGACGTAGATGCCGAGCGGGTTCTTGCGGAGCACGTCGGTGGAGGTCGGCGGCTGGATCGCGACGGTCAGGATCGCGGTCCATCGCGAGGTGTCGGCGAGCGCTCCGTCCTCGTAACGATGCTCGACCCACTCGACGCGGAAGCTCGATGGCGAGGCGCGGATCACGCTGGAGACGTCGATGGCGATCTGCTGGTGGCCGAGCTTGGCGAAGGGATCATTGGCGCGGGCGTAGTCGTTGAGCGCCTGGGACCCTGAGGTGCTGGTGAAGTCGTAGGCCTGGAGCCAGTTCTGCCGGACGATGATCGGATCGGCCGGGAGCGAACGGACCAATTCGATGAAATGGGCGAGATACCAGGCGATCTCCGGATCGGTTGGGCGGAAGTCCGCCGTGGCGGGCGCGATAGCCTGCGCCTGGCCAAGCTTGTCGACCTGCACCACCCAGGGGACGATGCTGCCGTGGGTCGATTGCCACATGAGCCCCCCGGCCAGTCCCATCGAGAGCGCTAGCGAGCCGAAGGCCATCAGCCGCCAGTTTCTCGCCTGCACACGGGCCGAGCCGATCCGCTCGTCCCAGGCCTGCGCGGCGCGCTGGTAGGGTGTTTCCGGTTCGGGGGTGCGGCCATAGCGGACCGACGCCCGGCGAAAGAGCGCCATCGTCTATTCTCCTCCCGAGAGATCCACGGAATGGCCGCCGCCATGGCTGTCGCCCGACCTGAGCGCCTGCGCGGCCGCCTGGGCGCCGTGCGTCATGGCTTGGTTGCGCCGCAGGCGCTGGGCCCAGGCCGGCGGAGCGGCGGCATCGGGTGCGGCGCCGGCCGGATCGGCCGCTGCTTCCGCGCCGCTTACGGTTCCCATGGTCGATGACCCGCCAGTCTTCGCGAAGCTCGATTGCGCGCCAGCCGAGAAGCTGTCCTTCATCGCGCCGGCCGCGCGGGCGGCCGCGCGACGCACAGGCGACGCCGCGGCAGAGGCGGCGGCGCGACCGACCCCGCCCAGGCCCGCCGCGACACCCGAGGCGCCAGAGCGGCCGGCCGAGGCGAGGCTGTAGGCCGAGGAGGCCCCACCCGCCATCGCCGCGCCGCCGCGGGCAGCGGCGGCCGTGCCGGACGCGGCCGCCATCGCTCCCCTTCCGGCCAGGCCCAGCGCCCCGGCGCCCGCCATCGCCGTGCCGGCGACGGCGAGTCCGGTGCCGACGGCGGCGCCCGCGCCAAGCTGCGGCGCGCCGGAGACGAGGCCCGTCGCGATGCCCGGGCCGAAGATGCCGAGACCGAGCAAGGCCAGCGCCGCAAGCACGACGGAGAGCGCCTGCTCGATGGTCGGCTGGCCGGCCACATAGGTCCGGGTGAATTGCGAGAAGAGCCCGGTGCCGATCCCGACGATGACGGCCAACACCATCACCTTCACGCCGGAGGCGACGATGTTGCCGAGCACCTTCTCGGCGAGGAAGGCGGTCTTGTTGAACAGCGCGAAGGGGATGAGGATGAAGCCGGCGAGCGTCGTCAGCTTGAACTCGATCAGGGTGACGAAGAGCTGCACCGCCAGGATGAAGAAGGCGATCAGCACCAGCAGCCATGAGATCATCAGCACCGCGATCTGCACGAAATTCGCGAAGAAGCTGGTGAAGCCCATCAACTGGCTGGCCGCGTCGAGCAGCGGCTGACCGGCGTCGAGTCCGACCTGGGCGAGATGGCCCGGCTGAAGAAACGTCGCCGTCGAAATGGTCGAGCCGCCAGCCTTCAGACCGAGGCCGGCGAAGCTGTTGAAGACGATGGCCGACAGGTTGTTGAAGTTGGTGATGATGAAGGCGAAGAAGCCGATGTAGAGGGTCTTCTTCACCAGCCGCTGAAGGATGTCCTCGTCCGCGCCCCAGGCCCAGAACAGCCCGGCGAGCGCGATGTCGATGACGATAAGGGTCGAGGAGAGATAGGCGACCTCGCCCTTGATCAGGCCAAAGCCGGAGTCGATGTAGGTCGTGAACGTGTTGAGGAAGGTGTCGATGACGCCGACATTGTTCATCGCGCGTCTTCCTTGGCGGGAGTGGCCGGCGCGGCCGCGCCCAGGGACGTTTGCGGCGGCGACGTCCGCGCCGGCTTGCCGAGGAAGCGACGGCGGTTCTCCTCCCAGACCGCCACGCAACGCGCATCCACGGCATCCTTGGGACCGAGCGCGCTGCATCGGCGCAACTCGGCCGAGAGGTCATCCTGTGCAGGGTTGGAGGTCGTTGCAGGCGTAAGGGCGACGGGTGTCGCGGGACGTCGATCGATCGCGAAGAGGCTTGCGATGACGACCGCGACCAGCACGAGGATCGCGGCGGCGCGGAAGGCGCCTGAACGTCTCGGCATCGCCCCGCCTCAGTTGGAGCTGAACATCGTGACGGTTCCCGGCACGTAGCCGGTGGTCGTCCGGAAGGTCTGGTAGTTCTGCTGGCCTTGCGCTTCGGCCGAGGCCGTGCGCGCCTGCTCGAGCGCATCGGCGCGGCTCTTGGCCGACAGCACTGCGACCACGTCCGAAAGCTGCTGCGATTGTAGCGCGAGGAGCTGGTTGCCGGCCTGCGCCGCCTGGAGCGCGCCCGTGGCGCTCTGGCTGGCCGTGACCAGAGAGCTCATCGCGCTGGCATTGGTCGGAATGTTGCCGACGACGCCAGCCTGAACTTTCAGACTGTCCTCGAAGGCGGCGACGGAATTCTGCCAACGCTCCTGGGCGTTGGCGACCATGGTGGCGGTGGAGCCGGCGCCGGCGGCCGATCCGTAGCTCGTCGAATAGGCCTGCTCGATGCCCTGGACATTGAAGGCGATGTTCTGCGCCTGACCGAGCAGAGATTGGGTCTGGGCGGTCGAGGCCTGAAGCTGGTTCAGCGTCGACATCGGCAGGTTGGCGAGGTTGCGTGCCTGGTTGACCAGCATGGTCGCCTGGTTGCTCAACATCTGGATCTGGTTGGTGACCTGCTGCAGCTCGCGCGCGGCGGTCAGCACGTTCTGGCTGAAGTTGCTCGGGTCGTAGACGATCCACTGCGCCGAGGCGGGCGGCGCGGCGATCGCCAGGGACAGCATGGCAGCGCTCGCCGCCGCCAGAAGGCGCCGCTGGATCATGATGATGTCTCCAGGTTGGTCAGCTCGGGGATGAGTTGGGCGGCCCAGGCGAGGTCGCGGTCGGTCAGCCAGGCGGGCGTGAACGCCTCATGGCCGTGCTCGCCGATGATGCGCTCGATCGCGGCGTGATCCTGCTTGGAGGAAGCGGCGCAGAAGGCCAGCGCCACGGGGCCGAGACCCAGCTCGAACAGCCGATTGCCGCGCCGCGACTGGCAGTAATAGTCGCGCTTGGGCGTGGCGCGGGCGAGGATCTCGATCTGCCGATCGTTCAGCCCGAACCGGCGATAGATCGCTGTGATCTGCGGCTCGATCGCGCGCTCGTTGGGTAGGAAAATGCGCGTCGGGCAGCTCTCGACGATGGCGGGAGCGATGGCGCTGCCGTCGATGTCCGAAAGCGATTGCGTGGCGAAGACGACGGAGGCGTTCTTTTTACGCAACGTCTTCAGCCACTCACGGAGCTGCTGCGCGAAAGCGGGATCGTCGAGAACCAGCCAGCCCTCGTCGATGATGAGCAGCGTCGGCCGGCCGTCGAGCCTGCCTTCGATGCGGTGGAACAGATAGGTCAGCACGGCGGGCGCCGCGCCGGCGCCGATCAGGCCCTCGGTCTCGAAGGCCTGGACCGACGCGGAGCCGAGCTGCTCGGCCTCGGCGTCGAGCAGCCGGCCGGAGGGACCGCCGACGCAATAGGGCTGGAGCGCCTGCTTCAGCGCCGTCGATTGCAGCAGGACCGCGAGGCCGGTGATGGTGCGCTCGCCGACGGGCGAGGACGCCAGCGAGGTCAGCGCCGACCAGACATGCTCCTTGGCGGTCGGGTCGATGGTGACGCCTTCCTTGGCGAGGATCGCCGTCACCCACTCGGCAGCCCAAGCGCGCTCGGCCTGATCGTCGATCCGCGCCAGCGGCTGAAGCGAGACCGAATGCTCGGAGCCGGCGGAGAGAGACCCGCCGAGATCGTGCCAGTCGCCGCCCATGGCGAGCGCGGCGGTGCGGATCGATCCGCCGAAATCAAAGGCGAAAATCTGGTTGTTGCCGTAGCGGCGGAACTGCATCGCCATCAGCGACAGCAGGACCGATTTGCCGGCGCCGGTTGGGCCGACGATCAGCGTGTGGCCAACGTCACCGACATGCAGGCTCAGCCGGAACGGCGTCGAACCCTCTGTCTTGCCGAACAGCAGCGGCGGTGCCTGGAAATGCTCGTCGCGTGCCGGCCCGGCCCAGACGGCCGAAAGCGGGATGATGTGGGCCAGGTTCAGCGTCGAGACCGGCGGCTGACGGACATTGGCGTAGGCATGGCCGGGGATCGATCCGAGCCAAGCCTCGAGCGCGTTCACGCCTTCAGCCATGCAGGTGAAATCGCGGCCCTGGATCACCTTCTCGACGAGACGCAGCTTCTCGGCCGCCAGGCCGGCGTCCTCGTCCCAGACGGTGACGGTGGCGGTGATATAGGCTTGACCGACATCGTCGGCGCCAAGCTCTTGCAGCGCCTGATCCGCGTCGGCCGCCTTGTTGGCCGCGTCGGAATCCACCAGCGTCGAGGCCTCGTTGGTCATTACCTCCTTGACGATGGCGGCGATGGACTTGCGCTTGGCGAACCACTGGCGGCGGATTTTGGTGAGCAGGCGCACCGCCTCGGTCTTGTCGAGCAGGATCGCGCGGGTGGACCAGCGATACGGGAAGGCGAGCCGGTTCAGTTCGTCCAGAATTCCCGGATGGGTCGCGGTCGGGAAGCCGACGACGGTGAGCGTGCGCAGGTGATGGGCGCCGAGGCGCGGCTCAAGCCCGCCGGCGAGGGATTCGTCCGCAAGCAACGCATCCAGATGCATCGGTGTCTCAGGGACGCGGATACGTTGAGGGCGGGTCGAGATGGTCGAGTGCAGGTAGGTCAGGGTGTCGCCGTCATCGAGCCAGGCGACCTCGGGCATGAAGCCCTCGACCAGTTGCAGCACCCGATTGGTGCGGTCGACGAAGCCGTGCAGCAGCTCCCACGGATCGACGCCGCTTTGCGATCGGCCTTCATAGAGCCAGCTCTCGATGCGGGAGGCGTCCTCGGCCGGTGGCAGCCAGACGAATGTCAGGAAGTAGCGGCTCTCGAAATGCGCGCCGGCTTCCTCGAACGCGTCCTGACGCTCAAGATCGACGAGGGCCGAGGCCGGGTCGGGAAAGACGCCGCGCGGATAATGCTGCGCCGCCTGCCGAACGGCTTCGACGAAGATCGCCCATCCGGAGCCGAGGCGCCGGAGCGCGTTGTTCAACCGCGCGGTCACGCCCACCAGCTCGGCCGGCGTCGCGCTGTCGAGATCGGGACCGCGAAAGCGCGCCGTGCGCTGGAACGACCCGTCCTTGTTGAGGATGACACCTTGTTCGACGAGCGCGGCCCAGGGCAGGAAATCGGCAAGTCCCGTCGGGCGGCTGCGATATTCGGCGAGGTTCAGCATGTCCGCCTCACACGCCGAGATGGGCGGGATAGCGGAGATGCCGGCGCACGACGTCGACGAACTGTGGATCCCGCTTGGCCGCCCAGACGGCGGCGGCATGACCCACCGCCCAGAACAGCGCGCCCGGAATCCAGAGGCGCAGGCCGAGCGCGATGGCGGCGGACAGCGTGCCATTGGCGATCGCGACGGTGCGTGGCGCCCCGCCCATGAGGATCGGGTCGGTGAGCGCGCGGTGAACCGGCGCGAAGAAGCCGGGCACGTCGAGATCGATGATCGCGGCCATCAGATCAGCGCCCCGCCGGAGAAGCTGAAGAAGGACAGGAAGAAGCTCGACGCGGCGAAGGCGATCGACAGGCCGAAGACGATCTGGATCAGGCGGCGGAATCCGCCGGAGGTGTCGCCGAAGGCGAGCGTCAGGCCGGTCACGGTGATGATGATTACCGAGATGATCTTGGCGACCGGCCCCTGCACCGACTCCAGGATCGAGTTGAGCGGCGTCTCCCACGGCATGGAGGAGCCGGAGGCATAGGCGGCGGGCGCAAACGCCAACGAGAACGCCACCAGCGCAGCGAAGTCGGCCAGGCGTCGGCGCGCACGCCGGGCGATGGCGGGAACACGGATCATGGTTGATCTCCGGGAAGGCCGCCCGCCCCGGCGGACTGGACACGGTAGTCGCCGGTGGCGGGGTCGAGACCGGCGACGGTGGCGAGTTCGGCCAGGCGGCGTTCCGTGCCGCGGCCGCGCAGGACCGCGACGAGATCGATCGTTTCGGCGATCAGCGCGCGCGGGACCGTGACGACGGCCTCCTGGATGAGCTGCTCGAGGCGACGAAGCGCGCCGAGCGAGGTACCGGCATGAATGGTGCCGATACCGCCGGGATGGCCGGTGCCCCAGGCCTTCAGAAGATCGAGCGCTTCAGCGCCGCGCACCTCGCCGATGGGGATGCGATCCGGGCGCAGCCGCAGCGAGGACCGGACGAGGTCGGACAGCGAGGCGACGCCGTCCTTGGTGCGCATGGCGACGAGGTTCGGCGCGCGGCACTGAAGCTCGCGGGTATCCTCGATGAGCACCACGCGGTCGCTCGTGCCGGCGATCTCGGCGAGTAGCGCATTCGTGAGCGTGGTCTTGCCGGTGCCGGTGCCGCCGGCGACGAGGATATTTTTGCGGGCGGCGACGGCCGCGCGCAGCGAAGCCGCTTGCCCTGCGGTCATCGTGCCAGAGGCGACGTAATCATCGAGTGTGAAGACAGCGACGGCGGGCTTTCGGATGGCGAAGGCTGGCGCCGTGACAACGGGCGGCAACAGTCCCTCGAACCGCTCTCCCGTCTCGGGGAGTTCTGCAGAGACGCGCGGGCGCTCCGCGTGGACCTCGGCGCCGACATGGTGCGCCACCAGGCGCACGATCCGCTCGCCGTCGGCGGCGGACAGGGTGCGGCCGGTATCCTCCAGACCGCCCGAGAGCCGATCGATCCAGAGCCGGCCGTCGGGGTTCAGCATCACTTCGACGATCGAAGGGTCTTCGAGGAAGGCTGCGATAGCCGGCCCGAGCGCGGTGCGCAGCATGCGCGCGCCGCGCGAGAAGGCCTCGGAATGCAGCGGAACGGCCGTCACATACGCCCCCGTCATGGGCCGATCGCGATACACGACCGGCGACGGGGTCGATTAGAAAAGGCAGGAAATAGGGCGGCTCAACAAGTATTTCACAGTTGTAGCGGTGCGGCGTAACGCAGAGAAAAAATACTTGCCTCAGCGTTATTCGACCGCATCCGGGAAATCGTGGTCCGTGTCCTTTTTGCCTGACGCCGAATCGGACCGAATGAGGTCCGTCGGAATTTCGTCCCTGAGCGTACGGCCCTGGTTCAGCCGCCGGCCCAACGCCTCGATGAATCCCTCATAGCGCTCGCGTCCCTTGCCCTGCGCGGTTTCCTGCGCATCCGATGGTAAGGGCGGCGTGATGGTCAGCCAGAAGCGGATGAAGAGCGCG
This sequence comes from Acidiphilium sp. PA, assembly GCF_026191915.1. Lineage (GTDB taxonomy): Bacteria > Pseudomonadota > Alphaproteobacteria > Acetobacterales > Acetobacteraceae > Acidiphilium. The sequence continues at coordinate 27,957 of NZ_JAIMBY010000023.1, forward strand.
AGGGCTTCGGTCGACAGACCGCTGTCGCGCTCAAGCCGCTGCACCTGGCGCGTCAGGCGGTCGAGCCGTCGCGCGAACGCCGCTTCCAGGCGATCGGCGCCATCCGGCGAGAGAAATGAGGCCACGGCCGCCTCGACGATCGCCGACCGGGTGAGGCGTCGGCGGGTTGCGAGATCGTTGATCTGGGCGATCATCTCTACAGGCAGCGAAAGATTGAGCCGGTCTCGCATGGCCTCGCCTACATGCCGAGACGGTCGCCAGGATCGAGCGCGGTCTGACGTACGGCGCCGCGCTGGCGCTGGCGCAAAGCTTCCTGCTGACGCGCGGCGTCATCCGGCGTGTCGTCAACGACGTCGAATTCACGGCGCTCGCGGCGTGGTGGTGTCGTCTCCTTCGCGACGGACACGTGATCCGGCAGTTCCGGCTCGCGCCGCAGGCCGCCATTGGCTTCGTCCTCCGCTTTCAACGCGGCCATGAGCACGGCCGACGGGGGACGGATTGGCAGTGACGACCAATCGTCCGGCCTCGGCGCATGGTCCGTTATCGTGGGTGGCTCAAGCACCCGCTCGGCGAAACGGCGGTCTTCGTAGTAGCGCGCCTTCTTCGCCCGGATCGGATGCAGGCCGGAGACCATGACGATCTCGTCGGAGGGCGGAAGCTGCATGATTTCGCCCGGCGTCAGCAGCGGACGGGCGGTTTCGGAACGCGAGACCATCAGATGACCGAGCCAGGGCGAGAGCCGGTGGCCGGCGTAGTTCTTCATGGCCTTCATCTCGGTCGCCATGCCGAGGGCATCGCTCACCCGCTTCGCGGTTCGCTCGTCATTGGTCGCGAACGATACGCGCACATGGCAGTTGTCGAGGATGGCGTTGTTGGCGCCATAAGCCTTCTCGATCTGGTTCAGCGACTGGGCGATCAGGAAGCTCTTGAGCCCATATCCGGCCATGAAGGCGAGCGCGCTCTCGAAGAAATCGAGCCGGCCGAGCGCCGGGAATTCGTCGAGCATCAGGAGCATGCGTTGTCGCCGGTTCTTCGGATGAAGCTCCTCGGTGAGCCGCCGGCCGATCTGGTTGAGCACCAGGCGGATGAGCGGTTTGGTGCGGCTGATGTCCGACGGCGGCACCACGAGATAGAGCGTGGCGGGCCGCGTGTCCGAGACCAGGTCGGCGATCCGCCAGTCGCACTGGCGTGTGACCTGGGCGACGACCGGATCGCGGTAGAGGCCGAGGAACGACATGGCCGTCGACAGCACGCCGGAGCGCTCATTGTCCGATTTGTTGAGCAATTCCCGCGCGGCCGAGGCGACGACCGGATGCGGCCCGGCTTCGCCCAGATGTGGGGTCGTCATCATTACCCGCAGGGTCGCTTCGATCGGACGCTTCGGATCCGAGAGAAAGGCGGCGACGCCGGCGAGCGTCTTGTCCGCTTCCGCGTAAAGGACGTGCAGAATGGCGCCGACCAGCAGCGAGTGGCTGGTCTTTTCCCAATGGTTGCGGCGTTCTAGCGAGCCTTCGGGATCGACCAGAACGTCGGCGACATTCTGGACGTCGCGCACCTCCCACTCGCCCTTGCGGACTTCGAGCAGGGGATTGTAGGCGGCGGAGTCCCGGTTGGTCGGATCAAACAATAGCACTCGGCCGAAGCGCGCGCGAAAGCCGGCGGTGAGCTGCCAGTTCTCGCCCTTGATGTCGTGGACGATGGCGCTGCCGGGCCAGGTCAGGAGCGTTGGCACCACCAGGCCAACGCCCTTGCCGCTCCGGGTCGGTGCGAAGCACAGCACATGCTCGGGGCCGTCATGGCGGAGATAGGACCGCTCATAGCGGCCGAGGACCGCGCCGTCCGGCGCGAGCAGTCCGGCGGAGATCATTTCGTCCGCGCGCGCCCAGCGGGCGGACCCATAGGTCTCGGCGTTCTTGGCCTCGCGGGCGCGCCAGACCGACATGCCGATCGCGACCACGGCCGAGATGAGGCCGCCGGAAGCCGCGATGTAGGCGCCCTCGATGAAGATCTGTGGCGCGTAGGCGTCGTAGGCGAACCACCACCAGAAGAACGCCGGCGGCAGGTAAATCGGGAAACGCAGTATGTCGAACCAGGGCCGTCCCAGTTCGGGCTGGAAGCCGAGCCGCCAGGCCGTCCATTCGGTCGCGGTCCACATCGTCACCAGCACGATGGCGAAGACGACGATGACCTGGCCCCAGAGAATCTTGGTCGCGGACACTGAACGCCTCTCCTTTCCCGGAGAGACATCGGCGTCGGAGAAACGGCATCGCAAGCGCGATCCGCGGCGCTTCGCAGGCCGTCGCGTCGGAGCGAAAAACTATTTGAAGGGGCGTAGGTGGCCCATGGCCACCCGCGCAGGCAGGGGCTCAGGAGCACTTGGCAGGACGCCAGCCTTCAATAAGCGCCCTTCCTTATTGAAGGATAAAGCCATATCATTCATTAAGGCTTGGGGCCTATTGAAGGATCGCGCGTGGCGGACACGAAAAACCGGCGCCTCGGCGCCTATGTCGAGACGAGCACGGGGGGCGAGCGGGTGCGCGCCTATGTGCCCGCCCCGCTGCCGCCGGACCCGCCGCTCGATCTGGCGCGCTTCATGCGACTTTACGAGCGGGCGATGGCCGCCGTCGGGCGGCTCGATGGCGTGGTGACGATCCTGCCGTCGACGCCCCTGTTTCTCTACATGTATGTCCGCAAGGAGGCCTTGCTGTCCTCGCAGATCGAGGGCACGCAATCCTCGCTTTCCGACCTGCTGCTGTTCGAGAACGACGAAGCGCCGGCCGTCGCGCTCGACGACGTGACCGAGGTCTCGAACTATGTCGCGGCGGTCGAGCACGGCGTCTCGCGGATCCGCAACGGGTTTCCGCTGTCGCTGCGGCTGATCCGCGAGATGCACGCCATCCTGCTGAGGTCGGGGCGCGGCGCGGCGAAGCAGCCCAGCGAGTTCCGCCGCTCGCAGAACTGGATCGGCGGCACACGGCCCGGCAACGCCCTCTTCGTGCCCCCGCCGCCGAATCTGCTGGACGATTGCCTGGGCGCGCTGGAGCGCTTTTTCCACAGCGACGATCCGGCGCTGCCGCCGCTCATCCGGGCCGGCTTGGCCCACGTCCAGTTCGAGACGGTCCATCCCTTTCTCGACGGCAACGGGCGCCTCGGCCGGCTGCTCATCACCCTGATCCTGTGCGAGGCAGGCGTTCTGCGCGAGCCGATCCTCTACCTGAGCCTGTTCCTGAAATCCCACCGCGACGACTATTACCGCCTGCTCCAGGAGGTCCGGCAAGCCGGGACCTGGGAGACCTGGATGGAGTTCTTCCTGACCGGGGTGGCCGAGACCGCCGAGCAGGCGGTCGCGACCACTCGCGAACTGATCGCCATGTTCGACGCCGATCGACAGAAGATCGCCGGCGTCGGCCGCGCCGCGCCATCCGCGCTGAGGGTCCATGAGCTGATGCAGGCCCATCCGATGGTCACCATCCCCACGGTGTCTTCGCGGCTCGGCGTTTCCTTCGCGACGGCCGGGGGCGCCCTGGAGAAGCTGGTCGGCGTCGGGGTGGTGCGGGAGACGACCGGACGCCGGCGCGGGCGGATCTACGCTTACACGGACTATCTGGCGTTGCTCGATCGCGGCACCGATCCATTGCCAGCCTGAACAAGTCACAGACCAAGCCCGCGCTTTCGTCCGAGGCTCCATTCGATGCCGCCGTCGTCACGGGCGGCGCCCGCGACATGTTGACCAAGCTTCTTCTCGAGGATTGGCGACCAGGGCACGAGCTGGAAGCCCAGTCCGTCGTCGATCATGGCGAAGCGGCCCGACAACAGGGTGAGGCGCTGGCGATAAACGCCCATGACAGGCTCGCCCACGCCGGCCGGCGCGGGACGCAAACCCGTCTCGGCCGAAAGCCGCGCGGCGGTCTCGTCCAGCTCACGCCGCCGTAAGGTGGCGAGCAGGTCCCGCCCAAAGGTAACGTGCTCGCCCTGGCGGCGTGCGAGACCATCCCGGATAAGGTGCTCGGTGCGCGCCTTCATCGCCTCACGAACCTCCCCGCCAAACCCACCCATGGCGAGCGGCATCGGCTGGCGCTCGACGAGACGGTGGTCGAGCCAGGTCGCCCCGCGCCCGCCCACCTGGGCGCCGAGGTCGAGATCCGATCGCGTGGCCAGCACCAGCGTCGGCCGGGGATCATCCTGGCCGCCGAAGCGACGGACCTCGACGATCCCGCCGATGGGCGGTGCGTGCTCGAGGGCATCGATACCGCGGAAGCGGACGTGATGAGCGTGGCCGTCCGTGCCGTCGATCACGGCGTAGGCCTCGCCGGTCAGTTCATCATGCAGTCCCCTGTCGATCAGGCGGCCTATGATCGGCGCGTCCGACGGCTGGGCGTCGATGACGTAGTCGCCGACGCCTCGGTCCTGGCCCCGCTCGGCGAAGGCGCGGTGCATGGTCTTGATGATGTCGCCGCGCGCGCCGAGGTCGCGCAGCGTCCGCTCCGCTTGAAGGTCGACCAGCCACTGGCCGGAACCGGCCGAGGCGGCGAGTCCCATCCGCTCCAGCTTCTGCAGCCGGCCGACCATCAGGCGTCTCAGCTCGGGGTCCCCAGGCCCGGCTTGCGCCGGGCGCAGGTCGACCAGGCCCGTCGCGTCGGTGGCGAAGCGAAGCTCGACGTCGAGCCGGGTCCAGCGGTCGGCGCCCACCTCACGTTCGAGCGCCGTGCGGATGGCGTGCTCCGGACGTGGACCAAGCTCGATCCCGACCAGCTCCTCGGCGCGCGAGCGCAGCCCGTGGCTGATATAGTCACGCGAAATGACGAGGTCGGCGCCGGCGTCATCGACACCGCGTACGAGCAGATGGAAGTGCGGATTGTCGGTGTTCCAGTGATCGACCGCGATCCAGTCGAGCCTGGCGCCAAGGTCGCTCTCCATCTGTCGGACGAGATCGCGGGTGAAGGCCTTGAGGTCGGTCATCTCGCCGGCGTCCTCGGGCGAGACGATGAATCGGAAATGGTGCCGATCATCCTCGCACCGTTCGGCGAAAGCCCGATCGTCGGCGCGATCGCTGGCGGCGTCGAACATGACGCCCCGTTCGCCGTCGCGGTTCACGCCTTCGCGCTTCAGATAGGACAGGTGTGCCGACAGCGGCGCCGAACGAAAGGTCCGGCCCCGGTGACGCACGACGCGCGCCTTGACGACGACGCGCCGGGTTGGGCTGAAGAGGCGGCCGCGGCTGAAGGCGGCCCGGCCGCGCCCAAAGCTGGAACGGCCCGGCATGTGGGCTCGCCCCGAGTTCGCCGATCGCTGGATGGCCGGCCCCGCTTTCCGGGCCGCTTTCAGGACCTGGGCGACGAAGCTCTTCGGCTTGGGCGCCTTCGTCGCGCGCGGGCGGCCAGGCCGGACCCGGAACTCATTCTCGCCCCCACTCATCCTGCGCCGCCACTCGGATAGAAAGCGGCGCGCGAACGGCAGTGTGCAGGCCGAAGCCCTGAAATCATTGGGAATAATCGCGCAACCTGCCACCGACCGACCGGCCTGCCCGCCAAAAGACAAGCCGCGACAGTGGCTTGGATGCCGGCGTGGCAGGGGCTTTTAACTTGCCCTCTGTCGGTCGGTTCCTGCACGCCTCCCCTGTTCGCCCCTCCTCCTTCTCGGAAGTGCGCCTCGCTGCGCTTGCCTGCGAACTCGCATCCAGGGGCCTCGACGTGTCCTCGGAAGGCGCCGGACACCGTCGCAACGCGAAGGGAAACGCCAGCCGACCGAGGCAACGCCGCGATATGGCCCCAAGGCGGCGTCGCCGTCATCGCTTGGGCTCCGCCGCAGAAACCGTGACGAACAGGCCGGCGGATTGCGGCGCCATGGCAGAGAGATCGTGCACGGCGACGACAGCCGGCGTGTCGCTCGGCGGCGGCTTGGCTGACGCGCGATCGGCAGGTTCGGCGTTTGCGGACCGCGTGATGAAGAGCGGCGCCTGCGTCCAGGATGAGGGATCGGCTGCCGCCAAGAGGACAGGCCCATCGATCGCCTCGCCTCCCACAAAAGGGACGAGCGCCGCGACATAGGCGACGGTTTCCGCCGGCAGTGGGCGGCGCCGGTCGCGATAGTCCTCGTAGCGGCCAGGCCCGGCATTGTAGGCCGCAAGAAAGCCCGGCGATCCGTAGCGATCGTGCATCTCGCGCAGAAAGGCGGCGCCCGCGAGGACGTTGTCGTGCGCATCGAAGGGGTCACGCCCGAAGCCGTAGCGGGCGCGCAGCGCCGCCCAGGTCTCGGGCATGATCTGCATCAGGCCCATCGCGCCGGTAGAGGAGACGGCGCGCCGGTCGCCGCGGCTTTCGACGCGCATGACGGCGCGTATCCACGCCGCCGGAATGCCGAAGCGTTGCGCGGCCTCGGTGATGAAGGCGGCGTAGGGATCGATGGCGGCCCGCACCGCCGGCGACGCCGCCTGTGCGTGGACGGCGGCGGCCGGCAGGCCGAGCGCCGTCACGCCGGCGAGCAGAAAAAGCGCGCGCCGCACGCGCTCAATCCCGCTCGCTGCGCTTGGGCGGACGGTTCCAGTTCAGCACCCAGGTGGCGTGGTCGTCGGTGGAGCGGAAAAGATTGGCGCGGATCGGCTGCGCCAGCGCCGGATCGTCGATGAGCAATGATACGTATTCGCCGGCCTTCTCGCCGGTGCGCGTCCAGCCCGCGCCGATCTCTGGGCCTTCGCCGTCGCCGAAGTGGACGCGATAGTCGGGCGCATTCTCGGCATCGGAGGATTCGGCCGGAACGAGGGAAAGGTCTCCGGTGAAGAAGAGCGTCTGAATGCGTCCGGTGAAGCCGGATTTATCGCGCGTGAACTGACCGATTTGCGCCATGGGAACCTCCTCTGTTGGCGGGTTGGAAAGCGGGTCGATCGGTGACGGCGCGCCACACGAAGCGGCCGTCGCCGGCCTCGTCGGTCCACAGCGGGACCGCGCGGGCGATGATCGAGGTGATGGGGAATGGCCCGAAATAGCGACCGTCGAGACTGTCCGGGACGGTCGGATTCATCAGGAAGACTTCGCCCGAGGACAGCGTATGGCAGCCGCTCCAGCGCGGCAGCGGGCGACCGAGATGGTCGCGGTCGCGCGCTAGGCCCACCGCGATCTGATCGATGGTGATCGCGTCGCCGGCGCGGCAGACGGTCTGTCCGGCGACGGCCATGACGTGCTTCAGCAATGGCACGCCCTTGGGCAGAAACCCGCCATCGGCAAGGTAGCGGGCGATCGGCCCGGGCGGTCGCACAGCGACCAGTTCGAGCGCGTGCAGGGGTCCGGCCGGCTGCAACGCGTACAGCCCGGTGGGCGTGCTTGCCGTGGCGTTCCAGATCAGCCGGGGTGCGGGATGGCAGAACGCCAGAGCGCCCACGCCCACCATGGCGACGCACGTCGTCATGACGTAGCCGAAGCGGGTCATGGCATGACGCTCCGCCGCTTCCGCCAGGCGGCGTGCTGCTCGCGCGTGTAGGCGCGCGGTTCGTGGTCAGCCGCGAGACGATTGTGAAGATGGCGCCAATATTCCGGTGCGGCGTCGGCCGCATCGATGCCGAGCGCCTCGACACCGTCGATCGCCCGCAGCACACGTTCGACCTTGGGCCAGCCATTGACCCGCAGCAGGATCTCGCCGCCGGGGCGCACGAAGGGCAGCGTCTGGAAGCGCGCGCCTGGCTCGACGGCGCGCGCGATATCCATGCGCGAGACGATGGCGCCGTAGTCGTTCGAGGCCCAGCGGACGAATGCGAAAACGCTTCCGGGCATGAAGCTGGAGATGCTGCGACGCCGATCGAGGATCTTCTCTTCAGCGCGGCGGCCGAAGCGAAGCCAGTGCTCGATCTTCTTCTCGATCCAGGTCAGCTCGACGTGCGTCAGCGCGACTGTCCGCCGATCCGATTGCGGCGCCGGACGCAGCGGTGATGGCGGGAGGTTGCCGTTCATGGCGACGCCCCGGAATCGTCAGGGAATTCGCGCGCCAGGAGGTCGCGGAGCATATCGGCGACGGTGATTCCGCGGCGGAAAGCGGCGACCTTGATGCGGCCGCGCAGCGCCGGTGTGACGTCGATCGTCAGCCTTGCGGTGAAAGCAGCGGCCTCGTCGGTGCGGCGGGATGGCGCATCGTTGGCCTTGATCCAGCTCTCGGCGTCGTCGGGCCGTGCCGCGAAGCCGCGTCGGTGGGAGCGCTCGGTCACGGTGCGATCCTCCCGATCTCGGCGGCGAGCGCCGCGATCTCGCGGGCGGCGGCGCCCTGCTCAGCAAGCTCGAAGACTAGGCGCCCGGATTGCGCCGCGTCGGCGAACGCGACGCGCTGGCCGATGGTGCTGGCGAGCACCGGTGGATCGTGATCCGCCAGAGTTTCCGCCGTCTCGCGTGCGATGACGGTGCGCGCGCCACAGCGGTTCAGCACAAACCGCGCGGCAAGCTGGGGCCGATAAATGCGCGCCTCGCGAAGCAAACCGATCATTTCGGCCGACGCCCAGCCGTCGAGCGGCGACGGTTGCACGGGGATAAGCACCAGGTCGGCAGCGAGAAGGGCCGAGCGCATGAGACCCGCGACACGCGGTGGGCCGTCAATGACGACATGATCTACGGCGCGGGCGAGGTCTGGCGCTTCGCGATGGAGCGTATCGCGCGCCAGGCCGACGACCCCGAACAGCCGAGCCACGTTCTCCCGCGCCCGCTGCTGCGACCAGTCGAGCGCCGAGCCTTGCGGATCGGCGTCGATCAAGGTCACGCGCTTGCCGTGCCGCGCCCATTCACCGGCGAGGTGCAGGGCAAGCGTGGTTTTGCCGACGCCGCCCTTCTGGTTGAGCAAGGCGACGATCATCTTCCCCCTCCCGGCCTGCGGCCGAAGGGCAGCGACGGTTGCTGGGCCGGATGCTCGGAGGTCTGCGTTGGGGCGGCCGGGTTATCCGCAGATCGGCTGGGCCAACAAGAAAAGTTAGATTCTGAGTTAGACTCTAAGTTAGGGCCCGGGATCGTGGTTTCGGGCCAAAGGCTTAGCTGCGATTTGCGCGCCCGAAGTCCCGATACCCCCGCGCCTGAAGTCCCGATGATCGGCGCGCCCGAAGTCCCGAGCGCTTCCACACGTTTATCCACAGGGCCTGTGGATAAGTTGGCTGGCAGGATGCGCATCAGTTCACCGCGGTCGCCGCGCTCGATGCGCAGGCGATAGCCGGGCAGTGACTGGCGGGAGACGATGCGACGGAGGTCGAGGGCGAAATCACGCGGCCGGGCGAGGCTGCCGGATTTCTCGTGCAGATGCACGAGCTCGAACAGCCAGCCACCCGGCTGGCGGCCGGCGTGCTTGCGGGCGACGCGATAGAGCCAGCGCTCGATCCCTCCGGTGAGGCTGAAGTAGGCCGGGTCGATGGCGAGGACGAGGGAGCGATCGATGACGCCGCGGTAGAACCAGTCGGGGAGCACGAACTCCATGCCCTCGACGCGGCCGTCGCGCGTCGCGCATTCCTCCCACTCGTTGACCCAGGAGAACTGGTGACGGCGCCAGTGCTCGCCATTGCGGATAGTGGTGCGGATGACCGTCGACTGGAGGCGGGCGAGCGCGCCCTTGAGCAGCTTGTAGTCCCGGGCGCCGGTCTGGCGGCCGATGGCGGTCAGAAGCTGGTAGGGCGTAAAGCGCAGGAAGCGCGACGTCTTGAGACCCAGATTCTCGGCCTCAACGATCTGGCTGGCCGCCCAGATCAGCACGTCGGCGTCCCAGATGGTCGCCATGCCGTGCTCGGCCACCGCGTAGACTTCGACGCGGATATCACCGGCCTGGTAGAGGATCGGCGCGGTCCTCCTGGTTTTGGCGAGCGAGAAGAACGGCCGCTCCATCAGGTCGCGCTGATCGCGCGGGCTGGCGTCGCCGGTGGCGACGACGAACGGGTCGAGCTTGCTGCGTTCGCTGGCGGTGATGAGACGGCGCGACGACATCGAGGGCCAGCGCCTCAGCGATGGCCAAGACCGGCGGCGCGCGCCTCGACATATCGCGGGTCGGAGGTCGAGCGGCAGGCGGCCTGATCGGCCCAGGCTTGGAGATCGTCGATGGCGTAGACGACGCGGCCGCCGAGCTTACGGAAGGTCGGGCCGTTTCCGTGGCAGCGGTATTTCTCCAGCGTCCGCGGCGAGATCCCGAGGATACGCGCCGCCTCAGGTGTCCGGAGATAGCGTGTCGCGAGCTGTGCGGACCTGTCGAGCATGGGGACCCTCCGTCTTGCCTCGAAGAACCGCGGCCAAGTCGCGGCATGTCGGGGTCAGCGTGGCGGAGGGTCCAGGCGTTGGGGGTGGACGAAGATTTTCGCGAGGGCCTGTCCCCCGTTCAGGCGGACACGCGCACGTCCGTCGCCCGCGAAAGGTTCGAGGCGCGAAGGGATGTTTTGACCGACCTTCGTCCGGGCCGGTTGGCCGCCGGCTCAACCGCCGCGCAGGAACTTGAGATAGCCGCGTTCAACGAGGCAAATCGCGTCGTGGATCAGGCGGTTGGCCGCGCGGCGGGAATGAGAATCCTTCCACTCCACCGAAGGCAGTCCAGCCTGTTCGGAACGCAGTATTGTTTCGGCGACGTCGCGCGGACCGCCTCCGGTCTCGTGGATGTCGTAGGCTTGGAGGAGCTGAATGAGCCGGCGCTTACGCAACACGGTCAATCTGAGCGCCTGGGGGAGAAGGCCGATGGTCTGGCCGCGCAGGCGGCGGACGAAGCGCGAGGCGACATCGAGCCGGAGATCGATCGCCGTGGCGCCGATGGGCAGAATGATCGCAGGGCGTGATACGGCTCTGTCGTTGCATAATCGGATATGAAGTTCGCCGGTTCCGTCGGCGACAACGACCTCCCGGCCGTCATCGTCAATGCGATCCCCGATCACCGATCCGAGCTGCGCCGGGTCGAGAGACAGGGGATCGAAGCTGGACGGGGCGACGTCGATGATCAGGGTGGCGGGCGAGAGTTCCGGCAACCAGGAGACGGGCTCGGTCCCGACAGGGGCATAGGGGTCAGGCGCGAAAGCGTAACCCCCATCGCCGAGCGAGGCCGGAGCGAGCGGTCTGCGCATCGACGTGCAAGCGCGCGATCTGGCGCTGCGTTTGGGCATAGTCGCGCCGATAGTCGGCATTGCGACGCAAGAATTCGACGGCGAAGCCGGGGCGGCCGAGGCGACCCAGTTGGTCGATCGTCTCCGGCGAGCGCCAATACTGCGTGGGCATGGCGTTACCTCTCGTCCTGGCCCCCTTGGTGGGGGGAGCGTCAGACGATCCTGAAACCCGCGCACTGCGCTAGACCCCATGGTTGCATCGCGCGTGACGCCCTATTGGGCGGCTGGCGTGGGCTGAATCACGGAGATCGCGCCGCCAGCAGGTGACGGTATCCGGTTTTTGTCATCCAGTGCGCGCGCGCCAGGTGGCTGTCATGCACGAGTCTCGCCCGATCGGGTTCGCGCTGGGGATCGAGCCCGAAGATCACCTGCACGACCTCGCGCCAATCGGCCCCCTCCTCCTCCGCCATCAAAAGCCGCAGATAGATGGCCAGATGCCGTTCATCATAGGCGCTGATGCGGTCGGAGGGTGGCGGCCGGTCATCGAATGACGTCTCGGTCATTGCGATCCTTCCGTGTCGAGATGAGAGCCATGCGGTAAGTATTCATTTACTGCAAATTTTTGCAAAAATTGCCTCTGATTGGATCGATAGCGCGATGCGCGCGGCGCATCACGTCTGGCAAGGCGATGGTCGATGTGTGCTCCGGTAGGGGGAGATGCTCCAAATAACCCGGGACGATTCGGCATTATCGTTCCTGGAACGATGATTCCTATCTCTGCTCCATCCTCGCCATGGATCTCAAGGAGGTCATGGCGATCAATCTGCGTCGGTTGCGTCATGCAAAGGGGATGACGCAGGAAGAGTTGGCCGAACGGGCGGGGTTGAGCGCCCGGTATATCGGCGCGATCGAACGCGCGCGTGTCTCGGCGAGTGTCACCGTGCTGGGACAAGTCGCTGATGCGCTTGAGATCGAGGCGGCCGATTTGGTGCGGAGGACGCGGCCGACCGGCCAGACGACGGGGTCGACCGAGCCCCAGCGATAGTGTGCTCCCCGTCCAGGTCGCAGACAAATCGCACAGGATCGGGAGCGCAAATCGGAGCGACCTTCGCAATGCCCCCTTCCGGGTATCGATCAGGATGGCGTCGGCCCGGGAGGCGTCGCAAGAACTCAGCGATACCCCGCCCGGTTTCGACCGGGCGGGGCTTGGGCTGGGTCAGTCGGCGCGGCGGCCGTTTGGGCGGGACCAGATCAGGCTGTAGCCCTCGCCGTCCTCGTCGTCGAAGAGGTTGGCGAAGATCGGGGCGGTGAAGCTCGGATCGTCCAGCTTGAGGCTCAGATAGTCGCGACCCTCGTTGGAGCGCTTGGACCAGGCGGCGCCGATCTCGACGCGGCCGCAGTAGACCCGGTGGCTGGGGCTGTTTTCGCCGGTGCGGTTGGCTTCGGGAGCGATGCGGACATTCTTGGCCTGGACCGAGAGGGTGACGATCTGACCGGCGAATTCATTCGCGCCGGTCTTCTTGAAGGTGCCGATGGTCGCCATGGTGGTTCTCCTTGATCTGACGTTTTCGAGCCCGCACCATTGCGGCCTCGATGGTGATCGAAGGGCCGGAGGCGATCGACGGCGCACCCCTTGCCCGGGGTCCCCATCGCGCCTGCGCGACGGGGTGGACGACGGGGCTGAAGCGCCAGCGGAGGATGGCGGCCAGGCGACTTTGTTGTCTCGCGAGGAATGGCGGCGCAGCCGACAGGGGAAGAAAGTCGATCGGCGCCATTGCGCCAAAGGCGGTCGAGGCTTCAGCCGGCCTTCGGCCAGATCCAGCCATCGAAGAGGCCGTGAGGTGCGCTCGATCCAGAACGAAGACCGATCGAGGAGAACGTGGCGACGGTCGAGAAACCTCGAAAAGCCGGTGATGGATTTCGTGGCAGACGCGATCCCTCTGGTCCGCCGATAGACCGCATCTCGCTCGCACAGCCGAGGCGCTTGAGCGAAGGGCCTCCATGCAAGGGACTCAGGAGGGCCGCGTTGCGCGCGTCTCCATTGGTTCCGGAAGCTTTCCGGGGTGCGTCACGATCCGCGAAGAGCCGATCCGCGGCAGCGTCGCCGCCCTTATCCAGGTTCCGGACTTTCGGCGCAGCCGGCGTCTCGGGGCCGCCGCCTGTTCTGGTCCCGCCCCTATCGCCCGCGCCTACTGGGCTCAGCCCCGCGCCATCCCCCGTTGGGTCGGTTCGGGTGGGGTCATGCCGGTGAAGCGAACGAATGCGGTAACGCTGACGGCGATGGCTCCGATCACCGAGAAGACCGTCTGCCATGTGGGCGACGGCATCGCCATCTGGGCGATACCGTGCGTGGCGCTATAGCCGGCGACGGTGGCCGGCGCGATGAAGAGCAGGATGATCAGCAGCCGAAGCCAAACCCAGGGCACGAACGCCATGGCGAGTTGTCCGACGCCGAAGGTGGCACCCGCGGCGAGGACGCCCAGGATGATGCCGCCGAGCGCTCCGGCGCCGGTATGGAAGGCCCATATGCCGACCATGAAGCCGACGAAAGCCGGCAACGCGAAGACGGCCAGCGTGAACAGCAACCAGCAGAAGAACCCGATGGCGAGGACGACGAGCAAAGGTCCGAGAACGATCATGGTGGCAGACTCCGTGAGATGACAATCAAACGGCTGCGCCTTCCACCACCACCACGGCGCAGAACAGAGTATAGCTAAAGACGAGCGCGGATGGGAGCAGAAATCCGGCTCGAAGTCCGCTCACCGAGCCTTACGGTATGGTGCAGCTTGCTCATTCGAACGGATCGAATTCGTGGACCACGTCAGCGGGGTCGCCGTCGAATTCCGAGGCCGGCATGACGCCGTATCCGCCAGTCTCGGCCGTGAAGATGACGACGCAGACCATGAGGGATTTGGCGAGGCTCCAGCCGTTGGCGAAAGCGAGCGATTGAGACATCGATCCGGCTCCTGCTTTGCGGCGGGGCCGATCCCCGCGCGACAGGCGCCCGATGTGTCCGGTCAGGGGCCGCGATCACCGCGCAGTCAGGGACGAGCGGCGGCACGCATGGCGTAGCCGACCCTTCACGGGTTGATGGCCTCAGGCCCGTGGGCGGACCAAGGATCAGCGCATCAGGAAGCGGGGATGGAACATGCCGGCGGAGGCAGCCGGATCGCCGGGCGTCGGTGCGGCTTTCGGGGGCCGCAGCTCAGGGCGTGCTTGCCCAGGGATCGATCACTTCAAGGCCGGCGGCGGTGAAGGCGCTCGTGTCGCGAGACGCGACCGCGAAATCATGCGCCGCAGCGATCGCGGCGATATAGCCGTCGGGCGTCGGGAAGCCCCTGCCGGCCGCGCGGGCCCTGACGGCGAGTTCGGCGTAGCGGCGAGCCGCACGGGTATCGAATGGCAGGATGCGATCCGCGAACAGCTCCAGCACGCCGTCCAACGCGGCGGTCAGCTTGTCCTTCCGCCGGCCGTTGGGCAGCGCGCCGATGCCGAACATCAGCTCGGCTATGGTGACGCTCGACACGTAAAGCGTCTCCGCCGCCTGGGCGTCGAGCCATGCGCGAACCGCCGCCGCCGGCTCGGGCTTCATCGCCTCGGAGACCACGTTCGTGTCGAGCAGGATCATTCGAAACGCAGCGGCTCGGCGGCCCGAGTGTCTCGGCCCTTTTCGAGGGTTTCGACATCGGCGTTGGTCAGCCCGATCTTCCGGCTCATCTCCGCCAATGCTGATCCGAGGCGTAGCCGGCCTTCTGGCCGCACGGCGGCTTCCAGGATGGCGCGCATCTCGGCTTCCGTGCTGCGATTATGCTGCGCCGCCCGGACTTTGAGGGCGCGGTGCGTCTCATCGGACAGGTTGCGGATGGTGACGGCGGGCATGATGGCATAGTCCTGTTCGCGATAGCGTTGATATCAATATGGAGGACTGCCATCAGACGTCAAGAGTGGCACGCGGCGCTCACGCGCCGCCCTTGCCAAACTTCCAGACCGGGATGCCGAGCTTCCTGGCTTTGTCGGCGAGGTTGTCCTGGATGCCGGTGCCCGGAAAGTGCAGCACCCCGATCGGAAGGGTGTCCAGCATCGCGTCGTTGCGTTTGAACGGCGCCGCCTTGGCGTGCTTCGTCCAGTCGGGCTTGAAGGCGATCTGCGGCACCTTGCGATTGTCGGCCCATTTGGCGGCGATCAGTTCGGCGCCCTTCGGCGAACCGCCGTGCAGAAGCACCATGTCTGGGTGCTTGGTGTGGACCTGATCGAGCTTGGCCCAGATCAGGCGGTGATCGTTGAAATCGAGGCCACCGGTGACGGCCACCTTCGGTCCGGCCGGCAACAGCACCT
This sequence comes from Acidiphilium sp. PA, assembly GCF_026191915.1. Classification (GTDB taxonomy): domain Bacteria; phylum Pseudomonadota; class Alphaproteobacteria; order Acetobacterales; family Acetobacteraceae; genus Acidiphilium. The sequence goes on from NZ_JAIMBY010000023.1 coordinate 43,321, forward strand.
CCCGGTCGGCGCGCTTTTTGGCGGCGAGGAAGTCGCGGCTGTCGATCATCGCGGCGGTGAGATGGCGATGGTTGACCTTCGATCCGCTGCGCGGCCGCCAGGCCGAGTGGGTATGTCGCTCGAACTGGTCGGCGGCCTGGTCGCGCATCAGCTCGAAGACGTTGCGGCGCTCGATCAGCGTCTGGCCTTCCGAGGTCAGCCGTTCGAGTTCGACGGATTTGACCTCGCTGCCGTCCTGTTCCCGCTGCGCGCGTTGCTGCGCCATCTCGTTGTCGTCGAGTTCGCGCTCGATCCGGTCGATCGCGCGATGGAACACATTCACCGTCGACCAGAGCAGATCCTCGAGGTCGGGTTCGAGGCGCGTCTCCGCGAGCGCCACCACGAGGGCGTCGAAGATGTCGGCGACGCTGCCAGCGAGAACGTGCGGTTCGGGGAGCGGCCGCGAGTCGGGTTCATCGTGGAAGGGTCGGTAGCCGTAGAGCTGGAGTTCCTGAAGGACGCGGTCGGTGGGGGATGCGTCGTGGCGGGGCTCGAACTCTTCGTCGTGGTCGATGGACATCGCGGCTTTCCTCGTCGGATCGGCCGCGCCCATCGCGGCCTTCATGGCGACGAAGGCGCCGGGCGGGGCGGACTTGCACCCGCAGCGTGAGCTGCGGGCCGAAGCGGAAGCGGAGGATGGCGAAGGCCGGCGATTTTGCTTCGCGATGGAAAGGCGCGCAGCGCCGCCGGAAAATCGTCGGCCGCAGCCATTGCCGGGACGCCCCGCCTGGCGCCCGATCGCCCTCTCCGGAAGGCCGTGGGCGCGGTCCTCTCCGCGGCACGAGGAAAGCCCCTGGCCATTCGCCGTCGAAGACTGGCCCACACGCCATCCCCGTTCCGGCTACGCCGCCAGCTCCATGAAGCGGGCGACGTCCTGCGCCGCGATCTGCCCTCGGATCGCCGCCCGTAGCGCATCGGCTCCGAGCAGCCTCAGGTCTTCGTTGAAGTCGCTCAGCTCAGGGGAGAGCACCAGCGCCTCGATCCCGGCCGACTGAACGCGGTCGAGGAGCGTCGCCACTGCGCTATCGCCTGCCGGATCGTTGTCGCGGGCGATATAGAGGCGCCGCAGCAAGTCGGGGAACAGGATGGCTGAGAGGTGCGCCGCCGACAGCGAGGCGACCATCGGCATGCCGGGTAGGACGCATCGTAGCGACAGCATCGTCTCGATGCCTTCGCCGGCCGCGAGGACCTCGCCCGCGACGCCGAAGCGCACCGCATGGCCGAGCAGATCGCCCATCGCCCGTCTCGGCGTGTCGATCGGCGCCTTGCCGAGCGTCGCCTCGTTGAAGCCGTCAGGGTCGAGCCAGGTGCGATGCGCGCCGGTCAGGTGACCGGAGAGATCGGTGACGGCGGCGATCATCGCCGGCCACGTCTCGGTCGGGCTGTGCTCGTCCGGCCGGTAGTAGCAGCGGGGATGGAAGCGCAGACTGCCGGTTCCGTGCAAAGCCGTAATGCCGCGTTGGCGTAAATACGTTTCCACGGGAGTGCGCTCGATCGGCTGCGACATGGCGAACAAGCGCCGCGCCACATCCGCCGATCCGGTCGCAGCCTTGGGCCTGCAAACGGAGACGTTCGCTGACGCCGGCTGCAAAACAGGGCGCGGCAGGCTGAGGAACGAACGGGCTTCGTCGGCGACGTCCTTGAAATCGACGAGGCCGCGGCTCGCACGGATGACGTCGAGCAGATCGCCGTGCTCGCCGGTGGCCGCGTCGGTCCATTTGCCGGCCGGTCCCTTCGCGGTTTCCTTGAGCCGAACGAACATCGACCGCCCCGGCGTGTTGCGGGCGTCGCCCACGAGCCAGTAGGCGCCTTGGCGGCGGCCGGCGGACAGGTAATGGCGGCATACCGCCTCGGCATTGCGCGCGAGGCGGTGGGCGAGTTCGGAGGCGTCGAGGCGTTCCATCATGCCGCCCCCCGCTCACTGATGCGTTCGACCGGAAAGCGATCGAGCACGCGCGCCAGCACCTCGGCGCCGCTGGCGTCCGTCGGCACGAACATGCGGAGTTTCCAGGAGATGATTTCGCCGAACAGGCCATAGGCGCGCAGACGGTCACGCATCGCGTCGGTGAAGCCGGAGAGTTCGATTCGAAGCACGTTCATGACGCGGGCGCAGCGCAGTTGCAGCCCCTCCGCGAGATCCAGGACCGTCCGCCCGTCCATGAGCGCCGAGAAGGCGGCCTCGGGCGTCAACGACGGTGCGCTGGTCGCGGTGGCGTTCGCTGCCCAGGCGGGCGAGACCTTGCGCCCGATGACGCGTTCGCCGTCGTCGGTCTGAAGCCGATACACGCGCGTCGACTCGTTCGGCAGCCGCTTCCAGATGGGCAGCAGCAGCCCCGCGACGATGTGCAGCGTGCTTTCGGATGTAAATTCGCTTGCAATAACGACCCCCTGAGGGGCGAAAATCGCGTCCAATTTCGACCCCTCTGACGTTTGATGTCAGCACCCTCCCTAACGCTCGCAGCGGGCGTGAGGAGGCTAATTGGGGGATGATTGCA
>NZ_JAIMBY010000024.1 GCF_026191915.1 Acidiphilium sp. PA
TCTGAACCGCGCCGGTCGCCTCGAGATACCCGACATCGTGTTGAATATTCAGCGCACCCGCCGCCGGCGCGGTGCCGACCGTGGTGCTCCAATCCTGATATTGGTATTGCGTCAGGCTGGGTTGGGTGGCGATCGTCACACCGTTCTGCACGATGCTGGTGGAATAGGTGATGGTGCCGCCCGCGGCTTGCATGGCGGCGTCGTTGTTGAACTGAAGGTTTGCCGAGATCGTGCCGTTGGCATAGGCGGTGACATCCGCCTCGATCCGCAGCGAGCCTGAGACCGGAATGCTGATGATGGCTTCCTGCGCGAGGGGTCCGTTGAGCCACATTGTCGCGGACCCGGCTTTCAGCGCCGCCGCGACGTCCTGCGCCACGTTGATCGTCTGTGTGCCGGTGGCACCGCCATCATTGGCGGTGATGTCGAGCGTGGCCGTGAGGGAATAGTGCTGTAACGCGCTCACCAGGTTCGCGGCGGGGGCGGACAGGCCCGCATTCGGCGTGCCGCCGACCGAGAGCATGACGCCGGTGGTGGAGTTGGCGGGCAATTCCGGAGCATCGACCGTCAGCACCGCCATGGCGACCGAGCCATCGGGGTTGAAGGTTTTGGCGTCCATCTGCACGGCATACACCTGGCCGTTGATGGTCGCGGTGAGGTGATCGGTGCTTTTGACGGCGCCGGCTTTGAAGGTTTCGCCGAACGTGGTTGGTTGGGCGGCCAGTGCCGTGTTCGAGGTGTTCTGCAGGTTGAGCCCGACGATCTGATCCGCGCTGTCCGCCTGGGGCACAACGGGGGCGGCCGTGAAACCGGTTGGTGTAAGCGTTGTTGACATGAAAGCTCCCAAAGGTTGAAGGGCGCAAAATCAGCTTAACACGAGGAAAGCAACCCCCAGTTGCTTTACGCGGCTTTGTAAAACGCGCGCGAAATCACTGTACGCGACATTGTCTAAAAAACGCAACCTGTGATATTCGCGATTTATGAGACAATGGGCGAAAAAGGTACAATCCTCGTAGAAACAAGGAGACCGTTTTGTCTCTGGACGGAGTATCGCGGAGGGAGTGTTAAAAAACGGTTTCCCGATTCCAGAATTCCGGCATCGGCCGACACTGAATTATCATCGGATCATTCAGCCTGGACTGGCCGACGCCGACTATTCAGGCACCTTGACCCGGCGACCGAAGCGGCGAAGGCAATAGTCGCGAAACCCCTGCCGCATCGCCCTTGCCTGAGGCTGACCGGACACAATCCAGCGCAGCACCGAGCCGTTTGCCCGTTCATCTGCGCGCCATAGAATGAGGCGGAGCGCGGCACGATAGGCGCGCCAGCGGGGGCGTGATTTCTCAGCCAATAACAGGCGGTTGCGGGTAATGTAGTAGGTTTTATCCGGCGTATCGCGGCCGCCAAAGCTGCGCGATTCGGCGTGGACGATCCGCACCGACGGCAGGCAGAGCGAGGGGATTCCTGCGTTTCGGGCGCGATGATAGAAATCCGCTTCCTCCAATTGCAGGAAAAACCGTTCATCGAACGTGCCGATACGATCGAACACCGCCAACGGGATCAAAAGACACGCACCATACGCGTAATCGAGCCTGAACACTTTTGTGTTATCGGGCAGTTGGCAGGCGAACTCCGGGGCGTTGGGCAGGGCCGATGGGTCGAGCTGGACGCCTTCGGCCGGGTTGGCATAGTCGATTGCCGGGTGCATCAGGCAAGGTCCGCAGCGTTTTGCCGCAGCGGCGAGGCGATCGAACGCGCCGGGCGGCACAATTGTATCGTTGTTGAGCAGGCAGACGATGCCGGCTTGTTCCCTTCGGGCCCAGGCGATGCCGGCATTGTTGCCGCCGGCCCACCCGCGATTTTCCGCAAGGCGGAGCACATTGAGTTGGGTGCCGTATTGCGCTTGCAGCGCTGAAAGATCATCGCCGCTGGCGTTATCGACCAGCAGGATCGCGAGATCGGCGTGATGCTGCGGTACGACGGATGCGAGGCAGGCCGCTGTGTCCGCAAGCCCGCGGTAATGCAGGATGATGACGATCAGGCGATCCTGGCTCATGGGCTGGTTGCAGCGCGGAACGTTGGTTTGCGGCTATGCCGCATCGTTTATCGGCGCCGGTTGCGAGGCTGCGATCAACCGATCGAACCGATCGACCGTGCGCCGATAGGATGTTTCCGCGAGCGTATCGAGATCGGCCTGTGGCAGGGCACGCGCGGCGATGTGACGCCAGAGATGACGGTCGAGCCGGGACCGCTGGTCGAGCAGATCATGGCATCGACCGGTGAGTTCATCGGCCATCGCTTGCCGGGCACCTGGTGTTGGGGGTGCTGCTTCGTTACGCGGCGCGCCGCGTCGGGCATATATCAGACGCTCCAGGCGGCTCCAGATCGTCTGCCCATAGGCGTGTCGTAAAAACTGGATCAGGCGATCATGCATGGCGGGGTTTTCGAGCACATCGACGAATGCGAACCGATCAATGGCGGCGCGGGCGGCGTCGATCAGCATGGCATCGTCCTGCGGCGCGATGAAGCCCGCCGGTGGAATGCGATCATGTGGCCAGAGCAGCATACGCGTCATCAAATTATCGGTATGGCATGCGATGGCCGGCGCGCTGATGAACTTGGCGAGGCTGCGCCGCGCCAAGGCCAGCGTTTGGCCCCAATCGCCGTAGAGTGCCAAAACATCATCAGTGTAGTTGCCGAGATAGAACCAATGAGAGAGCAGACGCGCGCGCGGCTCGCGCAGAATTGTGACCAGGTTGGCGCCGGGAAACCGCGTTTCGATCGTTTTACGCGCGAAATGGCCAGCGATCACGTCAGTTGCGGCTGGAATCTCCATCGGATCAACAATGATACCACCACGGAACGCCGATGGAACGGTTGAGAACGCGGTGAAGGAGCCCGTCTGGGAGCGATCGATTCCGCCGGTTACACACAGCGGTCGAAGCGTTGCCTCGATATCCGCGATCAGTCCGGTTCCACCTGCCTTTGGCATGTGCACGAAACCGAGTTTCGGCGAGAGGGAGCGCCGTGTTGCGTGATAGCGGATGCGACGAAAATTCATTTCATTGAACTCGACCGAAGACCACTCTCTGTCAAGGATAGCAGGCATCAATTGTTGCGTGTCAAGATCGACCATGCCAGGCGGCGGATTGGTGCAGGTAGATCTGAGATCATGGCTTTGACCCGATGCCGAGGCGTCAGCGCCGTCGAGGGCAGTTTCTGCGAAATGGCGCCTACGGCGTTGAAATCGCCCCGCGCAAAAGCGGTATCGAAGGCCGCCAGACGGCGGTGGTTAATGGAGTGCCGAATTTCCGCGGCGGATGAGGCGAGCGAGGGGCGCGAGGCGAGAACATACTCCAGCACATCGGCGTCACCGAGGTTCATACGTTGCACATCGCCGGAAAAATTACCCGCGTGTTTGCGGATGCCGACGGTTGGCTGGCGCAGGACGCCGATGGGCGGGTGTTCGGCGATTCGCAGGGTGGTTGCGAAATCGCAACCGACCATGCGGCTAACCCCTTCGTCCCACCCACCCAGGGCGAGGAACCGCTCACGATCGACCACCATGCAGGAGGGGAAGAAGGGCTGGAATTGCAGGAGGTCCTTGACGATCGGGCGGTCGAACAGGACATGGGTGGAATCGACCGGCGTCACGTCGTTCCAGTACCCGGCCGGGGCGCTGGCGAATTTCGATGTGGCAGCCCATTGGCCGTCGCGCACTTCCTGAAAATCGGCGTAGGCGGCGATCGGCCCCTGCCCGCTTGACCAGAACTGCGCCATCTCCGCCAGATGGTCCGATTTCCAGAGATCATCGCTGTCGCAGAATGCGACGAGATCGCCTTTGGCAGCGCGAAGACCGGTGTTGCGGGCGACCAACTCGCCCGCATTCGGAATGTGGATGGCGCGGATGCGGTCGGCGTAGCCTGCGAGGACAGCTTTAGTCGCATCGGTCGAGCCATCATCCACGACAATGATTTCTGCCGCTTGTATCGTTTGCGCGAAAATGCGATCCAGCGTTTCAGGAATCAATTCTGCCCGATTGTAGGCGGGGAGGACGACACTAACGCCATTAAATAAATTCATGCTTGCCGATCTCAATTTCTCAATTAGGCTACTTCGCCAGCCAAAATCACTTCCGCAGCAACCAGTTTAACGGAAAGCTCACATCTGTGCGAGTTATCATAACTCTACCGGCTTATTATAACTTTCCCATTGGGGGGGAGGTACCATGTTCAATATGCTTACGCCAACATGCTCGCCGCCATCGGACATGATGTAACAATCGTATTTCCTAGGTACCCAATAGGTACCAATAACGTCAAGGCATACGTAAGAACATTCATCTGGTCGACTTTGATACGAATTAAAAATCGTCCCCTTATCAAAAGCTATTCGTTACGAAACGACGTTAAAATTCGATTAGTTCGAAATTTAGGAGAAAGTGCATTGCCAAGTGGCGATGTTGTAATTGCATCAGCTTGGCAAACAGCCGAACCTATTAGTGTGTATAAGAGGCAAAAATTTAAAAAGAAACTGTATATTGCTTACGATTATGAACATTTTATGACCGCGAGCAAAGAAACAAAAGAGAGGATTGCCAGAACTTATCGTTCGAATCTCACAATAATTGCCTCATCAACAATTGTTAAAGAGACGATCGAAAGCCAAGGAGGAACAGTTGCTGCCCTAATTCCTTGCGGAATTGATTTCGATTCATTTAGGATCGACATCCATCCCGCGTCAAGAGATCCGATCACAATTGGTTTTCCTGTTCGCCGCGAATCATTCAAAGGCGTCGCAGATGCGATAACCGCAGCAAATCTATTAAGGTCTCGTTATGGCGAGCGACTGAAGATCTCAGCGTTTGGAAGCCACAAAGTCGACCTCCCCTCTTGGATTACTTGGCTGAAGTATCCAACCCAATGCCAGTTACGAGAGTTCTATAACAACAACGCAATTTTTTTTGTCCCCTCACACTTTGAAGGTTGGGGACTTCCTGGCTGTGAGGCGATGGCGTGCGGGGCAGCACTCGTCACAACAGATAACGGCGGATGTCGGGATTACGCAATCAACCTCGAAACAGCATTGGTTACGCCGCCGATGCGACCCGATCTGTTGGCAAAGGCTGTCGCTGAACTCATCGAGAATGACGATTTACGGCTTAGCATCGCTTTGACTGGAAGTCACTCGATCAGGAAGTTCAACTGGTCTCAATCGACACAAAGACTGAATGAATTTATTACTTAATCGAGTTCTGTGATTGAATTTTCTGAAAAATATTCATAAAAATTCGGAGGAACCCCATAGGTCGCCGCGCTGATACGAGGTACGGTCCGCCACGACCTATAATTCCGTCCCAAATTCCCGCTAAAATCGCATCCACGCCCTCATGATAGTCCGGCATACGATTTATTTGCCCAATTTGTCGCTCAAACGTCCAGTATATTGAACGATAGTACGCTACTCGCGGGCAATATCGGCGCCACATCAAAATTTCATTTCGCGTCATGAAATAGTAATAATGTGGCTTAACTGAACGAGGGTCGCCCTTTGTATCTTTACATGGATGAAATAGTGAAGTTGCAAAGCTCATCGAATTTTCGAAACCAGCGTTGATACTCCGGATTGAAAAATCTATATCTTCCCAATATGCGAAAATATCAACATCTAATTTTCCAATTTTTTCGAAAACGGCTCTCTTTATTAACATTGCGGTACCAACGATTGCAATATTTTTTTCGCAGCTTCCGATGAGTTGAGTCGCCTCGTCTATATTGTAAATAGGTCGATAAACGGGAGTACGTAGGTTAAATACGCCAATAGCAAACTGCGTTGCCTCGGAATCTAAATCTTTTACTAGCGGGCCAACAATTCCGATCGTTGGGCTTTTTTCGCTCTCATCGACCAATATACTAAGCATATCTTGGCTTGCTATCGCATCGTTATTAAATAACCACACGTAGTCAGCTCCATTATTGAGAGCATAATCAATTACAATATTATTTCCTCCGGTATAGCCAAGATTTATTTCTGATCGAATCAGATGAAAATCTCGCTTTAATTCTTTTAAAATTTTGTAGGAATCATCATCAGAGCCGTTATCTACAACAACCACGCTATAATTTGGGTAATTTTGACGTAATATATGATCAAGGCACCTAATCGTATTTGTTACATCGTTCCAATTTAGTATTGATATGAAGACCTTTGGCTTATAATAATTTGTTTTGGTAAGATTCGATTTCATAATGATTTCCAAAAATAATTCTTTATCTACTGTTTAATGTTGCCGATGGCTGCCTGCAAACGCGCCTGCGCGGTTGCAGCGCCACCCACCTCCAACACCACCGCCATCGGTTGCGTCGGGTGGCCGAACAAATCCGTCCAGGCGAGTTTCAACCGTGTGCGCAGATTGCCGTTGGTGCCGTGGCCGTCGATGAAGAGGGCGCTGGCGGTTGTGTGGTGGCCGCTTTTGGTGGTGACCAGGGTCCAGTCCGGCGGGTCGGCGCCGGGGATGTGGATGGTGCTGATGAAGGCTTCGCGGGTGTCTTGCAGGCTCAGGGCGCGCCGTGCGTCGAACACGGGTTTCGGGTCGGTGCGGGGCGGGAAGACGGCGATGGTGGCGGTGATGCCCTGGGCGCAGGCGTAGCGGATCGCGCGGCCGCCGGCTGGCAGGGGTTGGGTGCCGGGCAGGCGGCTGCAGCCGGCGGGGGCGGGCGGCAGGGTAACCGGCGTGGCGGCGGCTTCGGCGCTGACGAAGGTTGCGATTCCGACCACCATGATGGCCGCGGCCGGGATGGCCAGGGCGGGGCGGAGCGTGGTTGCGAGGGCGGGGGGTGGTGCGCCTTCGACCGAGACGGTGTTCGCGCCGGGGCGCACGCTGTCCTGACGGAAGGGCAGACCGAGCAGGATCAGGATGAACAGCACGATCGAGAAGAAAATATAGCCGTACAGCACGTGGTCGGTCGCCCCCGCCTTGGCGCTGCCGAGCAGATGGCCGAGCAGCACGATGCCGAGGGCGCGGAAGCCGTTCGCCACCACCGGCACCGCGACGCTGATGATGATGAAGCTGAGGCGACGGCCGGTCGAGCGGAAGATCAGCAGGGCGTAGAGCACGCTGAAGGCGATGGCGGCGATCAGGAAGCGCAGCCCGGCGCAGGCCTGGGCGATGTGGAAGGCGCCCTGGGCGATCTCGACCGTGTAGCCGTGGCGGTAATAGGCGATGCCGAGCAGGTTCAGCCCGACATCGACGAAATCGGTGGTGAATTGCTGGAGGGCGGGGACCAGGAAGCCGCCGAACGGGATGAGGAACACCAGATAGAGCAAGGGGGCGATCATGGCGCGATACACCGGCCAGCCGAGCACGCCGAGGATGAGCGCCTGCACCATGCCCATCGCCGCGAGCTGGCGGCCTTCCATCACGCCCAGGCGATCGGCCGCGAGCCAGACGATCGCGCAGGGGATGGCGAGGCCGATGGCACGGGCATCCGGCGCGGGGGTGAGGCCGCGCAGACGGCCCCGGCGGTCCCACGCGAGCCAGATGGCGATCGGCAGGATCAGGAAGCAATGGTTATAGGCGGTGGATGCCGCCCAGACCTGGACCGCGGCGGCGATTTCAGCGTGAAAGACCAGGGCCATCAGCAGGAGGGCGGCGGCGAGCACGGCCAGCGCGCCGCGATAGCGCCCCGGGACGTGCAGTTGGCCGCGGCTTGTGGTGGTGGTGGCGCTCATGCGGGGATCTTTCGCGCTTCCGGCTGGCTGACGCCGAGCAGCGCATCGAGCGGGGCGAGGGTTTGTGCCCAGGAATGGTGTGCCTGCACGGCGGCGCGCGCGGCTTCGCCCATGGCCGGATGGCGGCCGGTGAGGACGGCGGTGGCGTGCGCGACCCAGGCATCGGGCGTGTCGGCGACCAGAAGATCGCGGCCGGGCACCGCATCGATGCCGGTGAAGGCGGCGTGGGTTGCGAGCACGGGGCGGGCCATCGCCATGGCCTCGAGCACCTTGTTCTGCACGCCGCGGCCGATCAGCAGCGGGGCGATGACGAGATCGGCATGGGCGAGGTAGGGTCTGGTGTCCGGCACGCGGCCGGTGACCTGCACCACCCCTGCCCGCTCGAGCGCGCGGACCGCGGGGGTGGGGTTGGAACCGACGATGACGAGCAACGGGTGCAGCGCGGCGAGTTTCGGTAGGATTTCGGTGGCGAACCAGACGACCGCCTCGATGTTGGGGCGATAATCCATCGCGCCGGTGAACAGCAGGGTTTTGCGCCCGGCGGGGAATGGCCGTTGGAACTGGGGCGCGGGGGCGAAATAATCGAGATCGACGCCGTTGCCGATCGCCATGGTGAGGTCTGTGGATTCAGGCGCGAGGGTTGCGAAATGATCGCGCTCGGCCTGCGAGACGAACAAGGTGCGGTCGAAGCGTTGGACGCAGGCGCGCTCGAATTCGAGCAGGGTGCGGCCCTCGCGTGCCCAGACCAGGCGCTGCGGCCAGCGGGAGGTGCGGCCGTAGGCGGCGAATTTTTCGGAATCGATATCGACCATGTCTAACAGATGCGGCGTATTGGCAACGAGTTCGGCATAGGGCGCCATTGCGGCGGAATAGGCAATGACCTGTGCGATCTTGTGATCGCGCGCGGTGCGGCGGACCCAGTTCGCCAGGTGATTGTCGTGGAAATAGCCGGTCAGCAGCGGCGCGCCGGGGCGGCAGCGGGCCAGGGCGCGCAGGCGGGCGCGGCTTGGGTCGAGCCGGATGCAGGCGAGACTCGCAACGCGCGCGCGCAGGGCGGGGATGTGGACCGCATCGGCCGGGTCATCGATGAAGCAGCCGAGATGGATGCGGAAGCGGGCGCGCAGATGCTCGATCATGTGAAAGGCGCGGATCTTGTCGCCCTTGTCGGGCGGGTAGGGAATCCGGTGGCAGAGATAGAGCAAGTCGCGCATGGTTCAGCCCAGCCCGCGCACGATGATCGGGCCAAGCGCGTTGACGAGCGGGCGGGGCAGGCGCTTCCACAGGGCGATCTTGCGCTGGTATTTCGGGCTGAGCGGATTGGTGTCGGGCAATGTGGCGCCGGGCTCCAGCAGGAATTGATAGCCGAGCGGCGTCGGCGTGAAGCCCCAGTTCGTCTTGAACTTGTGCGGCCCGGTGTCGCGCTTGCTGCGGCCGAAATCGAACGTTGCGAGCCCGAGCGCGATGGCGCGGCGCATCACCTGCCAATACATGAAATCATGGCCGCCCTTGCCGCGCGCCGCCGTGCCGCCGCCGGCGTAATAGGGCGAGATTTCGCCTTTGTAGGCGAACGACAGCACGGCGCATATCGGGGCATCGCCGTCATAGACGGTCAGCACCTCGGCATCGGAGCCGAAACAATCGAGCAGCAGGCGGAAATAGCGCGCGGGGAACACCGGCGTGCCGAGATTGTGCACGCTCTCGGCGTAGAGGTGGAAAAAACGCCGCCAGTCCCGGTCGATCCGGCTGGTCAGCCCGAGGTCGATACCTTTGCGGACCACCGCGCGCTGCTTGCGCGGGATCGATTTCAGGCAGGCGTCCTCATCGGGCGGCAGGGTGCGGCGGAATGTGTCGTAGATCGGCGGCCCCGGCTGCCAGCCCGGGCGTTGGACCGGATCGTCGATACTGCGGAGTTCGAACGAATCCGCGCCGAGCTGGCGCATCATGCCGGTTGCCGCCTCGATCAGGGCTTCGGTCACGGCATCATCCGAGCCGATCGGGCCACCGTAGACGCAGAACGGGGTCGAGACCAGCGTGTTGCGGTGGAACAGGCGGGATTTCATGTGCACCAGCGGCAGCAGGCCGCAGATCGCGCCGGCGCGTTCGGCGAGCATGAAATAGGGGCGCTGGCCGAACGCGGTTTTGATGACGTCCTGCCAGGCGGCGCGGTGAAAAAAATGCCCGGCGGGATGCGCCAGCACGAAATCGTCCCAGCGGGCGCGATCGTCATCGGTCATGACGCGGCAGGTGATGCTCATGCGGCGGCGCGGGCGATGACATCGGCGAAGACCCGATCCATCCGGTCCCAGGTGAAATCGGCCAGCAGATCGTCGAGCCGTGCCGGCATGCGTGCCAGATTGACCCGGTGGCGGAAGCGCGACGACCATTTCGCGGCCGGCACGCTGGGTTGCGCGGGGTCGAACTCCCAGGGGTGGGAGTAGAAAATCGCGGGCCTGCGCTCGCGCCGGTGCAGGTGGCGCACGCCGAACCGGTAGGCGGCGTAGGGCAGCAGCCGGAAATAGCCGCCGCCGGCGCAGGGCAGGTTGCGGCCGAACATCTGCACCGTGGTCATCGGGATTTCGACCAGCTTGCACGATGCCGGCCGGTAGGGGCCGCGCGGTGCCGAGGGCGCGCCGTACAGGTCGTGACGGACCGGAAACACGCTGGAGCTGTACGTGTGGCCGGTTTCGGCCAGCACATCCCATGCCCAGGGGTTGCGTGGTCCGATCGAAAACGTCGGGGCGCGATAGCCGGCGACGGCGACGCCGCCGATCTCTTCCAGGATCGATTTCGCGCGGGTGAGATCGTCGCGGAACTGCTGCGGCGTGAGCTCGGTGACAAGTTGGTGGCCGTAGCCGTGGCTGGCCAGCTCATGCCCGGCGGCGGTGATGCGGCGGATCAGCGCGGGGTGGCGTTCGGCGACCCAGCCGAGAGTGAAGAACGTCGCGCGCGTGGCGTGCCGGGCCAGGGCGGTGAGGATCAGATCGGTATTCGCTTCGACGCGGCGGGGGATTTTGTCCCAATCGGCGCGATCGATCGCGCCGGCATAGGCCTGGACCTGGAAATAATCCTCGACATCGATGGTCAGGGCATTGGCGATGGGTGTGGACGCCGTCATCGTGGGTTCAGGGCTCATTGCGGGATTTGATGACCTGAAACAGACGATCAACCACCTGATCACCCTGATCGCGGCCGATCTCGCCGGGCGCCGCGGGTGGGGTCGCGGCTGGTCGGCCTTCGAGATCGGTCTCGAGTTCCCGCACGATCGGGCCGACGATGTCGGCAGTGATCACCGCATAATGTTCGAGGGCGGCGTTCAGCAGGATGCGGCTGCACAACCGGTTGATCCGGCGCGGCAGGCCGCCGGTTGCCTCGAAAATCGCATCGAGCGCGGCCGCGTCGAAAAACCCTTCCGCCTTGCCGCCGGCGGCGGTGAAACGGTGCAGGATATACGCCTCGGTATCCGCGCGGGTGAGCGGGCCGAGGTGGTAGGAGGCCAGCACGCGCTGGCGCAACTGATCGAGATCGGGGTGGGCGAGCAGGTCGCGGAATTGCGGCTGGCCGAGCAGCACGATCTGCACCAGCGCCTGGCCGCGCTCGGCCATGTTCGAGAGCATGCGAAGCTCTTCGAGCGTCGCCGGGGCGAGACCCTGCGCCTCGTCGACCACGATCAGGGCGCGGCGGCCGCGTAACCGGTCGGCCCGCCAGCGCTCCTTCAGGCGGAGCAGCAAGGTCGCCTTGTCGCCGGCCGCCGACAGGCCGAAATCCGCGGCGATCAGGCGCAGAATGTCTTCGGCATTGATTTGCGTGGTCGAGATACTGGCGAGCCGGTAGGTTGCTTCGTTGAGCTGCGCCGTCAGCCGTTCGACCAGCGTGGTCTTGCCGGCGCCGACCTCGCCGGTGATGACCACGAACCCCTCGCTCTGCGCCAGGCCGAACAGCAGATGCGACAGCGCGCGGCTGTGTTCGCTGCTGGCATAGTAATACCGATCATCCGGTGTAAGCCGGAAGGGCATGTCCGCCAGGCCGAGGTGTTCGAGAAACACGGGGTCCCTTTCAGAAGGTTTTCTGGATACCGACCGTGAAGATTGTCTCCACGCCGTTGTTGCCGTAGCCGGAATACCCGATGCCGCCGCCGCCAAAACTGTTGTAGCCCTGGTTGGTCACGCTGATCTGCGTATTGGCGTAGAGCGTCGGCGATACCCGGTAGGTGAGTGCGGCACTGGCGCCGTAGGTGGATGTGGTGGACGCGCCAAGCGCGGGGGAGGACGTGCGTCCGTAGTTGAGGTAGAACAGCGCGTTCATCCGTTCGGACAATTCGTGTGATTCCGACAGCGAGATCGAGGCGCTTTTCTGCGAGAAGCCCGCGAGCCCCGGCGATGTCGCGACCAGCGTATCCTGATAGGACTGGAACGAAACCGAAACGACATCGCGGGTGAATTGCGTGGTGAGGGATGCCGAGAGCTGTTTGTTTTTTGTCAGGCCGGATTGCACGCTGAGGGACTGGTTGGTCAGCAGCACCGGCTGGCCGGTGAGACCGCCGACCGGCAGGCCGACGCTGTTGACACCGCTCGACGCAACGCCAAGACCGATACCCTGCTGCTGGGTTGACAGCACTTCCGAATAGGAGGCCGCCAGTGTGGTGCGGGCGGTCAGTTGGTAATCGAACCGGATGTAAGGCGAATTGAAGCCGTACATATGCTGATACCGCGCCTTCAGCACGCCGCCCTCGGGGAAGCGGATGGTGGTGCCGATGCTCCAGGTTGCATCACGGATCAGGGTCGGCGGGATGCCGGAATAGGCGATATCCTCATAGCCGCCGGAGGCCGACAACACGACGTAAGGGGTCAGCCCATAGCGCAGCTTATCGGCGATGAAATACTGGTGCGCGCCGCTGAGCACACCCGTGCCATCGTCCTCGGTCGCCGAGAAACTCGGCGTATCATCGAAGCGTTCGAAAAACGGGATCGTGGTGAAACTGCCGGCCTCGGTCTGCGCGAACAGATTATTGGTCTGAAAATACGGCTGATTGGCGCCGGGCAGATAGGCCGAAGCGCCGGACTGGCGGGTGTATTGCGCGGAATACAGCAGGTTGAGCGTGCCGAGGCGGAACACGTCGTTGAACGACGGTGTTACGGAATAACTCTGCGTCAACGTGGTGTTGTTGTTATTGTAGATCGAGGTGCCGCCAGGCGATAACCCGCCCGAAGTCGCCTGATCGGTGGCGTAGGCCCGTGCCTCGACCGTCAATGAGCGGGGCAGCAGCGTCGCATCGATGACGCCGTCGAGCGATTGGTTGATACCGTTCGACTGGGGCTGGTTGGAATAGAACTGAATGCTCGGATTGTACTCCAGCGTGAATGTCGTGCGGGGCGTTGCGCCATTGACCAGCAGAGCAGGATTGATCGACGTGACGAATTCATGGCCGCTGCGCCCGTTTGCGCCGTAGCTACCACCGGTCACGAATTGCTCGGATGCGCCGATCGAGGGCACGATCGTCAAATAAGGTGCCGGAGCCGCGCCCGTTCCCGAGCCGCCAGGGCCGCCGCCGAACCCCGCCGATTGCGGCGCGTTCAACAGCGTCCCCACATTGCCGAGCCGCACGGCGCTGCCGAATGGCGGCGCGCCGCCGAGTGTTTCCAGCCCGGAGGCCGCGGGATTCAACACAGCCGAGCCGCTCCCGGCAGTGGATGCCGCGGTGGTATCGCTCGATGACGCCGCGACGGTGCCATTCCCGAGACCGCCATCAGCGCGGGCGAGCCCGCACGCCCCGGCTGCGGCAACGCCGACCGCCAGGGCAATCCGTGAAACACCCGCTAAACTTCGACCTGCTCGCATCCCCAAACCTTTTCTTTTGCAACCTTAAGTACAGGAGCATGAATCGACGCGATCAACCAGTCAAACGAATCCGGACGACCCGACCGCTCACCGGCAGCCGCCGGGCGTTCGGCATCACAACGCAAAACTACCGCGACCCCGCTGGGTCATGCGGTTCAGAACCAGGCTGATATTCGGGCAGGCGTCGATCATATCGAGTGCGCCCTCGACATCCTTGCGCCGTGTCTGCCCGGCCTCGACCACCAGAACGATCTGCCCGACGACCGCGGCAAGTTCCATCGGATCGCTGTTGGACAGGCAGGCCGGGCTGTCGACCACCAATATGCTGTCGCGAAACTGGGTTGCCAGCCGCTCGATCAGCGCGCGCACCGGTTGCCGCGACGACAGATCGCTCCGCTCATCGACATTGGACCCGCCACCGATGGGAATGAACGTCAGATTATCCGGCTCGGTCGGAAGCGCCAGGGTGTTGGCGAGTTGGCGCGGTGACACCGCAAGGTCCAGCAGCCCCGGCCGTGAGTCCACGCCGAAATGATGCGACAGCGAATTGCCGCCGATGTCGGCATCGATCAGGACCACCGGACGATCGCCGCCTTCGGCAAGAATCGTCGCGAGGTTGAGCGCGGTGAAACTCTTGCCCTCACCGTGTTTCGCGCTGGTGACCATCACGACATTGGGGCAAACGGTGCCAGGACTGTCTGTCTTGCCGTCCATCGCCGCGATCGATTGCAGAATGTGCTGACGCACGATCCGGAATTCTTCACCCGCCTGATCGCGGCGGCCGCGAGCGACGACCATGCCGGCGTCCTCCATCGATTGACGTGAGATGATTTCGCCGCGCGGTATGGGCGCCTGCGGTTCGATCAGAGGCGGCACGCGTTCGACCGGACGCAATATCGTCTCACGGTCCTTGGGGCCGACGGGCGACGGAGCGACGGACGAAGGACCGACGGGCGATGGACCGATGGGCGATGGACCGACCCGGGAGGAGGCGCGATCGAGGCCCGCGATGGCATCCGGCAGCAATTCGGCTGCGACACGCTCGGCGAGATGGCGCGGTGGCTTGTTATTGATCATGCGAACCTCTGCATGAGAACGGTTCCAATCATGAATCCACTGAAAATGACGAACAATAATGCCACGGCGCCGGCGGCGAGCAGGATCGAACCGGCGTTACTGGCACGCTTGCGCATATCGGAGATGCCACCGATCACCGGAAGGCCCAGTTTTTTCAAATCATCGAGCGTTTCGTAGCGGCCTTCGAGTTCAGCCAGCAGCGCCGCGACCGCAACACCCGCGGCCAGCCCCAGCACGAGGACCGCGACCAGGAGTAGCGGCCGGTTCGGGGCGACCGGCAGACGGGGGACCTGCGGCGGATTGATCACCTGCAGCTGGATGCGATTGGCATCGACATTGGCAGCCGCGCCGATGCGCATCGCCTCACGCCGCTCGATCAGGCTGTGGTATTCCTTCTGAAGCACCGAATAGTTACGATCAAGATTGATGTATTTCGCCTCGATGCCTGGCTGTGACTTGGCCAGCGCCGCCAAACGGTCACGCTCGGCGGTCGAGGCCTTGATCTGGCGGCGCAGGGAAAACAGGGCCGTGTCGATCTTCAGCAATTCGAGCCGCAGTTTCTCATAGACGGGATTGGCGATCGCCGGCGTCGCGACGCCCCCGGCCGCGGGGCCGCCACTTGCCATCCGTTTCAAAGCATCGACCTGCCGTTGGGCCGCGATCACGCCGGGATAAGCGTCGGTATATTGTTGCTTCAGTTCCGCCAGCCGCGATTCGGCTGCCGCCAGCCCTGCCCCACCGCCACCGGTCGACAGCGCCTGCGCGCCGGTCAGCAGCGGCTTCGTGCTCGCGAGCTGCTTTTCGATGATGCTGCGCTCGGCAACCGCGTCCTCCAGCGCGCCGTTCAGCTGGCGAACCTTGGCCTGTTCCTGCTCGAACGCTGACACGCCATTCGCACCCGGCAGCAATTGCAGATATTTCGCCTGAAACGCAGCGCGGCGCTGTTCCAGTTGCTTCAGCTGGGTGTGGAAATAGGTGATCTGGGAATCAAGAAAGGTTCTGGCATTGTCGATATCCCCCTGGTTACGGACCGAGGCGCGCTCGACATAGATATTGACCAGCCCCTGCACGACCTGGAAGGCTTTTTTCGGGTTGGGACTTTGGTAGTGGATCGTGAACAGATTGTCGGTCTGGGGCACGATCTCGATCTGGCTGCGCAGCGCACGGATCATGGCTTCGCGCGCGCCAGGCCCCTGAGCCTGCAGGCCGAGACCCGTTTTGTCGAGCAAGGTGTTGAGGTTGGGATCGCTCAGCAAGGTGCGCTGCAAGAGACTGAACTCCTCGCGCGTGTTGCCATTGATGGCGATGCCCTCCAACAGTGGGGTCAGTACCGGATCGGCCGCCACGTAAAGCTGCGCGCTCGACTCATATTTCGGCGGCAGCGTCATCACCGCGGCCCAGCCGATCAGGCAGATCACCCAGGCCACAGCGATGCCGAGCCAGCGTTTACGCCACGCGCCACCGGCGATGCGCAGCCCAAGAGCAATGACGTCTTCCATCGGTCGCCCTCAGAACATTGTTTGCGGAATAACCACGACATCGCCCGGCATCAGCGGGATATCCTGCGACATGTCACCCCGGTTGATCAGCGCGCCCAGTTTGACCGGAATTTTCCGATCGCCCTGCGGCGTGCGCCGGATCACATACGCATCGTTGCCGGCGGCGAATTTCGGCAGCCCGCCCATGTCGGTCAACAGATCCAGCATGGTGATATGGTCCACGTAAGGAACGGCAATGGGCTTGGACCCGCCGCCGATCACGCGAATTTCCGACCCCATCATGCCGTGAAAACTGTCGACGATGACGGTGACATTGGGATCGCGAACGAATTTCGACAGCTTGTGCTTGATTTCCAAGCCGAGTTGCTGCGGCGTTTTACCGGCCGCGACGATCGAGGGCACCAGCGGTATGGCAATCCGGCCGTCCGGGCGAACCGGGATGCCATGCACGCTCAGATCGGGCGCGCCGTAAACAAAAACGCTCAACGTATCCGCGGGCCCGATCCGGTAGGGCAAAGCGGCGGTGGAGGCTGGAGGCGGCCGCACCGACGAACCGTCTGTCGCCGTGCATGCCGAGAGCGAGAGCAGGCCAAGCCCCACCACGACCGGTGCAAGCCAGCCCCGGCTCAACCGGCGTGGGCTGCGTGTACCTTGTATGGTGCCATACCGCGAAAAACGACGCTCCTGACCGGTTGGCCGGAGATTATTGTCCCGCCCCTCCAGCCGTTCGCCCTTCATACGTATATTTTCCATCAAATTCTCTCAACTAAATGCATGCAGTGCTCCGCGACCGGACCCGGCGGCGGCCTCCTATCCGAGATAATAGCATAGCCGATAACGAGATGCGTTAACATCGTGAAAAACGCAACAGCAGAAATATCTTAAAATTGAGGCGAAACCACACGTGATCTAATGTAAATTTAAATGATTTGTGCCATGATTTTCTACATTATATGTTTTTTGGTTGGCCGTCAAAGACAAATTTCTCGCTGTCTCCTGTACGCAATTGACGTAGATGCGACAATTTGTTAATCTCCAACCTGTGTTAATAATGTGGCGGTGAGACTTCGCGTTTCACTTCGATTTTTGAGATGTATTACAAATTTAGAGAATTATCCATAATTAGATACGGGTTTAGTGGACGCATGGCGGAGTCTGCGGTGATTTTTGTGATTGCCGGACGCTTTGTCTCAGGTATCCGATCCGCCGTGCGTCGTGCGGCCTGTTTTCGCCTTAATCGGTCGTTAAGTTGTGTTGTCCAGGTTAATTGATCGAGGCAGCGGGTGGGATGTTAAGACAAGAAAAATGATTTCCAGGGCTATATTACCATTTTGAATGATAATTTTTATCCGGGGACGCTTCGTACCGCCATGAACTCAGCAAATTCAGCAATCGTGTCATTCGGGGACATCCGGGTTCAGCAACCGGGCACTCCCCATCGCCAGATCACCTCGATCACCTGCGAGAATTTTCGCAATGCCGACGCCCACGAGCTGAAGCGTCAAGGCGTAACAACGATCGTCGTGCCATCCGAATTTCGTCCTTTGGTCGATGATCAGACGCTGATCAAATGCCGCACCGCGGGCATACGTGTGCTCAACGAGATCGAATTTCGCGAAATCTCATCGAAATCGATCGACATCGATCTGCTCTCGAATGGCTGGCTCGCCTATGGCGACACGTTGGGCGGTGGAATCGCGCGCCGTTTCATCGAGCGCAGCTTTGATATCATCCTCAGCCTGTTCATCATGATCCTCACCGCGCCGGTGCTGCTCGCGACTGCCGTAGCGATCAAACTCGACAGCAAAGGGCCGGTGTTCTACCGCCAAACCCGGGTCGGGCTGTTCGGCGAGCCGTTCGAGATCCTGAAATTCCGCAGCATGAAGGTCGATGCCGAACAGGCCGGCGCACCTGTCTGGGCCACCCAGCGCGACCCGCGGGTGACGCGGGTCGGGGCGATCATCAGGCTGCTGCGGATCGATGAACTACCCCAGTTGTTCAACGTGCTGAAGGGCGAGATGAGCGTGATCGGCCCCCGCCCGGAGCGGCCGCATTTCGTCGATAATCTCGCAGCACAGATCCCGCACTACCGGGACCGCAGCGTCGCCAAGCCGGGCATCACCGGCTGGGCGCAGGTGAACTACCCTTACGGTGCCTCGGTCGAGGATGCGCGTCGAAAACTGGCGTATGATTTATATTATATTAAGCATCGCAGCCTTATGATGGACATTCGGATTTGCGTCGCGACGATTCGCGTCATCCTCTTGCGAGAAGGCGCTCGCTGACCCGGCAGCGGGCGATGGTCCAACCATGACGATCATTGCCGTCGTGTACGCCTGCGTCGCGGTGAGCTATGCGATCCTTGGGATTGGCCTGTTTGTGTGGCGGCGCGCCGCGGGTGTCGCGATTGCCGCCGGCCTGACGGCGGTCTGGGCGACCAGTTTTCTGATCGCGCCATCATTGCAGGATGCCGCCTGGTTCCTGCAGACCGCCGGTTGGGTCGGTGCCCTTGGCACGCTCGCGCGGCGCTTTACGGCGGTGCCCGATCCGCGGATCCGTTCCGCCATCCGCATCTTGATCTTGTTTGGCGTCGTCAGTGCCGTGGCGGCCGCATTCAGCGGCCTGAGCGCCGCGTTTCGGATCGATGGGCTGTTGATCGAGGCCCGGCTGTTTTTTGCCCTGGTCATGCTGATCCTGATTGAGAATATCTATCGCAACGCGGATGAGGACATCCGCTGGCACATCAACCTGCCGCTCATCGCGATCGGGACGATGGCGCTGTTCACCTTCCTGCTGTATGGCGACGCGATCATCCACAAGCGCCTGTCGGCCAGCCTGATCCAGGCCCAGGCGATCGTCTATGTGATCGTGCTGCCGCTGTTCATCGGGACCGAACGGCGGATGCGCCGCTGGCGCAACAAGGTGCAGATGTCGCATGGCGCCGCTTTCTATACGAGCAGCCTGATCCTCGGCGGTTCGTTCCTGGTCGGGCTCGGCGTCACCGGCAGCCTGTTGCGCCATTACGGCAACGACTGGGGGTCGGTGCTGGAAATCGCGCTGGTGTTCACCGGCATCGTGCTGGTTTCGGTGCTCGCGAGTTCGGGCTCCGCCCGGTCGAAGCTGCGTCACACGATCGTGACCAATTTTTTCGCCCAGCGCTACGATTACCGCCGCGAGTGGCTGCGCTGCATCGAAACGCTTGCGGCGGTCGAACAGGGCGGGCTGCCGCAGCGGGTCATCAAGGCGCTGGCCGATACGATCGACAGCCCGTCCGGCGTGCTATTGCTGCGCGATGCCGCAGCCGAGACGCTGACGCTCACCAACGCGGGCGAGTGGAACATGCGCGGTCCGCAAGCCCCGATCGATCATGCCCATCCGCTGCTCGCAGCGCTTGCGCGGGACGGATTCTGCCGGATCGATACGGCGGCTCCGCCTATCACGATCGATACCAGGCCGGTCTGCTGGCTTGCGGTCTCGCTGCCCGACCCGCGGTCCTCGGTGCCGCTCGGTCTGGTTCTGCTCGGCGCCCCACGGGCTGCGGCCCCGCTGGATGATGAAGCCCTCGCCCTGCTGCGGGTGATCGCGCGCGAGATTTCGCTGATGCTGGCCGAGCGCCGGGCCGCCGAGGCTTTGGCGGAAGCCAGGCGGTTCGCCGCGGCCGGGCAGCGCTTCGCCTTCGTCGCGCACGATATCAAGAACGTCGCCAACCAGCTGGCGCTGCTGGTCTCGAACGCCGATCACCATATGGACGATCCCGAATTTCGCGACGACATGATGGCGACGCTGCGCGGATCGGTCGGCAAGATCCAGTCGATGCTGACCCGGCTGAAATCGCCGGAGGTTCAGCCGCCGGTGCGCCTCGATGCCGCCGCGCGGCTGCGCGGCCTTGGCACGGCCGCGTGGTCGAAGGGGGCGGTCGGCGTGGTGCTCGACATCGATGACCGCAGCGGCGAGATCGCGATGGAGCCCGCCGCCTTCGATGCGGTGATGAACCATTTGATCGACAACGCCATCGAGGCTTCCGCCGCCGGCGAAATCGTGTCCGTCCAGGTCGAGCATGAAGCCGCGAATCTCGTGATCACGATCACGGATCGCGGTGTCGGCATGTCCGACAGTTTCATCCGCGATCAACTGTTTCGCCCCTTCACCTCATCGAAAGCCAGCGGGTTCGGTCTGGGCGCATTCCAGGCGCGCGAACTCGTGCACGCCGCAGGCGGTACCTTCACGATATCCAGCACGGTCGGTATCGGCACCGTGATCAGGTTGACCTTTCCCATCCTTGACCCTGCCGCTCAGAATGTGAAACTCCTGCTCGCATGACCGATCCTGACCGCGATAAACTTCTGGTCGTCGAAGACGACGACGGGCTCTGCCGGCAGTATCGCTGGGCGTTTCCCGGCCGCACCGTGCTGACCGCCAATTCCCGCGCAGAGGCGATGACGGTGCTGGACCGCGACCGTCCAGCCGTCGCGGTGATCGATCTTGGTCTCCCGCCGGACCCGGATGGCGTGACCGAAGGGTTCGCGACGCTGCACGATCTGCTGGCGATCTGCCCCGACATGAAGGTGATCGTCGCCACGGGCAACGGCGCCAAGCGCAATGCGATCCACGCGATCGGCCACGGCGCGCATGATTTTTACGAAAAACCGGTCGATATCGACGTGCTCCGCCTGATCGTCGACCGCGCGTTCCGGCTGTTCGATCTGGAGGCCGAAAACCGCGCGCTCGGCGCCATCGCCGGCTCCAGCCCGATCAAGAGCGTGATCACGGCGGCGGATTCGATGCTCAAGATCTGCCGCGATATCGAAAAACTCGCGCAGACCGATGTGCCGGTGCTGCTGCTCGGCGACAGCGGCACCGGCAAGGAAGTGCTCGCGCGCGCGCTGCACGACCTCAGCCCGCGCGCCGGCGGCCCCTTCATCGCGATCAACTGCGGCGCGATCCCCGAACATCTGCTGGAAAGCGAGTTGTTCGGCCATGAGCGCGGTGCCTTCACGGGTGCGGTGCGCCAGACGCTGGGCCGCGTCGAGCTCGCACAGAAAGGCACCCTGTTCCTCGATGAAATCGGCGACCTGCCGATGAGCCTGCAGGTGAAGCTGCTGCGCTTTCTGCAGGAACATGTGATCGAGCGGGTCGGCGGGCGGAAATCGATCCCGGTCGATGCACGCATCATCTCGGCGACCAATCAGAACCTCGAACAAAGGGTCGAGAGCCAGCAATTCCGGATGGATCTGTTCTACCGGCTCAACATCGTCTCGGTGCGGATCCCGCCGCTGCGCGAGCGGCCGGGCGATGCCGTGCTGCTCGGGCGCTATTTCCTCGCGCGGTTCGCCCGCGAATCCGGCCGGCGCGTCATCGGCCTGTCGGAACAGGCGATTGCGGCGCTCGCCGCGCATTCGTGGCCCGGCAATATTCGTGAGCTGGAAAATCGCATCCGGCGCGGTGCGATCATGGCCGAGGGCCGCTTTGTCGAACCGGCCGATCTCGAACTCGCGCCGGCCGATGCCGCGGTGGTCGATCTGCGAACCGCCCGCCAGCGCGCCGAGCGCGAGGCGATTCAGATCGCCGTCGCGCATTCGCAGGGCTCGATTGCCACGGCCGCCCGGCGGCTTGGCGTCAGCCGGCCGACACTCTACGCGCTGATCGAGTCGCTCGGCATCGCCGATCTCGTCAAAGCCGGATATTCGAACGATCAATCCGAACCGATTACGGAATCAGAATCCTCATGAAACAGCTCTATCGCAGTCTTATCGTCGCAACACCTTTGGTTCTGTCGGCCATCGGCCTCGCCCACGCCGACCCGGTCGCGCGCGCGCAGGGCTACCTCGCGCAGGGCAAGCCGCGCGATGCCATGCTGGTGCTGCGCAATTACCTGCGCAATCATATCACCGATGGTCCGGCCAATTTCATGCTGGCCAAGCTCGATCTCACACTCGGCAGTCCGGTCTCGGCCGAACGCGAGGCCCGCGCCGCGCGCGCCGCACACTATCAGCCCAACCGCGCGCTGACCCTGCTGCTGGATTCCTATCTGGCGCAGCGGCGCTACATCGATCTGCTGCATGATTTCCCGCTCGGCGCGGCGACCGGCGATACCGGCGCCCGCATCGAACTCGGCCGCGCCGCCGCCGAACAGGCGCTGCATCAGCCGGACCGCGCGACGGCGGACCTCGCAAAGGCCAAGGGATTCGATGACAAACTGCCCGCCGTCTGGCTGGCGTTGCAGACGGCGGCGCTCGCACATGGTGACACGCAGGGGGCGGCGGAGGATCTGGCGCAAGCCAAAGCCCTCGACCCGAACGATCATCAGGTGATGCTCGCCGAGGCGCGCGCCGCGCTGGGGAATGGCAAGCCGAAAGATGCCATCGCCGCGCTCAACACGCTCCTCGCCAAGGACCCGAGCGATCTGACCGCACGGCTGACGCTGGCGAATGCGCTGATCGCCGCGGGCGAGCCGGCCCAGGCGCAGACACAGATTTCCTCGGTTCTCAAACTTGCCCCCGGCTCGGTCGGCGCGCTCTATCTGCAGGCCGGGCTCTATGTCAGCCACCAGAAATGGAAGCAGGCCCAGGCGGTGCTGCAACGCCTGTCGCCGATCATGCCGGAATTGCCGGGCGCTTACTTTCTGCAGGCGGAAACCCTGCTGCATCTGGGTGAGTTCGCCGCGGCACAGCAGGACGCCGCGCATTATGTGGCGCATGTTCCCGCCGATCCGGCCGGGCGGCGCCTGCTCGCGGCGCTCGCGCTGAAAAACCATCATCCGCACGTCGCCCTGTCGACGATCGAGGCCGCCGGCGCGGCCGCGAAGCAGGATTATGGCATGACCATGCTGCATGCCGCTGCGGAACAGGCGATCGGCAATATCGCGCAGGCCAAGGCCGACCTGAAATTGGCGGCCGGCCTCGCGCCCAAAAGTCCGGCGCCGCTTGCGCATCTCGGCCAGATCGAGCTGGCGACCGGCGATGTGCATGGTGCGACGGTCGCGTTTCAGAAGGCGGTGGCGCTCAACCCGTCCGATCCGATTTTGCAGGCGGCCCTTGCCCAGGCGGCGATCGCCAGTGGCAATCAGCCGGTCGCGACCGCGGCGATCGCGCAGCTCGATCATCTGAAAGGTCCCGCCGCCGGCGCGATGCTGGCAGCGGAACTGCACCTCGCGGCGTTCGACCTGCCGGCCGCGCAGGCGGATTATCAGACCACGCTGAAAGCGCAGCCTGGCAATGTCGGCGCAATGCTCGGCCTCGCGCACATCGCCCTGCTGCAAGGCCATCAGGCCGCGGCGATCACGATGACGGCCAAGGCGGTCAAGGCCGACCCGACCAATCAGGCGGCGGTCTCTGCGCTGGCCGCGCTGCTCGCGAGCACCAACGATTTTGCCAAAACCAACACGGTCCTACAGCAGGCGCACAAGGCCGCGCCCGATAATCCGGTGTTTATCGCCGATATCGCGAGCCTCGATATCCGCCTGAAAAAACTCGATCAGGCCAAGGCCTTGCTCGATGGCGTCGATCCGAAACTGCAGGACAATCCGACGATTCTGGCCGCCAAGGCGCAGGTGGCGCTGGCGGGCAAGGATGTGCCCGGCGCCAAGACCGACCTCGCGGCACTGATCAAGCAGAACCCCCATAATCTGGCCGCCCGGCTGGCGCTGATCCGGCTCGATGTCAGCGCCAAGGATCAGTCCGGCGCGGAGGCGGTTCTCGCCGAAGGGCTGAACGTGGACCCGACCAACCCGACCCTGCTGCAAACCAGGGTCGGGCTCGCGTTCAAGCGGGGCGGCATGAAGGCGGCCCTCGCGACCGCCAACAAGCTGGCGGCGAACCCGGCACACCAGCCGGCGGCGTTGGTGCTGCCCAGCAAGCTGTATCTGGCCAATCACCAGCCCAAACACGCGATCGCGGCGCTTCAGGCGGCGGACCAGGCGCACCCCTCCGCCCTGATCGCGCTCACCCTCGCCGAAGCGCAGGCGATCAGCGGTGATCCGCAGGCGGCCAAGGCGACGCTCGATACGGCGATCAAGACCTACGGCCCGACACCGGCGCTGGAAAACGCCGCCGGGCAGGTCGCGCTCGCGGCCAACGACCTGCCGGGTGCGGCGGCGCATTATCAGAGCGCGCTGAACAAGGCGCCCAACGATGTGCTGGCGCTGAACAACCTCGCGTGGATCGCGGGCAAACAGAAGGACAAGGCCGCTGCCGGTCTGGCTGCCCGGGCCTATGCGATCAGCCCGACGCCGCAGATCGCCGATACGCTCGGCTGGATTCTCGCCAGGCAGGCCAACAACACGGCCCAGGCGCTGGTGTTGCTCGATCAGGCGCATCAAGGCATGCCAAACGATCCGAGCGTTGCGTATCATTATGCCACCGTGCTGGCAGAGTCCGGCGACAAGGCCAAAGCCGCCGCCGTGCTCAAACCGGTATTAGCCGACAAGGCCCCGTTCCCGGACCGGGCGGCAGCGGAGAAGCTCGATGCCAGCCTCACGAAATCCTGAGCTGACGATCGGACGGGCCACGCCACATGCTCCATAGCCTGATCCTGCTGGCGTTTCTGGCGGCGCTGACTGTTCTGGCGCTGATGAAACCGATGGCCGGCGTCGTTGGCTATGAATGCTTCACCTTCATGAGCCCGCAGCAGGAAACCTATGGCATGACCGGCGCCCTGCCGGTCGCACTGATCGTGGCGCTGGCGACCGTGGTGGGTTGCGTCATCAACCGCGAGCCGAAGACGTTTTCGGTCAACGGCGTGACGATTCTGGTAATCGCCTTTCTGCTTCAGGCGACGATCAGCACCATCTTCGCGCAGGCGCCGAGTACGATCGTGCTGCCGGTCTACACCGATCTGCTAAAGTCGATGGGATTCCTACTGCTGGTCGGCGCGCTGATGACGACGCGCATGCGCATCCACGCGCTGGTCTGGCTGATCGTGGTGGCGATCGGCTATTATGGCGTCAAGGGCGGCCTGTTCACGCTGCTGAGCGGCGGCAACGATCACGTCTACGGCCCGCCCAACAGTATTCTCGCCGACAACAACCAGTTGGCGGTCGGGTTGCTGACGGTGCTGCCGCTGATGAATTACCTGCGCGTGATTTCGGCGCATCGTGTCGTGCGGATCGGCTTGACGATCGCGATGCTGCTGACCGTGATCGCCGTGGTCGGCACCTATTCGCGCGGCGGACTGCTCGCCTTGTTCGCGATGAGCGCCTTCCTGTGGTGGAACAGCAAAGGCCGGATCAAATCCGGCGTTCTGATCGCGATCGGCCTCGCCGTCGCCATCAGTTTCATGCCGGCGCAATGGGTGGCGCGGATGCACAGCATCCAGCATTTCCACCACTCGGATTCCGCCAACGACCGGCTGATCGTGTGGCGCCAGGCGTTCGGCATCGCGCTCGCCAATCCGCTGGTCGGCGCCGGTTTCAAGGCGACCGCCAGTCCGTCCGTCATCCATCGGTATTATCCCGACGCCCATCAGCGCGCGACCCATAGCCTCTGGTTCCAGTTGGTCAGCCAGGGCGGTTTTACGCTTCTGTTCATTTTCATCGCCTTGAATGTGGTCACCGTGATCAAGCTGCATCGCATCCGCTGGCGCACCAGGGGCGATCCCTCCTTGCGGTGGATCGATGAATTATGCCGGATGATCGAGGTGTCGATGATCGCGTTCCTCGTCGGCGGCTCATTCCTGTCGCTCGGTTACTACAGCCTGTTCTACACGCTGCTCGTCATGGTTGGCGCGCTCGGGGCGATCGTGCAGACCGTGCCGGCCGTGCTGTCGCGCGGCCGCGTGGCACCACCCGCGGCGCCGCGCGCGATCGGGCCCGCGTGGCGCGGCCGGCGCGGTGTGCAGGGATAGACGAAGATGGAAGGTCTCTTTTTTCTCGCCGGGTTGTTTGCCGTCGTCTGGCTCGCCTATTGGGTCGCCCAGGAGGGCCGCGGCGCGCCCGGTGCCAGGCGCCAATGGTCGCCGTTCGACTGGGCTGAAGACGCGGCGCCGCCGGCCGCCGAGCCGGGCAATGCGCCGCCGCGCCGCGCCGGTGCATCCTGGCGGGACCGCGCGGGCGGCCACCGGAGACGATGACGCTCCGGCTCGTCACGATCTCCACGCTGTTTCCGAACCTCGCGATGCCCTCGCACGGCGTGTTCGTCGAAACAAGGCTGCGGCATCTGCTGGCCGATGAGCCGGTCGAGAGCGTCGTGCTCGCGCCGGTGGCGTGGCTACCGGCCCGCGCCGCACGGCTCGGCGACTGGGCACGCCGCGCCGCGGCCCCGGCGCGCGAGACGCGGTTCGGCATCGATGTGCGGCATCCACGCTATCTCGCGATCCCGCGCATCGGCCAGGCACTGACGCCGCATACCCTGTACTGGGCGCTCAGGGCCGCGCTGCGCCGGTTGATCGCCGAGGGCTACCAGCCCGATGCGATCGATGCGCATTACCTCTATCCCGACGGCGTGGCCGCTTCCTGGCTGGCGCGGGACTTTTCCCTGCCGCTGGTGCTGACGGCGCGCGGGTCGGATGTGACCCAATGGCCGGATTTCGCCCGGCCCCGCCGCCTGATTGGCGCGGCGATCCACCAGGCGGATGCGCTCATCACGGTGAGCGATGCGCTCGGCCGCGGGCTGGCCGCGCTCGGCGCCGATGCCGCAAACATCACCACGTTGCGCAATGGGGTGGATATCACGCTGTTCACCCCGCTCGACCGCGCGGCGGCGCGTGCCGCGATCGGGTTGGACAACCCCTATATCCTGTCGGTCGGCCATCTGATCCCGCGCAAGGGCCATGATCGGGTGATCGAGGCGTTTGCCGCCCTCGCGGATACGGTGCTCGCCGGGCATGATCTGGTGATCGCCGGCGAAGGGCCGGAGCGCGAGCAGTTGACCCAACTGGCGAAGTCACGCGGCCTTGCCGCACGGGTGCGGCTGGTCGGCGCAATGCCGCAGCCGCGGCTACCGGCCTACTACAGCGGCGCGGCCTGCCTCGTTCTCGCCTCGAGCCGCGAGGGATGGGCGAACGTGCTGCTCGAAGCCATGGCATGCGGCACGCCGGTGGTGGCCTCACCGGCCGCCGGCAATGACGAGGTGGTGCGCGCGCGCGCCGCCGGGCTGGTCGCGGCGGATTTCACGCCGGCTGCCCTTGCCGCGGCCTTGCAATCATTGCTGGCCGATCCGCCGGCCAGGGCCGCGACGCGCGCCTATGCCGAGGCGCATGGCTGGCGCGAGATCAGCGCCGGGCAACGCGCGATCTTCGAGCGCGTGATCAGTCGGCGGCAGCCGGCTCGCGCGCCAGCGCTCGTTCGATCAGGCTGATGGTCGGCGCCACTCCGTACAGCGCGATGAACCCGCCAAAGCGCGGGCCTTCGGACTGGCCGAGCAGAACCTGATAAAGACAGCCGAACCAGTCCTTCAGGGATGCGAAGGCATGCCGCTTGCCGACATCGTAGAGCAGGGTTTGCAGCGCATCGGCATCGGAAGGCGCGGTGGCGAGCGCGCGCGCCAGATCGTGCAGCGCCGCCCGTTCGAGCTCGGTGGCGGCGCGGTAGCGCTTGGTCGGCTTGACGAAATCCTGGTAGTATTTCACCGCGAAATCGACCAGCCGGGCCAGAAACGGCGAGGAATCGGGGTTGGCATCCGGCCGGTAGGCACGGATGAAGCCCCAGAGCATGTCCGGCGTTTCGGCGTTCACCACCGAGGCAAGGTTGAGCAGCATGCCGAACGGCACCGGGCTGCCGGATGAATTGGGAATGACGCCGCCGTGGATGAACCAGGCGGGATTATCCTCCGCGGTGCCGGTGCCGGCGCAGAGCGCATCGACGCTGGTCAGGTAATCATCGGTCGCGCGGGGGATCACGTCGAAAAACAAGCGCTTGGCGCGCTGCGGCGAGGCGAACATGAACTGGCCGAGGCTTTCGGCCGGGGCGTAGTTCAGCCACTCTTCGACCGAAAGCCCATTTCCCTTCGACTTGCTGATTTTCTGCCCCTTGTCGTCGAGGAACAGTTCATAGGTGAAGGTTTCCGGCGGCTCGGCATCCATCGCGCGCACGATGGCGCTGGAGAGCCGCACGGAATCGATCAGATCCTTGCCGGACATTTCGTAATCGACGCCGAGCGCGTACCACCGCATCGCCCAGTCGGCCTTCCACTGCAGCTTGGCGGCACCATCGTAGATCGAGGTTTCGAACACGGCGCCGGTCTCCGGATCGCGCCAGGTGACGCTGCCGGCATCGACATCGACCGCATCGATCGCGACCTGCATGACCACGCCGGTGCGCGGGTGCAGCGGCAGGATGGGCGAATAGGTGGCGCGCCGCTCCGGCCCGAGCGTGGGGCGGATGATATCGCGAATGATGTCGTGCCGCGCCGCGACCACGCGCAGCGCATCATTGAACCGGCCGCTGGTGTAATAGTCGGTCGAGGAGGCGAATTCGTATTCGAAGCCGAAACCATCCAGAAAGGCGCGCAGACGAGCATTGTTGTGGGCGCCGAAGCTCGCATGGGTGCCGAACGGGTCCGGCACGCGGGTGAGCGGCTGGCCGATGTAGGCCTGCAGCATCTCCTGGCGGGGCACGTTGCCGGGCACTTTGCGCAGCGCGTCCATATCATCGGAAAACGCGAGCAGTTTCGACGGCAGACCGGTCAGTTTGCTGAAGGCGAGGCGGATCCACGAGGTCCGGGCCACCTCCATGAACGTGCCGATATGCGGCAGGCCGGAGGGGCCGTAGCCGGTTTCGAACAGCGCATGGGTTTTCCCCGAACGGGCAAGGCGTTGGGCGACGCGCTCCGCCTCACGGAACGGCCAACTGGTGGGGGATTTGATGTCTTGATCGGTCATGGGGTGGGTTTAGGGTCGCCGCCCGGCGGGGTCAAACGCCGGGCGCGTCAAGCGGCAAGGCATCATCCGGCTCAGCCTCATCGGCATGCGCGGTGCCGGATCATCCGCTCATCGCGCCCACCGCCAGTCGCGCACCTCCGGCATGTCCTCGCCGTGCTCGCCGATATAGAGCCGGTGGCGTTCCATCGTGGTCCAGTACCGCGCGGTCGCCGCCTCGACCGCGCCATGCAGGCGCGGGATGCGCGTGATCGCATCGAGCGCCAGCTGATAACGATCGAGGTTGTTCAGTACCACCATGTCGAACGGCGTGGTCGTGGTGCCTTCCTCCTGATAGCCGCGCACATGGAAATGATCGTGACCATGCCGCCGGTAGACCAGTTTATGGATCATCGCGGGATAGCCGTGGAAGGCGAAGATCACCGGCCTGTCGGTGGTGAACAGATCATCGAAATCCCGGTCGTCCAACCCGTGCGGATGCGCCGATTGCGGTTGCAGCGCCATCAGATCGACCACATTGACCACGCGGATGCGAATGTCCGGCACGTAATCGCGCAGCAACGTCACCGCCGCCATGGTCTCCAGCGTCGGCACATCGCCGGCGCAGGCCATCACCACATCGGGCTCGCCCGCGGTATCGCTCGCCCAGTCCCAGATGCTCGCCCCGGCGGCGCAGTGGCGCACCGCCTGCTCCATCGTGAGCCACTGGAACTCCGGCTGCTTGCCGGCGACGATCAGATTGATATAGTTACGGCTCCGCAAACAATGATCGGCGACCGAGAGCAGGCAGTTGGCGTCCGGCGGCAGATAGATCCGCACGACATCCGCCTTCTTGTTGGCGACATGGTCGATGAAACCAGGGTCCTGATGCGAGAACCCGTTATGATCCTGCCGCCAGACATGCGAGGTGAGCAGATAATTCAACGAGGCGATCGGTTTGCGCCAGGCGATGGTACGGCTGACCTTGAGCCATTTCGCATGCTGGTTGAACATCGAATCGATGATATGGATGAAGGCTTCGTAGCAGGTGAACAATCCGTGCCGCCCGGTGAGCAGATAGGCTTCGAGCCAGCCTTCGCACAGGTGCTCGCTCAGAATCTCCATCACCCTTCCCTGGGCGCTCAGGTCGGTGTCGGTCGGGATCGTGGCCGCCATCCATGCCTTGCCGCTGACCTGATAGACGGCATCCAACCGGTTCGAGGCGGTCTCGTCAGGGCCGAACAGCCGGAAATTCGCGGCAGCAAGATTGAGCTTCATCACCTCGCGCAAAAACCCACCAAGCACCCTTGTCGCCTCGGCGGTGACCGAACCCGGCGCGGGTACGCTCACCGCATGGTCATCGAGATGCGGCATCACCAGCGGGACCAATACCTCACCGCCGTTCGCGTGCGGGTTGGCCCCCATGCGGCGATGGCCGGTGGGCGCGAGCGAGGCGTAATCATCGCGCAGCCCGCCCTGCGCATCGAATAATTCGTCAGGCCGGTAACTGCGCAGCCATTCATCGAGTTGCGTGAGATGATCCGGGTTTTTGAAATCCGCAAGCGGCACCTGATGCGCGCGCCAGGTGCCTTCGACCGGTTTGTTATCGACGAATTTCGGCCCGGTCCAGCCCTTCGGACTGCGCAGCACGATCATCGGCCAGCGCGGCCGTTCCGGCGTGGCGCCGTCGCGGCCGGCCCGGGCACTGGTCTGGATCGCGCGGATCTTGTCGAACACGAGATCGAGCGCCGCCGCCATCGCCTGATGCATCAGCGCGGGATCGTCACCGGCAACGACATGCGGCTCATAGCCATAGCCGCGCAGCAGGGCGTCCAGCTCATCGGGCGGAATGCGCGCGAGCACGGTCGGGTTGGCAATCTTGAAGCCGTTCAAATGAAGAATCGGCAGCACCGCGCCGTCGCGCACCGGGTTGAGAAATTTGTTCGAATGCCAGCTGGTCGCCAGCGCGCCGGTTTCGGCCTCGCCGTCGCCGATCACGCAGCTGACAATCAGCCCCGGATTATCGAACGCCGCGCCATAGGCATGGGCGAGCGAATAGCCGAGTTCGCCGCCTTCGTGGATCGACCCCGGCGTGCCCGGCGAGACGTGACTCGGAATGCCATAGGGCCAGGAAAATTGCCGGAACAAGCGATGCAGCCCATTGCGGCTGCGCTCGATATCCGGGTAGCGCTCGGTATAGGAACCCTCGAGATAGGTCTGCGCCACCACACCGGGCCCGCCATGACCGGGTCCGGCAATATAGATCATGTCGAGATCGCGTTCGGTGATCATCCGGTTGAGATGAACATAGATGAAATTGAGCCCCGGCGTGGTGCCCCAATGGCCCAGCAGCCGCGGCTTTATGTGGTCGAGCGTCAGCGGCACATCGAGCAGCGGATTGTCCTTCAGATAGATCTGCCCGACCGACAAATAATTCGCCGCCCGCCAGTAACCATCCATCCGCCGCAGCAGATCGGCCGATAGAGGTCCGTCTTCATCGCTATCGCGCATGATCTCTCCGTTTGTCGTCGAATGACACTGCGTGGACTTAGGTATGCGCGAAGTCGATCACCACCCGCGCCGGCACATCGCCATGCTCAAGGCGCTGCAACACCTCGTTGATCGCCGAGAGCGGTTGCAGTTCGATATCGGCTTTCACCTTGCCCTGGGCGGCGAAACCCAGAGCCTCGGCCATGTCGTGCCTGGTGCCCACGAACGAACCGCGGATCGTGATGCAGTTGGCCACCACATCGAACAGCGGGATCGGAAATTCACCCGGCGGCAGGCCGACCAGCACGCAAATGCCGTGCTTGCGCGTCATCGCCACACCCTGGTTGAAGGCGATCAGCGAGGGTGCGGTGATCAGCACGCCGTGAGCGCCACCATCGGTGAGTTTTTTGACCGCTGCGGCCGGATCGCCCGATCTGGCGTTGACCACGCAATCGGCGCCGAGCACGGTGGCCCGGGCCAGTTTGCGATCGTCGATATCGACCGCGCAGACCATCAGCCCCATCACCTTGGCATATTGAACGGCCAGATGCCCAAGACCGCCGGCGCCGGAAATGGCGACCCATTCGCCCGGCCGCGCGCCGGTTTCCTTCAGCCCCTTGTAGGTGGTGATGCCCGCGCAAATGATCGGTGCTGCCGCACGCGCATCGAGCCCGGACGGGATATGCGCGACGTAATCGGGGTCGGCGAGACTATATTCCGCGAAACCACCGTTTTTCGTATAGCCGCCGAACTCCGCTTCGGCGCACACCGTCTCCCACGCGGTCAGACAATATTCGCAGTGACCGCAGGCAGAATAGAGCCACGGCACGCCGACCCGATCACCTGCCTTGACAATCGTGACCCCCGCGCCGACCGCCGAGACGATGCCGATGCCCTCATGGCCGGGAATGAACGGCAGTTTCGGCTTCAGCGGCCAATCGCCCTGGGCGGCGTGCAGATCGGTGTGGCAGACGCCGCAGGCCTCGGTCTTGACCACGATCTGGCCCGGGCCGGGCGTGGGGATCGCCCATTCGCGCAGCACCAGCGGTTTCCCGAAGGCTTCGACCAACGCGCAATGCATTGTGGTTGCCATGATTATCTCCTGTTGCAGGGTGTGATTACGCTGCCGCCTTGGTTCCGAGGCCGCGCACGGCCTCGATCATGATGGCGAGCACCGCTGCGGCGTCGCCATAGACCATGTTGCAATTCTCAGCGTAGAACAGCGCGTTTTGAATACCGGCATAGCCTTTGCCCTGGCCGCGTTTGATGACGTAGACTTGCTTGGCTTTGTCGGCATTCAGGATCGGCATGCCAAAGATCGGCGAGGATTTGTCGGTGCGCGCCGCGGGATTGACGACGTCATTGGCGCCGATCACCAGCGACACATCGGTCTCGGCGAATTCGGTGTTGATGTCATCGAGTTGGAAAATCATGTCGTACGGCACGCCAGCCTCGGCGAGCAGCACATCCATCTGGCCCGGCATGCGGCCGGCGACCGGATGGATCGCAAATTTCACCGAAACCCCATCCGCCTGCAGCAGTTTGACGAATTCGAACAATTTCTGCTGGCCTTGCGCCGCGGCCAGACCATAGCCGGGCACGATGATGACGCTTTTGGCGTAGCGCATGAACGTGCCGGCATCGGCCGCCGAGGTCGGTTTCATTTCGCCCTTGATCGCGCCATGGCCATGCGAGGGCGCATCGCCGAAATTCGAAAACAGCACATTGGCGATCGAACGATTCATTGCCCGTGCCATCAGAATCGTCAGCATCAGCCCGGCAGCACCCACCACCATGCCGGCAATCATCAGGGCCGGATTCTGCAGCACGAACCCTTCGAGCCCCACCGCCAACCCGGTGAACGCATTATAGATCGAAATCACCACCGGCATATCGGCACCGCCGATCGGCAACGTCAGCATGATGCCGAACAGCATGGCCAGACTGAAGAACCCATAGATGAAATCGGGCGAAACCGCGCTGCTCCGGCTGAGCACCGCGATCATCACACCCGCTGACAGGCTCAGCACAAATAGCGCGAGATTGATGTAGCGCATGAACGGGAGACGCAGCGGCCTGGTCAGAATGCCCTGCAATTTCGCCCAGGCGATGATCGATCCCGCAAACGAAACCGCACCGATCAAGGCACCCAGCACCGTCACCACCAGCGGCACGATGCCGGTGGTGTGACGGGCGAACAATTCAACTGCCGCAATCGAACCCGCGGCACCGCCGCCCATGCCGTTGTAAATCGCGACCATCTGCGGCATCGCGGTCATCGCCACCTTGCGGCCACCCCACCACGAAACCCCGCCACCGATCACCAGCGCGAGCAGCGCGAGCCCGATATTGACCGGCAGGAACGGCCGCGCCGCCGCACTGACGCCGACGATGTCGAGAAACGTCACCAGAATCGCAACCGCCATACCGATGCCGGCGACGAAAATCCCCGACGGTGCCGTAACCGGCGAGGCCATCCGGTGCAGACCGTACAGCAGCAGAAATGCCGCCACCAGATCGACCGCGCCGACCAATAATTGGGAAATCTGATCGATCATGGCTCAGACTTTCTTGTGAGAGGCAGCGCGCTTGTGCGCCGGCCGTCTTGCATGCGCCGGATGCGCGCTGGTCTGAAACATCGCGAGCATCCGGCCGGTCACCGCATAGCCGCCGGCGGCATTGCCGGCGCCCAGCAGCACGGCGATGAAGCCGATGATGCGTTCGGTCAGCGTCGTCGCATCGAGCAGCACGATGATGCCGCCGATCACCACGATGCCGTGGACGAAATTCGAGCCCGACATCAGCGGCGTATGCAAAATCGCCGGCACCGGCCGATGATGATCCAGCCGGCAAACCCCGCCAGCATGAAAATATAGAGCCCGGTGAAACTATCGATCTGGATCATGACAATCTCGCTTTCATGCCGCTTTCTGCGGGGTTGTCGCCTTCGGCGTGACCCTTTTGCCGGCGTGGGTGATGGCGGTCTGCGCCAGAATGTCGTCCTGCCAGTCGATCGTGATGACATTGTCCTTGAGCATCAGCGCGAGCAGGTTGAACACGTTGCGCGCATAGAGCGCGCTGGCATCCGCCGGTAGGCAGGACGGCACGTTGAGCGGCGCCGCAATGCTCACGCCACCCACCCGCACCGTCTCGCCCGGCACGCTCGCCTCGCAATTGCCACCACCCTCGGCCGAAAGATCGACGATGACGGAACCCATTTTCATGCCCGCAACCTGCGCCTTGCTGATCAGCCGCGGCGAGCGATGGCCGGGGATGGCGGCGGTGGTGATGATCAGATCCGCCTGCTGGATATGCGTGGTCAGCACGGCATCGATCTTCGTGGTTTCGGCCGGGGTCAGCGCGCGCGCATAGCCGCCCTTGCCCGTCGCATCGACGCCGGTAGCCACGAATTTGGCCCCCAGCGAGGCGATCTGCCCCGCGGTATCTGGCCGCACATCATACCCCTCGACCATCGCGCCGAGCCGGTGCGCGGTCGCGACCGCTTCGAGCCCCGCGACCCCCAGCCCCATCACCAGAACCTTGGCCGGCCCGATCGTGCCGCCCGCCGTTGTCACCTTCGGCAACACGCGCCGCTCATGCGCCTGGGTTTCCTTCAAGACGGCGACGTTGACGTACATGGTAATCCCTTTATTGCAGCTGATCTGTTAAACGAGGCTCTGCGTCAGACCGGTGCCGCGACAGCGGCATAACGGACCAGTTTTTTATTGACGAATTCCTGAATGCCCATGTCGCCCAACTCGCGGCCATAGCCGGAGTCTTTGATGCCGCCGAACGGCAGTTCGGCATCGGACCAGGAGATGTTGTTGATGAACATCATGCCGGTCTCGACCCGGCTGGCCACCCGCTTGCCGCGCGCGATGTCCTTGGTGAACACCGAGCCGCCGAGCCCGAAATCGGAATCATTGGCCAGCGCAATCGCCTCATCCTCGTTCCTGACGCGGAAGAACATCGCGACCGGGCCAAAGAACTCATCGCGAAACGCCGGGTTGCCCGGCTTCACATCGGTCAGGATGGTCGGCTGCATGAACGAACCGGGACGATCGATGCGCTTGCCGCCCAGCACCACCGTGGCACCATGCGCCACCGCGACCTTGACCTGTTCGAGCAACTGTACCAGCGCCGCCTCGGTCGACAGCGGACCCAGCGTGGTCGCCTCATCGAGCGGATCGCCGGCTTTCAACGCACCCAGTGCGGCCTTGAACCGTTCAAGAAACTCGTCGGCCAGCGCCTCGACCACGATGAACCGCTTGGCCGCACAGCAGGTCTGTCCGCCGTTATACATGCGCCCCCACACCGCCCACTTCACGGTATGATCCAGATCGGCATCGTCGAGCACGATGAACGCATCGCTGCCGCCCAACTCCATCGATGACGGCTTCAGATTCTGCCCGGCGCGTGCTGCAATCGAGCGGCCGGCGGCGACACTGCCGGTCAGCGCCACGCCCTTGATGCGCGCATCATCGATTACGGTTTCGGTCTGCTCATGCGTGATCAGCAGATTGGTATAGAGCCCAAGCGGCCCGCCCGCCTCGATCCAGATTTTCTCGAACGCGATCGTGCATTGCGGCACGCAGCCGGCATGTTTGACCATCAGCACATTGCCCGCCATCAGATGCGGCCCGGCGACCCGTGCCAGCTGATAATATGGAAAGTTCCAGGGCTCCACGCCAAAGATCACGCCGATCGGCGTGCTCTCCATATGCGCATCACCGATCACCGGGTGCAGCTCCTCGGGGGCCAGAAACTTCGCGGCGTTCTTGGCGTAATAGGCGAGAATGTTGGAGCTGAACTCCACCTCGCCGCGCGCCTCGTTGATCCGCTTGCCCATTTCAAGCGTCATGATATGGGCAAGCGCATCGGCCCGGTCATGCATGATGGCGGCAGCCTTGTTCACGATCACCGCGCGCTCGGCGTAGGATTTGTGCTTCCAGCTTTCGAAACATGCCGTCGCGGTCTCGATTTTTGCTTCAAGCTGCGCATCGGAGAGTTCGACGAACGTCTGCAACAGTCTGCCGTCGAACGGATTGACGCTTTGATAACCCATGGAATTGGTCCTTTTCGGTTGTTATGCGTAAAGCCAGCTTTGGCTCACGCCGTGATGATGACCTTCAGCGCGTGTGATTTCGCGGCGTGGCCAAAGGTGTCATACGCTTCGATAATCTGATCGAGTTCGAAATGATGCGTGATCAGGCGTTTCGGATCGATCTTGTTGGCGCGCAGCACATTGAGCAGCATCGGCGTGCTCACGGTATCGACCAGCCTGGTCGTGATCGTGACATTGCGATCCCACAAATGTTCCAGATGCAGATCGACCTTGGTGCCGTGCACGCCGATATTCGCAATCACGCCGTCCGGTGCAACGATACGCTCGCACAACTCGAACGTGGCCGGAATGCCGACCGCCTCGATCGCGGTATCCACACCGCGCCCCGCGGTCATGCCCATGATCGTCTCTACAGCCTTGCCATCGCCGCTGTTCACCGTCGCGGTGGCACCGAAACGCTTGGCGATTTCGAGGCGATTGTCATCGAGATCGACCATGATGATCTCGGCCGGCGCGTAGAATTGCGCGGTCAATAATGCGGCCAGACCAATCGGCCCGCCGCCGACAATGGCAACCACGCTGCCTGGCTGCACCCGTCCGTTGAGCACGCCGCATTCGAACCCGGTCGGCAGAATGTCGCTCAGCATCACCAGCGCCTCTTCATCCGCGCCTGCGGGAATGTGATACAGGCTGTTGTCGGCGTAGGGTATGCGCACGAATTCGGCCTGCGTGCCATCGATACTGTTGCCGAGAATCCAGCCGCCGGTTGTGCAATGCGAATACATCGATTTGCGGCAATAGGCGCACCGGCCGCAGGCGCTGATGCAGGAAATCAGCACATGGTCGCCCGGCTTGAACGCCGAAACCCCGGCCCCCACCGTCTCGATCACGCCGACACCCTCATGCCCCAGAATCCGCCCCGGCGTGCAGGTCGGCACATCGCCCTTCATGATGTGCAAATCGGTACCGCAGATCGTCGTCTTGCTGATTTTCACGATCGCATCGGTCGGCGCGATGATGACCGGTTTGGCGTGATCGTCGAGCGATTGCTTGCCCGGACCGTGATAGATAAGCGCTTTCATGTCTGACCCCGATGTTGGAGAAAATCATCCGCAACCTCTCTGGCCTTCGAGCCGAAGTCGTCGCGCGATGATCGAAAATCGGTGGCCGTATCCGCGGGTCCCGACCGGCGCATCAGAGGCGCAAGCGCGCCGCGGGTCATTGATCCAAATCAAACCCTGAAATTAATCCAGTCAATCTGCCCCGGCCGCATAAAATTGGTGCGGGAGGACTGCGGCCATTCATTTCACTATTGTCATCGTCGCCGCGACCAACGATATCACCGTCAGGTCTTTCGAAGGAGGCAGCCATGTCATACAGTTCAAGCCAGCACGTCGCCGAAGCCGCGCGCGTCACAGAGCGCCTCACCCCTGCCGAAGCCGTGAAGCTGATCGGCGATCACAGCG
Source organism: Acidiphilium sp. PA (assembly GCF_026191915.1). Lineage (GTDB taxonomy): Bacteria > Pseudomonadota > Alphaproteobacteria > Acetobacterales > Acetobacteraceae > Acidiphilium. The sequence continues at coordinate 37,950 of NZ_JAIMBY010000024.1, forward strand.
TCACCTTCATCGATGTGCGCGATCCGGCCGAACTCGCCAAGACCGGCAGCATCGCCGGTGCCGTCAACGCCCCTCGCGCCCTGCTCGAATTCAAGGCCGACCCGGCGAGCCCGATGCACGAACCCGCGCTCACCAGCGGCAAACGCCTCGTTCTGTTCTGCGCCTCCGGCGGGCGCGCCGCGCTCGCCGCAAAAACCCTGCACGACATCGGGTTGCATCACGTCGCCCATGTCAGCGGCGGCGGCTTCGCCGCACTCGCACAGGCGGGCGCCGCAACAACGCCGCCGGCGACATGAACCACGAACGAACGCCGATCAACCACATCCGGCGTGTGCTCGTCATCGTGACCAACCGGCCGTACAAATGCCCCGTCTGTTCCGCGGCCCGTCCGGGCCGATGATGGCGCCTGGCAATGGCTGATGCGGTGCTGATCCTGAACGCGGGTTCATCGAGCATCAAATTCGCGATGGTCGAAACCGGCGGCGCGCGCCTCGCCCATGGCCAGATCGAGCAGATCGGCGAGGCCCCGCATTTCCAGGGCTTCGATCGCGACGACAAACGCGTGGTCGATCGCCACTGGCCCGATGGCGCGACCCTCTCGCACGAAGATCTGCTGACGCCGCTGCTCGACTGGGCCGAAACCCATCTCGGGGGCGATCGTCTGATCGGCGTCGGGCACCGCATCGTCCACGGCGGGTCCGATTTCATCGCCCCGGTCCGGCTCGACCCCGGCACTCTGGCCGCGCTCGACCGGCTGACGCCGCTGGCCCCGCTGCATCAGCCGCATAATCTGGCTGCAGTCCGTGCGATCACCGCCATCCGCCCCAGTCTGCCGCAGATCGGCTGTTTCGATACCGCGTTTCATCACACCATGCCGCCGGTCGCGACCCGCCTGCCACTGCCGGCGCGCTACCATGCCGCCGGCGTCCGGCGCTACGGGTTTCACGGCCTGTCCTACGAATTCATCGCCCACCGCTTCGCGGCGCTCGACCCCGTCCGCGCCGCCGGGCGGGTGATCGCAGCCCATATCGGCAACGGCGCCAGCGCCTGCGCCATGCGCAACGGCCGCTCGGTCGATACCACCATGGGCTTCACAGCGCTCGACGGGTTGATGATGGGCAGCCGCACCGGCGCGCTGGACCCCGGCGTGGTGCTCTACATGGCGCAGCATGAAACCCTGGCGCCGGATGCGATCAGCCATATCCTGTACAGTGAATCCGGCCTGCGCGGCGTCTCCGGCCTCGACTCTGATATGCGCGTCCTGCTGGCGAGCGACCAGGCCGATGCCCGCCTCGCGGTCGATCTGTTCTGCCACCGCGCCGCGCGCGAAATCGCCGGCCTCACCGTGGCGCTCGGCGGGCTCGACGCACTGATCTTCACCGCCGGCATCGGCGAACACGCCGCCCCGGTCCGTCGCATGATCTGCGACAGGCTCGGCCATCTCGGCATCACGCTCGACCCTTCAGCCAACGACCGCGCCGGCCCGATCATCAGCGCCCCGCACGCAAAAATCGCAGTCTGGGTGATCCCGACCGACGAAGAAGCCATCATCGCCCGCCACACCATCGCCCTGCTAACCTGAAAAATTCATGAAGCCGCATTCGGCTTTGGGCGTCATGCGGGCTTTACAACCAGACATTGGGCAGTCGCGCGGAAGCGCCGGTGCGTTGATCCGGGGCTTGCGGGCTTGGTGATGGCGAGGCGCTGGGG
>NZ_JAIMBY010000025.1 GCF_026191915.1 Acidiphilium sp. PA
CGCAGGCGGGCGGAGCCGGGTTGCGAGCGCGCGGGGCTTTGCCCCGGCGCGGTGAGCGACGCTGCCCCGCTGTAGGCTGCGCTTCATGGAGGGGAGGGCGGCGCTCTCCACTCCTTCAGGCGCGCGTCGGCGCGATCCGTGGGACCGGGTCATCGGAGATTGGTGGTTGTCGAAATCGATGGGCGTTGTGGGGGTGATCGCCTGAAGACCGGTGAGGGCCACGGGAGGACGCGCTCTTGCGGCTGATCGTGTGGTGTGCAGAAATCGGGAGATTGCGGGTTCCGACGCGTAGGACCGGACCTGTTTGATGAGGTGAGGTGACGATGGCGTGGCAGTGGCAGACGCTCGATCGGGATAAATGGAATGAGGCGAGCGAGTTGCTCGACATCGTTGCGGCCCGGTATCCCGTGCTCGTCGCGCGTCCAGCCAAGCCGCTGGCGATCGGGACGGGCGATCGGCTCAAGACAATGCGAGCCGAGGTTGGGCTGACCGAAGAGCAGGCGGACCTTGTGCTGGTGCGGGTCACGAGGACATCGAGCTATCTTGCCGCACTGGCGCGGGGTGGTCCGCGCTATGACCTCGAGGGTGAGATTGCCGGTGAGGTCAGTGAGGCGGAGCGGAAGGCAGCCGGGGCGGTGCTTGCCGCGCGTCGGGCGCGCCGGCGCGCGCGGATCGATGCCGACAACGCGTGTCGATCCGCAGAGAGTGACCAGGCGATTGACGCTGGCGAGGGTTCAGCAGAAGCGGCTGACGCAACCGAAGTGCGTGGTGCCGAGGCTGGCGATGCTGGCGAGGTAAGCCAGGCCGGCGGGGTGAATGGGGCGGGCGGCTCGGACGATCGGGCCGCGGCCTGATCATACCGGGTCGTGGTAGTGGTGTTCGATCCGCTCCAGATGGTCCCGGTGCTGGCGTTCCTCGACCTGAAGGTTCGGGGTATCGACAACGATGCGCGACCAGTAGCGCCCGCGTTCGTCGTACACGAAGCCAAGGCGATCGAGATCGATACCTGACGGGCGTTTCCCTTTCGTACGGGTGATGACGCATCTGAAGCCCTCGCAGTCGAATTCGTCGCGGGGTTTGAGCACGGCCATGTTCCTCTCCTTTCATGTGTCGGTTCATGGGCCGATGGTGTTCATCGGGTCGGTGTGGGTGGGGTAGGGACCGCCGGTGCGTAGCGTGGCGGCGAGCGATTTGCGGCTGGCATGTGAGCCGAGGGTGAAGGCGTAGACGTGATTGCCGGAATGTTGCACGGCCCGGAACGGCCCCTCGCGCAGGGCGCGGCTCACATAGGCAGTGTCGGCTTCTCCGATGGCTCGGTTCGGCGCACCGTGTCGGCGCAACTGCTCGTAGGTGTAGGCGGCACCGTTGCCGCCGGTGCGCAGTTTGGACAGGGCGCGATCGGAGAGGCTCGTGCCGTCAGGCGCGAGCCAGATCCGGCGTCTGGTGGCGCGGCCGAGGTAGAGGGCGGATTTTTCCCGGTAGATCCCCCCGAAATGGCCGTTGAACCGCATGGCGCCGCGCGCATCCGTGCGTGGCACCGGATCGGAATATGCCAGAACGAGGGGGAATTTCGGCCGGCGGTGCTCGTCCTGATGGTCGGCCGCGAGCAGTTTCAGCGCGCGGCGCAGCGTCCATGTTTCGGCATTGCCGCCGACGCGGTCGGCGAGGAGGAAGCGGCCGAGGTCGCAGAAGGGGGTCGTTCCGGCACCGTAGGCTGCCCCGGCTTTGGCCTGGACTGGAACGGAGAAGACCACGACGCCGACCAGCAATCGTTGCTGCCAGCCGGTACGTTCGAAAAGCCCGTAGCAGGCCAGGGCGACGGGGAAGGTGCCAGAGTAGTGGTGAGCCAGGACGAAATCCTTGGCGACCCTTGTGTGGGGCAGGGGGGCTACCTCGTAGCAGCGCGGGTCGAACGGCTCGCGCTGCGGTCGCCAGGTTGTGCTGCGGTGTGACCATCGTTGGGCGATGGTCCGCAGGTCGATGACCATGACAGTTCTCCAATGAAAAGACGCCCCGGTGCGACCGGGGCGTCTGGTCTGAATTTCAGTCGACGCAGGGGGCGAAGGGGATTTCGTCGTCGAGATCAGCGCCTGCACCCGGTGTGAAGCCACCCGTGGCCCCGGCTGTCTCGCGCTGACGGGGGGTTGCGGCGCGCTCGCTGCCCTGTTGGCCAGCGCGGTTCGGCGAGCCGAGCAGGATCAGCTGACTGTCGAAGCCGCTCAGGACGATTTCGGTCGTGTAGCGTTCGTTCTCGTTCTGATCGACCCATTTCCGGGTTCGCAGCGTGCCTTCCACCAGCACCTTGTCACCCTTCGCGCAGTATTTCTCGATCACCCCGATCAGGCCTTCGTTCCACACCACGATCCGGTGCCATTCGGTGCGTTCCTGCCGTTCGCCACTGTGCTTGTCGGTCCAGCTTTCGCTCGTCGCCAGCGACATCGAGGCGACTTTCCCGCCCGACTGGGTGCTGCGGATTTCGGGGGTCTGACCGAGGTTTCCGATCAGGGTGACGCGATTCATTGATCCAGCCATATTCAGTCTCCTGTTTTCATTTCATCCCTCAGGAGGCGGCTGGCCCTTGCCAGCGACGTCCCTCGTGTGCGGTCCAGGAGAACCGGGCCGGGCGGACGGTCAGGGCAGAGGGCGCTCTATCGCGCCCGAACCGATTGCGGCGCGAGCTTGCGAAGCGGCCTTGACCGGCTGACCGGTCCCGGTTCAGACCGCACAGACACGAGGGCGCTCCTGGCAAGGGCGGTTGACCCCGAAGCGCCGCAGGCGCAGTTCGTTGGTTTCAATTTGCGGTTTATATTTTCGATTGTTGCTTTTGTTCGATTGTGTTTTCGGAAGAGAGGATAGCGCCTCCATGCTCCGCAATATATGCGGAGATCATGATTGCCGAATGCGGAGATTATGTGCCATATTCTCCGCGAAAGGTGCGGCGAATGGCGACCTACATCCACACTCTGGCCGACTGGCCAAAATTCCACTGGAGCCATGAAATACTGGCGACCAAGTTAGCCGCGGTGCGTCATCACCAGGGCCGGCTGATCGGGCGCATGGAAGGGCTTGGCTTCCCGTTGCGCGCCGAAGCCGTCCTTCAGTCGCTTACCGAGGAAATCCTGACATCGAATGAGATTGAAGGCGAAGTGCTCAATCGCGAACAGGTCCGATCGTCGATTGCCCGCCGGTTGGGCATGGACATCGGCGCCCTGGCGCCTGTCGATCGAAACATCGAGGGCGTGGTCGAGATGATGCTCGATGCGACTCAGAATTATGTGGCGCCGCTCACGAAGGCGCGCCTGTTCGACTGGCATGCCGCGCTGTTTCCCACGGGGCGCAGCGGCATGACGAAGATCCGGGTCGGCGCATGGCGCGATGGCAGGTCAGGTCCCATGCAGGTCGTCTCCGGTCCGCTGGGCCGGGAGCGCGTTCACTATGAAGCCCCAGCCGCGCCGTTGGTCGATCGCGAGATGCGTGCTTTCCTCGCCTGGTTCAATGACGAGAACTCCCTGGATCCGGTCTTGCGCGCCGCCCTCGCCCATTTGTGGTTCGTGACAATCCATCCGTTCGACGACGGGAACGGGCGCATCGCGCGGGCCATCGCAGACATGGCACTGGCTCGGTCCGAGCAAAGCCCTCAGCGATTCTACAGCATGTCGGCCCAAATTCGGATCGAGCGCAAAGCCTACTATGACATTCTGGAAGCCACGCAGAAGGGCGACCTGGACATCACCACCTGGATCGAGTGGTTCCTCGGATGCCTCGATCGCGCGTTCGACGGCGCAGAAATCATTCTGGCGTCCGTTCTGATGAGGGCGCGTTTCTGGGAGATGCATGCTGGCGTGGCTTTGCAGGATCGCCAGCGCTTTGTGCTCAACCGATTGCTGGGTGGCTTCGAGGGGAAGCTGACCTCGTCGAAATACGCGAAGCTCGCGAAATGTTCCCAGGACACCGCGTCACGCGATATCGACGATCTGATCGCGCACGGGATTCTCACAAAGGACGTGGCAGGCGGACGCAGCACAAGCTACTCGCTGGTGCCTGTTCAACGTTGACGGCTCAGCCGGCAGCAGTCGGTATCCTCCGGACCCTGGTCTGGGAGGACAGTGGCATTTCTATCGGTCCATGCCGTTCTTCTCGGGCGCATCAGCCCGGGGATTGCCTTCCGATATTATCACCAGCGCAAAAAGCCGGTGCAGAATGCTTCAGGTTCATGATCTCGATAGGCTGATCCATGATGACATCCCGTGCCGAAACAAGCGCAGATTAGAGACTCACAAAGCCGATAGGCTGAGAATCCCCCCAGTCATTCAGAGACCGCGCCGACTGGCATAATCCGCCAGCATCTGCCTCCTGTGGCGATCACCGCGCGCGGCCCGTGACATCCGTCACAGCCCACGGCCCTGATCCCGCGTTATCTCCGGTCATCGCCAAACACCTGACCCAAGGAGACCCGCCATGAACACCATCACCGCCATCTTCGCGCGCATCGCCACCGCCGCCCCCTTCGTCGCCGCAATCCTGCTCGCCGCCGATTTCGCCCACGCGATCACGCCGATTATCTGAGCCCGCGTCGCCGCCGGCACATCGACAAAGCTATCTTTTGAAACAGAGGCTCAGGACCGTTCCAGTCGATTGTCGTCGAACAATCCGCCAGCGGCCACAAATCGGAAAGAACCCTCCACAATGAACGCGCCCATGCAGCAGATCATCACCGCTACCCCAGGGTGGGCTCCGGTGGCAACCCAGAAGCACTGGCTGAACGCCGGCACGGCCGCTATGCTTTCGATCGGCGCCACCGGCCTGTATTTCCTGGTTCTGGCCGGGCACGGTGAGTCGCTGGTGTGCCTTGGCACCATCGCGGCGGTTGGCATCGCCGCATTGCTGTCGGGCATCGCCGGTTTCGCCTTCTCCGCGCTTTGCGGCGCCCTCGTCTTCCAATTTCGCCACGATGCTGTCGACGTTGTCCAGATCATGCTCGTCTGTAGCCTCGCTAACCAAGCGCTGTGCCTCCTGCTGCTGCGCAAAGCGATCAGACTGAGACCGCTCACCCCCTACCTTTGCGGCGGCGTGATCGGCGTGCCCGCGGGCGTCTGGCTGCTGCTGCGCGCGGCCGGCGACCATTACGATCTCGCCCTCGGACTCCTGCTCACAGGCTACGGCCTCTACATGCTGGTCCGCCCGCCGTTGCACCTAACCAAACGCTCGACCCCGGCCGACATCCTGGTCGGCCTGATCGGCGGCGTGATGGGCGGCTTCGCAGCGACACCTGGTGCCCCGGTCGCCATCTGGTGCGCCACCAAGGGCTGGGACAAAATCGCTCAACGGGCGATCGTGCAACCTTACATCCTGGCGGTACAGATCATCGGCCTCATCAGCATAGCCCTGATGCACCATGCAGGTACCGCCAATTCTGGCATCCCGCCTGTAACGTGGCTGTGCGTCCCGCTGGGCTTGCTCGGCACCGCGTGGGGTTTCGCTCTCGCCAAAAGAATGACCAACACCCAGTTTGGCCGCGCCACCAACCTGCTGTTGATCGCTTCGGGCGTCGGTTTGATCACGTGAGATCGGTATTCGCATCAGCGTTTCCGCAACCCGCAGCCCGATCGAGGCCGGCCATGTGCGATTGCAGGCGACGTTTCCAAGGGCTTTCCGCAACGCCGAACAAGTCTCAGTCGTTATTCCAAAGCAACCCCGGGTCCGATACCGCAATCAGGGCTGAATATTCGCCGGATCATCCAGCATGGATTTGTGGCTGCGACTAAAAGCAAATAGCTTCTACAATTATAGATCGCAGAATTTATCTTATGGAAACTGGTTTTAATTTTTGTCGATTTTTTCAGAATATTTTATAATCGCGGACAGCTCCGGCTGACCAATTACGCGGCAACATGCGCATAATGGACCTCACCAAAACATCGTGGTTGCTCGTCAGTTCCAATCATGGGCTGGCCAAAAGGTGGCTATGACGCACAGCCTATCCATGGCAGCAAAATGAATAAGACCCCGAGTTTTATTAGGCCGATTTTAACGTCCGCGACTTTATAGTCGTCATCGAGAATATATGGGGGAGATTGGGCGATGTTTCAATGGTTCCGTGCTGGTTCAGATGCTTTGGCAAAGATGGCGGCATTGAGCCGCTCCCTGGCGTTGATCGAGTTCAACCCCGACGGGACGATTATATGGGCAAACGAGAATTTCTGTCAGGCGTTGGGATATGGTCTGGAGGAGATAAGGGGTAAGCATCACCGCATGTTTGTCGATCCCGCTTACGCAGAGACCAACACCTATCGGGAGTTTTGGACGAAGCTGAGCCGTGGTGAGTATGATTCGGCTGAGTATAAGCGGATTGGAAAGGGTGGGCGGGAAGTTTGGATTCAGGCCTCCTACAACCCGGTCAAGACCACAGCGGGGAGGGTGGTAAGTGTTCTCAAGCAGGCGACCGTCATTACCGCCGAGAAGTTGAGGTCAATGGAAACGCAGGGGCTCGTGACTGCGGTATCGCGCGCGGGCGCCGTCATTGAATTCACCCCGGAAGGGGAAATTCTGACTGCAAACGAAAATTTTCTGACAGCCATGGGCTATGGTCTAGACGAGATCAAAGGCAAACATCACCGCATGTTCGTTGATCCAGAATACGCGAAGTCTCAGGCTTATACAGAGTTTTGGAGAAAGCTAAATTCAGGTGAGGTAGCGGCCGATGAATTCAAACGGTTCGGTAAAAGTGGCCGCGAAGTTTATTTGATGGCAACCTATAACCCAATTTTCGATTTGAACCAGAAAGTCATCAAAATCGTTAAGATTGCGACCAATATGACCGACCATAAGGCCGCGCTAGTTGAGCTGGGTATCGGATTAAAGGCACTAGCAGAAAAACGGATCGATTACCGAATCATTAAGCCGTTTATTGAACAATATGCGTCACTGAAGGCGGATTTTAACGCGTCGGTCGAGGCGCTCGAGGAGACGATCAGATCTATTGCCGAGAATGCCGACGGGGTGACTTCGGGAGCTGGAGAGATTGCCCAGGCATCGGATGATCTCTCACGGCGGACCGAGCAGCAGGCAGCGAGCTTGGAGGAGACCGCCGCGGCGCTAGATGAAATCACGGCGTCCGTTCGAAAGACAGCTGAGGGCGCAAAACAAGCCCACGAAGTTGTGGAGTTGGCAAAGACTGATGCTTCGCATTCCAGCAACGTCGTGAATGAGACCGTGGCTGCGATGAGCGGGATCGAGAGTTCATCCAAGCAGATAGACAACATTATCGGCGTAATCGACGAGATTGCATTTCAGACAAATCTACTTGCGCTTAATGCAGGCGTAGAAGCAGCGCGAGCAGGAGATGCAGGGCGCGGCTTCGCAGTGGTAGCGACAGAGGTCCGCGCACTGGCGCAACGCTCCGCCAATGCAGCTAAGGAGATTAAAGCTCTCATTTCCGCCTCAAGCGCCCAAGTTACAACGGGCGTGAGGCTAGTTGGAGAAACCGGCGCGGCACTTGGGCGGACGCTCGAGCAGGTAGAACAGATTAACCGGCTGGTAAGAGAGATCGCAGCGTCCGCGCAGGAGCAGGCGATCGGGCTGGGCGAGGTAAACACCGCGGTCAATCAGATGGACCAGTTGACGCAGCAAAACGCAGCAATGGTGGAAGAAGCTACGGCAGCCAGCCATTCACTTGCCGGGGAGGCCGCTGAGCTTGGAACGCTCGTCGGGCAGTTCCAGCTTAGCCGGTCCGAAGCCGGCCCCTCAGTCAAACTTGTGGCCGCAAAAGCGTTACATAGGTTGCCCGAACAAAAACAGCGTACTCGGTCCCACGCTCCTATTGTCAAGCTCAGCGTGCCGCGCCGTTAAAAGCCGGAGCGATCTTGTATGATATAAATCATATCGTTGGCGAGCATTGCCGGGCGTTGTTCTTCGGCGACCAGCATCGGTGCCTCCTCGTGCCAGGCATTGCAGCCTGGCACGATCGCTTGAGGGTGGGTGCGGATTATTCCGCTGCGATCTGCTCGAATTCGCCAGGCATTCCGGGCGGGGATGCATTTGGCTCGGACAGATCCTCCTCCGGATCGGCAGCGTCGGCGCCTTCGGCCGGATCAGCATCATCGGGCGAGGCATCGTCAGCGCCTTGCTCCGTCTCCGCGCCGTCCGGGTCATCGTCCCCGGAACTCGGATCGCCGTTGTGCCGGGCGTGGCTTTCGGCGAGCTTCGCGGCCTCGTCCGCCGTCAGCGCGAACGCCGCGCCGGGGTAGACGAACCGCTCCGTCTTGAACCGATCAACCACGGCTGCGCGGGTTGCCTTCCCGGTCTGGCGGGGTAGCACGCCGCTCGCGCTGCCGATCCGCTCGATCTCGGGCTTGGACAGGCAGGAGAGGAACTCCTGCGTGGCCATGTTCGGCAGGAACTGGCGGGCATCGATGGTCGCGCCGGCGATCCGTGCGACCGGCCCCGACTGCATCCCGAAGCCGTCGCGCAGGCAGAGCGCGTGCTTGAGCATCGCCCGTGCTCCAGTCCGGATCGTGTCGGGATCGAAGGTCAGTATACCGCCGGAGATCAGCGGATAGGCGATGGCGCTACGCCGGCGGTAGATTTGGCCGGGTTCGATCTTCTCGCCGGTGCGGACCTGCACATTGTCGCCGGCAAAGGCGAGCACGAGCAGGGCTATCAGGGTCTGATCGTCGATCTCGACCTTATCCAGCGCCTCATGCAGGGCATCGGTCTGGAAGTCGCCGATCATCTTGAGGCCTTCCTTGGTAACTGGCGGGCGGGAACTCGCTTGCACGAATTCGGCCGCGGTCTCGATCTTGCCGGTATCAGCGGTATCTCCGGCTTCGTCGGTTACACCCCCTGCCCCGGCGCCGGCAGCGGTCGTCGGCTTACCCTTCGCCTTGACCTTCGATTTCGCGACCGGCTTGGGTTCGGGCACGCGGTAGATCACGGTCTCGATCTTGCCGGTGCGCTCATTGATGAAGCGGCCAGCGGTCTCACCCTTCCCCGCCTTCTCGCCATAGACCTTCACCGCCTTGGCGGGCAGCTTCGGTTCGCCATACTCGTTCACCGGCAGGATGACCTGGCCCTTCGGCAGCTTCTTGCTCAGATACTCGTGCTGCGCGTTGAGATAGGCCTCGGCCTGGGTGGTGTAGCGGTTATCCACCCCGTCCTGACCGAACAGATCCTCCTCCCAGATGATGCCATTGGCATTGGCGATCTTCGCATCGAACGAGGCATCGCGGGCATAGAACCGGGTTTTGGTCAGCGCTCGCGCCAAATCCCACCACATGACCCGCTCGGTCTTCTTCGGTTTATGCTTCTTCCAGGCTTCCGCCTGATCCTCGCGTGGGGCGCTGGCGATGGTGCGCAGATCACGCTCGTTCGGTTCATCCCCCTTGGCCATCTGATCGAGAATGGCGGGATGGATCGAACCGCAGAGTTTCAGGCGCTTGATCACGCGCGGCGGCAGAGCAAGCGCGGTGGCGATGCCGTCCTCGGTCCAGCCGTCGCCGCAGAGGGCTTCGATGGCGCGCCACATATCGACCGTGCCGAGGCCGGCGCGGACGATGTTCTCGCTGAAGGCGCGCATGCTGTCGTGATTGGCGTCATCGCCGTCGAGCACCAGCACCGGGATCGTGTCGAGTCCGGCCGCGATGCAGGCGCGGGTGCGACGATCACCGGCCTTGATCACCAGTCTGCCGTCGATCTCGCGCGCGATGGGCGGTTGGATCAGGCCGATCTCGCGGATGTTGGCCGCGAGCTGGGCCTCATAGGCTTCGTCCGGTTTGACGCGACGGGGGTTGGCTGGGTTGGGCACGAGTGTCTTGGGATCAACCTGTCTGAGGTCCATCGGTAGCTCCATTGTGGTTCGGTTGGGTTTTGTGTGGTTTGGTTTCCCTTCCAGTTTCTTCTGGAAGTAACTTCCGCGGCGCATGGCGACGGGACCGGCACCATTGCCGGCGAGCCGCCCTGCCCTGCGGTGCGCCGGTACGGCGCCGACGCGGGGCCGGGTGGCGCAGGCGGCAATGGAGCGCAGCGGTGCCGGGAACGGTGCCATGCGATCGCAGGGGGGAGAAAGGCTACAGACCGGCGAACAGGTCCGGCTGGGTGTCGAACGATGCTGGGATTGGAGTGCGGCCGCTCGATCCAACGTGTGGCCGCGCAGATGTCTGGCCGTCAGGCATGATGTCCGCTGTGAAACACTCGCACGCGGTAGCTTTTGCGTCCGCCGGATTGGAGATGTTGCCGTCAATCGGTCCTGGGGTGAATTTCCGGGCCAATCGCTCGTACTCGGCGCGTTCACGCGCTTCACGTTCCTGCATGAGCAATCGCCGGTGGCAGTCGATCACGCCCGATTGTTTCAACCGGGCGCGGATGACCTGCTCGACGTCGCTGTAGGTCCAGGCGGGGTCACCGTAGCAGGGGTGGCGGATCGTCTGGTCGAGGAAGTCGAGCTTGGTGGCGCGGCTTATGAAGAATTCGCTCCAGAAACCATGTCGGTCGTAGCAGGCGATATGGCCGAAAGTGTTCGAAAGGCGTTGGTAGAATTTCTGGGTGAACATGGTCTCCGGGAAATCCTCCGCGATGAACCGAAGCAGATGGTTGCCGAATTTCGCTTTGGTCGGCGCGTCATCCCATTTCGTGGGGGTGAATTGCTCTGGGGTCAGCAAGGGCAGACGGATCGCGCGGGCGAGCGCGGTGGGGAGCATGGCGATCTCCTTTCGGGTCTCGGTGTCTTTGTCGTTGGAAAAGGATGGGAGGGTTGGGAAGGGGGGGCGTTCCCCCTCCTTTATTCGTCCTGATCGGCACCAGACGACGCCGTACCGACATCATCGGTCGGATCGTCCTCGAGAGAGGAACGTCGCGCGAACATGGCGGGGAATTCCGGGGGTTGGTCCCCTGCCCCGCTCGCGTTCGGACCAGCGCCGGTGTTGGCCTCGCTCTCCGTGGCGGCCAACGCCTTGTCGATCGCGGCCAGTTCCGCCAGTTTGGCATCGAGTTCGCCTTGCAGCTCGAAGGGCACCCCGAGGCGGGACTGGTATTCGCTGATCCGGTGCTCGGCATTGATCAGATCCTCCTGCGCTCGGTCACGCTGCATTTCGAGGCGGTTGATCACGGATTCGATGCGGGCGATCACCCCGAGGGCGTTCATCTCATCCGGCATTTCGATCGTGAGGCGCTGGTCGGTCAGATGCAGGATCACCTTCGCGTCGTCGATCCCGCCCTGCCTGGAGCGCATCACCCGCAGGCTGAATTCGAAGCCGCCGATCTCGCCAGCGATCGCCTCCTTCTGCTCCCACGCGCTTTCCATGATAGTGCGGATCAGCGCCGATCCGGCATGCTTGCGCTCGGTAAACCGGGTCTCGCCAATGGTCATTGCAAACGCATCGCCGGTGGTGTCGATCCGCCGCGCGATGTCCTTCTCAAATCCCGCGATCCGCTTGGTGGCGGTCTCGATCGACCAGCGTGCCTCGTTCAGGGTGCGACGGATCGAGATCTGCCCGTCGATATGTGCGTCACTCAGGCGCCGGAGCCGGGCCAGCTCGGCTTCCAGCCCGGCTTTCTGCATCAGCCGTTGATCCCCCGAGGCGATCGCCTTGGCCATGGCAAACTGGTTGGACTGACTACCGGCGTCCTCCAGCCGGCGGATCGTGCGATCACCCGACAGCGAGGCTTCGATGAACCGCTGCTTGCGCTCATTGTTCTGCCACATCGTCGCATCCATGCTGGTCTGCGTCGCATAGGCATAGATCGCGATTTCCTCGTTCTGGTTGCCCTGCCGCTCGATCCGGCCTTCGCGCTGCTCGATGTCCGAGGGGAGCCACGGCACGTCGAGATGGTGCAACGCCACCAGCCGCTTCTGGCCGTTCACGCCGGTGCCCATGGTCTGCGACGATCCGATCAGGATCCGCACCCGCCCGGCGTTGAAGTCGGAGACCACCCGCTGCTTGTCCGCCGCCTTGCGGTAATCCTGCATGAAGGCAATCTCCCCGGCGGGCACGCCGCGTTCGATCAGCTGATCCCTGATCCAGCGATAGGCCGAGAAGCCGCGGGTCTTCTCGACGTTCATCGTGCCGAGATCGGAGAAGATCATCTGACCCGCGCCGTGATTGGGGTAGGGTTCCCCGCTGGCATCGAGGTATCGCCGTGCCGCCGTATCCCGCCATATCTCGAACACCTTGTCGATCAGCGCGTTCAGTTTGCTGTCGGGATCCGGCATGCCGCCCTGGGTCACCAGACGCAGATCGATCGCCGCATGGCGGCCATCGGTGATCACCGAGAGGAGGATGTCATCACCCTTCTGTGGCTTGCCTTTCCGCGCCTCGATCTCCTTGATCCGCTGGTCGAGAAAGCGCTGGTACATCCGGAAATGTGTGCTGGGTTCGAGGGCGACCAGCTGGCGCTTGCCGGTCGCAATCCGGGGGAGTTTCAGATACGCGCGCAGATCGGCCTTCTGGACGACGTCGGCGAAGCTGCGGAAGATGTCGATCAGCTCCGGTACGTTGACGAATTCCGAGAACCTGGTGACCGGCTTGTATTGGCCCGACGGCTGGAGTTCGAGATCGGTGCGTGCGTCGCCGAAATTCGCCGCCCAGCCGTCGAAATGCTGCAAACCCATCCGGGTCAGGATATCTTCGGCAAAGAAGCGCTGCAGCGTGTAGAGTTCACCCATGGTGTTGGTGATCGGCGTGCCGCTCGCCATCAGCAGGGCGCGGCCGGGGTTCTTCTGGTCGACGAACCGGGCCTTGACGAACAGGTCCCACGCCCGCTGCGAGCCGTTCGGATCGACGCCCTTCAGGGTCGCCATATTGGTGGCGAAGCTGAGCTTGCGGAATTCCTGCGCCTCATCGACGATGATCTGATCGATGCCGATCTCGCCGATCGTCAGCAGGTCGTCCTTGTCGCTGCCCAGCGCTTCGAGCCGTGCCTCGAACCCCTCCTTGATCCGCTCGATCCGCTTGCGGCTGATCCGGTCGTCGCTGTCCACGCTGGTCAGGATTTCCTCCATCGCCGCGATCTGGTCCTCGAGCATCGACCGCTCGAAGCTGGCCGGGACGGCGATGAACTTGAATGCGGAGTGGGTGATGATGATGCAATCCCATTCCCCCGTCGCGGCGCGGGCGAGGAAGCGCTGGCGCTTCGCCTTCGCGAAGTTCGTCTCGTCGGCGACCAGAATGCGGGCGGTCGGGTAGAGTTGTAGGAACTCGCGGCTGGCCTGGGCAAGGCAGTGACCGGGGACCACCATCATCGCTTTGGTGATCATACCGAGGCGTTTCTGCTCCATCACCGCCGCGGCTATCGAGAAGGTTTTGCCGGCCCCGACCGCGTGGGCGATGTAGGTTGCGCCATCGGCGATGATCCGCCAGATCACCCGCTTCTGGTGGGGGTAGAAGCTGATCACGCTCGATGCGCCGGGCAGGGTCAGATGCGAGCCGTCGAAGTAACGCGGCACCAGATTGTTCATTAGATCGTTGTAGATCCGGCAAAGCGTCTCGGCCCGTTCGGCGTCGGTCCAGACCCAGGACTGGAACGCGGTCTTGATCCTGCTCAGCTTTTCCTTGGCGGCCTCGGTCTCGACCACGTTGAGTTCGCGCCGTTCTGATCCGCCCGCATCCCGCCAGACGTCCCAGATCTGCGGGATTTGCGAATTCAGCGCGTCGTCGAGCAATTCACCGGCATGACGCCGGGCGGTGCCCCATTCGGTGGTGCAGGCGCCGACGCCGGCAAAAGCGGAAACGTTCAGCGTCCAGCTGCCGACCTCGCGGACGTGGTTCACTCGCGTAGTGACACCGATGATCTCCGTGCAGAAGCGCTCGATCACATTGGTCGGTATCCAGGTTGCCCCCAGGCGGGCAGTGATCTCGGACGGTTTCAGATCGACCGGCTGGGCCGCCTCGAGCGCGGTGACATTGCTCTCGAACCGAGGGTCCTCGACGGCGGCCGCGCGGGCGATCGCGAGCTTGGTGCGCACCGGGCCGGAGAGATAGGCGTCGGAGGTTTCCCAGCGGCAGGTCTCCGGGTTGAGGAAGATCGCGTTGGGCAGAAGAGAGATGACTGTCTCGGCGGTGGTGCCGAGCAATTCGGCGATATAGTCGGGATCGACGCTGCCCCGATCGTGCAGGCAGACCGTCAGCGCGTCAGCCGCGGTCTCGATCATCGGCTCTGCGGGCGGGTGGATCACCCTTCGGTCGAAGATCGCACCGTGGCGGCCCTTGTCGCTGTCGAGATCGTATTCCTCGATCGAGGCGACCAGCCAGACATCGGGGTCATCCGCGAAGGGGGCGAGATTGGGTCGGCGGACGATATCGCGGGTCTTGCCGGTCTCCTCATCGGTGATCGTGACCACCTGCGTCCTGTTGATCGCGCCATAGGTCCGCACGAAGCGACCGTAGACCAGGCGGAGCTGCTGCTGAGCCTGCTGCCAGGGCAGATCGGCTTCCTGGGCGCGCAGCACCTCCCGGACCGCATCGCGGATCGGGATCAACCCGTCGATGATCTGGGCCGAGAGCAGCGGGATGCCGTCGCGCTTGGAATTCTTCTGCTTGACCGGGATCTCGGTCGGGATGCCGTCGACCACCTGATGCAGCCGGTTGCGGATCACGAGGTAACTGCCCTCGCGGATCGTCGCGCCGTCGGCGGCATGGCCGGTGTAGACCGGCTCGGCGACTTCATCGGTCTTGCGGAACCGGGCGGGGTCCGGGGCGTGAACGCCTGATGGCAGGATGGCGAGCGCCTCATGGATTGCTGCTTCGAGGCCGGGGCCGGTGTCGCCCTTGCAGGTGTAGACCAGGCCGTAGGGGCTGGTGGTACGGTCATGGGTGCCGAGCACCTGAGCCGGATGGTCGAGGAAATAGCGGTTGATCGCGACCGCCGGCGTCTCGTCCGTGGCGGGCAGCGCTTCGGCGGTGCCGGTCCAGTTTACCGGACCGGGGATCTCGTCATCGGCGCGGGCGCGGAAGACCAGCATGTCGACCACGACATCGGTGCCGGCATCGGCGCGCATCGCCCCGGCTGGCAGGCGCACCGCGCCGAGCAGATCGGCTTTGTCGGCGATGATCTTGCGCGCGGTATCGTCGATCTTGTCCATGGTCCAGCGGCTGACCACGAAGGCGGCGAGGCCGCCGGGGCGGAGGTGGTACATCGACCGTGCGATGAAATAATCATGCAGCGACATTGCCGTGGGAGGGATGATCTCCGTTAGGCGCTGGGTGCGGTCGGAGAAGGGCGGGTTGCCGATCGCGAGGTCGAAATCTCCAACCAGTTTCGCCTTGGTGAAATCCTCTCGCCTGATCTGGCTCTCGGGGAACAACAGGCGGGTAATGCGGGCGGTCACAGGGTCAGCCTCAATGCCGGTGAAATGGCTGTTCACGGCAATGGCTTCGGGCGCGAGGGCGAGGAACAGGCCAGTACCGCACCCGGGTTCGAGGACACGCCCGCCGGCGTAGCCGAGCCGTGCCACAGCGCTCCAGAGCGCCCGGATGATGAATTCCGGGGTGAAGTGGGCGTATTGGGTGGCGCGCATCAATCCCGCCCGTTCGTGCGGGCTGACCAGGGTTTCCAGATCGCGGCCGATCTCGGCCCAGCCAGCGCGGAAACCCTGGTCCCCACGCGCTTGCGCCGCCGTCTCCTCACCCGCATCCGCACCTACGGTAAAAGGCAAGGTCGAGCCTGCGGCGCGGAATACACCTTGGGCCAGCTCGGTGCTGCTAAAGGCGCAGAACTTGATCAGCTGCGCCTGTTCGTCGGGTGTCGCCGGACGGTTCTGGGTTTCGATCAGCTGCAACAGACGGATCGCGGCGAGATTGTCCTGCGCGCGGGCTTTCCATCCGGCCGCGAGGTTGCGCGCACCGTCGAGCCGGAAGTTCCTCCCGCGACGTGCGGCATCGGACCGGGACGAACGACCCCCCTGCCCTGCTGGCGTGTCGGCCTCGTCGGTGTCGTCCACCGGGTTCTCCTTCATCGGGATACGGATCAGGCCGACCGGGTTGAGATCGGCTGGGGTGAGTGCGGTTGTACCGAACAGGTCGAGACCGAGTTGGCCGCCCTGGTCGAATGGATTGATCGGCATGGCAGGATATCCTCTGGAACGAACGCAGAACGCCGTTCCGGGTGGGAACGGCGTTCTGCGGTGGGCTTGATGGGACAGGTCAGGTTCGGGCGATCGGGCCGATGTCCGGGCCGACGTCTGGACGGGACCGAGCTGGATCGCTGCGGTTTTTCAGGTGGGCGGGTGGATCGCGCTCGCGGGTTCGATCGCTGCGAGCAGATCCGGGTGTTCCTGGGCGAACCGGCCGCGCTGGTAGGGCCGGCCGCGCTCGGTCTCGACGATCAGGCGTTTGAACCGCTCGATGTCGTTGATCCGGATGTAGCCGTACCGGACGCACCAGGCTCCGCTCTCGTATTCATCGGAGAGATCGGGGTGAAGCGGCGGGAAAGGTTTGCCGGTGATTTGATCGAGCGCACCGCGCAGCCACCAGGCATGGAGCCGATACTTGTCGGTAATCCGCCCGTGCTGCTTGATCAGTCGTTCACGTCGGGAGCGATAGCGTGTCATCGCCAGCCTCCTGCGCCTCTGGGATGTTGTGGATCTCGGCGCCGGCGCGGCGATAACAGGCCGCAACGATCTCCAGGCTTTCGTAGGACAAGGCTTTGCAGATGATAAAACGCGGTTCCTCGCCGACCGCGATCATCGGCCCGTTGAAAGCCAGATGAAGCACCTGATCGGGATCGGCCTGACGAACATCGATGACGGCACCTCCCGCAGCGAGCACCCGGACCTTCATCGCATCGAGGTCATAGCCCGAGATGCTGCGCCCCCTGCTGACGTAGAGCGTCCATTGCGAGCAGTTGATCCAGAGGTGGCCGCCTGTGGTCGCGCATGACTGCGCGATGAGGTCATCGAGGAACGACTGGTTGCCGCTTCGCGGCTGGGAAGGATTGCTCATCGGTGCGTCCTCAGATCATGCCGAGAGCGAGCAGCCAGGACGGTGCGCCGTCCGGCGAATGGCCGTCGGGCTCGACCTCCTCGCCATCGGTGGCTTCGACCACGCTGTCGGTGGACCAGCGCTCGATCTCGGTCATCGTGGGCAGGTCGGTGATCGACCGGGCCCAGGCCGGGAGATTGGTGATCGCCAGTGCTGCCCGCTCGAACCGCTCGGCCTTGATCGCATCGGTATCGGCAGGTGCGCGGGTGCGTACCCAATCCGAGCACACATCACGGACATAGACGGCACCATCCTCGCGGTAGGAGATCAGGCGATGGAGTTTGATACTGAAAAACCGATAGCGTTCGGGTTCCGCGCCGCTGGGCTGGGACGGCGCGTTCTTATGCAGGATTTCCGGGGAGGCTGACATGGGAGATCTCCTTCGATGGGGGTGATTCGATCGAAATCCTTCGTTGTTCTCTGGATTTCTCTGATCTACCCATCGCGTGACCGCAGCCCGGCGACGGCGGGCAAGGGCGCGAGCGGGCACTTGGCCCGCTCGCGGGAAACGCAGCCACGCGCAACCGGCGCTTGCGCCGGTGAGCATGGCGAGGCCCTACCCCTTGCCGGCCGAGGCGGGTGCGGTAGCCGATTTTCCTGTTTGGCTTTCTGCGCTTTTCTCTTTCATTTTTCTGATTTTGCGTTAGAGCCCGATTGAGATCATTAAGAGGAATTGGATATGCCCAAGGGTATCAAAGGATCGTCCAAGCCGGCGACCAAGATTCAGGCCGCAACAAAAACAAAGACCTCACCTGCAAAAGTGAAACCGGCTGCTGCCAAAGCACCGATGAAAGTCGCCCCGAAAACAGTGAAGACGCCCCGGGCCAAGACCGTCGCCGCAGTGGCAAAGCCGCAGCTATCAGTCCAGGAATTGCAGGATCGAATCGAGCAACTGGAGCAGGCAAACAGCGCCCTGACAGTGCTGGTTACAAATGCGCTGACAGAAGCCCGTGACCAGATCAAAACTCTTCAGGTCGAATTGGAACAATCGAAAGCCGCCCCGCCTGTAAGCGAAACAGCGTCACTTCCTGACAATACTCCCTCCCCTGCCCCCGTCATTGCGGCAAAGATCGCAAAAAAACCGGCGACCAAGGTGAAGCCGCAGGAAAAACCCATCATCAAGCGCGGCAAGGTCAAAACCTGACGCGCTGCGCTGCTGCGCCTTACTGCGCTCCCCCGGTTTCGGATCGTCCTTCGGCAAGCCAGTCCTTGACCCCAAGATCGGGGTCGATCAGGGCAAACGGCCCTCCATCGTCGGCGGTATCGATGGTGGCGTGCAATGCCACGGTCCATTGCGGCAGATCCTCCGCTGGCGTCATCACCGCACCGATAGCAAGGCAATGATAGGCGCCGATCGCTTCGGCGATCGTGTCGAGGAACATGCGGTAGCGTGGTTCCTCGTGCTGCGGGGCGTCTGCCACAATGCCGGTGATGATGGCTGCGAGTTCGACATCGGTTGCGATTTTTGCCATGTCGGGATCTCCTGTCAGGAACCGATTTCAAGGACGTTCTGCTCCGCGATCCGGATCCGCGGTGCATGGTTGGGTCGGGGTCGCTTCACCGGGCGGGTTCGGAATTCCCGGACCGACCAGGTGATCGCCGTGCGGTTCTCGACCAGGCTCGCACCCAATCGCGAGAGGTACTCTTGCGCTCCTGCCAGATTGGCGCAGGCTAGCATGCACCGGATTGTGTAGCCTGAACGGGGTTTCGGGATCTCTGCCCACACGCCGATCAGCGGCAGGCCTTTCGCGGGTCGACGTGTTCGGACCTGCGGTTTGAGGTTCTCGATGTCAAAGACGTCGAGGTCATCGTCATTGGTTCCGGTCATGGCCGGGGTTCCTTTCGATCAAAGGGCTGAGGTTGAAGTCGAGGGTCAGGGGACGGTGAGCCGATCCGGTTTCGCGGCAATAAGATCACGATATCGGTCGCGGACAGCGGGGCCGGTCAGGTAGTCAGCGTCGATGTCGAGCAGCGTGCCGATCCTGCGGCGGATGCTTGCCAACAGATCGGCGTCTTCATGAGACGGCACGGTGGTCGGCCAGCCTTTGACGTAGAGGAGATGATGGGGCAGCCGTGCTTCCAGACGCATCCGCTCGTGCGCAGCGAGCCGGGCCCGCGTCACCGCACGTCGCATATCGGCGTCGAGCAGATGCGGCGCGGTGTCGGCCAGCCAGCGGCTTCCCTGAAAAGCAAAGGTCGATCGGGCTTCGAGATCGACCATGGCGCGGTAGATGTCACGGTTCTCCGGACAGGAGGCGGCGGCCCGGAGATCACCGATCGAACTCATGATGCAGAACACGCACGACACACGGGTCGAGCCGTAGACGTCATAGGCTTCATGCGTCAGACCCGCCTCTCCGATGGTTCGCCAGACCTGCTCGATCGGCCAATCGATGATCGGGTTCCAGACGAAAGCCTCGCGGGTTCTGGTCGTGAGGTTGGTATCGATGGCGCTGACCGGCTTGCCGCGTCGGTTTGTACTCTCCTGCCGCCTGATCCCGGTCACGTTCAGGATCGGTCGACCGGGGAAGCGTTTGGCCAGCGCCGATGCGATGATCCTGGTTTTCATTTCGGAGGTGCAGAACCGCATCGATGGCGTGCTCCATGGCAGGATCACCTGCACGCATTCGAGGGCTGCATAGCGGGCGACGTTGTTGGCCCAGCGCCCATGCCACCGGTGCAGCATATCCCCGGCCTGCCGGCGGACAACGACCAGTTCCCAGCCGATCCGTTCGGCGAGGCGCTGGCAGGCGGGGAGACTGTCGCGCCATTCCACGCGGCCGAGATCGGCGTGGATCAGGATGCGCGGTCCCGCGTGGCCGATGGCTTCCAGATAACGATCTACCGCGATGGCAACCGCGCAGGAATCCTTGCCGCCACTGACCCCGATTGCAACGGCGGCATCAGCGGCCAGCAGGCGCTCGACCTCCGGGGTCAACGCGATCGGCGGGCATTCGGAATCCCAGCCGGTGCCGATGGCAGTGTTGGCGTCGGCATCGAACGGAAGCTTCCCTTGCCAGCTTTTGGTGAGCGGGAGGGCGGATCGTCCGCTATCCCCCCTGCCCTGCTCCGCGCTTGCGGAGCAAAACGCGTCCATCACGCAGCCGTCGCGAGAGGTTCGACAACAGGCACAGCCTGGTCGTCGAACTCGTCGAGCGTGTCTCCCGGATCGCCGTCGCCGTCCTGCTCTCCCGCGCCGGCTTCGTTGGCCGTTCGCACCGCAGTCGCGTAGTCGGCATGAAAGCCGAGGATGTAATCGGCCACGCGCTGTGCATCGGCCGCCGCGCGGAAGATCGCCTTCCTATCGGACCTGATGACGGTCATCCAATCGGCCAGGTAGCTGGCGGTATTCTCGATCTCGGCCTCGACGCCGACTACGGTGCAGATGTTCACCGAGGCGATCGACACCACCAGTTCCTCGAACGCATAAGCCGCTGAGCCGAACCGACCACCCTGGCTGAGGTTCAGCCGAGGTGCCGCATAGGCATAATGGGACAGTTCATGCAGCGCCGTATATGAGAAGGCCGCATCGTTGCGGAACGCGGCCTTGGGCGGCAGGTAGATGCAGTCCCGTGATGGCACGAAGCACGCTTGCGAGCCGCCGTAGTGGATGGTGGCACCGCTGCTGTCGAGGATTGTCTGGACCGCCTCCGGCGTGCGCCACGGCTCGGCTGCGATCCCCGGTGGGTTATAGACGGGAATGCCGTCGATCTGGGTTGCATGAAAGACCGTGGAAGCCCGCAGCATGAAGAACGGGCGTGCTCCCTCCCCTGCGGTATCAGGAGAAACGAGAACCGTCTCCCCGTCCTCGCCGCCCGGCCGCTGGAGCTTGCGATAGAACACGACGGTGGTGCCGCGTTCGCCCTTGCGGACCTGCCAGCCCCGGGCTTGCGCCTGCCGGTAGGAGCACCAGCGCGGATCGCCGTTGAACGCCGCATCCTGCATCATGCCGAGCAGCAGATTGTTGATCCCGCGGTAAATCCGTCCCGTCGTCGGGTTCATCGGTGCGCCGGCGAGGCCCTGATCCCAGCCCCGCTGCCACGGCAGCACGCCGCGTTCGAGCGCAGCGAGGATCTTGTCGGTCACCTCCTGGTAGATATCGCGGGGATTGGGATTCAGATTGGTATTGGCTGTGCAGGAGCGCGGCCATCTGGATTTGTTCATCGGTATTTCTCCCTTCCTGAAACACCGTTTGGCGGCCGCGTCGGGGCGGGCGGGGCAAGGGCGCGGGGCGGGCCGTTTGGCCCGTCCCGCGGGAAACGCAGCCACGCGCAGCCGGCGCGGGCGCCGGCGAGCATGGCGAGGCCCTACCCCTTGCGGCGCGCGACCCGCATGCGGCATTGCTTCACGCTCGCGGCGGAGATCGCTTTCATGTCTGCTGTCTCAATCGTGACCGAAGACCCGAACCACCTTGAACGATTGCCAGGGGTCACCCGCCGGGCCGGTCGGCGCGGCCAGCGAGAGGATCGCGGCACAATCGAGCACTGGCCGATGGGCGCGAAGATTACGCGGGGCTGCGTGATCGCGCTGGGAGAATGACAGGCCGATCTTGATTGCCCGCTTCGAGACGATCGTCGGATCGCGCCGCATCACCTTGGCAAGATCGATCATCGAGACGCCTGCCGCATGGGCGATGCGGATCAGGAGATCTTCATCCGGGGTCCAGTCCCGGCAGTAGCCATGATCCAATCCGAGGGTGAAGGCGCGGTTGTAGACGGCGGATTTCGGCCGATCGAGCAGGCCGGCGAGTTCGCCCGTCTTCATCCGGCCTCTGCCATAATTCGCCCGGAGCATTTCATCGTCTGCCTCGCTCCAGAGGCGGCCCTGACGTGCGCCGTTGGGCTTTGGGTGGGTGCCTGACAGGTTGAGTTCTGCGGCTTTCCAGCGGATCGAATGTCGCGATCGGCCAAGCCGGTGACTGAGCGCCACAAGATTGCCGCCGGTCTGATAGGCTTGGCGCAGGAGATCGCATTCCTCCTCGATCCAGGGTCGACCCCAACCCCGGTGATAGCCGCTCGCGGCGATGAACGCCTGAAAACTGCTTTCCGCGCGAAGGGGAAACCCCTTGGCGGCCAGCTTGCGGCGGATCACCGGATAGAGATGCCCCTCCTCGGCAAGCTTGAGCGCAAGAGCCTGTTCATCGGGATGCCAGGGCTTGGGTCCTTCTGGACGTCGCAGACCGAGATGCGACGCCCGGCTGATCACCCCGGACCCAGGGCGGCCGAGACGCGCGGCGATCTCGGCAATCGTCGCTTCTATCGTGTAGACCGCTCGAAGAACGGCATCTTCGGCTTCCGACCACGGCGGAGGTGCCGCCTTCGTCAGACCGAGAAGCCCGGCGCGGACGTAAACAGCCGGCACACCACGTTCAAGGCGGAGCGCAAGTGTTGCAGTCGGCACGCTGCCGTAGTCCGTGATCAGGACACGGTCCTCATCTTCGGTCCACGGCCGAAACTTCGGGCGATAGAGGCCCAGTTCCCAGGCTATGTCTTTCACCGTCTCGATCGTGCGACTGACGGCAATCGCGATCTCCTCCCAGGGCGCATCTGCGCCGAGCCTATCCCGGAGCGTATCGAGTTCCGCCGGCATCCAACCTCGCGTGTGGTATCTGATCTCCCGCACCGGGGTGATCTCTGCCGGTGTGGGTAGCACCCGGTCCGCAGTCGCGGGATCGAGCACCACGATCTCGTAATCGCCCATGTCAGGACAAGCCCACGATGGGCGTATCGGCGATCAGGGTGCGCAGCGCCGCAGCCAGGCGCACGACGCGGCAGTCGTCGCGCGGCAGCGCGTCGATCAACCGCTCCCCGATCAGCAGATCGATCGCCTGATCGACGATCCCCGGTTCGATCGCGAGCTTGGCGGCGATCTCCGTGGTGGTCGTGGCATTGGGAGAGATCCGCTTCAGGGTCTGGACAATCGTGCCCGCGACCGGCGCGAGGTCGTTGAGCAGGAACAGGCTGAGCGCCAGTTTGCCTCTGCGGTCGGGACGATGATCGCTGACTGCCGAAGCGGGCAGGCGATCGAGATCGAGCCGGTCGCGGGCGTCGGCGTCACTCATTCGTGCCCCTGGCATCGGTGTGGGTGTCGCGCCGACATGCGGGGTGGACGCGATCGCGACGTCGACCGCGACCGCCTCGCGCGCGAAGGCCGGGCCGATCGCAAAGAAGCGTCCTGCCGGCAGCGTGCGCAATTGGCAGGCCTTCTGGTAGGGGAACCCGAGGAGATCACCGGCGCGCGCGACGTCCCGGTCGTAGACATTCAGACCGAGCAGATGATTGTGGCATTCGCTGACCACCGAACTCGCGAGCTTTGCGAGACGCTGGGTTGCGATCACCGGTCCGAGGCCACGCTTGCGGCCCCGCGCGCAGAGTTCGGTGAGGGTGGCGATCCCGAGGCGGCGGATCTCGGCGTCGCGCCCCGATGCGGCGAGATGCGGCGCAATCAGATGGGCTTCGTCGATCGCGACCAGCATCGTGTGCGGCCAGTGTTCCCTGGGCGCGGTCAGCAGGCCGTTCAGAAAGGCGGAGGCACGCACGATGCGCTCGTCGGGCGAGAGATCGCTCAGGTCGAGATGCACCGAGAGCCGGTGCCGCCGGGCATTGAGTGCCACGATCGCGAGTCCATCCGCGGCGAGGTCGGCCGCCCGGATCGTGGGAGCGCCGATATGAGAGGCCAGGTTGGCGAACTCGGCTTCCGGATCGAGCAAGGCGATCGCCGTATGAGGATGTGCCTGCTCGATGATATGGCGGAGCGCCATGGACTTGCCGGCGCCGGCCGATCCCTGGATCAGGCATTTGTAAGCGATCAACCGGGAGAGATCGACGTCGAGTGTCCCGCGCGGCGTCTTGCCGAGGGTGAATCGCGGCCCTTTCAGGCTCGGCGCTGGCGATGAACCGGCACGCGCGATCGTTGCGGGTGGTGGATCGGGCTCTTCGATCATGCCGCGGTCGCGCAGCAGGGTGCGAAGCGCCGGGGTGGTCGGGAAATTATCATCGCCGGGGCGGACGATGCGCGGCCGCTCGAGCGCCTTGTCGGACGCGGGATGTGATCTTGCGGGCATGGGATGTCTCCGGGGGAGTGCCGAGGAAAGATTCGGCATGTTGAAACGCCAACGCGCCCTCGTGGGGCGCGCTGGCAGGATTGAATTCGTCGGAGTAATTCGGATCAGGACCGGAACGTCGCGTTCACAATGACGTCGTGGTCACAATGACGCGGTCAGGGAGCGGTTGTGTCTCGATCTCGCCGTTCATGCTCATCGCGCCAATGCTGTTCGAGCGCACGGGCGATTTCGGCACGGGGTTGGACTGCGCGGAACAACGCGAAGGCTGGTGCGCCGGCGACTGCGTTCTGGTCGAGCGCTTCGAGGCTGGCGTTCACGCCGCGGTTCGGGTGTCCGGTCTCGTCGTTGTAGTCGGTAACCAGCTGACGGAATCCCGGATGGTCACGATATTCCTGCTCGAGCCGGGCGATCTGGGCAGCATGGTTCGGCAGGGTTTTCTCGACCGCCTCGGTCGCCGTGGCAGGCAGGTCGGGTTTCTGCGCCTGCGTTGCCTGTCGAGCCTGCGCTTTAGCCGCCTGGACCAGCTGGGTGATGTCCGGCCGTGCAGTGGTCCGGTCCGATGGCGCGCGCTCACGACCATAGAGGAAGCCGACAGCGCAAAGGCCAAGCCCGAGAATGAGGGTGGAACGCTTCATGACACGGTGCCCATTTTCGGCTGATCGGCATCGGCTGGCAAATGAATTTCGGGATTCAGCGTTCCTGCGGATTTGATTTCGACCCAGTCGGCATCACTGCCGAGGCTGGCTGGCAAGCAGAATATCCTGCGCTCAGACCAGTTGAAGATCGTCGCGCTGCCCAGATCCACCCAGCCGTCATCGTTGGACCAGTAGCCACCTCCCTGCCCCATCTGACTCTCGTTCGGTGAATAGATCATGAAGCGCTTGCCGGCCTGGATCATCTCGTCGATCCAGTCGCCGCAGTGAAAATCGCCGATAACCTCGCCGGCGCCGAGATCGAGCACGCAGGCCCCGCCACTGAAGGCGTCGAGGACTGGCCGCGAGCAGAGATAGGCCCAGCTAAACCCCCAGCGACCGCGGAGCTTGAAGCGCTTGGCGCAGGCAAGAACGTAATTGATGACATGATCGGGATCGCCCATGCCATCACCGTCATGGATCCAGACGCCGCCCGGTGAATCCTCCATCGGGTCGGCTGCCACCTCGAAGCAGACGATATCGCCGTGTCGCGCCATCAGACGCTCATAGGCGGCAAACAGTCGCACGGCGCGGGCGGCATTGCCGGTCGAGCCGGTATCGAGCCGGCAGGAAAATCGTGTGGAATAGTCGGCCATGAGAAAAAGCTCCGTGAATGAAAAAGCCCGGTGCGAGACCGGGCTTTTCGGAATGAGAGGGAAAGCTGACGATCAGCCGCCGGGTTGGGGATGGATGCGGTCCTCGTCGAACGGGACGGCCTCGATGACCTGTTCCCTGCTGTCGGCAGTGACCCGGTCGATGTAGGCGATGATCCCTTCGCGCCGATCGTCGGTGTCGATGTGTTCGGGTTGACTGGCTGATTCCATCGCGCGTTTGGCCGCGACCTTCGCCGCCTCGATGGCCGCGGTATCGCTGTTCGCCTCGGTCGTGATGCTATCGTAGGCGCGTAGCCAGAAGCCGAGTTTCACGATGTATTCGGTCATGATGCGGTTCCTTCCAGAATGTCGCGGTCCAGCGTGCTGCGCGATCCCATCCAGGCTTCCGGCCGGATCGCGCGCACCCAGTCAGCGAAGCTCGGGATGCGACCGAGATCTTCTTTCACGTGCTGTTCGGCGATCAGCCGGACCGGAACGATCCGGCCTGCGCTGTTGGTCAGAACGTGACCGAACACGCGCTCGGTGATGAAGATGCCGCTCGAGTGGTGGAGCGCTGCGCGGTGCCGAAAGTCGGCGACCGCTGCCTTGCTGGAATCGAGGAAGTCATGGATCGCCTGGTAGTCGTCGGGTGAGCCGCCCCACTGACGCGCGGATGACACCGCATGGTGATACGGATGTGCCACGGGGCCCTCACATCTCGTGTTCATAGTAATTTGTTTCGGTGTAGCGTTCGTTCATCTCCAGCCGGATCGTCTCGCTCTCGACATCGAATCCGCACTCGCCGAATCCGCCGTCGTTGTTCTCCCATCCGTCGTGCTTTGCGCCGATGAAGTCCCAGAAGATCTCCTCGATGATGTCCTGGATCAGGGATGATTTTTCCATCTCCTGGACTTCATAGCCGGCGCAGCGCTGCCCGCTCGGTGTCTCCGAACAGGGTTCATATCGTTCTTTCATTGTAGCGAACGGATAGGGGATGGGTTCCGCCGGCAGATCGATCGGCTTTTTCTCCGCGTCGTAAGCCTCGACCGATTCGATCTGGCCACTGTCGCCGTAGCCATCGAACGTCACGGTGACGCGCGTGATCCCGGCAGCTTTCAAGGCGCCGAACAGGATCGGTTTGGCTTTTCGCAGGATCGAGCTTTGCAGTTTCTGGAACTCGGTATGTGCCACCGTGTAGTCAGCAATCAGCGCGGTCGCGGTGGCAACCGATGCCGGTTCGGCCGTCGGTGTGGTGGAATGATCGCTCATGGGGTGGTCTCCGTCTGATGGGTATGGGGGAAGAGAACGATGGTGGAGCTGCTCGCGCAGTTTCATGGATTTTCCTTTCATCTTCTTCGTGAAGATGTCCGGATCGCGGCCACGGCGGTGCCGGGCGGGGCAAGGCTGCGCAAGGGTGCGGAGCGCCCGCAGCGCAGGACCAGAGCCACGCACAGCCTGCCCTCCGGGGCAGGCGAGCATGGCGTGGACCCACGCCTTGCCCCGCACGGACCGACCGTGGCAGCCGGGCCTACACCGATCGCTTCAGGCGACGGTTTGATCCACCCTCATCAACGTTGGCGTCGCTGACGTCGTGCGTTCAGCGGTTTCGATTTCAGCCGTTGCGAGCACACGCCCGCGGATCCGGTATCGGCCGCCAAGCGGACGGTCTCCGGCATCGACCGGCCGGAAAG
The DNA here is from genome assembly GCF_026191915.1 of Acidiphilium sp. PA. GTDB lineage: Bacteria > Pseudomonadota > Alphaproteobacteria > Acetobacterales > Acetobacteraceae > Acidiphilium. The sequence continues at coordinate 27,010 of NZ_JAIMBY010000025.1, forward strand.
CAAGAATCATTCGTCCCCGCCGTGACATAGCTTCGGCGATGAACCTGTCGTAGCTGGCCCCATCGGTAAACCGGAGCGGGGTTGCGAACCGGATGTGGGTACCGCTGACGATGCGCGCTTGCTGCCGCCGCTCGCCGGCTTTGCGTTCCCGAGCGGCAGCAACCCGTGCCCGCCAGTCCGCCGCATATCCCGCGCCGGGCAGTTGATCGATCGGGGTCAGCAGATTCATGATCCCGACCGGGCAATCGACCTCGCAGGGACCAACCGACTCGTCCATCGGCTTGTAACCGAAATCGCCATCGCGGCCCATTTGCGTCAGGTATACATAGGCCACGGTGTATGGCGCCTGATCGGGAATGCCGATCAGAACCGCCGCATACCAGGTCGAACCGACGAAGGCGGATTTGACCACCTTGATCTCGGCCCTCCCCGGCTTGTCGGCGATCTGCTCGATTTCGCTGCGCAAAAACGCATCCTTGTCGGCGGTGCTACGACCACCGATCGGTTGATAATACCATCCCATGACGGGACTCCTGTGAGAGGGGTTAAAGCAATCACCCACCCCGAAAACGCCAAAGCCCGCCGATAAGGGCGGGCCTGCGGTTCGAGAGTGGGCAGGTGGCTGCCGACGTGCGGCCTATTCGTATAAGGGCCGTATCCGCGGGAAATGCGTCGGCATGATCTGGGCGCGCATGACCCGGACATCGTATTGCCCGACCGAGTTGGTCTGCGAGATGTCGGGACGGCCCTGATTGACCTCGGGTAGTTTCACTCGCATCTGCTCCGCGTGTACGTTGGCCGCAGCGATGGTGCAGAAGCCCGCCGGGGCGGCTCCAAGGGTTTCATAGACCCACGGGTCGATCGCGAGGATGCCGGTTTGATACCACCATCCTCCTTCCTCAGGGCCGCCGTAACTCAGGTCGATCAGGAAAACCGCGACCCAGCAGAGGCCGGCCCCTTGATCATCGTCGGGACCGGACTCGTAATCGGTAGCCGTGGCCGGTGGCGTTTCGGCACCAATGGTATCGATCATGGGACCACGCTCCCGTTCGATTGGATGACGGGCGGTGCGTGCAGGACGCCGATGGCCGGCATTGCGAGGATGACGTGGATCACGATGGCGAGGGTCATGACCCGGATCGCCATGTCGAAATGCCACACGTTCAGTATGCGTAATCGTTTCCTGGGTTTCTCCTTCAGTCTTCTCCTTGAAGACCCCCTCCCCCGGCCGTATCGGGATGACCGGGGCAAGGGCGCGCGAGGGCGCTTGCGCCCGCACCACGGGAGCGCAGCGACAACCCCTTGCGGCGGTCATCCCGCATGCGGCAGGGAATTGTCCTAACTGCCGGGTCTTATTTGCTTGTCAGCGCCCCACGCTGATTTCAGGGGCGGTGATTGCCGTTGAGCCGTTCCGCCGTGGTGATCGGGTCAACCGTGTTGTTGCGTTTTTGCCTACCAGCGTACGCTGCCACGTTTTCTGCGCACCCGTCTGGCTTTCCACGCCACCAAGGCGTGTTTCATCTTATCAATCTGTGGCGCGAATATGTAGCCGAACGCAGCGCCGGACATCATAACCGTCAGAAGGTTTCTGAAATAGTCGCTCATTGTCCTACTCCGCCGCTTCGACTTGATCATAATCGATATGACCCGGTGACGTAGAAATTTCCTGCCGGGCACGAATCAGGCCACGCAACGTCTCCTCGAACCGTTCTGCTGCCAAATGCGCCGGCCATGGCTCCCAGGGCGCCATACCCGGTTGCACATTCAACGGGTCCTCATCAAGCGGCTTCAGGGTGATCCCGAGATCACGCCGCAGTGCCGGTTTCCGCCATCCGACGACGTGGAGGGCTTCGCTCGCGGCCGCCAGACGATCGGCATGCTTGTGCTGCCGGTGGATCGCGACCGTCCAGGGTGGGAGGTCGTAGCGGAGGTTCACAGCGGCCTGAAGACGGCGGTTGACCTCCGCATACCCCTCCCCGAGGTGTGGTTTCAGCGGGGTGATCGGATCAAAACCACCAATCAGTGCCTCCGTTGCATCGTGGAGTAGCTCACGCAGCGCCTCGCCCGGCGACAATGGTGACGGTGCGAGTTGCTGACGGATTGCCAACACCGTCAGACTGTGCTGGGCAACAGACAGCGGCAGATCCCAGCAGGAATGACCGCCCCAACGATAGGTGCGGGATAAGCCAGTCGCAAGATCAGTCTCGGTCCAGGCATTCGGTGCCGGATCCAGCAGGTTGAGGCGATTGCCGGAGCGAAACATGATCCACGCCCGCGGCAGTTGTTTGTTCATCGGAAGATCTCCTTGGCGATCGAGAGGAAGACCACCGGACCATCCATGTTGCATTCTCTGTCTCGATCACCCCAGAGCCACCGCGGCCCGGTGATCCCGGCAAACGCGCAGGCGTCCGTGTTCGGATGCCTGCGGGGCCAGAGCCACGCGCAAGGAGCGCGGTATCTGCCGCGCGATTGAGCATGGCGAGGACCCACCGTTTGCCGGGGTCATCGGGCCGCGGTAATCACCCAAAGCGCTGGGACCTCGGCTCAATGACGTCTGCAGATACGATCGGCAAGAGTTGAAAGCGGATTACTTTAATCGCGGACGCTTGCGATCGCGGCCAGATCAGGATCAATAAGCGGACGATTGTCACAGCCAGACGATGCTCGCTACCGGCGAGCGCCTGGACGATGAGATGGCGTAGATCAGGCCACATGTCGGCCAGCCGTCCCAAGGAGACAAAACACTCGTCATCGCCGGTCGCCACCAGCGCGTCGATGGTTTCCGACGACGGTTCATCCTTTACCAGACGTATCAGCGATGCCCGGGTTTCGGGTCGTCCCATCATACCGAGAGCTATTGCGGCCTCGCGTGAGACTTCCCGATGAAGATCATCCAGGAGCTCGATCAGGCGAGGAACGGTAGATGGCCAGAATATTGCACATCAGCAGGCGCCTCGCCCTGAGGCGACGTTTCCTTCTGCGGTCGCAGAATCCCACAGACCGTCGTGATTGACCGCGTTGATGCGGGGATGTTTTTTTCTGGCCGGACTCACTACCGTCTTTGCGAACCTCGTTTACCCTGTTGTCCGGAACGCCGGTGACCACAATTACGTTGCCCTTGTCCTTGAGCGCCTAGCCCAGCCATTGATTAGTTTCGCGGCCGACACCGTAAGGACTCCCCATCTGTCCGTAGTTATTCAATTCCGAGTTCCTTGCGAATGTGATTGAATTTTTTCGGATCAGCATGTTGCGCATCTGACATCATACGTTTCAACGCGACAAAACCAGCCTCCGTGAAGAAGAGCCTGGGCGCCGGGTGGCGCTCCAGTCGCATCAATCCCCTCTCCAGCAATGTCTGACCGGCTGGTGGTATCTTTGGTTCGCCCGAGTTTGGACCCGTCTTCCTGGTACGGACTAGAAAGCCATCAGAAACGGCTGGGAGTGTCGTGAAAACCTCGTCAAGTTCGCGACGGATGTAAGCACGCTCGGCGGCGTTGAAATCGTCTGGGGGAGGCGGATTGGCTAGAGACATGGTTGACGATTGACCGATCTTCATGGAGTGGGGAGCATCTCAAGGGGGGAAACAATCGATGAGGCTGACGGTGTAGTCGCCCTTTGTGCTGGTGGGCAAGTTGCGAGTGAGCAGATAGGCCGCGACTCGTTGACCCTTGTGGGAATTCTCGACCTTCCCGTGGGTCGGCAGTTCCTAGACTTACACACTGAAGGGTCGTCCGCTGGCCCGAAGGGCAAGAAACTCCTAGCGGCTTGTACGTGCGCGAGGTCAACAAATCCCACATGAGTCGGCATCCACTGATTCTGGCGTGGCATCGTCCATTGCCGAGGATATCTTGACCGGTTGATGATGGCGCTTTGATGAAGCTGGCTCACTGTGTATCCAACATGTTGAGGGTGGCAAAACTACTTGAGCGCGGGTTTCCGGGTTATGAGACAACCGGCCGGCGCTAAAGCGTGGGATTTCTTGACTGACGTGTCGGCGCCTCGTTCGCGGCCATATCTTGCCGCGCAAGTCGGGAAATCCCCTAAGGGCGATCTCAAGACAAGGCGGTAAGCTACTAGCTTTAGGGGATTTTCCGACGCACAAGATTGTAAACCAGAGTTTACGGTCGAAAAATCCCACAGGAGTCGAGGGAATACAAACATTGGGCCAACGGGTTGACCGATAAAAACGTTGTGGCAGGCTGAAATTCTATGACTTGACAAGCTTTAAGACAGGCGGCCTTGACGGATGTAGGGTAACGCCGCGCTCCTCTACTTCAAGCCGACATTCGGGATACGCGGCAGTAGCAGCTCGGAGAGCGTCAGCGAAGAGAGGCTTGAAGTGCTTCAATGGCCTGCCTGTAGTGTTGAACTGGGCGGTCAAGGCGGTCCAGGATATCTCTACAGGCCCCTTCAACTCGTGGCATCGCCATGCTAGCCATATATAAACATCCAGGGCCAGAGAGCGATGAGCAAGTTCACGAATTGCCGTCTCTTGGAGCGGCACGGGGTGGTCTCTCAGTGCCCGCCAGAAAGTCTCGTCAAGGACAACGCGGTCATCCCAGGACAGATTGCTATGGTGGTGCTCGCCGGTGTCCTTAAAACGAAGTCCGGCAGAGACAATGGCACCGCGAGACCACATCTCTGCATCCTCGCCATCCCAGAAAAACTTCAACGAACAGGCTGAAATGCGTGCAGCTTGTTCCTTTAATGCGCGTGTGGTTTCTCCCCCTACGGCAATACCCATACGTTCCATCCAACTACGCATCGACTTGCCCAGTTCAATTTCGCGGCTACCCGTGCGAATCGCCTGAGTTTGCAAATAGAGAAGGATCATACGAGCGCGTGACCCGAATGGGACGCCGTATTTGACCACTGTATCTCCGCTGCGCATGGTGCCTGGCTCGACGAGCAGTGTGACTCGATGGCCACGGCGCTGCCATATCTCGTCGTCTGGAAGTTTTTTATGTGGAAGGCTTGTTAGGCAGAATCCTGAATAGGATATCCCAATCTGCTGGCGCTCGTCTGTGAGGACCTCCTGAGCAATATCAACGAGTGGCCTATATCGAGGCTCGACGAGTTCCCTCGCCTGCTCGCTTCCGAAGTCCAGGACGAGCTGGGCTATGTTTTGGTCGATGCGGTAGCTCATTCCAAAACTCCTTTCTAAACCTCCTCACCTAACCTAATCGTTTATTGGGTCTACTTGTCAACTGTGGGATTTCTTGACCAAAAACCGTGGGATTTCTTGACTGAGCTATTAGAAGTTAGTTAGATTCTATTAGTAGTATTTAGTAAAAAAATCCCACGGGACGAATCGGGTTTTGGTCGGGAAATCCCAAGGAGGGGTCGAGTAATCCCTGTGGATAAGTATCCAATCCTGTGGAAAAGTTTTAATCCTTTTTGGGGGGTCAATTTTTCCCACGCAGGATCTGTGGATAACTTTCTAGAAACGCCGAGTCGCCGATGCGTGCATCACGAACCACGCATCACGCTACCACTTGAGCCCTCGCCGCTGCATGTATGCGTCAAGGGCCTCGCCAAGAATTTCTTGGATTGGTCGGCGCTCTTGCACCGAGAGCATTTTGAGCCGTTCCCAGCGGTCTTCGGTGAGGCGGAGTGTGACACCTGGAAGATTGCGTGATGCTGTGTAAGTCCGAACCCGGCCAGTCGAAGTGACGACTCTTGTACGGTCGTCCCCTCCCCTCCCCTCCCCCGCGCTGCTCTCCCTCGCCTGTCGAGATACGGACGGCGCAAGGACCGAGTCGGTGACTTCGAACTCGTGATGGAGGTCGATTGGCGGCGCGGTTTCTGCGGCTGCCACGAGGTTAGGCCGAGACTGCTCCTGCGGTGTGGCACCGTCGGTGATCGAGTCGGAGGAACGTTTCACGAAACTAGTGAAGCTGCGTTTTGGAGTGTTCGCCATTATGCCCTCCGCTTGGAAGATGAGACATTGGTGAGGTCGCTGACGCTGGTGCGGTTTTTGTCAAAAGCCAATATTTCCTTCCAAAGTGCACGGATCTCCTTCGCGGCTTTGCTGGTCGGGTCAAACTCGCCCACTGCTTGGCCCTGCGTGAGAGCCCGCCGGTAGACCTTTCGCTCGACAACTCGGGTGTTGAGCAGAGGCAATCCAAGCGCTTTCAGCGCGCGCTCCGTTTCCAAGATTTCTTCGTCTGTGCGTGGCGAAGTCCGGGTGAGTACTGCAATGGCGGGAACACTGTTCGCGCGCAGAAGATCCAGAGTCGCTTGGGTTGCGGCAACGTCAAGGATCGATGGTTGGACCGGAACCACAGCAACGTCGATATTTCGTGCGACAACCTCGAGCGCGGGTGCGGTATGGGGCGGCGTGTCGATAAAAATGAGTTTGAAGCCCTCTGCTTCAGCTGCTTCAAGGGCGTCCCGGAGTTCAGCAGCGAGGACAGCGGCAACAGGTGGCGCAAGATCACCCCTCGCCAACCCCCATACTCCGGACGCGCTCGCTTGGGGATCAATATCTATGATTGCGGTGCGGATGCCAGACTGTTGAGCGGCGACTGCTAAATGGACGCAAAGCGTTGTTTTCGCGGCACCACCCTTCTGCTGGACAAGAGCGATACGCCTCACCAACTTCCCGCCCACATTGTGCTGCGTGATGCACGCATCATTTTGAACTCCTTCCTGTTGTGATGTCGCCAAGTCTTTGCCCACGTTCGATAGACGTGCTGCGTGATGCACGGTTCATGCACCACGCATCGCTCACCCGTCAAGTTAATATTGGCGCGTAACTCTCCTCTACTGGGAGGTTTATGGTAACCAGACGTACACCGTGATGCGTGCGCCGAGATGCGTGCAGGGTGATACGTGCTTCGTGAGTGGTGATGCGTGAGGCAATATTTGTAGGCCGATTGCAGTGATGCACGCACCACGCATCGTGTGTAAATAGATGATACCCTATGTAATAGGCATACCGGACGCATCTAAACCTGTGGATTCTTTGCGCCTGGATAAGTGATGTGTAGCGTGCGCTTCGCACGACCAATCACACACCACGAAGCACGCATTACGCAGCACGCATCACGCATTATCCTTCAGGTGTTTGGCCCCGGTTCCATCGATACGTCATAAGTCTGCCCTACGCGATGCGTAATGCATGGTGCATTAATCACGCATCACCGCCATTGGGACTTCCGATTAAAGGAACAGAAGATAGGTTATCGTGGTGCACGCATCACACATCACTTCCGAATCGACGGGTTTGTACCTTGGGTGGATCATGCATCGTGATGCACGATCCACGAACCACGTTTCTGTGGCTGCGAGGTGCTAAATAATGTCCAACAAATGGGTATCGTACGTCGGATCCTTTTCAATTGGGTGCCGAGATCTGGGTATTTACACCACGCGCAGCGGGTTCTTTGTGCCGGTCGAACCCATTCTACTTAGCGGCTGATCGCCGGGGGCCATTCCGGTGGCCAACGCGCCGCAATTCATGCTGTGGCCGTTGAAGTCACAAAGACAGAGTCTACCATTACGAATCGGTTCTTGGTGCACTGAGCCACGGTCTGCGGAGTGGCTGACTGCGAGCCGAATGGGGGCAGAGTGGGACGGCGACAGCACCGTCCTCTGGGCGGCGCCTGCCTGATGCGCCGGTAGCCGGAGACTTCGATCTCGATCTGTCCAAAAGCGGAGCGTTGGCGGATGCGTTTCGTATGCGTTCTCGGTTTCGTCGGTCTCTGATGGTTTGTCGTAGTCGTCTGAACGGGGCCAACAGCTCGACGTTGATCGTGGTGGGGGAAGGGTGTGGCGCCACAAACAGGGTGAGAAGGCCGGGGATGATGTCGCGCAACTACAGCTAGTGTCCCGTCGCAGTGATTACGACTCCTTGATTGATGGCGTGGGGTAGGATTTGGCCATCTTCACTCTTGCCTGATCTGTGGAGAACATCCAGCGAATTTTGGCACCGCTTTTGGTGCGGCGGCGCTCCCAGGCCCGGACTTCGGTTTCGAGCAGTTCGCGGTTATCGATCCGGCGGTCGAGGCATTGTCGGCGCATGACGCCGATCTCGATCTCGGCCATGTTGAGCCAACT
>NZ_JAIMBY010000026.1 GCF_026191915.1 Acidiphilium sp. PA
CCACATGGCTCCTGTCTACACTTCAGACCCCGCGTTACCGCGACGCCCGCAAGACTCGGTCCCGGCCTGCCCGCTACGGCTCTAGCCGGATGAGACTTTCACTCACAGGCATTCATCAGCTTGGCATGACGTACTCCCAGCGGGTGGTGTAGGATTGTTTACCTCATCGCGCTCTCCGGCTGGGTTGGCCGGTGTTGTCAGGCTGCCGCGGCGGGCAGCTTGATGATGGGTTGATCGCACAAACCGGCGATGGTTTCCAGCGTCATGTATCGTCCGCGCTGGACGGTCCATTCGTCGTTTTGTTCGAGCAGGATGGCGCCGACAAGCCGGCGGATTGCGGCTTCGTTGGGGAAGATGCCGACGACATCGGTGCGGCGTTTGATCTCGCCGTTGAGGCGCTCGATGGGGTTGGTGGAGCTGATCTTGGTGCGATGTTCCTTGGGGAACCCCATGTAGGCCAGGACGTCTTCCTCCATGTCATCCATCATGGCGGCGAGTTTGGCGGTCTTGGGGCGCAGTTGGTCGGCGACTTGGCGCCACTGGGCGCGCGCGCTTGCTGCATCATCCTGGGCGAAAGCTGTTCCAACGAAGGCGGCGACCACGCTGCGGCCCTGGCGACCAGCATGAGCCAGCAGGTTGCGCATCGCGTGCACCCGGCAACGCTGCCAGGTGGCGTGCAGCACCTTGGCGATAGCGGCCTTCAGACCTTCATGGGCATCCGAGATCACCAGCTTGACGCCGCGCAGGCCGCGCCGGGCAAGGCTGCGGAGGAATTCGGTCCAGAACGTCTCCGCTTCGGACGCGCCGATCGCCATGCCGAGCACTTCGCGCCGGCCATCGCCATTGACGCCGGTTGCGATGGTCACGGCGACCGAGACGATCCGGCCGGCCTCGCGCACTTTCAGATAGGTCGCGTCCAGCCAGACATACGGCCAGTCGCCCTCCAGAGGGCGGTTCAGAAATCCGTCGATCTTGCCGTCGATCTCGCCGCACAGGCGCGAGACCTGGCTTTTGCTGATGCCGCTCATGCCGAAGGATTGCACGAGTTCGTCGACCGAACGGGTCGACACACCCTGGACATAGGCTTCCTGGATCACGGCCGCGAGCGCCTTCTCGGCCATCCGGCGGGGTTCGAGGAAGGCCGGAAAGTAACTGCCGTGGCGCAATTTCGGCACGCGCAGCTCGATCGTGCCGGCACGGGTTTCCCAAATGCGGTCGCGGTACCCGTTGCGCTGGTTGACGCGCTCCTCGCTGCGCGTGCCATAGGGCGCGCCGGTCCGGCTTTCGGCCTCAAGTTCCATCAGGCGCTGGGCTGTGAAGCCGACCATCTCACGCAACAAATCGGCATCGGAACTCTTCTCCAGCAGCGCGCGAAGGGCCATGGTGGGGTCGGTCATCGTCGTGATCTCCTCAGGTCATTGTTGGTCGGTTGCAATTCCAACCATAACCGAAGACCGACGATGGCCACCGCTGTGGATAAGTAGCCCGCCTGCGCCAGACTCGCTGGCGGTCGCTCCGGCGGGCTACTTACCCACAGCTCCTACACCACGGTATGGGACACGACCGCGGTGCGGTCCTTCACGGAGCCACCAGGGTTCATGAATTCGGCTTTGCCGAGAATGTCGCAGCCGGTCGCAGCGGAGGCCCGTGTCAGTCGGATCAGCGGCGTGTTGCCGATTGCACCGACGAGCCCGTCGGCGATTGTGGTATTGTTCATTATGTTCACTGCGTTCCTCTTGTACCGTTAGCGCAAAGTAAGCGTGCCTTATGGGCCTTCCAACGGAGGAAGGGTCAAGGGCCGCCTCTCCGCTGGACTATCTCACGGACCTCGCGCTGACGAGTTTGGAATGTTTTGACAAGGGTTTGATCTACGGGGTTGAGTTGCGGCAAGATTGCCCGAAGGCGGGTACTGGAAGAAGCTTCAACCCTATAATTATTTACCGTGTTGTGGGCCAAGAAGCAGCCATAGTCCGGCCAGGAAGCCCACGACATATGTGCTCACGCCCGCGATGCCAAAGTTCCAGCGAGGGGCCAAGATCACGATATCCATCGAGATGGCCATCAGAACCAAGCCTGATCCGGCGCGATGGCCACGCGCAAGCGGAATGATACCGATCAATCCGCCGACACCAAACACAAGGACCAGTAAGTGGGTCAGAAGGCCGGCCACTTGGAACGAATTCAACATCTATCGAGGAACACTTTCGGTAGCCCAGATCATGGTTTGTCCGACTGGGGTGATTTGGACGTCGATTTGACTGCGCGAGCGGACCGGCCATTAAGCGTCCGTGCGCCCACCTGACTGAAAGCCCCACTGTTGGCTTGGTAGTTCGTCATGCGATCATATACGACGGCAGCGATCAGGGTGCCGATCAACATGAACCCGACAAATCCGACCAGTCCGAAAGCGAGGTTGCGATTATCCCGACGCTTTTCGACGTGGAATTGACTGCCTCGCACCAGCGGGACGCCCACAACGGCGATTTGGCGATTGGCGACACGGTCTTCGTGGCTCGCAATACGATGGAGCGCGATCAGGGCGCCGAGTGTGATCATGGTCGAACCGTCGATCCACATAGTCAAACCGCCAAAGCGCTCGTCGCTCAGCGCTGAAATATGCCAGAAAGGCGCCATCCGCCCGTAGGCATTGTAGAGGACGACAGATTTGGCGCTGAGATAGAAGCCGAACAGGATGAAGTTCATCTCGGCTAAAAAGCACATCAGTATACGAGCGAGCAGCGGCGCGCCGAGCGGGGCTGGGCGCGGATCGAGAAGGCGAAAGAAAAAGATCAGGCCGCTCGCGAAAAGCGTAATGTGCCAAAGATCATGGATCAACGGGATGCGCAACGAAGCATCGTGGATCCGTGGGATCAGCCAGAAATCGCTGGTTCCGATAAAAAGAAGGCTCGCCAGGATCGGCTGGCTGATCGTTGCGAAGATTCGATGGACCGGGCCATTACCCATGATGGCGGGTACGAGTTTATGGCGCAGCCACTCCGGCATACCGCGCAACAGGGGCGCCTGCGGGGCCGCAAGCAGCAGAAGCATCGGCGCGATCATATCGAGCGTCATGTGCTCGACCTGGTGGACCGTAAAGAACTGGTCGGAAAAGCCCTCGATCGGTGACTGGAGAACGAGAAACAGCAACAGTATCGCCGCCGCGAAGGAAGCGTCCCGCGCTCCGATCGCCTGTCCGCTCCGGCGCCGGCCGCGCACGTACCAGGCCACGACATAGATCATCGGAATGATAATGATCGGCGTGAACTGCCAGAGGAGCCACGGCGTCGCCGCGAGCGCGGCCACGCCATCCGGCAGATGCGAGTCGAAACCATCCAATGTTGCCCAGCCGAGGAGGCTAACGGTGAGCCAAATGAAAGCGACCGATCTGTTGTGGTTCACGTCTAACCCGCCATGCCTATTTTCGCCATGTCCATCGCCGGCGGAAGCTCCATCAGAATGCCGGCGAGCATGACGACGGCGAGACCGATCACGGTTTCGATCGCAATGGATCTGTATAGAAAATTTTTGGCGTGCTGACCGTCAGGTGTCGGAAGGCGCGATGTCTGCCAACGATTGGTCGCTGCGATGCCAAGCAGCGACCCGAAAAGCACGAACTTTCCCAACGCCGCCCATCCGTAAGCCGTCCCGGTGAGGGCCGCGATGGTGCCGATCAGATACCAGGCCTGGATCGCGGCCGTCACCGCGATGGTGCTGACGCAGGCGACGCCGAGGCGGGAAAATCTGGTTGCTACAAGAAAGGCGGCCTCGGGGGTCAAGGCCCTGACGACGATCAGCAGCGAAACCAGGCCGCCGAGCCATAGGCCGGCGGCTAGCAGGTGTAAGATCAGGGTTGCGAGCAACAAATGTCCTTCGGGGCCGCCCATCGCGGCGCCGTGTCCAAGCCCGGCCTGCAACGCGACGGCGATGGCGGCGAAACTACTGGCGAGCACGACGCGCGGGGTACTCTCCCCATGGCCGAACACCCAGACGGCAGCGGCCATCACGATCGTGCGGATCATGAGAAGGTGACCGAAATTGGTGTCGCGCAGCAAAGGCGGAACGGCATCGAACCCGGCGCTGATCTGGTGCGATCCGGTGGCATAGATCGCCTCGCAGACGAGCCAGAGCAACCCTGTAACAACAGCGACGACGAAACTGGTCCGCAGAAACCTGACGATGGCGTTCCGCGCGTCTCGCGCGACCATTGTTTCATCATGTCTCAGGCCTGCCTGGGCAAACAGGCGGTAACCGGCCGTAGTACCCAGAATCGCAAGCGACGCCGCGACATGAATACCCCGGGCGACGCCTCGGACGAGCAGATCGGCAGAGACGCTCACGGTTTGACTTGAAAGCTGTAGCTTCCCTTGGTCCGATGGCCGTCGGATGCGAGCGCATGCCAGAGAACGGTGTAGCGCCCGGCACGATGTGATTCTCGCAGAGGGACGATCAAAGTCTTGGCGTTGCCCGGCGCCAACGTCGCCGTGCCATGGCTGATTTGTTTGCCATTCGGCTCTCTAACCACGACGCCGCTGAAATGCCGGTTGATGGTTTCCGTAAAATTGATCGAAAGCGATCCGGGAAGCTGTTTCAGCACAGCACCCGAAGGCGGATTTTCGTGAGCGGGATAGGCATGGGCCAGTGCCGCCACGGGTAACGCCAACAAAGCGACGATGCCGAGCGCCGACTTCAAGAATCTTCTCATTTGTCTCACCTTTCGAGGAACCTGGATTTCTGGGTTTCCTGGCGCCGTGTTTTCGATGGCTTTTGGGGGGAGATATTCGACCCCGCGACGAGCATGGTTCGCGCGGGGTCGGTTGGCGTCCTGGCGGCGCGCTTACTGGCGGTGCGGCAGCTTCGGTTGGGCGACCATCCGAAGATACGGCCGCAGGGTTCTCCAGCCTTCCGGAAAGCGTTTCTTAGCGTCATCGTCTGAGAGGCTCGGGACGATGATGACCTCATCGCCATCGTTCCAGTTCACTGGCGTTGCGACCTTGTGCGCATCGGTGAGTTGCAGGCTGTCGATCACCCGGATGATCTCGTCGAAATTCCGGCCGGTGCTGGGCGGATAGGTGATGGTCAACCGAACCTTCTTGTTTGGATCGATGACGAACACGCTGCGGACGGTCAGTGCCGGATCGGCTTCGGGGTGGATCATGCCGTAGAGGTTGGAGACCTTGCGATCGGCGTCGGCCAGGAGCGGGAAATTGAGCGTCTGGCCTTGGGTTTCCCGAATATCGTCTTCCCAGCCCTTGTGGCTGTCCGCCGGATCGACCGAAAGCCCGATCGGCTTGGCGTGCCGCTTGTCCCATTCGGGCTTCAGCCGTGCCACTTCGGCGAGTTCTGTGGTGCAGACTGGCGTGTAGTCCTTCGGGTGGCTGAACAGCACGCCCCAGGAGGCGCCGAGCCATTCGTGAAATTTGATGGTGCCTTGCGTGCTCGCCTGCTCGAAGTCGGGCGCGATCTGGCCGAGTTGGATACTCATGCTTGGTTTCCTTCAGTTCGGGTTCGAACGAACGTAGCTGGTTTCACGCGACGGTCTGGGGTTGCGGTTGGGCAATCGAGGCGACCGCATTCGACGGCATCGCGTCGCCCCGGCGGATCGTGCCATCGCCGTTCTGGATAGCGGCGTCGAGCAACGGTGCGGCGGTGGTTTTCGACTTATTCATGCCCATCATGCACAATCCTAACCCGCACATCACGAGGCACGGCGCCAGAGACAGGATGATCGGCGCCAGACCCGCCGCAACCAGCCAGCCCCAACCGCCAAGCGCGAGACCGCCGCCGGCGACGGCGACAAGGCCGACGATGATGGCAAGTCGCTTTGTCACGAAGCGGCGCCAGCCGGATCGGCGCGTGGTGCCGGTGTTATCGCAGCATGTATTCATGGTTGAAGACTCCTTGGTTCAGGTAGGTGATTTCGACGAGATCACATGGGTCAGGAATCTGACCATGCTTGGGCTATCCCAGACTGGGGCGTCTGATTCGAGACCAATCTCCATGCCATCCGGGTCGATCAGAAAGCTGACCGGAATTTCCTGAAGATTGAGGATTTCCATGGCGCTGCCGCTCGGATCGAGAAAAATTCCGAGATGCCGGATTTTGAACTGGGCGTAGAAATCCTGAACCGGGGCAAGACCGCCGGTATCGATCGAGACCGGAACGATCTGGAAGTGCGGACCGCCCAGTTTGGCCTGTAGCCGATCCAGCGTGACCATCTCCTTCTGGCAGGGGACGTACCAGGTCGCCCAGATGCACAGCAGCACGGCTCTGCCGTGAAATGATGCCAGCGAGATGTGCCGGCCGGCCTGATCCATGAATTTCAGTGCCGGAAAGGGTTTTGGTGCGAACAGTTGCAATGGTGGATGGGCGGGATCCGCCGTAGAGGCAGCGTGTGCAGCCACGATCAAGCGACCGGCGACCAGCACTGAAAGTACCATGGCGCCTCGGCGCGACAACTCGCGTTCCTCGCCGACTTCGCCCTCCTTCTGATTTGCGATCACTGAATTCATCCTGTCGTTGGTCTCAGGTGCGCCCGCATACCTGGTGCTTCAGAAATCTGATCACCGAGGGCGTGTCCCAGACGGCGCCGCCGGTTTCGCGGCCGATCTGTTTACCATCCGGGTTGATCAGAAAGCTGGTCGGAACACCCTCGAGGTTGAGTAACTGCATGGCGCTGCCGCTGGGATCGAGAAAAATGCCGAGATGCTCGACCTTGATCTCGGCATAGAATTTTTTGACCGCCGCGAGACCGCCAGTATCGATCGAAACCGGGACCACTTCGAAATGCGGACCGCCAAGCTTCGCCTGCAACCGATCCAGGGTGGGCATTTCCTTGCGGCAGGGGACGCACCAGGTCGCCCAGATGTTCAGCAGCACGAATTTGCCGTGGAAATCGGCGAGCGAGAGGGGATGACCGGATGCGTCGGAGAATTTGAATGTCTGCAACGGCTTTGGCGTGGTGATATAAAGCGGAGGGGCGTTCGGAATGGCGGCGGCGGCGGATCGCGGCAGGCCAAGCGCCGCGCCGGAAGCCGCGAGGGTAAGAAAACCACGCCGTGAGGATGGCGACAGGGTCATTGGGCGATTGCCTTTTTCATGACGTGAACGAGTTGCGGTACCGTGATGGACACCGGGAACAGATTTTCGAACTTTCCGTTCGGCGCTATCAAATAAATGAAGGTCGAATGACTGATCAGGCTCTGCCCCGACGCTTCGTGGTCTGTCGTGTTGAAATAAGCGTCATACTCCTTGGCAACCTTGGCTGTCTCCGGGAGCGTTCCGGTCAGCCCGATGATCTTGTTGCTGAACTTAGGCAGATAGGTCTTGAGGATCGCGGGCGTATCATGAGTGGGATCGACGGTGATGAAGACCGGAGAGACATGTTTGGCGAGCGGCCCGAGTGCGTTCATCATGATCGCCAGCTTTTCAAGCGTGAGCGGACAGTCGTCCGGGCAGCGCGAGTAGCCGAAATAGACCAGCATCCAGCGGCCATGAAAACTTGCCGGCGTCATCGTCTGGCCGAACTGGTTGGTCAGGGTGAACGGACCACCGATCGGCGCGCCGGGCGGGATCGCGGAATTGGTCGTGCTCGCCAATTTGCTGTCGTGGTTCCAACCGAGCAATCGCGCCAGGGCATCGAGCGCGCCGTGCGAGGTGAGGTCGAGGGCACCGGGATCGATGGCGACGAACGTCATCGCCGCTCCAAGGCCGACCGCGCCGCCAAGCGCGATGCGCCGGCCGATCCGGCGGCCATGCGTTGGCCCATTCGTTGATCTTTCATGGATATCAGTCATGCGGGACGCGCCATGCCTTCATAGAGATAATTATGCGTCGGTGGGCCGGGCATTCGCTCGTGTGCCAATCGCTCTATGTTGAACCCGGCTTGGATGATCAACGCATCGATCTGCCGGTTGATATGGCATCCGCCGGCAATCAATCCCCACGGACGATCGAGCCGGTCTTGCCAGCGCGCCATGTTGGGTTCCGGCACGCGGCCATGCTCGATGAACAGCAGCGCTCCGCCTGGTTGAAGCACCCGCCGCGCCTCGCGTAGTGCCTGGACGGCGTTCGGAATGGTGCAGAGTGTCCATGTGGTGACAACCGTATCGATGCTTGCGCTTTCGATCGGCAGGCTCTCCGCCGAAGCCTCGATCAGTTCGATCGGCACGATCGCACTGGTGGCGCGCTCCTGCGCCATGCCCAACAGGCTGACAGAAGGATCAACGCCGGTAACCAACGTCACATCGGAACTATAAAATGGCAGGTTCAGGCCGGAACCGACGCCGAATTCCAGCACCTGTCCCCGTGCGGCTTCGATGACGCGCCTGCGAAACGGCACTAGCGCCTCCTGGCGCATGGCAAAATTCAGAACGTGGGGAAGAATTTTACGGTCGTAGAAATTCATCGTGCGGCTTCCATGCCTCGGGGTGATCCGGCCGCGCGCCGGAATGCCTGCATCACGGCACCCGATGTCAGCAGGGACGGCAGCAGGACGCCTGATCGCGCGCCGGGGCCGTAGACGACATCGAGCGGTACACCGTAGCGCCCGAAACTGCGCAGATAGGCGGTGATCGGCGGGCTCGGGCGGGTCCAATCTGCGCGCAACGCGACCACGCCGGGTGAGCGCAACTGCCGCGCGACCGGATTGCGATCGAGCACCGTAAGTGCGTTGACCTTGCAGATCAGGCACCAGGCAGCGGTAACATCGACGAACACAATTGTGTTGCCGGCGACCAGCTTGACGATGCGTGCCTGGTCGAATGGCTGCCAGACCGCGTTGTCTGCGCGTTGCCTGGCGGGTGCCTGACTGGCCGGGATCACCGATGGCTCGATCACCGTGCCAACGACGGCCGCGATCACCGCAATCGCGCCAATGTGGCGCCAATTGTCGTGGTGGTCGCGGAGACGATGGCGCCAGAACAGCAGAGCGAGCATGGTAGCAAGGGTGGCGCCGGCGAAAAGAGATGCGATGGGCGACACTACGAACGCGATGATCCAGACCAGCCAGATCGCCGTGCCCAGCATGGCAAAGCCGAGAATGACGCGCAGCGCGATCATCCAGCGTCCGGGCTTCGGCATCCACCGTACCAGGCCAGGGAACGCGGCGACCAACAGATAGGGCAGCGCCATACCGATTCCGAGGGCTGCGAAAATGCCCAGGATCACCAGCGGATCGCCGGCGAGCGCGAAACCGACCGCGACTCCGATGAAGGGTGCCGAGCAGGATGTGGCGAGCAGCGTTGCAAATACGCCGGTCAGAAAGCCAGCGGTTCCGGCATTGCCTTCGTTACCCAGCGTCGCGGTGCTTGAGGCCAGGCCTGGGAGCGGAATCGGCAGCCACTCCCAGAGGCTGGCAGCGAACAGCGTGGTGATCGCCGCCATCGCACCGAGGAACCAGGGTTGCTGGAATTGGATGCCCCAGCCGAAGGTGGCACCGATCGCCTTCAGCGCGATGACCACGCCGGCCAGAACGAGATAAGAGACGACGATGCCGAGCGCCGTCGCCAGCAGCGTGATCCGCAACCCCCGTTTCTCACCACCCGAAGCCCCGGCGAAGCTCATGAGTTTGAGCGACAGGACCGGAAGGGTACACGGCATCACGTTCAGGATCAGACCGCCGAGCAGCGCGATTGCAAGGATCAGCGCCAGGCTTGCACCGGCGCCGTGCGGCGGGATCGGACCGACTATCGGAGTCGCCGAAAACACCGCAGCAGTCGAACCATTTTCCAGCGTGAACCGCAGTTTTCTCTCGGCAATCGCGGCGGCTCTTTCGCCCTTGAGAGTCACACTCAGCACGCCGCGCCGATGCCCGGTATCGAGCCAGACTTTTGGCGCACCCGGCGTTGCGGTCGAAAAATGGTTCTGGATGAACAGATCGGGGCGCGACAGGCGCGCGCCGCGCGCATCGACAACAAGGGACAATATCGCCGTATTCTTCTGTTCAGACGATTTGGATATCACCACTTGCGACAGGATAAGCCCGGCCTGGGCGAGCGTACTCGGCACGTGCGCCCAGGCGCGGGCGATCAGGGGCGCTTGCGGACCAGGGCTCGCGAGGCCCGCAGGCAGGGTGAGCACAAGCTTGGCGGTATAGGGGATGCAGATCGTCTTGCATGCCGAATAATGCACCAGCGCGCGTAGGACCATCGGCGTGCCGGGGTGTTTCGGCACGATCGACAGCGGCAGGACGACGCCGTGCTCGTAGCCCTGCGTCACCAAGCCGTACAGCATGTAGCGGTGCGGCGCCGGCCAGTACATGTGGGCCGATTTGACGTTGGTCGAGCCCGTCCAATCGATCGAGGGCGGAATCCCCGCCGCACCCGGATTGCGCCAGTAAGCATGCCAACCGCGTTCAAGCCGGATCTGCAAACCGGCATCGACCTGCGAGGCATTACCGGTTGCTTCAGTTGCGGTGATAAGGCGCGCGGCGGCGTGTTTGTTGCCGACCCACGGCGTGCTCGCGGCAAAAGCTGACACCACTGAGGCCAGCGCAAGCGCAAATGCGCAAATTAAAGTCCAAAGCGTAGTAATGTGCGGTTTCGATCGGACGCTCACCGACGTGTCCCTCCGGTCGAAAGGATCGGGCGGTAAGCAAATAACAATGCGATGCCGGGAACCACCAACCACTGAAGCAACGGCGATAGGCCGGTTCCGAGTACCGGCAGAACCGGCATCGCAGCGCTATAGGCCCAGGTGCCGCGCACCGTTACGTTCAGCCACTCGCTGAACGCCGTGTAGGCGACACCGGCCGCCAGCGTGACAAACATTGCTCGTCCGACGTGAATTAGCGGCCAAGATGACCCCGCCGCGCCAATGCCGACCAGCATGGTGATCGTGCCGATAACTAGATCGCCTATCCAGCAATGCAGCACCACAAAAGCAAGATAGAGGGGGCTCGAAGTCCACCAGAGGGTATAGAGTGGCAACTGAGCTGTTTCCCACACGAGATTGCCGACCGCCATCACGCCCAGATAGCGGCGCAGCACGGCGTACCCGGCTTGGTTCATCGGCCGTGTCGGCAAGCGCGAGATCACGATAGGGGGCTGCGTCAACATGTTCGCTCCGACGTGCGGCCATCCGGTGACGCGCCGAGGCGCGTCACCGGCCGCTGCGAGATTATGACTTGGTGGTGGTGGAGGACTTGCCCATCATGGAGCCGTGATGGGCACCCATTTTGCTGTGACCCATGTTGTCGGCCATCTTGTTCATCACGCGGGTACAGGCGTTCATCATCGCCATCATCCCCATCATGCCTTGCATGCCACCACCGGACATGCCGGTCTTGCCTTTTTCAGTCATTTTACCGCCCGACATCATGCCACCGCCGGTCATTGATTTGGCCTGCGGCGCCGGTGTCGTTGCCGCATTGGCGATAACCGGCGCGGCCAGGACGCCGAACGACATCGTAGCCGCTACAAGTGCAGTTTTGATTTTCAGCATTTTAGGATTCCTTGTGTGATTGACGAGCAGGATGCTCATTTGACGACCGCGAAGACGATCGGCTTCGGTGTTCCGACCAGATAGACGGCGATCGGCGATACCGTCATGCCTGCCATGGCAGGCATACCAGGCAGACCGGCTGGCATTCCCGGAATTGCCAGACCCTTGGCAGACGAGGGTTCGGCGAGGAATTTTTTGATGAGCGGTGCCGGAATATGCCCCTCGAACACATGATCGCCGATCTTGGTCAGATGACAACCGACCAGAGACTGCGGGATGCCGGATGCCAGCGTGATCTGCTCAAGATTCGGCGATGGAATGACTGTCACTTTGTAGCCGTTCTTGTCCAGATACTTGGCATAGGCTTCGCAGCACGAGCAGGACGGATCCTTGTAGAGCGTTGCCTTGATCGGTGTCGCGAACGCCGTAGCAGGGGCCAGTACCGCAAGGGCAATGCCGGCATTGAGCAGGGTACGTCGATTCATTGATCGGTCTCCATGGTTCGGGTTAATTCAAGCGACGTTGATCACGGTCATCAGCCCGCTCGACTGGTGCTCGATGACGTGGCAGTGAAACATCCAGTTGCCGGGGTTGTTCGCGACGAAAGCGATATCGACAATCTCTTTCGGGCCTACGATCACCGTGTCACGCAGATGAGGATACGGCTCCTTGACGTCGTTGCGCGACAGAACGGTGTAGCTGTAGCCATGCAGATGCATCGGGTGCCAGAACGACGTGTGGTTCTCCAGCGTCAGCAATACGGTCCTGCCGCGTGGTATGCTGAAGATCGGCTCCATGCCATCGCTTTTCCGGTGTCCATCGGTAATGCCCCAGACCGGCGCGGGCTTGCCGTCAACCGCCATACCCATGCTCATCATGCCGCCGACAATGGTGAGATGGTGGCGCACCGGGTTGCTCAGATCGGGCTTCGGCACCGGATTGGGTGGCAGAATGATCGGCATGGCCGGCAAGGACCGAAATTTCGGTGGTTGTCGCGTGTAGGACAAGGTCACTAGACGGTAGGTTGCGTGGCGACCATAATAATCGTCGATAACCGGATGATCCCGGCCCGGCTCACCGATGGTGTCGAGTTGCAGATCGACCCGCTGCGCTGGGGCGATGATCACGCGGCCGTTCGATGGTGCAAACGGATGGCAAGGCTGCCCGTCGAGGGCGATGATCGTGACGCGATGGCCGGGAAAGCGAAGCGCCATGAACCGCGCGAGGCAGGCGTTGACCAGCCGGATCCGCAGCCGTTCCCCGGCGCGCAGCGTTATCGGTTTGGGGACCATGCCGTTGATGGTGACGACACTGCCGATCCGCCCGCTCATCGCGGCTTCCATCGGCGTATCGAAACCAGGCACGAACTGATCGTTTGGCTGGAACGCCCAGTCCTGCAGTACCCAAAGAAGGTCACGATCGAACGGCGGTGGTTCCGGTTCCTTGACGATCAAGGCGCCCGCCAGACCCCTTCCCATCTGATGCGCCGTGTGCTCGTGCGGGTGATACCAGAAGGTCCCGGCATCGGGCGGCGTGAACGCGTAGTGGAAATCGGCACCCGGCCGGATCGGCGGTTGCGTCAGGTAGGGCACGCCGTCCATTGCGTTGGGCAGGCGGATGCCGTGCCAGTGGACCGTGGTGTTCTGGCCGATGCCGTTGGTCACCAGGGAACTGAACGGCTCGCCCTGGTGCGTCGTGACGACGGGGCCGGACACGGTTCCGTTATAGGCCAGGACGTCGGTCTTAGGCTTTGCCTCGCCGAGGATCGCGGCTTTAGCGGATGCCGGACGCAGCTTGAAGGTAACGGCGGTCTCGCTCGCCGCGCGGGCGTGTCTCATCCAGGGCAGCACGCTCGACGCGGCAATCGCGGCGCCCCCGTGGGTCAATAAACGCCGTCGTTGCATCGAAGGCGGAAACTCGATCGTCATGAATTATGATCCCTCGCAGTTCGTGATCACACATGAGCGGCGTAATCGACGATCAGGATGGGTGCGTCGGCACCCGGACACAGCGCCTACGCAAACTATGAAAGGTTTGCGTACAGGGAAGCCCGACCGCCCGTCCGGTACGACCGGCGGCGGTTCAGCTCAGCGCGAAGGATCGAGGTGGGGGTGCATCCGGTGTGAGGGGGTGACCAAGACCAAAGGATGCTGCCAGCGGATCATAAATCATCGTCGTGCCGATGAACGCGACGGTGCCAGTCCCCGTGCTTGGCAGTGCTGCAGCATTGGTGCAGGCCGACGCGATGCAGCGCGCGGTCATGGAACGATGGCTGGCCCGACCAGGATGGTGATGTCCGGGGCAATCTAGACCGAGACAGACAGACAAAGTCGCCGCCGCGTGGGTCATCTGAATCGCGGTTGATTGCGTCATCGGCATCACACGTGCGAACCCGTGTATGCTCGTGGCGATCACGAGAGCAAAGACGACCAGGACGCGTATCATGGTTCGAAACACGGATTAGGTATATCGCTCGCGCGACGGCATGGCAAGCGGCACATCCCTGCTACTTGACCAGCAGAGTGAACCGCAACGCGCAAGATCACAGGAAATCGGGTAGTGTCTCAGTTTGCAATTCTCTGTTTATAGGGCTCTGCCTCAATTCGTGTGATCGTGGTGCTGCTTGACGGCTGGAACGGAGACTGGGCTGATGTGGCATGATCAAAAATACAAAATGGGCGCTTGGATCTGGCCTCGAGCTCTTGGGGTCGGAGTGCCGCGACGGGCGCTGGACGGTCTCGGCCGTGGGACGGGGAAGCGCTCGTTGTCCCGGATGTGATGTGCGATCTAGCCGGCGTCACGGTTGGCAGGTTCGCCTTCTGCAGGACCTGCCGGCTCAGGGGACGCCGGTCACGCTACGCGTCTGCCTTTCACGATGGCGATGTCAGAACCAAGGGTGTGCGCGTAAGACGTTCAGCGATCGGCTTCCCACAATCGCCCCACCGTCTGCTCGAAGGACCTGCCGGGTGACCGATTTGACCAGGCTTTTCGACCATGCCGCCGGCGGTCGTCGGGCAGAGTGCCTGATGGCTAGCCTGGGGCTGCCACAGAGTGATGACACGATTTTGCGTCATCTCAAGCGCCATGCTGGCGCGCGCGCCGAGGCAGCAACGGTGCGGGTGGTCGGGGTAGATGACTGGGCTTGGCAGAAGGGGTTCCGCTACGGGACGATCATGGTCGACCTTGAACGACGCGAGGTGGTTGACGTGCTGCCTGACCGTTCGGCAGAGGCCACCGGCCATTGGCTGGCGCAGCATCCCGGTATTGAGATCGTCAGCCGAGATCGCGCCGGTCTCTACGCGGAAGGAGCTCGCCAGGGAGCGCCGCAGGCCAGGCCGGTGGCCGACCGCTTCCACTTGCTGCAGAACTTCCAGAAGGCGATCGAGCAGCAGTTGAGCCGCGCGCCACGGCCCAACAGGCAACCCTCGCCGTCGCTTACCAAGGCCGAGCCCGTGATCCTCGCTGAATGGATTGGTCACGGGCGGCAGCCAGCGTTGGTAGAACATCGGCAACTGGGTTCAATAGGCCGCAGGGCCGTCAATACGGACAAGTTCAACCAGGTCAAAGCTTTGCAACTTTCCGGTCACCGCATCACCGCGATTGTCCGCCAGACGAAGTTCAGTCGGCGCACCGTTACGAAATGGGTGCAACTCGATGCGCTGCCAGAGCGCAACGTGATGGCGCCGAAGCCGAACACACCAAGCGGTTTTCACGACCATCTTGCTCGACGCTGGGCCGAGGGTTGCACGTCCGGGCGGGTCTTGCTGCTGGAGATCAGAGACCTTGGCTACACCGGCAGCCTATCTCATCTGGGTCGGCTGCTGGCGGGTTGGCACCGTGCCGGGCGCCCTGTCACTGTCGATGCCGCCACGGCTGCCACGCCCAATTTGATCGATCCATTGACCGGACATCTGGTCTCGCCGATCGTGGCCGCTGCATTGTGTGTCAAGCCGCGCGGCTTGCTGACGGAAACCCAGGCGGCAAAAGTGGATGCGTTCAAGACAATATCTCCCGCATTCGCCACGATGCGAGCATTGGCCATGCGCTTCCGGGGCATTCTGCGCGGCGGCGACGTCGAAAAGCTCACCGTCTGGCTGCATGACGCCGACCTCTCAACGCTTTATGGTATTCGCCGCTTCGTCCATACGCTGCGCCAAGATCTGGCGGCGGTTGGCAATGCAATAACCGAAACCTGGAGCAACGGTCAGACTGAAGGTCAGATCAACCGACTGAAGACGCTGAAACGGGCGATGTACGGCCGTGCGGGCGTCGATTTGCTCCGCGCGCGAATGATGCCCTTCAGAGTCGAGCCGAATCACACGAATTGAGGCAGAGCCCCCAATATCGAGGCTTGCCGCGGCTTCGGCGCCTATGGCAGTCTGCCAGTATTGCCGCCAGGGGACCGCATTGAGCCAGAATGACGAACTTGCCCGGGTCAAGCTTCGGATCAGAGCATTGACAGAACGGACAGTCGCACGCGGTTGTACCGAAGCCGAAGCCATGACCGCCGCTGAGATGGTCGGTCGCTTGCTGGAACGCTACGCCCTGTCGATGGACGAGGTCGATCTACGCCGTGAGCCTTGCGTCCAGATCGAGGTACCGATCGGCGGTCAGCGCAGACGGCCAATTGACGCCTGCGTCCCCGCCCTCGCACGCTTTTGCGATTGCAAGGTTTGGCTCGCGCGGAACGCGGAAACGGTCAACTACATCTTCTTCGGCTTCGAGACTGACACCGCCCTCGCCGCCTATCTGTTCGCCGTGATCGAGCGCGCGATCAGCACCGAACTGTCCGGGTTTCGGAAGCGGACGCGAAGCGTAACCGGCGTTACACTCAGGCGCGCGTCATCGAGTTTTCAAGGAGGTCTCGCATCGCGAGTTGCCGACCGGTTGGACGTCATGCACACAGAACGCGAAGCCTCTGTGGCAATGCAACGAGCGACCGGGACCGCGCTGATGCTGATTCGCCATCAAGTGGTGGAAGCCGCTTTCCAGGCAAAAAACGTACGGCTGCGGTCTTTGCCCGGTCTGAGTTTGCGCCGCAATGCGGCGTTCCGGGCCGGTCAAGAGGCCGGCGAACGGGTTAATCTCCGGCCACCCATCGAGACCGGCGAAACCGGGTTGCTCATCTAATGGCGGATCGACAGCGCTCGCGCGTCTATGCCTGGGAAGACCGAGCGATCTCGCCGCGTGACGCCAGCATCATCGCATTTCCCGCCGCTCAGGGCATCGTCGATGCGATCTGGTCAGAGATGGGTCTGCTTTACCCGCCGCGCGTCGAACGACTCCCGTTTCAGGCGCGATGCCGGATCGCCGATGCCGATCGATTGACGATCAGAATGCCCCAGACGATCCCATCGTGGTGTTTGCTGCATGAAGTCGCCCACGCCATGACCACGACGATCGACGGGCATTCGGATGGACACGGTTCTGCATTCATGAATGTCTACCTCGATTTGCTCGTCCGCTACCTCCGCTTGAACGCGGTAGATGTCAGACTGGACGCAGTGCGCGCCGGACTGAAAATTTGCTCTGGCGCTTCGAAAGCTTTCTTCGTTGACCGCCAATATTAAATCACGACAAAATGACGGATAATACCAACCGGCTAAACGGTTGACTCGCGGGGGATTCTCAAATTTTTGTGGCTGTGTTTGAATGATTTCTGTCGATTCGCGAGGACGGAGGGATCATGTCGCAGGCATTGGCGATCACCAATCATGATCACACGGCGGCCGATTTACGCCGTTTGATGTCGCGCCAGCGCGACGGCGATGTGGTTCGCCGGCTTTCGGCATTGGCGCTGGTGCTTGAGGGCAAATCGCGTGCGGAGGCAGCTGCGTTGAGCGGCATGCAGCGTCAGATATTGCGCGACTGGGTGCGTCGCTACAATGCCGAAGGGGTGAGTGGCTTAACGTCACGGGTAGGTTCGGGGCGTCGACCGGAGCTGAGCGAGGCGCAAATGCAGGAGTTGAAGGCCTTGGTGATCAAGGGCCCTGATCCAGAGACCGACAAGGTTGTGCGCTGGCGCTGCGTTGATCTGAAGGCGCTGGTGGCGCGGCGGTTTTCGGTGGAAGTGCATGAGCGCACGATCGGCAAGTGGTTACGCCAACTGGGCCTGACCCGGCTACAGCCGCGCCCTTTCCACCCAAAGAAAGATGCGGCGGCGCAGGAGACTTTTAAAAAAACTTCGCCAGCCTGAGCTGCGATGCGCTGCCAGCCTCGGCGGCCGGCAAATCAATCGAGGTGTGGTTTCAGGACGAAGCGCGGGTCGGGCAGAAGGGCTCGATCGAGTATGTCTGGGCCGAAACCGGCTCGCGGCCGGCGATGGTACGTGATACCCGCCATGATAGCCTGTATATCTTTGGGGCAATTTGTCCGGCGCGCGGGGTCGGTGCTGCCATCATCATGCCGAGCGTGAATACCGAGGCGATGAACGAACACCTCAAGGAAATCAGCACCCAAATCGCGGCCTCCGCCCACGCGATCCTGGTCTGCGACGGTGCTGGCTGGCACCAGCCAGGCGAACGCCTGATCGTGCCCGACAACATGACCCTGATACCACTGCCCCCCTACGCCCCCGAACTCAATCCAATGGAAAATGTCTGGGATTATCTGCGCGGAAACAAGCTGAGCAGCCTCGTCTGGAACAGCTATCAGGACATGCGCAATGCAGCCAAAAACGCTTGGAACTTCCTCGTCAGCGATCCTGCAAAAATTACCTCAATCGGGACTAGAGATTGGGCACAGGTTACGCGTTAGGGCGGTTGGTATAATTCGAGAAAATGAAAATCGAACAACGTGAGCCTGCCCGGCGATCAGCGCTCTACAGTCCATTATGCCGACCTCTGCCATCATATCAGCCTGGCTGGCCATGCTCGCTGAAATGGACCCGGCACAATTAGTGGGCCTGTAGAAAGGCCAGAAGTTTTTCGGTGGGCCGGTATCGTCGCGGTGCGGTTTCCGCTGGCGCTGTCCTGGCCATTGAGCGTTCCTTGATGGCCAGGTCTGCATGCAAGTAAATCTGCATGGTTTCGACATTCTCTTGCGTCAACCCAGATCGAGAACCGTGTTGCATTATTCGAAAATGTCTCACCGTCTTTGGTGCGCTTCACCTCCAGCCGACATACGACCGATCACTCCACCGAATCTCCGATATCGTCAGGTTGCTCGAACGCCATCACAACATCGATGACGTTCATGCCGTACCGCTCGATCTTCGTGGTACCCATGCCAGGGATGGATCCCAAATCCGACAGACTGTGCGGACGTGCCTTGGCAATTGCGGCGAGGGTTTCATCGGTGAAAATCACATAGGCCGGCAGATTTTGTGATTTGGCGAGATAGGCCCGTTCGGCCTTCAGCATCGCAAACAGCTGGGCATCGCTCTTCCCAAGTTCGATCCGCTCGGCCTTTTTTGCGACAGCCGCGGTCGCCGTGCGGGTCGCCTGATCCCGCCTGAACGCGATGGTTGTTTTGCCGTGGAGTATCTGGCCGCCGACGGATGTTAGCTTCAGCGCGCCGAAATGATCGTGATCTACCTCTATCGCGCCTTGGACGATCAACTGTCGGAATACCGAACCCCAAACAGGCCGGCTGAACTCTTTGCCCACCCCGAACGTCGGTAAACGCTCATGCCGAAACCGTCTGATCTTGTCGGTGTTCGCGCCGAGCAGAACATCGATTAAATGTCCCACCCCGAACCGCTCTCCGGTGCGCAAGACCGCCGACATCGCCTTCTGCGCCGCGATGGTCCCGTCCCACGTCGCAACCGGTGCCAGGCAGGTATCGCAGTTGCCGCAAGGCTCTGCCATGACCTCCCCGAAATGCGCAAGGATCGCCTGTCGCCGGCAGGATGATGTCTCGCAAACGCCCAGCAGAGCATCGAGCTTCGCCCGTTCGATCCGTTTGATCTCCGTCGGCGAATTGCTTTGGTCGATCATCGCTCGCCGGAGCACCAGATCCTGCATCCCGTAAAGCAAGAGCGTTTCGGCGGGCAGTCCATCCCGCCCTGCCCTGCCCGTCTCCTGATAATAGGCCTCGAGACTACCCGGGAGATCGAGATGCGCAACAAACCTCACATCCGGCTTGTCGATCCCCATCCCGAAAGCGATCGTCGCAACCAGGATTAACCCCTCCTCCTTCAGAAAGACATCCTGATTGCGTGATCGGATCGCTCCGTCGAGACCCGCGTGATAGGGCAGCGCCCGAATGCCGCTTGCCTTTAATCCGGCGGCAGTCTCCTCCACCGATTTCCGGCTCAGGCAATAGACGATTCCGCTCTCGCCCGGCCGGGATTTGAGAAAGCTCATCGATTGCCGGCGAGGCTCGGTCTTCGGCATGATGGCGTAGCGGATATTGGGCCGGTCGAAGCTGGCCAAGAACAGCCGTGCGGCGTCGAGCTTTAGGCGACGCCGAATATCCTCGCGGGTTTGCCGATCAGCAGTTGCGGTCAAAGCGACCCGCGGAACACCGGGAAATCGGGCGGCGAGTTCGGCAATCTGAAGATATTCAGGCCGAAAGTCATGACCCCACTGGCTCACACAATGGGCCTCGTCGATTGCGATCAGGGCGATCTGGGCACCGTCAAGCATATCAAGGAAGTCCTGCATCATCAGCCGTTCGGGCGCTACGTAAAGGAGGTCGAGCTATCCGTCACGCAACGCGGCCTTTGCCTTGTGCCGTTCGCTACCGGTCAACGACGAGTTCAGCGTCGCGACGCGCACACCGAGTTGGCGGAGGATGTCGACCTGATTGCGCATGAGCGCAATGAGCGGCGAGACCACAATGCCGACGCCGGGACGACATATGGCCGGGATCTGATAGCACAGTGACTTGCCTCCACCGGTCGGCATCAGAACGATGGCGTCGCCGCCATCGACGATGTGCTCGATAATAGACTGCTGTTGGCCCCGGAAACCAGGCAGACCAAACACAGATTTCAGGATGCGAGATGGCCAGTCGGATTCCAGAATCTGTGTATGTCTCGCGTGCGCGGTTACTTCTGTCTTCACCATGCGTCGCGTTCACCCAAAAATATGAATACCAAAATCAGACTAGTTAACAGCGTTACTGTTGTTTGTATCGATCGATTGAACAGGTAAACTCTAACTACGTGAAGCACCTTCAACCAATTCTTATACTGTGTCCGAATATAACTTCTTTCCAAACTAAATATTATTAATTACCTATGCTAGCCCGCGTTTTGCAACATAACTAACCACAAATCCCTCCCAAGACCTGAGAACATCGGCATCTGCCCGATATTTCATTGCTTCACCGTAGGTATTTCTATAGGCGGCGGCCATCTCATCAATATCCCACCCCCCGCCCTTCTCACGACCGATTTCCAAAAAAGGTTGCTCACGACGCCCATACCGTAGGGAACCAGTCGGAAAACCCTTATGTATTGTTATTGGCATTGGAGTGGAAAACTGGGGGGCTGAAGCTGCCGGAGCTGGTCGATTAGAGTCAACTTGCTTCGGTTCTACTGTGGTACGAATATGGTTCGAGGGTACAACGCGTAAATGATGTCCAATCAATTTTCGTTCTGTCGGTGCTGGCGATTGATAAAGCTTTACGATCTGGCCACCGAAGTCAGCATTGGCATTTGGGTAAACGGCTGATACGACATTAAACGTCTCTCTTATTGTTTGCCGGAACCGTCGGCCATCACAGCTGTTACCCAAGTGCTTTGCTAATTGATCCCAAGAAATAATCTGTCCTCGGGTGGTGCTGACCCTGGGCAATCTGTACGCTAAATAGGTATAGAGATCTAACGCTGTTGGTTGATTCTTGAGTTCACGAATGGCAACTTCATTTAGCGGCACCGCGTGGTCTACAAGATGACGAAAAAAGACATCCGAAAGGCTAATTTCACGAGCAAATTCACCGTCCTTATTGAGAGAACCAGAATACTCATTCGATAGTTTGACTTCCTTTACTGCAAATGCTGACTCACCGTTACGGTCTTCGTCCCATCGAATTTGCCATTCACATGCAAGCAAACGGTCAACTTGCTCTTTGAGAAGATTTGCGGATCCACGGGGCCCATAGGACACTGTATGATACCCAAGGCGCCGCATCCATTCAGTGAAATTTTTGCCGAGATAGACGTCTCTCGATCTCCTTTTTACCGCTTCCGACAACATATAGATCAGGACGATGCGTGGGTAAGAACCGAAAGGAACCCCCAAGCTTCTCATCACTGATTTGCCGTCTAAGATTTGCAATACCGGCTTCGGATTGATTGCTAGTGCATACTTACCATCCTCGCGAATGATCGGTTGCGTGTCGTCCTTTGGCCTTCGTGCGGGTAACGACATCGCGCATAATGCGGAATGTAAGAAGGCATTCTCAGGTTCTTCATCCTGCACCTTCAGAAAAGAGTTGTAAATCTTCTCATCCCGTTCTCCTAAGGCGAGGTTCACCACCGATTGTCTACCCTCATTCAATAGGGTCAGAGCGTACTGATGTCCTAAAGGCAAATCTTCCTGATGATGTCTCTTGGCCATAGGTATCGTCCCGCTGATGAGAGTTGTAGGAGTCTATATCGATTTCTCACAAGAACAACTTATTGGGCAAAAATCAACCACCTTGGCGCTTTCAATGCGGTAATTCGTGATTATCTTCCAAAAACACCGATGATGTCCGTGTACGTGGTCCGCAATTTTGAAGGGCGGCGATTTGAGGCGATAAATGAACGGTGATGGTCATCAAATTCCGATAACGATGCCGAATCGGTGTATCTTAGGAGTCTATAGGTATGGGCTCTGACATCATCGGTTTTTGGCTCTGACATCATCGCCTTCTCGCACCGATATCATCGCGGCTACGCTTAGATCATTGGCCTTACTCCAAGATCATCGGTTGGGTCGTAAGATGGTTTTCCGAAAAGCGATTTACTCGGACATCATCGGTATTGGATTCGCAGATTGTTTTGCGAGCCTGACCGTGCCTATTCACGAAGCTTTCGCGCCCTGCATAGCAGTTTGAACACTCTCTCTAAAATTATCGTCTGCGTGCTGTAGTGATCTGTCGCTATCAAACCGGGCCACAGCGAATTATGGCATTGCGATGCCTCCTCGAGTGCTGCGGTAGCCCGCCACGTCGCAGGCCGGCTTCGCATGCTGGTGTCCTCTTCTGATAGACCCATTGTGGCGGTTAGCTCCAACTACACGGACTTCATCGGTCGGGTCTCCTCAACAGCACTTCAGGCCTACATCCTTGGCTGTTATTACGCGCAAATCATCGGTCAGATTGTAGCTTCTGCGCCTACTTTCGTTCAAAAATTGCCAAGGTGAACCTCGTTGACTTAAAATTGCCAATGAGTGTACCAGATCAAAGTCTTTATACCGAGAGAACCCCATGAACCTCCCTCCCCCGCCGAGCGAAGATTTTTTTGATCAAGATGCTATCGGTGTGCTCTACACGAACTCCCTGAAAGTTATGAACCGCATCCGAGAATCTGCGATTAATCAGGATACGGGTAAAAAAGGTGGTCCCCTATTTCAAATTTCGAAAGCGGCTCAGCTTGTTGGTAGAACAGCATCAGCTATCCGAGAAGCAGAGAAAGATGGACGACTTCCCCCTCGCGAACGTACGGAAACTGGTCGTCGCCTTCAGTACACTTTGGAGGATCTGGACAGTATGCGGGAGGTTTTTGGCACCCGCCCCTGGCGCCGGGCCGAGGATCCTGCGGCGGTTATTTCGATCTCTAATTTCAAGGGGGGTGTTGGAAAGTCCACTACGGCGATTCACCTCGCCCAATATCTTGCCATTCAAGGCTATCGAGTATGCCTGATAGACTGCGATAGCCAGGCAACGACGACCATGATGTTCGGTTATGTACCCGACATCGATTTAGGCGAGCGTGATACCCTCTATGGATATATCCACGATATGCCGCCTGGCGGCCTGCGCTCCTTTGTACGAAAAACGCATTTTTACAACCTTGATTTAGTCCCGGCGAACCTGAAGCTCTACAATCTCGAATACGAGATCGCAGGGTACATCATGCAGAATCAGAGCTTCGATGTAATTGACAGCATCGCTCATGCTGTCGAGACGATTGTCGATGATTACGATGTGATTATCCTTGATCCACCCCCAGCCCTTGGAATGATCTCGCTGGGGGTTCTGACGGCGGCCAATGCCCTCGTGATCCCAATGCCCCCAAGTATTATCGACTTTTCGTCCACCGCCTCGTTTCTAGATATGCTGAACTCAACGATGAAACAAATGGAAATGGCGTATCGAAAACGACCGGTCTACAACTTTGTGAAGATTGTTGGCAGTAAAGCGGACGAAGGCAAATCCATGCACCGTGAGATTCTCGGGATGACGAGCAAGCTATTTGGTCGATATATGTTAAACTCAGTGCTAAGAAATAGCGCGGAGATCGATAATGCCAGCTCACGCATGAAAACGGTATACGAGTTGGAGCGCCCGGTTACGTCCCACGAGGTGCATAGTCGGTGCCTTACGAGTCTGAACGCAGTCAACTATGAAATCGAACAGGAGATTTTGAAGACGTGGTCGGGTAGGGGGAGCGATTTCTGATCTTTGAGTTGCCCATGGGCAACTTGGGTATCAAAATCGCAAACATATAGATATATAAAGGACTTTTCGGTTATCGAAATGACGAGTTGTAAGGAGACGAAGGCCCGACATGAGCGTACCATCTTGATTGTCTCGCGGGGTCACGTAGTTTTTGGTGAAATGTATCAATCGCTTGGGGTTCTTCCATGAGCAAGGGAAATAAGGGTTTCGGTCAGTTTCTAGCGGATGTGGTTGATACAAAAGGGGTTCCGAGTGTCGAGTCTCCTGCCTCGGGGATTATGCAAAATCGGACTGATTCACTCCATAGAATCGCTACCGGCAAGATAGTTACCGATCGCACTGAATTTGTTGATCCTGAGCGCTGCCGGCCGTGGGCGAACCACAATCGCGATATCGATCATCTGTCGCCAGAATCCTGTTCAGACCTAATCGAGGCTTTCAAATCCGCAGGTCGGCAGCGAATCCCGGCTATCGTTCGCCGTCTACGAGATGATCCAAACCATGAGTATGAGATAGTTGCAGGAGTGCGCCGTTGGTGGACCGTAAAATGGCTTCGGGCCAACCACCATCCGGAATATGATTATCTTATTACTGTTCAAAATCTTACTGATGAGGAAGCGTTTCGCGTTGCTGATCTAGAAAATCGGGCGAGAAAAGATATATCCGATATGGAACGAGCTCGCGACTATATCCGGGCACTAGAGATGTTCTATTCTGGCTCGCAGACCGTTATGGCGGAGCGCCTAAATGTCTCAAAGTCATGGATGAGTCGCATGCTCGAGGTGGCCAGATTGCCGACGGAGGTAATTATAGCCTTCAGTGATACTCATAAAATCACGGCTAAGTACGCCAGCTTGATTGCACCCTTAATCAAATCCGATCCATCGACGCGCGATCGGGTATTTGATGCTGCAAATGAGATTGCTAAGGAGCGATCAGGCGGTAATAAGACGCTTTCTGCTCAGGATACTTTGAAACGTTTGCTGAAGGCCGCGGAACAGCGTTCGGTTCGCACGAAAACCCGAACTGCGGAGGTGAGGTCCGCTAAAGGCAAGCAGATGATTAGGTACAATGTTCCAGAGAGTGGCAGAAGCATCGTGCTCACGCTATCTCGCGCCTCCGGAGCAGATAAGAAAGAGTTTCTCGCTGCTATCGATCAAATTCTTTCAGATGTCATGTCGTAACATATGGGCGACTTGAAAGACACAGTTTTCCCCCTGAAGCTAGAACGCTGCTGCCCAGAGCTGTCTCTTCGGCCTAATTGCTACGATCCGCCATCACTCTGGACGAGGTGACGCCCGCGATGAATCGGTCGCAATCACGCCGAATCTAGGAAAGTCTCTTTTTTACCCACCGGGCTATATTCGAGGGTATTAGAAGGTCTTACTAGACGGTTTCATAGGTATCTGTGGGCAGGTCTAATGCCATGCACTTGCTCTCCGTCTTCGAAAGTTATTCTTCCGACCTACTAGATGCCGTCGAGTGGGTATTCGTCGGACATCCGTCCGTGCTCCAAATATTCACCCAGCATCGCATGCGATTTGTTTCGACGCAGGCGTCTTGATCGGGTAGGGGCGCGCGCTTCCAACCCACCGCTCAGAGCGCCGCACTTGTGGCAGTGACTGCCCAGATCCCACCGCAGCGAGACCGGCGAGCATCGCTTAGTATAAAACCATGAGCGCGGTGCTTCGGGTCCTGGTGCTGGCGGTACCGAATAGCGTGATTGGATCTTCGCCAGGGATAGGGGCTGCCCAGCGCTGCGGCGGCACTCATATACGCAGGAACAAAAGCGCGCCGATGATCTCTGGTGAGGATTTCTCTAGCTCGCTTGCCCGGACCAGACAGAGGGCCGTATCCCGATAGGGCAGGGGCACCGCCGCGGTATGAATCGTTTCGCCTGTGGTCTTTTCCTAAGAAACAGCTACCTCCGCGGTGTCGTCATCCACCTCACGCAGAACGAACCCGAGTGATTTTGCCCGTCGTTGGAGGTTGGCCAGAGCACGCTTTTTGTATCGGTCTTCGTAGTAGGTCGCGCCGGGATCGGCATAGGTCATGCCGTGGCGCAACGTGTTGTAGAACAGCACTGCGATTTTGCGCGCTGTCGCGGTGATCGCCTTTGCTTTCCCGACCCGCGCCGACAGCCGGCGGTAAAATGCGCCGAGTGCGGTATCGGTGCGCCCAACCGTGCTGGCGGCGAGGCGTAACAAGGATGCCGCGCGATTGCTGGTACGTCGTGTCTTCGACGACAGAACCTTGCCTCCGGAGATTTTATTGTGGGGCGCGAGCGCCAGCCAAGACGTAAAGTGCTTCGCGGTTGTCCGGGTTCAGCATACCTGTAGCTGGGCGCGGCAGAGTGTCGTGCGTGTCGGCCTTCAGTGAGGCTTTGTTTCGGCATTCGCGAGTTCATCGTACAGGATCGTGATGGCCTCGACTGAGAGTTCCCGTAGCGAGAGTGCCAGCATCGTGGCCCAGCGTGGCACGGCAGCCCGATCTCGGCACCAGTTGTTGACTTGGCGGGCAGTGACGCCGCTGAGCCGGGCAAACCCGGCCTGGCTGACGTCTGCTTGGCTCAACAGGGCGGCGAAAGCTGACCCAGAGATCGTTTCCATAGCTTTTACATAGAACGCAGTTCTATGCCAAACGCAAGCCGATGGCCTGCTGTCTATGGCAGGGGGCGACCTACGCGCGATAATCACTATTATCGCGCGTAGTCCAATTATTTGGGTTGCTATCGCCTCAGCGCCGGCTTATCGGTCGAATCATGGTCTATCAACCTCCCGAATCGGGTCGGACTCTCGACGGTGAGATCCTGGCCGATCCCGCGGAAAACCAAGGCACGGCGGTCGCGCCGGCCCTGACGCCGGCTGGACAGGCCGCGCTGGCACAGGCGCAGGCCTTCGCGCGCCAGGCGGTCTCGCCAGCAACCCTGCGCGCTTACAAAGCGGACTGGACCCATTATGCCGCATGGTGCGATCAGACCGGCTTTGTGCCGGTGCCGGCCACCCCGGCCGTGGTGGGTGCTTATCTCGCGAGCCTCGTGGGTTCCCATGCACCCACCACGATCCGCCGGCGCCTGGCGGCGATCGGTACGATGCACCGGTTCAATGATCTGCCGTGGAATCCGGCCCATGGCGATATCCAGCATCCGCTGCGCGGCGCGCTTCGCAAGCACGGTCGCGCGGTGCAGAAGGCGGCGGCATTGACACTGCCGATGCTGCGGCAGCTGGTCGCCACCTGCGATCGCACAGCGCGCGGCCGGCGCGATCGTGCTTTGCTGCTGATCGGATTTGCCGCGGCGCTCCGACGCTCGGAACTGGTGGCCTTGCAGGTCGATGATATCGCCGAGGACGCCCGCGGGCTGCGGCTCCGGATCCGACGCGGCAAGACCGATCAGGCAGGGGAGGGGGCTGAGATCGGCGTGCCGCGTGGCCGCCATGTCGAGACCTGCCCGGTCCGGGCGTTCCAGGACTGGATGGAGATCGCCACTCGCAAGTCAGGACCCTTATTCCGCCGGATCAGTACCGGTGACACCATTGGGGACGTCGGGATGCATCCGGATGCCGTGCGGCGGATCCTGGCCTATCGCGCCGAGATGGCCGGCCTGGTGATCGACGGGTTCGATCGGCTAAGCGCGCATGCGCTGCGCGTTGGCTTCATCACCGAGGCCTACGCCAAGGGTGTGCGTGATGAGGATATCATGCGCCATACGCGTCACCGCAGCCAGAGCGTGATGCGCGGCTACGTTCAGCGCGCCGGTCTGGTCAGTGACAGCCCGGCCGGCGTGCTCGATCTCTGATGGCGCTCCGGTTTCCGTGGGAGACCGAGCCTGATCCGCCTGAGCCGGCGACCCCGCCGACGCGACAGCCTCTGCCGCCCCCGCTGCCGAAACCGCGAGGGCGTCGGC
Organism: Acidiphilium sp. PA; assembly: GCF_026191915.1. Lineage (GTDB taxonomy): Bacteria > Pseudomonadota > Alphaproteobacteria > Acetobacterales > Acetobacteraceae > Acidiphilium. Next base: position 27,899 of record NZ_JAIMBY010000026.1, read on the forward strand.
CGTCTGGCCCGTCCCGATCGGATGCATCGCAGACCGCAACGCCCACTTCGATCTGGCGGTATCACCACCTGACGATCAAAGGTCCATCGGCCGAGCTCGAGGCGTTTGCAGCGGCCGCGCGGGGCCCCGGGATCATTCCCTGGGAGATCAATGGCGCGGCGATCGAGGAGGATATCTTTATCCGTGCGGTCAGCCAGACCGGCGGGCAGCGGAGCCTCTCGGTCGCGGGCTGCCGGATTCTCGCCCGTCAGTTCCGCGAGCGGATAGAGGCCCGCGAGGCGAGGGCAAGAGACCGGATCGGGGTCAGCCGCGCGTGCCCGTTCGATCTGCAGGTCCTGGTCCCGATCCCGCCGGCGATCTTGGCGCTCGGGCATGATCATCCGACGGCGCTGGCCTGGTTGTCCCGCCATTGGGGGATTAGCGATCTGCCGCGGCAGGTGATTCTGCGCCCCCACGTAGGGCCGGGACGGCGGCAGAAGGCCGGTCATGGCGTTCTCGGCTATGGGTTCTTCACGGCGGAGACCTCTCCGCGACCGGCACTCACCACAATTGCCGAAGCATGGCCGGGTCTGAAATTCCAGCTGCTGCCGATCGCGACGGATTGATCGCCGCGATGGATGGAGCATCCAGCACGTTGGACAGGGCAGGGGAGGGAACCTCGCCGCATCTGACGCTGGATGGGTTCGACGGATCGCTGGCCCTGCTACTGGCCCAGGCGCGGGCGCATCAGATTGATCTGTCGACACTGCGTTTACCTGAACTGGTCGATCAATTGGCTGACCAATTGGAACGGGCGCGGGCGACAATCCCGCTTGGCCATCAGGCGGATTGGGTAGTGATGGCATCCTGGGTTTTGCTGTTGCGGTCTGATCTCCTTTTGCCAAGAGATGCGCCGGCGCAACAGGCGGCGGAACGACGTGCGTCCGATTTGCGGGACCGTTTGGTCGCGTTGCAGGAGATCCAGGCTTTGGCTGCGTGGCTGGATCAGCGGCCGCAGTTGGGGCGGGACGTTTTTGCCCGTGGCCGATCAGAAGCGATCGGGAGCGTGGCCGGGAGTTCTATCGAGGTTGATATGATCGCCTTCCTTTGGGCGTGTCTCGAGCAGTTCGATGATCCTGCCGACGCCGTGGATACTAGGCCGATCTATCGTCTGCCGGCGCTGGACCTATACGGTATTCCGGAAGCCCGTGACCGGATCATGCGACTGCTGGCCGGAAGCGGAGAGGGGCTCAGCCTCGAGCATCTGTTGCCGAGCCCCGCCCAGCAAACGGCTCAACCTCAAACGGAAACCCGGTTGCGTCAGCGCTCGGCGTGGTCGAGTACGTTCGTCGCCAGCCTGGAACTTGCCAAGCAAGGCGATGTCGCGCTCGCCCAGGCGGAAAATTTCGATCCCATCTTCGTCAGCGTCGGGTCCAGCGGCCAGCCTCTGCCGAATGGTTCTGCAACGTCTTCTGCTTCTCCATAGCCCAATCCCCTCCAGAGCTTGAGCCGCCGGCAAACCCAGCGCGGTTCAATCAGCTCAATCCTTGCATGCAGCAAAGCATTACGTATGATCCCATCGTTACGGGAAGGCTGTTGATTGCGGATTGGAGATCGAATGAATGATTTGACCAAAATCAACATGCGGGCCGATACGCATTACGCGTTTTTGTTCACTGACATTGAAGACTCGACCAAGCGCTGGGCGATGTATCCCACCGCTATGCGGGCGGCACTCGCGCGACATGATGAGGTACTGCGCGCGGTGGTGGCTGAGGCGGGCGGTGCGGTGTTCAAGATCACCGGCGATGGAGGCTGCGCCGTGTTTGCTTCGGTAGGGGCGGCACTGGAGGCGGCGGTGCGGCTGCAGATCCGGCTGCGGGAAGAGGATTTTGCGGCGGTGGACGGGCTCAGATTCCGCATGGGCGTGCATAGCGGGCCGGCGGAGTTCCGCGATGACGATTATTTTGGCCTGACACTCAGCCGCACGGCACGGATCATGGCGGCAGGGCATGGCGGGCAGATATTGGTTTCGGTCGCGGCGAGTGTCGCGGGAGCAGCGCCGGAGCGCTATGCGCTCCGCAGCCTGGGTCCGCATCGGTTGAAGGATCTGGGCCAGGCGGAGGAGATTTATCAGCTCACCGGTCCGGGGCTGGAGGGCAAGTTTCCGCCGCTGCGCGCGCTCGACAGCAAGCCGAATAACCTGCCCTTGCAATTGAGCAGCTTCATTGGCCGGGAGGCGGAGCTGGCGACCGTGCGCGGCCTGCTTACTGCGCATAAGCTGATCACGCTGCTGGGGACCGGCGGCATTGGCAAAACCCGGTTTGCGCTGCAGGTGGCGGCCGATGCGCTCGATGCCTATGCGGATGGGGTGTGGTTTGTCGAGCTGGCGGGTCTTGGCCAGGGTGAGCAAGTGGCCCCTGCGGTGGCCTCGGCGCTGAACATCACGCTGAGCGGGAGCGGCCATCCGGCGGTGCAATTAGCGTCGGCCTTGCGCGGCGCGACAATGCTGATTGTGCTGGATAATTGCGAGCATGTGATTGAGGCGGCTGCGGCACTTGCCGGGGCGGTGCTGGAGAAAAATGCGGGGATTACGCTCCTGGCGACGAGCCGCAGCCCGCTGGGGCTGCCGGGCGAGCAGAGTTTTGCGCTGCCGACGCTTTCGGTGCCGGAGGCAAGTGCGGTGAGCGGCATGACCGCCGAACTAGCGGCGGGCTATGCGGGCATTCGGTTGTTTGTTGAGCGTGCGGCGCTGGTGCAGCCGGGCTTTCGGCTGGAGGGGGAGAATGCCTCTGACATTGCGGCGATCTGTCAGCGGCTGGATGGGATAGCGCTGGCGATTGAGTTGGCGGCGGCGCGGGTCCGGCTGATGCGTCCGCGTGATTTGCTGGCGCGGTTGAATGATCGGTTTCGGCTGCTGACGGGGGGTGCGCGGACGCGTTTGGCGCGGCAGCAAACGCTGCGGGCGCTGATTGATTGGAGTTTTGCTCTGCTGGACGAGGCGGAGCGGGTGGTGTTTCGCCGGCTTGGGGTGTTTGCCGGGAGTTTTGATCTGGCGGGGGCGGAAGCGGTGGTGCCGGGCGGGCTGATCGAGCCGGAGGCGGTGCTGGATCTGGTGGTGAGCCTGCTGGACAAATCGCTGATAATCCGCCTGCCGAGCACGGAGCGAGAGCCGCGCTATCGGTTGCTGGAGAGCACGCGGGATTATGCGCTGGCGAAGCTGGCGGAAGCGGGGGAGACAGCATCGCTCCAGCGCGCCCATGCGCAGCACATGGTTGCGGTGTTTGGCGCAGCGCACCTTCGTTGGGCGGATACCGATGCCGTGGTCTGGGAGAAAAATATCGAGCCGGAGATGGAGAATTTGCGCGCTTCGCTGGCGTGGGCATTTGGCGATGACGGGGATGATGGCATAGCCATTGCCCTGGCGGCACGGTTGCGGCCAGTGGTGCGATCGAATTTATTGGATTGGCGAACGGGATTTGCCTATTGGCGTGCGGCGGCGAACAAGCTGACGCCGGAGACGCCAGGGGAGGATGCCGCCTGGATTTGGCTCGCCCTTGCATATGACAGTTCCACCAGCGCACGGGCGCAGGCCGATGCTGCCGAGCGGGCGCGGGGTTTGTTCGAAGCGTCGGGTGATCGTCAAATGGTGGGGTTTGCGTTGACCCGAGTTGCCGGTGCCTTGGCGCTTGCTGGCGACGCGGTGGGCGTGCAGCATTACGCCGATGCGGCGCGGGCGATACTGCCGACAATCCCGGCCAATCTCAACAAAGCGACGATATTGTTCAATCTCGGCACAGCCATGGCGATTGCCGGGGGCGATGCGGCTGACCTTGCGGCGATTGAAGGCGACTATGCAGCTGCGCCGGAGATTTTCGAGAGACTCAACGACCAAGGGGGGATGCTTGAGGTCTCCACCCTCAGGAATCCCCCCATTTTCCATAGGTCTAGGTATTGCGCCGATTCGCTGCGATTCTCTACCAAGCGTTGGAATGCATGGATGAGGGTGGATCATGGGAATTGCAGCATCGAAAAAGCGTGATGGTGGGCGGTTG
>NZ_JAIMBY010000027.1 GCF_026191915.1 Acidiphilium sp. PA
CCGGCGACGACGGTGGCGGGGCCGTTGGGGAGCAGGCGGATGAGCCAGGCGAAGCCGCGGGGGAGTGTGAGGGGTGGTTTGGGTTTGGCGGTGGCGGGTTCGCGCTCCACCGGTCCGGGAGCGCGGGTGCGGGTGCGCGGGGATTGGGGCGGGCGGGATGCGATGCGGGCGAAGCGGGCGATCTGGCGGGCGAGGTAGTTCCAGATCAGGACGATGAGCGGGCCGTGGATTTTGAGGCGGTAGCCGTTGTCGGCGACCGAGCGCTGCAGGGCACGGAAGATCACCGTGAAGCGCTCGGTCGGATCGGCAGGCATGAACGGCGCGTTTGCGATCATGACCGTACGTAAACCATGGTCGGTGGGGGGTGAGAAAGGAAAAAGTCAGGGAAGGAAGGAAGAAAGGAAGCGCTTCTTTTTTGTAAAAAAGAAGCAAAAAACTTTTTTAATCTGGGGCACGGGCGGTTTCACCGGCACGGGCCCGGTGTAACAAGATTTTATCTGGGACTTGGGCGGTTTCACCGGCATGGGCCCGGTGTAACAAGGTCTTATCTGGGGCACGGGCGGTTTCACGGGCATGGGCACGGCGTAACAGATGTCTTTCTGGGACTTGGGCGGTTTCAACAGCACGGGCCCAGAGTAACAAAGTTTTTTTTGCTTCTTTTTTGTTCACAAAAAAGAAGAACTTCCCTGACCTTTCGTGGCCTTTCCTAACCTTCCCTCACTTTCCCCGCACCATCTCTAGGTCGGCAGATACACGCTCGCGATGAGGCCTTTGCCGCCGGAGCGGTTGGCGAGGGTGATATCGCCGCCGTGGGCGCGGATGGCGTTGCGGGCGATGGCGAGGCCGAGGCCGGTGCCGCCGGTTTCGCGGTTGCGGCTGTTTTCGACGCGGCGGAAGGGTTCGAACACGCGTTCGAGTTCGCCGGGGGGGATGCCGGGGCCGTCGTCTTCGATATCGATGCGCAGGGTGTGGCGATCGGCGTCGCGCAGGGTGATGCGGGCGCTGTCGCCGTATTTGACGGCGTTGCCGATGAGGTTGGCGAAGGCGCGTTTCAGGGCGAGGGGGCGGGCGCGCAGGATGCTGTGGGTTGGGCCGGTGTAGCGCAGGGCTTCGCTGCATTCAGGGGCGATATCGGCGGTTTCGTCGATGACGGTGCGCAGGAGGATGGCGAGGTCGACCGGGACGCTGGCTTCGGTTTGGGCGACGTCGCGCCCGAAGGCGAGGGTGGACGCGAGCATGGCTTCGAGTTCGTCGAGGTCGCCGAGGAATTTTTCGCGCTGGGCGTCGTCTTCGAGGAATTCGGTGCGGAGTTTGAGGCGGGTGATGGGGGTGCGGAGGTCGTGGCCGATGGCGCTGAGGAGGAAGGTGCGGTCTTCGACGAAGCGGCGGACGCGCGAGGCCATGGTGTTGAAGGCGATGGCGGCGGTGGCGATTTCGGTGGGGCCGCTTTCGGGCAGGGCGGGGGCGTGCTGGATGTCGCGGCCGAGTTGTTCGGCGGCATCGGCGAGGGTGCGGACCGGGGCGGTGAGGCGGAACACGGCCCAGAAGATGAGGATGGCGCCGAGGCCGAACATGACGAGGAAGGCGGTGGCGAAGCCGGGGGTTTGCCAGGGCGGGGTGGGGTGGAACGGGCTTTCGATGGTGAGCCAGCCGCCATCGGGCAGGCGGAAGCTGAGGACGGAGCGGGGTGGCGCGACCGAGCCGCGCATGACGATGTTGCGGGGGCGGTATTCGGGCGGGATGGGGAAGGCGAGGATGGAGCCGCGGATGATCTGGCGCGAGGGCAGCGGCAGGGGGAAGGTGCCGGAGAAGGGCGGGATGGGGTCGAGGGTGATCTTGTCGCCTTTGATGCCGGTTTCGGCGGCGACGATGGCAGGGCGGCGGTCGGGCGGGGCCATGGCGATGCGGCGGTAGACGATGGCGTCGCGGGTGGCGATTTCGCGTTCGGCGATGATGTTGTTCAGCCCGATCTGGTTGATGGTGTGGATGCCGAGGCCGATCGCCTGCACGACGGCGAAGCCGGCAAGGAGGGTGAGCGCGGTGCGCCAGGCGAGGCTGGCGGGCCACAGCCGGAGGCGGTTCTTACCCATGCGAGCGCCGGCGGTAGCGCGGTTGAGGCGTCATATCCGGTCGACGGTGGCGGCGAGGACGTAGCCGCCGCCGCGCACGGTTTTGATGAGCTGGGCGTTGCGGCCGTCGTCTTCGAGTTTGCGGCGCAGGCGGGAAATGGCGACGTCGATCGCGCGGTCGAACGGGCCGGCCTGGCGGCCGCGCAGGAGGTCGAGCAGCATGTCGCGGGTCAGCACGCGGTTGGGGCGGTCGAGCAGGGCGAGGAGCAGATCGTACTCGCCGCCGGTGAGGGCGACATCGGTGCCCTGGGGATCGACCAGGCGGCGGCGTGCGGTTTCCAGCGACCAGCCGGCGAACTGGTAGAGGCGGGCGGGGGCTTCGCGGCCACGCTCCTCGCCTTCGCCGACGCGGCGGAGCACGGCGCGGATGCGGGCGACCAGCTCGCGCGGGTTGAAGGGTTTGGTGACGTAATCATCGGCGCCGAGTTCGAGGCCGATGATGCGGTCGGGCTCCTCGCTCATGGCGGTGAGCATGATGATGGGCACCTGGGTTTCGGCGCGCAGCCAGCGGGCGAGGTCGAGGCCGGATTCGCCGGGCAGCATGAGATCGAGCACGACGAGTTGGTAATGGCCGTTGAGGAAGGCGCGGCGGGCTTCGCGGCCATCGCGCGCGGCGGTGACCCGGAAGCGCTGACGCTCGAGGAAGCGGGCCAGGAGATCGCGGATTTCCCGGTCATCGTCGACCACCAGGATATGCGGCATGGTTTCCATGGCTGTTACAATAGCGCGGGCGTGGTGGTTGGGGCAGGGCGGATATCGTGTCGTTTTGTTTCGGGGGCGGGAAGGTAGGGAAGCGAGCGCTTCTTTTTTGTAAAAAAGAAGCAAAAAACTTTTTTGATCTGGGGCATGGGCGTTGCCGGCGGCACGGGCTCAAGCGACGAAGAGTTTTTTTGCTTCTTTTTTTGCAAAAAAAGAAGTGCTGCCTTGCCCTGCCTGAATTGTCACTTGCATTCCCGCCCGGTTTGGGTCTAACGCACCCCCACGCAGCAACGCACGTGCCTCTGCCTCCGGTCCGGGGGTTACGCAACGACGTCAAGCGTTCTGGCATCCGTCTGGTCGCTGGTTCGTTCGACCGTTTCGCAACCCGCTTTGCGCCTGATCGCAAAGCCTCTGACCTGGGAAGGGAGTGGGTTCATGACCCCGAAACTCGCCCGTTTTATTGATTCCGGTGTGGTTGCCACGCCGGCGATTGTTGTCGACCTCGATCGGGTGGCCGCGAATTTCGCGGCGCTGCGGGCGGCGTTGCCGGATGCGGCGATCTATTACGCGGTGAAGGCCAATCCGGCCGCACCGGTGCTGGATCGTCTGGTCGGGCTCGGCTCGCGGTTCGATGCGGCGAGCATCGAGGAAATTCGCGCCTGTCTGGCGGCGGGGGCGGCGCCGGCGGCGCTGAGTTTCGGCAATACCGTCAAGAAGCGCAGCGCGATCGCCGAGGCCTTCGCGCGCGGGGTGGATCTGTTCGCGTTCGATTCCGATGAGGAACTGGCGAAGATCGCCGCCGCGGCGCCGGGGGCGAAGGTGTATTGCCGGCTGGCGGTGAGCCAGGATGGGGCGGATTGGCCGCTGTCGCGCAAATTCGGCACGACCGGCGCGCATGCGCGCGATTTGTTGCTGGCGGCGCGGGATTTGGGGTTGGTGGCGCATGGGGTGTCGTTTCATGTCGGCAGCCAGCAGACCGGCGTGGGGGCGTATCAGACCGCGATCGGCCAGGCGGCGATGGTGTTTTCGGATTTGCGGGCGCGGGGGATCGATCTGCGGCTGCTGAACCTGGGCGGCGGGTTTCCGACCCGGTATCGGGAGGATGTGCCGCCGATCGCTTCGTTTGGCGAGGCCATCATGACCGCGGTCCGGGCGGCGTTCGGCAATGATCTGCCGGATCTGCTGATCGAGCCGGGGCGGGCGGTGGTGGGCGATGCGGGGGTGGCTGTCGCGGAGGTGGTGCTGGCGTGCCACCGGCGCGAGGATGAGGACCGGCGCTGGGTCTATTTGGATATCGGGCGGTTCGGCGGGCTGGCGGAGACCGAGGGCGAGGCGATCCGCTACGCGATCAGCGCGCCGGGGGTTGGGGGTGCGGAGACGCCGGTGGTGCTGGCCGGGCCTTCGTGCGATGGCGTGGATGTGATGTATCGCACGGCGGCGTACCGTCTGCCGGCGGCGCTGCAAGCGGGGGATCGTGTGCTGATCCACGACACCGGCGCCTATGTGACAAGTTACGCGAGCCAGGGGTTCAACGGTTTCCTTCCGCCGCAGGAGCACTATCTGTAGCGCGGACGCGCTGCCCGGGCCGGGCGGCGCGCTGTTTCAACCTGTGCTCGGGGAGCCTCCATGACCGACAAGATTACGACCACCACCGGCAGTATCGATATCAAGGCGGCCGATGGCGCCGGCAGTTTCAAGGCGTATACCGTGACACCCTCGACCAAGCCGACCGGCGCGGTCGTGGTGATCCAGGAGATTTTCGGGGTGAACGACGCGCTGCGCGCGACCTGCCACGAAATTGCGGAGATGGGGTACATCGCGGTGGCGCCCGATCTGTTCTGGCGCCAGGAGCCGGGCGTGGATATCACCGACAAATCGGAGGCGGAGTGGAAGAAGGCGTTCGCGCTGATGAACGGCTTCGATCAGGACAAGGGCATCGAGGATCTGAAGACGACGCTCGATGTCGCGCGGCATCTGCCGGGGTGCAACGGCAAGGTGGGCACCGTGGGGTTCTGCCTCGGCGGGCGGCTGGCGGTGATGATGGCGACGCGGTCGGACGCGGATGTGAATGTTTCGTATTACGGCGTGATGCTCGACAAGCTGGTGCCGGAGTTCGGCAACATCAAACATCCGTTGCTGGTGCATATCGCCGAGCAGGACGAGTTCGCCAATGCGGAGGTACGCGCGGCGGTGCTGGCGGGGGCGAAGGACAAGCCCGAGATCGAGACCCATGTGTATCCGGGGGTGCAGCACGCTTTCGCACGGGTGAACGGGGTGCATTACGATCGGCGCGCCGCGACCATCGCGAACGGGCGCACGGCCGAGGCGCTGGTCGCCGCGCTGGGCTGACATGATCGGCCGCCGCGCGCTGCTGGCAGGGGTGGCGATGGCCCCGGCGGTGGGGCGCGCGGCGGTGCAGGGTTCCTTCGCGGATCGGCTGGTGGGCGCGATGTGCCGCCAGCTCGATGCGCTGCCGCCGGGGGCGGCGTTGCTGGCGAGCTATCCCGACCTTGTGGCGAATGCCGCGTTCGCGCGGTTTGCGCCGGCGAACGATCAGGCCGCCTATACTTATGATAATGCCCTGGCCGGGCTTGCGTTGCTGGCGGGGGGCCATGCGCTGCACGCGGCGCGGATTGCCGATGCGTTCGTGCTCGCGCAGGCGCATGATCCGAATTACAGCGATGGGCGGTTGCGCAATGCGTATCGGGCCGGGCCGGTGGCGATTCCGGTCGCGCTGCCGGGCTGGTGGGATGGGGCGGCGAACCATTGGGCGGAGGACCCGTATCAGGTCGGCAGCGAGACCGGGCCGATCGCCTGGGCGATCCTGCTGTGGACGGCGCTGCGCGATGCCGGGGTCAACAGCGATCGCTACGATGAGGCGGCGGGCAAGGCGGCGGACTGGATCGTGGTGAATTGCAGGGCCGCGCGCGGGTTCAGCGGCGGGGTGTTCGGGTTTCCGCCGCAGCAGGACCGGCTGAGCTGGGTGAGTACCGAGCAGAACACCGATTGCGCGGTGGCGTTCGGGCGGCTGCGCCGGCGGGGGGCGGCGGCCCATGCGGCGGGGTTCGTGCGCGCGATGCGCGATCCGGCGCGCGGGTTGTTCGATGCGGGGCTGACGCCGGCGGGGGGGCGGAACGCGCTGATCGCGGCGGATGCCAATCTGTGGCCGTATCTGGCGGGGCTGGGTGATGCCGGGGTGATCGCGCCGGTTCTGGCAACCCTGGGTTGGCCGCGGGCGCATCCGGCGGGGATCGGGTTCAGTGCCGCGAGCCAGGGTATCTGGACCGAGGGAACGGCGTTTGCCGCGCTCGCGCTGCGGCGGGCGGGCGAGGCGGTGCGCGCGGGGCGGTTTCTGGCGACGGTGCGCGCCGAGGCGGCCCCGGACGGGGCGATGTTCACGACACCGGCTGAGCAATTGGCGACCGGGTTGCGGGTGGGACCGGGGGCGGATGCGGCGATTTTCAACTATTACCGGGTGCCCGCGCTGGCGCCCGCGGCATGGGCGGCGCTGGCCATGCTGGGGGTGAATCCGCTGGGGCGCTGAGCGCGGTGCCGCGGTTTTTGCGGTGCCACATTGTGCTTGCGCGGGGGCGGGATATGTTGTTTGTTACGTCTATATTTAGAGCAGGCGTTTTCATTTGTCTCAATCAGCGGCAGAATTATTATATTCCGAACCTGCACTGCGACCGGCCTGGGCGGTTTTCGACCCGGCGTGGTATCTGGCCTGTCATGCCGAGGCGCGGATTGCCTGCGGCGGCGATAGCAACCTGGCGCTCGACTATTATCTGCGGACGGGATGCCGGTTGGCGCATAGTCCGAGTCCGCTGTTCGACGAGCGGTTCTATCTCGACCAGAATCCGGACGTGGCGGCGCTGGTGCGCGCCGGGCAGTATCGGTCGGGGTTCGACCATTTCTGCCTGCACGGGCATCGGGGCCTGTCGCCGCACTGGTTGTTCGACGATGCGTTGTACGGCCGCCTCTATATCGACATGACGCTGGAGAATCTCGATGCCCACGGCTGTTTCGGCCGCTACGACCACTGGTTGAAATCGGGGCAGCGCGAGACGCGGATTTCTCATTTCATGTTCGACCCGAATTATTATCGGGCACGGGTGATCGAGGCCGGGGTGGCGCTCGATGAGCTGGAACGGTTGGGCCCGTTCGTGCATTACGTTTACCATCTGTACAGGGCGGGGCCGGAACTGGCATGCTCGCCGTATTTCGCGCCGGATTGGTATCTGGCGGCGCATGAATCGGTCCGCAGCGCGATCGAGGCGGGGCGGGTGCGGAACGCGTTGCACCATTATCAGATGATCGGTGAGCGCGAAGGGTTCGATCCGGTACCGGATTATTCGGAATCCTATTACCGGGACGCTTACCCTGATATCGGGGCGGCGATCGAGGCGGGGCATTTCACCAGCGGCTATCGGCATTTCGTGCAGTACGGCGCCTTCGAGTTGCGCCGGCCGCGCGGCGATATCGACCTGCTGTATTACCGCGACATGAACCCGCGGGTGCGCGATGATCTGAACAGCGGGCGGGTGCGCGATGCGTTCGCGCATCTGCGGATGATCGGGCACGCCGAAAAACTGCCGTTCTGCCCGCCCGAGCGGGTGCCCGATCTGTCCGAGCCGGCGGCCAAGCAATTGTTTGAGGTCAAGGCGCGCAATCAGATTGCGCTGTTCGCCCGGCACCGGCTGGATTTCACGCCAGAGGGCGCGCCGGCGATCGCCGTGGTGATGGTGCTGTTCAACAAATTCGAGTTGACGCTGATGGCCCTGGCGTCGCTGCGGCAGAATTTCGCCGGGTCGATCCAGTTGATCATCGTCGATAACGCCTCGGCCGACGACACGCGGCGGCTGGAGACCTATGTGCGGGGTGCGACGATCATTCACAGCACCGAGAATCTGGGGTTTCTGCGCGGGTGCAACCTGGCGCTGGAGCGGGTGAGCGCGCCGGCGCTGCTGTATTTGAACAACGATATCGAACTTGGGTTCGGCGCGGTGGCGGCGGCGATCGCGCGGCTCGAAAGCGAGGCGTCGATCGGCGCGGTCGGCGGCAAGATCGTGCGGACCCACGGGCGGTTGCAGGAAGCCGGCTCGATCATCTGGGCGGATGGCAGCACGGTCGGGTATCTGCGCGATGCCTCGCCGCTGGCGCCCGAGGCGAATTTCGTGCGCGATGTCGATTATTGTTCGGGCGTGTTCCTGCTGTGCCGCACCGATCTGATCAAGCGGCTCGGCGGGTTCGATGAGGCGTTCAAACCGGCCTATTACGAAGAGGTCGATTTGTGCGTGCGGATGATCGAGGCGGGGTATCGCATCGTCTATGACCCGGATGTGCTGGTGCATCATCTGGAGTTCGGCAGTGCGGCGAACACCGAGGCGTCGATGGCGCTGATGCGGCGCGGGCGGCGGATTTTCAAGCGCAAGCACACGGCGTTTCTGAAGACCAAATTCGACTGCGCGGCGGAAAACATCATCAAGGCGCGCGCGCTCGATGGCGTGGGCCGGCGCATTCTCTATCTCGAGGATACGGTGCCGGTGCGCCGGCTCGGCTCGGGCTTCGTGCGCGCCAACGATGCGGTGCGCGCGATCGCGGCCGCCGGCTGGCGGGTTTCGGTGCTGCCGATCAACGGCGCGCGGCACGACATCATGAGCCTGTTCGGCGATCTGCCGGACCAGGTCGAGGTGCTGCACGACCGGACGATTTTGTCGCTGCCGCAACTGCTGGAGGAGCGGGGCGATTTTTTTGACGCCATCTGGGTGTCGCGCACGCATAATCTCGATCGGACGCTGCCGATTTTTACCGAGGCCGGGATTGATCCGCGGCGGGTTCCGTTCGTGCTCGATACCGAGGCGATCGAGGCGGCACGCGATGCGGCGGCGGCGGCGCTCGATCCGGACCGGGGGGATTTCGACCTCGATGCCGCCCTCGCCCATGAGTTCCGCAACGCGCGGCTCTGCCGGCATGTGACGGCGGTGAACCAGGCGGAGGTCGATCTGCTGCGCGGCTTCGGGCTCGAGCAGGTTTCGGTGCTCGGCACGATCCGTGATCTCGACCCGACGCCGCGCGGCTTCGCGGCGCGCGAGGGGCTGCTGTTCATTGCCAGCATCCACCAGCCCGATAGTCCGAATTACGACAGTCTGCGCTGGTATCGCGACGAGCTACTGCCGGTTCTGATCGAATTGATGGGCACGCCGCCGGTGCTGACCTTCATTGGCTACACCGCGCCCGATATCGATCTGTCGGAGTTCGCCGGGCATCCGTATATCGATGTGCGGGGCAGTGTGGATGATATCCGCCCGGCCTATGACAGCCACCGGCTGTTCATAGCACCCACCCGCTATGCCGCCGGTACGCCCTACAAGGTTTACGAAACCGCCTCCTTCGGGTTGCCGTGCGTTGCGACCGATCTGCTGGTGCGCCAGCTCGGCTGGGATGCCGGTGTCGAGCTCGCCGGCGCGGCGGTGGCGGATGCGCGGGGCTTCGCGGCCGAAATCGCGCGTCTGTACGGCGATGAAACCGCCTGGCGGTCGATGCGCGAAGCCGCGCTGCGACGGCTGGCGCGTGAGAACGGACGCGATCAGTTCGAGGCGGTGGTGCAGGCGATCCTGGATGACGCCGCACGGCCGATGGCGAAGCGGCGGGCGCGGTTGCGGGCGGTGGGGTAGGCGCTGCGGCTGGAAAAGTCTTCTTTTTTGTAAAAAAGAAGCAAAAAACTTTTATTTGTTTGGGTCTTGCTGGTTGCGGGCTTGTTGGCTTCGTTTTCTTCGAAACTGTGTTGCTTTGACGATTAGACGCCGATAGTATTGTTAAAGTCTATGCTGAGATGCGTTAAAATAACGAAAAATCTAGAAATAAACATAGTTTGGGGTCGGATATGAAATCAAGAGAGTTCCTGGGGCGATGCCTGTCGGTTGCGCTGATCGCGGCATGCAGTATCGGCTCGGCTTCGGCGGCGGCCTACAGCGGTTTGTACGTGTTTGGCGACAGTCTTTCGGATGTCGGCAATGTGTTCATTTCGACAAACGGTACGGAGCCGGTTTCGCCGCCCTATTCCGAGGGGCGGTTTTCCAACGGTAATCTCTGGGTGCAGGACGTCGCCGCGTCGCTCGGGCTCGGGCCGGTGACGGCGAGCCTGGCCGGGGGGAATGATTTCGCGGTGGGTGGTGCCCAAACCGGCGCGACGCCCGCCAACCCTTATACCGCTTCCAATTCGTTTCAGCAGGCGAGCGATCTGACGGCGCAGCTTGCCAATTACAATAAGCGCGGCTTGGGGCCGCAGCCGAACGCGCTGTACACGCTGTGGATTGGTTCCAACGATATCAGTGCGTTGCTCGGCGCCCTGGCCACAGTGCCTTTGTCCCAGCAACAAGCCTACATCGCGACGGATTTCGCAGCGATCCTGGGTAATATTTCGACCGTCGTGACCGGTCTTGCTCATGATGGGATGAAGAATCTGCTGGCGCTGAATGTGTCCGATCTGGGCAAAACACCCGCCGCTCAGTCTTCCGGTACGTCTGTTTACGCCTCGGCGTTATCTGCGGCGCTCGATCAGGGTCTGGCGACGACTCTCGAGCAGCTTTCCACCATTGACGGTTTCAAACTCAATCTCGTCGATACCTACACTGCGACCGATTCGATCGTGGCAGATCCGAATGCGTATGGTCTGACAAACGTGACGCAATCCTGCTATACGGGTGGATATACTGCGGTTAACAGCGGCACCGTTTGCGCCAATCCCGATCAATATCTCTTCTGGGATGGGCTGCACCCAACGGCAGTGGGCCATCAGCTCATCGCCGATGGGGTGCTGACACAGGTGCCGGAACCGGGGAGCGTGGGGTTGCTCGGGATTGCGGTGGTTGGGTTGCTCGGGGTGAGGGCTGGCAAGGGGAAACGTTCTTTTTTTCAAAAAAGAACCAAAAAACTCGCTTTGACCCGCCTTTAACCCCCGACAGCGCCAACGCCCAGGACCCGGCCAACAAAAGTTTTTTGCTACTTTTTTACAAAAAAGTAGCCTTCCCTTCCTTTTACTCAGCCGCGCCCACCCACCGGTCGCATCAGACCATCCTGAGCACGGTGCGCAGGCCGTCGAACATTTCGTCGAGCTGATCATCGGTAGTGATGAACATGGGCGAGAAGATCACGGTATCGCCGGTGACGCGCAGCACGAGCCCATGTTCGAACGCCTTGCGCAGGATGGCGAAGCCGCGTTTGCCGGGGGTGCCGTCGGCTGCGAGATCGACCGCGCCGAGCAGGCCGTAGCCGCGGGTATCGACCACCATCGACAGGTCGCGCAAGGCGGCGATCCGTTCGAGGAATTTGGGGGCGAGGGCGGCGGCGCGGGCGAACAGAGCGTCGTCGCGGTAGATTTTCAATGTGGCGAGGGCGGCGGCGCAGGCGACCGGGTGGCCGGAGTAGGTGTAGCCGTGGAAAAACTCGATCGCGTCGGGTCCGGCGGCGTCGAGGATGGTCTGCTGGATGTCTTCGCGCACCGCGATTGCCGCCATCGGGATGTTGCCGTTGGTGATGGCTTTGGCCATGGTCATGATGTCGGGCGTGACGCCGAAGGCATCGGCGGCGAAGGCGTGACCGGTGCGGCCGAAGCCGCAGATGACTTCATCGAAGATCAGCAGGATGCCATGCTTGTCGCAGATGGCGCGCAGGCGTTCGAGATAGCCCTGGGGCGGCACGAGAATGCCGGTGGAGCCGGCGATCGGCTCGACGATGCAGGCGGCGATGGTATCGGCCCCGTGCAGGTCGATCATGCGCTGGAGGTCATCGGCGAGGTCGATGCCGCCGTGTTCGCCCTGGCCCATGGTGAAGCGGTTGGCCTCGATATGGGTGTGGCGCATGTGCGACACGCCGGGCAGGCCGAGGCCGAAGGCTTCGCGGTTCTTCACCATGCCGCCGACCGACCAGCCGGCGAAATTGACGCCGTGATAGCCGCGCGCCCGGCCGACGAAGCGCTGGCGCTGGCCCTGGCCGCGGACGCGGTGGTACTGGATGGCGACTTTGAGGGCGGATTCCACCGCTTCCGAACCGCCGCCGGCGAAGAACACGCGGTTGAGCCCGGCGGGCAGCATCTGGGCGAGTTCATGGGCGAGGCGGAAGGCGCCGGGCACGCCGTATTGAAACGGCGGCGCGTAGTCGAGTTCTTCGAGCTGGCGGGACACGGCTTCGCGGATTTCGCGGCGGCCGTGGCCGGCGGGGGTGGTGTAGAGCCCCGAGACGGCATCGAGCAGTTTTTCGCCGGCGGTGTTCCAGTAATGCACACCCTCGGCGCGGGCGATGATGCGGGGTGCTTCGTGGAATTGCTTATTGGCGGTGAACGGCATCCAGTGATGGATCAGCGGATCGTTCGAACGGGCGGCGGACTGGCTCATGGGGATGTCCTTGATCGGGTGGCAGAGCTTAATATTTTTAACGATCCTCCTGCAAGTGTAATTTTCGGCTTGCAGGTGGGGTTGGGGGTGTTGATTATTCTCATCATCCTGCGTGACGGTTGCGCGACCCCTTGGCTTGGCGGGCGGGGCGCTTTAGAAGCACTTAATAAATCAGGGACAGGAGCGATCCGATGAAATTGTTTCGACATGGCGCGGCCGGCATGGAACGGCCTGGAATTCTCGATGCGGCGGGGGTGAAGCGCGATTTGTCGGCGCATCTGCCGGTGCTGGATGGTGCGGCACTGTCGCCGGCCTCGCTCGCGCGGCTCGCCGCGATCGATCTGACGAGTTTGCCGGTGGTGGCCGATGATGTGCGGATCGGCGCGCCGGTGCCCCGCCCGGTCAATTTTGTTTGCATCGGCCTGAATTACGCCGATCACGCGGCCGAAACCGGGGCGGCGATTCCCAAGGAGCCGATCGTGTTCATCAAGGCGGGCAGCGCCTACAACGGGCCGTTCGACGATGTCGCGATTCCGCCCGGCTCGAAGGAGACCGATTGGGAGGTCGAACTCGGCGTGGTGATCGGCACCGCTGCGTCTTACGTATCCGAGGATGACGCGCTCGATCATGTCGCCGGGTATTGCGTGATCAACGATGTCAGCGAGCGCGAATACCAGACCCGCCGCGGCGGCACCTGGGACAAGGGCAAGGGCTGCCCGACGTTCGGGCCGACCGGGCCGTATCTGGTCACCCGCGATGAGGTGCCCGATCCGCAGGCGCTTGATCTCTGGTGCGAGATCGACGGCAAGCGGATGCAGAACGGCAATACCAAAACCATGATTTTCGGCGTCAAGACGCTGGTCTCCTACGTCAGCCAGTTCATCGCGCTGATGCCGGGCGACATCATCGCGACCGGCACGCCGCCGGGCGTGGGTATGGGGGTCAAGCCCAACCCGGTCTTCCTGCGGCCGGGCCAGACGATGAAACTCGGCGTGGCGGGGCTGGGCGAGCAGATGCAGCGGACGATCGGCGGCTGAGCTTAAGCAGACGTTAATGTCTGGCCCTGTTGTCGGCGGGGCCAGCGTCCAGTAAAGGCCGCGCATGCGCCGCATTCTCATCCCCATCGTGTTCGTCCCGCTCGCCCTGGCCGGCTGCATGCTGCCGGGCCGCAAGCTCGTTTCACCCTATCCCGACGCGCCGTCGCTGGTCGATGTCGCGGCGCTGACCAAATTCGACGGTCAGTTGCCGCTGGTGACGATTCCCGAAGGCACGCCGAACTGGGCGCCGGCGGTGCGCTATGCGGTGACGCAGGCGCTGAAGATCAATCCGAAGGCGCAGTTTCGCGTCTATGTGACGGGTCCGGCCGCCGCCATTCCGAGCGATACCGAACTCGCGATGGCGAAACTGGCACCCGAGGCCGCGCAGGTCGCCGATGCGATCGCGGCGGATGGCGTGGCGCCGGCCAACGTGTCGCTCGGGGCCGGCACGGCGCTCGCGCATGTGAAGGCGCCGGCGGCGCCGGAGATTGTGGTCTTCGCGAAATAATGGCGCTTTCCGCCGTCGCGGCGCCCTGGCTGCGGCGACTGGCGCCCGAGACGGCGCATGATGCCGCGATCGCAGCACTGCGCTACGGGCTGGCCGGCCGCCAGACCATTGCCGCCGACCCCAGGCTCGCGGTCACCGCGTTCGGCCGCACCCTGGCGCATCCGATCGGGCTGGCGGCGGGGTTCGACAAGAACGCGGTCGCCTGCGACGGGCTGGCCCGGCTTGGGTTCGGCTTCATCGAGGCCGGTACCGTCACGCTGCGGGCGCAGCCGGGCAATCCGAAGCCGCGCCTGTTCCGGCTCGATCAGGATGGCGCGCTGATCAACCGCATGGGGTTCAACAACGCGGGGATCGAGCCGTTCGTGGCGGCGCTGCGCCGGGTGGACCGGTCGCGGATTCCGGTGGGGGCGAACATCGGCATCAACAAGGAGGGCGCGACGCCGCTGGCGGATTACCCGACGCTGGTCCGCAAGGTGGCGCCGCATGCCGATTACATCGTGATCAATGTGTCGTCACCCAACACGCCGGGCCTGCGCGATTTGCAGTCGGTCGATCGGCTCGATGCGATCCTGGATGCGGTGGCACGCGAGACGGGGGGGCGCGAGGCGGGGGGGCGCGAGGCGGGGGCACATCCGCCGCTGTTCGTGAAGCTCGCGCCCGATCTGGATGAGGCGGTGCTGCCCGATCTGGTTGCGCTCGCGGTGGCGCGCGGGCTTGCGGGGTTGATCGTCAGCAACACCACGCTGGCGCGGCCCGCTGACCTTGCCAGTGCGGCGCGCGGCGAGGCGGGTGGTCTTTCGGGCGCGCCGCTGTTCAATCGATCGACGCGGATGCTCGCGCGCGTGCGGCTGCTGGCCGGTGAGCGGCTCACGCTGATCGGCGCGGGCGGTGTGGCGAACGCCGAACAGGCCTTCACCAAATGCCGCGCCGGGGCGGACCTGGTGCAGATTTACACGAGTTTCGTCGCCCAGGGGCCGGCGGTGATCGGGCGGATCGTGGCCGGGCTGGGCGGGCTGCTCGATCGCTATGGCTGTGCGCGCCTGTCCGACATCACCGGGCGGGATGCCGATCGTCTGGCGGAGCTGGCACCATGAGCATCGCCGATCTGGCCGAGGGCTATGACGGGTTCATCGTCGATCTCTGGGGCGTGGTGCATGACGGGGTGCGGCCGTATCCCGGTGTGATCGCGGCGCTGGCGGCGCTGCGGGCGGCGGGCAAGCGGGTGGTGTTTCTCTCGAACGCGCCGCGCCGCGCGGCGGCGGTGGCGGCATCGCTGGCGGACATGGGCATCGCCCCGGGCAGCTATGATGGCGTGGTGACCAGCGGCGAGGTGGTGCGGCGCGCGCTGGCGAGCCGGACCGATCCGGATTTCGCAGCACTCGGCGCACGCTTCGTGCATCTTGGCCCCGCGCGCGACCGCAATTTGTTCGAGGGGCTGGATCTGATCGAGGTGAGCGCGCCGGACGAGGCCGATTTCATGCTGAACACCGGCCCGGATGATCTAGCGGCGCAGGATGATGCCGCCGCGTTCGATGCGCTGCTGGCGGGCTCCCTGAAGGCTGGCCTGCCGATGGTGTGCGCCAATCCTGATCTCGAAGTGATCCGCGATGGCCGGCGCATCGTCTGCGCCGGGCTGCTCGCGCAGCGCTACGAGGCGTGGGGCGGGCGGGTGATCTGGCGCGGCAAGCCGGACCCGGCGGTCTATGCGCCGACGCTGGCGCTGCTCGGCACCGCGCGGGAGCGCACTATCGCGTTCGGCGATTCGCTGCGCACCGATATCGCAGGTGCGAAGGCCGCCGGCATCGCGTCCGTGCTGGTGCTGACCGGCATTCACGTCGCCAGCCCGGAACAGGCGCGCCGCGACTGCGCGCAGGCGATGCTCGACCCGGTCGCGATTCTGCCGGGGTTCATCTGGTAGGCAAACCGTGATACCGCGCAGCGCATGACAATCCGCGTCCGCTTCGCCCCGTCGCCCACCGGCATGCTGCATATCGGCAGCGTCCGCACCGCGCTGTTCAACTTCCTGTTCGCCCGCCACCATGGCGGCGATTTTCTGCTGCGTATCGAGGATACCGATACCGCGCGCAGCACGCCGGAAGCGACGCAGGTGATCTTTGACGTGCTGACCTGGCTCGACATCACGCCGGATGCGCCGCCGGTGTTTCAATCGACCCGCTATCCGCGGCATATCGAGGTCGCGGAGGCAATGATCGCGGCGGGCACGGCCTATCGCTGCTATTGCTCGCGCGAGGAGCTTGCCGCGATGCGTGCTGCGGCCGATGCCGCGAAAAAACCATTCCGCTACGATGGCCGCTGGCGTGATCGTGACCCATCGGAAGCGCCGCCCGGCATCGATCCGGTGATCCGGCTCAAGGCGCCGCGTACCGGCGAGACCGTGGTGCGCGATCTCGTCAAAGGCGAGATCCGGGTGCAGAACAGCGAACTCGACGATATGATCCTGGTGCGGTCGGACGGCACGCCGACCTATCTGCACGCCGTCGTGGTCGATGATCATGACATGGCGATCAGCCATGTGATCCGCGGCGACGATCACATGACCAACACGTTCCGCCAGGTGCAGATTTTCGATGCGATGGGCTGGACGCGGCCGGAATTCGGCCATCTGCCGCTGATCCACGGGCCGGATGGCGGCAAGCTTTCGAAACGCCACGGCGCGGTCTCGACCCTGCAGTTCCGCGATGACGGGTATCTGCCGGAGGCGCTGTGCAATTATCTGCTGCGACTCGGCTGGGGGCACGGCGATGCCGAAATCCTGTCGCGGGCGGAGCAGATCCGCCTGTTCGACCTCAGCGGCGTCGGGCGCGGGGCGGCGAAAATGGACTACGCCAAGCTGCTGCAGGTCAACGCCGTCTGGCTGCGCGCCGCCGAACCCGGGCGGCTGACCAAACTGGTGATCGACCGGATCGAAGCCGACACCGGCGGTGCGATCGGCGCGATTGCGGCCGGGCGGATCGCGGCGATGATGCCGCGCCTGCAGGAGCGCGCGCGCACCATTGTGGAGCTCGCCGACTCCGCGATGTTTCTGGTGCGTGACGTGCCGCTGCCCTTCACCGCCAAGGCGACCGCGCTGATCACCGAGGAGGCGCGTGATGATTTGGCGGCGCTGCTGCTCGACTTCGCCAAAACCGACTACACCGCGCCCACGCTCTATGCCGCCATGGTCGCCTATGCCGCATCTATCGATAAAAAACTCGGCAAGGTGGCCGAACCGCTGCGCGCCGCCCTGACCGGCAGCACCACCAGCCCGCCGATCGACGCGGTGATGGAGGCGCTCGGCCAGCACGAGGTCGAACGCCGGGTCTTCGCGGTGCTTGCGCAATAGGCTGCGCGGCTGGCACCGAACGGTCTCGGCCGGCGACCGGGCAAGCCGGTCGCCGGTTGCGGGTTACTCGCCGGTGCCTGCGGGCAGCGCCGCGCGCAGCATTTTCAGGTTCTGCTCGACCAGCGGTGCGGTTTGCGCCGCCACTTGCTTGAATGTGGGGTTGACGCCGTTCTGGGCCTCGTCCTGAAACACGGCCAGCGCGCTTTCATGGCTCGAGATCTCATCGCGGATGAAAGCCACCGACAGGTTCGGCTGCGGCCGGTAGTTCAGCGTGACCAGCTGCGCCTTAAGCTCCGTCGGCAGCGTGTTGGGCAGGGTGACATTGTTCTCCGCCGCCTGGGCGCGGATTTTCGGTGCGTATTCCCTGGCATCGGCGCAGATTTTGTCGACCACCGGCACCACCTGCGGTTCCAGCGTGTTCTTCTGCACGAAAGTGCAGGCGTTCAGATCGAAATGAACCAGTTGATACGCGGTGGTGATGAAATTGAGGTCCTGCGGCGTCAGCGTGCTCGACTGCGGTCCTTGCGCGGTCGTCGAACAGCCGGCGAGTGCGAGCAACGCGCCGACAGCCAGGTAGCGTGCGGATAATGTCATTGAACGGTCTCCCTTGCGGCATGATCCTTATGGGTTCCGACACGCAACCCCAGCCCGCCGTCACGCCATCGGACGGGCCTCTGTCGATATAGTCGCAAATCAAACGGGATAAGTGAAGGGTCTATATGGCAAGCGGACGAATACAGAGGCGCCGGTGTGACAAATATGGCGATCCGCACGCATTTGTATTTTATAAACGAACGCGCATTGCACGACCGCATCGGCTCGCCGCCGTCCTCCCTTCCTTGACCGCGCCGCGAAATAACGGAAGTCTCTGCTGCGGCGCAACGTGGCAAAGGATGACCGGAACGATGCTCGACCCCACCACACCCCACCATCCGTCCTCGCCTGGCACCGGGGCCGCGCGATGAGGCCGGTGCCCCCGGGCGTCGGGCCCGGCCTGCCGCAGATCGTCGTCCTGTTCGGCGCCACCGGCGATCTCTCCCGCCGCAAGCTGCTGCCGGGCCTGTTTCAGCTTTGCAGCGCGGGGTTCATCCCCGGCTGCCGGATCATCGGCGTCTCGCTCGATGATATCGATGCCGATGGCTTTTGCGTCATCGCCCGTGAATCGCTCCGCGAATTCTCGAGCCGGCCGGTCGCCGATGCCGCCTGGAGCGACTTCGCGGCCATGCTCGACTACGTCACTCTGGCCGCCGGGCCCGAAGCGCTGCGCAACGCCGTGCTGCGCGCCGAACAGAGCCTCGGCACGGAAGCCCAGCGCGTGCACTATCTCAGCGTGCCGCCCAACGCCGCCTTGCCGGCGGTTCATCTGCTCGCCGAAGCCGGGCTGGTCGAGCGCTCGCGCATCATCATGGAAAAACCCTTCGGCACCGATCTCGCCAGCGCGGTCCTGCTGAACGCCCGGCTGCACGAAGTCTTCGACGAGGACCAGATCTTCCGGATCGACCATTTCCTCGGCAAGGAACCCGCTCAGAACATCCTCGCCTTCCGCTTCGGCAACGGCCTGTTCGAGCCGATCTGGAACCGCAACTTCATCGATCACGTCCAGATCGACGTGCCGGAAACCCTCGGCCTCGGCAAACGCGCCGGTTTCTACGAACAGACCGGCGCCTACCGCGACATGGTCGTGACCCACCTGTTCCAGATCCTCGCCTTCATGGCCATGGAACCACCCACCGCCCTCGAACCCGCGCCGATCAGCGAGGAAAAGAACAAGGTCTTCCGCAGCATGCTGCCGATCGAGCCACGCAACGTCGTGCGCGGTCAATATACCTCCTACCGCACCGAAGACGGCGTCGACCGGGAATCCGACACCGAAACCTTCATCGCCCTGAAATGCCTGATCGATAACTGGCGCTGGGCCGGCGTGCCCTTCTTTCTGCGCACCGGCAAACGCCTCGCCGAAGGCCAGCGCATCATCTCCATCGCCTTCCGCGAACCACCCAAAAGCATGTTCCCCGCCGGCTCCGGCGTCGGCGCGCAGGGCCCCGATCACCTCACCTTCGACCTCGCCGATGCGTCCAAAATGTCGCTCTCCTTCTACGGCAAACGCCCCGGCCCGGGCATGCGGCTCGATAAACTCTCGCTGCAGTTCGCCATGCACGACACCGGCCTGGTCAGCGAAGTGCTCGAAGCCTACGAACGCCTCATCCTCGACGCCATGCGCGGCGACCACACGCTTTTCACCACCGCCGAAGGCATCGAACGCCTCTGGGTCGTCTCCAAACCCCTGATGGAATCCCCCCCACCCGTCCGCCTCTACGAACCCGGCTCATGGGGCCCAAAATCCATCCACCAACTCATCGCCCCCCACGCCTGGCGCCTGCCGTTCGAACGCGCCTGGCGCGGCCAAACCACCATCGCGTGAGATTGGGTGGGGTGGTGGCCTTGCTTTCTTCCAAGTCCACACCCCGTCCAACCCCGCACGACCGTGGGGTGGCGACCCCGGCGTGGCTCGAACACGCAACATCCCGCTTAGAAGACAGATGGACTAACGCTAAGCCATGCTACATGGGGCAACAAAAGTCGGGTGGGCTTGGCGGATTTGCTTGCATTTATGGGTACCGCATGCAACATAGGGCAACACTGATTTGCGTGGGATGACGTAAATGTTTGTTGCCCCGCCGTTGCCCCGTAGGGAGTACCCGTCATGGCTAAGGTCACATTGTCCGACCGGTTCATCACTTCACCGAAGCGCGTTCCAGAGACGGGGCGGGTCGATTATCCCGATGCTCTGGTCCCTGGCCTAGCGCTCCGCGTCACCGCGGCCGGGCACCGCTCCTTTGTCTTGATCGCGCGATATCCCATGAAGCCGAAAAACCCGACCCGCCGCGCCTTGGGCGACTACGGCGAATTGTCGCTCGAAAAAGCGCGTGAGCAGGCGAGGGAGTGGATCGCGCTAATCAAAAAAGGAACTGACCCGAAAGTGGCGCAGGCCCGGCAGCGCGCCGCTGAGCACCGGGCGCAGGTCAACACGTTCAAGGCGGTTGCCGAGGCGTTCATTGAGCGGCACGTGTCCAAACTCGCCAAGGGGGACGAGGCGAAACGGATGATCGAGATGGAGTTCATCAAGCGGTGGGGGCACCGTCCGATCAATGACATCCTCCCTAGCGAGGTTGCCGAGGCCATCCGGCCGATCGCCAAGCGCGCGCCCTACTCGGCTCACAACGCATTCAGCATCCTGCGGCGCATGTTCAACTGGGCGATCGGCACCCACGAGTTCGGCGTCACTGAATCCCCTATGGAGCGACTGCGGCCTGCTGACCTAATCGGCCGGCGGGAATCGCGCGAACGTATTTTGAGCGATGGCGAATTGCGGACCGTTTGGGACAAGTGCCTTGACCAAGGGAAGGCAGTGGTCGGGCACGAGAACAAGGTGATGGGCTATCCCTACGGCCCCCTGATCCGCATGCTCATCCTGACCGGCCAGCGGTTGCGGGAAGTTGCCGACATGACGTGGTCGGAAGTGGACTTTACCAGCAAGGTCTGGACGATCCCGGCCGCGCGGATGAAGGGGGGGAGGGCGCACGCCGTTCCGCTCGCCCCCGATGCCGTTGCGCTGCTCAAATCGCTCCCCCGGTTCAGTGGCGAACACGTTTTTACCACCACGGATGGCAAAACATCCGTAAACGGGTTTGGCAAATGTAAAGAGCGCATCGATCGGCTTACCGGCGTCAAGAACTGGGTCATGCACGATCTGCGGCGCACCGTGCGCACCCATTTCAGCGCTTTGCCCGTTCAAGACTTGGTTCGCGAACTGGTCATCTCCCATGCCCGGCCTGGGCTGCACAAGGTCTACGACCAGCACTCATACATGGATGAAAAGCGGGAATGCCTGACGCTATGGGAGGCACGGTTGCGGGGCATCCTGGCACCGAAGCCGCCGGCGGATGTTGCGGATATTGAGGCAGAGCGGATTCGGAGGGCAGGGGCGTGAGCGCCCTGACGCCGGCAGACGTGGCAGCTTGGTTCGATCACCCGGCGGCGAGGCCGCAGCCGACCGCTGAAATGGTGGAGGGGCTGACGCATTTTTGTAATCTATGCTTGATCCAGCGCGGTGAACCGCCGGCCATTGCGGAGGTAACAAAGGTGGGGCGACAAAAGGTGGAACTAACAACCGACCGCATCCGCCGCGTTTTGGCTGCGCTCGAGGTGCTGAAAGAGGACCTGCCCGTTCTGATCGCTGGGGCCGATGGGTCTCAAAAAGCCGCCCACGACGCTGGCCGCGAGCCATTGCGGAAGGCTGAAAGCACGGTGGGGCCCACCAAAGAATTGCTCGCTGCTGTGGAGAATTGCGAAGGCGTGTTCCGTGTCAGACGAACCAAGAAGGCTGGCCGGCGTCGGGTTTGGGCAGCGGACGGGCAGGCGATCCTCGGAATGGCCATCGGGGCGTGGCGCTTGGCTGGTTGTCCCCGCCGGCTTGGGGCCAACCGAACTGGCCCGCTCCAGCACTTATTGATGCAAGCGCTTCCCGCGATCGGCCATGAGGTCAACGACTTTCAATTAAACGCGTGGCTGGCCGAAGAACTCAAAGTACGAAGAATCTAATTCGCATTTCTTCTGACGTTAAACACACATCTGGCGGCTAATTGAACTTCAGGCATCAACCTAGAACCTGAGGTCAAAATGAAATTCATCCGTTATCCAGAACTCAAAGATCGGGGCATCCCCTGGACCCGCGTGCATCTGGGTCGGCTCGTGCGGGCGGGTGAGTTTCCGCCCCCGGTCAATCTTGGGGGGAATTCGATCGCATGGGTGGAAGCCGAGATTGATGCTTGGGCCGCTGAACGCGCCGCTTCGCGCCCTGCCGTTCATCACGCCGCCAACTAGAAAGCCGCCGGCCCTGGCAGGACCGGCGGCATAATTGGTATCCTACGCGGCATCGACACCCGCTAGATAGCCAATTCTGCTGACAGTTCAAGCCGGGGCCTCGCAAATGAGGTGCCCCATGCTTCAAATAACTAAACCTTCCTGCTCTCCAGATCACGGCCTGAATGCGTCCGCGATGATGCTGGTCGAGAGCCACATCCCGTTCGCCCGCCGTGCCGCTTCCAAGGCTTCCCGCAAGTCCGGCGTCCCGTTTGACGATCTGTTCAGCGCGGCTTGCCTTGGCCTCACCGACGCCGCTCCTACCTTCGACCCCGAACGCGGGTTTGCATTTGCGACCTATGCTTTGCGGCCCGTCATGGCCCGTCTGCGCAATGAATGCCGACTGGTGGCCTCGGTGGTAAAGCGCCCCCGCCCGGTGCGGACCGACGCCGATCCGGGTGAACTGAAGCCATCACTGGCAGCCCTTCACCTCTCGGTCCGCTATACACAAGTTGCCCCGGATACGAGCATCGACGCGGAAAACGCCGATGATGTTGTTGGGGCCACCAGTGACCCCGAAACGACTGTGGCTGATCGCCAGCAATCCGACCAGCGCGCCGCGATGCTGGCCGCCGCCATCGCCACGCTGAAGCCCCGCGAACGGGAGATCATCACCGCCCGCCACGGCGACGATGAACCGGCAACGCTGGGTGACCTGGCCGTGCGCTTCGGGATCAGCGCCGAGCGGGTGCGGCAGATCGAGGCCGCAGCGTTATCTAAGATCACCCTCTATGTTAGGTCCGCCGCTGCGAAAACGGCGCACCGGAACTCACCTCGCAAGGTTACTAATCAGATCGATGGCATCGCCGCGATGCGGCCGTCCGAAGACCCGATCGATAACGTTCTGCGGCTTTGCGTTAGCGGCAGTTTCGGGATGGACCGATCGCCGGACCCCGCCGCGTTCATCGAACGGATGCGCCGTGTGGGGGGTGCGGAGTGAATTCGGACACCATCACCATCCTGCGTTCACGCGGCCGGCGCCTCGCCAAGCTGGTCAAGGCTGATGGCGCGATTGTCGGATACGACGAAGCCCGGATGTTCACCGTGATTGAGCATGATGTTGATAATCTCGACGATCTGCACCGCGCGCTGATCTGGCTATCAGACCGGCCGGATCGGTGCATTGTCCGTGCCGCGCTGATCAACGCGACGATCACCGGTCCGATCCGGCGTCTGCTTCATACGGACCGCGAAACGGGCGATCGTCCTACCCTTTATGAAGTGCCCCGTTTTTGGGTAGCCACCGACTGGGACGCTCTCGACAAGCCGGATGATGTCGACGTCACTGATCTGGCCGCCTGCGGCCGGGTGGCGCTGGAAAGACTGCCGTCAGCCTTCCACCGCGCCGCAACCATCGTATGCGCGACCGGATCGCATGGGGTGAAACCTGGAATCAGGGTTCGGTTGTGGCACTGGCTCGACCGGGCCATCACCGGAAAGGAAATCGAACGCTGGCTGGCAGGTATCGCCGGCCTCGATGTATCCGTTTTCCGCCCGGCTCAGATCATTTACACCGCCGCCCCAGTTTTTGAGGTTGGCGCTGATCTGTTGCCCAACCGCGTTGCTCTCATTCCGGGCGCTGATCGCGTGATCGTACCTCCCCCTGAAAAATTAGCACCCCCCGCACCAAGGCAAGCCAAGCCGCTGCCTGAAACCGGTACGATCAGGGCGGACACCGATGCGTGGTCCGCCCTGCGTGATGCCACCGCTCGCGTATCGAGTGCCGCAATATCATCGCGTCACACGACGATCCTGTCCGAAGCGGCACGATTGGCGCGGTTCGTCCATCGCGGACTGCTGGCCGCATCGAGCGTCGAAAATGCCCTTGTCGGTGCGGCGCGTGATGCCGGCAAACCCGCTGGCGAAGCCGAAGCAATTTTCGCCTGGGTGATGAAACAACCCCACACCAATTCGAGGGCCGCCTGATGCCTCGCGATGCCGACGAACTTGATATGCCGGAACCGCTACCGGACGAAGCCTATGCGACATTAAGCGAGTTCGAGCCGGAAACGATCAGTATGGATTCACTTGCCCAGTCCGCGCTGGAAATCGCCCGCGCGGCGGCGATGGCTCCGATCGAGTACGATCGCCAGCGCGAGGCAATCGCTGATCGGTTGGGCATCCGTCCCGAGGTGCTGGACCGGGAGGTTGCCGATGCCCGGCGCGCGGTTGGCCTGCGGCCAGGGGCAGGCACCGAGTTACGGGTGCAGGATATTAAAACCCCAGATGACGCGGTCGCCTATTTCAACGCGAAGCATTCCGTCGTGTTCGAGGGCGGCAAGACCGTCGTGTTTCTCTCCCGCACAGACGATATCCTGCACCGCCATGTGTTCGACCGCGTCACGTTCGAGGATCTGCGCAAGCTTTATTGCAACCGGACGGTGGAGGTTGAAAACGAGGAAAGCAAGAAACCGGATCACGTGCCAATCGCAAACATTTGGCTGAAATCGACACAACGCGCCGAATACCTTGGTGGCGTCGTGTTCGACCCGACCGACCAGCACGGGGCGGATGTTCTGAACCTATGGCGTGGTTTTGCGGTCAAGCCGAAGCCCGGTTCATGGCAGAAAATGAAGGAACACATTGAAACCGTCATCTGCAAGGGTGACCGTGTCAAATTCGATTACCTGATCGGATGGATGGCGCGGCTATTTCAGTTCCCAGCCGAACGCGCCGAGGTCGCTGTTGTCATTCGCGGGAAGGAAGGAACCGGCAAGGGCACGCTCGCCAATGCCATAAAGCGGGTATTCGGTCAGCACGGGATGTCAATATCGAATGCTAAGCATCTGACCGGCAATTTCAATTCCCATCTCCAAGACTGCGTGTTTTTGTTCGCCGATGAAGCGCTGTTCGCAGGTGACAAGGCGCATGTCGGTGTCCTGAAATCGATCATCACCGAACCGACCCTGACCATTGAAGGAAAGTATCGCAACCCCGTCGAGACCCCGAACTTTCTGCACCTTATGATGGCGTCAAACGAGGGTTGGGTGATCCCGGCAGGGTTGGAAGCGCGGCGGTTTTTCGTGCTCGAAACGTCTGATGACCACATAGAAGACTTCCCCTATTTCGCAGCGATCCAAAGCGAGATGACCAATGGCGGCTATGCCGCGATGCTGCATGATCTGCTGCACTATGACCTGGCTGGGTTCGATATCCGCAACGCGCCGAAGACCGCCGAACTCGGTGAACAGAAAAAACTGTCTCTGCCCACGACCGAGGCGTGGTGGCTCGACGTTTTGCAGCGGGGGTACGTGTTCCGCTCCAAAATCGGACTCGAAAACATTTTCGGGGAGTGGATGGAGGATGTCACGACCGAGTTGCTGTTCACCTCCTACGCAGAGTTTGCAAAAGGCATTGGAGAGCGCCACCCAGTCACCCGCGAGGCGATCGGGAAATGGTTGACTAAGCATGGGGCGCACTCAAGCCGACCACGCAATGCGATCGTCGGAGAACATATCACCAACGGCGGCGCGTATGGCGATTCCCGGATTGCCGCTCCCATCGTGAGAGAACGCGCCTGGGGGTACCGGCTCGGTGCACTCGATGCTGCCCGGAGAGGGTTCGAGGTGGAAACCGGCCTAAAATTTGATTGGGGTGTGTGTGACGAGTGAATCAGGAGGGTCAACCTAGACCAACCTAGACCAAAAACGGCCAACCCGGACCAGAAAAAGTGAGGAAACTCTAGGGGTGGTCTAGGTGGGCTAGGTGGGCCGGGTAAAAAAATGCAAAGACTTTTTAAATCGTGGCGTCCTTCCTTTTTTAATTTCTTTTGAAAAATAGAAATAACCTAGACCACCTAGACCAAGCCACAGAATCCCTAGGTTTTTACCTAGACCAGCACCCGGACCACCCTAGACCAACCCGGACCATCAAAAACTTGCCGGGATGAGGGATTATGAGGTGAGAAACGCCACGCCAAAAATCACCATCACCTTGGTTTCGATACGTAGCGCCAAAACCTCCCGCCGGCGGGAGATTCCGGACGCAGAACGTCGCGGCGCCGCGACCATACTTTCCGCCCCGCTGAATGCCTCGAACTTCCCGGCGCCGGGAAGTTTCAACCGTCCCGCCGGCGGGACAATTTAACGCCAATCCAATAGAGCAACCGGTTTATGACCGGTTGGCCGATGAACTTAAATCATTGTTTTTTATGACGAACTATTGAGAACGCGTTTCAACCGGCTAGATAGGGCAACATCGGGGCAACATTGCCGCACGCTTTCACCAATTTTGGGGACCAGATGACCGAGCCAACCGCCAAGCCGAAAAGAGTGCGCAAACGGGTAAAGCCGTTCGGCTCGAACGCGGCCAAGCGCATCGATGGCCGTACCCGAGAGGCGAAGCTGATGCACGCAATGCGCGCGGACCTGATCGCGCATGTCGGCAACCCGAACACCGCTGAACTGATCCTGATCGAAACATGCGTTCGCCTGCAAATGCACCTTGCCTGGATGGACAAAAAATTCATGGATAGCGGGGACATGAACCCGTTCGATAGCCGGCGGTACACGGCCTGGGCGAACACCTTGGCGCGGACGCTTGCCCGGCTTGGCTTGAAAGGTGCGGCGGCCAAAGGTCCAAACCTAGCCGAATACCTCGCCAGCAAAGCCGCCAACCCGACGCCCACCAGCGCGCCATGAGCATCACCATCCTTACCGCCTTGGCCGACGATGGCTTGTTCGGCACGCTCTTTGCCGATCCATCATGGGCGCGCTGGCGGGTGTTCCTGGCGGCACTGTTTGGCTTGGCGATGACCGACGCCGATTTGGCGGTTTACACCCACCACACTGGCCGATTGACGGCGCCGCTGGAGGCATTTCGTGAAGCCGCGCTCATCTGCGGCCGTCGAGGCGGAAAGTCCCGCGTGCTCGCCCTCATTGCCGTGTTCCTGACATGCTTTCGCGACTACAGCACAGTGACGGCACCGGGCGAGGTGCCAACAATCGCCATCATCGCTGCTGATCGAAAGCAGGCCCGCGTCATCCTCGGCTATGCAGTCGGCCTGCTCAAAGCCGTGCCCATGCTGGCCGGTCTAATTGAGGATCAACTTACCGAGTCGGTGCGGTTGACGAACGGGGTTGTGATCGAGGTGCACACCGGAGCGATCGGCGCACCGCGTGGTCGCACATTCGCAGCGGTTCTTTGCGACGAAATTGCGTTCTGGCGATCGGACGATAGCGCCAACCCAGACACCGAAGTCCTGGCAGCGGTACGCCCCGCACTCGCCACCATCCCCGGCTCGATGCTCCTGATGGCGTCATCGCCCTATGCTAAACGCGGCGCCCTCTACAACACGTTCAAGCGCCATTATGGACGTGATGGCAGCCGGACGCTCGTATGGCGCGGCGCATCGCTGGAAATGAACCCGGCGCTTGATCCGGCCATTGTCGAGGCGGCCCGAGAGGATGACCCTGCCAGCGCGCGGGCTGAATACGACGCTGAGTTTCGTGATGACATCGCTGCATTCGTGTCTCGCGAGGTCGTTGAGGGCTGCATCAGCACGGGACGGCATGAACTGCCACCACGGCAAGGTGTTCACTACACCGCCTTCACTGATCCATCAGGCGGCTCATCGGATAGCATGACCCTCGGAATTGCTCATCTTGATCGTGAGGGTGTGCCGGTACTCGATGCCCTGCGCGAAGTCCGACCACCATTTTCGCCGGAAGCGGTAGTGGTGGACTTTGCCCGTATTCTG
This sequence comes from Acidiphilium sp. PA, assembly GCF_026191915.1. Classification (GTDB taxonomy): domain Bacteria; phylum Pseudomonadota; class Alphaproteobacteria; order Acetobacterales; family Acetobacteraceae; genus Acidiphilium. The sequence continues at coordinate 27,730 of NZ_JAIMBY010000027.1, forward strand.
CGAAGCTACGGCGTCAAGCAGGTGCACGGTGATCGCTATGCGGGCGAGTGGCCGCGTGAACGGTTTGCGGTGCACGGCATCACGTATCACCCGGCAGACCGGCCGAAATCTGATCTCTACCGCGATCTGCTGCCACTGCTGAACTCTGGCAACGCCGAACTGCTGGATGACCCGCGCTTGGTGCAGCAACTATGTGCGCTGGAACGGCGCACGGCGCGCGGCGGCCGGGATTCGATCGACCACCCGCCCGGTAATCACGACGATCTGGCAAACGCGGCTGTGGGTGCCTTGCTGCACGCGAAGATCAAACCGCCGCAACCCGCCCGCACAATCACGTTTAATTATATGGGACGTTAACGATGCCGAACAAACACAGAAAGGCAAAACAATGAGCGATCTAAGCCACACTGACCCCGATCTCGCGGCGCTCGATGCCCGTCTGCGGCGCGAAGCCGGCTATCCGCAAGACTGGCAGCCCGGTGATCCGACGCCACCGCCGAGGGTCGATGCCAGCAAGCTGACACCGGAGGAATACCGCCGCGCGAAAGCGGCCATGTCCGATTATTCCAGAAAGATGCAGCGAGTCCGCGATGAACGCGCCGCCATGGCACGCATCGCCGCCCGCCCCATCCACCAACCGAAAGCAACCAAATGACCCCGATCGAACGCCAATCCGCCCGCGCCGTGCATGCCGATGCGCAGCGCCTGCTCCGTGAAGCCCATACCGCTCTCGCATCTGCCAATGCTGACCACGCCGCTGCCGTTGCGAAACGTGCGGACCTGATACAGCAAGCCGCCGCCGGGTCCGGCTTGGGCGCCGCTGATCTGGTGCGGTCGGCCGGGAAGGTGACCGAAGCCGCTGCCACCGCCGAACTGGCCGAAGCCGTCCACGCCGCCGCAAAGCAGCGCGAATTCACCCTCCGCGAAGGCGCCGCGATCGCCGATCGCCTCGACCGCGATGACCGCCGCACCGCCGCCATAGCCCGCCGCATCGAAGCTGCCGAACGCCTCGACCGTGCCGTTGCCGAAGCCCGCAAGGCGATGTCGGATATGGATGTGGCTGGCCTGGAAGCACGGGATGCGGGGTTGCAGCATGCGCAACAATACTCGTTGCACCTCAGTCGCGAACGACCCCCCGCCGATCATTGGGGGACGCATGCCATCACTTCGCTGGCCGATGTCGAACGCGCCGTGCATGGCGTGATGAAGGCGCGCGCGGCCTGATGAACCGAATCCAGCGCAGTTACGAAGGGGTTCTCTCTGCGCCGGCCAGCCCGGCGGCATTTCCCCAGTGTCGCCGGGCGCACCCTTTTCAAGAAAGATAACGAGCGATGATCCGCGCCTACAGAATCGGTATTGAGATAGCCGCAACGAACTCGGTTGCGCCCGTTCTCCGCGTCATCACCCGCGATCTGCTTGGGCTGGGACGCGAAGCCGATCACCTTAAGGGCAAGTTTTCCGCCGTCAAGATTGCGGCGGTTGGCGCGTTTGCGGCGATGGGCGGCGTTGCGATCCTGGGTGCAACCGCGAAACTGGCATCCTACGGCAACAAACTGGCAGAGGTGCAATCTCGCTTGCGGCAGATGGGCGTTTCTGCTGGCAATGTCGGCCGCCTGACCGATGCCGCGTTTGCGCAGTCCATGCGAACGCCGAACGTTGATTACGCCGACGCCTTGGCCGCGCTGATGAAAACCCGGACCGTACTGGGTTCGAGCAAAGAAGCACGCGCCGCCGCGCCGTATGTGGTGCGAGCCGAGGGCGTTCTGACGAATTGGGGTATGGGCGGTCCGACCGCGCTGGCAGAGCTGCTCAAATCCATCGAATTGCGCGGCGGCACCTATGGCGCGGATGGCAAGACGTTCTCGGTTGCGGCACTCCGCACCAACCTGACCGATGCGCTGGCCGCACAGAACATCGCTGGCAAACTGCTTACGCCAAACGTAATCATGCGGACCACGAAACTAGCCGGGCCCGCCTCGCAGATGATGAACACTCAGGCTTGGTGGACATCTTTGGCCGAAGCGGCGCAACAGATGGGGCCAAGCGCCGGCCGTGGCTTTGCGATGGTACTCAAAGAGTTCAGCGGCGGTCCGATCAGCCGGTTGTATGCTTACAACTTGCAAAAATACGGATTAGCGAAGGCAAGCGGGTTTATCCATATCCCGCATACATTTCAGACCGCGCTTAAACCGAACGCGCTCAAAGGCTCCGACGTGTTGTACGGGCAAAGTTTGTTTGCTTGGACGCAGAAAATACTTGTGCCGACGCTCGAAGCGCATGGCGTGCATGGTAAGAAGGCGTTGCTGGCAGCGGTCTATCAGACCATCAGCAGTCAAACCGGATCGCGCCTGGTGGCGAACATGATCACCAATGCGCTTAGTTATCTCCGCACATCGAAGCAGATGCAGCAATCGATGGGCGTCTCGATTTTCGGCATGCAGATGAACCAATCAATGAACGCCCCGATGAAGGCTCTACACGGCGCGTTTGAAAGTTTCCTGATGACGATCGGTCGCCCGTTGGTGCCGGTTGCGGTGAAAGTGCTGAACACGCTCACCAATGCAATCGTCGGCATGACAAAATGGGCCAAGGTGCATCCACAACTGATCAGGGACATTGTTTACGGCATGGGAGCCGTAGGGGCTGGGCTGGTGGCGTTTGGCACCACGGCCGTCATCGTTGCCCTCTCGACGCTCGGCACCGTGCCGGCGATCATGGGTGCCAGCGTGGCGGCGATCGCGGCGGGCGTCGGGGTGATCATCGCCAACTTCAACGGGATGCACCGAAGCTTGCTCATGGCCGGTACGGCCATCGAGCGGTTCATTCACGAAGTCGCATTTGTCGCCACCCACCCGCTTGCCGATCTAAAGGCGGTTGGAAACGCTTGGTCTCACACGATGGTAGGTCATTATTTTGAAGGCAACGGAGGCCATTGGGTCAACCACAAAAGCGCGGCTGGTAGCTATCAGACATGGGCACCCGGAGCCGCAAAGCCGACGCGACAAGCCGCCGTTCCTGCCGCGCGCCCATCCGGTGCGGACAACGGCCTCATCCCCACCGTCAACATCGGAAATTGGGGCGACGGGCAACGGGCCATCAAACATGGCCTAGCCGCCTCGCTAAGCCAGAACCAAGGCAGCACAACGGGCTTTAACGGGCGGGCGTCTCCGTTCGGCACGCCGGCATTCGTCGGGCCATGAGCGAACGTGAGAGGGTTTGCGCAGACGAAGTTACTCAGTCATCATAACGCGATTTTACATGAGATCACAGGCATAAGGATCGTAGCAGTGGACACTCGCTGGAATGAAGTTTATAGGTTTTTTCAATCATTAAAAGAAGATACTGAAATAAGAGAAATAGAGCCACTAGAATATATAGAGAAATACAGACGAGTATACGCCATAATCGAATCAATCGTAGCAGATAAAGATACAGACCCGGACGACCGGAGTTTAGCCATTGACTTAATCGATCAAGCTAGACTGCTAGCTAGACATCATATCGTAACCGTTCACACCCCCGGGTCAGATCGCTAGCTGGGCAGGGATGGTGGGCAGCAGATTGTTAGAGCGAGCGGCGGTGATGAGGGCGTAGGCATAGGCCCATGGATCCGTGCGGCGCTTGCGGCAGGTGTCAATGA
>NZ_JAIMBY010000028.1 GCF_026191915.1 Acidiphilium sp. PA
CGATGCGGCCGAGGCCTGTGCCATGGACCGGCAGACGCTGCGCGACTGGGTGCACCGTTACAATGGATTGGGACCTGAAGGACTGGGCGATGCGCCGCGCCGCAACGGCCCGCCACCCCGATTGTCGGCTTCGCAGCTGTCAGTTTCCCTTAAAGAGTAGATTCTGCTGAAGCCAGCGCCGATTTCCCTTAAACTATAGATTCTATAGCGTTAATCGAGACAATGAGACGCTCCTTCCACGAAAGTGAGTCTACTGTCTACGGGATAATTCTACACATCAAAGGAAATTTCGTCGCATCGCCACCCAACAAAATCAAAGAGTTGCCCGGCCCAGAATCTATTCTTTAAGGGAAACTGACACAGGGGTAGCGACATGCCGATGTACCGCCGCCACGTTGTCAGGGGCTTGGCTATGAGCGGCGCAGCATTAACTCTTAGGAATGCCCGCGCGTCCAATGGTGAGTTGAGACCGGGACTTCGCCCGGAATTATTTGGGCCACATTTCAATCTGGCGATCTCCCGCATGCCGGCCAATATTACCGGCAACCGTTCCTGGGCCTACGCGATTAATGGCTCATTCCCGGCACCGCTGCTGCGTTGGCGGGAAGGCGATGATCTTACTATTAATGTTACCAATAACTTGTCGGAAAGCACGTCGATCCATTGGCACGGCATCCGGGTGCCGAATCCCATGGATGGCGTACCCGGTCTCGATTTTCCGGGCATCGCGCCGGGCGAGACCTTTGTCTACCGCTTCCCGGTGCGGCAATACGGCACCTACTGGTATCACAGCCATACCGGGTATCAGGAGCAGAAAGGACATCGCGGCCCGCTGGTCATCGAGCGGCGCGACGAGCCGATCAAGGCCGACCGCGACTACGTGGTGATGCTGACCGACTGGAGCGATGTCGATCCGCGTGTCATCGCCAGCAACCTCAAGAAAGACAGCGGATACTACAACACGCACAAGCGCACCGTCAGCAGCTTCGTCGACGAGACGGCCCAGCGTGGCCTGGTGCCGACGCTGAAAAGCCGCCTGATGTGGGGGAAGATGCGGATGATGGCGACCGGTATCGCCGGCGTCACCGGCTATACCTATACGTATTTGCTCAACGGCCTGCCTCCGGCGACCAACTGGACCGGCCTGTTCCGAGCGGGTGAGCGTATCCGCCTTCGCTTCATCAACGGCTCGGCGATGACCTATTTCGATATCCGCGTGCCCGGCCTGAAAATGACGGTGGTGCAGGCGGACGGCAACGACGTCGATCCGGTCACGGTGGATGAACTACGCATCGCCGTCGCCGAGACCTACGATGTCATCGTGCAACCGGAACAGGATATCGCCTACACGATCTTTGCTCAGTCGGAGGATCGCAGCGGCTATGCGCGCGGCACGTTGGCACCGCGCGTTGGCATGGCGGGACCGGTCCCACCGATGGACCCGCGGCCTTTGCGCACCATGCTCGATATGGCGATGCCGATGATGAACAAGGGACAATGGGGCGAGTCCCGCCCCAACCTCACCCGCATGGGCGGCATGGAAAAAATGGCCGGCGGCATGGCGAAGGGCATGAAAAAGATGAAGCCCGGCATGCCGATCAGCGAAAAAATCACCGGTGGCCATCCAGCGGTCATGGCACCCGATCCCGACAAGCCGCACATGAGCTACGAGGTGCAGACGGTGGCGAAAATGCCGACCGAGCGTCTCGCCAGCGCCGGCGATGCGCTGAACCATCTCGGCCGCCGCGTCCTCACCTATGCGGACCTTCGGGCGCTCTATCGCGGTTCCGATCCCCGTCCACCCTCACGCGAGATCGTGCTGCACCTGACCGGCAACATGAAGCGCTTCATCTGGGGCTTCAACGGCAAGAAGTTCAGCCAGGCGGAGCCGATCCGCCTTCGCCTCGGCGAGCGGGTGCGCTTCCGGCTGATCAACGACACCATGATGGCGCACCCGATCCATCTGCATGGATTGTGGATGGAGCTGGAGAACGGCAAGGGGATGCACCGGCCCTACAAGCAGACGATCGGCGTGGCACCGGGGGAGGAGCTGTGCCATCTGGTAACCGCCGATACACCGGGCCACTGGGCCTATCATTGCCACCTGCTCTACCATTTCGAGGAAGGTGGCATGTTCCGCACCGTCCTGGTGTCATGAAAACCATGGCAAATATTCGCCGATTCACCAGCGCGGCCCTTACGGTGGGCGTTGTCGCAATTTCCGTGCCGGCCTTGGCCGAAAGTCCGAACCAGCAGGCTGAATCGCCGTATGGTTACAAGCTCAACGACAACAGTGTTTATATCCATGGCGTCCTGAGCCAGATGGAAGGGCGATTGAATGGCCAGAACGCCTATTTCCGCTGGGATGGACAGGCTTGGGCGGGAACCGACGAGAACAAAATCTGGTTCAAGACCGAAGGCCGCAAATATGCCGGCAGAACCGAGGACGGCGATCAGGAGCTTCTCTACGACCGCCCGATCAGCCGGTTTTTCGATGTCCAGGCGGGTGGCCGCTACGATTTGGATTCGCGGCCGGGCCGTGGCTGGGCGGCGTTCGGTGTCGAAGGCTATGCGCCGGAGTTCATCAACGTGGAGGCGACGGTCTATGCCAGCGACCAGGGGCACTATGCGGCACGCCTGATCGCCAGCTATAATCTCTTTGTCACGCAGTTCCTGGTCGCCCAGCCCCAGATCGAGATGAATTTCTACACCAAGCGTGATCCGGCGCGCTTGGTGGGCGCTGGCCTGTCGGATATCGATGCCGGGTTCCGGCTGCGCTACGAGATCGGCCGCAAATTCGCGCCTTATGTAGGCGTCACCGACTACCAGCAGTTCGGCGGCACGGCGGTGCTTGCCCGACAGCATGGTGAACATCCGCGCGACCTGCGCTTCGTGGTGGGGATACGGGACATGGTTCTGAAGCGTCACCTGACGCCACTTCTGGCGCTTCTGACTTTCGCCACAATCACGTCCGCTCATGCCGGGCAGAACGGCGCGAAGCCATCTGGTGAAGGTCACGGCATGCCGAACCTGGCAAACGCGCCCAAGAACGACCGGCGGCACTTACAAATAAACGCGCTGATGGACCGCTGTGCCCGCCAGCAGCAGCAGATGCAGCAGAACCAGCATATCGCCGGCAGCACTCCGGCGGTTGCCGCACGCTGCCGCAAGCTCGACAAGATGATGAACTCCCATCACGAGTACGAACTGACCCAACCCCAGTAAGATCTGGTGAAGTCACAGCCTCGAACTGCGCAAGAGAGGCTGGAGTCGAGGGAAGCCGAGGCGTTTGACCCTGAGGCTATCGGTTTTCGTCGCAGTAATCGGTCTCGCTGGTGCTGAAAAAGTTGCCGACGGTAATTTGTCGCTTGAACGGACCGACCTCGGCGAGCGGTTCGGCCGAGACGTCGAAGGCGAATTCCTGGCCGGGGCGCAACCGGGTGCGATCGATCTCGACCTCGTGGTCCACGTGATAGATGGCACCCCAGGGGCAGCAATAGTAGCAGCGCCCTTGCTGAGAGCGGTTGTCCTTCGCGTAGGAGATGTCGCCGCGCGCCAGGGCCGCTTCGATCTCCTGCTGGATCGCGAGGGTCGCTTCCGGTGCGGGATCGCGGCTCCACAGATAGCCCAGCGCCTTTTGCGCCTTCATGTCCTTGCGGAAATGCGGAGCGGCATGCGGGTCGGTCAGGCAGAACAAATCGAACCCCGGCATGCCCGGCAGTGGCAGGGCACGGATGGTTGCGGTGCTTCTCCGGTTTTGCCGGCGGTTGCGGTCCTCGGTGATCGCGGCGGGCATCGCTGCCAGTTGGCCCAGCCGGAAGGCACTTTCGATCGCGGCCTTGATCGTGGTTTCCATCCGCTCATGCAGCGCGCTGCCTGGTGCATGTGAGGACTGGTATAGGCTCTGGGCATAGTCGCTCGATGAGGTCAGCGACGCGAGTTCGCCCTGCAGCATGGCGAGTTCGGCCTTGTGGGTATCGTCGGTCGCTGCCCGGGCGCAATCGGCCACCGCGATCGTGGCGTGTTCGGCAATGGTACGGCAGGCTGCCATCATCGCCGCCAGGTGCGCCGCCGGGCATGGCTCGACCTCGACCCAAGCCGGCAATGCCACCGGTACCCGGCGCGGCAGCACGAAGGTTTCGTCGCCTTGGGCGCGCAAGGCTGCCGCCAGCCATTCCTCAACCGCGCCGTAGAACAGCTCCGCCTGCCGTGCGGTGACCGGCGGCACGAAGCCGATCGTGCCGGGATCGGCATCGTAGTCGGCTTGCAGGAAAGCATCGCCCAGGGTCTGGAACGAATAGGCGATCCAGGTGGCCGCCAGGAAGGAGCGTTCGCTGTCGGTCATAGTCCAGGCGGTCTTGCCGGCGGCGACCAGCTCGCCGCGGCGATGTTCGGCCTTGACGAAGAGATCATACACCGCACCGCCGGCACCGCGATACGCTTCGAGCGTGGCGGCCGAGACCTCGCCGGTCGCCATTGCGCGCAGCCGGGTCATGATGCCGGGCGTGCTGGTCGCAATGGCGCTCATAGTGGCGCTTCCGACGTGCCGGGAAATGGCAGGTCGCCGTGATCGAGCATCCGATGCGCCTCGGCAAGCGTGGTGCCGGCTTCCGGCACGACCAGGCTGGAGACGCCGATGTGATCTGGGGCGACCTGCTTGCCGTGGTGCGCAAGGATATCATGCAATGCGGCGAGAGCGGTCTCAAACCCTGCTTCGTCGCCGGCCTCGATCGCCACGAGCAGATCGCGATCGATTGTGATCAGCCCGGGGGTGAAATCGTCAGGCAGTTCGATCTGGCCGTGGCCCATGATGCGGACGATCATCAGGAACGATCCTTGTTCGGGGCCGGAAGTTCGGCCAAGGAAGACGTGGTGGGAACCGGCCGGCCGATCAGCGGAATCGGTGCCGGCGGCGCCAGGCCGAGTTCGGCCTTGAGCCTTGCAAGATCCCCCGACACCGCAGAGGCTTGGCCAGTCCGGTCGAGTTCGAGCTGTAGCGGATCGCCTGGCCCGGTCAGGCCGATGTTGAAATTATCGGTCATGTCCTGCAAGGCGGCCGCCCTCGCGTTGACCCGTGCCACCTTGTCCTGCGCGCGCTCCATGGCGGCGTTGACGTCGCCCATTTCCTCAGACAGGCCGGCCAGTGACTCCGATATTTTCGCCTGGCTGTCAGCGGCGGTGGCTGTCGCGCGCAAGGTTTCCTTCTGGATCCGGAAGGCGGCAATCTTGGCGGCGAGGCGCTCGTTGGCACCTTCCAGGCTCGTCTGCTTATCGATCATCTGCTGGTGCTGCTGGTCGAGCGCCTGAAGCTGGCCGCGCAATGCCGCACGCTGTTGCAACGCCTGTTGCGCCAGGTCTTCGCGCCCCTGCAGCAAGGCCTGCCTCGATTGCTGGTCCAGCCGTGCGTCGGTCTGGCGCACGCCGTCCATCTGACTTTCGATCAACTTGCGCGACGTCAGCACATCGGCGATCGACCGGCTCATCTGCAACCGCATCTCGGTCATCTTGGCGTAGGCATGATCGAAAATTTCGGACGGGTTTTCTGCATTGTCGAGCGCTCGATTGCCCTTGGCGCTGATGATGAGACCCAGCCTGCTGAACAAGCTCATCGAATATCTCCTTTTGCCGGTTTCGAACGGACCACGTCGTTACAACCGTCGATCGTCATCACATCGCCTCCTTAACCCCGATCTTCACCAGCCACCAGTTTACCGGGAAGGTGGTCGCGAAACCGACGATCATGCCGATCTGCATCATGAACCAGAATACCGGGCTGTCCGGCTTCAGGGCAGGGTGAAAGAACACGAAGCGCATCAGGGCCATCCACCCGAACAGGCCGATTTCGAAGCTGGTCAGCGACAGCGCATCCGCCTTCAGGGCCGCGACGATGCCTTGACCCGGACTTAAATTACGCATCGGCACGATGGCGAAATACTGGAACGCGATGCCGAGCGAGAAAGCGAGGACGTAGTCACCCGCCAGTTCCGCTCCGAACGTCGAGCCGGCGATGGCAAAGCCGGTGAAAAAGATGGCGAACTCGGCGATGATGTCGCCCAGCGTGCAGCCGGCGCCGCAATGGGTGGCGCCGACGAACGTGGTCATCCAAAAGGGTTTGTCCTTGTGGTCCGATCCGGCCTGACGGCCCATCGCCCAATAGGCCCAGACCGCAAGCGGGCCGAAATACAGCGCCGTCACCGGCCAGACCGCATTCATCACCCCCATTTTCTGCGGGTGCCGGCGCAGGTCGAGCATTATAACCACCATGCTCGCGAAGGCGGCGGTGAGCGAGAGAATAGCGAGCGGATAAAGCCAAGGGTATTGCATGTGACATCCTTCCTGCCGGGTGCGGCGGGTGCATGAAACAGATCATTCGACCGCAACACCGCGCAACATGTTGTGGATCGCGGTTGCGGCGATCGCCGCTTCGCCCATCGCGACGCTGATCTGGTTGAGGCCGCGAACGATGTCGCCGGCCGCGAACACCCCGCAGGCCGAGGTCTGCTGATGGGACGAGGTGACGATGCAGCCATCGTCGGTGAGGGTGGCGCCGATCATCTGTGCCAAGGTCGAGCGTTTGCGCGTGCCGAGCGCAGAGTAGATCGCATCGAACCGGTGAACCTGCCCGTCCTGGGTCGTGACCGCGCAGGCCCGGTCCGCTTCCGCGACAATGGCGGCAACCGGCGAACCGACGATCGCAATTCCCGCATCGGCGGCTTCTCGGCGCAGCGCATCGTCTGGTGCCAGTTTCACGTCGGTCGAGAGCAGGCTGACACGGTCCGTGTAGCTGCGCAGGAATTTGGCCTCGCCAAGCCCGCCCGCGCCATGGCCGATGACGCCGACCGTGCGATCGATGATTTCGAAGCCGTCGCACACCGGACAGTAGCGGATCAGGCCATCCGCGACCGCGCCGCGCAGGTCCGGCAACGCAGGAGGAATATCGACGACGCCGGTGGCGAGCAGGATGGTCCGGGCGTGCAGCACGGCGCCGTCGAGTGTCACGGTGAAGCCGGCTTGCCGGTCCCCGGCGAGACGTTCGACCTCGCCCCGCCTGATCGGCGCGCCGTAATGGACCGCCTGGGCAGCCATGCGTTCCAGCAATTCGATGCCGTTGATACCATCCGGAAATCCCGCGTGGTTATGCGATACCGGAACCCACGCCGCACGGCTGGCACCGCCATCGATCAGCTCGAAGTTGCGGCGGAAGCGAGCAAGGTAGATCGCCGCGGTCAGCCCGGCCGGGCCACCGCCGATGATGACACAGTCCAGCACTAGACCGCGATCCCGCGGTAGCGGAACTCGGTCATCATCCCGGCCGCCATGTGATACAGGTTGTGGCAATGGAACGCCCAGCGCCCAGGATTATCGGCCTCGAACGCGATCCGAACGCGCGACCCTTTCCTGCCCGGGACCAGAACCGTGTCCCGCATTGCGCCAGCGATTTTCCGGCCGTCGAGGGCGATCACCTGGAAGCTGTGGCCATGCAGATGCATCGGATGCGCCATCGTCGTCTGGTTGACCAGGTCGATTTCGACCCGCTGGCCGCGTTCCAGCATGAGCGGAGTGATGCGCGGCCAGTATTGACCGTCCAGCGACCATCGATACGGCTGCATCCCCCCGGCGAGCGCGATGGTATGGACCAGATCGGCCCGGCGCGGCTGTAACGGTCTGGTGGCAACCAGCCGCATTTCGAGCGAATTATCCACCGGCGGCGCTTCGGCCGGTGCGGCATCCGACACACGCGCGACCGTTGCACCCTGGGTCGCGAGGATCATGCCGGTGCGGCGGTTCGTGCCTTCGAGGATGGCGGTGACCGGAAATGCGCCGGATGCGCGGGGCAGGTCGATCAGGATATCCAGCCGCTGCGCGATGGCGATCGGAAACCGCTGCCCCGGCACCGGATGAACGTCATGGCCGTCGGCCGCGACCACCCGACCGGTCAGGCGGCCGAGATCGATCCAGAACTGGCTGGACGCCGCGCCGTTGATCACGCGCAGGCGCAGACGACCGCTCTTGCCGACCCGAACGACCGCGGGATCGTCCAGCGTGCGGTCGTTGGCCAGAAATGCGTCGTAGCGGATGTCGTTGAGGTCCATCGTCATGCCGGCCGTCCCGCTGGGGCTGGCCGTTCCGGTGGTATCGGCCTTGTTCATCGCCATACCCGGCGTCGAATCCATCGCCATGCCGGTCATCGATGCGGAGTGGGACGGTGCCGGCATGTTTTCGGTCTGGCGGACGTCCTGGTGGACCGCACCGCCCGACATGCGGGTGAGATCCGCAAACAGATCGTCGGGAGACCGAAAGCTGAAATCGTGCAGCATCAGCACGATCTCCTGGCGATCCTCGCTAATCTCGGTGGCGCTGCGAACGATCAGGGGCGCGGCCATCAGGCTTTGTTCCTGCAGGCCTTGATGCGAGTGCATCCAATACGTTCCGGGGATCGGCGCGAAATCGAACTGTCGCGAGGCACCGGCAGCGATCGGCGGCGTTTGCGGCCAGGGAAAGCCATCCTGCTTCCAGGGCGGGGTCTGCCCATGCCAGTGGATGATGGTGGGCGCACCCGCCTGGTTGGCAAGATCGACGCGGAATCGTTCGCCGGGCGCCAGGGTCAGGCCGGGTTTGCCGTCCGGCCCGCGCAGCCCGAATACGCGCGCAGCTTTGCCGTTGACCTCCAGCGTTCGGGTTTCGGCTGTCAGGTCGAGCGCACCGGATGGCGCCGCCGGTGCCGATAGGGGCCAGAGTGGCAGTGTCGCAGCCGAGGCCGACAAGCCGATGAGAGAACGACGGGACAGGTCGGAGATCACAAGGTTTGTTCCTTCTTCTTTTTTACGAGTGATGATGATGGGCGTGGCCGTCGGAACCGGCATTCGTCGGCGCCGGTGCGGCCATCATGCGCAGCATGTCCGGTCCGCCGGTGCGCATGAAGCGCCAGATCAACATCGCGGCGATCACCAGGAACACGATATTCAGCACGGTCGTGTAGTTCCAACTGACCGACGCCATCGCAACCGTCGCGTGGCGCTTCGCCGGGATCAGCCCGCTGACGCCGAACAGCAGTTCGACCGCATACCCGGCCAGCGCCATCGCCGCGTAGAACACCAGGAACAACAGGCCAGCGATCCGCCACCCGTAATATTTCCGGTAGATGTCGAGGATCGGCAGGATGATCAGGTCGGCAAAGATGAATGCGACGACACCACCAAAGCTGATCCCACCATTCCACAGAACGGCGGCGAGCGGCACATTCCCGACCGAACAGACAAAGGAAATGATCGCAACCAGCGGGCCGATCAGAGGTCCGACCAGGACGGACCCGATCCGATCATGCGCGAGAAACAGCGTCTGCCAGAACTGATGCGGCACCCAGGCCGCGAGGGCACCGGAAATCAGCAGCCCCAACGCGATATCGGTCCAGACGCTCGCCCAGTCCATCACGAAGAAATGGCTAATCGCGGTAAAGCCCTTGGGCGAGATCGCGCGCGACAACACGGTTCCTTCGCCGCCGACCGACATGTCCATCGCCGCATGGCCCTCCATCCGCCCCTGCCGGCCGCGCTCCGCCTGATCGCGCGCCGCCGCAAGCCGCCGATCGGTCATGACCCGGCGGAGCACGGCGACCATCAGGACGATCATGATCGGACCGCCGACGAATTCGGCAAGAGTAAACTGCCAACCGATCAGCACCGCCAATATGATGCCTAATTCCAGAACCAGATTGGTCGAGGCGAACTGAAAGGCCATGGCGGCGGTGAAGTTCCCGCCTTTGCGGAAAATCGAGCGCGCAAGCGCCACCGCCGCATACGAACAGGACGATGAGGCAGCCCCGAGACCGCTCGCGATCAGGATCGAGCGCGGTCCCGCATCCGGCAGCAACCGGCCCATCTCGCCCTTCGTCACCACCGCCTGCACGACACCCGACAGCAGGAACCCGAGGATCAACGCCCACAGGATATCCCACCCCATCGACAGGGCAAACAGCATCGCATGCAGCAGCGCGATCGCGACATGATGAACCATGAACCGGCTCGGAGGCGCTATGCGGCTGCCCGGACCTCGTAGCCTTCGTCAATGATCGCCTTGCGGACCGCCCCGGCATCGGGACGACCGCCGACCTCGACTTCGCCGCGCTCCAGATCCACCTTGACGCTCTCGACCAGCGGGACTGTGTTGACCGCCTTGGTGACTGCCGCGACACAGTGCCCGCAGGTCATGCCCGAAACTTTCAACGTAAGCATCACTTTCTCCTCTTTTGGATTTCGACCTCGAAGGTGGGGCTTCCATAATGGGAAGGTCAAGACGTGGGCCGCCGATCGTCATCCGTAATCTTCCGCCAATCCGCCCGGGCTTGACCTTACCACTATGGCAAGCTCCATATCTCCGGTCACCAAGGAGTAAGGCATTGGATCTCGCAATCGCACCTACAGCCGTCGTCCGTCCACAAGCCACCGCCACCGCCACCGCATTCGACATCGGTATCGACGGGTTGACGTGTGCGTCCTGTGTCGGCCGAGTCGAGAAAGCGTTGGCGCGGCTGCCTGGGGTCGTCGATGTTTCGGTCAATCTCGCGACGGAGCGCGCTCATGTAACGGTTGCGCAACCGCCCGAGGGCGACCCGCCCGACGCCGGCGCGATGATCCAGGCCATCGAGCGTGGCGGCTATGCGGTGCGCACGGCGCAAATCGACCTGCGCATCGACGGCATGACCTGCGCGAGTTGCGTGGGTCGGGTCGAACGGGCGCTCAGGCGTCTCCCTGGCGTGTTGTCGGCCGAGGTCAATCTGGCAACCGAGCAGGCACGCGTTGCCGTTCTGCAAGGGGCGATATCAACGGATTGGCTGGTCGCGGCGGCGCGGGACGCCGGCTATGGTGCGGTGCCGATCGTGGATCACGACGAAGCGACCGAAAGCACGCGCTTGCAGGCGCGGAACCGGCGGGAGTTGCAGCGCGTCTGTTTCGCCGCCGCGCTGTCTGCTCCGCTGATCGCCGGTATGGCAATGCACCTGGCCGGATCGCGCTGGATGTTGCCGGGCTGGGGGCAGCTCGTCCTGGCCAGCATCGTGCAGTTCGGACTGGGCTGGCGGTTCTACGTCGCTGGTTGGAAAGCCGTGCGGGCGCGGGCGGGGAACATGGATCTGCTCGTCGCGCTGGGCACCTCCGCGGCCTGGGGCCTGAGCGTCTATGAGCTGCTTGCCGCAGGCGCGGGCCAGCCGCCACACCTGTATTTCGAAAGTTCCTCTCTCCTCATCACCTTCATCCTGTTCGGCAAATGGCTCGAAGCGCGTGCGAAGCGCCAGACCGCCTCGGCCTTGCGGGCGCTGATGGGGCTTCGGCCGGACACTGCCCGGGTGCGCCGGGGCGACATCGACATCGAACTGCCGCTCGGCCAGATTGCGGTTGGCGACGTTGTGGTGGTGCGAGCGGGGGAACGGATCCCGGTTGATGGCCGCATCATCGAAGGTGCCGGCAGCGTCGATGAGTCGATGCTGACCGGCGAAAGCCTGCCGGTGGATAAGATGCCCGGCGCGCCTGCGACTGGTGGCACCATCAATCTCGACGGCTTGCTGATCATCGAGACGACAGCAATCGGCGCCGAGACGGCTTTGGCGAAAATCGTGCGCCTGGTCGAAGGCGCGCAGGCCTCCAAGGCGCCGATCCAGCATCTGGTGGACCGGGTCAGCGCGGTGTTCGTTCCCGTCGTTCTGCTGATCGCGGCCGCAACCTTCATCGGCTGGTTCGCCGCCACTGGCGACATGGTCCAGTCGGTACTGACCGCGGTGGCCGTGCTGGTGATCGCATGCCCTTGCTCGTTGGGTCTCGCTACGCCGACCGCAATAATGGCGGGCACCGGTGTCGCGGCGCGGTACGGCATCCTGATCAAGGATGCGGAAGCACTCGAATCCGCCCACGCGATCACGGTTGTCGCTTTCGACAAGACCGGCACGCTGACCGAGGGAAGGCCGCGCGTCACCGATATCGTCTCGATCGGCGGATCGAATGAGCGCGCTGTGATCCAAGCCGCGGCATCGCTACAAGGCGGCAGCGATCACCCGCTGGCCGTCGCGATCCGTGCCCGCGCGGAGGCGGAGCGGTTGGTGGTACCGGCGAGCAGCGGCTTTCGCGCGCTCGCCGGGCGCGGCGTTTCGGCAAGCTTCGACGGGCGCGATCTGGTACTCGGCAATCGTCGCCTGATCGACGAGCATCATCTCGATGCAGGAGAACTCGCCGGACGCGCAGGCGAACTGGAAGCGATCGGCCGGACCGTCTCGTGGCTTGCGGAAACCACGCCGCAGCCTCGCATTCTAGGCCTGCTGGCTTTTGGCGACACCGTCAAGGAAAGCACACGGGTTGCGATCGAGCGGCTGCACCGGACATCGATCCGCACCGTGATGATCACCGGTGACAGCCGCGGCGCGGCCGAAACCGCCGCACACGCGCTAGGCATCGATGAGGTGATTGCGAACGTGCTGCCAGGTGACAAGGCGGAGGCGGTCGCGCGCCTGCGTGCGGACGGTCAGACGGTCGGGATGGTGGGTGACGGGATCAACGACGCACCGGCTCTCGCGGCCGCCGATCTCGGCATCGCGATGGGAACCGGCACCGATGTCGCGATGGGGGCGGCGGGGATTACCCTGATGCAGGGCAATCCCGCCCATGTGGCCGATGCGATCGATATTTCCCGGCAGACCTATCGCAAGATCCGCCAAGGGCTTGGCTGGGCGTTTCTTTACAATGTTGCCGGGATCCCGCTTGCCGCTTTCGGATACCTCAATCCGATCGTCGCCGGTGCGGCGATGGCGCTGAGCAGCGTCAGCGTGGTGGCGAACGCGCTCCTGCTGCGGCGCTGGAAGCCACGCGGACTCTGATTGGAGAAGAGACACCTTGCCCGTTTCTGCTGTCGATTTGTCCGGGGAACTCGCGTTAGCGTTGGTGTCTGGCGCGCTGCTCAACCTCACACCCTGCGTTCTACCTGTCATTCCCTTGAAGATACGCACCATCATTCATCATGCGGGCGGGTCGCCGCGACGGCGCATCGAGGCGGCGATCGCTTTCGCAGCGGGAACCTTGCTGTTTTTCCTGGCCATCGGCATCGCAAGCGCGTTGCTGCACTGGACCTGGGGGGTGTTGTTCCAGTCGCCCTGGGTGATCGCCGTGCTCGTGGCGATGATGGCAAGTTTTGCTGCAATGATCTTCCTCGACATCTCCATGCCGGTACCCGGCTTCGCCTATCGCACGCGCGGCGGACGGCACCTGGAACCGTTCGTTTCCGGCGTGCTGGCCGCCATTTTATCGACACCTTGCACCGGACCTTTTCTTGGTGGGGTGCTTGCCTTTGCCATCACCCAGTCACCACCCACAGTCATTGCGATCTTCGTGTTCGTGGGCATCGGTCTCAGCCTCCCCTATGTCGTGATTCTTCTCCGTCCGTCACTGCTATCCCATCTGCCGCGGGCTGGAGAATGGTCGGATCGCCTGCGCCAGGCCCTGGCGTTCCTGCTGCTGGCAGGTTCCGTCTTCTTCGCCCAGAGCCTGGTCTCGCCAGACTTTGGTCTGTGGCTGTGGCGGGCCTGGGCAATCGCCTTAGGCTTGTGGGCTGCCGTGACCGCGCTGAGAAGTGCCGGCTGGGCCACAGGAGTGGTCGTGCTCGGTTTCGCGGCCGTCGCTCTCTCGACAAGCTATGCCGGCGGCTTGCTGATGCCACCGCAAAACGGACCGCTGCACTGGCGGCCATTCTCGACGCAGCGCCTTGACGCGGCCGAACGGATGAATCGTCCGGTGCTCGTCGAATTCACGGCTGCCTGGTGCATCAACTGCAAAATCTTGGAAAAAACTGTCTACGTCGATCCGGCTGTGGTGGGGGCCGCGCGTCAGGAGCGCCTGCTGGCTCTGCGGGTCGATCTGACGAGGCCGAACCAGTTCCTCGAACATCTCCTGGTCAAGGATGGCGGGGCCGGCTTGCCGTTTGCCGTCATCCGAAATCGCGAAGGGAGGATTACCGAGCGATTTCCGGGGATTTTTACCTCTGCCAGCCTGATCCGGGCGATCCATCAAGCCAGCGCCACATCGGATTTGACGGGATGACGCGTCGATATTGGTACGTCGCTGCCGTGGTTATTGCGGCCGGCGCGAGTCTGATCGCCGGCAGATATTCCCGCGATGGGTCGCTCGGCGCCAACGATAGCGGCGTCCAGGGTGCCGCCGGAGCTTATGCGCGGAGCGAGGGCAACGCCCGGTTTCATTTACCGAGCAGCGCCGACAAGGTCAGCATGGTGGCACGGATCGCCTCCAACGCCGCGCCGTCGAGGGAGCCCGCGATCATGGTGCGCCTGAACATCAAAAAAGGATGGCACGTCAATGCGAATCCGGCATCGTTGCGGTTTCTCATCCCTACCACCGTAAAATCGGAAATTAACCATAAGGCCGTGAGGCTGGATATTTCGTACC
Source organism: Acidiphilium sp. PA (assembly GCF_026191915.1). GTDB lineage: Bacteria > Pseudomonadota > Alphaproteobacteria > Acetobacterales > Acetobacteraceae > Acidiphilium. The sequence continues at coordinate 14,439 of NZ_JAIMBY010000028.1, forward strand.
CTCCAGGCCGCGACAGCCACGTCAAACTCGATGGCAAGTCGATCCTGGTGTATGACGACAACACGATCCTGCGCGCCGACATGCCAGCTTCGACTCTGGCCCAGCTTCGCTCGGCCGGATCGCTCAGTCTCGTCGTGACCGTGCAATCATGCAGCAATAAAGGCATCTGCCTGCCACCCGCGCAACTGCGTTCGACAATTGCCGCGCATTTCTAGTCTCTTTCATCAACCTTATCTTGGAGTTCAATCATGAAGCGACGGTTCCTTGGCCTTGCCGCGCTCCTTCCGTTGGTTACTGCGGTGACGTCAGCGTCTGCCGCGACACCTGCCTCCGTTGAGGCCGCTCTGCGCAAAGCGATCAATGGGCCGCAACGGACCCCGGCCTACGTCAAGCGGGATCGGTTTCGCCATCCGCTGAGAACGTTGGAGTTCTTCGGCATCCGGCCGGACATGAAGGTGGTTGAAGTTCTCCCCGGCGGCGGATGGTATACCGAAATTCTGGCACCGTTCCTGCACGATCATGGCAAACTCATCGAGGCGACACCCGCCGCAAGCAGCCCAAGCCCGTTCCAACATCGGGAAGCGCTGAAATATCAGCAGAAACTCGCCGCAAATCCTGCGGTCTATGGCCGCGTGACGCTCGAACCGTTCGAACCGCCGGCCTATATGGCGCTGGGCGCGCCCGACTCGGCCGACATGGTCCTGACGTTCCTGAACATGCACGACCTGATGTACGCGAACGTCCATGGCGGTGTCACCGACATGTTCGTCCAGCGCTTTTTCCGTAGCGCCTATCGCACGCTGAAACCCGGCGGCATTCTCGGCATCGTCGCGCATCGCGCGCCCCCGACAATGCCGATCTCGAAGAGCTTCAAACTGGCGCGCCTGCCGCAGCCCTTTGTGATCGCACAGGCCGAGCGCGCCGGCTTTCAGCTCGCCGGCACGTCGGAAATCGTCGCCAACCCGAAAGACCCGCGCGACATTCCGGTGTTCGATCTGCCGCCGATGCTGATGGTGGGCGCGAAAGATCGCGCCAAGTATCAGGCAATCGGCCCCGGCGACGACATGACGTTGAAATTCGTGAAACCGGCCGACGCTGCCGGTCGATAAGGATGCCCATCGTCATCAGCCTCGGCGGTCTGTTGATCCAGACGCCGCGGCTGGCACTTTTCGTGTTTGCCGCCATGACGATCTGGCTTACCAATCGGCTCGGCAAGCGTTGGCGCGTCAGCGATGGTGCGCTCGGCGGCCAGGTCGAGCGCATGTTCCTAATCGGCGTGCTCGGCGCGCGCTTAGCCTATGTCGCACAGCATTTTTCCGCCTATCGACCGCATATCCTGAACGCAGTCTTTATCTGGCAGCCGGGCTACACGCCGTGGGCTGGGTTCGGCGTTGGATTCGCCTATCTCGGCTGGCTGGTTTGGCGCCGCCGGGTTTCGCTCCCTCAACTCCGCGTGATCGCGTTTGCCGGGATCCCTCTGACGGTTTTGTACGTGGGATCACTGGCCACGATCGGGCGATTCGTTCCCGCCGACCGGCTGCATCAGGGCAGCCAATTACCGAGTGTCGGGTTGATGACGTTGAACGGGCGCACGGTGAACCTCTCCGACCTGCGTGGCCGCCCTGCCGTGGTCAATATCTGGGCGACCTGGTGTCTGCCTTGCCGTGAAGAAATGCCGATGCTGAGCCGCACCTTTGCAACGCGGCAGAAGGGTGGCCTTGCGATGGTCGGAGCCGATCTGGCCGAGCCGGCGCGACGGGTCCGGCAGTTTCTTGCTCCGGCGCCGGTCCGTTACCCGGTGTGGGTCGATCCGCCGACGGTCTCAGGTAAAAAAGCGAGATCGCCTTCCACCGGACTTTTCGCCAGGACGGGCGGCTTTGCCGTACCGACGACGATATTCGTCGATCGTAAGGGCATCATACGATCGATCTATGTCGGGAAACTGACTGCTGCGGTCCTGGCCATAAAGCTTGCCGGCATCGGCGCAAAACTCTCCTCGCCGTGACGTTGCGCGCTATCACGGAGCCGCTCGCCCGGTAAGATATTTGATCAGGGCCTTGGCACGAGCTGAGTTCCACCGCGCGGCACCCGGAATATAGCCATCGATTCTGCCGAAGGGGTCGATCGCGTAGGTGATAGGCAACGCATAAAGCGGAAACACGCCGTGATTGACGTTTCGAGCGTCAAAATATCCGATCTGCTGGTCCGGATCGGCATAAACCCCGAGATGTGAAAGTCCAAACCGGCGATAGAACGCACGAACGGTCTCCTGTCCGCCGTCATCGATCGCAATCGGCACGATCTGCAACAGTTTGTCGTCTGCCGAGGCGGCGAGCCGGTCCAGCGATGGCATTTCATGAACGCATGGCGCGCACCACGTCGCCCAGAAGTTCAACAAGACGACCTTTCCGCGATAGCGGCCGAAGTCGATGACGCTCCCGCCTGCCGTCTTTATCGGCGCGTCCGGCGCAAGTCGTTCGGGTTGCAACTGGATATATTGACCGCCGCTGCTGTAGAATGCCGGAGGCGGTTGGCTGGCCGCTGCAACAGGCGCTTTCGCCAAAACGGCGGCGCCGAACGCACCTGCAATCTGGCAGCTGGCACGGCGCCTGGATATGTCTGGATAAGCGCGCTTCGGTGTCTGGCGATCAGGCATTTGCAGAGGCTTCCTCCTCAACGCTTTCACGTAATCCGCATCGCCGCGCGCGCCGGCGCGTCGGTCAGAAGGGTCGAGATAAAGATGCCGTGCGGCGAGCGGCCCACCGGAATGCGATCGGTCTTCCCGGTCGCCGGATCATACACCCCGACGTGTGAGGAAAAACGCAGTGACATCCAAAGCCGACGGTCTGGAGCGAAACAGATATCGTCCGGGCCGCCCGGCATCGGGATGTGTTTGACCACATCGAGGCTCTTTGCATCCAGCACGCTGAGCGACCCGGCAACGCGATTGGTGACGTAGATCTGCTTGCGGTCGGGCGTGAGAAATGTTGTATGCGCCCCCTTGTCGGTCACGATGCGCCGGATCACCCTGCCGTTGGCGGGATCGATTACCGCCACAGTGTCGCTTCCCATGATGCCGACCAACACCACCCCATCATGCCAGAAGACGCCGGCCGGCGTTTTGCCGACCTTGGCAGTCCAGCGTTCGGTCATCGTCGTGAGGTCGATGGCGACCAGCGTGCCGGAATCCTGCATCGACGTGAAAAGGGTACGCGAATCCGGCGTATAGCTGAGGTGGCTTGGCATTGAGCCGACCCGAAAGCGGCGGGCCAGTTTCAGCGTGTCGGCGTGGTAGATATCGACATGGTTGAGGCGGAGGCAGTTCACTGTCAGAAAACGGCCATCCGGACTGAACCACAATTGGTATGGGTCCGGGATCATCTTGTGGCCGAGTTCCCTGCCTGTCGCCGGATCGAGGAAGAACAGAGCATTGCCGGAGGCATCGGCGATCAACAGCCGCTTATGGTCGGCCGCCAGTGCCCAGTGGCTCGGCTCGCGAAAGGTCGGTTCCTCCCGCAAGACGCGGCGGCTCGCCATGTCGATGATCGATACGGTGGCGCCACCGGAGTTGAGCACAATGCACAAGGGGGCCGGGGCGGCGGCCGCCGTTGTCGCTGCACCGCCAAGGCCGGGTGCGACGAGAAGTGCCGGAGCGGCAAGCACGGCACGGCGCGCCAGGCCAAATTTTTCAGCCATATTTGAAACACCTCCATCACGTGAGAGAAAATTTGACGGGACTCGACGGGGTCGTGCTGGCAACATCTTGCGCCTGAGAGAGATCACCGCAGATTTCGATCCGGGCCGTCCAGGCGCAACGTCGGGGCAGGCGGAGCTTGCGCGACCTCTGTGTCTGCGGCGCGATCGGCCATGATTGTCGGCTGCTCGTTGCTGTAGATGAACCCGTAGGTCGCGTACGACAGGCCGAAAGCACCGTTTCCAGTGGACTGCCTCACATCAGTCCAGGTATTGCCTGGCGAAACATCGATGACCGGCACGTCGCGGGTGACGGCATCCGGAACCCAGTTTGCTTCGTTCACCAGGATTTCCCGGCTATTGATGATTTTGACGACCACCGCAAGGTGACCGAGCGGCATTCGTGGAATCGAGCGAAATGCCAGGATCGAACCTACGCGCGGGCGCGGCCCACGCAGATATCGGCCGTCGGCTTCGGCCCACCACAAAAAAGCGTCACCACGAAGCCTGATGTGCGACAGCTTTCGCGCATAGGGAACGCACCAGAGGTAGCTGACATGGTCGGGATGCGGTGCATCACGATGATGGGCCATTCCGGAGCGAAACCTTGTTCGGCCGGGATGGCGGTGAACGCTATCTGCGTGCGCTGTGGCAAACTTGATCGTCGAGAACGCAAGGACGCTGCAAAGCATCCAGAATATCAGTCGTTGACTCATTTTTACGCGACACCTTAGCCAAAGTCGATCCTGTTCCGAGTGGATGGTGCATCGTCGCGTTGCACGATCGTACCGCACGACCCCGCCGCTAAGGGCTTGTTTAACGGCAGCTTTATCGGCGTGCTGACACACTTATTGCCGATGCTGCCCTCGGGCGTGGTCAGGGCGACGAAGCACCAGTTTTCAGACCCGCAACATCTACCGAGTTGCGTTCAGATGACTCTGCTGACTTTCGGTGGGGGAAGTTCGCAATCGAGCGTGATGCCGCTTGGCGGCGACCGTGATCCATGGATGCGCGGCGCGAGCCTGATCATGGATGGCAAAGGCACGAATACTTCGGGGCGCACGGTATTTTGGACCTCACAGCCAAGGGTCCTACACTGCAACTGGCCCTCAGAGACCGATGCGCGGAAATTTCCGCCTCCATCTGCCGGTCTCTGGAAGTAGGCCGCCCCGGCGGCTGATCGGCCCTCATTTGCCGAGCCATGCGCAAACGCCGTCATGCTGCCGAACAGCAAGATTGTCGCAATCAGGAGGTGACCCACGATTCTGAGCACATTCGGGTTCTACCTAACGGATTTGCCCAAGACAACATCCGCCATCGCGCGCAATCATCGAAATCAACCTTTTCAGGCGTCGCATCCCCGACCGGCGATCATGATTTCGGCGCGAGAGGTTGAGCCTGCATCTCGGAAGAAGGGACCGCGGAAATGTGCGACGCCGCGACGGTGTCGCCGCGTAGCGCGCCATAGATCGCGATCGTCAGAAAACTGCCGATGAAGAGCAAAATCAAGGCGATTCCGAGGTGTTGACCACGAGTCAGAGTTCTGTTGAGGTTGGCCATGGACATCGAGCGCTACCATGAACGGTTTGTCTTTCAAAGAGACTAACGGTTCCGGATGGCAAACCGTCTCGTATCGTCCCTCGATCGCCGGCAACGGGACAGGAGAACAGCTAGATGGGACGACGCTTGGCGGTGGTCGCGGGACTCGTCTCTCTCGCCGGCTTCCTGGGATCCCCTGCGAATGCAGTATCACCGCGACCGGTTGAGGGCATTCACGGCATGGTGGTCAGCGCGCAGCGCCTGGCCTCCGAGGTCGGGGTGCATATTCTCAAGGAGGGGGGCAACGCCATCGATGCGGCCGTGGCCGTCGGCTACGCCGAGGCGGTGGTCAATCCCTGCTGTGGCAATCTCGGCGGCGGCGGCTTCATGATCATTCATCTGGCGGACGGGCGCGAGCAGTTCATCGATTTCCGCGAAACCGCGCCGGGTGCCGCGACTGCCGGCATGTATCTCGACCCGCACGGCAATGTGGTGCCGGGCGAAAGCCTGCGCGGCTACAAAGCGGTCGGTGTGCCAGGGACGGTGATGGGACTGGACACCGCGCTGCGTCGCTACGGCCGGCTGACCCGCGGGCAGGTGATGGCGCCGGCCATTCGATTGGCGCGGGAAGGCTTCGTCCTGACACGGCCCGACACGGCCATTCTGGATATCGCGACCGCCGCGTTTCGCCGCCAGCGTGACATCGCGAAAATTTTTCTACGGCCTGATGGCGCCGCTCTGCGCCCTGGCGACCGGCTGGTGCAGACCGATCTGGCGAATACGCTGCAGTCGATCGCGCATGATGGTTCAAAGGCTTTCTACACCGGACGCATCCCGCAAGAGATCGCCGCCGCCTCGACCGCCGGCGACGGCATCCTGAGCGTGGCCGACTTCACCCATTATCATGTGGCGATCGGCCCGCCACTCACCTGCACCTATCGCGGCTATACCATCGTCTCGACGCCTCCGCCGTCATCGGGCGGCACGACAATGTGCGAAATTTTGAACGTCCTCAGCGGCTACGACATGAAAGCGCTGGGCTTCCATTCCGCCGCATCGATTCACCTGATGGCCGAGGCGATGCGGCACGCCTATTTCGACCGCAACGCCGATCTCGGCGACCCGGCTTTCGTGAAAAACCCGCTCGCCCGCCTGCTGTCTCAACGCCATGCCGCAACCATCCGTGCCGCAATCCTCCCCGACCGGGCGACACCGTCAGCAAGTCTCGCTCCCGCCGCCGCACCCCAGGAGCGCCACCAGACCACCCAGATTTCGGTGATCGACGGCCAGGGCAACGCGGTGTCGATGACCTATACGCTGAACGGCTATTTCGGAGCGATCGAAATGGCCGGCAATACCGGCGTGTTGCTGAACGACGAGATGGACGATTTTACCTCCAAACCCGGCGTTCCGAACCTGTACGGGCTGGTTCAGGGCAACGCGAACGCGATCGCGCCCGGCAAACGACCACTCTCGTCGATGGCGCCGACCTTGGTCACCAGGAACGGCCATGTGTTCCTGGTGCTCGGTTCGCCTGGAGGATCGCGCATCATCACCATCACTCTGGAAGCCCTGATGAACGTGATCGATTACGGCATGGGTCCGCAGGAAGCGGCGGACGCACCGCGGTTTCACGAACAGGGCCTGCCAGACCGTATCGACGTCGAACGATTTGCAGTGTCGCCCGATACGGCAAGGCTGCTTCGCGGGATGAGTTACACGTTGAAGCGGGAAACCCCGTGGGGAGCGCTGGAACTCATCGAGGTAGGACCGCCACGCGATGCGACCAGCGCCCCGTCATCGGGCAATGATTCGGAGCGCGGTCGGGCACTCCGGCCGGGTCGATTCTACGGCGCGAACGATGACCGCCGTCCCGGAGGAGCCGCTATCGGTTACTGACGAGAAGCTGGAGGACTGTCGCACTCGGCAACCGGAATCCGATGAATGGAGACATTCCTGTCGCGCTCCGAGCTTGTCCGTAGAACTGCGTGGCCTTGTTGGTCGCGAGGTTGGAGACGCGAATTAGTTGGACCGGGCGCTTGGAGTATCGACTGATAGAACGGTGATCGTAATAGAGTACCTGCCGGCATTTTACGGAGCCGCCAGACCATGAAGTGACGGCGGCAACCGAGATTTGCTCGCGCGAATCGATGATGGCATCAAGCGCCCAGCCCACGGCCTCGTCCGAGCTGCCATGAAATCCCGCCATCCGTCATGACCCCAACAACCTCTCGACCGAGACTGCGGTCGATGACGGGTCGCCAGAGCACGAGGGTGAACTCTTGTGCGTTCTCAATCAGCGCGAAGCGGCCGGAAGCAAGCTGCACCGCCTCACGATAGGTACCGCGGATCGTTTCGCCGGCCGACGCGACGCGGAATGGCAAGCCCTGTGCCGTGGCGATCTCCTGGCCAACGCGCACCAGTTCCCGGCCTTGGAGTGTCGCCAACAAATGCCGCCGATAGAGGAGCCGCCCCTTCCCGTCCCGGCTCGCATCCCCCTGCGTAATGTGATGCTCACGCCGTCGGTCCAAGGCTCTTCCGACCTCCGCGCCGAAGCCCGCTGCGGTAACCGGCGTGCCATCCCTCCCGACGAGTTGCCGGTCCAGCCAGGTGGCGCCGTCGCTGGCGATCTGGGTTTCCAAGTCGAGCGTGGTGAGAACGCGCAGGCTGGTAGCAGGAGTGTGTCCGTCACCGTGCATGGCAGCACGTTGTTCGAACTCCGCTGGAATGCGCCACTGATCTGCGTCAAGTCGGGCGACAATTCCGGCGCGCCGCAAGGCTTCCAGCCGGCGAACATGCGCCTCGACGTAGGCGACCGGATCGACGACCCCTCGATCGGCGCGTGCCGTTGCCAGGTGATCTTTCGGGCGATATAGCCAGTCGTTTTCTTCCGCGATATAGGCGATGTTTCGATCGGCGGCACGTGGTTGCCGATCTGCTTCGCCAATCTGGATGATGGCGCCAAGCGGGGTAGCTTCAATTTTAACCGCTGAGGTTGGAAGCTCGATGTAGTGGGTGCGGCCGTCGATACCGTCGATGATCAGATGAACGCGGTCGCCCAATTCGTCGGCACCAATCCCACGGGCGAGCAGCCGGCCGGTGATCGGAGCAGCCATCGCCTCGTCCTTGCCATGGATCACGATCTGTTCGGAGGCGCGATCAATCTTTTGGCTCGTCATCGCGCGGTGCATAGTTTTGATGATGTCGCCCTGCTCGCCGAGTTGCCGCAGGGTCTGCTCCATGTGAGGGTTTAGCGACCAGCGGCCAGTTTCGGTTTCCTGGGCAACGCCAAGCCGCTGCAGGACTTGCAACCGCGCGATCCGGAGATGCCGGTCAAAGTCTGTATGATTTGCATGTGCGGCGGGTCGCATGTCCACGATACCGTCGGCCGTTTCTTGGGTTTCCCGGAGCAGAGCGCGGTCGATTCTGGTCAGTCTTTCCTGGTCGATTTCGCGCGTGAGTTTCTGCTGCCGCTCGACCGTGGTTTCCGGACCAAGCTCGATAGTGACGAGTTCCGATGCCCGTTCGCGGATGCCATGCGCGAGATAGGCACCAGCAATCACCAGGTTTTCGCCCAAGTCGTCGACGCCGCGGATCACGATATGGGTGTGCGGATGGCCGGTGTTGAAATGATCGACGGCAATCCAATCGAGCTTCGTCCCTAGGTCCCGCTCGACCTGGTGCATGAGGTCGCGCGTGAAAGATTTGGTGTCCGAAAGCTGCAATCCATCCTCGGGCGCTACGATCAGCCGGAACTGGCGCGGGTCGCTCTCTGCCCGATCGAGGAAGGTAGAGCCTTCGGCTCGATCCGCTGTCGCCGAGTAGAGTTGCCCTGGAGCACCATCGCGGGTGACGCCATCGCGCTGGAGATAACGAAGATGGACTGCCGCGGCGCGGCTGCCGGCCCGCATCGGAGTGTAGCGCGCCTTGACCACAACCCTTCGGGCACCGGGCTTGGTGTTCGACCATCCATGGGGTGATGCGGCCCTACCGCGTGCAAAGGTGGCGCCACGACCGCGTTTGGCGGGAAGACTGGCAATATCACGGCTGGCGTTCGGTGAGGGTAGTACAGCTTGTCTGCGGAGTGCCCCTGCACGTGACATTGCGCGTTTGATTTGCGTCGCTGCCAGAGCCGGACGATCGCCAGCGCTGCCCTTGCGTCCGAGCCGGGGCCGAAGAGGCAGGTCGTCTTCATTGTGAGCCATGGCCTGATCATGCTGATGATCCCGAACATCGAGAAGGTGCTTTGATGGCACGGCGGAATCTGAAGCGAAGACACAGATCCAGGCAGGACCGACGTGCCGTCGGCAAACTGTTGGCACGGTGCGTGCTCTCGCTAACCCAATGTGCAGACACGAAAATCGCGGCGATCGGGGCCGTGTGGTGCCACGCACCTTTATCTTGCCCTCCCTGAACTGAGAAATCCTCAATGGCTTTCATGCAAATTCTTCAGGCGCCATACCTCGCCGGATGACGCTATTGCTACATTCCGCCGCGCTTTTACCCGCCCCGACCCGATAGGTTGTTATCCATGGATCGCAGCAATGCCGACGCGTAACGCAAACGCAGATAATGCGCAGTTTTTAAGTTGAGCCGCCGGCAGTCTTGGCGCTGTCATGGGGTCGAACCAGATGACGCTTCCTGATTAATCGGCTGACCTCCAGCCACGAACAGACCATCTTCGGCGCTTGATGCAGGACGCACTTTTTGGCGAAACTCGGTCGCGGCTCGGTAGGTGAACATCGAAACAAGCGCGCGACTTGCGATCATCTGCGGCGTCTCCGTTGTTCGGTTGATCATCGGCACGACTGCCGCGAGATAACGCTGCGTCTGCACGGGTAGTCCGCGACCCGTGAGCAGCGTCTGCTCAAGCCGAGCCGGACCGGCGTTATAGGCCGCCAGAAACCAGGAGGCACCGAACCGATCGAACATCTCGCGCAGATAAGCAGTACCGGCCATGATGTTGTCGCGCGGTGCATACGGATTGGCTCCGAGATTGTAGCGGATACGCAGCTCGGCGTAGATCTGGGGCATAACCTGCATCAGGCCCATCGCACCGGCTGATGATCGGATTGGTCGCCCGTTCATTGTCAAATGACCGTCGCTCTCGACGCGCATCACGGCCTTGATCCAGTGCTCGGGCACACCAAAACGACGTGATGCTGCCGCGATATCGGGTTGCCAAGCGGCAATGCGGGAGATCACATCGGCGTGGGGAATCTTCGCAACGTTCTGGCAAGGCGGTAACCCATGAAGCGGCACGAATAAGGCTGCTTTGGCAGCAAGACCGCACATTGTGGCCAGGGCTACGAGGGCCACGGTTGGCGGCTTCTAGCGATGGACAATGCCCACGACGTAACGATAACAAGAGCGGCCTGCGCGACGCAATGGACCATCACTGCGCGCGCTGCCGGCCCAGTGATCAGCAGAGGCGGCAGTGTGGCCGTGCCGTGGTGGAACAACAGGACGTTCGAGGGAGGATGTTGTCCAGTCATGGCACGTGCGTTCCGGGCGTCCAGAGTGGCGTAACCCGACCGATGACGCTGCTGATCGGCGTCGGCCCGAAATACCGCCCGTCAAGCGAAGTTGGGACGCTGGGGATCAGCACGAAGACAAACCCGGGAGGGAGAGGTCCGCAGCCGCTCCAGGCAACCAGTCGGCGTCCGCGCCCATCGCGTTCAAGCGCATCGGCGACATGGCGGCCCTCAATCCAAACCTGTCCGTGCCGCTCGCAAACCGTTTGTCCAGCGGTGGCAACGATGCGCTTGAGCAGCGGCACGCCAAGCGGCAGATAATCGCGTTTTGCGAACAGATTCGCGCTGCGCCGGTCCGGCCAGAACAGCACGAAATCGCCGACGCGGAGGTGATCCCGGCTCGATTGAGACAGAACAAGCCACAGGCCGATCGGTGTGCTGGCGGTGGAATTCCACACGATCAACGGACGGGCGTGCAGTGCGGATGCCACCATCAAGATCAAGCCGGCGATACCGCCGCCCAATACCCTGCGCATTGGATGATGGAGATGCGTCATGGCGCGTTATCCTCACTGGGTCGCAGCCAGCCGGGAATAACGTGGAGCGAGAGCTCGGCATGGAGACCCACGGATGCCAGCATTAGGCTGGTCAGAAGGTCACACTGCCTCATCGCCATTGCCGCTAGGCGGGTGGTGAGAAGCAAGATCTTCTTCTGCCCAGTGACAACTTGGAAGCTGGCAAGCAGGCGATGCCGTTCCCACAGCCCGCTCCTCAATGCCGCTTGCTTTCGATGCTTTCGGCGGAGCGGTGGCTGGGCTGAACGCGTTGAACAACTCAAGTCGCTTCGGACGATTCGAACGCCGGTTTTTCGCCCTCGGCCGCCTACTATAACAAGGTAAGACTCAGTACTAGATTCAGTAAGAAAGTAGGGGCGGGAAAAAGCCGCGTAATCAACTGAGATAGCTAGATTTTTTCTGCTTGGGTCCGTTTGATAGACCGCGCAAAAGCGGGTAATAGGCCGTGACCCGTCGGGTGATAGGCCGTTACCGTTCACAGGAGGTCCCCCTGATTTGGGGACAAAAAGCCGGGTTATCCCCAGGCACCAGGGCAGCACTGTGGATGGGCACGGCATATCGACCGATCCGCACCCCCTCCTTGCCGCGGTGCCACACAGGTTCGAGCCGATACGTCAGCAGCCGCCCGGAGCGCGCCAATCTGCGAAGGGCCGCGACGAAGTCGCAGTGCCGTGCGGCGCTCCCGGATCGGGCGTATAACAGGTCGAATGAAACCACCCAGCCTGTGGATTGTTGAGCCGCGTGCTTGCGCGCGAGCAGCCAGAGCCATCGCTGGATGCCTCCGCTCAAACCGAAATAATCCGGATCGATGGAGAGCACCCGGCGCTGCCGCACCGCCATGAGCAACCAGTCCGGCAGGGTTAGCAGGATGCCTGCCGGCGTCATTTCGGAGGCTTCGATCCAGCGGAACCGGATCGGCGCAATATCGGTGGTGCCGAGTGTGGTCTCCGCCACGGTGCCTGTCAGACGGCCGATGGCGGCAGTGAGCCTGACATACTGGCTGCGCCCGGTACCACGCCTTAGGAAGCCCAGAATGCGGCTTGCTGGGGCAATCAGCCGGCGGGAGATGGTTAGCCGCTCATCCTGCGCCTGAACAAGCTGTCCGATGGCCCAGATCAGGATGTCGGCATCCCAGATCGTCGCAATGGCGGTGGCACCTGCCACTGGTGTTAGCGGCGGTGAGAATCCGCTGATAAATGGCGGCGGCGACTTTTTCGGAGGGGTTTTGCGGTTTCATCGTCGCCCTTCTGCGTTGATAGTGCCGTCGTGCTCGGGGCTGTAAAGGACGCTACGCGCCGCGCTGCGCGCGGTGGCCTTTGGCCATCCTTGACAGCCCCTGCGCGCGACGGCGGGGGCGGAGCGCAGGTCGGGACGGCGGGATGGTCGTCTTGATCGAACCGCAGGATGATTGTTTGATTGGGCCAGGTTCAAAGCTGGCGGGCGCGGAGCGGTGGTAATGCGCCTCTCAGAATTCCGCCTGGTCGCTGGCATCGCCGATGGTGTCGGGTGCGGGACCGGCGCACTGGCTGCGCTGTTCATCCATCAATTGGCAACCGTAAAGGAGCCAGATGGCGTCGCGCAGATCGGTGATCAGCTCGTACACCGCGAGTGCCTGTTCGGGTGTCCAGGTGCGCGGTATATCGACGGCAAGCGGACCCAGATGGGCGGGCAGCGGCATCTCGGGAGACTCGGTCACGCTTTGCCGCTGCGGCGCTTGGCGGCGCGTCGCTCGGTTTGCTCCTGCGCCTCCTTGAGGCGGTAGGAACTGCCGGCGATGGTGATGATCTCTGCATTGTGCACCAGGCGATCTACCAGCGAGACGACGCACGCGGCGTTGGGGAACACCTCGCGCCACTCGGCGAATGGCCGGTTGGTGGTGATCATGGTGCTGTTTTTCTGATAGCGTCGCGAGATCAGCTCGAACATCAGGTCGGCGTGGCGGTTGGAGTAGGACAGGTAGCCGACCTCGTCGATGACGAGCAGTTTTGGCCGGGCATAATACCGCAGCCGTCGGCGCAGTGCCGCATCGCTGTCAAGCGCGCAGAGATCGCCGAGCAGCTGGCCGGCGCTGGCGAACAGGACGGTATTGCCTGCGATCAGCGCCTGGTTGGCGATGTTTTGCGCCAGCATGGATTTGCCGACGCCATTGGGCCCGGCCAGCACAACGTTGGTGGCGTCATTGAGAAAGTCCAGCGTCATCAATGCCTCGATGGCGGCACGGTCGCATTTTGTGGGCCAGCCCCAGTCGAAGTCGCAGATCGGTTTGAACCGGCCGATGCGGGCGGTGCCGAGCCGGCGCTCGAGGCTACGACGCGCGCGCTCCTGCTCCTCCCAGCCGAGCAGTGTGGTGACCCAGCTTTCGTTGATCACTTCATCCCAATGCGCCAGCAGCCCGTGCAAATGCAGCGCGCCGGCGCGGGCCCGCTGGACATCCTGGTTAATCGCCGTCGCCAGAGGCAGAGTTATTTGCGGTGTCGGTAATGGCTGCATCGGTATTGTCCTTCAGCTGGTCGTAGGTTTCGAGCGCATGCGGCTGCACGGGCGCATCGCGGTCGCGGACATGCGGGGGCAGAATGATGGCCACCGGTGGCTCAGCGCCCTGCTTCATGCGCTGGCGTTCGAGGGCCCGGCGCACGGCGCTGTGGTGCGGCACGTCGTGCAGCATGGCGTCAAGGATGGCATCTTGCAGTGCCGCGGCGCCGTAGCGGTCGAGCAGGTGGATCAGGGCGGTGGTGATGGCGCCGAGATTGGCGCCGTTCTCGGCGGCGCGGTTCAGCAAGGTCTGGCTGGCCGGAGCGGCATGCGCCAGGCGGTCATTGGCGCTGTGCTGGTGGGCGGCATGCTTGGCATCGACCAAAGCCTGCACATGGGCGGGGTCTTCGATCTGCGCACCGCGGTCGTAACTGCGCGGGTGGCAGGCGATCACCTGCGCACCGTCGGCTATGCGCACTTCATGCGGATCGGCGAGCACAGTCAGGATCCGCCGGACATAGGCGTGCGGCACGGTGTAATCGTTGAGGTCAAAGCGGACATAAGGCGTTTTGCCAACCGAGACGACGACGCGCTCCAGCAGCGGCACCGGATTGTCCGGAAGGGCCAGCAGGCGGGTTTTCTCGGTCGCGAACACGTCGCCGACGGTGCGCTCCGGTTCGCCAGGGCACCGGCGGTCAGCGGCCGCGCCGCTGCACCACGCCTCGGCCTGAGCGTTGAGATCATCGATATCCTTGAAGGTGCGAGCGGCAAAGAACGCGTGGCGAACGTACTGTATCGCTCTTTCCACCCGGCCTTTTTCGTTGCCCCTGGCGATCGCCACCGGCCGTGGTTCGAAGCGATAGTGACCGGCGAAGCCGAGCAGCGTTGGATGGAAGCGAATTGCGTCGCCGCGCCGCTCCAGCACTGCGCTCTTCAGATTATCGTAGAGCAGAACACGAGGAACCCCATCCCATGCGGCAAAGGCCGCGACGTGGCCGCGGAGAAAATTTTCCATGCGGGCGTCCAAGCAGAAGCGCAAAAATATCTGGCGCGAGTAGGACAGAACCATGACGAACGCCATCAAGGGACGCCGCGCGCGGCCGATGTCGAGATGACCGAAGTGTGCCCACTATGCCGCGAACCGGACTATGCCGAGTATTGAATGGCTGGCCCTCCAGTCCGCGGCGGCTTCGGGATTCGTAGCGGCGGCTACGCTTGGTTCCTCGGCATAGTCCTCGTCAGTCTTAAAGCGCCTTGAGGAAGGCGAGCAGCGCGTCTGGCGGCCTGTAGACGCTTGGAGTACCGTCATGGGCCGTGGTTTTGGCAAGCATTTTCTCTTTCATGGCGAGATCCGCTTCCAAATAAACGTGGGTGGTCTCAACGGATTCGTGGCCGAGCCAGAGTGAGATGACCGTGGTGTCGACGCCGGCTTGCAAGAGTTCCATCGCCGCGGTGTGCCTCAAGACATGAGGCGATACCTTCTTATTGCTCAACGACGGGCAGTCTTGGCGTGCCATTTTAGCGTGCTGCGCCAAAAGATATTGCAGGCCGTCATTGCTCATTCGTCCACCCTGACGATTGGGGAATACGATTTGGCCATCGCCCCGCGCCGGTTCTTTCAGCCACGCCTGCAATACGGCTGTCGTCTGCTTCGTCAGCGGTGTGCAGCGTTCCTTTCGGCCTTTGCCGAGCACATGGACATGAGCGCCGGCTCCGCACTGAACAGCTTGCCGGGTTAAGCCTGTAAGCTCGGACAGGCGCAGTCCCGTCTGAACCGCGAGCAGCAACCAGGCATGATCGCGGCGACCAGACCACGTGGTTCGATCGGGCGCCGCAAGCAGGGCAGCGACCTCCGGCCGTGTCAAATAGTGAATCTGCTTACGAACGTGGCGCTTGCAGGGAATGGCCAAGATGCGCTGGATCGGCTCCGACTGAGCCGGCAATTCGAACGCGGCGAAGCGAAAGAATGACCGAATGGCCGTCAATCGAAGATTCCTGCTGCGGGCGCTGATTCCCCGCCGATTCTGGAGATCGTCTAGGAAGGCGCTCACCAAAGGAGCGTCGATTTGTTCGATGGTGAGTTGCGACGGCTCCTTGCCAAGCCTCGTTTTGGCAAACAACAACAGGAGGTGGAACGTATCCCGGTACGAACTGATGGTGTGAGGGCTGGCGCACCGTTGCTGAATCAGCCGCTGAGTAAAATAGCGCGTCAGCAATGTGGCGAAGCTCGCGGCGGCCGTCATGGTGCCGCCTCCCAATGTCGTTCCAGCCTGTCCTTGGCCGCGGCCAAAAGCTCCGGACAGGCGGACAGATACCAATAGGTGTTGCGGACCTCGACGTGGCCGAGATAGGCTGAGAGGACCGGCAGCCGGCGCTCGACGTCCTGGCCGTCGCCGTACCACCGAATAAGAGTTGTAATGGCGAATCGATGCCGAAGATCGTGTAGGCGCGGATGTCGTTGTCCTTTCTTGCCGACCAATCCCAATCTGTTGGCCAATCGACGGAACATTCCGTCGACGGCGTCGCATCGGACTTGTTTGCCAAGCCTATTGACGAACCAATAGGGAATCAGCCGATTAGCCAGGAAGCGGGCTCGCCGTTCCCTGTAATCGGTCAGCGCCGTCACGGTGGAAGGGTGCAGCGGAACCTCAGGAATCCCCCCATTTTCCATAGGTCTAGGTATTGCGCCGATTCGCTGCGATTCTCTACCAAGCGTTGGAATGCATGGATGAGGGTGGATCATGGGAATTGCAGCATCGAAAAAGCGTGATGGTGGGCGGTTG
>NZ_JAIMBY010000029.1 GCF_026191915.1 Acidiphilium sp. PA
CCGCCGATGGATGAACCGTCGGCTATTCGGTGACTGTCGCGAGAGTGCGGCAGTTCTTGCGACGTGCAAATCAGACGACACTACGTTCGTCAAAATCGTGACCAGCTAAAGATCGCAGAAGATATCTTATGGAAACTTGTATCTCTTCTTATTGGTTTTTTCAGCGTATTTTTGAATCACGATTCAGGCGCAGAGTTGAAAGGATTGAGTGTCTTGATTCTGAATTTCGCGAAGTCTTTGACATTGCGCGTCACGACAATGAGATTGTGAGTCATCGCACTCGCTGCGATCAAGCCGTCCTCGATCAAGTCGTTGCTTTGCCGGTGCATCAGTTTCGCCCAGCAGCGAAACACCGGTCCATTGATCGGCACGACATTGTAAGAATCCGCGACCTGATCGAGCCAGCTTTCGATATCAGCCGCTTTTTCAGGGTCTCGCTCGCGCGTAAGCTCGATCCCGGCCTGTATCTCGCCAATGGTGACGGCTGATAGGAAAAGATCCTCGGCCGGTATTGCTTCAATCCATCTGATGACCGCGCCATGAGGCCGAACGCGTCGCAGTTCGGATACAACGTTGGTGTCGAGGAGGTACTGCATCAGTTAGTCCAGACTACGTGGCTGCCTGCGCTTGAATTGGCCTCGTTTGGGGATTGGGATTTCCGCACGTGATGCGGGGGCGAGCAGAAGCTCTTTCAGGGAAGGTTTGCCGACACTCTGGAGGCGTTTCCACTCTCGGACAGGCACCAGAACGGCCATTTCAGCCCCCCGCTTCGTTACCAGTTGCGGTCCCGACTTCATGCATGTGTCGAGCAATTCGCTAAATCGCGCCTTCGCATCCTGCACCGGCCAACTATTCATGGCGAAATTCATCTCCGACAATTCTAGTCATTTAAATAGTCAGTTCAATCCGATAGTCAACACTGGCCGATCCAGATCGGACTCCCTGTCCGCTGTTTCGGCTGTTCTCGTGGTGCCGATAGCGCAGAGTCGCGGCCGTTGGCGAGCATCGTCACGCGTTGTTTGTCGGTGACCAGCATGGTGCCTCCTCGTGCCAGGCGTTGCAGCCTGGCACGATCGCTTGAGGGTGGATAAGGATTATTCCGCTGCGATCTGCTCGAATTCGCCAGGCATTCCGGGCGGGGGTTCATTTGTCTCGGTCAGATCCTCCTCCGGATCGGCAGCGTCGGCGCCTTCGGCCGGATCAGCGTCATCGGGTGATGCATCGTCAGCGCCTTGCTCTGTCTCCGCGCCGGCGGGGTCATCGTCGCCAGAACCCTGATCGCCGTCGTGCCGGGCGTGGCTTTCGGCGAGCTTCGTGGCCTTGTCCGCCGTCAGCGCGAACGCCGCGCCCGGGTAGATGAACTCCGTCTTGAACCGATCAACGACGGCGGCGCGGGTTGCCTTCCCGGTCTGGCGGGGCAGGACGCCGCACGCGCTGCCGATCCCCTCAATATCGGGCTTGGACAGGCAGGAGAGGAACGCCTGCGTCGCCATGTTCGGCAGGCACCGTTCAGCCTCGATCTCGTTGCCCGCGATCCGTGCGACCGGCCCGGAATAGGGGTCCGGACACGAAAGTTCATTTTACGTACGCCAGACATGAACGAATAAAGAACGCAGAAATTTTCAATTTTAGAAATTCACCTTGACTCCACCGTAGGCACCGATTGGCGCTGCTGGACTGTAGGCGCGCGGGTTTGTGAGGTTAGGCACCTGAGCGACGTAGACGTTCCCAAGCGATGAAAAGCCGCCGTAGGTGTAGTAAGTGTTGTTGGTAGCGTTTTCGAGGGCCGCAAATAGCTCGAGCTTTTTGGTCAGGTGATACTTCGTGGTCAGATCTGTTACGAAGTAGCCCGGCAAGGGTTTGGTCAAATTGGCCTGATCGCCAAACAGGTAGCTTGAGGTCAGCCCGACGGCCGAGGCGCCGACGCTCCATTTCGGGGTGATTTGGTAGCTTGCTCCGAATTTGATCTGGTTGGCCGGAATGCCGGACAGATGATCACCGGGAACGATAGTAATGTTGCCGGCGGCATCCGCGGCCGGGTTCCCGCCCGCGGATTCGACGAAGCCGTTCTGATAGATCGCATCGACAAAGGTGTAGTCGAAATAGGCGTGCCATAGTCCCTGATGGAGGTGCAGACCGAGATCGATGCCCTGGCGTAGCGCATTGCCGGTGTTCTCGAAAAATGCCCTGCCGAACACCGGAGCATTGACGAAGGCGATGTTGTCATTGAGCACGGTGTGGAAGTAATCGGCGGTGTAGGTCAGCGTGCCGCCATGGGGTGTGATCGCCGCACCGCGGACACCGGCTTCCCAGGTGCGCGCTGTGACCTGTTTGAGGTTTGGGTCGTTAACGAAGAAATTCGAAAGGCTGCACGCATTCTGCGGTCCTGCACAAGAAAGCTCGGCGGGTGTAGGATTGCGGTTGGCTTCGGAGTAGCCGCCGTAGATCGTCGCCAGCGGCGTGACCTGGTAGGCGACGCCCAGTGCAGGATCGAGGTGCGAGTAGAAATGCCGTCCACTGAGCGTACCGCCGCCCTGGTCGTGGGAATCAAGTTGCGCTGCATTGATGCGTGCCGATCCGGTGACCGATAACTGGCTGGTGACATCGAGGGTGTCGGACGCATAGACCCCGTAATAGGCGCTGCGGAACGCGGCCTGGACCGGGATATTGATCCCCGGTTCATCGAGGATGATCCCCGGTCCGTAATAGGCGCGGCTAATGGGCGTGATGCCGCCAATCAGCCCGCTGGCGCTGAACTCCGTCTGCGAGCCATCGTAGCTGACGCCGGCAACGAGATGATTGTGACGACCCTCCAACATTGCAGTATTTGTCCATTGCAGGGAACCGCCATAGCCGTTGGTGTTGGTGCTCTCCTGGTCGAGTTCGGAGTAGAAATTGCTGTTCAGAAAATTGGGAATCGGCACCAGATTGCGTGTGGTGCTGAGAATGCCTGGCGATGAACAGAGATAGGGTGACCCGGTATAGCAGGGCAGATCGTTGGGGCCGTTGCCGTTGGAAACTTTCTGCAAAAAATAATCGTAATAGGCGACTGCCTGTAGCGTATTGGTCCGGTCAATCCGATCGCTGAAAGTGGTGGCAAATTTTGCGTAATGGTTGCCGACGAAATTGGGCGACGTGTATTGCGCCGAAGGGGACACCGCGAGAAGCTGAACGGGCGCTGTACCGGGACCGTTCAGGCGCGACCGGGCAAAGGTCAGGCTCATGTTGAGCTGAGCGTGTGCTCCGCGCCAGCCGAGATTGCCGTAGAAATTCTGGATGTTCGAGGATTGATCCTGGCGCCAGCCGCCTTCATGGCGTTCGCTCGCTGCAAAATAAGCCGAGGTATTGCCATGCTGAATGCCGTATTGAGCATCGAGTTCGGCGCGACCGAAGGAGCCACCCAACACCTCTACCGAACCACCGTGATAGGTAAAACCGTCCTTGAGTTGCACATCGACGGCACCGCCCAGCGCATTGAGGCCAAAGACGGGGTTGGCGTCTTCGACGGTGACGCTGCGAATTGCCGGCTCGGGCAGCAAATCCCAGTTCACCGTGTCGCCAAACGGCTCATTAAAGCGCACGCCATCGACATAGACGGCCAGCCCCTGGGAGGTGCCTTGCAAGGGTGAAATCTCAAAGCCGTGATAGAACAGGCTAGGCTGATAAGGGTTGCCGGCGGCGTTATCGAGATTGACGCCTGTGGCGTCGCGCTGGAGGGCGCGCAATGCATCGGGCGCACCGTTCTGGGTCAATTCACGATGACCCAGAATCTGAACCGCTTGGGCAGCCTTGGCGATATCGATGCCGGAATTGCTCAAGGGCGAGTTCTGGACGATGATTTTCTTGATATGAACGCTGCCGCTCTGGGGTGCGGGCGGCGTGACTGGCACGATAATAGGCGCAGTAGGCTGTGCCGGTACCGTCTGTGCGTGCGCAAAGCCGCCGAACAAGAGCAAAAGCGCGCCGGCCAAAACCCGGACGCCGTAGGATGATCGGTTCATCTCGCATTTCCTCCAGAATTTATCCCGCGCGTTCATCACACAGGGCCGACATCCGTCGGATTTATCGCGTAATCGTAGTTGGCTTAATCAGTCAGCAATGGCAGCTTCCCGTCCATGCCTCTCGCCCTTCCTTGACGAGAAACCCCACGACGCCGAGGCTGGCCACGGCGTCGATCCACCAGGCGTCGGTCAGCGCCTGCATGATCAACCCCACGACGACAACTAAAGACAGGTAGCCACACGTGACGCTTTCCATCGCATCCGCGCGCATGGCACGGCTGCCCAGAGCCTCTGCGATGGCGACTTTGCGACGAGCCAGGAAATACATAGTCGGCATGGCGAGCAAAGTGATGCTCAGCCCAATCTGTGAAAATTCTTCACCGGTATGGGCTACCAGTTTCGAAGTTGCGGTAATGACGACATAGGCAGCCAACCCGAACAGTAGGACACCCGAGATACGGCTGGCCACGCGTTCGGTCCATTCACCGAAAACCTGCCCATTCCGCAATTCGGCACCCAGTCGCCATATGAGCACTCCGGCCGAGATGATCTCGATCAGGCTGTCGATGCCGAAGGCGCGTAAGGAAACGCTGTTGGCCTGCGTACCACCCCAGAGCGATACGCCAGCTTCCACGAGCATCCAGACGATCGTAAGAAATTCGAGCCTAATGGCGCGCCGAACGAGAACCGCGCGCGCAATGCGCATGTCGGCGTGTTCAGGTATAACCGTCACTTCGTAAGGGCAGCAGCCTGTGGCCCCGGTTGAAAAAACTCTATCGGGTGATGCAGCAACCGGACTATTGTTCACACAGACGACCTCAACCACGAGTTCATGCCAGCACATTTAAACGTTGTAGCCGCTAGAAGGTCAAGGGTATGACAGGTGATGTTCTCAACATTGGCGATCTTGCGCGAGAAACAGAAACCAAAGCTGAGACAATTCGATATTATGAACGGATCGGGCTGCTTTCAGCGCCTGCCAGAACATCGGGCAACTATCGGACCTACGCCGAAGCGGACATCATGCGCTTGAGTTTCATCCGGCGGGCGCGAGCATTGGGGTTCTCCGTCGGGCAAATCCGGACCCTGCTCGAACTTAACCACCAAAAGGATCAATCATGCGAGCAGGTCGATGCCATTGCACGCGAGCATCTCGCTGAAGTGGATCGCAAACTGGCCGGTTTGACGGCGCTACGGGCGGAGCTATCAACCCTGATCGAGCAATGCAGCCTGAGATCAATCAGAGAATGTCGGATCATCGAGGCGCTGGCGATTTCTATGTGACGGCTGGCGTTACGCTCAGAGCGCACATCGTCGCGCGTTGTTCTTCGGTGACCGGCATCGGCGCCTCCTTGTGCCGGGCTTTGCGGCCCGGCACGATCTCTTGAGGGTGGGTGCGGATTATTCCGCTGCGATCTGCTCAAACTCGGCCGGCATTCCGCGCGGCGGTGCCGTCGGCTCGGACAGATCCTCCTCCGGATCGGCAGCGTCGTCGCCTTCGGCCGGATCAGCATCATCGGGCGATGCATCGTCAGCGCCTTGCTCTGTCTCCGCGCCGTCGGGGTCATCGTCACCGGAACCCGGATCGCCGTTGTGCCGGGCGTGGCTTTCGGCGAGCTTCGCGGCTTCGTCTGACGTCAGCGCGAACGCCGCGCCGGGATAGATGAACCGCTCCGTCTTGAACCGATCGACCACCGCGGCGCGGGTTGCCTTGCCGGTCTGGCGGGGCAGCACGCCGCTCGCGCTGCCGATCCGCTCGATCTCGGGCTTGGACAGGCAGGAGAGGAACTCCTGCGTGGCCATGTTCGGCAGGAACCTTTCAGCCTCGATCTCGTTGCCCGCGATCCGTGCGACCGGCCCCGACTGCATCCCGAAGCCGTCGCGCAGGCAGAGCGCATGCTTGAGCATCGCCCGCGCGCCGGTCCTGATCGTGTCGGGATCGAAGGTCAGGACACCGCCGGAGATCAGCGGATAGGCGATGGCGCTACGCCGGCGGTAGATTTGGCCAGGTTCGATCTTCTCGCCGGTGCGGACCTGCACGTTGTCGCCGGCGAAGGCGAGCACGAGCAGGGCGATCAGGGTCTGATCGTCGATCTCGACCTTATCCAGCGCCTCATGCAGGGCATCGGTCTGGAAGTCGCCGATCATCTTGAGCCCTTCCTTGGTGACCGGCGGGCGAGAGCTCGCTTGCACGAATTCAGCCTCGGTCTCGATCTCGCCGGTATCACCGGTATCTCTGGCTTCGTCGGTTACACCCCCTGCCCCGGCACCGGCAGCGGTCGTCGGCTTGCCCTTCGCCTTCGATTTCGTGACCGGCTTGGGCTCAGGCAGGCGGTAGATCACGGTCTCGATCTTGCCGGTACGCTCATTGATGAAGCGGCCGGCGGTCTCACCCTTCCCCGGCTTCTCGCCATAGACCTTCACCGCCTTGGCGGGCAGCTTCGGTTCACCGTGCTCGTTCACCGGCAGGATGACCTGGCCCTTCGGCAGCTTCTTGCTCAGATACTCGTGCTGGGCGTTGAGATAGGCCTCGGCCTGGGTGGTGTAGCGATTGTCCACCCCGTCCTGGCCGAACAGATCCTCTTCCCAGATGATGCCGTTCGCTGTGGCGATCTTCGCATCGAACGAGGCATCCCGGGCATAGAACCGGGTTTTGGTCAGCGCCCGCGCCAGGTCCCACCACATGACCCGCTCGATCTTCTTCGGCTTGTGCTTCTTCCAGGCTTCCGCCTGATCCTCGCGTGAGGCGCTGGCGATGGTGCGCAGATCACGCTCGTTCGGCTCATCTCCCTTGGCCATCTGGTCGAGGATGGCGGGATGGATCGAACCGCACAGTTTGAGCCGCTTGATCACGCGGGGCGGCAGGGCGAGCGCGGTGGCGATACCGTCCTCGGTCCAGCCATCACCGCAGAGCGCTTCGATGGCGCGCCACATATCGACCGTGCCGAGGCCGGCGCGGACGATGTTCTCGCTGAAGGCGCGCATGCTGTCGTGATTGGCGTCATCGCCGTCAAGCACCAGCACCGGGATGGTGGCGAGTCCGGCCGCGATGCAGGCGCGGGTGCGGCGATCACCGGCCTTGATCACCAGTCTGCCGTCGATCTCGCGTGCGATCGGCGGCTGGATCAGGCCGATCTCGCGGATGTTGGCCGAGAGCTGGGCCTCGTAGGCCTCGTCCGGTTTGACGCGGCGGGGGTTGGCGGGGTTGGGCACGAGTGTCTTGGGATCAACCTGTCTCAGGTCCATCGGTAGCTCCTTCATGGGATGGTTTGTTTCAGTGGTTTTCCCTTCCAGTTTCTTCCGGAAGTAACTTCCGCGGCGCATGGCGACGGGACCGGCACCATTGCCGGCGAGCCGCCCTGCCCTGCGGCGCGCCGGTACGGCGCCGACGCGGGGCCGGGTGGCGCAGGCGGCGATGGAGCGCAGCGGTGCCGGGCACGACACCATGCGATCGGGAACGGATTACCGGTTACAGACCGGCGAACAGGTCCAGCTGGGCGACCGGGGTCTTGAGCGA
Source organism: Acidiphilium sp. PA (assembly GCF_026191915.1). Classification (GTDB taxonomy): domain Bacteria; phylum Pseudomonadota; class Alphaproteobacteria; order Acetobacterales; family Acetobacteraceae; genus Acidiphilium. The sequence continues at coordinate 7,519 of NZ_JAIMBY010000029.1, forward strand.
GCTGTGGCCGGTCGACGTGACATGCAGCTGGGAATGGGTCCGATCAGCCGGCAAGGCATCCACCGAAAACGACTCGCAAGTGGTAGTTTTCGGGTCTGCCATACCGGTGAGGTTGGTTTCAGCCGGCTTCGGGGCGAATTTCTGGGCGAGCCGGATGTATTCGGCCCGTTCACGCGCTTCACGTTCCTGCATGAGCAATCGCCGGTGCCAGTCGATCACGTCCGTTTGTTTCAACCGGGCGCGGATGACACGTTCGACATCGCTGAAGGTCCAGGCGGGGTCACCGTAGCAGGGGTGACGGATCGTCTGGTCGAGGAATTCGATCTTCGTGGCGCGGGTCTGGAAGAACTCATCCCAAAATCCGACACTGTTGTAGTAGGCAATATGGCCAAACGTATTCGCCAGCCGTCCGTAGAATTTCTGGGTGAACATGGTCTCCGGGAAATCCTCCGCGATGAAGCGGAGCAGATGGTTGCCGAATTTCGCTTTGGTCAGCGCATCATCCCATTTCGTCGGGGTGAATTGCTCCGGGGTCAGCAGGGGCAGGCGGATCGCGCGGGCGAGCGCGGTGGGGAGCATGGCGATCTCCTTTCGGGTCTCGTTGTCGTTGTCGGTGGAGAGGGATGGGAGGGGGTCGTTCCCCTCCCCTATTCGTCCTGATTGGCACCAGACGACACCGTACCGAGATCATCGGTCGGATCGTCCTCGAGAGAGGAACGTCGTGCGAACATGGCTGGGAATTCCGGGGGTTGGTCCCCTGCCCCGCTCGCGTTCGGACCAGCGCCGGTGTTGGCCTCGCTCTCCGTGGCGGCCAACGCCTTGTCGATCGCGGCCAGTTCCGCCAGTTTGGCGTCGAGTTCGCCTTGCAACTCGAAGGGTACGCCAAGGCGGGACTGGTATTCACTGATCCGGTGCTCGGCGTTGATCAGATCCTCCTGCGCCCGGTCACGCTGGATTTCGAGGCCTCTGATCACGGATTCGATGCGGGCGATCACCCCGAGGGCGTTCATCTCGTCGGGCATGTCGATTGTAAGGCGCTGGTCTGTCAGGTGCAGGATCACCTTCGCGTCGTCGATCCCGCCCTGCCTGGAGCGCATCACCCGCAGGCTGAATTCGAAGCCGCCGATCTCACCGGCGATCGCCTCCTTCTGCTCCCACGCGCTCTCCATGATCGTGCGGATCAGCGCCGATCCGGCATGCTTGCGCTCGGTGAACCGGGTCTCGCCAATGGTCATCGCAAACGCATCGCCGGTGGTGTCAATCCGCCGCGCAATGTCCTTCTCAAACCCCGCGATCCGCTTGGTGGCGGTCTCGATCGACCAGCGCGCCTCGTTCAGCGTCCGGCGGATCGAGATCTGCCCGTCGATATGCGCGTCACTCAGGCGACGGAGCCGGGCCAGCTCGGCCTCGAGCCCAGCCTTCTGCATCAGTCGCTGATCCCCCGAGGCGATCGCCTTGGCCATGGCGAACTGGTTGGACTGACTGCCGGCGTCCTCCAGCCGGCGGATTGTGCGATCACCCGACAGCGACGCCTCGATGAACCGCTGCTTGCGCTCATTGTTTTGCCACATCGTCGCATCCATGCTGGTCTGCGTCGCATAGGCATAGATCGCGATTTCCTCGTTCTGGTTGCCCTGCCGCTCGATCCGGCCTTCGCGCTGCTCGATATCCGAGGGCAGCCACGGCACATCGAGATGGTGCAACGCCGCCAGTCGCTTCTGGCCGTTCACGCCGGTGCCCATGGTCTGCGATGATCCGATCAGGATCCTCACCCGCCCGGCGTTGAAGTCGGAGACCACCCGCTGCTTGTCCGCCGCCTTGCGGTAATCCTGCATGAAGGCGATCTCCCCGGCGGGCACGCCGCGGGCGACCAGCTGATCCCTGATCCAGCGATAGGCCGAGAAGCCGCGGGTCTTCTCGACGTTCAGCGTGCCGAGATCGGAGAAGATCATCTGACCCGCGCCGTCATTGGGGTAGGGTTCCCCGCTGGCATCGAGGTATCGCCGTGCCGCCGTATCACGCCAGGTCTCGAATACCTTGTCGATCAGGGCGTTCAGCTTGCTGTCGGGATCCGGCATGCCACCCTGGGTCACCAGCCGCAGATCGATCGCGGCGTGGCGGCCATCGGTGATCACCGAGAGCAGGATGTCATCACCCTTTTGCGGCTTACCCTTGCGGGCCTCGATCTCCTTGATCCGCTGGTCGAGGAAGCGCTGGTACATCCGGAAATGTTTGCTGGGTTCGACGGTGACCAGCTGGCGCTTGCCGGTGGCGATGCGGGGGAGTTTCAGATACTCACGCAGATCGGCCTTCTGGACGACGTCGGCGAAGCTGCGGAAGATGTCGATCAGCTCCGGCACGTTGACGAATTCCGAGAACCTGGTGACCGGCTTGTATTGGCCCGACGGCTGGAGTTCGAGATCGGTGCGCGCGTCCCCGAAGTTGGCCGCCCAGCCGTCAAAATGCTGCAACCCCATCCGGGTGAGGATGTCTTCGGCAAAGAAGCGCTGCAGCGTGTAGAGTTCACCCATGGTGTTGGTGATCGGCGTGCCGCTCGCCATCAGCAGGGCGCGGCCGGGGTTCTTCTGGTCAACGAACCGGGCTTTGACGAACAGATCCCACGCCCGCTGTGAGCCGTTCGGATCGACGCCCTTCAGGGTCGCCATGTTGGTGGCGAAGCTGAGTTTGCGGAACTCCTGCGCTTCATCGACGATGATCTGGTCGATGCCGATCTCACCGATTGTCAGCAGATCGTCCTTGTCGCTGCCCAGAGCGTCGAGCCGTGCCTCGAACCCCTCCTTGATCCGCTCGATCCGCTTGCGGCTGATCCGGTCGTCGCTGTCCACGCTGGTCAGGATCTCTTCCATCGCACTAATCTGGTCCTCGAGCATCGACCGCTCGAAGCTGGCCGGGACGGCGATGAACTTGAACGCGGAATGAGTGATGATGATGCAGTCCCATTCCCCCGTCGCGGCGCGGGCGAGGAAGCGCTGGCGTTTTGCCTTCGCGAAATTCGTCTCGTCGGCGACCAGAATGCGGGCGGTCGGGTAGAGTTGCAGGAACTCGCGGCTGGCCTGGGCGAGGCAGTGACCGGGGACCACCATCATCGCCTTGGTGATCATACCGAGGCGTTTCTGCTCCATCACCGCTGCGGCCATCGAGAAGGTTTTGCCGGCGCCGACCGCGTGGGCGATGTAGGTCGCGCCATCGGCGATGATCCGCCAGATCACCCGCTTCTGGTGGGGGTAGAAGCTGATCACGCTCGATGCACCGGGAAGCGTCAGATGCGAGCCGTCGAAGTGACGGGGCACCAGATTGTTCATCAGATCGTTGTAGATCCGGCAAAGCGTCTCCGCCCGTTCGGCGTCGGTCCAGACCCAGGACTGGAATGCGGTCTTGATCTTGCTCAGCTTTTCCTTGGCGGCCTCGGTCTCGACCACGTTGAGTTCGCGCCGTTCTGATCCGCCCGCATCCCGCCAGACGTCCCAGATCTGCGGGATCTGCGAATTCAGCGCGTCGTCGAGCAATTCGCCGGCATGACGCCGGGCGGTGCCCCATTCGGTGGTGCAGGCGCCGACGCCGGCAAAAGCAGATACGTTCAGGGTCCAGCTGCCGACCTCGCGGACGTGGTTGATCCGGGTGGTGACACCGATGATCTCCGTGCAGAAGCGCTCGATCACATTGGTCGGGATCCAGGTCGCCCCCAGCCGGGCGGTGATCTCGGAGGGTTTCAGATCGACCGGCTGTGCGGCTTCGAGGGCGGTGACATTGGCCTCGAACCGTGGGTCTTCGACGGCGGCCGCGCGGGCGATCGCGAGCTTGGTCCGCACCGGGCCGGAGAGATAGGCATCGGAGGTTTCCCAGCGGCGGGTATCCGGGTTGAGGAAGATCGCGTTGGGCAGAAGGGAGATGACGGTCTCGGCGGTGGTGCCGAGCAATTCGGCGATATAGTCGGGATCGACGCTGCCCCGATCATGCAGGCAGACCGTCAGCGCGTCGGCCGCGGTCTCGATCATCGGCTCCGCGGGCGGGTGGATCACCCTTCGGTCGAAGATCGCACCGTGACGGCCCTTGTCGCTGTCGAGATCGTATTCCTCGATCGAGGCGACCAGCCAGACATCGGGGTCATCCGCGAAGGGGGCGAGATTGGGTCGGCGGACGATATCGCGGGTCTTGCCGGTTTCCTCATCGGTGATCGTGACCACCTGCGTCCTGTTGATCGCGCCATAGGTCCGCACGAAGCGGCCGTAAACGAGGCGGAGCTTCTGCTGAGCCTGCTGCCAGGGCAGATCGGCTTCCTGGGCGCGGAGCACCTCCCGGACCGCATCGCGGATCGGGATCAACCCGTCGATGATCTGGGCGGAGAGCAGCGGGATGCCATCGCGCTTGGAAGTCTTCTGCTTGACCGGGATCTCGGTCGGGATGCCGTCGACCACCTGATGCAGCCGGTTGCGGATCACGAGGTAACTGCCCTCGCGGATCGTCGCGCCGTCGGCGGCATGGCCGGTGTAGACCGGCTCGGCGACTTCATCGGGCTTGCGGAACCGGGCGGGGTCCGGGGCGTGAACGCCTGATGGCAGGATGGCGAGCGCCTCGTGGATTGCTGCTTCGAGGCCGGGGCCGGTGTCGCCCTTGCAGGTGTAGACCAGGCCGTAGGGGCTGGTGGTCCGGTCATGGGTGCCGAGCACCTGAGCCGGATGGTCGAGGAAATAGCGGTTGATCGCGACCGCCGGGGTCTCGTCCGTGGCGGGAAGGGCTTCGGCGGTGCCGGTCCAGTTTACCGGACCGGGGATCTCGTCATCGGCGCGGGCGCGAAAGACCAGCAGGTCGACCACGACATCGGTGCCGGCGTCGGCGCGCATTGCCCCGGCCGGCAGGCGCACCGCGCCGAGCAGATCGGCTCTGGCCGTGATAATCCTGCGGGCGGTGTCATCGATCTTGTCCATGGTCCAGCGGCTGACCACGAAGGCGGCGAGACCGCCGGGGCGGAGGTGGTAGATCGACCGTGCGATGAAATAATCATGCAGCGACATCGCGGTGGGCGGGGTGATCTCGGTCAGGCGCTGGGTACGGTCGGAGAACGGCGGGTTGCCGATCGCGAGGTCGAAATCTCCAACCAGTTTCGCCTTGGTGAAATCCTCCCGCCTGATCTGGCTCTCGGGGAACAACAGGCGGGTGATGCGGGCGGTCACTGGATCGGCCTCGACGCCGGTGAAATGGCTGTTCGCGGCGATGGCTTCGGGCGCAAGGGCGATGAACAGGCCGATACCGCACCCGGGTTCTAGGACGCGCCCGCCGGCGTAGCCGAGCCGTGCCACCGCGCTCCAGAGCGCCCGGATGATGAATTCCGGGGTGTAGTGGGCGTATTGGGTGGCGCGCATCAATCCCGCGCGTTCGTGCGGACTGACCAGGGTTTCCAGATCGCGGCCGATCTCGGCCCAGCCGGCACGGAAACCCTCGTCCCCACGCGCTTGCGCCGCTGTCTCCTCACCCGCATCAGCACCTGCGGTGGAAGGCAAGGTCGAGCCTGCGGCACGGAACACACCTTGGGCCAACTCGGTGCTGCTGAAGGCGCAAAACTTGATCAACTGCGCCTGCTCATCCGGCGTTGCCGGACGGTTCGCGGTCTCGATCTCGCGGAGCAGGCGGATCGCGGCGAGATTATCCTGCGCGCGGGCCTTCCACCCGGCCGCGAGGTTGCGCGCACCGTCGAGCCGGAAGTTCGTCCCGCGACGTGCGGCATGGGACCGGGACGAACGGCCCCCCTGCCCTGCTGGCGTTTCGGCCTCGTCGGTGTCGTCCACCGGGTTCTCCTTCATCGGGATACGGATCAGGCCGACCGGGTTGAGATCGGCTGGGGTGAGTGCGGTGGTGCCGAACAGGTCGAGACCGAGTTGGCCGCCCTGGTCGAAGGGATTGATCGGCATGGCAGGATATCCTCTGGAACGAACGAAGAACGCCGTTCCGGGTTGGAACGGCGTTCTGCGGTGGGCTTGATGGGAAAGGTCAGGTTCGGGCGATCGGGCCGACGTCCGGGCTGGACCGGGCCGGATCGCTGCGGTTTTTCAGGCGGGCGGGTGGATCGCGCTCGCGGGTTCGATCGCTGCGAGCAGATCCGGGTGTTCCTGCGCGAACCGGCCGCGCTGGTAGGGCCGGCCGCGTTCGGTCTCGACGATCAGGCGTTTGAACCGCTCGATGTCGTTGATCCGGATATAGCCGTGCCGGACGCACCACGCCCCGTTCTCGTATTCGTCGGAGAGATCAGGGTGGAGCGGCGGAAGCGGCTTGCCGGTGACTTGATCGAGCGCGCCGCGCAGCCACCAGGCATGCAGGCGGTATTTATCGGTAATCCGCCCGTGCTGCTTGATCAGTCGTTCACGTCGGGAGCGATAGCGTGTCATCGCCAGTCTCCTGCGCCTCTGGGATGTTGTGGATCTCGGCGCCGGCGCGGCGATATCGGGCCGCAATGATCTCCAGGTTTTCGTAGGACAAGGCTTTGCAGATGATGAAACGCGGTTCCTCGCCGACCGCGATCATCGGCCCGCTGAAAGCCAGGTGAAGCACCTGATCTGGATCGGCCTGACGAACATCGATGACGGCACCTCCCGCTGCGAGCACCCGGGCCTTCATCGCATCGAGGTCATAGCCCGAGATGCTGCGCCCCCTGCTGACGTAGAGCGTCCATTGCGAGGGGTTGATCCAGAGGTGGCCGCCTGTGGTCGCGCATGACTGCGCGATGAGGTCATCGAGAAACGCCTGGTTGCCGCTGCGCGGCTGGGAAGGATTGCTCATCGGTGCCTCCTCAGATCATGCCGAGGGCGAGCAGCCAGGATGGCGCGCCGTCGGACGAATGGCCGTCGGGTTCGACCTCCTCGCCATCTGTGGCTTCGACCACGCTGTCGGTGGACCAGCGCTCGATCTCGGTCATCGTGGGAAGGTCGGTGATCGACCGGGCCCAGGCCGGGAGATTGGTGATCGCCAGTGCTGCCCGCTCGAACCGCTCGGCCTTGATCGCATCGGTATCGGCAGGCGCACGAGTGCGTACCCAATCCGAGCACACATCACGGACGTAGACGGCACCGTCTTCGCGGTAGGAGATCAGGCGATGAAGTTTGACGCTGAAAAACCGATAGCGTTCGGGTTCCGCGCCGCTCGGCTGGGACGGCGCGTTGTTATGCAGGATTTCCGGGGAGGCTGACATGGGAGGGATCTCCTTCGATGGGGTGTGATCCGATCGAAATCCTTCGTTGTTCTCTGGATTTCTCGAATCTACCCATCGCGCGACCGCATCCCGCCGACGGCAGGCAAGGGCGCGGGGCGGGCGATTTCGCCCGACCCGCGGGAAACGCAGCCACGCGCAACCGGCGCTTGCGCCGGTGAGCATGGCGAGGCCCTACCCCTTGCCGGCCGAGGCGGGTGCGGTAGCCGATTCTCTTTTCGGTGTTGTTCCCTGCCCTCTTTCATTTTTCTGGTTTTGCGCTACGCCGATCACCACTTCATCAAGAGGAATAGAGCATGCCCAGGGGTATCAAAGGATCATCCAAGCCAGCGACCAAAAGCCAGGCCGCTGTAAGAGCAAAGGCCTCACCTGCCAAAGTGAAAATGGCAGCCGCGAAGCCTCCCATGAAAGTCGCTTCGAAAGCGGCACAGCAAACGATGGCCAAGCCGATCATCGTCGCGGCAAAACCAAAGTTGTCAGTCCAGGAGTTGCGTGACCGGGTCGAGCAGCTGGAGGCAGCAAACAACGCCTTGGCAATGAAAAACAAGGCTGTTCGCAAGGATCTGAAAGAGGCACGCGCCGAGATCAAGACACTTCAAGCAGAATTGGAAAAGTCGAGAGCAGCGTCATCGGTCAGCGCAACAGTACCGGCTCCGGAAGAAGTCCCAGCGGCATCCGCCGTCACCGCCGTCGAGCCGGAGACCGCGACCGAAGCAGCAACAGAGACCGCGACGGATGCCGTGACCACGACAAAGCTGCGGAAAAAGCCGATCATCAAGCAGGGTAAAGTCAAGATCTGACCCGTCGTCGTCTTATCGGGTTTCCTCGGTTTCGGTCTGTCCTTCGGCAAGCCATTCCTTGACCTTGAGGTCGGTGTCGATCGGGGCGAACGGCCCTCCATCGTCGGCGGTATCCATCGTGGCATGCAGTGCCACAGTCCATTGCGTCAGATCCTCCGCCGGCGTCATCACCGCACCGACAGCAAGGCAATGATAGGCCCCGATCGCTTCGGCGATGGTGTCGAGAAACATTCGGTAGCGTGGTTCCTCGTGCTGCGGGGCGTCTGTCACAATGCCGGTGATGATGGCTGCGAGTTCAACGTCGGTTGCGATTTTTGCCATGTCGGGATTTCCTTTCAGGAACCGATTTCGATGATGTTCTGCTCCGTGATCTGGATGCGTGGTGCCCGGTCGGGTCGGGGACGCTTCACCGGGCGGGTCCGGAATTCCCGGACCGACCAGGTGATCGCCGTGCGGTTCTCGACGAGGCTGGCGCCGAATTTCGAAAGATACTCCTGCGCTCCCGCAAGATTGGCGCAGGCCAGGATGCACCGGACGGTGTAGCCTGATCGAGGTTTTGGGATCTCCGCCCACATGCCGATCAGCGGCAGGCCTTTCGCGGGGTGGCGCGTGCGAACCTGTGGTTTGCGGGCCTCGATGTCAGTGGCGTCGAGGGCGTTGTCATTGGTTCCGGTCATGGCCGGGGTTCCTTTCGATTGATGGGTTGCGGTTGAGGTTGAGACTGAGACTGAGACTGACATTGAGGACGTGTCCGATGTTCAGGGGACTGCTATCCGTTCCGGCTTAGCGGCGATCAGGTCGCGATACCGTTCGCGGACGGCGGGGCCGGTCAGATAGTCAGCATCGATGCCGAGCAGGGCGCTGACCCTGCGGCGGATGCTTGCCAAAAGCTCCGCGTCTTCATCGGACGGCACGGTGGTCGGCCAGCCTTTGACGTAGAGCAGATGACGGGGCAGCAGTGCCTCCAATCGCATCCGCTCGTGGGCAGCGAGCCGGGCCCGCGTCACCGCACGTCGCATATCGGCGTCGAGCAGATGCGGCGCGGTGTCGGCAAGCCAGCGGTTTCCCTGAAACGCGAAGGTCGAGCGGGCTTCGAGATCGACCATGGCGCGGTAGATGTCATGGTTATCCGGGCAGGAGGCGGCGGCCCGGAGATCACCGATCGAACTCATGATGCAGAACACGCACGACACGCGGGTCGATCCGTAGACGGCATAGGCTTCATGGGTCAGGCCGGCCGCCGCGATGGTCCGCCAGACCTGCTCGATCGGCCATTCGATGATCGGGTTCCAGACCAGGGCCTCGCGGCGTCCCGTGGCGAGGTTGCTGTCGATTGCACAGACCGGCTTGGCCCGGCGGGTGGCGCTTTCTTCTCGCCTGATCCCGGTCACGTTCAGGATCGGTTGACCGGGGAAGCGTTTGGCCAGCGCCGAAGCGATCACCTTGGTTTTTGCCTCCGAAGTACAGAACCGCATCGATGGCGTGCTCCAGGGCAGGATCACCTGCACGCATTCCAGGGTGGCGTAGCGGGCGACGTTCCGTTCCCAGCGGGTCTCCCATCGATGCATCAAATCGCCCGCCTGGCGACGCACGATGACCAGTTCCCAGCCGATCAGCTCGGCAAGGCGCTGACAGGACGGGAGACTGTCGCGCCACTCCACCCGGCCGAGATCAGCGTGGATCAGAATGCGTGGCCCCACGTGGCCGATCGCGCTCAGGTGCCGATCGATGGCAATGGCGACGGCTCAGGAATCCTTGCCGCCACTGACGCCGATCGCAACGGCGGCATCAGCGGCCAGCAGACGCTCGACCTCCGGGGTCAACGCGATCGGCGGGCATTCGGAATCCCAGCCGGTGCCGGTGGCGGTGTTGGCGTCGATATCGAGGGCCAGAATTCCTTGCCGGCGTCTGGTGGGCAGGGGAACGCATCGTTCGCTGTCCCCCCTGCCCTGCTCCGCGCTTGCGGAGCAAAACGCGTCCATCACGCAGCCGTGGCGAGAGGTTCGGCAACGGGCCTAGCCTGGTCGTCGAACTCGTCGAGCGTGCCTCCCGGATCGCCGTCGCCGTCCTGCTCTCCCGCGCCGGCTTCGTTGGCCGCTCGCACCGCAGCCGCATAGTCGGGATGAAAGCCGAGGATGTAATCGGCCACGCGCTGTGCATCGGCCGCCGCGCGGAAGATCGCCTTCCTATCGGACCTGATGACGGTCATCCAGTCGGCCAGGTAGCTCGCGGTGTTCTCGATCTCGGCCTCGACGCCGACTACGGTGCAGATGTTCACCGAGGCGATCGACACCACGAGTTCCTCGAACGCATAAGCCGCTGAGCCGAACCGACCACCCTGGCTGAGGTTCAGCCGAGGTGCCGCATAGGCATAGTGCGAGAGTTCATGCAGCGCGGTGTGGGCGAATGCCGCATCGCTCCTGAACGCACCTTTTGGAGGTAGGTAGATGCAGTCCCGTGACGGGACGAAACAGGCTTGCGAGCCGCCGTAGTGGATGGTGGCACCGCTGTTGTCGAGGATCGTCTGGACCGCCTCGGGCGTACGCCAGGGTTCGGCTGCGATCCCCGGTGGGTTATAGACGGGAATGCCGTCGATCTGGGTCGCATGAAAGACGGTGGAGGCGCGCAGCATGAAGAACGGGCGTGCCCCCGCCCCTGCGGTATCAGGAGAAACGAGACCCGTCTCCCCGTCCTCGCCGTCCCGCCGCTGGAGCTTGCGATAGAACACGACGGTGGTGCCGCGTTCGCCCTTGCGGACCTGCCAGCCACGGGCTTGCGCCTGCCGATATGAGCACCAGCGCGGATCGCCGTTGAACGCCGCATCCTGCATCATGCCGAGCAGCAGATTGTTGATCCCGCGGTAAATCCGTCCCGTCGTCGGGTTCATCGGCGCGCCGGCGATGCCCTGATCCCAGCCGCGTTGCCACGGCAGCACGCCGCGTTCCAGCGCAGCGAGGATCTTGTCGGTCACCTCCTGGTAGATATCGCGGGGATTGGGATTGGGATTGGCTTTGCCAGAGCGCCGCCATTTTGGTTTGTTCATCGGTGTTTCTCCTTTCCTGAAACACCGCTCGCCAGCCGCGTCGGGGCGGGCGGGGCAAGGGCGCGGGGCGGGCCGCTTGGCCCGTCCCGCGGGAAACGCAGCCACGCGCAACCGGCGCTTCGCGCCGGTGAGCATGGCGAGGCCCTACCCCTTGCCGGCGCCTGGCCCGCATGCGGCATCCCTTGCCTGATTCCACGGCGATTGCGCTTATTTCGGGCATCTCATCCATGGTCGCCAAAATGAACGAGGCGGAAGGATCGTCACGGGTCACTGGCTGGACCCCTGGGGCCGCTGGAGCAACAGGAACCGCGTGATCGCGCCTGGAGAACGGCACCACGACCATGATCGCTCACTTCGAGACGTTCAGGTCTTCGTCTGCTATCCGGACTCGGCAATACTCACGACCGAGCCGGTGCCTGAGGGCGGGGGTTCGATTTGTCAGTAGCCTACTCTGCCCGCCGATCGAGTAAGGCGATCATTTCCTAATCTTTGAAGCGGTCGGGGGCCGCCTCGAAGCGAGGCAAAAATTCCCAGGTCGACATCCGATTACGGGTGCTGCCAGCGCTATTTTGGTGGTCGCTACACGTTTGACCACCGTTCTGCCGCCGACGAGGGCTGGGAGGATGCCATCCAGGGAGCCTGGGCCGCACGACGAACACATGTATGTGATCAACTTGGGACCCAAATAATCAGCATCTGGCAGTGAAATACCGCGACGGCCGTCGTAGGTACGGCCAACGAATTGCATGGATGCGCAAGACATCGACGGCGCGTCGTGCAGAAGCATCAGAGAGGCAGCACCATGGCGAATATGCACCCGATTCTTATCGTTGACGACGATCTGCCCCTGCGCACCAGCTTGGCCGAGCAGATGCACGACAATAATGAATTCGCGATCCTCGAAGCCGGATCCATCGCCGAGGCTGAGCAGGTTCTGTCTGTGACTGACAAGAGGATCCATGCGATCATCCTTGACGTCGGTTTGCCGGATGGCGATGGACGGACCTTTTGTGCCCACCTGCGTGAGCGTGGCCACGCAATTCCGATCATCATGCTGACTGGAAGCACAGATGAAAAGGATGTCGTGCAAGGCCTCGAATCGGGAGCAGACGACTATGTCGCAAAGCCATTCAGACTGGCCGAATTAATGGCGCGGCTGCGTACTCATTTAAACAATTACGAAAACAGTGATCGCGCTGTCCTACAAATCGGACCCTACACCTTAAGCAACGTAAACAGGCAACTGCATGGGCCAGAAAACGACAAGCGCATCTATCTGACCAACAAGGAAGTGGCGATCTTGAAATTCCTATACCGCGCGGGCGGCGAGGCGGTCGAGCGTCAAGTTCTGCTCAACGAGGTGTGGGGATATAACCCAACGGCCACAAGCCACACGCTGGAAACCCATGTTTACCGCCTGCGTCAGAAAATCGAGCCCGAACCGGCGCAGCCGACGTTACTGGTAACCGATGGAGGCGGCTATCGGCTCGCGAAATAGCGTCAACGGGTTTACTGATAGCGCAGCGGCTTAGGATCGGCTCGATGCTATCTCGAAAACGCCGGCGCGAAAGGGCACCGAGGTTCATGTGTGGACGGCCCTAGGGGCGCAGGTAGGGTTTGCAAGTTCTGATAAGGGTTCGAATGCGGTCATGTGTCCGGCCTCAATGATTGCGGCGCTATGACCGCAGGGCCCAGATGGGTTCCGCGAACAACATCCAAACAATTAACCGGCATGCGATTACCGTAGACGCGCGAGGATTTTGTTGTTCGTCGGTTCGACGGCGATTACGCGGGTGCGGGCGCGGTAAGCCGGGCCAGGTCATTCCTTCGGCTTCGGACGCCGGCCAGCCGGGTGGGGCGGCGGCGGAGCGGGCCGCGGATTGGCGCAGTGAAACATGGCATTCATCCTGGCAGCGATGAGCGATCAATTTTATTGCGATCCCTCTTAATGCCCATTAGGTAGCATACTCTCTTATTAGAGAAACCCGCTTCAATCATTCTACTATAAAACATATTACGAGCGGAAATCAGAGTAAATCGTTCGTTGGAATTAGGAAAGCAATGGTTAAATGCTTTGTTTATACATTTTTGTGTCCTGGTTACGTAGGTTTTGTAACTAATCCCAGATTCCAATATATCGCTAACAGATTGCAGATGTTTATTGATAATATCAACATCTTTCTCACCACACACGCAAATGACACGCTCCTCGCCGGCAGTGTCATCCTCAGTCTTATCCGATACTTTTATAAATAATATGCTATCATGTTTCTCAAAGTCCTTATCATCTAATAAAAATGCATTAATCCATTCAATCGGCTTAATGCCTGTACATAAGGTTGCTTGTAAAAACCAGGAAGCACGCTGAGACCAAATGTATCCTAAATCGGCATTATTATTTCGAAGACGATCACGGGCAGTATCAAGGTGCTTGATTATAGCAAGCATCACATCTTTATTGTTGTGTTCAATTCTTCTAAATGAGGACTCAAGTTTATCTTTTATTCGAGATTCCGGTATTACAAGACCATTTATTTTTTTTAGAAGCACCTTATCGTCTGATTGTGCCGCACGAAACTTGATAGCGGCTTTTATTATCATAATGTAACCGGGCCGGTATTTAGGGCCAGCTGTTTCCCCCAACGAGGTTATTGCGTCATCGATCGTACCATACTGCTTCTCTAAAGCTGCGAGAACTTCGAAATATTTCGTCGCTGTTTTTATAGAAGGAATTCTCATGAATATATGTAATCCGATTCCAAGCGGCGCTGTGGTCAATAATTGAATTTATTTTAGCGTTTAGACATCGGCGATTATAACTCAAACGATGACGAGACAAAATAGGCCGCACCAGTCGCAGTCGCTAGATGTTCGGCAAGCGTTATCTTGTTGCAATGCGCGCAAGCCACCGCAACAAGGCGAAGGGAAATGATTTGGTGCTTCGATCGTGAGACTTCTTGAAGGCCCGCGCAACGTTTTGCGGTCCATTGTGATGCCGCCGGAACCTGATCTGACTTCAAGCCGGTCACAAAAAAGGGCGACGGCTCACACCGTCGCCCCCGTTCGATGTTCGGCTGATCAGCCGATCGTCAGATTACCACTTGAGAGCGGCACCCGCGCCGATCGCTTGGCTGTGCATGCGGTTGCCCACGGTGGTGTTGGTCTTGCTATTGGCGAAGTCGAAGCCGTACTGCTTGCGCTGGCCATACAGATAGGTGACGAACAGACCGAGGTTCGGGGTGACGGCGTAGTTGGCACCAACCGCAACACCATTGTCCTGCTCGGTACGGCCGACGCCGTTGCCCGGCATATGCGCACCGGCGCTCTGGTTGTTGAAATAGTAGGCGCCGACGGTGGCCGGGCCGGCGGTGTATTCGGCGCTGACCAGCCAATCGAAGGCGTTACGCTGGCCGGGGAGCAGGAAGGTATAGCCATTGTTGACCTGGCCGTCCTTCATGTTCGCGCCGACCATGAACCCAGCATAGGAAACCTGGCCGCCGACTGTGGCGATGCCCATACCCTTGTAGCCGGTTACGTGCGTGAGCACGCCGTCGGAAATCGATGCACCCGAGCTATTACCAATCGGCGAGGACTTGATGTAGCCGCCCGATACCTTCACGCCAACGCCACTGAATTCGCCGGTATACTGAACCATCGCGTCGAGCGTATTCTTGCGGCGGGCATTGCCGGCGCCACCAGGCGCGCTGGCGAGGGCCGCGCAAGTGCTCTGCGCCACGGTGCAGGCGGCGAGACCTTCCTTGATGCCGTTCGAATTCGGCTCAAAGCCGATACCCGCGTTGAAGCCGGCGAACGTCGGCGTGAGGTACACGATTTTGAGGGTGGTGTAGAGCGCCCCGGTGTCCGAGAACAGCCAGGTCGGGTGCGCAGCGCTCGGCACGATCGAGCCGATGCCGCCGTCCGAATTCCACTGGTTGCCGTCGCCGAAGTTTTCGAACACGCCGTCCTGCATCAAAGTCCACGGGCCATCGCCCTGGCCGATCCGCACGATGCCCGCCTGCTTGGTGCCCAAATAGGCATAGGCGCGGCGGATCACGAGAGATTCCGTGCCGTTAGCAGCAGCATTTTCCTGCATGCCCTGGCCGGGATTAGTGTAGGCGTCACGAATTTCCGAAGCGACACCGTACTCGAACCCGCCGGTCGTCATAGCATCAAAGCCGGGATACAGGCGCAGGAACCCTTCGTTGGCGATCGGGTTCAGCTTGTAGCCGCCGTAGCTGTTGACCGAGGAGCCAACGGCATCGAGCTGATAGGTGAACAAACCGTTCAAATGAACGACCAACGTGCCCGGCTTCGGCGGCGTGGCTGCCTGTGCGTGCGCGGCACCGGTTGCTCCGGCTACCATGCCCAACGTGGCCACCGAGGCCAGTAGTAATTTGCGCATATCAATTCTCCATGTTGCCAGTTTCCCAGCGTTTACCCTGTCGCCCATCAGGCTGGCAAAATGTCACCAGCGCTGCCGCGTCGGTCTCGTTCTGAGACACGTGCTGCTTGTGATCGCGATAAAGAGGATTTCTCGCAACAAAGGCAATATGTCGAGCGGCCGATTTTGGCATTTTTCGACGCATGTTGTTTTAGGGCAACATTAGCGCCTTTGTGTAACACTTCATGTATCTCGCGGCGAGTGTCGTCACCGCGAGGTTTCCGTACCGCCGGATCTCGAAAGATACTCCTGCACTCCCGCAAGATTGGCGCAGGCCAGGATGCGCCGGACGGTGTAGCCTGATCGACGTTTTGGGATCTCCGCACACATGCCGATCAGCGGCAGGCCTTTCGCGGGGTGGCGCGTGCGAACCTGTGGTTTGCGCGCCTCGATATCAGTGGCGTCGAGGGCGTCGTCATTGGTTCCGGTCATGGCCGGGGTTCCTTTCGAATGATGGGTTGCGGTTGAGGCCGACGTCGAGGCCAAGGCCGCGGTTCAGGGGACTGGTATCCGGTCCGGCTTCGCGGCGATCAGGTCGCGATACCGTTCGCGGACGGCGGGGCCGGTCAGATAGTCAGCATCGATGCCGAGCAGAGTGCTGACCCTGCGGCGGATGCTTGCCAGCAGCTCGGCATCTTCATGGGACGGCACGGATGTCGGCCAGCCTTTGACGTAGAGGAGATGACGGGGCAGCCATGCCTCCAATTGCATCCGCTCGTGGGCAGCGAGCCGGGCCCGCGTCACCGCACGTCGCATATCGGCGTCGAGCAGATGCGGCGCGGTGTCGGCAAGCCAGCGGTTTCCCTGAAACGCGAAGGTCGAGCGGGCTTCGAGATCGACCATGGCGCGATAGATTTCGTGGTTCTCCGGGCAGGAGGCGGCGGCCCGGAGATCACCGATCGAACTCATGATGCAGAACACGCACGACACGCGGGTCGAGCCGTAGACCGCATAGGCTTCATGGGTCAGGCCGGCCGCCGCGATGGTCCGCCAGACCTGCTCGATCGGCCATTCGATGATCGGGTTCCAGACTATGGCCTCGCGGCGTCCCGTGGCGAGGTTGCTGTCGATTGCGCAGACCGGCTTGGCACGGCGGCTGGCGCTTTCTTCTCGCCTGATCCCGGTCACGTTCAGGATCGGGCGACCGGGGAAGCGTTTGGCCAGCGCCGAGGCGATAATTTTGGTTTTGGCCTCCGAGGTGCAGAACCGCATCGAGGGTGTGCTCCAGGGAAGGATCACCTGCACGCATTCGAGCGCGGCATAGCGGGCGACGTTGTTGGCCCAGCGCCCGTTCCACCGGTGCAGCAGATCCCCGGCCTGTCGGCGCACGATAACCAGTTCCCAGCCGACCCGCTCGGCGAGGCGCTGGCAGGCGGGGAGACTGTCGCGCCATTCCACCCGGCCGAGATCGGCGTGGATCAGAATGCGTGGTCCCGCGTGGCTGATGGCTTTTAGATGACGATCCACCGCGATGGCGACTGCGCAGGAATCCTTGCCACCGCTCACGCCGATTGCAACGGCGGCATCAGCGGCCAGCAGACGCGCGACCTCCGGAGTCAACGCGATTGGCGGGCATTCGGAATTCCAGCCGGTGCCGGCGGAAGTGTTGGCGTCGAAATCGAGGGCCAGAATTCCTTGCCGGCGTCTGGTGGGCAGGGGAACGCATCGTTCGCTGTCCCCCCTGCCCTGCTCCGCGCTTGCGGAGCAAAACGCGTCCATCACGCAGCCGTGGCGAGAGGTTCGGCAACGGGCCT
>NZ_JAIMBY010000003.1 GCF_026191915.1 Acidiphilium sp. PA
CTCGAAGACGCTATCAAGCGCTACATCAAGGCGCACAACAAGAATTCCAAGCCATTCCTCTGGACCGCAACCCCAGCCTCAATCTTCGAAAAGCTCGCTCAAATCCCTGAACCATCCGAATGAGTCAGTGCACTAGATCAGAGAGCGCCGGCCATCCCTCATAATCTGCCAAAGCCGTCCCCGACCGAAGCAAAAACTTGTTGGACGCCTTCGGATTGAGAACCTCATAACCCGCGTCGAAATCATGGGCATCGAGCGATTCGATCAGCGCCGCGCGTTTATCGACGCCCCAGAATTCGCGAAACTTGACAACGGCTTCCTTCACGACCGCGCCCCCGTGCGCACAAGCATCGCAATCGCCGTCCCGACCCTTATCCCCTCGCGATTACGCTCAGTCGAAAACACCGATGGATCAGGCTCGCCCTCAGGCGTCACCTTGCCCGTCTCACGGCTATCCCCATTCAAATTATCGATCCAAATCCGATCGAACGACTCCAGCAACCGCTTGCGCATCACCACGAACGACGCACCCGACAGCCACGAATAATTCGAAATATACGCAACAATGCCGCGCCGTGGCGCACCCGCTGCACCAACCGCCCCCTCCGCAATCCGCCGCTCCGCAATCCGGAAAAACCGCACATACAGATCATCGAGGTTGAACTTCTTCACCCCCCACTCGCTCTGCAATCCGGCCTTATAGGGCGTGACCAGATCACCCTCCGCCTCAGGCGCCGTCCCCGCATACGCATTGTATGGCGGGTTCCCCAGCACCACCAATATCGGTGCCGCCCGCTTCACCACCCGCGCCGCACTCCGCTCCTGCGTCAGCATCTCGAACCCCGGTATCGGCGGCTTCTCCCCGCTCTCGGACCACCCGGTCAGCGCATTGGTCAAAAACACCGAAGCCCGTTCCGCCATCCCCAACGGCGCACCCGCCTCCGCCAGCGCCTCGCCGATCTGCCAATGCGCAATCACCAAGGGTGCCGTCATAATCTCGAACCCATGCACCCGCGTCATCGCCGCCCGCTTCAACTCCGCGCCCACCAGCGACCCCAGCCCCTTGCCCTCAAGGGTTCGCCGTATCCGCGCCAGCACCGCGACCAGAAAACTCCCGGTCCCGCAACACGGGTCCAGCACCACCACGCTCTCATCGGCCAACCCGTCGGCAATCCCCAACTCGCTCCGCAACAGCCGATCCACCCGCTCGACCATATAGGTCACAATCTCCGGCGGCGTGTACCAAACCCCCAAATCCCGCCGCAGTTGCGGATCGAAATATTCCAAAAACGGCTCATAAAAATACTGCACCGCCTCGGTCTCGCGAAACGCGGTGAAAAACGCTGGCTTGTCCACCCGCGCCAGCGCCCCCGCCGCCGCGTCCAGCAACCCCACAATCCCCAGCGGCGCCAGCGCCTCCGGCGTGGCCACCTGCTGGAACAAAAACCGCGCAATCGGCACCGTCAGCGACCATTGCGCCGAACGCCAGTCGAACCGCCCCGCCCGCCCCGCCCGCGCCTCGACAATCCAGGCCGAAAACAACCCATAAAACAACGTCTGCACCAGCGTGGAGCGAAACAAATGCTCGCCCTCCTTCGCATCGAAACTCAACTCCAGCGTCTGCTCCATGCTCTGCCGCAGCGAAGCCAAAGCCGGCAGCGCCGCCCGCTCGTCGAGCAGCGCCAGCGAATCCCGCGCATAGGAGGCCAGAAAAAACGCAAGCTGCGCCGGCGTCGCCAACGGCGCCGCGGTCAGCAGGCAGCGGCTGATAAAATCGGTGAACCGTATCCCCAACGCCTTCGGCCGCACGCCATGCAGCAGCGCGATGAAATCCGCCGCCGTATCCGCGAGATCGAACCGATCGATCACCCCGTCCCGGCTGATCAGCCGAAACTGAAACAAATTCGTCACCAGCACTAACCCGAACGCCGGCAGATACTGCCGTTGCACCTGGTCCGACGCCACCAGCCGATCGATGGTCTGATCAATCCCCTTGACCTCGATCACCCCGCGGTCAGGCGGCACGCCCTCCCGCCACTCCGGCGTCTCGCCGCGCTTCAGCCGGTTCGGTCGCTCGAACAACCCGAAATCCGGAATCCCCGCCCGCTTGCCCGAAACATGACTAAGGCAGAACACCGGAGGCGACAGCGTCTTGCCAACCGCATTGAACAACGATGACAACGCCGGATAATACGAAGTCTCCGGCGTTCCCGCATTCAAACTGCGAACCAGGCTCAATGAATCCAGATAATCAGCAAGCGGATCGGTCTGTGACATACCTGCAACCTCGCCGCTTTACCGCGCCACGGCAACCACCAAACCAACAAAAGTTTTTCGGTTATTTTTTCACGACCGTGCGGCTAAAACGATAGCAGAAGCGAGCCAAGGGTGGGGTGCTCTTCCGCACCCCACCACTTAAATCACGCATCACCTCTACGGTCTTGCACCAAGCCCCCAACCCCATCCCGTCATTGCGAGCGCAGCGCGGCAATCCAGCTCCACCACACCCCACAACCCAAATTCTAACGCACCCCTAACAAAACGCTTTCTCACCCCCCACCAATCATGGTTTACACTTACCCATGATCGCAAACGCGCCGTTCATGCCTGCCGATCCGACCGAGCGCTTCACGGTGATCTTCCGCGCCCTGCAGCGCTCGGTCGCGGACAACGGCTACCGCCTCAAAATCCACGGCCCGCTCATCGTCCTGATCTGGAACTACCTCGCCCGCCAGATCGCCCGCTTCGCCAAAATCGCCGCCAGCCCGCCACGAACCCCGCGCGCTCCCTCAACGGTCGAGCGCAAACCCAACCCCAAACCCAAACCACCCGTCACCCTGCCGCGCGGCT
Source organism: Acidiphilium sp. PA (assembly GCF_026191915.1). Taxonomy (GTDB): domain Bacteria; phylum Pseudomonadota; class Alphaproteobacteria; order Acetobacterales; family Acetobacteraceae; genus Acidiphilium. Next base: position 2,851 of record NZ_JAIMBY010000003.1, read on the forward strand.
TCGCCTGGCTGATCCGCCTGCTGCCCAACGGCCCCGCCACCGTCGTCGCCGGTGCCGCCGCCCGCGCCGATCTCCAGTGCTTCATGGAAGACCCCATCGTGCTGGACCTGCTGGCCACCCACCCCAGCCTCGGCCGCATCCTCCGCCCCCTCCACACCATGCTCGGCCTGCGTCCCCCCCAAATCATCAAACGCCCCAGAAAACCCCGGAGCGAACCCACAGGCGAACCCACCAACCCCGCCACCCCCCGCCCCAAACGCCCCCGCCCCAAGCGCCAGCCCGACTTCATGGCCCAATACAAAGTCAACCCCGACGGCAGCATCGACTTCACCCCCGAACAACTGCGCGACATCCTCGGCCCACCCCCACCACCCGTCCCGCCCTGGCACCACCCCTTCGTGCCCTCGTTCGACGCCAAAAAAATGTGGCGCAAAGGCCCGCGGGGCTGATGCACGCCTAAATCGTTACGATATCATAACGAAAAAGGCAAAGAAGCAAGGGAAGCTCTTCTTTTTTGTGAACAAAAAAGAAGCAAAAAAAACTTTGTTAATCTGGGCCCGTGCCGGTGAAAACGCCCGTGCCTCAGGGTCAGAAAGTTTTTTGCTTCTTTTTTACAAAAAAGAAGCCTTCCCTTCCTCCCGCCCTCAGCTCGCCGTCTTCGGCACCGTAAAATGCTGACCAGGATAGATCAGGTTCGGATCACGAATGCTCCGTTCATTCGCCCGGTAGATCAGCGAATAATCCACGCCATGCCCATACAATTTGCGCGCGATCAGCCACAGGCACTGCCCCCGCGCGATCACCACCTCCCCGGGCATCACTTTGCCGACTTTATGCGGGGCATAGGCGGTCTGCATCGTCTGGACGCTTTTGCCATGCGGCCCGGTCGCTTCCAGGCGGAACGTCCCGGGCTTGGCGGGCAGGTGGCTGGTTCGCATGGTCCAGCGGCCCTTCTGGTCGGCAACCGCGGTGCCGAGCTTCGTGTGCCCGATGAACAGCGAAACCGTCGCACCCGGCTGGGCCGTCCCGGCCATCACCGCTTTGCCCGAACCGTCGTAATCGACCGAACCAAGACCCAGCGTCCCCGGTTTCGGCCCTTGTCCGCTCAACACCTGCGACGGCGTCTTGCCGGTCCCGCCCAGCACCGCGAGAGCCCCTTCGTTCGGTGCGTTCGGCACCGAAACGGTCACGTCGCGCGCGCTCGCGAGTTGCTGGCCATTTTTCGAGAGCTCGGACAAAGCCAGTTGCTGCCCGCCCGCCGGCAACGGCACCGAGGTCACGAACGCGAAACTGCCGGTATCATCCGCCTTCGCCGTGCCGATCGTCTTGCCATTGGCCGTAATGGTCACCGTCGCGCCCGGCGTCGCATGCCCCGCGATCACCGCATTCCCCCCCGCATCGACCCGCACGGTATCGAAACTCGGACCGCTCGGCTTCGCCGGCGTACTCACCGTGGTCTGCGCCGCCGGCGCAATCGGCTTGGTCGGTTCGAAATGCTGCTTGCCGCCCAGGAACACCAGACCCAGCAACGCCGCCACCCCCAGCCCGCCGATCGCCGCAGGCGCGAGCCATCCGGGAACCGCAGGCCGAGCCGATTTATCGCCGTCCGTATGTTGTGCGTCGAGTGCCATGAAAATGACTTTGCCAATAACTTGCTTCGATTTGATTACCCTGCCACGAAGTTGAGCTTCTCGATAGGTTCATGAGGCAATTCTGGAATATGAGTCACATTTCGGTCACGGTATTTTGCGGATCATCCCCGGGCATGTCCCCCGATTATCTGGCGGCGGCCCACGCCCTCGGTGAAGGCATCGCCCGGCACGGCATGAAACTCGTGTTCGGCGGCGGCAATGTCGGCCTGATGGGCGCGGTCGCCGGTGCGGCGCGCGGTGCCGGCGGCCATGTCACCGGCATCATCCCCGATTTCCTGCGCGCCCGCGAAATCGAGTTCCCCGGCCTGTCGGAACTGATCGTCACCGACTCGATGCACACCCGCAAACGCCGCATGTTCGCCCGGGCCGATGCCTTCGTGGTCCTGCCCGGCGGCCTCGGCACGCTCGACGAGCTGATGGAAATCCTCACCTGGAAACAGCTCGAACGCCACGCCAAGCCGATCATCCTGATCGACATCCTCGGCTGGGCAACCCAGGTCGCTGCCCTGCTCGATGCCGTCATCACCGCCGGCTTCGCAAAACCCTCGGCCCGCGACCTGTTCGAAATCGTGGCCGACGTGCCGGCAACCCTCGCCCGGCTCGAAGCCTATTCGCCCTCCTCGGCCGCCGGTTCCTCGGTCGAGACCTTGTAATCCTCGCCGAACCACCGCCCGAGATCGACCGTGCGGCACCGGCGCGAACAGAACGGCGCCTGGTCGGGAATGCTGGGTTTGCCGCAGATCGGGCAGGGCTTGGCTGTCATGGCAGGCTCTCATGCAAAGGCGGGCGGATGCGCGGGCGCAGCACCTCCGCGAACCCCAGTGACGTAAAACCAAGCAGCCGCGGTTTCAACGGGTCGCGCGCCAGCGCCGCCGTCAGATCAGGGGCCAGGCTCGGCCGCGCGCTCGCCTTCATCCCGGCAAAATCGATCAGGATCGCCCCACCCAGATTGCGCAACCGGATCTGACGCGCGAGGCCCGGGATGATCGCGCGGTTGAGCCGCGCCTGTTCCCCGGCTTTCTCCCCCCGCGCACCGCTCGCCGCCCCGCCATCGATATCGATCGCGGTCAACGCCGGCGTCGGGCTGAAAATCGCCCGCGCCCCATGCGCCAGTGCCGCGACCGGCTCGGCCAGCGCCGCCACCTCATCCTCGATCGGCGCGAAACAATCCGGCCGGTGCTCGACCCCGTCAAAATCCGACCGCAGCCGGGCAACCAGTTCGAAACGGTCCGCCAGAATCGGCGCATCAGGGTGCCGCGCCCGGAAATCCCCGATCGGCCCGGACCCAGGCGCGCGCAGCCCCACCTTGCCGCCCGCCTCACCGCCCGCCAGCACCAGCCGCGGCCCCTTGCCGCCCTGCGCCGCGCGGGTGATCCGCACATCGACCAGATCCCCTTCGCCCCGCGCCCTGCCGCCGGCGCTGTCCGGCAGAAAGCCGACCGTGTCACCCAGATCGACGAACACCCCGCCAAGCGCATGGGCCCGCGCGGTGATCCGCCCGGTATAGCGATCGCCCACGCCATCCGGCGCGTCCGGCCGCCAGATCGTGTAATCCGCCAGCACCATGTCTTCGAGCAGCGCCAGATGCACCACGCCCGCCCGCAGGGTCGCGAGGATCATGCCGCCCGCCAGCCCAGACCGCGCAGCAGGTTCAGCGTCTCGTGCAGCGGCAGCCCGACCACGCCGGAATAGGAACCCGACAGAAAATCGACAAACCCCGCCGCCCGCCCCTGGATGGCATAACCCCCGGCCTTGCCCTGCCATTCGCCGCTCGCCAGATACGCCTCGATCGCGGCGGGTTCGATCCGCGCGAACGCCACCACCGTCGCGACGGTGCGGGCGGCGATCCGCCCATCCGGCGCGCGCACCGCAACGGCGGAATAAACCTTGTGCCGCCTCCCGGCGAGGCGAAGGAGGCAGGCGCGCGCCTCGGCCTCGGTCTCGGCTTTCGGCAAAACGCGGCTGCCCAGCCCGACCACGGTATCCGCCGCGATGATGAACGCATCCTCAAGCGGCACCGCCGCCAGCTTGGCGCGGGCGAGTCGCGCGGCGAGCGCCCGTGGCGTCTCATCGCGCAACGGCGTTTCATCGATTTCGGGGCTGACGATGGCGTGCGGAATAATGCCGATCTGGGCGAGCAGGTCGCGCCGGCGCGGGCTCGACGAGGCGAGGATCAGGCGCGTTACTTGAATCGGAACGTGATCCGGCCCTTGGTGAGGTCGTAGGGCGTCATCTCGACATTAACCCGGTCGCCGGCCAGGACACGAATCCGGTTCTTGCGCATCTTGCCGCTGGTGTGCGCCAGAATGACGTGCTCATTGTCCAGCTTGACGCGGAACATGGCGTTGGGAAGCAGTTCGGCGACCGTGCCGCTGAACTCGATCATGTCTTCTTTCGACATCTATCCTCGATATAAGGTCGTTACGTGCGGGCCTCACATGAGCCGTGAGGGCCGCGAGGTCAAGGTTTGCGGCGGGCTTGGCTGGCAAGCGCCGCCGTTTTGCAGCCGGCGAACCCCGCCGCTAACCGATCCGCGCCGTGATCGACCTGCCATGACCCGCCAGATCCTCCGCCTCCGCCAGGACCGCCGCCGCCGGCCCGATCGCGGCGAGCCCGTCGCGGGTGAGCGATGTCGTGCTGGTCCGCTTGAGAAAATCGAACACCGAAAGCCCCGAAGAAAACCGCGCCGTGCCCGCGGTCGGCAGCACATGGTTGGGTCCCGCCGCGTAATCGCCGATCGCGGTGGGCGCGTACCGGCCGAGAAACACCGACCCGGCATGGCGGATTTCAGCGAAATCGCCCGCCGGGTCCGCCGTCATGATCTGCAGATGCTCGGGCGCGATCCGGTTGGTCAGCGCGATCGCCTCGGCGCGGTCGCGCACCAGAATGATCGCGCCGTGCGATGCCAGCGACGCCGCGGCGATCGCGGCACGCGGCAAGGTCTCCAGCGCGGCGCCGATCGCGGCGGCCACGGCATCGGCGAGATCGGCGCTGTCGGTGACCAGGATGGACTGGCTGTCTTCGGCGTGTTCCGCCTGGGCGATCAGGTCGAGCGCGATATGCCGGGCATCGTTATCGGCATCCGCGATGATCAGCACTTCCGAAGGGCCGGCGATCGAATCGATCCCGACCCGGCCGAACACCTGGCGTTTGGCCTCGGCCACGAAGGCGTTGCCCGGCCCGACGATACGGTCGACCGGCGCGATCGTCGCGGTGCCATAGGCCAGCGCCGCCACCGCCTGCGCCCCGCCGATCCGGTAAATCTCGCTCACCCCGGCGCGGCGCGCGGCGGCGAGAACCAGCGGGTTCATCACGCCCTCCGGCGTCGGCACCACCATCGCGATGCGGGCCACTCCGGCGACACGGGCGGGGATGGCGTTCATCAGCACGGACGACGGATAGCTCGCCTTGCCGCCCGGCACGTAAAGCCCGACGGCATCGAGCGGCCCCCAGCGCAGGCCGAGCGTGACCCCTTCGGCATCGGTGAAGGTAAAATCGGCCGGCCGCTGCGCGCGGTGGAACGCCTCGATCCGGGTTGCGGCCAGATCGATCGCGGCGCGCTGGGCTTCCGGCAGGGCGTTCACCGCCGCGTCGATCGCGGCGGCGCTCACCCGCAGGGTTTCGCTGGTGAGCGCGAACCGGTCGAACCGCGCCGTCAGGTCGATCAGCGCGGCATCGCCCTCGGCGCGGACGCGGGCGATGATGGCGGCGACCGGTGCCGTAACATCGGTCGCGCTGGCGCGGTCCGCGATCAGCGCGTCGAGCCGGGCGTCGAACCCCGCCTCGGTGGTCGTGAGCCGGTTGATCATGGCGCGGCGAGCGCCGCGCGGAACCGGGCGATCCAACCGGAAATCGCTTCGGGTCGGGTTTTCAGGGCGGTGCGGTTGACGATCAGGCGCGAAGTGACATGCGCGATCACCTCGGTCTCGACCAGGCCGTTGGCCACCAGCGTCGAGCCGGTCTGCACCAGATCGACGATCAGGCGCGACAGGCCGAGCCCGGGGGCGAGTTCCATTGCGCCATTGAGCGCGACGATCTCGGCCTGGATGCCGCGGGCGGCGAAATGCCGGCGCGTCGTGTTGGGATATTTGCTGGCGACCCGCACCCGCGACAGCCGCGTGAAATCGGTGGTGCCGGCTTCATCGGCCGGTTCGGCGACGGCGATGCGGCAGGCGCCGATGTTAAGATCGAGCGGGGCGTAGATTTCCGGATAGTCGAACTCCATTAGCACATCGCCGCCGCAGATGCCGATGTCGGCCGCGCCGAACGCGACGAAGGTGGCGACATCGAAACTGCGGACGCGAATGACATCGAGATCCGGCGCGCTGGTGTGAAACCGCAGGCGCCGGCTGTTTTCATCGGTGTAGTCCGCTTCCGGCACAATCCCGGCGCGGGTCAGCAGCGGGGCGCATTCGGCCAGGATGCGGCCCTTGGGCAGGGCGAGCACCAGCGGGGCGCTGATCGCATCCGGCGCGGGATGATGGGGTGTGAGCGCGGTCATGGCGGAGCGGTTTAACACCGCAGGGGGAAAGCTCAAGCGCAGGGAGGGAAGGGGAGAGCCTTCTTTTTTGTGAACAAAAAAGAAGCAAAAAAAACTTCATTCATCTGGGCCCATGCCCGTGAAACCGCCCGTGCCCCGGAGTCAAAAAGTTTTTTGCTTCTTTTTTACAAAAAAGAAGCCCTGCCCTTCATCCTTTCGCCGCCCCGCTCGACCGGATACTGCACAGTAGCGGCAAGGCCGACCTCAAGCCGCGCCCCTGCGAGCAGTTCAGCCGGTACGAGCGCGTCTCCATCGGTCCAGCGGCCATCGGGTTCGGGATCGTGCCAGCCGTGGCGCAACGCCGGGTGATCGAGCGGGATGGGGGTTCCGCCGGCGCTGAGGCTGGCGATTTTCACGCCGAGGCGGCGGCGGTCGCGCGGGTCGGGCGTGAGGTGGCCGGGGATGGCGCTGCGGCTGGCGATGATCGCCGCACCCCCCGTGTGGCGGATCGCCAAGCCAGGATCGGCGGTGGTGACGATGCAGGCGCGCGCGAGGATTCCGGTCCGCACCGCCTCGACCACCGGGCCGGCCTCGGCGAAGGGGGCGCAGCCGGACTGTTCGCGGCGCTGTTGCGCGAACGCCGGGTGCAGCGCGACCGGGCCACTGGCATTGGAAAATCCGGTGCGGTTGCCGGTGTCGAGGTAGCTTTCCGCCGGTGCGGCTTCGGCGAGCAGCACGGCGTGCCGGGGCAGTTCGACATGGTAATAGGTGATGCTGGCCCGCTCGATTTGGCGGATGGTGGTGCCGTTGATCAGCGCTTTAGCAGGGATCAGATGGCCCGCGCAGAACAGGGCGTGATCGGGCGAGACCAGCAGCGGCCGCGCCGGGATGCCATCCGCGAGCGCGCCCGGTTCGATGCGGATGGGTTGGACGAGGTCGGGTGCCGGGTGATGCGCAAGATCGACCACGCGGTGGCCGATCCAGACGATCGGCAGGCTGCCGCCGGTGGCGAGCACGACGCGATCGCCGATGGCGAGCTGTTCGACCGCGACCGGCCCGGCTTCGGTTGCGATGCGCGTGGCAGCAGCGAAGCAGGCGAGGGTGGCGGCGAGCACCGAGCGGTCGCTGAACTGCAAGGTGGTGACGCCGCTGAGCGTATCGGTCACGCCGAGGCCTGACACATCGAGAGACCCGCCGCTGCGGCTGAACGAATAATCGGCGAACGGGTCGGCGAAGGTGACGATGTCGTTGCCGGACCCGCCGATGATCGTGTCGGCCTGGCTGTTGACGAAAATGACGTCGTTGCCGCTGCCCGCGATGAACCGGTCGATCGCGGTGCCGTATTCGATGAAGATGTTATCGACATAGCCGTTCACGCTGCTGAACGAACCGGGGTTGAGGTTGACGCGGTCGTTGCTGCTGTAGCCGGACAGGTCGAGCGTGTTGCCGGTGCCGTAGTCGTAGAGCGTGATGACCGGGTTGGTATTGACCGCGAAATTGTACATCTCGACGGCGGCCCTGGTGCCGGCGGGCGTGGTGTAGGTGATGTTGCTGTTGAAGCCGAAAATCTGGCCGCCGGCGAACATGGTGCTGGTCGGCGCACCGTACAGGCGCTGCACGGCATAGATGTCGAGCCCCATCGGGCCGGTGCCGGTGTTGCCGTTGTAATCGGCGCCCGGCGTTGCCGATTGGGCGTAGTATTTCGCCGCCGGATCATTGGGATCGACATAGGACATCACGGACCATGCGCGGGTGTCGTAGGCGTTGGTCTGTGCTGCATCGGCGCCCCCGCCGTTATAGGCGCCGGTGTGACCCAGGCCGAGCACATGGCCGAGTTCGTGCAGGATCGCGCCCTGGCCGTAGCCGCCGGTCGCGTAATCGCCGAGCGTGCCGTAGCTGCCGCCCAGATCGGTGACGATTTCCTCCTGGGTCGATTGATAGACGCCGGGTTGCCCGGCCGGGACGGACCGGATCGTCTGGTCGTACTCGCCGCCCGGGTTGTTGTTCATGTTGATCAGCGAAAGCGCGGCGGTGGTCGAAAGCCCGGTCGCCGGGTTCGCCGCGTAGTTCGGCTGGTAGACCCAGGTGACGTTGCAGACGCCGGACCACGCCGCCATCGCCTGTTCGATATCGGCCTGCTGGGCGGCGGTGTAGGAACCGGGCGAGAATGCATAGGTGATGGTGGCGCCGGCCTGGAGGGTTGCCTCCGGCGTCTGGATTTCGGCGCTGCCGAGCAGATAGGTGTTGAACGAGGGGTTGGCCGGCGTGAGGTTCGGGTTGGCATTGCTCTCGAAACTGACGATCGCCTGCTGATCGGCGCTCAAGGTCCCGAGACTGTCGTTGAGATTGGTGGCGGTCATCCGATCCTGCTCCTGCGCGCGCTAACCCTGTGTCATGTGAGCGTGTCGGAAAACGGCGCGGCTGTAAATCGTTTTGGCGCGGTATCGGCGGGATGGGCAGACCAGTGCGAGCTGCGCTGTCGCCAAACTGACGCAAAACCGTCGTGTAATCTTAACACCATCCATGGGCCGTTCCGGCTACGCCCCGCAGCGTGAGCGACCGTCGTCAACGATGGTTGCCGGTATATGACAGAGGGATGCTTTGCAATGAACCATGGTCGGGTTGCGCCACGACGGCGCATGCGGACGATTCTGTTGGGCGCGGCCAGTGCGCTGGCGGTGATGGCGCAGGGACATGCTCAGGCGGTGAACGCCGGAACGGTTTCGGCACAGGGCGCGGCGGCGACGCCGGGCGGCTATGCCGATCGGGTCCTGACGCGCAAGGCGGTGAAGCAGCAGGCGCAATCGGTTTCGGTGGTAAAGAAAAGCACGATCGAGTTGCTGGCGCCGATCGCCTCGGGCACCCAGGCAATCTCGACCCTGCCGGGCGTGGTGATTTCGGGGTATTCGTCGAGTGCGGGCACGGCGCGGTCGACCATTTCGATCCGCGGCATCAAGGTGGGGTTCAACTCGGTACCCGGTGACATCGAAACCAACGGCATCACCAATCTGTTCGACGGTATTCCGCTGAACAGCCTGATCCAGGGCACCGGGTTCCATTCGGTGCAGATCCCGTTCGGCGCGCTGCTGGCCGGTGTGAACGTGATCTACGGGCCGGGCAATCCGCGTGATCGCTGGTTCGACAGTCTGGGCGGGACGGTGAATTTCATTCCCGTCCAGCCCAGTGCTAAGGCATCCGCGACCGCTTCGGCCTCCTACGGTAGTTTCGACAGTCAGGTGTACAGCCTGGTCGCGCAAACCGGGCTGCACGACGGCTGGGAGGGCGTGATCGGGTTGAACCACGCCTTCAACCACACGTTCCGCCAGGGGCCGTACGACTGGCCGGCGCGCAACGATCAGGTCTATTTCAAGATCACCAGGCGGTTCGATGGCGGGCACGTCAGCCTGGGTGGCTATTACATCCACAACCGCGAGTTCCGGCCGAATCAGATCCCGGTCGCACCGCAGGCGGGTGTCACGCTCGGCGGGCTCAACGCCAACGCGCCGCTGTACAGTCAGCAGACTTCGGGGTTCTATTCCGATCTGCCGAACAATGTCTGGTTCAAGGAGAACCAGATCATCGATTACATCGGCTACGCCAAGCTGACCAAGCGGCTTTCCGACAATACCACGCTGCATGATCTGTTCTGGTACCGGCACGGCGATGTGATCCATTACCGGTTGAACTACGGTTTCATCGGCGCGTCGTCGCAGGACACTGAATACTATGCGCCGTATTCGGATACGATCGGCGACAAGCTCGATTTCGATACCAAGCTGAAATACAACACGATCAGCTACGGCGCCTATGTCATCAATGCGCATACGCATGACATTTACGACGGCTACAACACCAACCTCGGCACGACGCGGCAGAACCCGGCCTCGATCACGCGCGATGTCTATAACAATCTGTACCTGGCGGCATTTTTGCAGGACAAGATCGAACCGATCGCGGGGCTGCGGATCGTGCCGGGCGTGCAGCTGGTCAATTACGAAACCCGCTATGTCAATCAATCGCCGATCGCCGCGATCAATCTGCCGGGGACGGGGTTCAACACCTATCCCAACACCAGCAAGGATTTCAACCGGGTGCAGCCCTCGCTCGGGGCGAGCTACGACGTGCTGCCCTGGGCGACGCTGTACGGCAATTTCGCGGTGACCTATCAGAACCCGACCGGCGGCAATTTCGCGAACAATCAGATCAACCTGCCGGCGTTGAAACCGGTCAAGAGCACCGATTACGAAATCGGTGTGCGGATGTTCCAGCGCGGCTTCCTCGGGCTCGACAGCGCATCGGCCGACATCAACTATTTCCGCGACGATCTCGAGGATGAAACCGTCGGCATCGCCAACCCGAACAACCCGACGCAGACCACTTTCGGCTTCGGTTCCGGGCGCCTGCAAGGGGTGAACGCCAGCCTGCGCGCGAATTTCAATTTCCACTGGATGGCGTTCGCCAATCTTGGCTATCTCGATGCACGCTACCTGACCTACACCGCGCCCTCGGGCAATGTGTATCAGAACCTGCCGGACCCGGCCTCGCCGCGCGATACCGCCAATATCGGCGTGCGGTATCAGGTGTTCGCGGGTACCAACCTGATCGGCGCCAATCTGTGGGATCAGTATGTCGGCAAGCGCTATCTGTTCAACAACGCGATCGGCGCGCCGACGCATACAGCCATCGTGCCGTATAACCTGCTGAACGCCTCGATCACGCTGAAGACACCGTATTTCAACCGGTATGTCTCGCAGCTCGGCGAGGTCGATGTGAGCTTCTTTGTGACCAACCTGCTGGGGCGGAAATATAACGCGACCGAGTACATCTCGGCAGGCGGCTATTTCAATACGCCGACCGGCGGCTACGCCATTGCCAATCCGGGTGCGCCGCGCGCGTTCTACGGCACGGTGACGGTGAAGTTCTGAACGCGGCGTCCTCCGGGCGGTCGCAAAAGGAACCGCGGCCGGCGTTCCGGCAGCGGGCGCCGCGTGCCCTTGCCTGGTTCGCCGGGCGGGGGCAAACTGGCCCGATGAGGGAAATAGTGACGGTTTGCGAGGTCGGCCCGCGCGACGGGTTGCAGATGGCGAAGTCCATCATGACCACCGAGGCAAAATGCGCCTGGATTGCTGGGCTGGCGGCGGCCGGGGTGCGGGAAATCGAGGTCGGCAGCTTCGTGCCGGCTAGGCTGATCCCGCAGATGGCCGATACCGATGCGGTGGTGCGCTTCGCCAAAGGGATCGCCGGGCTCACCGTGGTCGCCCTGGCGCCCAATCTGCGCGGCGCGCAGGCGGCGGTGGCGGCGGGGGCGCACCGGGTCAGTGTGCCGGTTTCGGTGAGCGAGGGGCATTCGCGGGCGAATTTGAACCGCTCGCCGGACGAGCAGGTCGCGGTGGTGGGCGGGATCGTCGCGTGGATGCGCGACAATGCGCCGGGGGTCGAGCTGGAAGTGGCGTGTTCGACCGCGTTCGGTTGCTCGATCGATGGTGTGGTGCCGGAGGCCGAGGTGGTGCGGATCGCCGCGGCGCTGGCGGCGCATGGGGTGTCGCAGATCGGGCTGGCCGATACCGTGGGCTATGCCAACCCCGCGCAGATCCGCTCGGTGGTGCGGGCGGTGCGGGCCGAGGTGGGGCCTGCGCTGGTCGGGCTGCATCTGCACGACACCATGGGCCTCGGCATTGCCAATGCGCTGGCGGGGCTGGAGGTCGGGATCCGCGATTTCGACGCGGCTCTGGCGGGGCTGGGCGGCTGCCCGTTCGCGCCGGGGGCTTCGGGCAATATCGTGACCGAGGATCTGGTCTTCATGCTGGAGAGCATGGGGTTTGCGACCGGCATCGATCTCGATGGGCTGATCGCGGCGCGCGCACTGCTGCATCAGGGACTGCCGGATGAGGCGATGCACGGGCAGTTGGCCAAGGCCGGCATTCCCCGGATATTCCAGCGCGCCGCATGAGTGCGACCCCGCTGGCTGGGCTGCGCGTCGTCGAATTCGCGCATATGGTGATGGGGCCGACCACCGGATTGATCCTGGCCGATCTCGGCGCCGATGTGGTGAAGATCGAACCGGCGCCGGCGGGGGATAACACGCGGCGGCTGACCGGCTCGGGCATCGGGTTTTTCACCATGACCAGCCGCAACAAGCGCAGCGTCGTGCTCGACCTGAAATCAGCCGCGGGGCTCGATGTGGCGCGGCGGTTGATCGCGCGGGCCGATGTGATGACCGAGAATTTCCGGCCCGGCGCGCTCGACAAGCTCGGTCTGGGCTATGCCGATTGCGCGGCGGCCAATCCGCGGTTGATCTATTGTTCGCTGAAAGGGTTTCTGCCCGGCCCGTATGAGAATCGCACCGCCCTCGATGAGGTGGTGCAGATGATGGGCGGGCTTGCCTACATGACCGGGCCGATCGGCCAGCCGCTGCGGGCCGGATCGTCGGTGATCGACATCATGGGCGGCACCTATGGCGCGGTTGCGGTGCTCGCGGCACTGGCCGAGCGCGAGCGGACCGGCAAGGGGCAGCTGGTGCAATCGGGTCTGTTCGAATCGGTCGCGATGCTGATGGCGCAGCATATGGCGCAGGCGGCGATCACCGGCATCGAACCCAAGCCGATGAGCGCGCGGGACGTCGCCTGGCCGGTGTATGATATTTTCGCAACCGCCGATGACGCGCAGATTTTCATCGGCGTGGTGACCGATACGCAATGGCAGGTATTATGCACCGAATTCGGGCTCGAGGCGCTCGCGCGCGACCCTGAACTGACCACCCAGGCGGAACGGCGGGCGGCACGGCCGCGCACGCTGCCGGTGATCGCCGCCGCGTTCGCGCAATTCACCAAGGCGGAGCTTGCGGCGCGCTGCGAGCGGTTGGGCCTGCCGTTCGCGCCGATCGCGCGGCCGGTGGAATTGTTCGACGATGCGCATCTGCGGGCCTCGGGCGGACTGGTGGATGTCAGCCTGCCGGATGGCCGCATGGTCGGGCTGCCGGCGCTGCCGATCAGCATGGCTGGCCAGCGGCCCGGCGTGCGGCGCGACGTGCCGCGGCCGGGCGCGGATACGCAGGAGGTGCTGACCGAACTCGGCTATGGCGAGGCCGAGATCAGCGCGATGTATGCAAGCCGGAGCGTGCTCGATTAGGCTTTCGTGAGCCGCTTGCGGTTGGCGGCGAGTTTTCGCTGATAGAGGCGGGTGATGCGCGCGGCGCCGCCATCCGGCGTGCCGAGGGCGCGCAGCGCGATCATTTGGCTTTCGCCGAGCGCGCGGAGTTTTTCATTGACCATCAGGCTCGCTTCCGCCTGCCCGGCGGCACCGCCGGTGGCGATTTTGGCGAGGCGCAGGGCGATGATCGCCTGGGCATCGAGCGTCATCCTGGTGGTTTGCCACATGAGGTTGAGGCTGTAGGCCGGGTTCATCCAAGGCGCCGGGAACTGTTTTGTCATGGCAAGAACATGCTCCTGCCAGTGGGCGCTTTCAACCGGCATCACGCGAGGCGACCAGTTTGATGGTGGGACTGGCGAGCGGATTGCGGCCGGGGATGCGGTGGCGATAGGCAAGGGCTTCGGCAATATCGGCACGCCGGACCAGCGGGGCGCCGGCGAGATCGGCGATGCTGCGGGCGACGCGGAGGATGCGGGTGAAGCCGCGCGCCGAGAGGCGGAGTTTTTCGGCGGCCTGTTCGACGAAGGCTTTGGCATCCGGCATCAGATCGATCGCATCGCCGGCGGCTTCGGCGTTGTTGGCGGCGGTATCGCCGTAGCGGGCGCGCTGCAGGGCGCGCGCGGCGGTAACGCGGGCGGCGACATGCGGGGTTGGTTCGCCGGGCGGTGCGTGCAGCAGCTCGGCCGGAGTGACCGGGCTGATTTCGATCACGATGTCGATCCGGTCCATCAGCGGGCCGCTGATCTTGCTCTGGTAGTCTTCGCCGCAGCGGGGTGCGCGGCCGCAGGCGCGGGCAGGGTCGAACAGGTAGCCGCAGCGGCAGGGGTTCATGGCGGCGACCAGTTGGAACCGGGCGGGGTAGGTCACGTGGGCGGCGGCGCGGGCGACGGTGGTGCGGCCGGATTCGAGGGGCTGGCGCAGGGCTTCGAGCGCGGCGCGGGGGAATTCGGGAAATTCGTCGAGGAACAGGATGCCGCGATGGGCGAGCGAGATTTCGCCGGGTTTGGCGCGATTGCCGCCGCCGGCGATCGCCGCCATGCTGGCGGAATGGTGCGGTTCGCGGAACGGCGGGCGGGTGACGAGCCTGCCTTCGTTCAGCATGCCGGCGACGCTGTGAACCATGCTGACCTCGAGCGCCTCGCGCGGCGTGAGGTCCGGCAGCAGGCCGGGGATGCGCGCGGCGAGCATGGATTTGCCGCCGCCGGGCGGGCCGATCATCAGCAGGTTATGACCGCCGGCGGCCGCGATTTCAACGGCGCGCCGGGCGGTGGCCATGCCGCGGACATCGGCGAGGTCGGGGCCGTCGTCGGTGCGGTCGAGCGTGCCGCGCGGCGGCGGGGTGAGGATGCCGTCGCCTTTGAAGTGATTGATCAGCGACAGCAGGTCGGGCGGTGCCAGCACGCCGATTTCGCCGGCCCAGCCGGCTTCGGCACCCTGGGATTCCGGGCAGATCAGGCCGAGGTCGCGCGCCCCGGCGGCGATGGCCGCGGGCAGGACGCCAGCGACCGGGGCGAGGCGGCCATCGAGCGATAGTTCACCGAGGGCTGCGAAGCGGGCCATTTCCTCGGCGGGCAGGATGTCCATCGCGGTGAGCACGCCGAGGGCGATCGGCAGGTCGAAATGGCTGCCTTCCTTGAGCAGGTCGGCGGGGGCGAGGTTGACCAGGATGCGTTTGGGCGGCAGGGCGAGGCCCATGGCGGTCAGCGCCGCGCGCACCCGTTCCCGCGATTCACCGACGGCTTTGTCGGCGAGGCCGACGATCAGGAACAGCGGCAGGCCGGGGGCGATCTGCACCTGGACCTCGACCGGCAGGGCTTCGATGCCGGAGAACGAGAAGGTCTGGACCCGGGCGATGCTCATGCGGCGCGCAACAGGCCTTCGCGGCGGAAACTGAGCCACGCGCCTTTGCCGATGATGATGTGGTCGTGCAGCGTCACTTCGAGCAGGGCGATGGCGCGCTGGATTTCCTTGGTCATTTCGATATCGTCGCGCGAGGGGGTGGGGTCGCCGCTTGGGTGGTTGTGCACCAGGATCAGGGCGGTCGCATGGTTCTGCAAGGCGCGGGTGACCAGTTCGCGGACGTAGACCTGCGTGTGATTGACCGTGCCGCGCGAGGCGATTTCATCAGCGATCAGGCGGTTGCGGTTGTCGAGATAGAGGACGCGGAATTGTTCGATGGATTCGCGCGCCATGGCGATGGTCAGGTAGTCGATCAGCCGGTCCCAATTGTTCAGCACCGGCTGGTCGGCAAGCTCGGTGCGGGCGAGGCGGAGTGCCGAGGCGTGGATAAGTTTGATGGCGGCGACGCTGTGGATGCCGACGCCCTCGTGCGCGAACAGCGACTCGATCGGCGCGGCGAGGACGCCGGCGTAGGAGCCGAACCGGTTGATCAGCGATTTGGCGAGCGGTTTGGTGTCGCCCTTCTTGAAGGCGAGGAACAGCAGCATTTCGAGCAATTCGTAGTCGGCCAGGGCGTCGGCGCCGCGGTCGAGCAGTTTGTCGCGCATGCGGCCGCGGTGGCCGTGGGGTCCGGTGCTGGCGAAGGGCAGCGCGGCCGTGCTGGCCGCATCGAACTGGTCACGTTCGGCGAAGCCTTTGCGGGCTGGCCGCGTGGGCGCTTCCGGGAAATCGTGGTCCGGGGCCTTGCGGATGCCGCGTAGCAGTTTCTCCCACAATCGCGCCGGACCTTTCGGAAAAATATCGCGCCTAGGTTGCAGAATAGGGACTGAGTCTGGCGTTTGTCCAGCGCAATCGTGCGACCATGGGTTGCGTGACGGCGCGGCGGTTCGATACAAGGCGGGCTCAATCAGGAGGATCCGTGATGAGCCGTATCATTCGCACCGAAGCCAACGACGTTCTCGCGAAAGTCGTCGAATATCACGGCTTCATCTATACGCAGGGCGTGGTCGCGACCGATCTGGAAGGCGATGTGGCGGCGCAGACGCGGAATGTGCTCGATCAGATCGACGCGCTGCTGGAATTGCACGGGACGGACAAGACCCGCCTGCTGCAGGCGCAGATCTGGTTGAAATCGATCGATGATCGCGCGGCACTCAATGCGGTGTGGAGCGCGTGGCTGCCCGCGGGTGGTGCGCCGGCGCGGGCCTGTGTGGAAGCGAAACTGGCCGATCCGCGGTATCTGGTCGAGATCATGGTGACGGCGTGCCGCTGAGTTTTCCGATCAGCACATAATGCGCAGCCCTTAATAAAATTTTAGGAAATTGATCTTAATTTACGCCAATCGAGACGGTGGAAGATTAGAATTTTCTACCTCGTGACATTTTTGTCAGCATCGAGGGTTGCAGATTTTGCAGTGCCCCCGTAACAAGAATGCAGATGTCGAGTGGGTCGGAGATAGAGTCGCTGCGTTGAAAACAGCGGGTTTTGTTAAAATTGTACCGGAACATTCCGGGTTAAGGGCTTGTTTGGCGGGCGTTTTGCTGCGTAAGAACTGGTTTCGGGACGGATTGGGGACGAGCAGGGCATGAGGCAGGGTGGCAATAAGATCAAAGGCGCGGTCCGTATTTTTGGATGCCTTTCTGCCCTGTTTGGTTTCTCACAAATCAGTCATGCGAATTCCACCCATAAAACCATCCACGTCGCGCCCCATCGCCCGGTCGTAGCCCATAAAGCGGTGTTTCATGACCGCGCCGTGAGCCACAAGGTTTCTATCCGGCGGCCGGTCCTGCGTCACATCGTCGAACATCATGCGGTGATCCGGCACGATATCGTCCGCCATCCTGAAGTTCGCGTGGCCGCTTATCATCATGCCGTCTATCGCCGGGTAGCGGCGCGGCGCCCGGATTACCGGCATGGCTACGTGGTGCATCATGCCCTGTATCATTACGTCCGCCGCGCCGATTATCTGTGGTGTGTGCCCTATGCGCGCGACGTGTCGCATATCGATCTGACCGGCGATGCCTTCCTGTGGTGGGCCGAGGCGGCGGGGCGGTATGGCCGAGGCGAGCGGCCGGAGGCGGGCGCGGTGCTCAACTTCCGCTCGAGCCGTCGGATACCGATGGGTCATGTCGCCGTGGTCGCCCGGGTGATCAACAGCCGGGAAATTCTGGTCAACCAGGCGAACTGGGTGCCGGACCAGGTCAGTCACGACGTGCCGGTGATCGATGTGTCACCGAACAACAACTGGTCGGAGGTTCAGGTGTCTATCGGGGACGGCCGGTTCGGGTCCACCTATCCCACCTACGGATTTATCTATCCCAAACAATCCAACGGGTTGGTCTATGCCAACAGTGGCGGCACCGAGGTCGCGGAAGCGCCGGTTGCGCATAAAATCCGCCTGATCGCACCCAATCGTACGCTTCGCTGAGCGCCGCCGCGGCGGTGTGCCGTGGTCATTTGAACACGGCGTGCAGCAGCGACATCAATGATTGCGGCGCGATGCCGAAGCCGAGAATCAGGGCCCCGAGGCTGGCCATGGTGAGCCAGCCGCCGAGCGGAATGGCGAGCGTGCCGGTCGCGGGTTCGGTGCGGTCGGCAGGCTTCAGCGCCATCACCATGATGATTCGCAGATAATAGAACAGGCCGATCACGCTGCTCAGCACCAGCGTCGCGGTGAGCACGCGCAGATCGGCGCTGACGCCGGCGGCCATGATGTAGAGCTTGGCCATGAAGCCGATCGCAGGCGGGATGCCGGCAAGCGAGAGCAGGATCAGCGTCATGACGGTGGCAAGCAGCGGGCGGTGCCAGAACAGACCGTGCAGATCGTCGATCCGATCCGCATCGCGCGCTGAGCCGGCGCGCGACAGGACGCCGATGACGCCGAATGCGCCGATCACGGTGATCGTGTAGGTCACGAGATAGAAGATCACGCCGGCACGGCCGATGGAGCCTGCCGCGAGCAGGGCGACCAGCAGGTAGCCGAGATGCGCGATCGAGGAATAGCCGAGCACACGCTTGAGGTTTTCCTGCATCAGGGCGAGCAGGTTACCCACCAGCATCGACAGGATGGCCACGACCGCAACCGCGCTGGCGAGGAGGGGCGAGACGGCGCTGCCCGGCATCGCGAGCAGGTGCAGGATGACGGCGATCACCGCGATTTTGGGGATGACCGCGACATAGGCGGCGCTGGGCGCCGGTGCGCCGGCGTAGATGTCGGGTACCCAGAGGTGGAAGGGGACCACCGACAGTTTGAACCCGGCGCCGGCGCCGATCAGCGCCAGGGCGGTCAGGACGATGGGGTTCGGGCCGGCGGCCAGCAGCGGGGCGTAGGTGAGATGGCCGGTGGCGAGAGCGGCGAGGCCGATGCCGAACAGCACGAGCGCCGAAGACATGCCGGACAGTACCAGGTATTTCAGCGCGGCTTCCTCGGCCTCCGGTCGGTCGCGCGGGTAGGCGATCATGCCGATCATCGCGATCGTCATGGTCTCGAGGCCGAGAAACAGGGTGATGAACCCGGCGCTGGTCGCCATGGTGACGGCACCGAGCGTCGCGAGCACGAGGAGCAGTGGATATTCCTCGCGCGGCAATGCAAGGTCGCGGGTCAGATAGAGTGTCGCGAAGGTCAGGGTGGCCAGGCCGGCGAGCAGGATCAGCCCGGCGAAGCCGAGCGCATCCGGGGTGAGATTGAACAGGCTTGGGGACGGGCTGGCACGGGCGGCGAGCGCCCAGGGGATGCCGGCGGCGGCAAGGAAGAGGCCGGTTGCGGCGATGATCGTTGTGGTGGCGAAGGAGCGGCGGATCGCGAGTGCGGTGAGCATCGCGGTGACGGTGAGGCCGAGGACGACCAACGGGGCGGCGGCCTGCATCGGGGTGATCATGTGCCGCGCCTAGTGGCGGGGATTGCCGCGGCATGGGTGATCGGCAGAAGTGCAGCGATGCTGGGTGCGGCGATTTTCAGGACCGGCTGGGGATCGACGCCGAGCCAGATGACGGCGGTGCCCAGCGCGAGCATCAGGGCGGTTTCGCGCGCGCTGAGATCATGCGTGTGGCGCGCGGCACTCGCCCCGCCGTGAAAGGCGCGCTGGATCGCGATCAGGGAATAGAGCGCTGCCGGGATCAGGCCGATCGCGGCGAGGACGGCGATGGCGGGAGACGCTGCATAGACGCCGCGCAGGATGAGGAACTCGCCCACGAAATTCGCAAGGCCAGGCAGACCCATCGAGGCGATGACGAAGAACGTGCCGAACGAGGACAGGCGGGGCAGGTCGGTCCAGAGCCCGCCCATCCGCGTGAGGTCGCGGGTGTGCAGGCGGTGCTGGATGCTGCCGACCGTGATGAACAGCGCCCCGGTGCTGACGCCGTGCGCGATCATCAGGATCACCGCGCCCTGCCAGGCGATGGCGTTGAAACTGTAGATGCCGATCAGCACGAAGCCCATGTGGCCGATGCTGGAATAGGCGACCAGTTTTTTCAGATCCGACTGGCCGTAGGCAAGGATGGCGCCATAGAAAATACTGATCGTGCCGAGCGCCATCGCCAGGGGGGCGATGTGATGCGCGACGGTGACGAACAGTGGCACGGCGAAGCGCATCAGCCCGTAGCCGGCGGTTTTCAGCAGGATGCTGGCAAGGATGACGGAGCCGGCGGTGGGGGCTTGGGTATGCGTGTCCGGCAGCCAGCTGTGCACCGGGAACGAGGGCAGTTTCACCAGAAAGGCGATGAAGAAGCCGAGCATGATGAGCATGCCGAGGCGGCCGGTCGGCTGGCTGGCCAGCAGGGCGACATAATCGAAGGTCAGCACGCCGGTCTGCTGCTGGTGGCGGAAGGCGAGCGCCAGGATCGATAGCAGCATCAGCAGCCCGCTGCCCTGGGTGAACAGGAAGAATTTGATCGCGGCGCGGCGGCGGTGTTCGTGGCCCCAGATGGCGATGATGAAATACATCGGCACCAGCATCACTTCCCAGAAGAAGAAGAACAGGAATAGATCGAGCGCGAGGAACACGCCGATTGATCCGGCCAGGGACCATAGCAGGTTGGCATGGAAAAAGCCGGTGCCGTGATCGATCTCGCGCCAGGACACGATGACGGCGAACAGGCCGATGAGGATGGTCAGCACGATCAGCAGCCAGCTCAACCCATCGAGATCGAGGCGGATGCCGATGCCGAAGGTGGGAATCCAGCGTGCGTCGAAGGTGGCGAGCCAGTGGCCCGATTGGATCGGGCTGGGTGTGCTGAGGATGGCGGTGCCCGAACCATGGACCAGGGGCAGGATGAGGGCGAGTTCGAGCAGCAGGGTGGCGAGGCTGATGGCGCGCGGCAGCATCGGGGCGATGCGGTCGGCCGGCCAGGCAAGCAGGCCGCCGAGCAGGGGGATGATCAGGAGCCAGGCCAGGATCATGCGAACACCAACAGGGCGATGGTTGCGATCGAGCCGGCCATCAGCCAGGCAGCGTAGCGGCGGAGCTGGCCGATCTGGCTGCGGCGGAGGGTCTGGTGCAGCTGCAGCGTCGTGGCGCTGATCAGGGTAACGACATGGTCGACCGGGTCGTGCCGGAGCGCGCCCACCAGCGCCATGAACGGGCGGACCAGCAGGATTTCATAGAGCGCATCGAAACCGAAACCAGAGCGCAGCAGGCGGCGGAGCGCGCCCGGTTGGGCGGCGGCGGCGCGCTGCCAATGGCCGCTGCGATACAGCGTGTAGGCGATGGCGATGCCGAGCAGCGGGACGATGAAACCGGCGGCCTCGATCAGGATCGTCAACGCCGATCGGGATGCGGGGCTGCCGAGCACGGGGTGCAGCAGGGTCATCACCAGACGATCGCCGCCGAGGAACGACGGTGTTTCGAGCCAGCCGATCAGCAGCGATCCGGCGGCGAGCAGCACGAGCGGTACGGCGATCGGCGCGCCGGACCGGCCGGTGACCGGGGTATGGGTCGGGCCGAAAAACACCAGGAAGACCACCCGGAAACTATAGGTCGCGGTGATCAGCGCGCCGAGCAGCCCGGCCGCCCATAAGCCGGGGCCGATGCCGGGGGCGAACCAGACGGCGCCGAGGATCATTTCCTTGCTGAACGAGCCTGCGCTGACGATCGGCACCGCGGCGAGCGAGGCGGCGCCGATCAGGAAGCTCCAGAAGGCGAGCGGGAGGCTTGTGCGCAGGCCGCCCATTTTGAAGATGTCCTGCTCATGGTCGAGCCGCATGGCGATGGCGCCGGCCGAGAGGAACAGCAGCGCCTTGAAGACGGCGTGGGTGAGGAAATGGAACATCGCGGCCGACCAGGCGCCGACGCCGAGGGCGAGGAACATGTAGCCGATCTGGCTGATCGTGGAGTAGGCGAGTACGCGTTTGATGTCGGACTGCACCAGGGCGGCCAGCGCCGCGAGCAGGATGGTGATGCCGGCGCCGATCGATATCGTGAGCAGCACGTCCGGCGCGAGCAGGTACAGCACGTGGAGCCGCACCACGAGATAGACGCCGGCGGTGACCATAGTCGCGGCATGGATCAGCGCGCTGACCGGCGTTGGCCCGGCCATGGCGTCGGGCAGCCAGGTCTGGAACGGGAATTGGGCGGATTTGCCGAGACCGCCGATCAGCAGCAGGCCTGCGGCGAGGGTTGGCCATGTGCCACCGTGCGGCCAGAGTTCGGTTGCGCGCGCGAGCATCGGCTGGATCGCGAGCGTGCCGAGTTTGACGGCCAGCAGCAGAATGCCGGCCAGCATCGCGATGTCGGCGATGCGGGTGACGATGAAGGATTTGCGCGCGGCATAGCCGTTGGCGGCGTCCTGAAACCAGAAGCCGACCAGCAGGTAGCTGCAGACGCCGACGCCTTCCCAGCCGACGAACAGGACCAGCAGATCGCTTGCCAGGATCAGCAGCAGCATCGCGGCGACGAACAGGTTGAGATAGGCGAAATAGCGGCTGTAGCCGTCCTCCCCCGCCATATAGGCGGTCGAGAACAGATGGATCAGCGTGCCGATGATGGTGATGACGAGCATCATCAGCAGGGAGACGGGATCGAGATAGAGGCCGATATCGACCGTGAGGCCGGGCAGGGTCAGCCAGGTCCAGAGATGTTGGATGAAGATGTGCGATGGCGGTGCGGCTGCATACCAGTGGAGCCCGATCAGGATTGCGATGAGGGCGGCGATGCCGACGCTTGCGGTGCCGATGAGGGCTGTGGCGCGGGCTGGCAGCATTGTGCCGCACAGGCCGAGGATGACGGCGCCGAGGAGTGGGCTTGCGGGGACCAGCCAGAGGAGATGGTTCATGCCTCGACATCCCGCAGGCGGTTGGCGGCATCGCCGTCGAGCGTGGTGAGGAGGTTGCGCAGGCGGAGCAGCAGGATCAGGCCGAGGGCGAGCTCGGCGCCAGCGAGGTTGATCACGAAGATGAACATGATCTGGCCCTGCGGGTTGCCCCAGCGCATGCCGGCGGTGATGAACAGCAGGCCGGTGGCGTTCAGCATGATTTCGATCGACATCAGCACGAAGATCAGGCTGCGGCGGGCGAGCAGGCCGATCAGGCCGATGATCAACAGCATGGCGGCAAGGACAGCCGGGGCGTGCCAGGAGAGGCTGACCATTGCGCTAGTCCCGCGCCCTGGCCGGGCGGCCGAGGTGGTAGGCGCCGATCAGCCCGGCGAGCAGCAGCATCGAGGCGAGTTCGACCGCGGCGATATCGGAGGTGAACAATTCGAGGCCGACCGCCTGCGGCGAGACGATGTGGTGCGCGTGGGTGGGGCCGGTGCCGCGGAGCAGGCCGTAGAGCAATTCGCCGCCGAGTGCGGCGCCGGCCAGGATGGGGATGATCCAGATCGTGCGTGTCAGCCAGCCGGATTCGCGCGCGATGGCGGTGCGGTCGAGCCGGAGCATCATCACGACGAACAGGAACAGGACCATGATGGC
Organism: Acidiphilium sp. PA; assembly: GCF_026191915.1. Taxonomy (GTDB): domain Bacteria; phylum Pseudomonadota; class Alphaproteobacteria; order Acetobacterales; family Acetobacteraceae; genus Acidiphilium. The sequence continues at coordinate 25,936 of NZ_JAIMBY010000003.1, forward strand.
GCCGGCGTAGACGATGACTTCGAGCGCGGCCGCGAACGGCGCGCCGAGCGTGTAGAACACCACGGCCATGCCGAGCAGCGACAGGACGAAATTGAGCAGGCCGTAGAGCGGGTTGGCGCGGGTGATCGCGATGGCCGTGGTGAGCAGGGCGAAGGCGGCGGCAGCGTAGAAGACGATGTCGTAACCCGAGAGGTTCATGGCAGCAGCCCCCGAGGGTCGACCGGCGGGCTTTCGTTGAGCCCGGCACCTTTGGGCTTGCCGGCGGTTGCGACGCCGGCGATGCGGTAGAAATTGTAGTCGGGGACTTTGCCGGTGCCCGCGATCAGCAGATGCTCTTTTTCATAGACCAGGCTCTGGCGGGAGATTTCGCTCATTTCGAAATCGGGGATGAGCTGGATGGCGGATGTTGGACAGGCTTCCTCGCAGAAGCCGCAGAAGATGCAGCGGGAAAAATTGATCCGGAAATGCTCGGGGGTCCACTGGCCAGGCGCCGCCGTCCTTTGCAGGCTGATGCAGTCGCAGGGGCAGACCGCCGCACAGAGATAGCAGGAGACGCATCGTTCCTCGCCGTCCGGATCGCGGGTGAGGACGATACGGCCGCGGTAGCGCGGTGCGAGATAGGGTTTTTGTTCCGGATATTGAACGGTTTCGGTCTTGTGGAAGAGGTGCAGGAAGGTGAGCCACATCGTGCGGATGGCGCTGGTGATGAACATGCGGGGTTACTCGATGCCGCCGAGCATCAGCGCGCCGGTGATCGCGAGATTGGCGATGGTGAGCGGCAGCATCAGCTTCCAGCCGTATGACATCAATTGATCGTAGCGCGGGCGGGGCAGGGCGGCGCGCAGCAGGATGAAGAAGGCGATGAATGCGCCGATTTTCAGGGCGAACCAGACGGCGGGCGGCAGCCACGGGCCGTGCCAGCCGCCGAAATAGAGCACGACGGTGATCGAGGAGATCAGCACGATGCTGGCGTATTCGGCGATGAAGAACATGCCGAATTTCATGCTGGAATATTCAGTGTGAAATCCGGCACCCAGCTCGTTTTCGCCTTCCGGCAGGTCGAATGGCAGGCGGTGCGCTTCCGCGATGCCGGCGATCAGGAAGGGCAGAAAGCCGAAGAATTGCGGGATCACGAACCAGACGCGGGTTTGCGCCGCGACGATGGTTTCAAGGTTGAACGACCCGGTCAGCATGACCACGCCGACCACGGCGAGGCCCATGAACACTTCGTAGCTGATGGTTTGCGCCGCCGCGCGCATGCCGCCGAGCAGCGCGAATTTGCTGTTCGACGACCAGCCCGCGAGGATGACGCCATAGACCGACAGCGACGTCATGCCGAGGAAGAACAGCAGGCCGATGTTGAGGTTGGGCATGATGCCGGCGAGCGGGCCGAGCGGGATGACGGCAAAGGCGAGCACCACCGTGGTCAGCACGATGATGGGTGCCGCGGTGAAGATGATTTTGTCGGCGAAGGGCGGCGTCCAATCCTGCTTGAAGAAAATCTTGATCATGTCGGCGACGATTTGCAGCGTGCCCTGCCAGCCGACCCGATTGGGCCCGAGCCGGTCCTGCCAGAAGCCGAGCAGGCGGCGCTCGGCGAAGGTGAGGCCGGCGGCGAGGAGGGTGATGCCGAGCAGGACGGCGACAGCCTGGATCAGGGATAGCAGGATGGCGTTCATGACGGTTCGCCGGGGTGGATTGCGGTGATCGTGAGGCTGCCGGGTAGGGGCAGGCCCGGTTCGCCCTGCACGCCGATGGTAAGGCCGGCGACGCCTGCGGCCATGGCCGGGTCGAGCGCGATGGCGCGGCGGACCGTGGTTGTGCCGATCGTGCAATCGACCCTCGTGCCGGCGGACAGGCCGTGCGTTGCGGCATCGGCGGGGTTCACGCGGAGGATGGGGCCGCCCACGCGTGATGCGACCGCTTGTGCGAGATTGCTCAGCTCATCCGAGCCGAATACGCGCCGAATCGGCAGGGCGAGTATACCCGGCGCTGGTGGTGGCGGATGGGGGAGCGGCAGTTCGGTGGGGATGCATGCGCTGGTCGGGAAGAGCATGACGCCCGGCTCGGCTGCCGAGGGGAATTTGAGGTTTGCCTGCACGGAGTTCCAGCCGGGTGACCAGACATGGGGCATCAGGCCGCTGCGCGGCATGAGGCCCTCCATCGTCGGGCCGAGCGGGGAATCGGGGTTTGTGAAGGGCGGAGGTTCGCGCACATTGGCGGCTGCATTGACGGCGGTGCGGCTGCTGTAGCGGTGCGGCAGTGTGGCGGGGCGCTGCATAATGTTGTCATGCGTATGCGGCCAGAGGGCGCGGCAGGCGGCGAGGTCGGGGATGTTTGCAGCCATGGCATCGATCAGCTCGCGGTGGGTAGCCCAGGCGGTTGCGTCGAGCCGGCCGGCGGCGATGCCGGCGTTGCGCAGGACGTGCCAGGAAGGCGGGGCGTCGTCGGTGCTGAAGATCGCCTTGAAGCTGCGCTGGGCGCGGCCTTCCTGGTTGACGGTCGTGCCATCGGCGTCGGCGAAGCTGCCGACCGCGATGGCGAGATCGGCTGTCGCGGTGGTCGGGGTTTCAATGCAGTCGAGTACGCTGAGTGAGGCGATGCGGTGGAAGGTGCCTTCCAGTGGACCCGTTTCGCAGCGGCGGTGCAGGTCGTTTTCCAGCACGATGACATGTGGTGCCGTCCCGGTTTGGATTGCGGCCAGGGCGGCGGATAACGGGGGTGCGCCGAACAAGCCGAGGCCGAGGCTGTTGGCTTCGGGCAGCAGGATCGACAGGCGCGCGGCGATACCTTTGCGGCGCAGGGTTGTGACGATGTTGGCGGCGGCGCGCATCAGGGCGCTGTCGCCTCCGACCACGATGACCGGGGCGGAGGCGCGGCGCAGGGTGGCGGCGATGGCGGTTGGATCCGCGGGTGACGGGTGTTCGAGTTGGGTTTTGATGGCAGCGGCGAGGGTGAGCAGTGCGGCCGGGGCGATGCGGTGGCAGGTTGTTGCGCAATCATCGAGCCTCGTGCTCATCGGTGTCGCGATGATCAGCGGTGTTGGCGACCCGAATGCGCTGCGGCGGGCGGCGCTGTCGTTCCAGGCGGGGATCTGCCGGATCGCCAGGGCCTCGCTGGTTGGGCGCTGGGCGGACTGGCGGAGCGACAAGGCGAGGATGGGTGCGATGTCGGACGGGTCTTCGCCGAGGATCAGCACGGCATCGGATTGCGCGGCATCGGCCGGTGTTGCGATCGGGACCGCCGCATCGCGCAGGATGGTGATGGCGGTGGCGATGATATCGGCATCGTGATCCGACACGCCGGCGTAGAAATGCGCGGGCCCGACCAGAAGGCGCAGAGCCGCGTTGGCTTCGAGCGAGGCGCGCGGCGATCCGATGCCGATGACGTTGTTTGTTCGTAACAGTTCAGCGAGTGCGGCGGTCGCGGCTGGGATAGCGACGGGCGTTCCGGGGCCTTGCGCGTCCCGCTGGGTGGATCTGCGAAGTCGTGCCGGCGAGCGGATGAAATCGATGCCGAACCGTCCGCGGTCGCAAAGGAAATACCCGTTCAGCGCCGCGTTATGACGATTGACGACGCGCCTGAATTCGCCTTCGCGTTCCTGCACCGTGATGTTGCAGCCGACGGCGCAGTGCGGGCAGATCGAGGGGGTGGCGCGCATGTCCCATTTGCGGCGAAACCGGGTTGCGAAGGGTTTGTCGACGAACACGCCGGTCGGGCACACTTCCACGAGATTGCCGGCGAATTCGCTTTCCAGCGTGCCTGGGGTGGCGCGGCCGAAATAGATGTTGCGGTTGGCGCCGAATACGCCGAAATCATCGCCGCCGGCATAGTCGCGGTAGAACCTGACGCAGCGGTAGCAGCCGATGCAGCGGTTCATTTCATGGCGGATGAACGGGCCAAGATCCTGGTTGAGATGGGTGCGCTTGGTAAAGCGGTAGCGTCGTTGTGTATGTTTGACGAGAGCGGTCATGTCCTGCAAATGGCATTCGCCGCCGACGTCGCAGACCGGGCAATCATGCGGATGATTGGTCAGGACAAATTCGATCACCCGGTCGCGAAATTGCGCGGTGGCTGGATCGGTGATCGACAGACGCATGCCCGACGTCGCCGGGGTCATGCAGGCCATGACGATCTGGCCGGTGTGATCCTCCGGGCCGTTGAACAGTTTGACGGCGCATTGCCGGCAGGCGCCGACCGCGCCGAGCGCGGGGTGCCAGCAGAAATAGGGGAGGTCGAGTTGGGCCGACAAGCAGGCTTCGAGGACAGTCTGGCCGGGTTGGGCCGTGATGATCGTGCGATCGACATCGAGGTGGAGATGGTTCAGGTCCATGCGCAGGTCCTGGTTTCGATGTGCCGGGTGAATTCGGCGCTGAAATAGCGCAGGCCGGTTTGCAGCGATGCCATCGCACCGGGTGCGAGGGCACAGAAGGTGCGGCCCGGACCGAGATTGCCGGTCATGTCTTCAAGCGTATCGAGATCATCCGCTACACCGGTACCGGCCTCGATCGATTTCAGGATGCGTTCGACCCAGGGCAGACCATCGCGGCACGGGGCGCACCAGCCACAGGATTCGCGGGCAAAAAACTGTTGAAGATTAGCAATGAATCCGATCGGGCAGGTGTGATCGTCGAGTACGATGGCCGTGCCGGTGCCGAGCCTGGTGCCGTGGGCGGCCATGGTTTGCGCGGTCATGCTGACGTCGAGCTGATCGGCTGGGAGAAACCCGGTCGAAGCACCGCCGGGCAGGACGGCGCGCAGTTCATAGCCGGGTTTCATGCCGCCGGCATGGTGTTCGATCATGTCACGGAGTGTCGTGCCCATCGGCAGTTCGAAGGCGCCCGGGTGGTTCACCCGCCCGCTGACGCCGTAGATTTTGGTGCCGAGGCCGCCATTGATGCCGAGGCTGCGGTACCACGCTGCACCGTAGCGGACGATATGCGGAATGTTGCAGATGGTCTCGACGTTGTTGACGATGGTCGGGCAGCCCCAGAGGCCGCTGATCTGCGGAAATGGCGGCTTGGCGCGGGGGATGGCGCGATGGCCTTCCAGCGCGTTCAGCAGCGCGGTTTCCTCGCCGCAGATGTAGCGCCCGGCGCCGGCGTGCACATGGATCGAAAGATTATAGCCGGAGCCCAGGATATTCTGACCGAGCAGGCCTGCGGCCGTCGCTTCGGCGATTGCGGTGTTCAGGCGCTCGATGGCGGTGACGTATTCGCCGCGCACGAAGATATAGGAAAGGTTCGCTTCGAGAGCGTAGGCGCTCAGGATGATGCCCTCGATCATCTGGTGGGGGTCGCCTTCGAGCAGCAGGCGGTCCTTGAAGGTGCCGGGTTCCATTTCATCGGCATTGACGACGAAGTAGCGGGGGCCGGGCCGTTGTGCGGCGCCTGGCATCAACTGCCATTTGCGCCCGGTTGGAAAGCCGCCGCCGCCGCAGCCGGCGAGGCCGGACTCGGCGACCATGTGTACGATCGCGGCGGGCTCGGTCTTGCCGAGCGTATCGCGGACCGCGCGATAGCCATCGGCCCGTTCGTAGGCGGCGATATCGAAATGTGGTGCGCCGCGATGGATGTTGCGCGTCAACGGGCGGTCGGGCGGGGTCTTCATGGGAGCGGCGTGGTGTCGAACATTGCATCGAGCGTGGCGGGATCGACGTCGCCGTGCAGGACATCGTTCGCCATCATCGCCGGGGCGTGATCGCAATGGCCGAGGCATACGATGGGCAGAAGTGTGAACCGGCCGTCGGTCGAGGTCTCGCCTGGCTTGATGCCGATGCGGCGTTCGATGTGCTGTGCCAGATGATCGCGCCCGGTGATCCAGCAGGTAATGCTGTCGCACAACAGGATAACGGTCTGGCCGACGGGTTTGCGGTAGATCAGATTGTAGAATGTCGCGATGCCGTCGAGTTCGGCGACGGGAAGGCCGAGCAGATGGGCGATTTCGGTCAGGATGTCGTCGGCGATGTAGCGCCGCCTTTGCTGGACGAGTTTCAGTGCATCGATCGCGGCGGCACGCGCGGTCGGGGAGTGGCGGAGCAGATTGCGGATTTCGGTGCGCTCGGCCGGATCGAGCGGGGGCTGGGTCTCAACGATCGACATCGGCCATTACGAAATCGATGCTGCCGATGATCGCGATGAGGTCGGCGAGATAGGCGCCGCGGCTGATCGCGGGGATGATCTGCAGATGGGCGAAGGAGGGGGTGCGGATGCGCACCCGGTAGGGCTGGGTAGTGCCGTCGCTGACCAGGTGATAGGTGTTGAGGCCCTTGGTCGCTTCGATCGTGCTCGATACCTCGCCGGGGGGAATCACGGCGCCCCAGGTCGCGTTGAGGAAATGCGGGATCAGCGTGTCGATGTCATGCAGCACGGCTTCGCGCGGCATCGGCATGGCGAGCGGATGGTTCGATTTGACAGGGCCTGGCGGCATTTGTTTCAGGCACTGGGCGATGATTCGCAGGCTCTCGCGCATTTCATCGAGCCGCAGTTGAACGCGGTTGTAGCAATCGCCGCGCTGGGCGATCGGGATGTCGAACGCGAGCTGGTCATAGCCGGAATAGGGATGGATTTTGCGATAGTCGAACGCGATGCCTGTAGCGCGCAGGCCCGGGCCGGTGACGCCCCAGTCGAGCGCTTCGGCTGCGCTGTATTCACCGATGCCGATGGTGCGGGCTTTGAATATGCGGTTGCGCATCACCATCGATTGATATTCGTCGAGCCGCCGGGGCAGATAGGCGAGAAATGCGCGGACCCTGGCATCCCAGCCCTGGGGCAGATCGGCGGCGACGCCGCCGATCCGGAAGAACGAGGGGTGCATGCGAAAGCCGCAGATCATTTCGATCAGTTCGAGGGCGCGTTCACGGTCGGTAAAGACGTAGAACACGGGCGATAACTGGCCGACGTCCTGGACCATGGTGCCGAAGAAGACGAGATGGCTGATGATCCGGAAAATCTCGGCCAGCATGATGCGGATCATCTGCGCCCGGGCTGGGACGGTGATGCCGGCCAGTTGCTCCACGCCCATCACGTAGGGGAAATTATTCATCACGCCGGCAACATAATCGATGCGGTCGGTGTAGGGGATGAAGCTGTGCCAGGACTGACGTTCGCCGATTTTTTCGGCGCCCCGATGATGAAAGCCGATTTCGGGGACGACATCGATGATTTCTTCGCCACGCAGCTTGACCACCAGCCGCAGGACGCCGTGCAGGCTGGGGTGGTTGGGGCCGAGGTTGATGATCATGGTTTCGGGATCATCGTCGGTATCGTCGATCATGCCGGCGAGCGCTGGAATGTCGCGGAGGGCATGCTGTTCGGCCTGTTCGGTCGAGGCTGGCAAGACGAACGGGCCGCGTTCCGTCGCACGGCTGTAGTGGTCCTTGCGGAGCGGGTGACCCTGCCAGCTTTCGGGCATCAGGATGCGACGGAGATTGTCATGCCCAGCGAAGCGGATGCCGAACATGTCCCATATTTCGCGCTCGTACCAATTTGCGTTCGGAAACACCGGGCACAGGGTCGGGGCGATCAGCGCATCCTGCGTCAGGGGAATTTTCACCCGCAGCTGCCTGCCGTCGGTCGGGCGAAGCACGTGGTATAGCAGGGTGAAATCGGCACAATTTGGATGCGGGCGGTGGGTGCGCTGCCGTTCGTCGATCGCCGTGATATCGAGCAGGAGCCGATAATTCTGGGTCTGGTCGGTTTTGAGGTACTGCATCTGGTGGATCAGATGATCGGCGTCGCACCAGATGGTTTCGATGGCATCGGTGGTGGCTTGCGGCGATGGCGGCACGGGTTGCCCCGGTTGGGCGGCGGGCGGGCAGGATTTCAGAGCCGGCGGGGCAATGGCGTCGGACAAGGTTACGCTCATTACAGGCGATCCGGCAGCGGTGATGTCCGCATGGCCATGCGGGCGTCGGTCTTGAGGTCGCGCTGGCTGGGCGGGGTGTAGGGAACCGGTCCGGTGTCGCCGATCATCCAGCTCAACGGGCGTTTTGTGGCGCTGATCGCGTTCTGGAGCAGTAGCAGGCCCTCGAACAGCGCTTCGGGCCGGGGTGGGCAGCCTGGCACATAGACATCGACCGGCAGGATGCTGTCGACGCCCTGGACGACGCTATAGACGTCGTACATGCCGCCGGAATTGGCGCAGGAGCCCATCGAGATGACCCAGCGCGGCTCGAGCATCTGATCGTAGAGATATTTCACCACCGGCGCCATTTTCAGGAATACGGTGCCGGCGATGACGATGACGTCCGCCTGGCGGGGCGTCGCGCGCAGAACCTCGGCACCGTAGCGTGCGATGTCGAATTTGGAGGTGAACGAAGTTGCCATTTCGACGTAGCAGCAGGACAGGCCGAAATTGAACGGCCAGAGCGAGTGTTTCTGACCCCAGGAGACGAGATCCTCCAGCTTGCCGAGCATGAACTTCTGGTTGGCGCCGGTCGGGTCCGGCGCTGGGTGGTTCACAGCGCCCGATTCCGGGCCGGCAAAGGCATCCGCGCCCGTGGCCGCCAATCCAGCGCGCCGGAGCGCCAGAGATAGGCCAGTGCAATCAAGAGCAAGGTGAGGAATGACATGATGCCGCCATAGGCCGGCCAGCCGGCACGACGGGCGGCGATTGCCCAGGCGAAAACGAAGACCGTTTCAAGGTCGAAAACGACGAACAGCATGGCGACCAAGTAGAACTGGCTGGGAAACCTGATTTTCGCATCGTGGATCGGCATGATGCCGGATTCGAACGGGTTTGGGTCGGCCGGACCGCGTCTGCGGGGACCGAGCAGATAAGAGCCGCCGACCATGACGCATGTCATTGCGATGATGGCAATGATGTAGACCCCAAGCCCGAAGAACTGGGGGAGCGCTGGCGTCATGCCGTGTTGCCACGGATTGGATGGATTTCGAGTCCGGCGTGGGCGAACATCGCGTTTCCTCTCGTGACAGCACCACCTTCAAGGCTCGTGCGGTTTTCCCTGCGATGCTCTGCGGCATCGGCCCCGGCACGATGACAGGGTTGGATTAACTCAGTAAAGATAAAAAAATTTTTAAAGCATTTAGAAAAACTTAATATCGCGCACAGGGCATGGATCAGGACGCGCCGGGAGCGGTGAATTGGCATGGAGTTGTCGCGACCAGGAGTGGTAACGCAGTGATGGTGATTGGCCAATGCGCTGCCGGTCGCGATCGACGTGGGGCTGGATGTTCGCGTGCGCACTGTTTTCGTTGGCGCGGTAGCGATCCGCACGCCATGAAATCAACGTCGGAAGCGATGCAAGCTGTTTGGAAACCTTGGCTCCCGGAGCAGGACTCGAACCTGCGACAAAGCGGTTAACAGCCGCTTGCTCTACCAACTGAGCTATCCGGGAACCGTGGTGCGCCTCTTAGCCAAGCCGACGGCGATTGGCAACAGGGGGGTGGCGGTATGCGGCGCACCGGTTGTTTTCGGCCTCTTTTGGGATGGGATGAGTTGTGCTAAGCGCCGGACTTGGCTGCGGGCGTGGTGGAACTGGTAGACGCGCCGGACTCAAAATCCGGTTCCGAGAGGAGTGTCGGTTCGATTCCGACCGCCCGCACCATTCAATTTCAGACCTTTCGCGCGGGAGCGGTCGTTATCGTGGCAGCGCTAGTCCACTACAGTGTGGGACCGTGGCTTTGACTTTGCCGGTGCGGTGACTTTGGCGGGTTTGCCGCGTGCGACAGGGAGCTTCGCCGCTCCGTTCAGTGCCTTGCCGGCCGACGCCTTCGGTGCGGGCCTTGTGGCATGGACCGGCGCGATCGGGTGGGTTTGCGGGGCGGGTCGGCCGAGTTTCTGCTCGTCCTCGGGGTCGAGCCGGCGGAGATCGCGGTACAAGCCGCCTTCGCGCGCGAAATGGCGATTGTAGAACGGATCGTTCGGCAGCACGTGCTCCCAGCGTAGCCGCATCGCCTCGTTCTCGCGCATGAAGCGCGACAATTTGTCTTCATCGAGGTCATCGCCGCGGCTCATGCTTTCCCGATGTTCGCAGACGACGTCCGGCGTGAAGATGATCCGGTAGCCCGCCTCGCGGATTTTGATGCAAAGATCGACATCGTTGAATGCGACGCCTAGCTCCGTCGCATCGAAACCGCCGGCGGCTTCGAATGCGCTGCGCCGGACCAGCATGCAGGCGGCGGTGACGGCTGCGACTTCGCGTGCCGCGATGGCGTGGGCAATATAACCGGGAGCGGTGCCGGACAGGCCACGAAATGCATGGTCGGCGACGCCACCGACGCCGAGGACCACGCCTGCATGCTGGATCGTGCCGTTCGGGTATAGCAGCTTGGCGCCGACCGCGCCGACCTGCGGGTCGGCCAGGGCTTCGTTCAGCATGGTGCGCAACCAATCTGGATCGCTCACGATGACGTCGTTGTTCATGAATAAAAGGAACGGGTGCGATGCGGTGGCGACGCCACGATTGTTGATCAGGGAGTAATTGAACGGCTCGGCGATGCGCAGGATCCTGGTATCGGGATAGTTGCCTTGTTCGGTGCAGAACGCCTCGACCTCGCTGCCTTGGGACCAATTGTCGAGCAGGATGATTTCGATCGTCAGGCCTTCAGAGTGGGTGCGGATCGCTTCGACGCATTGACGGGTCAGGTCGATATGATTTCGGAATGGGATCAGGATCGAGATACCCGGATCGCCATCGAGTGCAAAGCTGGTGCGGTAGCAGGTGAGCGCGCCGCGCCGCTCGGTTTTCGCGGGCAGATTGCGTCGCTTGAGGTGTTCGGCGACCGCAACTTCGCCTGCAAGCGCGGCGCGGGGCTTGGCAGCGGCACCGCCGGCGGTCGAAGCCGGCGTAATGCGCCAGTGGTAGAGGATTTCTGCCACGTGATGGATCTCGTGCGCCAGCAGGCGCTCGCTCATGCGAAGCAATAAATCGTGGTCCTGTGCACCATCGAACCGCGGGTCGAGACCGCCGAGTTCGCGCACCAGCGCGGTTTCGGCGACGACGAGGTGGCAGATGTAATTGAGGTCGAGCAGGAAGCGGTAATTGAAATCGGGCTTGAAATTAGGTTCGGAGAGATGGCCGTTACGGTCGATCTTGTCCTCGTCAGAATACAGCAAGCGCGCACCGGTGGCGGATCGGGCCCGCAGCATGACATCGAGCGCGCACGGCTCCAGCACATCGTCGTGGTCGAAAAATGCGACCAGCCCGCCGCGGGCGGCGGCGAGGGCCTGGTTGGTCGCGGCGGCGATGCCGAGGTTTTTGGGCAGGACGATCACTTTTATCCGGTGATCGACGCGGCCGAGGCGCTCCAGCGTTTCGCTCAGGGCTTCGTCCCGGCTGGCATCATCGACGAGGATCAACTCCCAGTTCTGATAGGTCTGGGCGCGCACCGAGTCGATCGCGGCGAGGAACTCGCCCTGGTTGGGCCGGAACACCGGGCAGAGGACCGAAACCAGCGGGGCATCGGTGATCGCACCGTATCGCGCGATCGCGCGCTGGGTGATCAGCGGCTGGTTTTGGCGTGCCCAGGACGCATAACTCGCAAGCGACAGCCGTTCGGCCGGCATGGCCGCCTTGAGTTCGCGCCGCAGATGGTACGCATAGCGGAACAATTCATCCGCACGGTCGATCAGATTGGCGATGCGGGTGCGCTCGGCCTCTGCCGGGATCGCAATTTCCATTGGGCTGCCACGCAGCAGAATCCGGTCCGGCATCGCGTGGAAATCCAGCACGATGGTCTTGCCGTTCCTGAGCTCCGGCGGCAATGCATAGGAAAAGCCGCAGCTTGGGTCGGCCCCCAGCGCCTCCCCGACATCGGCGCGGAATTCGTTGGCCTGCAATTCGGCCAGGGGCTGGCCTTTGGTGGAGATGAGTACCCGGATGCCGCCGGTCTTGGCGTTGGTGCGTTCATCGACGCGCAATGCCCAGCCTTGGATCATGCCATCGATCAACCCATCGAGCACGCCTTCGATATGCGTGCGCTGCGTAAGGCAGAAGTGCAGTTCAGGCAGCATCAGGCCACCGCGGCCGGGCAGATGGATTGGATCACCATCCAGCGTCGCGAAGGACAGCACGTGGCGAAGACCATCCTGAAAGCGGGAGGGGATGGCGTATTCAAATCCGACCCGCGTCGATGGCAGGTTGAGCGGCCCGGTATCGGGGCGGTTCACGTCGCATTTGATGACGTCGGCGATCTGGCCATCGACCAGCACGCGCATGGTCAGGGCTTGGTCGGCGGCCATCGGGTCGACCGCCCAGCCGGCCAATGCGGCATCTTCGATCCGGTCGAGAAATCCGAGAATGACGCGCCCGGGTCGCGCGGGCATCATCCGCTTTTTCGTATCTGCGCCAATCATGCCCGCCTCAGGCCGTAACACCATTCTGCTGTCCTTTTTTGATCTGCCCCGGTCGACCGTTCGCCATCGGCTTTGCCAAAATAGACTACCTCACGTTGATTCGTCTTGCACTGCAAAAAATTTTAAAATTGTTGGAGGCGATGAGTTTTGTCAGGGCGCGCCGATGAGGCGGGGGCGTGGCCATCATTGTCCGGCGAGCGGTTGCATCTGCCCGGCAATGTGCCTATACGCCGCACTCCAGCGCGATCCTGTCGCGAGCCCGGGCGTTTTGGCATGCCCGGCCGCACAACGCGCACCCGGAGCCGCGTGGCTGTGGGCATGGACTTGAAGGAGATGAAAATGCCGAAGATGAAGACCAAGTCGTCGGTCAAGAAGCGGTTCAAGATTACCGCGACCGGCAAAGTTCTGTGTGGCCATGGTAATAAGCGCCACGGCCTGATCAATCGTTCCACCAAAATGAAGCGCACCAATCGTGGCACGATGGCGCTGCCTGAGCAGGACGGTAAAACCGTCAAGCAATGGGCTCCCTACGGTCTCGGTTAAGGAAAACGCATCATGGCACGCGTCAAACGGGGTGTTACCACCCACGCACGGCACAAAAAAGTTCTCAAACAGTCGAAGGGCTTCGTCGGCCGCTCTTCGACCAGCTATCGGATTGCGCTCGAACGGCTCGAAAAGTCGCTTCAATACGCATATCGCGATCGCCGGGTTAAGAAGCGTGAGTTCCGCGCGCTGTGGATTCAGCGGATCAACGCCGCGGTCCGCGAGCACGGCATGACCTACAGCCAGTTTATCGCGGCGTTGAAAGCCGCGAATATCGAACTGGACCGCAAGGTGCTTTCGGCAATGGCGTTCGATGATCCGGCTGGGTTTGCCGCGGTGGTCGAGGCCGCGAAGGCGGTTGCAGCATAATATGGGCTAACGCAGTCACAGCGACACTGCGGAGTTGAATACCTGGTGTTCCCCGGGAGCTTTGGCGCCCGGGGGCGTCAGTTCGGCCCGATCGGGACCAGATTTTTTATAAATAGGGTGGCGCAGGCCTCCCATGAGAATTGCTCGGCGAACCGGCGGCAATCCTGCCGATCGATCTTCAGAGCGGCCATCGCGGCCGCGCGCAGATCATCGTCGAGTATGCCGACGCGGGGGAACGCGCCGCCAAAAATGTCCCTTGGACCGCAGACCGGAAAGGCCGCCACCGGCGTACCCGCGGCGAGCGATTCGAGCACGACCAGCCCGAATGTGTCGGTACGGCTGGGAAATACGAAGACATCCGCGCTCGCGAACAGGGTGGCAAGCTCGCGGCCCTGGCGGGTGCCGAGAAACAGCGTGCGTTCGCCGGCGTAGCGCTGTTCCAGCCGTTTGCGTTCCGGCCCATCGCCGACGATCAGTTTGGTGCCCGGCAGATCGAGATCCAGAAACGCCGTCAGGTTCTTTTCAACCGCCAAACGTCCGACCGATAGAAAGATCGGGCCGGGGTATGGCAGGGCCGTGGCGCGGTCTGGGTTGAACAGGGCGGCATCGACGCCGCGCGACCATAACAAGGTGTTGGCGAACCCATGCCCGCGCAATTCCGCCGCCAGCGATCGTGTTGCGACCATGGTTCCCGAGCCACGATCGTGAAAGCGGCGCAGCCAGGCATAGGCAATGCGATGGGGCAATGCAGTGCGGGCGGCCAGATAATCGGGGAAGCGCGTATGATATGCCGTGGTGAATTGCCAACCGAGCCTTCGGGCCAGGCGCGACGCCGCGATGCCGAGCGGGCCTTCGGTTGCGATATGCAGGGCATCGGGCTGGAACTCATCGAACAGGCGCGCCATGCGCCGGCGCGGAAATAGCGACAATCGGACTTCGGGGTAGCTGGGACACGGCAGCGTATGGAAGCGATCCGGCCCGACCACCAGCACGCGTTGGCCGAGGCGCTCAAGCTGCGTCGTCAGCATCGACAACGTCCGCACCACGCCGTTGACCTGGCTGTGCCATGCATCCGTGACGATCAGGATGCGGGACGGCTCAGGCAGGCGCTGCATCCAACGCGCCTTGCACGGGCATGGCTTTGCGCGGAGCGAGGAACGATAGTCGGTTCAACACTGCCCAGTCGAGCAGTTCCAGCCGCCCATCCCAATGTTCGACCAGAGCGGTGCAGCTTTCCACCCAATCGCCATCGTTGATGTACAGTACGCCATCCACCATGCGCATTTCAGGGTGGTGGATGTGGCCGCACACCACGCCATCGAAGCCACGGCCCCGGGCATCGGCCGCGAGCGCGGTCTCGAACCGATCGATCGCCTTCACGGCTTCCTTGACCTGCCGCTTGAGATAGGCCGACAGCGACCAATACGGGTAGCCCAGGTAGGATCGGGCCATGTTGAAGTAACGGTTCAGCACCAGAGCGGCGGTGTAGGCCCAGTCGCCGAGCAGCGCGAGGGTTTTGGCGTAGCAGACGACCGAGTCGAACTGGTCGCCATGGGTAATCAAAAGCCGCTGGCCGGCCGCGGTGGTATGTTCGGCCTCGGCCTGGAAGGTGACGCCTGCCATTTCCAGCCCCAGCGGCAGGAAGCGGCGCACCACTTCGTCGTGATTGCCTGGCACGTAAATGATTTTCGATCCGTTCCTGGCGTGGCGGAGAATGGATGTCAGGACGTCGTCGTGATGACTGTCCCAATACCAGCCGCGCTTGAGGCGCCAGCCATCAATGATGTCGCCGACCAGGTAAATGTGATCGGCTGTGTTCCGCCGCAGAAAATCGGCCAGAAAATCAGCCCGGCAGCCCCGCGTGCCGAGATGAGTGTCGGAGATGAACACGCTGCGATAGCGTGTGATCGCGGCTGCTGCTGTCATGCGCGCTCGTTACGCGATCCGACCGCGTCTCACCTAATGAAACTCTGATGACAAGGATTGGATATTTACAAATTCATGACGAGTTTCGCGCGCGCCACTCGTCCCGCGTGATCGCCCAGGTTTCGGATGGGTGGCGGCCGGAGACGTAATCCGTCTCGCCCCTGCCGATCATGCGCATGCCCTGGCGTGCCGACAGACGGGATGACGCGAGGTTAGCGACCGCCTTGGAGACGCGCAAAACGGGTTGATCGAGCGTGTTGAAATAAAATTCGGTGACGGCATGTGCCGCTTCGCTCGCGAACCCCTGGCCCTGATGGGCGCGCGCGATCCAGAAGCCGCGGTTTTCGGTCGAACCGATCCGAAGGTTGATCAAGCCGACCCTGCTGTCAGGTGCGGTGCGCAGCCGGATACTCCACGCATAGGCCTCGCCGCGGGCAATCTGCGGCAGTAGAAGATCATGCAGAAACAGCCGTGCCCCGTCAGCTGGGTAGGGCCAGGGCACGCGGGCATTCATGAATTTCACGATGTCCCAGTGGGGAAACTCGGACTGAATGAAATCAGCGTCGTCAAGCGTAACGGGTATCAAGCATAGTCGTGCTGTGGTCAACACCGGAGAGTTCATTTGGCGCCGACTTGATTGAGCCAGTCCTCGAGATTGTAATAGTTGGTCACGCGTGTGATCAGCCCGTCCCGGATTTCGAAAAAGGCGCCGGCGGGGAGCACGTATTTCTGGCCGTGGGCTACGGGCAGGCCAGGATCGGTGCGCAGATATGCGCCATGCACGATAAATTCGGCAGCGGCGCGCGTCCCATCGGCGGCGGTCATCACCACAATATCGGTCAACCGCTCCCGATACGAAATATTCATGTGATCGAGAAAGGCCGCGAAGGCGTCCTTGCCGATTTCGCGCTTGCCCTGATTGATGTCGTGGACGACGTCCCTGCTGAGCAAATCGAGCATCGCCTGGGGCTGGCCCGCATTGAACGCAGCATAGTATGATTCGATAAGAATTTTGGCGTTGGCAGGCATGGCTAAGTTCCCCTGAGATCGACAGACCTTCAATCTGCGAATTCATGATTGAGTTCAAGACCTATGGCGCGGGTGCTGCAACGAAATCTGATCGGCGACAGCGGCGGCTTGCTCCTTGCGGCTGCAACCCCTACCGTGTCGGTCAAACGAGGAGCAATGCCATGAGCCAACCAGAAAACCGACAGTTTCGCCTGATCCGTCGTCCGGTCGGGCACGTCAAGCGCGAGGATTTCGAGTTCCGCACCGAGCCTGCGCGCGCACCCGAGGCTGGCGAAATCATGGTCGGGGTCGAATATCTGTCGCTCGATCCGGCGATGCGCGGATGGATGAACGAAGGCAAATCCTACATTGCGCCAGTCAAGTTGGGCGACGTGATGCGAGCCGGTGGTGTTGGCACCATCATCGAGAGCAAGGCTGATGGCTTCATGCCCGGTGATGTGGTGACCGGAGCGCTGGGTATACAGACGGTTGCGACGCTGGCGGCCAAGGACTGCGTCAAGGTCGATCCAAGTCTTGCGCCCAAGCCTTTGTTCATCTCCGCACTGGGCATGCCGGGCATGACCGCGTATTTCGGACTGCTGGTGGTCGGGGAGCCTAAATCCGGCGAGACGGTTGTGGTGTCAGGTGCGGCTGGCGCGGTTGGTGCGCTGGTGGGGCAGATCGCGAAAATTCACGGGTGCCGGGTGGTCGGGATTGCCGGTGGCGCGGAGAAATGCCGGTATATTGTCGATGATCTGGGATTTGATGCTGCGATCGATTACAAATTGGATAGCGTGGCCGCCAAGCTGAGAGAGTTTTGTCCCAAGGGCATCGATGTGTATTTCGACAATGTCGGTGGCCAGATTCTTGACGACTGCCTGGCGCAGATCAATCTGCGCGCGCGGATCGTGATCTGCGGCGCGATTTCGCAATATAACAATACGACACCGGTGAAAGGGCCATCGAACTACTTGGCGTTGTTGGTCAATCGGGCCCGGATGCAAGGTATGATTGTATTTGACTATGCCGACCGGTACCCGGAAGGTGTGCGCGCGATGGCGGGGTGGATGAAGGAAGGCCGGCTGAAAAGCCGCGAGGATATCGTCGACGGGATTGAGACCTTCCCGGAAACCTTGCAGAAGCTTTTCACCGGCGGGAATTTTGGCAAGCTGATCCTCAAGGTTTGACGGGGCGCACCTGAGGCAGGCTTCGGCAAAGGTTTGCCTCAGAGATGAATTGTATCGTTGCCGTACTTATATGAGTTTGCCGTATGCGGTCCGTCCCTGGACAGCGCAGGTGCGCCATATTCGGTCAAACTGGTATCGGATACTGGCGTGATCCTTTGAAAGGTGGGGTCCAGGGATTGCGCCACATCTCTCGGTATGTCACATTCATGAACAATAAATTATGGCGCTGTCATGTGTTGCGCCGGATTGGGGAAATGAGCGAGTACATCCTGCAGGCGCGTGGTTTATCCAAAGGTTTTCGCGGCTTCATGGCCGTCCAGGATGTCGATCTTTCCATCGAAAAAGACAGTATTCATGCCCTGATTGGTCCAAACGGGGCCGGCAAGACGACGTGCTTCAATCTCTTGTCGAAATTTCTGGCGCCGAGCTCCGGGAGCATCAGTTTTGAAGGTGAGGATATCACCTCGCTTTCGCCTGCGGCGGTGGCGCGGCGGGGTATGGTGCGGAGCTTTCAGATATCCGCGGTGTTCGGTCATATGACGGCACTTGAAAATGTCCGGATCGCGTTGGCCCGGGCGCGCGGCGGCAATTTTGATTTCTGGCGTGGTGAGCGCGTCCTGACGCGATATAACGACCGGGCCCATGCGTTGCTTCACGATGTCGGTCTATCGGACAGTGTCGATGTTCCGGCAGCGGAGCTTTCATATGGCCGAAAGCGTGCACTGGAAATTGCAACGACTCTGGCATTGGACCCGCGGCTGATGCTGCTCGATGAACCGACTGCGGGCATGACCGAATCGGATGTTGCGCGGATTGTTGAGCTGATCCGGCAAATTCGCGGCGGACGAACGATTTTGATGGTGGAACATAATTTATCCGTCGTGTCCGGATTGTCGGACCGGATTACGGTACTGGCCCGTGGACGTGTTCTGGCGGAGGGCGACTACGCAAGCGTGTCGGCCAACGAGGCGGTGGTGACCGCATATCTGGGGTCGGATCACGCCGATGCTTGAGGTCCGCGGGCTGAACGCCTGGTACGATGAGAGCCATGTGCTCCATGGCATGGATTTCGAGGTGCGCGAGGGTGAATGCGTAACCTTGTTGGGCCGTAACGGTGCCGGTAAATCGACCACGCTTAAATCGATCATGGGGCTGATTCAAAAACGAACCGGCAGCGTCCGGTTTCGGGGCGCCGAGCTGATCGCTGCGCGACCCGATATCGTCGGTCGGGCGGGCATAGGGTTTTGCCCTGAAGATCGCGGGATTTTCGCCGGATTGAGTGTGTCGGAGAATTTGATGCTGCCACCGGTAGTTGCGCCTGGTGGCATGAGTGTCGCTGATATTCACGCGCTGTTTCCCAATCTTGCCGAACGGGCCAAAAGTCCTGGTACAAAATTATCGGGTGGGGAGCAGCAGATGCTCGCGATAGCACGCATTCTGCGGACGGGAGCAAAGCTGCTGCTGCTCGATGAACCGACCGAGGGGCTGGCCCCGGTAATCGTGCAACAGATCGGCGAGATGATCCTCGAAATAAAGCGGCGCGGGTTTACTGTGTTGCTGGTCGAACAGAATTTTCGTTTCGCATCCAAACTGGCGGATCGCCACTACCTGGTCGAGCACGGGCAGGTGGTGGATATGATCCCCAATCACGAACTCGCTGCGCGCGCGGAGGGGCTGCATCGCCGCCTCGGCATCTGACCATAACCGGAGGAACTTTCATGACGATTTCCAGACGTACCCTGCTCGGCACTGCCGCAACCGGCGTTGCGGCCGCCGCTCTGCCGTTTGGCCGCGCCCGCGCGGCCAGCAAATCACTCAAGATTGCAGTGATCAGTGATTTTTCCGGGCCCTATCGTGATATCGGCGGGCCGACCTCGGTTGCTTGCGTTCATCAGGCACTGGCCGATTTCGGCGCCAAGGACAAAGGCTACGATGTTACGGTACTGCAAGGAGATCATCAGGAGAGCCCAGCGGTTGGCACGGCGCTGGCCCAGCGGTTTTATGATCAAGGTGTCGATCTGGTGATCGACGTGCCGAATTCGGCGATCGGGATCGCGATTGAAGGCGTCGCCCATGACAAAAACCGGGCTTATATCAACACCAATTCGGCGTCTTCGGAAATTACCGGTAAATTCTGCAATGCGCAGACCGTGCACTGGACGTATGATACCTATATGCTCTCGCACTCCACCGGTGGCGCAATGGTGAAGGGCGGTGGCAAGAAGTGGTTTTTCATCACGGCCGATTACGCGTTCGGCCATCTGCTGCACGACCAGACGGCGGCGGTCGTCAAGCAGATGGGCGGCCAGGAGATGGGCAACGTCAATTTTCCGTTTCCACAGACAACCGATTTCTCCTCGTTCCTGATCCAGGCGCAATCATCGGGTGCGGACGTGCTCGGGCTGGCCAGTGCAGGCAAGGATACCGTTAACCTGGTGAAGCAGGCGCATCAGTTTGGCATCAACAAGACAATGAAAATTGCCGGTCTGCTGGTGTTCATCAATGATGTGCATGGCATGGGACTTGACATCGCGCAGGGCTTGACGCTGACTGAAAGTTTCTACTGGGATATGAACGATCGCACGCGCGCATTCATGGCACGGGTCAAGCCGCGTACGCCGAATAACTATCCTTCGATGGGTCAGGCCGGTTGCTATTCCGGCGTGCTGCATTTCATGAAGGCGGTCGAGGCGATGAACAATATGGCCGACGTGAAGAACGGCGCCGCCGTGGTGGCACAGATGAAGAAGATGCCGACGGATGATGACGCCTATGGCAAGGCGTCGATCCGCGAGGATGGGCGGTTCATGTGCAACGCGTATCTATTCCGCGTGAAAACACCGGCCGAAAGCAAGGGGCCTTGGGATTATTATGATTTGCTCGCGACGACCCCGGCCGATCAGGCATTCATGCCTATGGCGGCAGAAGGGTGCCCGTTGATCAAGACGTGAGGTGACGAGGGCGGAGGGTCGTTATTGTATCGTAACTTATATTGGCGATCCTTCGTCGATCCGACAGATCGAATTTTGCACCGAACGAGCAGAAAGTTTTTGCCTTATTCTCTGACGAGGTGCGCAACCCTCGCTCTACCAGACAGGATGTTACCCGTGCCATGATGATGATTCTCGGAAAGCCAGCGCCGTTGTTGTTCGGGCAATTGTTACTGGGGATCATCAACGGGTCGTTCTATGCGATGCTGTCACTCGGTCTTGCGATCATTTTCGGATTACTGAACGTGATCAATTTTGCCCATGGCGCCTTGTTCATGGTCGGCGCGTTCGTCACTTGGGGCTTACTCCATTATTTGGGAATCGGTTTTTGGCCTGCCCTGATTATTGCACCGCTGATGGTGGGTGCATTCGGGTTGCTGATCGAGCGGACGCTGATCCGTTTCACCTATAAGCTCGATATCCTGTACGGGTTGCTGTTAACGTTCGGGCTGGCGCTGGTGTTGGAGGGAATTTTCACCAATGGTTTCGGCAGCTCGGGCGTATCATATGGCGGGCCGAACATCTTGTCGGGAACGTTGAATCTGGGCTTCATGTATTTGCCGGTCTATCGGGCGTTCGTGGTGTTCGCGGCGATCGTGATTTGTTTTGGCGTATGGTTCACGATCGAAAAAACCTCGCTCGGGGCATTGCTGCGCGCCGCAACTGAAAATCCGGCCTTGGTGCAATCGTTCGGCGTGAATGTGCCGCGGTTGATCTCATTGACCTTCGCAGGCGGGGTGGCGCTTGCGGGTTTGGCGGGGGTGCTGGCGGCGCCGTTGTATTCCGTCAATCCGGGCATGGGCACCAGCCTGATCAACACCGTGTTCGCGGTGGTGGTGATCGGCGGCATGGGTTCGATCGGCGGGGCGATCCTGACCGGGTTCGGACTTGGCATTATCCAAGGCTTCACCGAAGTGTTCTATCCGGCGGCATCGTCAGTCGTGGTGTTTGCGGTGATGGCGGTCGTGCTGCTGGCCAGGCCGGCCGGCCTGTTCGGCCGGGTGGCATGATGTTCGGGTTCACGCGCGCGCAGGCGGTCGGGTTTTTCGTGATGCTGGGGCTCCTGATCGTGGCTCCGTTCGTTGCTTATCCCATTTTCGTGATGCAGGTAATGTGCTTCGCATTATTCGCGATGGGTGCCAATTTGTTGATGGGTTATACGGGGCTGCTCTCACTTGGCCAGGCAGCTTACTTCGGCATGGGTGGATATATTGCTGGCTATAGTGTGCAGACGCTGCATCTGACTCCAGAAGTGGGAATTCTGCTCGGCGGCTTGGTGGGTGGCGCGATTGGCGTGGTGTTCGGTTGGTTATCGATCCGGCGGCAGACCATCTATTTCGCGATGGTGACCCTTGCGCTCGCGCAGTTGGTGGAGTTTTTCGCGGTGCAGGATACATCCTTTACCGGGGGGGAAAACGGCATTCAGAACATTCACCGGGGCCGGTTGTTCGGCGCGTTGCCGCTTGGACATGACCTGCAGATGTACTGGCTGGTGTTGGCGGTGTTCATGATCGGCTTCATCTTCGTACACCGGGTGATCCATTCGCCGTTCGGGCAGGTGGTCAAGGCAATCCGCGAGAACGAGAATCGCGCGATCTCGCTGGGGTACAAGGTCGAGCACTATAAGTGGATCATCTTCATCCTGGCCGCTGTGCTGGCCGGGGTTGCTGGCGCGATGAAGGCGTTGGTGATGGGGATCGCGACCTTGTCTGACGTCAGCAATTCGACGTCGGGCATTGTGGTGCTGATGGTGCTGGTCGGCGGTATCGGCACGGTTTATGGCCCTTTGATCGGCGCTGCGATCATTATCGCGATGCAATATTACCTGGCAGGCTTCAGCGATTGGGTTACTGTGATCCAGGGTGTGATCTTCATCGCCTGCGTGCTCATGTTCCGCCGTGGGGTGATCGGCGAATTGGGGGCGAAGCTCAAACTGTCGCTGTAGGAGGCGCCGACATGGCCGTCGCGTTGCAGGATTACGATGCCACCGGCCTTGCGGCGTTGATTGCCGATGGCAGCCTATCGGCGGCGGAAGTGCTGGACGCAACTCTCGCGCGGATCGATGCGGCGGAACCACGCCTCAACGCCATTGCGGTTGATCTGCGTGAGCGTGGGCGCGAACAGATTGCCGGGCCGATCGCTGGACCGTTTGCCGGCGTGCCGTTTCTGCTCAAGGACATTTTTCAGGAATACGCCGGCGCACGCATGACCATGGGGGCCCTGCCCCTTAAGAATCATGTCGCCAAGACGACATCCGCTTACGTTGAGCGTTGTCGGCGCGCGGGCCTCGTGATTATCGGCGCGACCACGACGCCCGAATTGGGCCTGAAGGCCACCACCGAGACCATGCTGCATGGGGCCACGCGCAATCCTTGGGATCTCGATCGTACCCCGGGTGGTTCCTCCGGCGGGGCGGCCGCGGCGGTTGCGGCCGGCTATGTGCCGATGGCCGGTGCTTCGGACGGTGGTGGATCGATCCGGATTCCAGCGGCCTATTGCGGGCTGTTCGGCCTCAAACCTTCACGCGGCCGGGTTTCTGAAGGGCCGGCGCTGGGTGAGGGGTGGGAGGGCGCGGTATGCACCCATGTGCTGACCCGGTCCGTGCGCGATTCCGCAGCAATGCTCGATGTGCTGGCCGGTGCGGAGCCAGGCGATCCGTTCGTGATTACCCCGCCGGCGCGTCCCTTTGCAGCGGAACTTGGCCATGATCCCGGCCGGCTGCGTATCGGATTTTCCGTGCGTTCGCCGGTGGGTGGCCGCGTCGAGTCGGATATGATCGAGGGCGTTCACAAAACCGCTCTTCTACTGGAATCACTCGGGCATCATGTTGAGGAAGCCGAGCCGTCGATAGACGGGGGCTTGCTGGCGCGCTGCTACATGGGGCTGTATTTCGGCCACGTTGCTGCAATGACCGCGCGGATTTGCCGCGAAACTTCATGTTCAGCCTCATCGTTTCACCCTGATACCAGGGCGCTCGCTTCGCTCGGCCGGGCAATGTCGGCCGGTGCTTTCGTCGAGTTGCGGGCGCATTGGAACGGATTTGCTCGCGCTCTGGCTGAGTTCCACGCCACCTACGATCTGTTCCTGACCCCCACAACGGCACTTGGCCCTGCCCGCATCGGTGCGCTCGATACGCCACGCCCCCTTCAGCTGTTGTCTGCCGTGATCGACCGGCTCGGGGCAGGCCGTCTGCTGCTGAAATCTGGTATTATCGATGAACTTTCATTCAAAAATCTGGAACGCACCCCGTTCACCCAGCTTGCCAATCTGACGTTCGTGCCAGCCATGTCGATGCCGTTGCACCAAGGATCGGATGGGCTGCCGGTGGGGGTGCAGTTCGTTGCCCGGTTCGGCGGCGAAGCGACTTTATTGCGTCTGGCAGCCCAATTGGAACAGGCGGCACCCTGGGCGGTGCGCGGAGCCTTTTGCCTCTAACCCCGGTCGCGCAGCGTCCGGTCAATATGCGAGGTCTATGCCGGCCGCTTGCGCTAAATTCGCATCATTTCCTGGGGGTGTTCGAATTTGGCCGCGCCTTGGTTGGAGGTGGTCAGGGCCAGATATGCGATGCCTGCGACCAGGGCCGAAACCAGGAATGAGATATCGCCGAAACCCGGGTGGGCTGCGGCGAACGCACCCACGAACAGCGGGTACTGGTTAAAGAAGGGCACGCTCGCGGCGAAGCCGACGATCCAGGCGACGAAGCCGGCGCTGATGGTGCCGAGCCGTGAGTGGCGCCGCCCGAAGTGGCCGAGCAGCGTGACAACGATCCAGGGTGCAGTCCAGTAGCCGAGGAAGAACAGGAAATCCTCGTAATTCTTGATGAAATTGGTCGCGGCGAGCACGGAGATAATGGTGCCGATGACCCCGCACATCAGTGCAGCCTGGCTTTGTCTCAGCCGGATGCCGAGCGCAAGCGAAGAGAGTGTGGCGGAGTAAATGTTCAGGATATTCGCGCTGATCGTGCCAATCACGATCGCGATAATGAGCGGTGCATGAAACCAGTGTGGCATCCAAGCGGTGAACAGATCGGACGGCTTGCTAAGGGCGACGGTCGCGCCAATGATGGCGCCGAGCACCTCCATCCAGATGCACGAGATCAGTGTGCCCCAGAATGTATTAATGAACACGGCACGTTTGGTGGCGCCGTTATCGCCATGCTGGCGGAGGTAACGGGTGTAGTCCGACGAGTAGGGGATCCACCCCATCACATAAGCGGCGACGACCGACGTGGTCAGGATGAAAGCACCGGAGGTGCCACCGACGTTCTTGAGCAGTTTCGGCTGCGCAGCGGGCAGATGTCCAATATGTGCCGCCGCGATCACGCTCAGGACGATGAAAATGGCGACCAGCAAATAGAAAAAATATTTCTCTGCCGCATGGATCAGGTCATGCCCGACGGCGGCAATCGCCACCTGCACGGCGCACAGCACGAGGATGTTCAGGATCAGCCCGGTACCGAGCATGTATTGCAGCGCGTAGCCGCCGATGATCGTATTGACCCCGAACCATGAAAAACCGCCAAAAAAATTCAGGAACGAGGGTAGTTTATTGCCCTTGCGCCCGAACCAGGCGGCGCCCTGGATCATCTGCGGCAGTCCGTACTCGACCCCAAGGGTTGAAAATGACGCCAGCAGGACCGCACCGATTACATTGCCCAGCACGATCGCGATGATCGCATCGGTCGCGGAAAGCCCGAACGCGCCGGTTGCGAGTGCGCCGGTGGTGATTGTCGCGAATTCGACGTTTGCCGCCATCCAGAGCCCGAACAATGCCCGGGGCCGCCCGTGCGCTTCCGCCGGCGTGACCGGCATGATCCCTTTGTTTTCGATTGTCAGCGGTGCCGCTTCAGCCATTTTGACGCTCCTGCATTCGAACGATCCTATCCCTGGAAAGCAAGATTTATGCCGGTGCAGATCCCCGGTTTGGGTGCGGTTCTTCCCATTTCTGCCTCAAACTTGGGCAGATAAAGATCAAGAAAGCGTTCTTGACCGGAAAACAGGATCAGGACCGTTTCGAAATCAAGCGAGCATCCGGCCGGCTATCGCGTCCAATCGGGCAACCACCTCGGGATCGCGCGCGGCGGGCGGCGTAATGATCGCATAATCGAGCGCGTGATCGCATCCGGCCCCGCACACATGCCGTTCACCGCCCAGGCCCGGCACTACGGCGCGCACCAACCCTCGGGCTTTATCGGCATTGCCGAGCAGCACCTTCACGACCTGTTCCACCGTCACCGCCTCGTGTTCGGTGTGCCAACAGTCGAAGTCGGTCACCATTGCTACGGTCGCATAACAAATCTCCGCCTCGCGTGCGAGCTTCGCCTCCGGCATGTTGGTCATGCCGATCACTGAACAGCCCCAGCTGCGATACAAATTGCTCTCGGCCCGTGTCGAAAACTGCGGTCCTTCCATCGCCAGATAGGTCCCGCCGCGCGTCACCGGCAGGCCCAAATCAGTCGCCGCACGCTCCAGCGCATCGCCGAGCCGCCGGCAGACCGGGTCCGCCATCGACACATGCGCGACACAGCCGGTGCCGAAAAAACTCTTGGCCCGCGCGAAGGTCCGGTCGATAAATTGATCCACGATCACGAAATGTCCAGGCGGCAACTCGCCCTTCAGGCTCCCCACTGCCGAGAGCGACAGAATGTCCGTCACGCCGGCCCGCTTCATCACGTCGATGTTCGCGCGGTAATTCAGATCGGTCGGCGACAGTTTATGCCCCCGCCCATGGCGCGGCAGAAACACGACGGACACGCCCTCCAGCGTGCCGAACAGCAGCTCGTCCGAAGCCTCGCCCCAGGGGCTCGAAACCCGCTGCCAGCGCTGATCCGCCAGCCCTTCGATGTCATACAGGCCTGAGCCGCCGATGATCCCGATCACCGGCGCCCGTACGTCATCGCTCATCGCGTCATCCTCGTCGCCATCACCAGAAACCCGACCACGCCGAGCACCAGTAGAAATAAAATTGCCCGCAGCCCGGTTGCCTTGCGCTCATCGAGCGTCGGGTCCGCCGTCCAGGCGAGAAACGCCGCGACGTCATGCGCCATCACCGGCACGCTCGCCGCCTTGCCATCAGCCAGCATGACGGACCCCGGCTTTAAAGACGGTGCCATCGCAATCTGGCCGCCGGGATAGGCGATATTGTAATAATGTCCCGGCAGCATCGTCATGTTCGGCAAAGCGGTTCGATAGCCGGTCATCAAATCGAACACCGCCGATGCGCCATGCCGATGCCCGGCTTCGTACAGCGACAGATCCCCGGCAACCGCGCCGCCCGCTTCCGGCTTGGTAACCGGCTTGCCCTTGGCCAGAAGCGCGGTCACCTGCGCAGGCGTCAGTCCCAGCGTCTGTAATTCATTAGGCGAAACCAGATTCAAACTATGGCAACGCGCGCAATTTGCCTGATAGGTGGCAAACCCGATTTGCAGTTCGGCCTTGTCGAACCCGCCGAACCAGGACTGGAAGCCGAACTGCGGCGCACCCGCAAACGCCACCGCCGGCAGCAACACCGCCAACGCCAACAGGATCGCCCGCATCACGCGACCCCCATTGTCGTTACCGCACGCGGCCGTTCGAACATCGTCACCAACGGCGTCACCACCAGAAAATGGATGAAAAACCAAATCGTCGTCAGATCCACCACCACCGACCATATGCCGCCCGCGGGCGCCGCCGCAGCGATCGCCAGCACCGCCACGTCCAGCGCCAGTGCCACGACGAACGCGGCATAAACCGGTCGCGCGCCACCGGCCGCGCCCGCACCGCGATCGAGCCAGGGCAGGGCGCCCATCAGCACCAACGCCAGAATTGTCAGAAACGCGCCGCCACCGGGCGTCACCCCGGCCCGCGCAAATCCATGAAACACCAGCAAATACCATGGCGGTACGGCTTGCAACGGCACTGCCAGCGGGTCCGGCAGGATCGGACCTACCGGATAACCCAGACCTGGATCGACCGTAACGATCAACGCGAAGATCAGCGCGAACAGCAGAAACGCGCCGAACAACTGCGGTGCATAGGCAGCGCGCGGCACCAGTCGCCCCGGTTGGGGCGGTGCGACCCGCACGGCGGTGTAGCCCAGCGCTGCGATCAGCAGCACCAAAAACCCGATCGCGACATGCGCCATTGTCATATGCGCGATGCTGGTTGCCCTCAGCCCATCGCCGCCCAGAAAATCTTGCGCCGCCGATGCCCCGATCACCGGGACAGCCGCGACATGCGCCGCCATCGCCAGCATTGCCGCCTGTGCATCCGGCCCGCCGGTCATGGCAAATCCGTAGAACCCGACCACCAGGAACGCGGCGAAGCGCACGATCTCGATCACCCAGGCCAGTTCGCGGCGGTTTCGATATGCCGCGTGATAAATCCCGTGAAACAGCGTCCAATACACGACGATGAACAGCATCGTTGCGCCATCGCGGTGCAGATCGACCATCAACCACCCGAACGGCACATTGCGCGCGTATTCGACCATCGACAACGCCGCCCCCCCCGGCGTCGGCACATAGGCCAGACCGAGCCAGATGCCGCTCAGCGTCAGCACCGCCAGCGCCACGCCCACCATCGCGCCGAATGAACACGCAAACGGCAGATTGTCGGGCACCTGATGCTCCTGCCACAGCGTGCGATACCACGCTGTGACCGGCAATCGTGTCTCCAGCCATCCCGACGACGGCCGTGCGGCACCGCTCAGGCCTGATTGCGCATCACTCATGAATGCAACCCTTTCAGCATCGCGGCCGGCCCTTTGGCCACCGGTGCCGCGCTCATCGCTGCGGCCGGCGGTCGCAGCGCCGCCGCGAATCCCCAAACCAGCGCCAACACGCCCACCAGCACCAGCCCGCCGAACAGGATCGGCAGAAACGGTCGCCGCTCCTCATCCAAA
Organism: Acidiphilium sp. PA; assembly: GCF_026191915.1. Lineage (GTDB taxonomy): Bacteria > Pseudomonadota > Alphaproteobacteria > Acetobacterales > Acetobacteraceae > Acidiphilium. The sequence goes on from NZ_JAIMBY010000003.1 coordinate 54,161, forward strand.
TGTGCTCCGTGTCCAGGCCCACCCGCGCCCGCGCCGATTTCAGCCATCGATACCCTCGTTCATTCCATTGTATTGCGCCGCGATAGCTCCTCGCATGACCCCAAACGGCCGAAATTTCAATACCGCGCGAATCGGCTATAACGGCAGGCATGACCGCAGCACGCCCCGCCATCCCCCACGAATCCCTCAAACCCGCCGCCGCGGCCTGGTTCGCCGAACTGCGCAACCGCATCTGCGCCGCCTTCGAATCGATCGAAGCCGACTATGCCGGCCCCTTGGCCGACCGCCCCGCCGGCCGCTTCACCATCACGCCCTGGACGCGCGAGCCCGACGGCAGAAACCACCTCGAAGGTGGCGGCGAAATGGGCGTCATGCGCGGCCGTGTATTCGAAAAAGTCGGTGTCAACATCTCGATCGTCGGCGGCACCTTCAGCCCCGAATTCGCAAAATCCATCCCCGGCGCCGCGGAAGACCCCCGCTTCTGGGCGGCCGGTATCAGCCTGGTTTCGCACATGCACAGCCCGCGCGTGCCCGCCGCCCACATGAACACCCGCATGATCGTCACCTCCAAAGGCTGGTTCGGCGGCGGCGGCGACCTTACCCCCCTCCAGCCCGGCACCGAAGCCGCCCGGTCCGATGCCGCCACCTTCCACGCCGCTTTCCAGCACGCTTGCGATGCCCACAACCCCGAATATTATCCAAAATTCAAAAAATGGTGCGACGAGTACTTCTTCCTTCCCCACCGCAACGAAACCCGCGGTGCCGGCGGTATTTTCTACGACTATCTCGAATCCAACCCCGAAGCCGATTTCGCCTTCACGCGTGACGTCGGCCTGGCCTTCCTGCAATCCTACCCCACCATCATCCGCCGCCGCATGAACGAGGCCTGGACCGCCGAAGAACGCGAAGCCCAACTCATCCGCCGCGGCCGCTACGTCGAATTCAACCTCCTCTACGATCGCGGCACCACCTTCGGCCTTAAAACCGGCGGCAACACCGAAGCCATCCTCATGAGCATGCCACCCGAGGTGAAGTGGCCTTAGTTTAGGGGCGGAAAGGTTGAGAAAGTCCCTATTGGCATAAACCGTCTCCGGCCAGAGCTCGGCGAAGACGTGGTCGATGGGATTGAGCTCGCGGCCATAGGGCGGCAATACCGGCAGCGTGGTACGTTTGGCGTGAGTGACGCCATTAATGGCGGGTTTTTTGTGGCTGGATGTATTGCACCACGATGTTGCCCGGCCTGACCGTTGGGCATAGCTGCCGTTTGATCCAGATGGTGCAACTAGCAAGGTTGATCGGCTGTCCGAAAACGAACGGCGCATCGACCCGATCGCAGCATGATGATGCGCTGAAAATCATCGTGTTACAGTGGCCATAAGGCACCTTTGCATTCAGACGCTGCCCGGCCACACCCAGCCGGGCGAGGGCGCCATATTGTTTTTGCCCAGGTCTCATCGACAAAAATCAAAACTGCCGGATCAACCCGCTTTTGATATTTTTGCCACCGCTCGCGATGTCGTGCGACCCTGGAGGGCGCGGCTCCGCCGGCAGAACACCTTTGCATAAAGCGAAGCCATTCCTGGTGAACAAAGCGCCAGAGCCTAACATAGTCCACGTTCACGCCAAATTTGGCGGACAGTTCTGTGACAAGCCCGCGAAGCGTACAGTCAGGCGCGGCCTGGGCAATCAGTCAGGCGCGCACCGTACAGGTTAATATACGAGGCTTGCGGCCATCGATTTGTGAGGGCGCAACACTGCCGATCTCGCGCTGGTGGCCGCACCAAAAACGCGTTCACGTAAGTCCATCGAATAGGACTTCGCCACCCAGTGCGGGTTTCGAAATCCAGGAGTGAGCTTGAATTACCGTTCAAACCACGCCCGAATCCCCCCAATCGAACCAGATCGAGGTCATCGTGCTCTGGTGGGTCCAAAGCAGAGCCGCCGGTTCCACTCACGGAAGTGCCCGCCGCGCCCGGCACTTAGCCGCTCGTCCCCGCAGCGGGTCATGCAACGTCTTGAAAGCCTGGGGAGGTGCTGAGTGCGGGCGCCGTGGTCAGTTTGGCGATGTCAGGGGTGGGGCGGGCGAGGTTTGGGTTATCGGCGCACAAGGTTTCAATCGCGCTGGCCACGGCAAGAGTTCTGGCATCGGTATGGCGGGCGGTGATGATTTGTACGCCGAACGGCATGCCATCGGCATCGCGCCCCAGTGGCAGCGACAGCGAGGGGTGGCCGGTCAGTGTTACGGCGTAGGCCAGGGCCAACCAGTGATAGTAGGATTGGGTTGCGACGCCGTCGATCTGGGCGGGGAACAATTCGCTCCAGGGGCGTGGCGTGATGGTTACGCTGGGTGCGATCAACACGTCGTATTGGCCGAAAAACTGTTGCCATGCCTGGTACATCCGGGTCTGGATCACCATTGCCCGCGCGACATCGGTCGCGCTGTAGCGCAAGCCCTCCTCGACATTGGTGCGCACGTTCGGCCCCAGCCGATCCGGGTTGGTGTGGTAGGTCGCACCGAATCCGGCGAGGAAATTGACAGCCCGTAGAATGGCGAAGGCCTCATCCGCGCCGGCGCAATCGGGTGTTGCGGCCTCGGCTGCGCCGAAGAGCGGCGCCAGCAGGGCCGTCTTGGCAGCGAAGGCCTCGCGGACCGCCTTTGCAGTCGGCGCGAAACCGAAATCCGGCGTGAACGCAACGCGCAGCGTGCCGAGGTCGACCGCTTGCCGTTGCAGCGCTGCGTCGGGAAACGCCAGCATGTCACGCGTGTCGTAATGCGTGATTGCGCCGAGCATCAAAGCCAGATCCGGCACGTTACGCGCCATTGGCCCCAGGACCGACAGGGCGGATGAGCCGAGCAGCCGTTTTTCGGACGGCACCAGCCCCGCCGAAGGCCGCATGCCGACGATGCCGCAGAACGAGGCCGGGTTGCGCAAGCTGCCGCCCATGTCCGAACCGGTCGCGAGCGGCACCATTCCAGTCGCCAGCGCCACCGCCGATCCACCGGATGAACCGGCCGCCGATTTCATCGGATCGAACGGGTTCCCGGTCGCGCCATAGACGGCATTGCGCGTATTGGCACCGGCACCGAACTCCGGCGTGTTAGTCTTGCCCAGCACGATGCCGCCGGCCCGGCGGATATTTGCCACCAGTTGCTGATCCGCCTTCGGCACATGATCGCGGAACATTACGCTGCCGTAGGTGGTGCGCAACCCTTCGGTGTCTTCGAGGTCCTTTACGCCGATCGGCAGGCCGTGCAGCGGACCGATCGCTCCGCCCGCCATGACCGCTGCCGCGGCCGCGATCGCCGCCGACCGGGCACGCTCGAAATCGCGCGCGACCATTGCGTTCACCGCGTGATCAACCGCCTCGATCCGCGCGATGCAACTGTCCACAAGCTCAACCGGCGAAAGCCGCCGCCCGCCGATCAGGTGCCGCGCTTCGGTCGCTGTCAGGTCACACGCTTGCATGGATAAGTCCTCGGTTGGGTGATGAAGAAGACCAGAGGCTCTGCCCCTTGACCCCGCCAGAGGCGGAGTCTTTAAGTTCCGTCAGAGCATGAACGAAAACGATAGTTAAACGATTTCAGTGTGTTGTCATTCAGTCGGTCTCAACAACGGAGGGATTCACGATGGCCTCGATGAAAACCGCTCGCAAGCGATACTGCCGGGTCGAGCTTCGCTATGCAAGCAATCTCACCAACGCGGATTAGTCATTGCCCGATCGGTTCATGCCGGCGCCATGCGCTGGGGCGTGTCGTCAATTGAGGCAGATGGCTATAAAGGCCGAGTAGAGGGCGGCGGGGAAGTTTCGGGCCGTTTTGCCGGCGGCGTGCGGCAGTTCGATAACGCTGCCGTTCCACGAACAGGCGATTAGCCGCCGCCCTGACACGACATGGCCCTCCAGGCCCGGCAGCGGATCGCGAATGCGGTCCCATTGCTCATCACGCAGGGCGTCGCGGCGCTCGGGTCAACCTGGGCATTGGTTGACCGGCCCGCAATCACGCCAGCGCTTTCATGGGAATCCCCTGAATGACGCCACGCCCTGGCTCCCGCAAGGCTGAGCAACAGACTTGCAGCCTTCAAGAGACCTTTTGATCAACTGCGCGGTTGCGGATCAGACCTGGCGCTTTTTGCTTCGGCGAGCACACGATCGAACATGGCCGCAAAAATGTGCGTATCGCCCGGCCAGCGCGCCGAGATATATTTACCGTAGCGCACCACCCACGCGGGGGCTTCATCGCGCAATCTGTCGCGGGGCAGCTCAGTCGTCTTTTTCGCCAACGCGGGTGCGCCCTTCGGAACAGCGATAAAATCGCCCGCACTCGCGAGCGCGCGCAAACACGGGCGCGACGTCGTCGACCAGAGTCGTTCGCGGCTGCCCAAACTCGCCGGCCCATTCGATGAAGCCGAAGCCGATGTGCGCGCCGACATGGACTCCCCCCCCCGGCACCGGGCCAAAATCCATTCAGCCGACGCGTTGTACAGGTTAAATGGCGAAATCAAACCCCGCGCCGATGCCGTTAGAATCGCCTCCAACGCAGCCCCCGTCGTCAGGCTTATCGGAGCGCTTTTGCTCGAACAAAACGAGGAATGGGCGGAGCTGGCGAAGGTTTTAACGGTGAAGCCGGTGGAAAGCCAGCGGAGGGAAAATAGGACGCCCGACACATGACACGGGAAACCACCTCCGTCGCTGGAATGGCTCCGTAGAGATAGCCCCTCGCCTCACTTGCTTTTCAACTCATCAAGCCCGCAACAGCCCCCCCATGGGGGGCGCGTCGCTGCTGTTGGGAAACACGCGGGCGAGGGCGGCGGGCGTGAGGTGGAACTGGGCCTGGATGACGCCTTTGGCGAGGCTGCGGATGTCGGCGGTGGGGGCAAGGTCGCGGTTCTGGAAGAGTTTGGTGGGGTTGAGGCCGGGCCAGGTGGTGCGGATTTTGCCGCCGGCGACGCGGCCGCCGGCAAGGAAGGCGACGGTTGCGGTACCATGATCGGTACCGTGGGTGCCGTTGATGCGGGCGGTGCGGCCGAACTCGGTCATGACCAGGATCGTGGTGCTGGCCCAGGCCGGGCCCAGGGCGGTGCGCAGGGTTGCGATACCGGCATCGAGATCGGCGAGCGGGGCGTGGAGCAGGTTCATCTGGTTGCCGTGGGTATCCCAGCCTTCGAGCTGGAAGGCGGCGATGCGCGGGCCGCCGGGGGCGGCGAGCAAGGTGCCAGCGGCGCGCGCAAGGGTGGGGAAGCCGTGGGCCTGGGGAGGCGGCGCCATGGTGTGGTCGGTATCGTCATCCATGGATGGAGCATCGAGGGTGGCGTGATCGAAGCGGGCGGCGCGCAGACCTTCCGCGATGGCGGGGCCGAATGCCGGATCGGGCCGGTTGAGGGCGGCGATATTGGCGTAGAGCGCGGGTGAGGGTTTGGCGAAGCCGGCCGGGGCGTAGGAGGCGACAGGCGTGGCGCCGCGCAACAGTAAGGGCATGCCCATACCGACCGCGAGGCCTTGGCCGGTGACGCCGCCAGACGGAAGTTCCGCGATCAGGCGGTTGAGCCAGCCGGAGGTGATGCCGACCTGATCGATGCCGGTCTGCAGGAAGTCCTGGGCTTCGAAATGACTGCGCGTGCGGTAGGGGCCGGCGATGGCGTGGACCGGCAGGACTTCGTTTTTCTGATAGAGCGCGTGCAGGTTTTTCAGCGCGGGGTGGAAGGCGAAGAAACCGCCGAGGTCGAGCAGGGCGGATTGCGGCGGCACCAGGGCGGCGCGCAGGGATTGCAGGTTGGGATCGCCGTAGGGCACGACGGCGGCCATGCCATCGAGCGCGCCGCGCAGCAGCACGACGACGAGGCGTTGCTCGGTCGGGGCACTGGCGAGGGCGAGTTTGGCGCGGCCGGCGGCGGCGATCGTGGCGAGGCCGAGCAGGCTGGCGCGGCGGGTGAGGGCGATGTTCATCGCAACCTATCTCCTTTGGAATTCGGGGGCGGCGAACAGCATGGCCAAGGCTTCGCGCGGCGAGCCGGCGGTGGCGATGGCGGTTTCGGTGGCCGGGCGCAGCAGGGGGCCGAGCGTTGAGCGGGCAATATCCATCGGTGGCGTGCTGTTGGCGCGGGCGGCGGCGGTGAAGCCGAAATCGACCCGGGCGAGCACCGCGTCCGACCCGGTCCAGTCGGCCCCGTGATCGGACCAGCCGTTCGGCAGCGGGGCGGCCCAGAGCGGTTGGCCGAGTTTGCGGAGCGTGCCGAGGTAAAAGCCGACCGGGGCGTTGGTGATGCGGGCGGCGCGGGCGAGCGAGATCGTGTAGTCGAATGGTGTTTTGATTTTGGTGAGCGGCTGCCAGGCGGCGGGCAGGTCGATCAAAGCGGCGGAGGCGGCGCCGAGGTCGCCTTTGGTGTCGGTGAGGACTGCGGCGAGGTGGTCGACCGTGGCCTGGGGCGGATGATCGCCGCAGAAATGCCAGGCGAGTTTCGTCGCGAGGGATTGGTAGGTGGTGGGGTGGGTGGCCAGGAAGCGCAGTGCCGCGATGCCGCCTGCCTCGCCGGGCGGGAATTGATGACCGAGCACGGTTTGCGGGCCGGGTTCGTGCGCGAAGGGGCGGAACATGAACCCGGTCGGTTGGTTTTGCGGGTTGACCGACCAGCCGGTGAGCAGCTTGGCCATGTTGGTCACGTCGGTCTGGGTGTAACGGGCGCGCAGGCTCACGGTGTGGAGTTCCATGCATTCGCGGCCGAGGTTCTCGTTCAGGCCCCGATGAAAGCGCAGGCCGGCGCGGCTGTTCGGGCCGACCGAGAAAGCGTTGGCGAGGTAGAGCAGCATGGCGGGATGGCGTTCGGCGGCGAGCACCATGTCGGTGAAGTTGCCGGTTACGTGCGGGCGGATCGCTTCACGCATGAACGGGCCGACCAGGGCTTCGACGCCGCCCTGGCGGATCGAGGTGGTGAAGTGATTGGCCCAGAACCAGACCAGGCGTTCGCGGAACGGGGCGGATGTGTTGATCGTCCAGTCGAGCTGGGCCTTGGCATCGCCGAGGAACATCGCGCGGCTTAGCGGTTTGAAATTGCCCTTGAGGGGTTTGCCGGCGGCGAGGATGCGCTTGCGTTGCACCGCGTCCGTGCGGCGGGCTTGCAGCGCATCCGCCCCGCTGGGCAGGTTGGCGAAGGAAGGGTCGGCGAGGGCCGGGTCCGGCCCCTTGAGCTGGGCGTGCAGCCAGTCGCGCGGATTGGTGCTGGCCGGCGCAGTGCCGCCGGCACCGAAGCCGAAGCGGATCATGGCGTGGGTGATGTCGCTGTCCATGGGAGACGCCTAGCACTCGGGTGCGTAGCGAAGTGTTGCAAACTGCGACCGTGCCGTATCATCCGCATCGGGTCGTTGACCGCTGGGGAATTTTCCGTCCCGACTTTGAAAGAAGACGGTCTTTGTAAACTTTTCCGAGTCTTTATCAGACGGTACGGACAATGATACGAGCTAGCGCATGACGATTGCCCTGGTTTTCCTGCTCCTGGCCGCCGCACTGGGCGGGTATTTGTCGATTGGCTATCTGCGCGGCACACCGCCGCCGGCCGCGGGGTGGATGTTGGGCCTGGTGCATGGCGTGGTAGGTGCCGCCGGGCTGTTGGAGCTGGTGATCGGGCTCGATCGGCATCCGCCACCGGCGGCGGATGGGGTGGCGGGGTTTGGCGTCGGCGCGGAAGCGTTGCTCGGGCTTGCGATTTTGCTGGGGCTGCTGGTGATCATGGCGGCGTGGCGGGGCAAGCGTTTGTCGGGCGTGGTGATTGGCGCACATGCGAGCGTGGCGATCACGGCGATCGTGCTGGTGTCAGCGATCGTGGCCCTGGGCTGAGGTCTGCGGCGCGGCTTTGAGGCGAAGCGCTGCTGGCTTATCCGCGCAATGCCCGAACGGTGTGGGCGATGCCCGACCATTGCTGGGCCAGATAAGTCCCAGTGGCCATGGCTTCGGGGGCGGTCGGATCGCCGGTGGGCGTTGGAGGCCGGGCGAAGTCGGCGGTTTTGAAGATGATATCCCAGAGCGGGAAGACGGCGCCGTAGTTGCAGGATTTCTGGCCGGCGGCGAGGATGCCGTGGTGGGTGCGGTGAAAGCGTGGCGAGACGAGCAGGCGATCGCCGATTTTACCGAAAGACAATGTCGTGTTGGCGTGGCTGAGGCTTTCGACGAAGCGCAGCATCAGGATCAGCAGCGGGAACTGCAGGGGTGGGATGCCGATCAACAGGCCGATGAGCATGAACCAGAGGAAGCTCAGGACTTCATCGATGACGTGGTTCCGGTCGTCGGACCAGAAGGTCATCTGGCGCTGGGCGTGATGGACCGCGTGGAGCGCGTACCAGATCGAGAACCGGTGCGAGAGACGGTGGCGCCAGTAATCGGTGAAATCGAGGATGAGGGCGTAGAGCGCGAAGGTGACGACGGGGTGGCCGAACAAGGCCGGGATGATGGTTTCGAGCATCGGCGGCACATAGCCGCGGTCCGCGAGGAAGCCATCGAGTTGAACCTGGGCGGCGTAGAACAGCACGAAGGTCATGATGGGAAGGACGCCGACACGCGCGAGGAAGGTATAGAACACGTCGACCAGGACGGGTTTGCTCGTGGTCCAGCGTTCCAGCGGGTGGAAGCGTTCGAGCGGGACGCAGACGGCGTAGGCGAGGATCATCTGCGTGATGCCGTAGACCGCAACGAGGGTCCAGCCGAAGGACAACTCGCTCCATTGCATGAGACCGGCGCGGTAGAGGAGGGGCAGGACGGCGGTTTGCTCGATCCAGCCCGCGACGTCGTTGAACGGGTGGGCGGGTACGTGCGAGAGAACCTGTGCCATCATTTGCATCAGGCGAGGCGCATTGCGGCGAGGGCCGGCCGGTCGGTCAACAGGGTGGAGATGAAAATGCCGTGGGGCGAGCGGCCGACGCTGATGTGGTCGGTGGCGCCGGTGACGGGGTCGTGGACGGCGACACGCGACGCGAAGCGCAGCGCGATCCAGAGTTTGCCGTCGGGCGCGAAGCACAGATCGTCCGGGCCGCCGGGCATGGCGATACGCTTGACGAAGCCGAGGGTCCTGGCATCGAGCACCGTGAGGGAGCCGGCGACGCGGTTGGTGACGTAGAGCTGGGTACGATCGGGCGTGAGGAAGATGTTGTGGGCACCCTTGTCGGTCAGGATGGTGCGGGTGATGCGGCCGGTTGCGGGGTCGAGCACGGCGACATGATCGCTGCCCATGATGGCGGTGAGGACGACGCCGTCGTGCCACATGACGCCGGCGGGGGTTTTGCCGACTTTGGTGGTCCAGCGCGGGGTCATATTCGCAAGATCGATCGCGACCAGGGTGCCGCTGTCCTGCATCGAGACGAAGACGGTCCTGGAATCGGGCGTGTAGCTGAGGTGCGAGGGCATCGATCCGAGTTTGAAGCGGTGCGCCAGGGTGAGGCTGGCGGCGTGGTAGACATCGACGTGGTTGAGGCGGAGGCAGGTGATGGTGAGGTACGTGCCATCCGGGCTGAACCAGAGCTGGTAAGGGTCGGGGATGAGTTTATGGCCGAGTTCCGTGCCGGTCGCGGGGTCGAGAAAGAAGAGGGCGTTGCCGGAGGAATCGGCGATCAGCAGCTTTTTGTGATCGGGCGTGAGGGCCCAGTGGCTCGGTTCGCGGAAGGTGGGCTCGTCGCGCAGGATTTTGCGGGTGGTCATGTCGATGACCGAGACGGTCGCGCCGCCGGAATTCAGGACGATGGCAATGGGCGGCTGCGCCGCCGATGCGGCGCGCGCGCGCGTAGGCAGGGCCAGCAGGGCCGGTGCGGCGAACAGTGTGCGGCGGGGGAGCGAGGCTGGACCGGTCATGTGGGCGGCGGGCTTTCATCGGGGTTCACGAAGACCGCGCGCGCCCAGGTGAAGAACACGAGGCTAGTCGTTGCGATCAAAGTATTGTCAGTGAAGGATTGCACGGCGAAGGCGAGAAAGACAAGCCGGATGATGCGGCGCTGGGCTGTCGGCAGAGCAGCGCTGCCCCGCCATAGCCAGAGGGTGAGCATGGCGAACAGCAGGAGCGCGCCAAGCACGCCGCCTTCCACCGTGATGCGCAGATATTCGTTGTGGGCCGCGTTGGTGCCGAGCAGGCGGCCGATGTGCGATTTCATCGAGACGACGACTTTGCCGGCGCCGACGCCCCAGCCGATCCAGGGGGAATGGCGGGCGGCGGCTTCAAAGAAGGGCCAGATCAGCTGGCGGTTGGACAGGCTGGCGGCATCGCCGAGGTTGATCAGATCGACAATGCGGATGATCCGCAGGGCGGAGGCGGCCATCAGCACGATTCCGAGGCTGGCGCTGCCGAAGGCGAGGATTGCGAAGCGGCGGGCCGGGGTGAGGAAGGGCGAAGGTGTGATCAGCAGTGTAGCGAGGGTGATGAATCCGGCCATGGCGAGCGGTGAGCGGGCGCCGGTGGCGATCAGGATGAGGTAGTTTACGGCGATCCAGAGCATGTGGCGGGAATTGCCGTTGCGCAGATATTCGATCAGGCCGGCGAAGATGGCGATCATCGCGAAACCGCCCAGAAAGGCGGGGGCGCTGGAGGCGGCGAGGCGGATGGCGCCGAGTTGGGTGCTGTAAAGCGGGCGGATGCCGGGGGCGGCGAGGGCGATGCCGAAGCCGACCGTGACGGAGGGACCGATGATGGTGCAGCGGATGATGGTGGTACGCATCGCCGCGCTGAGGCGGAGGTAGCCGGCAGCGAAGGGGGCAGCCGAGCCAATCAGCGAGCGGAGCGAGGCCATCGGGGTCAGGCCGGGCCAGAGGCCGTGGATCGCGCCATCGATGAACATGACGATGAAGGCATAGGAGGGGTTGAAACGGTCGGCGCGCGGGCCGGTGCGCAGGGCGGCGAGGGCGATGATCAGCAGGCCGGCGGATTTGAGGAGGGCGATGATGAGCTCGTGTGCGCCGATCAGGTCGGACAGCCACATCTCCGGGGTGGTTTCGACCAGGATCAGCCAGAGCGCCATGGCGGCGACCGGGCGGGCGTAGGCGATGGTGGCGGCAACGGCGAGGGCAAGGGTGACCAGGAGCGGGATGATCAGCGGCGGCATCAGCCAGACGATGGCGCCGACGCCGAGCAGGGCGGTGATGGCAGCCGTGGCGATCGGGTCGCGCCGGGCAATTGTGATCATGGCGGGGCGATCATGGGATAGCGGTGATGGTGTAATGCTCGTCGGGCGCCGCAGTCTGAGCCTGGATGGTGAAGCCGGCGGCGGCGAGTAATGCGGTGGCCGTTGCGGGGGCGGTGCGGCGACTCAGTTTCGCACCCATGGCACCGGCGCCGGCGGGGTCGTATTCCGCGATGAACAGGATAGCGTGGGGCGGCATGATCGCGTGCAGGCGGCGCAGGGCGGTGGTCGGGTCGTTCATGTGGTGCAGCGCATCGGTCAGCATGACGCGATCGGGCGGTGCTGGCAGGGGCGGCAGGGCTTCGGCGGTGCCGGTGATGGCGTGCAACGGCAGCGCGCGGTTGGTGGCTTGTTCGTTGATGTGGGCGATACATTCGGCATCGGGGTCGATCGCGATGATCCGGCCGCCGGGGACGACCAGGGCAGCGTATTCGAACGAGAGCGCGCCCGAGCCGGCACCGATGTCGAGCACGATCATGCCCGGGGCGATGCCGGCGGCTGCGGCCCAGCAGGCGGCGAGGTGGCGCTTCTGCGCCTGGCGGGTGATCAGGCGGGCGAGGCGGGTGGCGTCGGCTTGCATTGCGGGGTTCATGAGGTGACTCTAGCTTGGTGGGGATTAGTTTCAAGCGAATTCAACTTTAAGGCGAGGGTAAGGATGAGGAAGGATCGGGGTAGACTTCTTTTTTTGAAAAAAAAGAAGCAAAAAAACTTTATTTGTCTGGGCCCATGCCGGTGAAACCGCCCATGCCCCCGAGTCAAAAAGTTTTTTGCTTCTTTTTTCCAAAAAAGAAGTCTTTCGCTTGCCTTTCTTGCCGCTGGACGCGCGGCTGATGCGCCTCCAGGCAACCATCACCGGCACGGGGCCGGATGTGGTGTTGTTGCACGGCCTGTTCGGCTCGGGCCGCAATCTGGGCGTGATCGCGCGCGGTTTGGCGGGGCGGTTCCGGGTGATTGCGCTCGATGCGCGCAATCATGGTGCGAGCGGTCATGCCGCGGACATGCGGTATGCGACGATGGCGGCGGATGTGGCGGAGACGATGGCGGCGCTGGGGGTGGGGCGGGCGCGGGTGGTCGGGCATTCGATGGGCGGCAAGATCGCGATGATGCTGGCCTTGGTGCATCCGGCGCTGGTCGAGCGGCTGGCGGTGCTGGATATTGCGCCGGTCGCGTATGGGCATGAGCATGATTTGTTTGTCGCTTCGATGCGGGGCTTGGCGTTATCGCCGGATTTGACCCGGCAGCAGGCCGATGCGGCGTTGGCGGGGGCGATCCCTGATCCGGCGTTGCGGGGGTTTCTGCTGCATAATCTGGTGCTGGGTGCCGCGCCGCGCTGGCGGTTGGGCCTGGATGAGATTGCCGGGGCCATGGGCGATCTGGTTTCGTGGCCGGAGGGGGTGGCGGGATCGTATCCGGGGGGTGCGCTGTTCTTGCGGGGGGCGCTGTCGTCTTATGTGCCGGCCTCGGCATATGGTGCGATTCGGCGATATTTTCCGGCCGCGATGATCGAGACCATCGAGGGGACCGGGCATTGGCTGCATGCGGAGAAGCCGCAGGCGGTGGTGGCGGCATTGGCAGGGTTTTTGGGGTCGGGGCGCGCGATTCCGGCCGAGCCATGATATCGCGCGCACCGGGTGGGTGCGTCAGGCGCGGTAGCCGCCCAGTGTGCAGATATGCGCCCAGTGTTCGGGGCTGATCGGGCAGACCGACAGGCGGGACAGGCGGATCAGGGCGATGCCGGCGAGGGCGGGGTCGGATTTGATGGTGGCCAGGGTGACCGGGTGGGGCAGCGGGGCGCGGGCCTGCATATCGACGGCGACCCAGTCCTGCGGTTTGGGCCCGGGCTCCATGCTGGGGTCGGGGTAGGCTTCGCGCACAATCTCGACCACGCCGACGATCTCGCGGCCGATGTTGGAGTGGTAGAAGAAGGCGAGATCGCCCAGCCGCATGGCTTTGAGGTTGTTTTTCGCCATGTGGTTTCGCACGCCGGTCCAGGGCTCGATGCGGTTGGCGACCTGCTGGTCCCACGAGAACGCATCGGGTTCTGATTTGACCAGCCAGTAGTTGGGCATCGGGCGGCTCAGGGTGTGATGGCGCCGTCGCGCACGACGGTGCGGAACGCGCGGATTTCGACGCGATCGAACAGGCGGGCGCGGGAATAGGGGTCGTTGGCGACCAGGGTTTCGGCCATCGCGCGATCGGGCACTTCGTAGATGATGGTCGAGCCACAGGGATTGCCGTCGTCATCGAGCAGAGGACCGCCGAAGACGATGTTGCCGGCGATTTCGGTGAGGTAGGCGATGTGGTCCGGCCTGGTCTGTTTGCGGATGGGCAGACCATCGGCGCGGTCGTGGGCGATCAGGATGAATTGCATGGCGATATCCTTTTATTTTCGGTCACGCCGTGTTTGCCACGATTGTATGATATATAACAACGCCAAGATGTGATCGGCATGGCCGGCGCAAACGCGGCAAAGGGGATGGCAAAGCGTCGGTTTCGTATTAGACCTTGTGCATGGGACGGACAGGAATGCCGGATTACACCGGAGATATCGCGGCCAGACCGATCGGCGCACCGCAGTCGAAGGCGGGGGCTTGGCTGCATCGCTTTGCAAATCCGGGACGGTTCCAGCGCCTGGTGCAACCGGTTTTGCCATGGTTGACGGTGGTGGCCTTTCTGACCACGGTTATCGGCTTGGTGTGGGGGTTTTTCTACGCGCCGGCGGACTGGCAGCAGGGCATCGCGTCACGCATTATGTATGTGCATATCCCGTCGGCCTGGGTGGCGATGAACGGGTATGCGGCGCTGGCGATCTGTTCGCTGCTGTCGATCGTGTGGCGGCATCCGCTGGCGGATATCGCGGCCAAGGAAATCGGGCCGGTGGGGGCAGGATTTACCGCGCTCTGCCTGATTTCAGGCTCGCTGTGGGGACGGCCGGAATGGGGGACATACTGGGTTTGGGACGCGCGGCTGACCTCGGTGCTGATCCTGTTGTTTCTGTATCTCGGGCATATGGCGCTGATCCGCGCGTTCGATAATCCGCAACACGGCTATCGGGCAGCGGCGATTCTGGGGCTGGTGGGTGCGGTCAATCTGCCGATCATCGTGTTCAGCGTCTACTGGTGGAACACGCTGCATCAGGGTAATTCGATTTCGGTGACCGGGCCGTCGAAAATTTACGTGACCATGCTGTACCCGCTGATCGTCTGCACGATCGGATTCTATCTGGCGTTCGCGGCGATGTGTCTCGGGCGGATTTCGAGCGGGATCATGGAGAACCGGGCGCGCGCGCTGCTGCTGGCGCAGGCCGAGCGGGGTGATGCATGATTAAACATGTCATGCCCTATGTAGCTGGCAGTTATGGGGCCACCATTCTGATTCTGGGGGGTTTGTCGCTGACCTCACTGCTGCGCTATCGCGCGGCGCGGCGGCGGCTGGCCGCGGTGGAGCCCCGCGGGCGGCGGAGGCGGGATGCGATGCAGGATGAACAATCATGATGAATCGCAAGACGCGCCGGTTGTGGCTGGTGATCGCGTGCGGCGCGGGGGTTTCGTGCGCGACGGCGCTGATGCTGGTCGCGTTTCGGTCCAGCCTGTCGTTTTTTCTCTCGCCGCAGGAGGTGGTCGCGAAACATCCCGCGCCGGGCATGGTGTTCCGCCTGGGCGGGGTTGTTCAGGCCAATACCGTCGTGATGGGCACGCGTGACAACCGGCCCTACACGACGTTTCGGATCACGGATGGCCAGGCCTCGATCCCGGTGGTGTTTACCGGTGTGCTGCCCGGGCTGTTCCGCCAGGGGCAGGGGGTGGTGACGGTGGGGGCGATGGCCAAGGGCGATCGGGAATTCGTGGCCAGTACCGTGCTGGCGAAGCATGGTGCGAGCTATATGCCGGCGCCGGTCGAGCAGGCGTTGCGCAAGGCGGGCAAGTGGAACCCGAAATTTGGGCCGGCACCCAATGCGGCAACCTGGGATGACAAATCACCGCGCACCATCGAGGCTGATAACAATGGATGATCGATCGATCGCACCGACCCGCGGGTTGACGCCGTGATCCCCGCGCTGGGTCATTTTGCGCTGGCGCTGGCGCTGGCGATTGCCGGGGCGCAGGCGGTGATCGGGCTGTTCGGGCCCATGCTGCGGGACCGGATGGTGCTGCGGGCGGCGCCAGCACTGGCTATCAGCCAGTTCATCATGCTGGGTCTCGCGTTTGCGGCGCTGGTGTGGTCGGGCGTGGTGTCGGATTTCACGGTGCGCAATGTCGCCGAATTTTCATCGAGCACGACGCCGCTGTTTTACCGGATCACCGGCACCTGGGGCAATCATGACGGCTCGATGCTGCTGTGGTGCCTGATATTGTCGCTGTGCGGCGCGACGGTGGGGGTGTTCGGCAACAATATTCCGACCAGCCTGCGCGCCCGCGTGCTGGGCGTGCTCGGGCTGGTTTCGGGCGGGTTTTTGCTGTTCACGCTCGCCGTATCCGACCCGTTCCGCCGGATCTGGCCGCCACCGCTGCATGGCGCGGGGGTGAACCCGATTTTGCAGGACCCGGGGCTCGCGGTGCATCCGCCTATTCTCTACACTGGTTATGTCGGCTTTTCGATCGCGTTTGCCTTTGCGGTGGCGGCGTTGATCGAGGGGCGGGTCGATGCCGCCTGGGGGCGCTGGGTGCGGCCGTGGACGCTGGTGTCTTGGATCTTCCTGACCTGCGGCATTTGTTTCGGATCGCTCTGGTCGTATTACACGCTGGGCTGGGGCGGGTTCTGGTTCTGGGACCCGGTCGAGAACGTGGCGTTGCTGCCTTGGCTGACCGGCACCGCGTTACTCCATTCCGCGATCGTGGTCGAGAAGCGGGAAGCACTGAAAACGTGGAGCGTGCTGCTGGCGATCGCGACGTTTTCGCTCAGCCTGTGCGGCACCTTCCTGGTGCGCTCGGGATTGTTGAACTCCGTGCATGCGTTCGCGGCTTCGCCGAACCAGGGCCTGTTCATTCTGGTACTGCTGGCGCTGACCATCGGCGGGTCTCTGCTGTTGTTTGCAATCCGCGCGCCGGTGCTGGCGGCCACGGGGATATTCGCGCCGGTGTCGCGCGAGGGCGCGCTGATCTTGAACAATGTGTTCCTCTGCATCATCGCGGCGGTGGTGTTCACCGGCACGATGTATCCGCCGTTCGTCGATCTGGCGTTCGGGATGCAGATTTCGGTGGGCGCGCCGTTCTATGACCAGGCGGTGTTGCCGATGGTCGCACCGCTGATCCTGGCGATGGCGGTGGGACCGATGCTGCCGTGGAAGCGCGGCGCGATCGGGCCGGCGCTGGTCAAGGTGTGGTACGCCGCCGTCGCGGCGCTGATCGTGTTCGCCTATTACGCGTTCCAGCGCCATTTTATTGCCGCGCTCGGGCTGGCCGGTGCGGTGTGGGTGATGATCGGCGCGTTGATCGACATCGGGGAGCGGGTGCGGCTGTTCCGCGTGCCGCTTGGGCAATCGTTCGCGCGGCTGGGCACGATCCCGCGGGCGTCGGTGGGTGCGGCACTCGGGCATTTCGGGTTCGGGGTGGTGGTGCTCGGCATCGCGGGGATGACGTTGCGGGTGCATGACGTGACGGTCCTGCATCCTGGCCAGTCGGTTGCGCTGGGCGGGTTCAACTGGAAGCTCGATTCGATCGTGCCGGCCACCGGGCCGAATTATACCGCCCGCAAGGCGACGATTACCGTGACGCGGCATGGCAAGCTGGTGATGGTGCTGAAGCCCGAGCGGCGCTATTTCACGGCGCAGAAGGTCAAGACCGTGGCGGCGGCGATCCGCACCAATGGCGTGCGCAACATGTTCGCGACATTTGCCGGCGAGGATAATTCCGGCGGTGGCGAGTTCCGGTTCAATGTGCACCCGTTCGCCCCCGAGATCTGGCTGGGGGGGTTCATCATGGCGCTGGGCGGAGCGATTTCGTTGAGCGACCGGCGGTTCCGCATCGGCGCGCCGGCGCGGGCGAAGTTACGCAAGCCGGCCGGTTCGGCCACGGTCTAGCGGCGTCATGGCCACGATGCTGACCCGACGGCTGATGTTCGGCCTGCCGCTCGTTGCGGTGGCGGCGGGGGGTGTTGCATCCTATGCGCTGCTGGAGCGGATGGGGCGGGGGACATATAATCCGCAGGCGTTCAACAATCCCCTGGTCGGGCACAAGGTGCCTGATTTTTCGCTGCCGGGGCATGACGGGCACGCCGGGTTCGACCAGGCGGCGATCATGGCGCAGAAGCGGCCGTTGCTAGTGAATTTTTTCGCCTCCTGGTGTGTGCCGTGCGTCGAGGAAGCGCCGTATCTGGATGCGATCGCCAAATCCGGGCTGGATATCTGGGGCATCGCTTATCAGGACAAGGCGGCCGCACTCGATCTGTATCTGGCGAAGAATGGCGATCCGTACCGACGGCTGGCGAGCGATGCGGAGGGGCGGGTTGCGATCAACTGGGGGGTGTACGGCGTGCCGGAGAGTTTCCTGATCGCGCCGGGCGGCGAGGTGCGCTGGCATACCGCCGGGCCGCTGTTCCCGGAGATCATCGAGGATCAGCTCAAGCCGGCGCTGCAGCGGCTGACATGAAACGCCTGGTGGTCATGGCGCTCGTCGGGCTGGGTCTGGCGCTCGGGATTGCAGCGGCTGACACACCCACCACGATCCGGCGCGACGGGGTGGTGCTGACGATTCCGCAGGAAAAGCGGGCCGAGGTGATCGGCGATCGCCTGCGGTGCCTGGTCTGCCAGAACGAGACGGTGGAGAATTCGCAGGCCGGGCTTGCCAAGCAGTTCCGCGGCATCATTCGCCGGCGGGTGGTGAAGGGCGAGACCAACCAACAGATCATCGATTTCATGGTGCATCGCTATGGGATTTTCGTACTGCTGAAGCCGCCGTTGATCCCGCTGACCTGGCTGCTGTGGTTTTCGCCGGCGATCGCGCTGGCGTTGGGCCTGCTGGTGCTGCTGTTGGCGCGCCGGCGTAGACAACAGGGGCCACCCCCGCTTTCGCCCGACGAGCATGATCGTCTGAAGGAATTGCTGTCGTGATCTGGCTATGGATGGCGGTGCTGTCGCTGGTGGCGGTGGCACCGGTGTTGGTTATATGGCTGCGGCGCGGCACCATCCGGTATCGGCGCGATACGGCGGTGGCGCTGCATCGGTCCCAGCTCGACGAGATCGAGCGCGACCGGGTGGATGGGCGGCTGCCCGAGGCCGAGTTTCAGGGCGCGAAGCTTGAGGTGCAGCGCCGGCTGCTGGTGGCGGACTCGATTCCCGAGCCGGCGGCGGATGGGCAGGCACGCGGCCTGCTGATTGCGACGCTGGTGGCGATTCCGGTCGCCGCTGTGGCGTTGTTCGTGCCGGGCGGCTTGCCGTTCGTACCATCGGAGCCGCATTCGGCAGTGCTGCACGCGCAATCGGCGGCGCGGGCGCAGGATGATGCGCTGATTGCGAAGCTGGAGCAGAAATTATCGCAGATTCCCCCGCATTCCGAGCAGGCGCGGCAGGGGTATCTGCTGCTGGGCCAGGCGCTGGTGAGCCAGAACAAACTGGCGGCGGCGGCGAAGGCGTGGACCGTCGCGTTGGGGCTGAAGTTCAACGCGACCCTGGCGGCGGAGACCGCCGAGGCGGAGACCGAGGCGGCGGGGCATGTGACGCCGACGGCACTGAACCTGTTTCATCAGGCGCTGGACAAGGCGCCGGCGAATGCGCCGTGGCGCTCGCTCGCCGAACAGAGGCTGCGCGAGGCGGCGGTAACCTTGCCGGCGCCGCAGGGCGATGCCACATCCAAACCATGACCGAAACGACGAAACCGACCGAGACCAAACCCGAACCGAAGCCGATGCCCAAGGAGATCGGTGGCCCGAAAGGCCCGGAGCCGACGCGGTACGGCGATTGGGAACGCAACGGGCGGTGCACGGATTTCTGAGCGTTCGTCGATGAGCCGGGTGCATCAGTATCGCACCCGCCTGCACTGGACTGGTAACGCCGGTTCCGGCACCAGCGCCTATCGCGCCTACGGACGTGATCATGCGGTGGGGGCTGCCGGGCGGCCTGATTTGGCGCTGTCGTCCGACCCGGCATTTCGGGGTGATCCGGCACGGTGGAACCCGGAATTGTTGCTGCTGGCGGCGATATCGTCGTGTCATCAACTCTGGTATCTGCATCTGTGCGCGGAGGCCGGTGTTGTCGTGCTGAATTATGAGGACGATGCCGATGCGATCTTGACCGAGGAGGCGTCCGGCGCGGGGCAGTTTACTGCCGTGACGCTGCGGCCGCGCGTGACGATCGCTGCGACATCGGATGCGGCGGCGGCACTTCGATTGCACCATGATGCCAATGCGATGTGCTTCATCGCGCGCTCGCTCAACCTTCCGGTGCATCACGAACCGTGCATTGTGCGGGCGGATGCGGCGGATATTCATGAAACTTTAACTTCTAGGATTTAGACATGGCTCAAGTGGCGTTCATCGGCCTCGGCGTGATGGGATTTCCGATGGCGGGGCATCTGGCCGCCGGTGGGCATGACGTGACGGTGTATAATCGCTCGGCGGCGAAGGCCGAGGCGTGGGTGGCCAAACACGGTGGGCGGGCGGCGGCGACGCCGCGTGCGGCGGCCGAGGGGCAGGAGTTCGTGTTTGCCTGCGTCGGCAACGATGATGATCTGCGCTCCGTCACGATCGGGGCGGATGGCGCGTTTGCGGGCATGGCGGCGGGGGCGTTGTTCGTTGATCACACTACCGCTTCGGCGACCGTGGCGCGGGAATTGGCGGCGGCGGCGGACGGAAAATTCGGCGTGCTGGATGCGCCGGTTTCCGGCGGCCAAGCCGGGGCGGAGAACGGCCGGCTGACCGTGATGATCGGCGGCGGTGCTGATGATTTCGCGCGCGCGAAGCCGGTGATCGGGTGCTATGGCGCCAATATCAGCCATATCGGCGCGGCCGGTGGCGGGCAGTTGGCGAAAATGGTCAATCAGATCTGCATCGCCGGCGCGGTGCAGGGGCTGGCCGAAGGGCTCGCCTTCGCGCAGGCGGCGGGGCTCGATCCCGAGGCGGTGATCGGCGCGATTTCGAAGGGTGCGGCGCAAAGCTGGCAGATGGAAAACCGCTGGAAAACCATGGTTTCCGGCACATTCGACTTCGGCTTTGCGGTGGACTGGATGCGCAAGGATCTGGCCATCTGCCTGGAACAGGCGAAGGAGACCGGTGCGCGCCTGCCGCTCACCGCGCTGGTTGATCAGTTCTACGCTGATGTGCAGGCGATGGGCGGGCGGCGGTGGGATACGTCGTCGCTGATCGCGCGATTGGGTGCACCGAAATAGCGGGTCAAAATAGCTGGGCGTTGATCGCCAACGCCTTGCGGCAGCGGGGTGTGTTGGCCAATGCGCCGCCATTGTTCTCACAATTGACGACCTCACGCATCAGTTGATGCGGATGTTTATGGTAGTAGGTGGTGGTGCTGTCGGCGCAACCGGACAGGATCAAGCTCGTAAACAACGCCAGAATAAAAGCGAGCGGTTTCATGCGACTAACGGTAACACTTCAGATGGCATCGGCGCAATCGTTACGATAAAGGCAGCAGGGATGGCCCGGGGCATATCTGTTACGATTTATTACCAAACCGCCTCATCAGCGCCATGATTGATCTCGAAAGACGTTTTACTGCACTAACAACGACTGGAGAATGGCGATGAATTTGAGCAAGACGCGTTTGGCTGCGATTGTCGGGGCGACGCTGGTGGCGGGGAGTGTGATGGGTGGCGTGGCGATGGCGTATCAGAGCCACATGTTCGCGGCGCGCAGTGCGCTTTACACCGCAAGGTCACAGCTTCTGGTGGCGCTGCATAACAAGGGCGGCCACCGGATTGCGGCGCTGAATGCGGTGGACGGCGCGATCCGGCAGGTCAATCTCGGCATTCAAGCCGGCCGATAGGCCGCCGCCGCTTGCCGGGGCGGGGCGGTGCGCGTATTTTAGCGGTCATGAAACACGCCCCCGCCCTTTTTCTTGCCCTGACGGTTCTGGCCGCCCCCGGCTGCGCGCTCGCCGCGACCACGACCGCTCCCGCCACCAATGCGCCGAAACCACTCGGTGTCTTCAAATCCTGGACCGCCGCAACCTATGGCAGCGGTGCGGATCGGGCCTGTTACGCCTTCACGACCAGCAAGTTGCCGAAAGGCAGCAAGGCCACGCCCGCGATGCTGACGGTGACCGAGCGTACCGGGTTTCGCGACGAAATCTCGCTCAGCCAGGGCATTACCTACACCAAGGACGCCAAGGTGACGCTCGCGGTCGGCAGCAACAAGCTCGCGTTCTTCACCAAGGATAATATGGCCTACGCCATGAAGGGTGCCGCGACCACGCAGGCGTTTCTCGGCGGTTCCTCGGTGGTGGCAACCGCGACCGCACCGGCGGGCAAGCCGGTGACCGATACGTTCGGGCTCGATGGCTTCTCCGACGCCTATAAGGCGATCGAGAAGGCCTGCCCGGCGAGCGCCGCGCCGAAAAAGAGCTAGATCATGTCGATCACGCTCGATCTCGACGAGGCCGAGCGCACGCGCATTCTGGCCAAGGCCGCCTTGTTCGCGCCGCCGCCGGCCTTGCTGGCGGATGGCCGGCGTGACCTGGTTGGACTGTCACGCGCAGAGCTTGGCGAGGCGGTCGCCTCGATCGGCGAGGCGGCGTTTCGCGCCAAGCAATTGTGGCACTGGATCTATCACCAGGGCGTGACCGATTTCGCCGCAATGGTGAATATCGCCAAGCCGCTGCGTGAAAAACTCGCCGCGCATTTCGTGATCGGCCGGCCGGCGGTCGCGGCGGATCAACTCAGCGCCGATCAGACGCGCAAAATGCTGTTCCGGTTTCGCGATAACGAGGCGGTCGAGACCGTCTATATCCCCGATGTCACCGAGGATCGGGGTGCCGTGTGCATATCATCGCAGGTGGGCTGCACGCTGTCGTGCCGGTTCTGCCATACCGGCACGCAGCGGCTGACGCGTAATTTGTCGGCCGCCGAAATCGTCGGACAGTTCATGGCGATGCGGGACGCCTATGGCGAATGGCCGAGCCCGAAAGGCGAAACGCCGCGCCTGCTCTCGACCATCGTGCTGATGGGGATGGGCGAGCCGCTGTATAATTACGAAAACGTCGCCGCGGCAGTGAAGATCATCATGGACGGCGAAGGCATCGGCCTGTCGCGCCGGCGCATTACGCTTTCGACCTCCGGTGTGGTGCCGATGATGGATCGGTGCGGTGAGGAACTTGGCGTTAACCTTGCGGTTTCGCTGCACGCCGTGCGCGATGAGGTGCGCGACGTGATCGTGCCGCTCAACCGCAAATACAATATCGCCGAACTGATCGCCGCCTGCCGGCGCTATCCGGCCGCCTCGAACGCCAGACGCATCACGTTCGAATACGTCATGCTCAAAGGCATCAATGACAGCGAGGCCGATGCGCGGGAACTGGTGCGGTTGATTGCCGGGATTCCAGCCAAGGTGAACCTGATCCCGTTCAATCCATGGCCGGGGTCGACCTATGAAACCTCGAGCGGCAATGCGATCCACCGCTTCGCCGACATCGTGATGAACGCCGGCTACGCGGCACCCGTGCGCACGCCGCGCGGCCGCGATATTCTCGCCGCCTGCGGCCAGTTGAAATCGAGCGTGGCGGCGGGTGAGGCGGCTTAGCCGGGTGGCAATGCTCCTCTGGTCTGAGGTCAGCCACCAGCCGGCGGGCTAGCGGCCGTCCACACCACAGCGGGCGCGGCATAGTTTCACGAACCCGGACACCGCCGCACCCTGTGGGCGGCCCGCGATCGCGACCAGCCGGACTCGCCGGGTCAGTGCGGGTTCGGTGATCGGCAGTCCGATCAGTGTTGCGGGCAGAACGATGCGTTCGGAGAGCAGGGCGACGCCGAGACCCGCATGGACCAGGTCGAGTAGATGCCCGATCGCGCCGTCACAACGCCGCAGCCGGGCCTGGCCCTGGCACATGGTGTCGAACAGGGCCGCGAAGCCGCCGCAACGTTCGCCGTGCAGCAGGGTTTCACCGTGCAGATCCCCAGCGGTGAGCGAGGTTCGCTCAGCCAGGGCGTGCGAGACCGGCAGGACTGCCACGGCGCGATCATCGTACAATGGCCAGTGGTTGAACCGGTCCGGCAGATCGCAATCCTCGGGCAGCAAGGCGCAATCTAGCATGTCGGTCAGCATCGACTCGATCAACATGGCGGCGGCTGCTTCGTCGAGCCGGATCATTAAATCGGGCAGGATGGCGGCGACTTCGCGCACCGCGAAGGCGATCGCGCCGCAGCCGATGCCCGGTGCGAGCCCGATTTTCAGACTCGCAATCGGCTGGCGCCGGCGCGCATCGGCCAAGGCCGCCGCGCTGTCTGCGGCCATCAGCATCGCATCCAGATGCGGCAGCATGGTGCGGCCGAGTTCGGTCAACTGGGTCGTGCTGCGTTCACGAAACAGCAAGGGGCCGCCGAGTTCGTCTTCAAGCCGCTGGATCGCGCGGGTGAGGGCCGGCTGGGTGACATTGCAGGCCTCGGCCGCGCGGGTGAAATTCAGCGAGCGGCTGAGAGCAACGAAATAACGAACCTGCGTCAGTTCCACGGCGCTAATCCGGTGCGGCCAATTGGCGCAACGCCGCCACGATGCGTTCGGGCGCCGCACGCCGCGTGAAATCGACATCGGCAAACCGCCAGGCGACCCGACCTTCGCGATCGAGCAGGAAGGTCGCAGGGATCGGCAGGAACCACGCGTCGTTGCCGTGTCGGCCAGGAACATCGAGCCCGACCGTCTGCAGCCGGGCCTTATAGAGTGGCGGCAGGCGGAACACGACGCCGGCGGCGAGCCCCACCCCGCAGTCGATGTCCGACAGCACCTCGAATGCGGCGCCATGATTGATCTTGGCGTCCCGCGCCGGTAGGCCGGTATCGGGTGTTAGGGCGACCAGCGATGCGCCAAGCGCCTCGATTTCCGGTAGAAGAGTAACGAGCGCGTCAAGCATCAGGCGGCAATACGGGCACCATTCGCCGCGAAAAAACTGAACAATTACCGGACCACGCGCGAGCAGGGCAGACAGTGATACGAGTCTACCCTCGGTGTTGGGCAAGATGAAGTCGGGAAACGGCGCTTCCTCGACCAATACGCCGGGCATCAACCCGTTGCGGCTCAGCGTCGCGACGGTTTCCTCGTAGGCGGCGCGCACCGTCTCATTGACCAGACGGAGGTTGCGTTCGGCATCGAGCTTGTCCTGTAGGCTCATGTCCTGATCATACGCCGTTCCGAAACTCTGCCATAGATCGGCCTCCGGGTTGGATGGTGCCCCGATCGGCCCGGATTCTCCCCGGCCGATCGGGGCGGAGAGGGCTATTGCGCGGGTGTGTGGCTCATGGTGCTGTGCTTCATGGTGTCATGCTTCATGGTGTCATGCTTCATTGCGCTGTGCTTCATGGTGTTGTGCGTCATCGTGCTGTGGCTCATCGCGTCTGGCTTGGCCGTGCTACTGGCGGACTGGGCCTGGGCGATGCCACCGGTGGCGAGGGCGAGGGTCAGTGTGCCCAGCGTCAGTGCGCGAGCGATCAGATTTCGGTTCATTGCAATCTCCGTGCGGTTGATGGTCGGGTCCGATGCGGCGGCGACCGCTGGGGCCGTCCGACGCCTCGATGATGTGCCGCGGCGACGCGCTGACGGCCAATGCCGATTGAGCATGGTTTCGATACCTCGACGCGGGCGGTGCCCCGCGTGCATGAAGGGCAGGCAGACCTCGCCACGATTTCAGGAGAACGACCCATGGCGCATCGCAGACCGATCCACCCGCTCGCCTTGCGGGTGATGCACTGGCTCAACGCCATCGCCATCGTGACTCTAATTGGCAGTGGCTGGGAAATCTATGACGCGTCGCCCTTCCTGCCCTTTACCTTTCCGCAATGGGCCACGATCGGCCAATGGCTTGGCGGTGCGATTGCCTGGCATCTGGCCGCGATCTGGCTGCTGATGCTGAACGGGGCGCTCTATCTCGGCTGGGGGCTCGTGACCGGCCACTTCCGGCGCAAGCTGCTGCCGCTGAGCCTGCGCGCGGTGCTGCGCGACACGATTGCGGCGGCGCGATTTCATCTACCGCACCGGCCGGGCGTTTACAATGCGGTGCAACGGCTGCTCTACCTCGGCGTGATCGGGCTCGGCGTGCTGGCGGTGCTGAGCGGCCTCGCGGTGTGGAAACCGGTGCAACTCTGGCCGCTGTCCGATCTGTTCGGCGGATTTTTCGTCTCGCGGGTCATCCACTTCATCGCCATGGCGGGGATCGTCCTGTTCCTGGTCGTTCATCTGCTGCTGGTGGCCCTGGTGCCGCGGGTGTTGCCCGCGATGATCACCGGCGGACACCTGCCGAACCCTGAATCGGAAGCCGCGGAGTAGACCAATGCCAGCCCTCACCCTCAACCGCCGCAACCTGCTTGGCCGCGCCCTCGCGCTTGGTGCCGCCACGACGCTGACCGGCTGCGATTTCGATGATCCGTCGCACCCCGATGTCGCGGATCGTGTGCTCAACGCCATGTCGCACTGGAACGACGAGGTGCAGGCCGCCCTGTTCAACCCGCACACGCTGGCTCCGACATTCCCCGCCTCCGCCATCACCCGGCCGCCGCGCTTCAATGCGTTTTACGATATCGACAAGGCGCCACAGGTCGACCTTGCAACCTGGCGGCTGGGTCTGACCGGACGGATCGGCGACAAGCAGCCCTGGCGGATCGCCCAGCTGCGCGCCTTGCCGCAGGAAAGCCAGATCACCCGGCTGATCTGCGTCGAAGGCTGGCGCGTCGTTGGCCAGTGGAGCGGCGTGAGGCTTGGCGACTTCCTGCGCCGGATCAACGCCGATACCAAGGCGCGCTACGTCTCGTTTCAGTGTGCCGATGGGTATTTCGAGAGTATCGACATGGAATCGGCCCTACATCCGCAAACCATCCTTGCGCTCGACTTTCTCGGCGCGCCGCTCACGGCGCCGTTCGGCGCACCGCTGCGGCTGCGGATTCCAACCAAACTCGGCTACAAGAACGCCAAATCAATCGTCGCCCTCGGCGTGACCAACCAGTTTCCCAGCGGCTACTGGGAAAAACAGGGCTATAACTGGTTCGGTGGCTCATGAAGGTCCGGCGCGCTTGGCTCGCAATCGTCGCGGCTGCCGCGTTCGGCGCACCGGCCGCTGCGGCCCGCCCCGTAGTGGTCGAATTGTATACCTCGCAATCCTGCTCCGACTGTCCGCCGGCGGAGGCGTTGATGGCGCGGTTGCAGGCCGCCGATCCTGCCATTCTGGTGCTCACGGAGCATGTTGGCTATTTCGATGGTCCGCGCTGGACCGACCGGTTCGCCCTGGCCGCCGCAACCGCACGGCAGAAATGGTATGCAGCAATGCATGGCGCGCATGATGTCTATACACCGCAGGCGATCATCGATGGTCGCAGCGTTGCGGTCGGCTCGGACCGACCCGCCGTAACCGCCGCCATCGCTGCGGATCTAGCGCGGGCGGCGCAGCCGGCGGTTCACATCGCGATCGACCGCGCGGCGCTCGGCTGGCGCATCTCGATCACCGGTGCGATGCCCGATCATGCAGCAAAAATCGAGGTTTTTCACTATGATGCGGTCGATCGTACCGCAATTGGTGGCGGTGAGAACCGGGGTGCGGATCTGCGGCAAATCCATGTCGTGCGTGCCATCACCACGCTCGGCGCCTGGACCGGCCCGATGTTCGAGCAGCGCATTGCACCAGGTCCGGCGCGCCATATCGCCGTGGTGGTGCAGCAGGATAACGGCACCATCCTGGGCGCCGCCGCGCAATAAACTGTCCGGCAGCCGCACCAAGACGGGGCGCACCGCAGGTTTTTATCCGCCGCCGATCACAAGGGAGTGTAAATCCCCGCCGAATCGCCTATCACCCCGAGCGTCCGTGAAATAAATCGTCTTGGGAGATATTATGTTCCATCAGCTACTCACTCCGGTCGGGGGCAGCCTCGGGCTGTCCTTCGTTGTCGCCGCCGTGCCCATCGCTGTTGTGCTGGTCATGCTTGGTGTGCTGCGCCGCCCGGCCTGGCAATCGTCGCTGGGCGGGCTGATCGCCGCTCTGGTGATCGCGATCGTCGTCTGGCGCTTTCCGACGTTTCTGGCACTCGACAGCGTCGCCGCCGGCGTGGTGTTCGCGCTCTGGCCGATCATGTGGATCGTCGTCAACGCACTGCTGCTCTATAACATTGCGGTCGACTCCGGCCATTTCGATGCGTTCCGCGAATGGATCATCGAGCATCTGCCGAACGATCGCCGTGTGGTGCTCGTGGTGGTGGGTTTCTGCTTCGGCTGTCTGCTCGAAGGCATCGCCGGCTTCGGCACGCCGGTCGCCATCACCAGCGCGTTGCTGATCATGGTCGGCTTTCCGACACTGGAAGCGCTCACGTTCACGCTGATTTTCGATACCGCCCCGGTCGCATTCGGCGCGTTGGGCGTGCCGATCACGGTGCTCGGCCAGGTGACCGGGCTGCACGCTGTTACGTTGGGCCAGATGGTCGGCCGTCAGTTGCCATTTTTTGCCTTCCTGCTGCCATTCTATGTGGTCGGCGTGTATGGCGGCATGCGCTCGATCAAGGCGCTGTTCCCCATGCTGCTGGTCGCCGGCGCGAGCTTTGCGGTCACGCAGTTCGTGACCTCGAACTATATCAGCTACGCGCTGACCGACGTGCTGGCCTCGCTGGTGTCGCTGGTCATCACCATCGGGTTCCTGCAGGTCTGGCGCCCGGCGCCGGACGCGCAATTCGCGATCCGCGCCGAGGCGCTCGCCGGCCACCGCGCCAGCGGCATTCCGAGCTGGCGCGGCTGGATCCCCTGGGTCGTGGTGTCCGCCGTCGTCATCATCTGGACCGATCTGAAAATATTCGCGATCGGCCAGCAGGTGATCAAATGGCCCGGGCTGAACAATGCCGTATTCATCTCGCTGTATCATAAGCCCTACGCAGCACTCTGGGTGTTCCAGCCGCTGGCGACCGGCACGGCCATTCTGCTCGCCGCGGTGATCACCGCCGCCCTCGTCGGCGTCGGGCCTGCCGGCTTCATCAAGGCGATCGGCACCACCTGGCGGCAGAGCCGCCTCGCGATCTTCACGGTGGCGCTGATCATCGGCCTTGCCTATCTGATGAATTATTCCGGCATGAATTACACGCTCGGCCTCGGCGTCGCCTCGATCGGCGTGCTGTTCCCGCTGGTCTCCCCGTTCCTGGGCTGGGTGGCCGTGTTCCTCTCCGGCAGCGATACCTCGGGCAATGCCCTGTTCGGCAATCTGCAGGTCGTCGCCGCCAATCAGCTGCACCTCAACCCGGTCCTGATCGCCGCGACCAACTCATCGGGCGGCGTGATGGCGAAAATGATCTCGCCGCAGAACATCTCGACCGGCGTTTCGACCACCGACCTCAAAGGCAAGGAAGGCATCGTCTTTGCCCGCACGTTCAAGCATAGCGTTCTCTTGACCGCTTTGCTTGGCGTGATGGTGATGGCGCAACAATATCTGGTGCCATGGATGATCCCGTAACACGGGAGCGCGAAACCCGGCCCATGACAATGGGCCGGGATATCGGCGCCGGACGGTTGATATTTCAGAATTCCGGTGATGGTGGAAGGGGTTGGATTCGAACCAACGTAGGCGTACGCCAGCGGATTTACAGTCCGCCCCCTTTAGCCACTCGGGCACCCTTCCGCCGCCCGTAATCTGCGATCAGCGCAGCCTTGTCAACGCCGCCACGCGCATTGATGCGCCCACGCGTTGAAAGCGCGGAGCCGTCCTTCCCAAAAATTTTCCGCCCTTTTTGAGTGAAAATGGCACCCGCCGGTCTTCGTTGACGCCGGTCGGGCCGCATCGTTGTCAACGCGGCGATCCACAGGCTAGACAGCCGCATGGATCAGCGCGACCCCCACCGTAAACCGAAGCCACGCCACTCTGGCCCGCCCCCGCAGCGTGGCCGCCACGAGGGCGAACGCCGGCCCGCCGCCGCATCCGGCCTATGGCTTTACGGCATGCATCCGGTCGAAGCAGCCCTCGCCAACCCCGCCCGCCGCGTGCGCCGCCTGCTACTGACCGAGGAGGCCGAAGCCGCTCTTGCCGCACGCCTGCCGAAACCCTGGGCGATCCAGGCGGAGCGAATCGATCGCGACCGGCTCGACGCCATGCTCGGCCGCGGCATCGTGCATCAGGGCATGGCGCTGCAGACCGACCCGTTGGCCTCGCCCAGCCTGGCCGACGCACTCAAGCGCCCCGGTCCGGTGCTGGTGCTCGATCAGATCACGGATCCGCGCAATGTCGGTGCGATCATGCGCTCCGCCCAGGCGTTCGGCGCGGCGCTGGTGATCGCGCAGGAGCGCAACGCGCCCGAGGAGGGCGGTGCGCTCGCCAAGGCCGCGTCCGGCGCGCTGGAACGGATTCCGCTGTTGCGCACGGTGAACATCGCGCGCGCGCTGATCGCGCTGAAAGCCGCCGATATCTGGGTGATGGGGCTGGATGCGGCCGGTGCCACCCGCCTGTCCGGCCCCGGGCTCGGCGGACGCCGCGCCGCTTTGGTGCTGGGCGCCGAGGGCGAGGGCCTGCGCCGCCTGACCCGTGAGACCTGTGATGAACTGGTCTCGCTCGCCATGCCCGGTGGCATGGAGAGTTTGAACGTTTCAGCCGCCGCCGCCGTCGCGCTTTACGAGATCATCCGGTAGGCGAAATCATCGACCGCCGCGCCGCTTTCCGCGATCGCCAGCGCCGCCATCATGGCGTGATCGGGCGACAGCCCGCAGGCCGGATCGGTCGCGCCGGCATCGCCGGTCAGGGCGAGCGCCTGGCAGCGGCAACCGCCCCAGTCGATTTCGGCGCGTTCGCAACCCTGGCAGGGCGCGGCCATCCAGCCAGTGCCCCGATATTTTTCGAACGCGGGTGAGTTCGCCCATATCTCACCGACGCTGCGCTCGGTCACGCGCTCGAACACCAGACCCGGCAGCGTCTCCGCCGCGTGGCAGGGCAGCATCTTGCCGGAGGGTGTGACGTTGAAAAACTGCCGCGCCCACCCGCCCATGCAGGCCTTCGGCCGCGCCGCATAATAGTCGGGCACCACGTAATCGATGGTGAGTATGCCGGCGAGGTTTGTGCGGGCCGCCGTGACGATGCGGGTCGCCTCGTCAAGCTGCGCCCGCGTCGGGATCAGCGCGGCGCGATTTTTCAACGCCCAGCCATAATACTGGACATGCGCGACCTCGATCCGCTGCGCGCCGGCGTCGACCGCCAGATCGATCATGGCGCTGAGCTGATGCAGGTTCTGGCGGTGCACCACGGCGTTCAGGGTCAGCGCCAGCCCGGCGTCGCGCACCAGGCGCGCCGCGGCCAGTTTTTTCTCATGGGCATCGCGAAACCCGGCGACATGGTCGGCCACCGCCGCATCGGCGCCCTGAAAACTGATCTGCACATGGTCGAGCCCGGCCTCGGCCAGTTCGGCCATCCGCGCCGCATTCAGCAGCACCGCGGAGGTGATCAGATTGGTGTATAGTCCCTCGGCGCGGGCGTGGCGCACGAGCTCCGGCAGATCGGACCGCACCATCGGCTCGCCGCCGGAAAAATGCGCCTGGAGGATGCCGATGCCGGCCGCCTCGGTGATCACGCGCTTCCAGGTCGCGGTATCCAGCTCGTCGCGTGCCCGCTCCAGCGCCAGCGGGTTGGAGCAATAGGGGCATTTCAGCGGGCAGCGATGGGTCAGCTCCATGAGCATTGCCAAAGGCGGGGCCAAAGGCGGAGCCAGGCTCGGTGCCACACGGTCGTTCATGATGCGATCATACTCTTGTCGGCAAGGTCGTTGAGCATTTCGAGGCAATCGGCCAGCACCGCATCGCGTGGCGCTTCGTAACGCGTGGCGAGACGATCCGCGATCTCGGCCACATTCACCACGCCATCGCAGCATTCCAGCACCGCAACCGCGATCGCATCCGGCATGATCACCCGCTCCGGCGCCAGCAGCACGTGGCAGTTGCGCGCCGCATCGAACCGGAAACGCACATGCCGCGCGAGACGTGGAACACTGGTCGCGGTCAGGCTCACGACCAGTCGCCGCCATGGCCGAACGCACCCGGCGGGACCATGCCGGGCAGCACATAGGCATGGTGCAAGGCGTCGAGCTGCGCCCACAGGACATCGCATTTGAAGCCGAGAGCCGCGATTACCGCGCGCTGCTGCTCGGGCGTGCGGGCGTGGCGCTTGACGTAATCGAGCGCGAAATCCGCATCGCGCGGCGCCTGATCGAGCCGCGCGTTGAAATAGGCCAGCGTTTCCTTGGTGATGAACGAATAGCTTGCCAGCATGCCGGAGACGCGCTCGGAGATGATGCTGGGCGAGAACATTTCGGTCAGCGACGAGGCGACAGCTTCCAGCAGCGGCTTGTCGCGCACGAAATCGATATAGGCCTGCACGGCAAACCGTGTTGCCGGCAAGGCGCGGGTGCGGCTGGTCACCATGTCACGATCGAGGCCGAGCCCTTCGGTCAGTGCGATCCAGCGCACGATGCCGCCCTCGCCTTCCGCCATCCCGTCGTGATCGACCAGCCGTTGGCGCCATAAGCGCCGCAGATCGGCGTCCTCGGTGCGGGCGATCAGCGTTGCATCCTTGATCGGGATCGCCGCCTGATAGCAGTATCGGTTGAGCGCCCAGGCCTGGACCTGACGCTTGTTCAGCGCGCCGCCGTGCAGCAACTGATGAAACGGATGCCGATTGTGGTATCGCGCGGCGCCGAGGGCGCGGAGTTCGGCTTCGAGTTCATCGGGGCTCATCAGTACGGTCATAGGCTCAGTTCCAGTCCGTCATGGGCGATGGTCCATCCGGCGCGTTCCGCCTGCTCACGCTCGGGCGAATCATCCAGGATCATCGGGTTGCTGTTGTTGATGTGAACGAAAATCTTGCGGCCGATGTCGAGCCCGGCCATTGCGGCGAGTGTACCGTCAGGACCGCCGACGCTGATATGCCCCATGCGGCGGCCGGTTTTCGGCAGCAAACCGGCATCGATCATCTCGTTATCATGCCAGAGCGTACCATCGAACAACACGACCGGCGCGCCCCGCAGGCGGGCCGCCAGGTCTGGTGTGACCGCTGCACAGGCCGGGATGTAATAGACGCAGCCGCCGTCAGCGCTGGTGATTTTCACACCCAGCGTATCGCCCTCCGATGAGCCGAGATCGGCCCGGCTGGTATCCTCGGCATAGAGGGCCACCTTGCCGGGCACCGCGAACGGCTCGACTGTGATGCCCAGATCCTGTCCCCCCGCGGTCTGCAAAGGCGTCGTTCGATCCTGGTCGAGCCGCCGGCGCGGTACCAGATCGGGGGCGAGCACCCGGAAAATCACGCTGGCGTCGAGCAGATCGAGGATCCGCTGCCCGGCGTACAAAGCGAATTGCTGACCCTCGCGCAGGTTGAGCAGCCCAGCCGTGAAATCGACATCGCCGCCCGTCAGCACGACCGCGGCAATCGGGCTATCGCGCAAGCCGTGGCGCGGATGCAGCGCGGATGTTGCCAGAATCTGCGCGCGCAGGTCGGGGGAGGCGTTGAAGACCACGTAATCCGATCCGTTGCTGCTGACCGCAATGGCGGCCTGCGTGCGCGGCCGCGCCGCAGGATCGCCGGCACGCGCGCGGGCGCAGTTGCGGCAGGCGCAATTCCACTGCGGAAAACCGCCACCCGCGGCCGCACCAAGGATAATCAGTTTCATGGTTGGATGAAAATCGCCGGAACCGATAACGTGCACCGGTCCCGGCGCCTGTCAGTCAATCAGTCGATATCGGCGCAGGCGTAGCAGTTGATCTCGGTTCCAACGGCGATTTCGACCAGTTTCGGTTTCGTCCACATGGTTGTTTCTCCTAGATGTTGCGTTAGCGGCGGTGTTGCCCACCTTGTCCCCACGTATGCGGAGATATGCAACCATAAGACGACAAATTTTCTATGCAAGCCCCGATCGCGGCGAGGCTGGCGGCGGCGTTTATCGGTGGAATGTGTTGACCATGCAGCAGGTGAAACGAGTGGGTTGCGCGTTGGCTTCGGCGGTAGTGGGAAAGAACTGGTTCGGCGTGAAATGTTTGGCCTGAAAAAACGAGAGCAGTCCGAGATAGTGGGGTAGATCCTCGAATTGCCGGTCGGTGTAGAGTTCGGTCTGGATGGCCGCGATGGTGCCGAGCGCGTGCTCACCCCCATGCAATATGGCGCGATCGCGCGCGTTGGTATCGAGTTTCAGAAAGATGTGTCTTGCCTTGGTGCGTGTCCGCAGCGCGGGGACAATGTCGTCGAGCGTGCGGACCGGGATCGTCTGGCGTTTGATCTTGGCCGTGTGCCGGGCCGGTGCGCGTTGAGCGTGCGGCGGGGCGGCCGGTCGGAAATTCTGCAGGTCGATCACGTTGAGCGGCAAATCGCCGAGGGCCTCGCCGAGGACCGCATGTTCAACCTGCCACATCGGGTCGATGCTGGCGCGGTGCTGAAGCGTGGCAAAGGAGGCGGGGATCGGTTCGAACGAGGCGATCGGGCCAGTGTAGCCGACATGATCGCGCAGCAGCGTGCCGAACTGGCCCTGATCCGCCCCGACATCGATCACGAGGTCGATTTTCAGGGATTTGAAC
This sequence comes from Acidiphilium sp. PA, assembly GCF_026191915.1. GTDB lineage: Bacteria > Pseudomonadota > Alphaproteobacteria > Acetobacterales > Acetobacteraceae > Acidiphilium. The sequence continues at coordinate 87,962 of NZ_JAIMBY010000003.1, forward strand.
AGCACGGCAAGGTGGGCGGCCATGGCGATATCGCCGGACGGCGGGGTGGTGGCGCGGTGTGCGCCGAAAGTTTCGAACATGGCGCCGAGGGTGGATTTCAGGGTCGGTCTCATCCGTAAAGAATGACCGGAATAGATAAAGATTTCGTAAAGATCCGTCCTTGAATTTGCAAAATTGCGGTCGGACCAATGGCCCAACGACGGAGACGAATTCAAAGCGTCCGGCGTTCAGAGAGAGCGTCACCCGGTGCGGCGCGGTCTTGACCGGCATGTGGGGGCTGAATGGAGACCGATCACGGTTTCCCGAACCCCATTGCCGCGAGGGTTGGAAACGGCGCCGGCGCTGGCCATGTCCTGCACGAATGACAAGGGGGGTGAGCCATGGATCATGCACAGCGGGTTGCTCTGGTGTCCGGTGGCGGACGTGGCATCGGTGCCGCGATCGCGGCGCGCCTGGTGGCTTCGGGTCATGTTGTGATCGCGGCGGATCGCAATATCGCGGGGCTTGCGGCCCCGCCGGGGGTGCGGTTGGTGGCCTGCGATGTAGGCGATGAAGCAGCCGTGGCGGCGTTGATCGAGGGTGTGCGTGCCGCGCATGCCCGGCTCGATGCGCTGGTGTGCAATGCCGGGTTCATGATCCGCAAGCCGATCCGCGAGCTTAGTCTGGCGGAGTGGCGATCGGTGATCGATACGCATCTGACCAGTATTTTTCTGCTGGTGCGGGCGGCCGAGCCGCTGCTGCGTGCGGCGAAGGGTGCGGTGGTGACGATGGCATCGACCCGGGCGCGCATGTCCGAGCCGGACACGGAATCCTACGCGGCAGCCAAGGGCGGCATCGTCGCGCTGACTCATGCGCTGGCGATGTCGCTGGGGCCGGACGTGCGGGTGAACTGCATCAGCCCAGGGTGGATCGATACACAAGGGCATGAACTGTCCGCGCGCGATCATGCGCAACACCCGGTCGGGCGCGTCGGGGTGGTCGATGATATCGCGGCGCTGGCGGCGTTTCTGCTCGGGGCCGAGAGCGGTTTCATCACCGGGGCCGAATTCGTCGCCGATGGCGGCATGACGCGCAAGATGATCTATGCGGAATAGTCTGGTGGTGGCGGCAATCCTGGCGTCAACCCTAACTGCGGCGGCACAAATACCCTATGGCGCGGGGCCGACCGCGCAATTGCCGCCGCCACCGCCGGTCGTGCTGCCACCCCAACCCAAGCCGCCGAAACTCGAGCATCTGCCCAAGGTTCACGCCGAGGGCCTGCTCGGCCAGCCGGTCGTGGATGCGAAAGGCGCGGTGATTGGCCATGTGGTCAATGTGCTGATCGACCAATCCGGCCAGCCGAAGGCCGCGGTCGTGGAGTTCGCCGGGTTCCTGGGCGTTGGCGATCGCAAGATCGCGGTCGCGTGGAGCGCGTTGCGGTTTTCCGTGGTGAAGGAACAGATCGCGATCATGGTGACGCTGGATGCCGCGAAGCTCAAGGCATTGCCGGAATATCAGGAGGCCGACCGTTCGGTGCCGGTTGCTGTGGCCAGGTCCCGGAAGCCGCCGCCGTCCGATACCAAAGCGACGCCTTGACCGGCGGAAAGGGCGCGCAACGCAGCCTGCGCGGGCTGGACTGGCTGAATTTTTTCGTGGCCGATGTGCAGACCGGTTTTGGCCCGTTCATCGCGATCTATCTCACCACCCAGCGTTGGACTGATCTCGCCATCGGTAGCGTGCTCTCGCTCGGCACGCTGGTCGCCATGGCCAGCCAGCTGCCGGCCGGGGCGCTGGTGGATTGGATGCCGAGCAAGCGGCTGGCGGCTGGCATGGCGATCGGCGCGATCACCGCAAGCGCGCTGCTGTTCGTGCTGCTGCCGAGCCATTTCGGGATCGGCCTCGCTGAGGTGATGCATGGATTCGCCAGCTGCATGCTCAACCCTGCGATCGCCGCGCTGACCATCACGATGGTGGGGTCCGCCGCCCTCGGGGAGCGACTGGGGCGGAATGCGCGCTATGCCTCCCTCGGCAACGGTGTCGCGGCGGCGGTGATGGGGGCCTGCGGCTATTATTTCGCGCCGGGCTCGGTATTCTGGCTGACCGCGCTGCTTGGCGCGCCATCGCTGTTCGCCCTCTCGCGGATCGAGCCGCAGCGTACCGCGCGGGCGCGGATGGCGGCGATGCGGCCGCAGCGTGGCACGCTCGGCGAATTGCGCGCGCTGTTCCTCGATCGACGGTTGCTGGCGTTCATGGCCTGCATCGTGATGTTTCAGATGGCGGATGCGGCGATGCTGCCGTTCGTCGGCAGCGAACTGGCGGCGAAAGCGGGCAATATCGCCAATCTGGTGATCGCGGCCTGCATCGTCACGCCGCAGGCGGTGGTGGCGCTCATGTCGCCCTGGGTCGGCCGCGCGGCGCAGCGCTACGGCCGGCGGGCGGTGCTGCTGCTGGGGTTCGGCGCCGAGCCGGTGCGCGGCGTGTTGTTCGGCCTGGTCACGGCGCCGGTGCCGGTGGTGCTGATCCAGTCGATCGATGGGATCAGTGCGGCGGTCATCGGGGTGCTGCTGCCATTGATCGCGGCGGATATCGCGCGCGAGCGGGGGCATTTCAACCTGATCATGGGGGCGATCGGGCTGGCGGTCGGGCTTGGCGCGACGGTGAGCACGGCGGCCGCCGGAGCAATCGCCAGCCGGATCGGCGATCACGCGGCGTTCTTTGCGCTCGCCGCGGCCGGGTTGATCGCGACCGTGCTGGTCTGGCTGCTGATGCCCGAGACCGAGCCGGCTCAGCCGACGATGACGCCGCCTTGCGTGCGCGTGAACGACAACGCGACCTTCTGACCCGCGAGACCGAGGTTTTCGATTATCAGCCGGTCGATGCCGGCGGGCAGCACCGGCCTGTCAACATTGGCCCGACCGCTGGCCGGATCGAACATGATGCCGAGGCAGGCATCGAGCAGCGCAGGCAGCGTGCCGGCCGCCCAGGCCTGCGGCGCGCAGGCAACCGGATAGGCGGTTGGCGCATGGTTGGGTTTCCGCGGAAAGCCGCAGAACAATTCCGGCAGCCGGTAGCGCTCGGCCCAGGTGCTGGTCGCGAGCATGGCGTCGAACAGACGCGCCGCCGACGCCCGGTAGCCGTAGCGGGCGAGGCCAAGGCCGATCAGCGCATTGTCGTGCGGCCAGACGGAGCCGTTGTGATAGGACATCGGGTTGAAGCGGGGTTGGCCGCGTGCGAGCGTGCGAATGCCCCAGCCGGAGAAGAAATCGGGCCCCATCAAGCGGGTCGCGACGGCTTCAGCGCGGCCGGGCAGGGCGATGCCGGTGAACAGCGCGTGGCCGGCGTTGGAGGCGAGCACCCGGCAGGGTCGTTTCGCGCCATCGAGGGCGAGCACGTAGAATTGTCGTTCATCATCCCAGAACCCGGCGTCGAACCGGGCCCGCAACCCGGCCGCCTGGCTGGCAAGGGATGTCGCGCGGTCAGCATCGCCCAGGGCCGCAGCCATGCCGGCGGCTGCGTTTTTTGCGCCGTAGACGTAAGCCTGCACCTCGCATAGCGCGATCGGGCCGGTGGCGAGCGTGCCATCCGCGTGAAAGATGGAATCGCGACTGTCCTTCCAGCCCTGGTTGGCGAGGCCGTGGCCGGTCTTGCGGCCGTATTCGACGAAACCATCGCCGTCTTCATCGCCTGGCCCGTCGATCCAGCCAAGGGCGGCTTCGATGTTCGGCCAGATGCCGCGGATGAACGCGGTATCGCCCGTGCGCGCGTGGTAGGCGCCGGCGAGCATGACGAACAGCGGCGTGGCATCGACCGAGCCGTAATAGCGGCGGAACGGCACTTCGCCGAGGCGGGCCATTTCACCGTCACGGCATTCGTGCAGGATTTTGCCGGGTTCGGCATCGGCGCTGGCGTCGGTCGTGGTCGCCTGATTGGCGGCGAGAAAGCTGAGCACGCCGCGCGCGAGGTCAGGGGCCAGCCAGAGCACCTGCAGCGCGGTGATGATCGCGTCCCGGCCGAAGGCGGTGGAGAACCACGGGACACCGGCATAGGGATACGGGCCGTGTTCGGTCGCGGTGGTCAGCATGATCAGATCATCCCGGGCGCGCAGCAGGGCCGTGTTCACCAGGGCATTGCCGGTGATCACGCTCGCAGCCTGCCGGCGCAGGGCGCGCCGGCCGTGCGCGGCGGCCTTACGGGCGGCACGGTAGTTTTCGATGCTGGCCTGATCGTCATCGGCACCGCATTGCGCCGCGATCGCAATGCGCGCTGTGGCACCCGGCGCCAGGGTCAGGTTGTATTGCGCTTCATCCACCCCGATCCGCGCCGGTTTGGGGTCGAAATCCAGCCGGGTCCAGCGGCGCACGTCATCGAGGCCGCGGCAGGCGAGCGTCACGCAATGGGCGGTAGTGCTCGGCGCCTCGAGTATACCATGGCGGGCGCGCTTGGTGCCGCGAACCTCGAACAGATCGGCAAAATCGGCCGCGAAACCGATCCCGATGGTAAGGGTCTGGGGTGTGCGCGACCAGTTGCCGAGGGTGAGCGCATCATGGCGGGTACCATGCCAAAGGAAGGTTTCGCGCCGAAGCGAGATTTCGTTGGCATCGTCCCCCATGTCGGTCACGCCATCCGGCGCGGCGGCGGCCAGATCGCAGACCAGGGTCGCATTGTCGGTGCTCATCGCGCCGCTCAACAGGCGTGGCCGGGCGCCGTTCAATGTGACAGTGAGGCGCGATAGATGGCGGGTGTCGTGGAAATAGACCCCTTCACTGCCGGCGCTCATGTCGCCGGTGATGCCGAGAATGGCGAAACAATCGTCAGATTTCAGCGTATAGGGACGATCTTCGGCATGGATGGCGTCGGCCGCGACGGGGAAAGTCTGGTCGCCCAGCGGGTTCGGATTGGTCACGCGCAACTCCTGTGACGGGGGTTGAGCGGATCATGTAACACGCATCAGCCTCGGGGCCGATTCTGATAAAAGTAAGGTAAAGGGACGCACTTCTTTTGTGAAAAGAAGATGCAAAAAACTTTTTAAATCCGGGGCACGGGCGGTTTTACCGGCACGCGCCCGGATTACCAAAGTTTTTTTGCGTCTTTTTGGTTCACAAAAAAAAGAAGACCTTACTCCTGACCTGCGGTCACCTTATTTCGCCGGGCGCTTGACCCGCGCGGCGGATTTGGCGATATAGCGGCGCAACACCGCGTCACGGCCTCCGTAGCGCGGGTGATCTTGTATTATCTATCACCGACCCGGCATGAGCTGGGCATTGGATCGAGGCCTGCGTTATGACCCGTCGCTGCGAAATCACTGGCAAGAGCGTGCTTACCGGCAACAATGTCAGCCATGCGAACAACAAATCGCGCCGGCGGTTTCTGCCGAACTTGCAGGACAGCTCGGTGCAATCCGAAGCGCTGGGCCATTCGGTGCGCCTGCGCGTCACGCCGCGCGGGCTTTCGACCATTGAGCACAAGGGTGGCCTCGATGCGTTTCTGCTGACCACACCGAACCGCAAGTTGACCGAGGAAGCGTTGACGCTGAAGCGCCGCGTGATCAAGGCCGCCGCGAAGCGGGAGACGAAATCGGCCTGAGCTGCCGATATCTCCGCCCGGACCCGCGAAAAGACCCGCCCTTCGTGGCGGGTTTATTGTTTTGTAACTTTTACCTGACATACGGTGATACATACGGTGATTGCGGTGCGGCGCGAAATTCCGGTAGACTCCGATTCGGCACCGGCGATCCCGCCGTCAGCTAGACTTCCGTATTCAGGAGGAGACCCCGCGTATGACCTCCCTGGCCTCCCAGACCGCCGATCCGGTCGGAAATCCCCTCGATATCGTCGAACAAGTGATCGCCGCCAATGATTGGGCGTTCGATCGGCGCAGCGACAGCGAAATCGCCGCCGAGGCGCCCGGCCGCTGGTGCGACTACGGCCTGTATTTTTCCTGGTCGCACGAAATTTCCGTGATGCATTTTTCCTGCGCATTCGATTTGAAGGCGCCTGAGCGCCGCCGCAAGGCGCTGTACGAATTGCTGGCACGCGCCAACGAAAAACTCTGGATCGGCCATTTCGGCATGGATCAGGACGATGGCATGCCAGTGTTTCGCCACTCGGTTCTCCTGCGCGGCGCGACCGCGGCCTCCGCCGAAAGTGTCGAAGACATGGTCGATATCGCCGTCACCGAATGCGAGCGGTTTTTCCCCGCGTTCCAGTTCGTGCTGTGGGGCGGCAAATCCCCCGATGACGCCCTGGCAGCCGCCATGCTGGAGTGCGTCGGCGAAGCATGACAGACAGACTGCCACCGCTGCTGCTGGTCGGCGGCGGTAAAATGGGCGCCGCAATGCTCGCCGGTTGGCGCGAGCGCGGCATTACCCGCGTCGTCGTGATCGATCCCGGCGACAGTGCCCGCGCGCTCGCGGGGGAGGGCGTGGAAATCGTTGCATCACTCGCCGATGTGCCGGCGGAGTTTGCTCCCCAGGCCATCGTGCTCGCCGTAAAGCCCCAGATCGCTCCCCTCGCCGTGCCGCCGCTGGCACGTTTCGCCGGCAGCGCCCTGTTCGTCTCGATCATGGCCGGCAAAACCATCGATTGGCTCGCCGCCCGCCTGGGAGGCAACGCCGCGATCGTGCGGGCCATGCCCAATACCCCGGCCGCGATCCGCCAGGGCATCACGGTCGCCTGCGCCGGACCCACCGTTGCGCCTGCGCAACGCGATCTGGCGGAAACGCTGCTCGCAGCCGTCGGTGCGATTGAATTCGTCACCGCGGAAAAATTGCTCGACCCCGTCACCGCCGTCTCCGGCGGCGGCCCCGCCTACGTGTTCCTGCTCGCCGAACTGCTCGAAGCCGCCGCAATCGAGCAAGGCATTCCGGCACAACTGGCGACGCATATGGCACGCCAGACCATCATCGGTGCCGCAGGACTCCTCGCCGCCAGCCCCGAACCGGCTGCCGACCTGCGCCGCGCCGTCACCAGCCCCAACGGCACCACCGAACGCGCCCTGGCAATCCTGATGGCCCCCGATGCCTGGCCACATGCCATCAGCACCGCCATCGAGGCGGCAACCGCCCGCTCCCGCGCCCTCGGGCAGGAGGGTTAAGGCAATCTATTTTCTGTCATAAGGCCAGGGGACAGTCCCCTGGCCTTCTGCGTCCACGTCCAATCCAACCTCAACTCTCAGAACGCCAACTGGGTCGCCTGCATGACCTGGGGGAGGTGGCGGATGGCGGTGAGGGCGGGGTCGGGCAGGGTTTCGTCGATCGAGATCAGGCAGACGGCGTCGCCGCCCTGGGTGGCGCGGCCGAGGTGGAAGGTGGCGATGTTGATGCCTTGATCGGCCAGGATGGCGCTGCATTTGGCGATGAAGCCGGGTTTGTCCTGGTTGGTGACGTAGAGCATGTGCCGGCCGAAATCGGCTTCGACCTTGATGCCTTTGACTTCGACGAGGCGCGGTTTGGCCCCGCCGAACAGCGTGCCGGAGACGGTACGGGTCTGATCGCCGGTGGTGACCGAGATTCGGACGAGGGTTTGGTATTCACTGTCACGGTCGTGCACGGTTTCGGACATGTCGATGCCGTGATCGCGCGCGAAGACGGGGGCGTTGACCATGTTGACGCCTTCCATCATCGGCGCGAGCAGGCCGGCGAACAGGGCGGCGGAGAGCGGGCGGTGGTTGAGGTGGGCGGCGGCGCCCTCGTATTCGATGCCGACTTTGGTGATGACGCCGTGGCGCGCTTCGGTGAGTTGCCCGGCGAAGCTGCCGAGCAACTGGCACAGCTGCATGTAGGGTTTCAGCCTGGGCGCGTCTTCGGCGGAGACCGATGCCATGTTGACGGCGTTGGTGATGGCGCCGGTGAGCAGGAAATCGCTGATCTGTTCGGCGACCTGCAGGGCAACGTTCTCCTGTGCTTCGGTGGTGGCCGCGCCAAGATGAGGGGTGCAGACCACGTTGTCGAGCGTGAACAGCGGGCTCTCGGTCGCGGGTTCGACCTCGAACACATCGAGGGCCGCGCCGGCTACCTGGCCGGATTGCAGGGCGTCGTAGAGTGCGACCTCGTCGATCAGCCCGCCGCGGGCGCAGTTGACGATCCGCACGCCTTTTTTGGTTTTGGCGAGGTTTTCACGCGAGAGAATGTTGCGCGTCTGTTCGGTGAGCGGGGTGTGCAGCGTGATGAAATCGGCGCGGCCGAGCAGGGTGTCGAGATCGACCTTCTCGATGCCGAGCACGGTGGCGCGGGCTTCGGTGAGGTAGGGATCGTAGGCAACGACGCGCATTTTCAACCCGACCGCGCGGTCCGCGACGATCGAGCCGATATTGCCGGCGCCGATCAGGCCGAGCGTCTTGTTGGTGAGTTCGACGCCCATGAAGCGGTTTTTCTCCCATTTGCCGGCCTTGGTCGAGGCGGAGGCTTCGGGCAGTTGCCGGGCGAGCGCGAACATCAGGCCGATCGCGTGTTCGGCGGTGGTGATGGCGTTGCCGTAGGGCGTGTTCATCACGACCACGCCGCGGGCGGTGGCGGATTTGACATCGACGTTATCGATGCCGATGCCGGCGCGGCCGATCACTTTCAAATTGGTGGCGGCATCGAGCAATTCGCGGGTCACTTTGGTGGCGGAGCGGATTGCCAGACCATCGAACTCACCGATGATCGCGCGCAGTTCGGCCGGTGTGAGGCCGGGTTTGACGACGACCTCGACGCCGCGCTGCTTGAAGATGTCGATGGCGGCGGGCGACAATTTGTCGCTGATCAAAACTTTGGGCATGGGAAATCCTCGGGGGGAAAGGGAAAGTCTCAATCGATCGAGAGATGGCCTTCGGCGATGACGACGCAGGTACCGCCGATGGTGACGGTGCCGTCGGGGTCGACGGTGGCGCGCAGGCGGCTGGGCCGGCCCATCGCATCGCCCTGGGCGATCCGCAGTACCAGATCGGCGGGTGGCCGGGTCGAGGCGATCAATGCGGCGAGTGCTGCGTTGGCGCTGCCGGTCGCCGGGTCTTCGGCAATGCCATCGAGCGGCGCGAACATCCGGCAATGAATGTCGATGCCGGTGTGCGCGGCGTCCGGGTCCCAGGCATACACATGCAGCCCGCGCGCGAGGGGCGGGAAGGCGTGGAATGCAGATGTGTTCACCGTGATGCGGTCGAGCGTGGCCCGGTCGCGCAGTTCGGCGAACACCAGATCGGCGCCGACCGAGGCGATGCAGGGCGCATGGGTCTTCGTGACGATGTCGCTATGGTCGAGCCCAAGGCAGGCGGCGATGGCGTCGACCGGGATGGTCTCACCGCGCGTCAGGCGCTTCGGCGCGGTGACATCGGCGCCGACCGCATTGCCCTCGTGGCGGATCGCGGTGATCGGCACCAGGCCGGCCAGTTCCTCGAACACCAGGCGATCGCCCAGACCCTTGCCAAACGCCTCGCCCTGGCGGGCAAGCCAGAATCCGGTGCCGACATTCGGGTGCCCGGCGAACGGCATTTCCATCACCGGATTGAAAATCCGCACGTTTGCCGTGTTCGCCGGATCGGCCGGCGGCAGCACGAAGGTGGTTTCGGAATAATTGAACTCTCTGGCAATCGCCTGCATCGTCGCCGTGCCGAGTCCTTCGGCATCCAGCACGATCGCCAGCGGATTGCCGCCGAACACCCGATCGGTGAAGACATCGACCGTCGCGAACCGGCGTTTCATCGCGCGCCCGCCTCGGCCGCCACCCGATCGATCGCCCAGTCGATCCAGGGCAGCAGCGCCTCGATATTCGCGGTCTCCACCGTCGCGCCGCCCCAGATCCGCAGGCCGGGCGGTGCATCGCGGTAGGCGGCGATATCGTAGGCCACGCCTTCGGCTTCCAGCAGCGCGGCGATCCGTTTTGCCGCCTTGGCCTTGCCCTCCGCATCGCGGGCGGCGAACCACGGCGCCGCAATCGTCAGACAGATCGAGGTGCAGGAGCGGATCGCCGGATCGGTCGCGAGAAACGCAACCCGGTCGTTCGCCGCCACCCATGATGCAACCGCCGCGAGATTGGCCTCGCTGCGCGCGATCAGGGCCGGCAGACCGCCGATGCCCTCGGCCCAGCGCAACCCATCGAGCGCATCCTCGGCGGCCAGCATCGAGGGCGTGTTGATGGTCTCGCCGATGAACAAGCCTTCGGTGAGTTTGCCGCCGGAGGTCATGCGGAAGATTTTCGGCAGCGGCCATGCGGGCTTGTAGGTGGTCAGGCGCTCGACCGCGCGGGGGCTCAGCGCGAGCATGCCATGCGCCGCCTCGCCGCCCAGCACCTTCTGCCACGACCAGGTCACCACATCGAGTTTCGCGAACGGCAAATCCATCGCGAACGCCGCCGACGTGGCATCTGCGATCACCAGGCCGGTGCGGTCATCGGCAATCCAGTCGCCATTGGGGATGCGGGCGCCGGAGGTGGTGCCGTTCCAGGCGAGGACGACATCATGGCTGAAATCGACCGCAGCCAGGTCGGGCAATTGGCCATACGGCGCGGCCAGCACCCGCGCATCCGCGAGTTTCAGCTGCTTGATGACATCGGTGGCCCACGCCTCGGAAAAACTCTCGAACGCCAGCACATCGACCGGGCGTGCCCCCAGCATCGACCACAGCGCCATCTCGACCGCCCCGGTATCGGACGCGGGTACGATGCCGAGGCGCCAATCGGCCGGCAGGCCGAGGATGGCGCGCGACCGCGTAATGATCTCGGCGAGCTTCGCCTTGGGCTCCTTCGCCCGGTGGCTGCGGCCGAGCAACGCACCGCTCAGCGCCTCCAACGCATAACCAGGGCGTTTGGCACACGGGCCAGACGAAAAATTGGGATTGGCAGGACGCACGGCAGGCTTCGCCGGCACGGAAATATCCATCATCGGTCTCCCTTGCAGAAGAAAAGCGTCCCGGTGGGGGGACGTGACCCGCTGCGGGCCTTAGCCGATGATGGTGGGGAACGCAACCAGGCCAGGGGGCCGGGCCCCCTGGCCTGCAATCAATCGCCCGCCGCGGTGCGGGCCGAGATCGGCATGCGTGACACGGGGAGCAGCGCGGGCGCCGGCGCCGGCAAACTCTTGACGACTTTGGCCGGCAGCGCCGCCACGATCGAGACGCCGACCGAGGCAAGGTAGGGCAGCGACTGGGTGAACAGCACGACGCACCATAATTTGCTTTCCGGCGTCGCCCAGTGATGCCCGATGCCGACGCCGAGCAGCGCGCCCCAGGTGAGGGCCAGCAACACGAGTTCTTCCCGCGCCATCACCAAACCCTGCACCAGGGCGGGCGCATCCTTCATTTTCGGCGTCCGCAGGAACGGCAGTTTGTTGGTGAACAGCCCCTTCCAGACCGCTTTGCCGATCGTGTGCGACAGGGCGAGCCCTGCGATGGCGGCACCGATCCGGTCGCGCAGGCTGCAGTTCACCCGCGCCGCGTAGAGCGCGAGGATCTGCACGATCTTGAAGACAAACAGACCGACCGAGGGCAGCATGAACAGGATGATCGGGAACTCGAAGCGCACCGGGTCCAGGATCAGCCCGGCCGACCAGGCAAGGCCGAGGAACAGGAAGGCCAGGCCGAGCGCATCGCCCATCCAGGGCAGCCAGCCGGTCACGAAGTGCCAGCGCTGGCCGAGCGTGAGGGTGCGATCGAACGGCGAGAGCAGGGCTTTCCAATGCTTGCGGGTGATGCGCATGGCACCGTAAGCCCAGCGATAGCGCTGCTTGCGGAAGGCGTTGAAATCATCCGGCATCACGCCGCGGCCGAAGCTGCGCTTGGAATAGACCGCCTCATACCCGTCGCGGAACAGGCGCATGCCCAGTTCGCTGTCCTCGGTGATGCACCATTCGGCCCAGCCGCGCGTGTGATCGGCCGTGTCCTTGAGCAAGGCTTCCTTGCGGACCAGCGTCATCGTGCCGTGCTGGATGATCGCGTTGCGCTCGTTGCGATTGACCATGCCGATCTGGAAGAACCCGGCATATTCCCAGAACATCATGCGCTTGAAGATCGAGCCGTCGTTGTCGCGGTAATCCTGCGGCGATTGGGTGAAACCCACCACGGGGTCGGCGAAGGCCGGCACCATGCAGCGCAGCCAGTCGGGATCGACGATGTAATCGCTGTCGAGCACGCCGATGATCTCGGCATCGGGCGCGGTTTCACGCAGCGCGAAGTTGAGCGCGCCCGCCTTGAAGCCGGGATACTGGCCGAGGGTGAAGAAGCGGAATTTCGCGCCCAGCCGCGCACAATGCGCCGCCACCGGCTCCCACACGGCGCTGTCCTTGGTGTTGTTGTCGATCACCAGCACTTCGTAATCCTCGTAGTCGAGGGCGGCGAGCGCGTTGAGCGTCTGCTTCACCATGTCTGCCGGTTCGTTGCAGATCGGCAGATGTAGCGAGACTTTCGGCAGTTTCATGCCATGCGGTGCCGGCACCGGCTCGAAATGGCGCTTGCGCACCCGGCCGAACAGCGTCTCGGTCAGGTCGAAACTATCGGCGATCAGCAAAAACAGCAGCAGCGCCTGGCCCAGCGCGAGGGTGGACCACACCGCGGCGGCCGACCAGGACAGGTAGGTCTCGCCCATCGTCATCAGCAGCATCGCGAGCGCGGTGCCGAAACCCTGCACCAGCCCGGCAAAGATCAGCTTCCCGGCGATCCGCATATCCGGCCGGCGCGACAGCAGACCGATGGCGATCAGCAGCCCCAGCAGCGAAGCCCCGGCTGCCCAGGGCAACCACGCGCGGTTCTCCAGCACAGGGCCCGTCAACGACCATTTCGGTGCGCGCGACTGCGACCACATCCCCCAATACCCGGCGGCACGGCCTTCGAAGCTCGTCTTCCAGGGTTGGTCGAACGCTTCCATCACGAAATACGTCAGGTGTTTTTTCTGGGCGATATTGAAAAAGTCTCGCAGGAACGCCGCCTGATAGACGCGCGACGCCCGCGCGCCGCCGATATCGATCCCATCGGACGGCCAGCCGATCTCGCCAATCACGACGCGCTTGCCCGGAAACGCGCGCTGCACCTGATGCAGCCGGTGCAACGCGTATTGCACGGCGGTCTTTTCCGGCACACCTTCCCAGTACGGCAGCAGATGCACGGTGATGAAATCGACCGATTTGGCGAGTTCCGGGTGATGCAGCCAGGTGTGCCAGGGCTCGGCGGTCGAAACCGGCACATGGACGCGGGATTTGACGTAATCGATATCCGCCGCAAGCTGCGAAACCGTCAGGTTGCGGCGCAGGATCACCTCGTTGCCGACCATCACGGCTTTGACGTCGCGGTTGGCGTTGGCGACTTTCACCACTTTCCGCAACTCGGCCTCGTTGGCCTTGGGATGCTGGTCGAGCCAGGCGCCGAGCGTGACGTTCAGATGATAGCGCGCGGCCAGCGCCGGAATCTCGCCGAGATCGTTCTGCACGGTGTAGGTGCGGATGTTATGGGTCTTCGTGGCAACCAGCGCGAGATCGGATTTGATCTGCTTGATCGAAGGATACACGTTGCTCTGCGGGCTCTCGCCGGCATGGAACGGTGAAAACGCAAAGCCGCCGATCTCACCCGTATAGGGCGGAATATCGGTCACCGGCCGGTTCAGCGCCGCCCAGATGCCGAAGGTCGCTCCGGCCGTAGCAAAAGCCGCCAGCCACGAGGCGGGATTGCGCCAGCCCGAGCGGGCGCGCGGCCGGCTGACCTGGGGAGCGAGAGCGCGAAGCTGCGATTGATGCGTCATGAACCAACATCCGGTTGAGCGCAGAACCATCCTGCGTTGGGACCCAGATGCGTGTGCAGTGCGGCATCGCACGGGCCGGATTGTGGCGAAACCGGGGCATTTATAACGGTTTCGGCACGTCTGCCGTGCTAGAACGGCGCCGGGTTATTCTGATCGCGATATCGGCTATGCTATGTCCAGCTTACTGCTTTATCTCAAGGTCTTCATGCAAATCTTTGCAGAAATTGGTCTTTTATTTTTCCTGATCCTGCTGAACGCCGGGTTCTCCCTGGCCGAAATGGCGCTGGTGTCGTCCCGCCGGGCGGCGCTTGCGCTGATGGCGCAAAAACAAATGTCCGGCGCCGCCCGAGCGCGCGCCCTGGCCGACAAGCCGGACCGGTTCCTGCCGACCGTGCAGATCGGCATCACCGCCATCAGCGTACTGACCGGCGTGGTCGGCGGCGCGCAACTCGCGCAAGCCCTGACGCCCGAACTCAGGCACATCACCCTCATCGCACCGGTCGCGAGCACGCTGTCGCTGACCATCACGGTGGTCATCGTGACATTCCTGACCCTGGTGTTCGGCGAACTGGTGCCCAAACAGCTCGCCTTGCGCAACGCCGAACGCATCGCCTGCCTCGTCGCCCTGCCGCTCGATCTGTTCGCCCGCATGGCCGGCCCGCTGGTGCTGCTGCTGCGCGGGACCACCCATATCGTGCTGCAGGCGTTCGGCCCGGTCGATCCGCACCGCCGGGCGGTCAGTGAAGAGGAACTCAAAGCCATCCTTGCCGAAGGCACCGAATCCGGCATGCTGGAATCCGAGGAACGCGACATGATGGAACGCGTCATGCGCCTCGCCGACAAGCCGGTTCGCGCCATCATGACCCCACGCCAGGATATCGCCTGGCTCGACCGCACCGCGCCGCGCGGCCAGGTTATCACCGCGCTCAAATCGGCGCCCCATTCCCGCTTCGTGGTATGCGACCGCAGCATCGACAACGTCGTCGGCATCGTCCAGGCCAAGGATATTCTCGACCGCATGCTCGACGGCAAGGATATCTCGATCGCCACTTCACTCCGCCAGCCCCTCGCCGTGCCCGATGCCATCTCGGCACTCGATGCGCTCGAACGCCTGAAATCAGACCCGCTCGGCGTCGCCTTCGTGCTCGATGAATATGGCAGCTTCGAGGGCATGGTCACCGTCGGCGATTTGCTCGAAGCCATCGTCGGCGATGTCGAAGAACCCTCCCTCACCGAAACCGGCGAGGACGTGCCGGACCGTTTCGACCTCGACGGCCTCGAACCCGTCGATGAAGTGGCACACCGCCTCAAACTCGACGACCTGCCGGCCCATGGCTCCTACCACACTCTCGGCGGCTTCCTGCTCGCGCTGCTGAAACGCGTGCCCCGCCAGGGCGACGCCATCGCCTACGGCGGCTGGCGCTTTGAAGTCCTCGCCATGAATGGCCGCCGCGTCGAACGTGTCCGCATCAGCCGCGACCCCACCGTCGTTCCCTGAACCGTCGGGGCGATCGCCGAGGGACGAGGCGCGGGGATCAAGCAAGGTGAGGGGCGGGGTCTTTGTGCTGCCTAACCCGAACTTGCGCAAACCTCCGACATCACGACGCCACTTCGTCGGTGACAACCGTGAAGCCGGTGAGGATGCATTGGCCGAAGGTGGTGGTGATCGCGACGTCCGTGGCATCGCGACCCCGGGCCATCAGGATGCGCCCGATGCGGGGATGGTTGTGGCGGGCATCGCAGGTGTACCAGCGGCCGCCGAGGTAGACGTCGAACCAGCCGCTGAAATCCATCGGGTCGGGTGAGAGTGGTACGCCGATATCACCGAGGTAGCCGGTGCAATAGCGCGCGGGGATGTTCATGCAGCGGCAGAAGGTGATGGCGAGGTGGGCGAAGTCGCGGCAGACGCCGCGTTGTTCCATGAAGGCGTCCCACGCGGTTTTGGTCGGCCGCGCGCTCTGATAATCGAACGTGATGCGGTTATGGACGTATTCGCAGATCGCCTGCACGCGTGGCCAGCCGGGCTCGATATGGCCGAACAGCGAGATGGCGGTATCCGAGAGCCGGTCGGTCTCGCAGTAGCGGCTGCCCAGCAGGAACACCAGGATATCGGTCGGCAGATGTTCGACGGCGATCTGCGGCGCGCCATGGGGCTCGATGTCGGGGTCGCCGTAATCGCGGATCAGAAAGTCGCTGCGCATCGTCTGGCGGCCCGGCATGGCAACGATCCGGCTGCAGCAATTCCCGAACCCGTCGATATAATGGGTGACGGGCACAGGCGGGTCCAACACCAGGCGACCGTCCGTCAGCAGATCCGGCTCGCGCGAGGGGTGCAGGTTCAGCATCAACAGCATCGGAATCGGGGTCGGACAGTCGAACGAGATTTCAAAGCCAGCGCGGATTTTCATAATAAGGTCGCTCCTTGCGAAAATGGGGTCAACGAGGCTGCGGGCCGGGGTCGAAGGGCGGCGGGTCCATTCTGGTGACGGTCACCGCGACGTTCATCGCGAGGTGATCGGACGGGGTACCAACCCAGGTGCCGGAGAGCGGGACGGCCTGCGCCGGTTCGCGGACCACAGCGACACGGATCAGATCACGATTGCCGACGATGCCGTTGGTGGGATCGAATTCCACCCAGCCCGCCCCTGGCAGAAACACCTGCAGCCAGGCGTGGGTGGCGCCGCCGCCTACGTTTGTAAGGTTGCCGCGACCCGGCACGTGCAGATAACCCGACACAAACCGGGCGGCGAGGCCGAGCGCGCGCACCGCTTCCATCATCAGCAGGGCGAAGTCGCGGCAGCTGCCGCTGCCGAGTTTCAGCGTGGTGGTCGGTTCCTGCAAGCCCTTTTCCTCGCGCGCGACATAGGTGAAACCCTGCCAGATGGCCTGGTTGATGCCGCGCAGCAGGGCACTGGTATTGGTCGGACCGTTCGGCGACAGGAATCGGCGTGCCCACCGATCGACCTCATGATGCGGGTCGCGGTTGTGCCGCTCGATCAGGCGCATCAGATCCGGCATTTCATCACCGCCGTAGGTGAAGGGGTAGGTCAGGGCATAGTCTTCGAGCGTCAGGTCCGGCACCGTGCCGTCTTCGGCGTGGCTCGGGCTGTGTTGCAGCGTCACGGAGCTGTCGAAGCATAATTCAGTGGTGCGGGCGCCGAAACTTGCATAACCCACGTGATTGCCGAACACATCGAGCATCCAGCGCTGACGGATCGGCGCGGGGTTGATGATGAGGTTCGCGTTCAGAACGCGCTGATCGTGGCCTTCACGCGGGCGGAACATCATGCGGTGTTCCCCCAGCGCAACCGGCTGGCGGTAACGATAGGTGGTGACGTGGCGGACTTCGAGAACGGGCAAGATCAGGCGCGACCGGACGGTGCGCCGGATGACCGGACGGTTCTGACGCATGATGCGCCAGCTCCCCTCACGAGGGGTCGATAGAAGATCTGCATGGGGTCCTGCCAGCTGCGCCAGCACGGTATATGTGACGCGCCTCTGCGGGTTTCCACCGGAATCGGCGGTAAATCGCGGCTATCGGCGGGGCGGACGGAATGATACTGTCATCAAACAAACCGTCTGGACGATCTGAATGATTCGCTACCGTCTGACCCATCGCACGACTTACACGTACCAGACTCCAGCGATCCGCGCCCGGCATTTTCTACACCTGCTGCCGCGGGTGCGACCGGGACAGGCGCTGGCAGCATCCTCACTGGCGATCGAACCCGCGCCGTCGAACCGATGGGACGAGCTCGATTATTTCGGCAATCATATCACATCGGTCGAGCTCGATCGGCCGCACGATGAATTCGTCGCCACGCTGGAAGCGGCCATTGAACTCACCCCGCCCCACCCGATCGCTCACGCCGGCCTCCCGTGGGAGGCGGTCGCGGCGGCGGCGGCGAGCACGGCGGATGTCGCCGAATTCCGTCTGCCGACCAAACTGACCGGCACCGACGAAGCGGTGCTGAGCTATGCCCGCAGCCACTTCACCCCCGGTGCCGACATGATGGCGGCGACCACGGCGATGATGCGCGATCTCTACGCGCGTTTCCGCTATCGCCCCGGCTCGACCACGACAACGACCACCGGCCCGGCCGCGTTGGCGCGGCGTGAGGGCGTCTGCCAGGATTACAGCCACGCGATGCTGGCCAGCCTGCGCGCGCTGAAGCTGCCGGCGCGCTACATATCGGGCTATCTGCGCAGCCAGATCGTCGGCGGCGAGACCGCCTATTCCGGCGCCGAGCAGACCCACGCCTGGGTTTCGGTCTGGCTCGGCTGGCGGCACGGCTGGGTGGATTTCGACCCGACCAACGATCTGATCGTGTCCGACGAGCACGTAACCCTCGCCTGGGGCCGCGACTTCACCGATGTCAGCCCGACCTGCGGGATCATTCTCGGCGGGCGGCGGCATACGCTCAAGGTGAGCGTCGTGTTGGCACCGGCAGAGCCATAGCGTGAAACATAGGAAAGCGCTTCTTTTTTGTAAAAAAGAAGCAAAAAACTTTCTAACTCTTGTGCACGGGCGGTTTCGAGGGCACGGGCCTAAATTAACAAAGTTTTTTTTGCTTCTTTTTTGTTCACAAAAAAGAAGACCTTCCTTTCCCTTGCTCATCTCGGCCCCATCGGCACCAGCTCTCGGATTGTCAGGCGTACCGCAATGCGCCATGCGATGAATCAGGAACTCCCGATCCCCTTGCGTTGCGAAGGACCCTTATGTCGATCCATGTCGCGCTGACCCACCGCACCAGCTACCAGTATGATCGGCCGATCCGTCTCGGGCCGCAGACCATCCGCTTGCGCCCGGCGCCCTACACCCGCACCCCCATTCTCGCCTACACGCTCAAAATCGAGCCGAAGCCGCATTTCCTGAACTGGCTGCAGGACCCGCAAGGCAATTTCCTGGCGCGCGTCGTCTTCCCCGAGCCGGTGACCTCGTTCGTCGTCACGGTCGATCTGATCGCCGATATGGCGACGATCAACCCGTTCGACTTCTTCCTCGAACCCGAGGCGGAAACCTGGCCATTCACCTACGACCCCGTACTGGAGCAGGAATTGGCCCCGTTCCGCCGCACCCAGGCACCGGGACCGCTGCTGTCGGCGCTGATCGAACAGGGAAGGGCGATCGAGGCAAGCACGGTCAACAAGCTGGTTGCCCTCAATGCCCTGGTGCAGTCGCGCGTCGCCTATGTGGTGCGGATGGAGCCGGGCGTCTGGACGCCGGAACAAACGCTGGGTGAGGGCCGGGGGTCCTGTCGCGACTCCGCCTGGCTGCTGGTGCATCTGCTGCGGCATCTGGGTTTCGCCGCCCGCTTCTGCTCGGGCTATCTGATCCAACTGGTCGCCGATGTGAAGCCGGTCGAAGGCCCGGCCGGGCCTGCTCAGGACTTCACCGATCTGCACGCCTGGGCCGAGGTCTATCTGCCCGGCGCCGGCTGGATCGGGCTCGATGCGACCTCCGGCCTGCTGACCGGCGAGGGGCATATTCCCCTGGCGGCAAGCCCGGACCCGATTTCGGCGGCACCGATTTCCGGCGGGGTCGAGCCCAGCGGCGTCGTGTTCGATTTCGCCATGGAAGTCCGGCGCATCGAACAAACGCCGCGGGTGACCAAACCCTATAGCGAGGCGGTGTGGCAGGATATTCTCGCTACCGGCGCGCGGGTCGACGCCGCCCTGCTGATCGGCGACGTACGGCTGACCATGGGCGGCGAACCGACCTTTGTCTCCGCCACCGATATCGATGCGCCGGAATGGAATATCGACGCACTCGGCCCGACCAAGCGCACCATGGCGGGCCGGCTGCTGCGCCGGTT
This sequence comes from Acidiphilium sp. PA, assembly GCF_026191915.1. Lineage (GTDB taxonomy): Bacteria > Pseudomonadota > Alphaproteobacteria > Acetobacterales > Acetobacteraceae > Acidiphilium. The sequence goes on from NZ_JAIMBY010000003.1 coordinate 107,454, forward strand.
GGCACCGGCCTGGGCACCGGGGGCGGCGCTGCAATACACCCAGGGCAAATTATACCCCGGCGAGCAATTACCGCGCTGGGCGCTGCACGCCTATTGGCGGGCCGATGGCGAGCCGGTCTGGCAGGATCAGACGTGGCTCGCAAGCGATGACGATACCGACTCCGCAACCGCCGAGGACGCCGCGCGGTTCTGCGCCGCACTGGCCGAGACCCTGCACATCGACCCCGCCCTGGTGATGCCGGCCTTTGAAGATATCCATTACTACCTATGGCGCGAATCCCGCCTGCCCGCCAATGTGCGCGCCGAAGCGAGCAGGATTGCCGATCCCATCGAGCGTGCCCGCCTGGCCCGCCTGTTCGCCGGCGATCTCGGCCAGTCCGTCGGCAGCGTGCTCCCGCTGCGCCGCGTGGCGGACGGTGCCGGTCGCCAATGGCAGTCGGCGCGCTGGAAGTTTCGCGGGGGCGACCTGGTCCTGGTGCCCGGCGACTCACCGATCGGGCTGCGCCTGCCGCTCGACAGCCTGCCCTGGGAAGACCCGGCCGCCACCGAAATCGACGCCCCGCCCGATCCGTTCGCACCGCGCGAAGCATTGCCGAGTGCCGCCGCCCTGCGCGAATTCGTGCCGGCCGGCCGCCCTGCTCCCGGCAGTGTAAAATTGCGGGGCGAGGCGCCCGGCATCGTCCGCACCGCCCTGGCCGTCGAGGCGCGCGGCGGCATGCTGCACGTGTTTTTGCCGCCGCTCTACGAGGTCGAGGATTTTCTCACCCTCGTCGCGGCGATCGAACGCGTCGCCGCCACGCAAAGCCGCAAGATTTTTCTCGAAGGCTACCAACCGCCCGACGATCCGCGGCTGCTGAGCTTCTCCGTCACCCCCGATCCCGGCGTCATCGAGGTCAATCTGCCGCCCGCCGCCACCTGGGCCGAGCACGTCGGCCGCACCCTGCAACTCTACGAACTCGCCCGCGAAACCGGCCTCGCCGCCGAGAAATTCATGCTCGATGGCCGCCATGTCGGCACCGGCGGCGGCAATCACGTCGTGATGGGCGCAGCCGAAGCGACCGACAGCCCGTTTCTGCGCCGCCCCGATCTGCTGAAATCCCTGCTCGGCTTCTGGCACAATCACCCGAGCCTGTCGTATTTGTTCTCCGGCCTGTTCATCGGCCCCTCCAGCCAGCACCCCCGCATCGACGAGGCACGGGAGGATACGCTGCTCGAACTCGAAACCGCGTTCCGCCAGATCAAGCCCGGCGCCGAAACCCCGCCCTGGATCATCGACCGCCTGCTCCGCAACATCCTGACCGACATGACCGGCAACGGCCATCGCACCGAATTCTGCATCGACAAGCTCTACGCCCCCGGTTCCGCCTCCGGCCGCCGGGGTCTGGTGGAGTTCCGCGCCTTCGAAATGCCGCCGGATGCGCGCATGGCGGTCGCCCAGGCCCTCTTGATGCGCGCCTGCGTCGCGGCCTTCTGGCAGACCCCCTACGAGCGTCGGCTGATCCGCTGGGGTACCCGGCTGAACGACCAGTTCATGCTGCCGCACTACGTGGCCGAAGACCTGCGCGATGCGCTGGAGGAGCTGGCCGTCCGCGGCTTCGCGATCGACCCGGCCTGGTTCGTACCGCATCAGGAGTTCCGCTTCCCGAAATTCGGCGCGGTCACCGTCGCCGGGATGGAACTCGAACTGCGCCACGCGCTGGAACCCTGGCACGTGCTGGGCGAGGAACAAACCATCGGCGGCACCGCCCGCTACGTCGATAGCGCGGTGGAACGCGTCCAGATCGCGGTCTCCGGTTGGGTCGATGAACGCTTCGCCCTGACCTGCAACGGCATCACAGTGCCGCTCACACCCACCGGCGAGGCCGGCGGCTTCGTCGCCGGCGTGCGGTTCAAGGCATGGTCGCCCCCATCCTCACTGCACCCGCTGATCCCGCCGCAAACGCCGCTGGTGTTCGACGTGATCGACCGCTGGTCCGCCCGCGCCCTCGGCGGCATGACCCATCACACCATCCACCCCGGCGGCCGCGGCTACGAGACATTTCCCGTCAACGCAAACGAGGCGGAAGCCCGCCGCCGCTCGCGCTTCTTCGCCTTCGGCCACACCCCGGGACCGGTCGATCCCGCACCCCCCGGCACCAGCCTCGAACACCCCACCACACTCGACCTCCGCCGGTTTGTGTGACGCTGGGAAGGAAGCAAGGCGAGGGGCTTTGTCCCCTCGACCCTCACTAAGGGCTTAGCCCTTAGAACCCGCTAGTTTTAGGCAAGGGGACGGCGTTATCTCGGTGATTCAGCTGATCTGGCCTGGAGAGCCCTCCCCTTGCCTAAAACGAATGGATTTTAAAGGCTCCGCCTTTAACGGGGTCCAGGGGCAGAGCCCCTGGCCTTGCTTGCTTCACTCACCCGACAACTCGCGGCGGCGTTGGTCGAGTTCTTCGCTATAGCGTCGCAGCGCGTATTGTTCGGTCAGCACGCCCAGCACGCGCCTGGTTTCCGGTCCGTCGAGCACCGCGAGCACGTCGCATTCCGATCGTTCGAAGGCTTTGATGGCTTCTTTGACGGTTGCCTGGGGCAGCAGGAAATCGTCCTGGTGGCGCAATATGTCGTGGATGGTGTGGGGATCGTCTTCGCCGGGGGTTTGCGCTTCGGATGGATAGGCAAGGCCGACGTATTTGTCATCGACATCGAGCACCACGACGTATTGCGTCCGCCCGAGCGGATATTCGGATTTGAATGCCGGAATATCCATCTCCTCGTGCACGGTGTACTGTGTGCGCCGCATCATGCGGCCGACCGTAAGGTTATGGATCCAGCCGATATCGACAGCGCTGCGAATGCTTTCGCCGCGCAGGTGGAATCGCCAGGTGGTGAAGGAATAGCCGAACACGCGCCGCACGGTGAGTGAGGCGGCGATGGCGGCGGCGAGCACGGCCACGGTGATGCTGAAATTATTGGTGCTTTCGAGCACGAGAAAGGTCATCGTCATGGGGCCGCCGACGATGGCCACCGCCAACGCGGCCATGCCGACCACGGCGTAGAAACCAATCGGCACACCGTGTGCGAAGGGCAGCAGCACCGCAATATCGCCATACGCCCGGCCGAGCAGCGAGCCCATGAACAGCGCGGCAAAGAACAGGCCGCCGCGGAAGCCCGAGCCGATCGAGAAGGCCGAAGCGGTCGATTTCATGACCAGCAGCGTGACCGCGAGCAGCAGCGGGTAGACCACGGCCAGCTGGGTATGGAGCGATGAATTGCCCGAGGCCATCACTTTCGGCGTGATGCTGCCCAGCAACCCGACCACCACGCCGCCCAGGATCGGCCGCAGCCAGATCGGCACGCCGGCCCGGCGGAACCCCGCCTCGATCGACGTCACCCCGCGCATGATCGCGATGCCGACGAACCCGGCCGTAACCCCCAGAATGATCGCGAGCGGATAGGCGTAGCCCGGCACCACGTTCGGCAGCACCACGTCGAGCGATTTGACCCCGCCATCCATCAGCATGTCGGCGACCAGCGTGCCGGTCAGTGACGCGATGATGATCAGCGGCAGGCTGGTCATCGAATAGGTGCCGATCACCAGTTCGATGCCATAGAACGCACCGCACAAAGGGGCGTTGAACGCGCCGCCGATCGCGGCGGCGGCGCCGCAGCCCACCAGAATGCGCAGATCGTTGCGCCGCAGGCGGAATTGCTGACCCACCCAGGAGGCAAGCCCGCTGCCGAACTGTGCATAACCCGCTTCCATCCCGACCGATCCGCCCACCCCGTTGGACAGTACGGTCTGTGCCGCGACGATCACGGAATCCCGCAACGACAATTTGCCGCCGTACAGCGCATTAGCCTCGACCGGATCGATGAAGTTACCCGGCCGGTATTTCGCGAGCAGCCAGGTGATCGAGCCGAGCAGCGCGCCGCCCAGGATCGGCACGAACATCGCGCGGATCGGGTCGATATGGGTTTGTTGCGATAAGCCCTCACCCAGATGGGGCAGCGCAAAAAACCAGAAATGAAAATGATGGCTGAAAAAATCCATCACGAAGACCGCGATACCGCCCAGCACACCGACCAGGATGGCCAGCGCCGCAAGCCACAGTTCATCGGTCCGCACCAGCGCGCGCAGATGCATCGGTGCATCGATGGTGACGGCGCTCAACCGGCGCTTCAAACCGACAATGAAACCCTGCGAGCTATCGCGGCGAACGGTGGAACTGGCCATAACGCGTCCCGGATTGGGGAAATCGAAATCACGGACGGACCACCCGCCCAGCGGTCACATGCCGTCAGTCTGTGTCAGCATCATGGCTCCTCATTGTTGCCGCACTCAAAAACCGCGGTCAACCGCCGAATCCATCGATTGCGACGATTGAACCGATCCCACGCAAGGATATGATTAAATCGTTAATAATTCGATAAGAAATGGCCCTTTTCGTTCGAAACTCGCCGCGAGCAGCGCGTTCAGCGTCTTCATATCCGCCGCCTGGGCGCCGGCGACGCCCATACCCTCCGCCAATTTCACGAAATCGAGATCGGGATTACCCAGGTCGAGCATATCCATCGCGGTGCGGCCCGGATTGGCACCGACGCCCGCGTATTCATGCAGCAGGATCGCATATTTGCGATTGGCCAGGATGACGAAGGTGATGTCGAGCTGCCGCCGCGCCGCCGTCCATAACGCGGCGATGCTGTACATCGCCGAGCCATCGGCCTGGATGGCCACAACCCGCCGCCCGCTCCCCGCGAGCGCAACCCCCGCGCCGATCGCCATCGGCAAGCCACCGCCGATCGCCCCGCCCGGCACCTGCATCCATGTGTGCGGCGCCGCCCCGTGGGTGAAGCGCGAAAACCCACGGCCAAACGAAATCCCTTCATCGATGATGACACTATCCGCCGGCAGCAGGGCGGCCAGCGACGTCGCCACCGCCTCCGGCGCAATCGCCCCGGTATCCGGCGCGGGCTTCGGCGTGACGGCGATATCAACCGCCGTCACACCGAGCGCCGCCTGCAACGCTGCGATCGCGGCAGAACCATCCTGATCGATCGGCGCTAGCACATGAATGGCGCAGTCCGCCGGCGCAAGCGGCCCCGGCTTGCCCGGATAGGCGAAAAATCCGACTGGTGCTTTCGCTTCGACCAGTATCAGGTGCTTGATCCCCGCGAGCGAGGCGATAGCCGCGTCGATCGGGTAGGGGATGCGCTCGATGGGCGGACGCCCCTGGCCGCGCTCCATGCGCGCATTGAACACTTCGGCGAGCATTCTGGCGCCGGTGCCGGCTACGATCGCGCTCGCTGCACGCAACGTGGCGTCGTTCAGCGTCCGCCCACCCATCAGCAGCATCGCGGGTTCGCCGGAGCGCAGCACGTCCGCCACCGCGGCAATCGTCGCCGCGGCCGGCACTGGCCGCGCCACCACCGGCCGCGGGGCGCCGATCACGCCGCCCTCGGTCCAGGCGGTGTCGGCCGGGAGGATCAGTGTTGCGATCGTACCGGTACAGGCCGCCGCGACCGCATCCGCCGCGTCACGCCCGACCGTCGCGGCGCTGGTCGCGGTGCGCAGAAACCCCGAGATCGAGCGCGCCCAACCCTCGGTATCGGCGGTCAGCGGCGCGTCCAGCGGCCGATGATAGGTCGCCTGATCGCCCACGATGTTCACGATGCCGGACCGGCCGCGCCGGGCGTTGTGCAGATTGGCCAGCGCATTGCCGAGGCCGGGACCACAATGCAGCAGCGTCGCCGCCGGTCGCCGGTTCACCCGCCAGAACGCATCCGCCGCCCCCGAGGCCACGGTTTCATCGAGGCACAGCACACAGGTTATCCCTGGAATCCGGTCCAGCGCCGCAACGAAATGCATCTCGCTGGTGCCCGGGTTGGCAAAAACCGTATCGATTCCGCAGGCGATCAGCGTGTGAACCAGAGATTCCGCACCGTTCATCGTTCAACATCCCCCATCTGTCGCACCCGTTCGATGCGTATGACAGGGAAACTGCCCGGTCCGGCATGGCCCGGCAAGGGGCGGTGCGCGCGGGGAAGGGGAGGGAAGAGTCTTCTTTTTTGCGAACAAAAAAGAAGCAAAAAAACTTTCTTGATTTGGCCCATGCCGCCCAAAACGCCCGCGCCCCAGATAAATGAAAGTTTTTTGCTTCTTTTTTCAAAAAAGAAGATCTTGCTTTATCTTTCCCTGCTCCGCACGCCTCTCATCCGCCCGGCAGCGGCGCCGTGGCCAGCGGCTTCAGCCAGATATCCGGCATCGTCGCAATGAATTCCGCGCGGAGCGTTGTAACCCTTGCGTGGGACAGCCCGACCACGCCGGCGCGAAAGAATTCCCTGTCGCGCGTGAACACAAGATAGGCCAGTGTCTCGTTCACGATCAGGCCGTGCGCGTCGCCATCGTACCCCTGCCGGACCAGGAACGCTTTAAAGGCGGCCTGCTCCGCCGGGGTCAGGGCGGTGTTGTAGAAATGATGCACGAAGGCCCGATAGGCGGGGATCGTGAAATAGGCGCCGTGCGACAATTCGTGACGCAGAATAACCGCCCGTGCGCGCAGGCCAACCCGATGGGCACCACCCGCCTGCGGGATCGAGATGACGGCACCAGCCGCGCCTGGTTTCAGAAAACCGGCGGCCGCCGCGATGGTGCGCAGCCGCTGCTCCTGCAGGTTGAGATGCCGGTGCTCGGCCTTCGCCAGGCGGAAAAATTTCCGCAGCGCGCGCGCGGGATAGTCATTACCGTAATAGTATGTGCCGATTGTCAGGTCGGCCGCGACGAGGGCCGCATGGAACGCCGCAGCGCTCAGCACCCGGTCTTTCGGCGCGCCGGCCTTTTCGATCAGGGCAGCGACGCGGTCGAACATCAAGCCCTGGGCGTGCAGATCCGGGCAGTCGACCACGAGGACCAATCTGTCATCGGCGAAGCGGAATACGGTGAAATGCCGGCCGATGTGATGATAGATTGCGGATTCACCCGCGACCGGGAGCGGCGCTTGCCGTGGCCAGAGCGCTATGACCGCAACGATGATCCCGGCAACAACAAGTCCGCCAGCGCCAAGCCAGATGCGCCAGCCGGGACGCACCCGCGCCGGCGGCCGAATCCGCACCGTATCATCATCCGCCCGAGGCTCGCGCCGGTTCGGCTTCAGCGGCGCCATCGCCCTAAGTCCGGCGCCGCCGATCGATCATTTGCCCAGGTTGATGACCTGAACACGGCGGTTGGCGCGCTCCGGCGTATTCGGCCCGGTCGGCACCAGCAGATCCTTCTCCCCCACGCCCGTCGCCGCGAGGCGCGTGGGCGCGATGTTGAATTTCGACTGCAGATACTGGTCGACGGTTTTCGCCCGCGCGTTCGACAGCGCCAGATTGGTTGCAGGCGTGCCGGTCGTGTCCGTGTGGCCGACCAGCTTGAACTTGTACGAGGCCAGGCTGGGGTCGGTCAGCGCGTGTCCCAGGCGATCGAGCTCAGTGATCGCCTGTGGCGTCAGTTGCGCCGAGCCAAGTGCGAAATCGATGTTCAGATTGATCGATGGCGCGGTGTGCCGTGCGCTGCTCATCCGCGCGGCCGCCGGCGCGCTTGCGGTACCGGGCAGTTTCGGCGCGGGTGCCGTGCTGCCGGGCTGCAACGGCACGATCCCGCGTGTCGTTGCCGACAGATGACTGGATGGCTTCAACGCCTGAATGATCTGCAAGGCCGAGGGCCCGGTCGACTGTCCCCACGCCGCAGGGGCGACAAAGGCGCCGGCAAATGCAACACTTAAAAATCCGATGGTACGCATAATCAAATCCTCCACGGTAATGCGCCCGCACTATGGCCGCCACGCTTATAGGCGCCGCGGCGCGACAGTTCCAGCATCTCTAACATGGCTGGCAATCCTTTGGCCACGAAATCCGTTATATCGTCGTGCGGGGGCACGAATGATGCAGAACAAGCGGCAAGGGGTGCGGCACCTCCCGACCAACAAACGAGCAGAAAAACAAACACCACCGGGGGCATTCCGGCCGGTGAATCACCCCCGGCACCAGATCAGCGAAAGTTTTCCGCTGCTTTTTTTTAAACGAGACGCCCGCCCTCGAGGCCATTACCCGGCCCCCTCTGCCGCGGCGCCACGATGAGCATGTCGCTCCGCACCCGCCTGTTCGGCCTGTGGCTGATGTCGCTGTTCGGCTCGCTGGTCGTCGCGGTGTTGATCATCGGCCTGTTCCGGCAAACCGCCGCGGCGCATCGCGAGCGCGACCGCGCGGTCGCCGCCCGCGCCTGCCAGGCGATCACGGCGCACTATGATTTCTACACCGCAAACATGGATGCCGCGCCCAATGCCGCCGCCTTCCGCGCGGGTATGCGTGTGGTATTGCTGGTCGCGCTGCGCCGCGAGCGCCATATCGCAGCCGCGATCGAACCGGCCGATCCTTCGGTCAATCCCGGCATGGCCGCCAGGTTGGGCACGATTCCGGCCACGCTCTCGACGGTGGTGGCCGACCAGATCAACGATGCCATCGCGGCCGATCGTTTGATCGTGACCACCAAGGGCGGGTTTCTCAACCGCACCACCATTGCGACCTGCCCGCTCGGCGGCCCGCTCGGCACACCGGTCGCCAACATCGCCGCGGTCACGGTGCTGCAGGCGGATCTGTTGCGATCCGCCTTCACCCGCTTCGCCTTCGGCGGCCTTGCCGTCCTGCTCGCGACCATGCTGGCGTCCGCCGGATTTCTGGCCCGGTTGGTGCTGGGCTTTTCCCGCCGCCTTGCCGGGGTCGAGGCCGCCCTCGCGTCCGACCAACCCGGCACGCTCAACCTTACCGGCGAAGCCGAGCTCGACCGTCTGATCACAGCCCTGAACGCCGCAACCACGCGGCTCGATGCCGCTCGCACCAGGATCGCGCAATCCGAACGCCTCGCCGCCCTCGGCCGGATGGCGGCCGGCCTCGCCCATGAAATCCGCAACCCGCTCGGCGCCATCCGCCTGCGGGCGGAAACCGGTCTCGCCGCCGCCGATCCTGCCCGCCAGACCGCGGCGCTCGATCGTATCCTGGTCGAAGCCGCGCGGCTCGAAGCCCTCACCACCAGCCTGCTCGGTTTTGCCGCCACGCCATCGCCACAGCCTCGCGCCACCGATCTCGATGCCCTGATCACCGCCGCAATCGGCGGCCCCGTCGCCGTCAGCATTGCCGCCGAGCCAACCGGGATCGTCTGGCCGCTCGACCCCATCCTCACGCGCGGCGCGCTCGAGAACCTGCTGCGCAATGCCATAGCGGCCTGTGGCCCGGCGGACCGCATCACCATCACGGCCCAGGCCAGCAAAAACCTCACCATCACCATCGCCGATACCGGCCCGGGCATCGACCCCGCGCTCGGCGATCCGTTCGAGCCTTTCACGACGGGCCGCGCCGACGGCATCGGCCTCGGTCTCGCCATCGCGCGTGATATGATACGCGCGCAAGGCGGCACGCTGGTGCAGGCGCCGACCACGGTGGGGGCTGCGTTTGTCATTACACTGCCGGAGGGTACGGATGAAACGTAAAGAAGCAGTTCTTTTTTGTAAAAAAGAACCAAAAAACTTTTGGACGCCGGGACCGCGCCTGAGCGACGATCTTGGCTCGCGTTGATGGCCGCGATCAGCATCATCGATGACGATGCCGGGTTTCGCGACAGTCTTGCCGAAACACTGACCGATTTCGGCCACGCCGTCACCGCGTACGATCGCGCCGGCCCCGCCATCGCCGCCATCGCCGCAACCCTGCCCGACCTCGTGTTTCTCGATCTGCGGATGCCGGAAATGGACGGTATCGCGGCCCTGCGCGCCATCCGCGCCGCCCAGCCAACCGCCCGGGTGGTCGTGCTCACCGCCTTCGCCACCGGCAACAACACGATCGACGCCATGCGCCTCGGCGCGTTCGATCATCTGACCAAGCCGGTCGGCCGCGCCGCGCTGCAATCCCTGCTGCAATCCGCCCTCCGCCACGCCGAGCCGCAGGCACGCGCCGAACCCGCACCGCCCGGCACCATCATCGGCACCAGCCCGGCGATCCGCGATGTCCAGAAACGCATCGGCCTGGCCGCCGCCGGCGATGCCAGCGTGCTGATCCTCGGGGAAACCGGCGTCGGCAAGGAACTGGTGGCCCAGGCGATCCACCGCTTCAGCGCGCGCGCGGCGAAACCCTTCGTCGCGGTCAATTGCGCCGCCATCCCGGCCGATCTGCTGGAATCCGAATTGTTCGGCCATGAGCGCGGCGCCTTCACCGGTGCCACCACAGCCCAGCGCGGCCGGTTCCGCGAGGCCGATGGCGGCACGCTGCTGCTCGATGAAATCGGTGATATGCCGCTGGCCACCCAGGCGAAAATCCTCCGCGCGCTCCAGGAGCGCGAGGTCACGCCGCTCGGCGGCGCGCCGGTGAAGATCGATGCGCGCATCATCGCCGCCACGCATCAGAACCTGCAATCGCGCGTCACGTCCGGCCAGTTCCGCGCCGATCTCTACTACCGCCTCGCGGTCATCCCGATCGAGGTGCCGAAGCTGCGCGACCGCGGTGCCGATATCCTGCTGCTTGCCCGCCACATCCTGAATGAACTCCGCCCGGCGCAGCCGCTCAGCCTGACCGATGCCGCCGAGCACGCCCTGCTCGCCTACCCCTGGCCCGGCAACGTCCGCGAACTGCGCAATACGCTGGAACGCGCCGCCAGCCTCACCCCTTCGGGTGTGATCGATGCGGCCGATCTCGCCCTGAACCCGCCGGCCATGCCCGGCGCGGCATCACCCGGCCCCACCAATTTGCCCGAAGCCGTGGCCGCCACCGAAATCGCACTGATCCGCGCCGCGCTGATCACCGCCCAGGGCAACCGCACCGAAGCCGCCCGCGCACTCGGTATCAGCCGTCAGGCCCTTTACGACCGGATCAACCGGTACGGAACGGCAATCATGTCGGATCTGCCGACACCCGCTGTCGGCAATCCCGACGACGAGGCGTGATCGCGACATAAAAATCAAGCAATTTCAACAGGATAAAACTTGGCACGGCGCATGCAATGCCCGGTTCAGGCCGGACTCTCCCGGCCGTAAGGAGACCAGACATGACACGGATAAAATCCCTACTCCTCGCCGGCGCCGCCGCGGGCCTGCTCGGCACCGGCGTCGCCAGCGCCGCCACCACGCCGACCGGCGCGGATGCCCTGCCCAGCTACACCGGCACGGTCAAGCACTTCACCATCACCCCGCGCGGCGCGATCGACGGCATCATCCTGTCGAACGGCACGGACGTGATGTTCCCGCCCTATCTTTCGACCCAGATCGCCTACGCGGTGAAAACGGGTGACAGCGTCACCATCCATGGCCTGAAAGCCGCGAAGGAACCGGTGGTGCAGGGCGTCTCGATCACCGACGGCAGCCACACCGTCACCGACAACGGCCCCCCCGCCGGCTTCGGCCCGCACCACCACGGCGCGCCGACGCGCATGATGGTGCAGGGCAAGGTCGCGCAATATCTCTATGGCCCGCGTGGCGAGAAGAACGGCGTCCTGCTCGATGACGGAACCGCCCTGCACATGCCGCCCCCGGCGATCGCCAAGGCCTCGGTCGCCAACATGCTCAAGCCGGGTGACAAGATCGCCGCGGTCGGGTTCGGCACGACCAACGCGCTCGGCTCGGTGGTGATGGTCCAGCAGATCGGCACCGATTTCAAGGATCTGACGCGCATCGCCATGCCCCGCCCGCCGCACGGCCCCGGCATGGGCCCCGGACCGGGCTGGCGCCACGGCCCGCACGGCGGCCCCGGCATGCGCCATGCCATGATGCGGCCGATGGGTGGGCCAAACGGCGGTCCGGGCGCGCCGCCCCCGCCGCCGGCCGATGCCGGCACGACCTCGAAGTAACCGCCTGATCAGGATCGTGGCCGCCGCGGCAATGCCGGGGCGCGCCACGGTTCCTCCGGCCATTCATGCTTCGGATAGCGCCCGCGCATGTCCTTGCGCGCATCCAGCCAGCCGCCGCGCCAGAACCCCGCCAGATCCCCCGTCACCGCAATCGGCCGCTGCGCGGGTGACAGCAGCGCAATCTGCAAGCCGATCCGCCCATCCGCCAGTTTCGGGGTGGCATCCAGCCCATAGAACACCTGCGCCCGCGCGGAGGCGACCGGTACCGGCGCCTCATAATCGATCGTCGCCATGCCCCCGGGTGCGGCAATCTGTTCGGGCAGCGCCCGGGCTAGCGCGCGAACCCGCTCATGCCCCAGCACATCGCGCAAAATCGCCGCCAGATCGAGCCCGGCGACCTCCTTCAGGCGCGACAGTCCGGCCAGGTAGGGAAACAGCCATGTCTCGAAATCCGCGATCAGCGCCGCATCGGTGAAATCAGGCCAGCCCCCGGGCTCGATCGAGCGCATCCAGCCGACCCGGGCCTGCAATTGCCGTACCGCGCCGCTCCAGCCGAGCAGCGCCGGCTTTGCCGCCACCGCCGCCCGCAGCGCCGCCGCGATCTCCGCCGCGCTGGCCGGCAGGCTCCGATCCGACAGCACGATGGTGCCGAACCGCCGCCGTTCGCGCAGCATCACCGCGCCGGACGTGCCCTCGAGCGCGACATCGCGGCTGGTCGTCACCAGCCCCGCCAGCCGCGTCTCCAGCACCGCCGGGTCGAGCGGTGTCGCCAGCCCGATCCTCGGCGCGCCGCGCCCGCCGAGCGATGCCACCGCCAGCATCGGCGCCCGCGCCAGCGGATCGGCCAGATCCAGCCGCGCGCCACCGCCATCCGCCAGCCGGAAACTGCCCGGCTCGCCGCGTCGGGTTGCCACCCGGTCGGGAAATCCCGCCGCGATCAGCACGGCTGCATCGCCCGCAGCGGCCTCATCACGCCCGAGCCCGAGCCGCGCCCGATAGGTCGCGCCAGCCTGGCGGATGCGCGCCAGTGCGGCCCGATCGCCCGCGCCGCGCCCGGCAATCGCGTCCAGCCGGAGCAGAATCTCCGCACTGCCCGCTTCTCGCAGCGGATCGCGCTCCTCCAGCAGCGCCGCAATATCGGCGGCGAGCGCCTGTTCACCCGCTGTGGTCGCCGCCAGCATCAAAGCGGCCAGCCGGGGCGCAGCGCCCAGCGCCGCCATCTGCCGGCCGCGCGCGGTGATTGTTCCGCCCGTATCCAGCGCGCCGAGTTCGCCCAGCAGCGCCTGCGCCGCCGCCACCGCGCCATCCGGCGGCGGATCGGGAAACGGCAGGTCGCCGATCCGCTCGCCCCAGGCGGCGCAGGCCAGCGCGAGCGATGACAATTCCGCCTCCATGATCTCCGGCCGGTCGAACTCCGGCAGACCGCGCTGCAACGCCTCCGTCCACAGCCGGATCGCAACGCCCGGCGCCTCGCGCCCGGCGCGGCCGGCCCGCTGGACGGCCGCCGCCTTGCTGATCCGCCGTGTCACCAGCCGGGTCAGCGCCCGCCCGGCATCGAACTGCGGCGCGCGCCGATAGCCGCCATCCACCACCACCCGCACCCCCGGCACGGTCAGCGAGGTTTCGGCGATACTGGTCGCCAGAATCACGCGCCTCGTGGCGGCGGGTGCCAGAACCCGCGCCTGCTCACCCGGCGGCAGATCGCCGAACAACGGCAGCACGGTCACACCCACCCCGGCCAGGGCCGCCTCGGCGCGGCGGATTTCGCCCACCCCGGGCAGAAACGCCAGAATATCGCCCCGATGCGCCGCCAGCGCCGTGCGCACCACACGCGCCAGCGCATCCGGCAGATCGCGCGGATCGGCAAGGTCGCGCGCCGCGTATTCAATGCTGACCGGATACATCCGTCCCGCGCTTTCGATCACCGGCGCCTGCAGCAAACCGGCCAGCCGCACACCGTCGATCGTGGCGGACATCGCGAGCAGCCGCAGCTCCGGCCGCAAGCCGCGCTGCAGATCGAGCGTCAGCGCCAGCGCCAGATCCGCCTCAAGGCTGCGCTCATGGATTTCATCGAAAATCACGCAGGCGACCCCGTCGAGCCCGGGATCGGTCAGCAATCGCCGGACCAGCAACCCCTCGGTGATCACCTCGATCCGCGTGCGCGGCCCAACCACGGCCTCCAGCCGGGTCCGATAGCCGACCAGCCCGCCCGGCGCCTCGCCGATCAACGCGGCAATCCGCTCCGCCGCCGCCCGGGCAGCGAGGCGGCGGGGTTCCAGCATCACAATCCGCCCCTCGCCCACCCAATCCGCCGCCAGCAGCGCCGGCGGCACCAGCGTCGTCTTGCCGGCGCCGGGGGGGGCGATCAGCACCGCGTTCGGCTGCGCAGCGAGAGCGGTTTGCAGCGCGGGCAGCATGGCGGCGACGGGCAGATCATCCATGGCTCGGCCGGTTAGCACCGAACCGCGTCCCGTGCGATAATCGACCGATGCGATCGATCCATTGCCTGATCCCTCTGTTCGCCCTCTGGCTGCTCGCGCCGATCCTCGCCCATGCCGCCGAAAGCAACCGGGTCACCTCATCGCGCGCGACCGTCTCCCTGGTATCGGCGACCAATGCCGCCACCGGAACCAGCCTGAAACTCGGCCTGCTGTTCCGCCTCAAGCCGGACTGGCACATCTACTGGTCCGATCCCGGCGACGCCGGCGAGCCGCCGGGCATCACGATCACCAGCCCCAAGGGTGCGACGTCCGGCCCCTTCGCCTATCCCGCGCCACACTGGCTGGTGGCGAGCGGCGTGGGCGATTACACCGAAACCGGAAACGCCCTGCTGCCCTTCACCCTGCATCTGCCGCAAGCCGGAACCACCCGGATCACCGCGACGGCGGACTGGCTGGTCTGCAACCCGCAAATCTGCGTCCCCGAGCACGGCGCCTTTACCCTCACGCTGCCCGGCGGTGCCGGCGCGTCACCCCAGGCGCCGCTGTTCGCGCAGGCCGCCGCCGAAATGCCGCGCCCCTCGCCGTTCCACGCCACCATCGCGCCCGATGGCATCCTCGCGATCACCGGGCCCGGTCTCGATCGCGCCGCCGTCCGGACCGCGCATCTCTTCCCCGACGATCCGGCGGCGATCGCCAACGCCGCCCCGCAGACCCTCGGCTTCGTCAAAGGCGGGTTCACCCTCGCGCTGCACCCGGCGGATGCCAAGAAACCGCTGAAATCCCTGGCGGGCGTGCTGGAAATCACCGACCCCTCGGGCCAGACCCAGGCGCTGCGCATCGCGGCGCAACCGGGCGCGCCCCCGCCGCCACTGACCCGCACGCCCTGGTATGTCTGGATCGGCGGTGCCCTGCTCGGCGGGTTGATCCTGAACCTGATGCCCTGCGTGTTCCCGGTGCTGGCGATCAAGGCGCTCGCGGTGGCGCGCCTCGGGCATGACGACCGGGCCCGCGCGCGCGCCGAATCGCTCGCCTATACTGCCGGCGCCATCCTCGCGATGCTTGCCCTCGGCGGCGTGCTGCTCGCCCTGCGCGCGGCGGGCTCGGCGGTCGGCTGGGGGTTTCAGTTCCAGTCCCCCGCGTTCATCGCGGTCATGGCCTGGCTGATCTTTACGGTCGGGTTGAATTTTGCCGGCGCGTTCGAAATCGCCGGTCTGGAAAATCTCGGCGCCGGCCTCGCCGCGCGCGGCGGCCTGATCGGCAGTTTCGCGACCGGCCTGCTGGCGGTGGTGGTCGCAACCCCCTGCACCGCCCCCTTCATGGCGGGTGCGCTGGCCGCCGCCCTGGCCGCGCCGGTGATCCTCGGGCTGAGCATTTTCGCGGCCCTCGGCCTCGGCATCGCGCTGCCGTTCCTGCTCATCGCGCTCAGCCCCGGCATCGCCCGCCTGCTGCCGCGCCCCGGCGCGTGGATGGATGTGCTGCGCCAGTTCCTCGCGTTCCCGATGTTCGCGACCGTGATCTGGCTGCTCTGGGTCATGGCGCTGGAAGCGGGCGCGGGCGGCGTGCTGATCGTCGGTGCCGGCGCCGTGCTGATCGGCTTTGCGGTCTGGCTGCTGCGGTTCCGCCGGCGCGCGGCGCGCAGCCTTGCCATCGTCGCGCTGATCGCGGCGGCGCTGCTGCTGCCGCGCATCATCCCGGCCGGTGCAACCGGGCGGGCAACCAGCGCAGCCCTTCCCTCGGCCGTCGCGTTTTCGCCCGAAACCCTCGCGCGCCTGCGCGCTGCCGGCAAGCCCGTGTTCATCGACATGACGGCGGCATGGTGCATCACCTGCCAGGTGAACGAGCGTGTGGCGCTCGCCCCCGCGCGCGTGCAGGCCGCCTTCCGCGCGCATCACGTGACATTGATGACCGGCGATTGGACCCGGCGCGATCCGGCGATCACGCGCTATCTCGCCGCGCATGGGCGCGACGGCGTGCCGCTCTACCTGTTTTATCCGCCCGATCACGCACCGCCCGAAATCCTGCCGCAGATCCTGACGCCATCGATCGTCACATCGGCAATCGCCGGGTCATGGACGAAATGATCAGACCGCCTAGATACATCGGCATGGCATCATCCATGATCCGCGCCGCCGCCGCAGTGGGCCTCGCCGCCGGGCTGACCGGCACGGCCTTCGCCGCCGCGCTGCCACCGGTCGGCCTGTGGCAGGGGCGCTACAAATGCGCCCAGGGCCAGACCGCGCTCGCGCTCCAGATCACCGCGACCAGCCCGACCCGGGTGCACGCGGTCTTTTACTTTCATGCCCTCGCGAGCAATCCGCACGTGCCGCAGGGATGTTTCTCGATGCAGGGTCGTTTCGACCCCGCCACCAGGCGCCTGCACCTGAGCCCGATCCGCTGGCTGTCGCAACCGCCGTTCTATGTGTGGACTGGCCTGTCCGGCACGGTGGGGGCGGGCGGTACCGTCCTGACCGGCACGATCCAGGGGCCGGCCTGCACCGGTTTCGCACTCAAACCGAGCGCGACGCTGCCAGTGCCGCCCGCGCCGCCGGCCTGCCGGATGGATCAGAACGGGCCGACGGTGTAGGGACACGCGTAATCGTTACAGGGGATAAATCGCATGAACGGTTTCAAGGCTGGGTTCGTCGCGCTGCTGGGCATCGCTGCCGGCATCGGCATCGCACAGGCCGCACCGCCGCCGCAGGTGGCACAATGCGCCGGCTGCCATCAGGCGAACGGCATGGGCAATCCGGTGGCGGGATTCCCCGCCCTGGCCGGCCAGCCGACCGCCTATCTGCAAGCCCAGTTGTACGCGTTCAAACACGGCACAAGGCACAACGGCATGATGAGCAGTTTCGCAAACAGCCTGACCGCGGCCGACCGCAAGGCGATCGCCGCCTATTATCATAGCCTGCCGGTGGTCGCCCCTGCCGCGCTGCCCGCCGCCCCCACCGATACCATCGGCGCGAAGCTGGCCGTCCAGGGTGCGGACATCGGCACCACCCATGCAATTCCGGCCTGCGATTCATGCCACGGCGCGGGTGGCCTCGGCATCGCCCCGGCGTTTCCGCGCCTTGCCGGCCAGCCGGCCCAATATCTCGAAAATCAGCTGACGGATTGGCAGAAAGGCTCGCGCAACGAGAGCAATCTGCACCTGATGCGCAATGTCGCGGTGCTGCTCAGCCCGGCCCAGATCAAGGCGGTCGCCGCCTATTTCGCGGCATTGCCGCCGGTCGCCAAACCCGGCTCATAGGCTGGTGATCGGCCGCGCGGCGCCGGCGATGGTCGGGTCGACCGTGATCAACCGCCCGCCGCGCCACTGCTGCAAGGTCGCGAAACTCGCCCGGTTCTGACCCTGGCCGTTGAACGCGCAGCCCCAACCGTTGGCGAGCGCGCCCCGCGGCCGGTCGGTCGCGAGCAGCGCGGCCATCACCGGCTTGTCCTGCCCGAGGGCAGCCGCCACCAGCTGCGCGCCCACATAGCCGGTCAGGCTCGCGCTGCCGCGCGGCGGGGCCGCATAGCGCGCCTGGTAGGCCCGGGCGATGGCCGCCGCCGGGCCTGACGTTGTATAAAGCGGCGTATCGACCACCATGGTGTTCTCGATCGCCCGGCCCAGCGCGAACCCGATCCCCGTCATCGCATAGCCGCCGCCCGCGCCGATGATCATGCGCGGCCGCCAGCCCGCCGTCGCCATCGCCGCATAGGCGAGCAGCACGTGCTCGGCGCGACCGGCATGGACCAGCAGGTCGATCTTGGCCCGCCGCATCCGGCCGATCTCGCTGGCCAGATCCATCGTGTCGGTCGCATAGCCGAGCGTCAGCACCACCGGCAGTCTGGTCGCGCGGGCCAGATCGAGCATGGCCGCCGCGAAGGAGCCATTGGTCGCGCCGTCATCGAACAACAGCGCGATCCGCAGTTCGCCCGCGGCCTTGCGCCAGGATGGCGCGATCTGCCCGGCGATCGCCGTGGTCGCGGTCGCGGCCAGCGTCGCGCTGGTCAGGCCGGTGCGCGCGAGCATCTTGAAGCCGCGGGTGGTGATGGCATCGGCCGGCGCATCGATCTCGACATACGGTATATTGGCGAGTTCCGCCGCCGCCGTGGCCACGAACGACAGGGTCGATGAGCTGGTGCCGATGAAGGCGGCCGGTGGATCGGTTTTGGCCAGTGACGCGATCGCGCGCGACGGATCGGCCGCATCGGCGCGGATCAGGCGGATCTTCTGGCTGCGGCCCCGGTTGGCATCGGCGATCGCGAGCGTCACGCCCCGCCACGCCTCATCGCCGGCCAGGGCCTCGGCGCCCTGATCGGGAAACAATGCCGCAAGCGTGGCTGACGATGCCGCCGCGCCCCGCACCGCCGCCGCACCCGGCCTCGATGCCGCCACCGCGAGGCCGCTGCCCAGCAGGGTGCGGCGGGAGAGGGGTGCGGCGCGCAGGGCGGGCGGTTGAGCGGTCATGCATCCCCTATATAGAGAGTGCGCGCGCCGGTGAACGCGGCCGCGCGACAAGCTCATACCCAAAAAGGACCCGAGCCATGACAATCCCGACCCAGATGCGTCACGTCACCTTCGATACCCCCGGCGCGCCCGAGGTGATGCAGTTCACCACCGGACCGGTGCCGCAGCCGCAGCCGGGCGAAGTTCTGGTCAAGGTCGCGGCGGCGGGCATCAACCGGCCGGACATCCAGCAGCGCAAAGGCGCCTACCCGCCGCCGCCCGGTGCCAGCCCGATTCTCGGGCTGGAAGCCGCCGGCGAGGTCGTGGCCCTGGGCGAGGGCGTCACCGCCTGGCGTATCGGCGATCACGTCACCGGATTGTGCAACGGCGGCGCCTATGCCGAATATGTCGCAATCCCCGCGGGCCAGTGCCTGCCCTGGCCCGCCGGATTCGATGCCATCCAGGCGGCCTCGCTGCCGGAAACGTTTTTTACCGTCTGGGCCAATCTGTTCGACCTCGGCCGGCTCACGCCCGGCGAATCGGTGCTGATCCACGGCGGTACCTCGGGCATCGGCGTCACCGCGATCCAGCTCGCCACCGCGTTCGGCGCCAAGGCCTACGCCACGGCAGGCTCGGCAGCGAAATGCGCCGCCTGCCTCGACCTCGGCGCCGCCGGCGTGATCAATTACCGCGAGGCGGATTTTCTGGCGGATATCAAGGCAATGACCGAAGGCGCCGGTGTCGATGTGGTGCTGGACATGGTCGGTGCCCCATACACCAACCGTAATCTGCAGGCGTTGAAGCGCGGCGGGCGGCTCATCCAGATCGCCTTCATGCAAGGCACCATCGCGTCGGATGTCGATCTCCTGCCCATCATGGTCAAGCGCCTGACCGTGACGGGCTCGACCATGCGGCCCCGCACCGCAGCCGAAAAAGCGGCAATCGCCACATCTCTTCACAATGTCGTGTGGTCGTGGCTGGAGGCTGGCACCGTTCGCCCGGTTATTGCAGCGACGCTGCCCTGGTCAGATGTCGCACAAGCGCATCAATTGATGGAAAACAGCACGCATGTCGGAAAAATAATACTAAATCTAGGTTAGTAAGATTTTGTGTTACATTAGCAACATACGCGCGTTTGCGTGGAGACTCATCCATCCGGCACTAACGCTGACAGCGATGTCAGGTATTTGCTGCGCTGCAACACAGGCGCAGCCCGGCCTCGGCCGGTCAAACATTAACCGGCGAGGTCGCCCGAAAATGAGGCAAATGTTGCCGTTTTATGTCGCTTGTTAGAATCCCTGCAAAGAAATTTTAACGAATGCCGCTGAAGTTTTTCTTGCTTTGCACCATCGGGTCAGTTATTTGGAAACCATAAATTAAGTTTTTTGGAGGCTTCCTGATGAGTAGTTCCGTAACGGTTGTTGGCGGTGTCAACAACAGCACCATTTCAGGCCTGGTATCGGTCCCGGTTGCTGGCCTATCGACGTCTGCGCTTTCGAGCCTGCAGAGTTCATTGACCGCCCTGACGGCTTCGATCGTCGGCGGTTCGGTGGGGCTGGCGAATGACGATCTGCTCGTCGGCGGCGGTACGGTAAGCTTTTCGAACCCGCCCCCGACCAGCGCGAGCGCACCCTATGTCCTCGAATTGACCAATACGCTTGCCAACGGAACGACGACGGCTGGTTCTTACAGCGGCGCAGCGATCGGGATCGCCTCGGTTTACGGAACCGTGATTGCTCAGGTTCCCGGTACATTGACCCTGACCGGCAGCGGCTTGAATACCGATTTCATCCTCGGCGCGGCAACCAACGTCGATCTGACGACCACCGGCGGCAACAACACGATCCTCGGTGCAGGCGGTAACGACACGCTCAACCTGCAGGGTTCCAACGTCGCGACATTGAGCGGCGGCCTCGACATCGTTCACTCATATTCGGGCAGCAACACCATCGTGGCGACAGGCTCCGCCTCGGTGTTCGCCGGACCGCCGTCTGGCTACGCGGGCAAGATCGACTTCATCAACAACAGCAGCGCCGCCGTATCGGTGTTCGCCGGCAGTGGCTCGGCGACGGTTGCGGCAGGTGCCGGCGGCGCCACCGTGCTCGGTGGTTCGGCCGGAAGCAACTCGCTCATCGGCGGCAGCGGAGCGGTCTACTTCGTCGGCGGCGGTAACGGCGATACCCTGGCGGCAGGGTTCGGCGGCGCAACCACCGTCACCGCGCCAAACTACCTGTTCGCGGGCGTTGGTAACGAAACGCTGCTGGCAAGCTCCGTTACCGGTTCCAACCTGCTCCAGGCGGGCTCTGGCGCCGATGTCATGTCCGCTTCCGGTTCGGGCACGCAGTACTTCTTCGGCTCGACCGGTTCCGCAACGATGACCGGTTCGTCAATGACCGGTGCGAACAACGTCTTCTTCTTCGGCAATGCAAGCAACTCCGGTGGCAACGACATTATCACCAACTTCGGCAAGAACAGCGAACTGATCGCCCTGAACGGGACCAATATCGAGTCGATCAGCAGCACGACGCTGAACGGCACCCCTGGCGCGCTGGTTACCTTGTCGGATGGCACGCACGTCACCCTCCTCGGTGTCAATGCCGCCTCGATCAGCGGTGCGCAGGGCGGTAGCGTAATCGCCTGACCATCATCTGAAGCCTCCACGGAAAACCCCCGGGAATCGATCCCGGGGGTTTTTTGTGCGCCGCGTAACGCTGTGGCCGGGGTATGAAAATCAACGAAACAACCGCCCACGGCGACCATGTCCCGGCCCGGCCGTCGCAGCCGTAAACCTACCTGCGCAGCGCCATCTTGATCGGCCCCTCGCTGCGCCCATGCACGAACTGATCGACCATCGGGTTGCCGCTGTCCATCACCGAACCCGCGGCACCCTCCCAGATGATCCTGCCGTCCAGAAGCATGGCAATCCGGTCGCCGATCCGCCCCGCGCTCGCCATGTCATGCGTGATCGCAATCGAGGTCGAGCCCAACCGCTTGACGCAGTCGATGATCAACCCGTCGATCACCGCCCCCATGATCGGATCGAGCCCGGTGGTCGGCTCATCGAAAAACATGATCGACGGTTCCGCCGCAATCGCACGGGCCAGCGCCACGCGCTTCTGCATCCCGCCCGACAGCTCCGATGGCGACAGATCCCCCACGCTGGCATCGAGACCCACCTGCGCGAGCACGCGCGCCGCCACCGCCCGCGCCTCTGACCGGTTGAGGCGCCCGCGCGCCAGCAGGCCGAACGCCACGTTCTCCCACACCGAACGGCTGTCGAACAACGCGCCGTTCTGAAACAACATGCCGATCTGATCGCGCAATTCGCGCGCCCGCCGCGGCTTGACCGTCAACAGGTTCTCGCCATCGATGAAAATCTCACCCGCATCCGGCGTGATCATGCCCAGAATGCATTTCAGCAACACCGATTTGCCGGTGCCCGAACCGCCGATCACCACCATCCCGGTCCCCGGCATCACGTCGAGGTCGACGCCATCGAGCACGCGCTTGGTGCCAAAGGATTTCTTCAACCCGCGCACCCGGATCTTCGGCTCCACAACGGCGCTCATGGCGTGAAGAACGCCTGCGTCAGCACGTAATCGAGCGCCAGGATCAGGATCGACGCCGACACCACCGCCGAAGTCGTAGCCCCCCCCACGCCCTGCGCGCCGCCGCGCGAGCGATAGCCATGAAAACAGCCCATCAACGCGATGATGAAGCCGAACACCGCCGCCTTGACCAACCCCGAAATCACATCGATCCGGCTCAGGCTGGTCACCGTATCCTGCAGATACGCCGTGGGGTCGAACCCCAACCGCACGGTCGAGACCAGAAACCCGCCGGCCACGCCGAGCACATCCGCCACCGCCACCAGCAGCGGCAGCGCGATCAATCCCGCCAGCAGCCGGGGTGTCACCAGATAGCGCATCGGGTTGGTCGCGAGCGTCGAAAGCGCGTCGATCTGGTCGGTCACCCGCATCGTGCCGATCTCGGCGGCCATCGCCGAACCGGCACGCCCCGCCACCATCAGCCCGGCCAGCACCGGCCCGAGCTCGCGCGTCAGGGACAGTACCACCACGCTCGCAATCACGTTCGAGCTGTCGAATTTGGAAAACCCGACATAGCTCTGCAACGCCAGCACCATGCCGGTGAACACCGCGGTCAGCGCGACCACCGGCAGGCTGAAAAACCCGATATCGAGCAGCGCCCGGCCGAAATTGCGCACATAGAACGGCGGCCGCACCAGGCCGAGCAGCGCGCTCGCGGTAAAGCCCGCCAATTCGCCCACCAGCGCAAGACTATTGATCACAAGCCGGCCGATCGCGGCCACCGGGTCGAGGACTAAATTCATGAGCCGATTATACCGATTTCGCGACGCGCCGATAGCGCCGCCCCAGGCTGGTCAGGATCTCGTAGGCGATCGTCCCCGCCTCCGCCGCCACATCATCCACCGCATGACCCGGCCCGATCAGCTCGAGCATGCTGCCCGGCACGATCTCGGGCAGGTCAGTGACATCGAACGTACTCAGATCCATCGAAATCCTGCCGACCAGCGGGACGGGTCGCCCCTCGTGCCGCGCGGTCAAACGGTTCGAGAGCGTACGCGCCAGCCCATCCGCATAGCCCACCCCGATCGTTGCGATCCGCGAGCGCCGTGCCGCCCGCCACGTCCCGTTGTACCCCACCGTCTCGCCCGGTCCGATCACCCGGATCTGCAAAACCGGCGCCGCCAGCGTCACCACCGCCCGCATCGGATTGGGCTGGCCCGGCACCGGATTGCCGCCATACAGCGCCACCCCCGGCCGCGCGAGGTCGGACCGCGCCGCTTCCCTGAGAAACATCCCCGATGAATTGGCCAGGCTGGTCGCAACACCGGGCAGCGCCGCGGCAACCGCGGCAAACCGCGCCACCTGCGCCGCGGTTTCCGGTGCACCCGCCACCTCCGCCGACGCCAGATGCGACATGACGAACTGCAGCGCGATCCCGTCGAGGCATGATCGATCGCGCAGCACCGCCGCCCACTCCCCCGCATCCAGCCCCAGCCGGCTCATCCCGGTATCGACATGCAGCAGCGCCGGCAACGCTTGGCCCGCCGCGCGCGCCGCCTCCTGCCAGCGCGCGCAATCGGCCAGCGAATTCAGCACCGGCACCAGCGCCCGGTCGATGAAATCGCCCTCGCACCCGGCCGGGCAGCCGTTCAACACCGCAATCCACGCCGCGCCCGCCACATCCCGCAACGCCATCGCCTCATCAGCGGTCGCCACGAAAAACCGCCGGCACCCCGCGCGCGCCAGCGCCGGCGCGATCAGCGCGGCCCCCAGCCCATAGGCATCCGCCTTGACCACCGCCGCGGTTTCGCCCCCGTGCGATGCGGCCAGACTG
Organism: Acidiphilium sp. PA; assembly: GCF_026191915.1. Classification (GTDB taxonomy): domain Bacteria; phylum Pseudomonadota; class Alphaproteobacteria; order Acetobacterales; family Acetobacteraceae; genus Acidiphilium. Next base: position 131,560 of record NZ_JAIMBY010000003.1, read on the forward strand.
CGCCAATTCGCCACCACCGCTCCGACATCGACGCCCAGAACCGGTGCGGTCACGGCATCAGGCGGCGTTGCGGAACAGATGCTTGCGCTGGCGATAATCCTCCACGTACCGGTCGAAACACGCCCGCACCGCATCCGCATCGCCGTATTTGCGCTCGAGCGCGCGCAGCGTGAAATGAACCTGCGCCATGGTCTGAAAATAGCCCATGAAGAGATAATTCACCCCCGCACCCGCCATCGCACCCACCACCGGCACCATCGATGCCAGGATCTGGTCGGACATCACCACCGAAAACCGCGCCGCCACCGTGCGCAGAAAAATCGACAGCGGCGCATGGGTCAACGCGCCCCGCACCGCCCAGTACGACGCCTCGATATCCTCGTTCTCATCGCGAATCGTGCCGAACCCGAACACTTCCAGGCAGGCGCGCTTGGTCTCGAAACTGTCCAGATCCTCGCCATGGCTGCGCGCGATCTCGGCGATCGCCCGGAACATCATGGTCATCGTGAACGGAATATCGGCAAGCCCCAGCACCCCGCCCGTCAGCCCGGACAGCGCACCGCTCGCCGCCACGGCGTTGCGATAGATCTGTTCGGGCGCCTTACCGGCGTGTTTGCCCGCCAGCCCGAAGCGCGAGGCGCTCAACAGCGACCACATCGCCTCGGAGGCATATTCCTCGACGGCCCGCCGCCCGTTCGGCGCAATCCAGGTGATCGCGCGTTCCACCGCGCTGCCCGCCGTCCGGCCGATCCGGTTGAGCGTGCGCGTAAACAGCCCGCGCGAGGCGACGAAGCGCGACGCCGCCTGGTCGATCAGGACCCGGTCAGCCTCGCTGAAGCCTGCGCACGCATTGTTGCCGATCATCGTCGCCATGGGTGATCTTCCTCTGTCCCGGTCCGAAATCACTCATGTTGGGTGTCCAGATCGGCAAATCGAGTGAATTCCGCTTCAAAAAACAGCTGGATCGTACCGGTGGGCCCGTGGCGCTGCTTGGCGAGCAGCAGTTCGGCCTTGTTGTGCACCAGTTCCATCTTGCGCTGCCAGTCATCGAGCGCGGTCTGGAAATCGGAATCCTTCATGTCGGTGGGCTTGGGCATCCGCATCTGCAAATAATATTCGTCGCGATACACGAACATCACCGCATCCGCATCCTGCTCGATCGTGCCCGATTCGCGCAGATCCGACAGTTGCGGCCGCTTGTCCTCGCGCGATTCCACCGCGCGCGACAATTGCGACAAGGCCAGCACCGGCACCGCCAGCTCCTTGGCGATCGCCTTCAGACCCTGGGTGATCTGGCTGATCTCCAGCACGCGGTTATCCGGCTTGGTGCCCGCCGCCGGGCGCATCAACTGCAGATAATCCACCACCACCAGCGCAAGCCCGCGCGTGCGCTTCAGCCGCCGGCAGCGCGTCCGCAGGGCCGAGAGCGTAATCGCCGGCGTATCGTCGATCACCAGCGGCAGCCGCGAAATCCGGCGTGAGACGGTGACGAAATTGTCGAAATCCTTCTGCCCGATCTCGCCGCGCCGGATCCGGTCCGATGATACCCGCGCCTCCTCGGCCAGCAGGCGGGTGGCCAATTGCTCGGCGCTCATTTCCAGCGAAAAAATCGCCACCGCCTGCTTGGCCTCGGCGTTCGGATTATCAACCCGCGCCTCCGCCAGCAGCGCCTGCGCCGCGCCATAGGCAATCTTGGTCGCCAGCGCGGTCTTGCCCATGCCCGGCCGTCCCGCCAGGATCAACAGATCGGACGGATGCAGCCCGCCGGTTTTGCTGTCCAGGTCGGCAAGCCCGGTGGTCAGGCCGGACACCTTGCCATCGCGCTCGAACGCGCGGGCGGCGGTATTGATCGCCATGGTCAGCGCGGCCTCGAAACTCATCGCGCTGCCCTCGGCGCCACCCTTGGTCGCGAGGTCGAACAACGCCTGCTCCGCCGCCTCGATCTGCGAGGTACCGTCCAGTTCGGGTTCCGCGCCGAACGCCCGGTTCACCGTCACCTCGCCCAGATCGATCAGCTGGCGGCGGATCCACGCATCATAAATGGTCCGCCCGTAATCGCCGGCATTGATGATCCCCACCATCGCCGAGAGCAGCTGCGCCAGATAGGCCGGCCCGCCCACCTCATCGAGCAGGCCGGAATGCTCGAACGTCGCGCGCAGCGTCACCGGATCGGCGAGCTGCCCGCCCTCGATCCGCCGCGCGATCGCCTCGAAAATCCGCCCATGCACCGCATCGGCGAAATGCTCCGGCGCCAGAAATTCCGAAACGCGCTCATAGGCCTTGTTATTGGCGAGCAACGCGCCGAGCAGCGCCTGTTCCGCTTCAAGATTGGCAGGCGGTTGGCGTTGCGACAGGCCGAACAACGGAGGATCAATAGCGTTCATCACCCCCTTCTAGCGCCGCGCCGCCCGCCATGACAGCGTCACCACCCTGTGGATTAGGTGGATAGGGTGGATAACCCCACCGCGCACCCTCCCGGCAAGGACACGCTCTCCGCGCGCGCGCCCGGAACCACAGCCCCTTTAAAGACCCGCACTTGTTAATAATTTTTTAATGATTCCGCTCTAGCATCATTGCGTTCGCTGGCGTCAGTCGGCAAACTGGCTGAGTCTCAATCATTTATCGCCTCAATCAGTCATCGCCTCAAACCACACCGAACCATAACAACTGCTCCCCTTGCCGGTCGAAAAGGTGCCCGCGCCCCGTATGCCTCTCTCGCAGGTCAACCCAATCGACTCGACATTGCAGGTCGCGCGTGAACCGCCCCGCACCCGGCTGACCTGGTGGCCCCGCACCTGCGGCTGGATATCGCAGATCCTCCAAAGCGATGCCGACCGGTGCCAGATGTACGAAGTGCGGGAAGACCTGCTGCACGTGCTGTACGGCCGTCCGGCCACCGTGCTCCTGGTCGGCATCTCCGGCGCAACCTGCGGCGTCTATGCCACGTTCCGCGCCGGCGTCTGGTCCGCGATGCTGCTGGGCCTGATCGGACTTGCCCTCGTCCTCGTCCGCCACCGCTGCATCATCGTGTTCCGGCGCCGCTTTCTCAAGACCCGCTGCGGCGATCTCACACCCTGGTTCGCCGCCTTCGCCCTCACCGCGATCGGCTCATCGCTCGCCTGGGGCGCGCTCACCTTCGTGTGTCTCGCAACCACGCGCGATCCCATCCTCCACACAGCAGTGCTGGTCTGCGACGTCGTCACCGCCAGCGCCATCGCCGCGCGCAACGCCGCCGCACCACGGATCGCGCGGCTGCAACTCCTGGTCATGCTGCTGCCGATCATGGCCGCCGTGCCGCTGACCGGCAGGGAATCATACGGATTTCTGCTGCTGCTGGTGCCGGTCATCCTCTATGGCCTGTCCGTCCTGATAACCGACATCAACCAGCAACTGGTGCAATCCTATCGCTCCCAGCTCAAACTATCGATCCTTTCCACCATCGATTACCTCACCCAGATCCCCAACCGGCGCTTTTTCGGGGAACGCGCGGCCGCCGCGCTCGATCATTGCAACCGCGCCCGCCAGCCGATGGCGATCCTGATGATCGACGTCGATTTCTTCAAATCCTTCAACGACCATTACGGCCATCAGGCGGGCGATCGCTGCCTGCAGAATGTCGCGCTGATCCTGCGCGACAACCTCCGCCACGATGGCGATATCGTCTCGCGCTACGGCGGCGAGGAATTCGCCGTCTCGCTCCAGAACGCCAGCATGATCGAGGCCGAACGGGTCGCCCAGCGCCTGTGCGATGCCGTCGCGGCCGCCCGTCTCAGCCATGCCCACCGCCCGGATGGTGTCAGCGTCGTCACCATCAGCATCGGCGCCGTCACGACCGGCGACACCCATGCCGAGGTCGATGCCACCGACCTCGATGCCCTGGTCCGCTCGGCCGATCAGGCTCTGTACGAAGCCAAGCGCACCGGCCGCAACCGCGTCTCCCTCGCGCCCGGATGCGAAGCGCGGCAGCACGAAGGCGTCGCCTGACCCGGTCTCACGCCGTGACGCGCCCCTCCAGCGGATAGGCCGGATCGGTATAGCCCGGCGTCGAAGGATGGCCCGGCGGCACCAGCCGATCCACCAGCGCCTCGTCCTCCGCGGTGAACCGGTACGTCAGCCCGCCCTGATAATCGGCCCATTGCGCCTCGGTGCGCGGCCCGGCGATCGGTGACGTGACCAGCCTGTTGTTGAGCAGCCAGGCGATCGCGAACTGACCGGGCGTAATACCGCGCGCCTTGGCATGCGCCACGATGGTCTGCGCGATATCGAGGCTCTCCTTGCGGAACTCGGTCTCCATGATCCGCTTGTCACCCCGCCCGGCCCGGCTCTCGGCCTCGGGCTTCGCATCGGGCGCATATTTGCCGGTCAGCACGCCGCGCGCCAGCGGACTGTACGGTGCGACCCCAATGCCGAAATGGTGGCACGCCGGCAGAATCTCGACCTCCGGCATCCGGTTCAGCGCGTTGTAATAGGGCTGGCTGACCACCGGCCGATCGATCCCCATCGCGTCGCACAGCCGGCAGATCTCCGCGATCCGCCACGCCCGCACGTTCGACACCCCGAAATGCCGTATGTCCCCCGCCCGGATCATATCCGCAATCGCCCCGATCGTCTCGGCCAGCGGCGTTCCGGGGTCTTCCTTGTGGATGTAGAGAATATCGATCACATCGGTCTTCAACCGCTGCAGACTCTCATGCACCGCGCGGAACGCGTGCACGCGCGACAGGCCCCGATCGTTCGGCCCCGGCCCGGTCGGGTTGGCGAATTTGGTCGCCAGCACCCAATGGCTGCGGTTCGCCGCAATCGCCCGCCCGGTGATCTCCTCCGAGCGGCCTTCGTTGTACACATTCGCGGTATCGATGAAATTGATGCCCTGTCCGGCGGCGGTATCGACGATCCGGCGCGCCGTCGCCTCATCGGTCGCGCCGCCGAACATCATGGTGCCGAGGCAGAGCGGCGAGACTTTCAAGCCGGAGGTGCCGAGCGTGCGATACTGCATGGCGGTGTCCTTTCGCGTGGATCTGGTGCAAACTATGTCCGGGATGCTGACGCGTCTGGCAAGGGGCTGGACCCGGCACGCGCCATGCTCATATGAAAAAATCGCATTCGAAAGAGGGATCTGCCAACGATGGATTACGTAAAACTCGGCCGCACCGGCCTCGACGTGTCGCGCATCTGCCTCGGCTGCATGAGCTACGGCGTGGCCGATCGCGGCCCGCACGCCTGGACGCTCGATGAAGCGACCAGCCGCCCCTTCATCAAGGCCGCACTCGAAGCCGGGATCAATTTCTTCGACACCGCCAATGTCTATTCCGATGGCACCAGCGAGGAAATCGTCGGCCGCGCGCTCAAGGATTTCGCCAGCCGCCAGGATGTCGTGATCGCCACCAAGGTGAACGGGCGGATGCACAAGGGCCCGAACGGCGCCGGCCTGTCGCGCCGCGCCATCATGGCCGAAATCGACAACAGCCTCCGCCGCCTCGGCACCGACCATGTCGATCTCTACCAGATCCATCGGTGGGATTATCACACCCCGATCGAGGAAACCCTCGAAGCGCTGCACGATGTCGTCAAAGCCGGCAAGGCCCGCTACATCGGCGCCTCCTCGATGTACGCCTGGCAATTCGCCCAGGCGCTCGCGATCGCCGAGCGGCACAACTGGACCCGCTTCGTCAGCATGCAGAACTACGTCAACCTGCTCTACCGCGAGGAAGAGCGCGAGATGCTGCCGCTCTGCCGTGCCGAGGGCATCGGCGTCATCCCCTGGAGCCCGCTCGCCCGCGGCCGCCTGACGCGCGACTGGGATGAAGCGAGTGCGCGTTCCGAAACCGATGAATTCGGCAAGACCCTCTACGCCAAAACCGCGGATGCCGACCGCAAGGTGGTCGATGCGGTAGCCACCGTCGCCGCCGCCCGCGGCGTCTCCCGCGCGCAGATCGCCCTCGCCTGGGTCCTGGCCAAACCCGGCATCACCGCACCGATCATCGGTGCCACCAAGCTCGCCCACCTGCACGACGCGGTCGAAGCCACCAAACTTGTGCTTACGGACGACGAAATCGCCAGACTGGAAGCCCCCTACGTCCCCCACGCCGTCGCCGGCTTCAGTTAAAAAAAGTTCTCTGGCTCTTTCTTACAAGAAAGAACTGCTTCCTTCCTGACTCGGAACCCGCATGAAAGCCGCAGCCTTCGACTACATCCGCCCCGAAACCCTCGGGGCGGCCATCACCCTGCTCACCAGGCACGGGCCGGATGCGAAACTGATCGCCGGCGGCCAGAGCCTGCTGCCGGCGCTCAACCTGCGCCTCTCGGCACCCGGCCTGCTGATCGATATCGGCCGCCTCGCCGCATTGCGCGGCATCACCCTGGCCGATCGCACGCTCCACATCGGCGCCGGCTGCACCCATGCCCAGGTGATGACCCACCCCCTCATCCAGCGCCACGCCCCCCTGATCGCCCGCGCCCTCGCCGACGTCGCCCACCCCGCCATCCGCGCGCGCGGCACGTTCGGCGGCAGCCTCGCCAACGCCGACCCCGCGGCCGAACTGCCCGCCTGCGCCCTCGCGCTCGATGCCGTCATGCACGCCCAGGGCCCCGCAGGCCCGCGCCGCATCCCCGCCGCCGAATTCTTCACCGCCCTGTTCGAAACCGCCCTCGCGCCGGATGAAGTGCTCACCGGCGTCGATATCCCGATCCAGGGCGACACCCAATGGGGCTTCGCCGAACTCGCGCGCCGCACCGGCGACTACGCCATGGTCGGCCTCGCCGCCGTCGCCCGGCCCGGCACGATCCGCCTCGGCTGGTTCTCGGTCGGCCAGACCGCCATCCTCGCCCACCGCGCCGCCGCCACCCTGACCGAAGGCGGCCCGCTCGAAGCCGCCTGCACCGCGCTGGCGGATGATCTGCCCGCGCATGACGATCCGCAGGCCTCCGCGGCGATGCGATTGCATCTGGCGCGGGTGTTGTTGCGGCGGGTGGTCGGGGCTTGGGGGGGACGATGAAGGCAAGGGTAAGCAAGCACTGCTTTTTTGTAAAAAAGCAGCAAAAAACTTTCTTTAATGGGGGCACGGGCGTTGTCACGGCCACGGGCCCGGATGAGCAAAGTTTTTTTTGCTTCTTTTTTGTTCACAAAAAAGAAGACCTTCCTTCACCCTCCAACAGCACAAACCCATGACCAGCATCACCCTGACCGTCAACGGCGAACCCATCACCGCCACCATCCCCGCCCGCCTGCACCTCGCTGATTTCCTGCGCGACCACCTCGGCCTCACCGGCACCCATCTCGGCTGTGAACACGGCGTCTGCGGCGCCTGCACCGTCCGGCTCGATGGCGCGATTGTGCGCGGCTGCCTGGTGCTCGCGGTCCAGGCCGATGGCTGCACCGTCGAGACCATCGAAGGCGTGTCCGACAGCGGCGAGGTCGCGGACCTCCAGCACGCCTTCGCCGCCCGCAACGCCCTGCAATGCGGCTACTGCACCCCCGGCATGGTGCTGACCGCACAGGATTTCCTGCTGCATGCCCCCGCCGATGCCGATCGCGCCGCCATCCGCGAACACCTCTCCGGCAATTACTGCCGCTGCACCGGCTACGAAGCGATCATCGATGCCGTCGAAACCACCCTGAACGCCCGGCGCACCCCATGAAGTTTTCCGACCCCACCCGCCCCGACGCCCAGATCGGCCTCGCCCGCGCCCGCCCCCAGGCGCGCGCCCTCGCCCAGGGACGCGGCACCTTCACCAGCGACATCACCCTGCCGCGCATGGTCCACGCGGCCTTCCTGCGCTCGCCCTACGCCCACGCCACCATCACCGCGATCGACCTCGCACCAGCCCGCACCATGCCAGGCGTCGTCGCCGTGCTCGATGGCGCCGCGATGGCCGATCTCTGCACGCCCTGGGTCGGCGTGCTCACCCATCTCAAGGGCCTGAAATCGGCACCGCAATACCCGCTCGCAGTCGGCCGCGTGCGCTGGCAGGGCGAACCCGTCGCCATGGTGCTCGCCACCACCCGCGCCCAGGCGGAAGATGCCGCCGAACACATCATGGTCAGCTACGACCCGCTGCCCCCGGTGGTCGATGCCGCCGCCGCCCTCGCGCCCGGCGCGCCGCTCATCCACCCCGAACTCGGCGACAACCTCGCCTTCGAACGTCACATCGACACCGGCAACACCGATGCCGCCTTCGCCGCCGCCGATCACATCATCGAAGCCGATTTCACCTTCGCCCGCCACACCGGCGTCCCCCTCGAACCCCGCGCCGTGCTCGCCGACTGGAACGAGGGCGCACAACGCCTCACAATCCACCAGGGCACCCAGGTGCCGCACATGATGCAGACCATCTACGCCCGGCACCTCGGGCTCGATGAATCCCAGATCCGCGTCATCAGCCCGGATGTCGGCGGCTCGTTCGGCATCAAGATCCACGTCTACCCCGATGAAATGGCCGTCGTCGCCGCCAGCCGCCTGCTGCGCCGCCCGGTCCGCTTCGTGGCCGATCGCCTCGAAAGCTTCGTCTCGGACATCCACGCCCGCGACCACACCGTCCACGCCCGCCTCGCCATCATGAACGACGGCACGATCACCGGCTTCGACATCGACGATCTGACCGGCATCGGCCCCTATTCCGCCTATCCACGCACTTCGGCGGTCGAAGCCAACCAGGTCATCAACCTGATCGGCGGCCCCTATCGCTTCGCGCATTACCGCGCCCGCGCCCGCGTCGCCTTCCAGACCAAGGCGATGATGTCGCAATACCGCGCCGTCGGCCACCCGATCGCAACCTCCGTCACCGAAGGCCTGATCGACCGCGCCGCAAGCCACCTCGGCATCGACCCCGTCACCATCCGCCGCCGCAACCTGATCCCCGACGATGCCTATCCCTGCACCTCACCCAGCGGCATGCGCTTCGAAGCCCTTTCCCACCACGCCTGCCTCGACCGTCTGCTGACCCTGATGGATTACGATGCCCTGCGCGCCGAACAGGCAAGTCTGCGCCAACGCGGCATCATGCGCGGCATCGGCATCGCCAGCTTCATCGAAATCACCAACCCCGGCGCCGCTTTCTACGGCGTCGGCGGCGCCCGCATCTCCGCGCAGGACGGGGCCACTCTCCGCCTCGATGCAGCCGGCCGCCTGATCGTGCAGGCCAGCGTCACCGAACAGGGTCAGGGCACCACCACCATCCTCGCCCAGATCGCCGCGGAAGCCATGGGCGTCGCCTTCGACCATGTCCGCGTCATGCTCGGCGATACCGATGTCACCCCCTACGGCGGCGGCACCTGGGCCTCGCGCGCCGCCGGCATCGGCGGCGAAGCCACCTGGCAGGCCGCCCGCGCACTGTGCGCGCAGATCCTCACCCTCGCCGCCAGCATCCTGCAGGAAACCTCTGGCAATCTCGACATCTCAGGCGGCGCCGTCATCGATCGCGCCAGCCGCGCCGAACGCATCACCCTCGCCGAACTCGCCCGCATCGCCTATTTCCGCCCCGACACGCTGCCCAAAGGCATCCAGGCCGAACTCATCGCCACCCGCCACTACGTGCCGCGCGAATACCCGTTCGCCTTCACCAACGGCATCCAGGCCGCCTGGCTCGAGCTCGATACCGAAACCGGCTTCATCACCCTGCTCAAACACTGGGTCGTCGAGGACTGCGGCACCGTCATCAACCCGATGCTGGTCGATGAACAAATCCGCGGCGGCGTCGTCCAGGGCATCGGCGCCGCCCTGTTCGAACAATGCGACTACGATGCCGAAGGCCAGATGCTCAACGCCAGCATGGCCGATTATCTCGTCCCCATGGCCGGTGAAATGCCGGATATCACCATCGCCCACATCACCACCCCCACCGCCGAAAGCACCATCGGCGCCAAAGGGGCAGGCGAAGCCGGCACCGCCGCCGCGTCCGCCGCCATCGCCAACGCCGTCAACGACGCGCTCAGCCCGCTCGCCATCAGCCTCGCCACCATCCCCCTGACCCCGGCCCGCATCCTCGCGGCCCTGCAAACCGGCACCGGCCGCGCAGGGGGCCGGCCCTAAGCCACCAGCAGGTCGGTCAGCGGTGCAAAGACCTGCGCAGCGGCATAATGGCGGCTGATGAAGGCCAGCGCGTCGGCCTCGATCGGCTTTTGCGCCAGCGCCGCCAGAATCGTGGCGCCGAACGTCGCGGGCTGATCCGCCACGAAAATCGGCGGCCGGCTGTCGCTGGCCAGCCCCGTGCGGGCTTCGTTGGTGGCCACCGTCCAAAGCCCGTGCCGCGCATAGTCGAGCAGTTTGACCTTCAACCCGGACCCGGTGCGCAGCGGCGCGATGGCCAGGGCCGCGCCATGCAGCGCCGGCGCAAGATCCACAACCCGGCCCAGCCGCCGCACCCCGGGCGGCACCCGCCCGATCGCATGGCCGCAATCGCCCGCGAGATCGAGCGCGATCTGCGGCCGCGCGGCCCGCAATCCCGGCCAGATCGCCTCGAAGAACCAGCGCAGCCCATCGAGGTTCGGCAGCGTATCACTCCCCACGAACACCAACCGATCGGGATCGCGCCGCACCCCCTGCGGGCGCGGGTGCGCGGCGGCGGGCATCGGCACGGTGACCACCGGCCGCTCCGGGCACATGTCACGCAGAAACGCCGCCTCTTCGGACTGAATCGCAACGATCGTCCCGGCCCGGTCCAGCAGCGCCGCCTCATCCAGCCGCGTCAGCACACGCGGTTCGACCCGATAGCCCGCCATTTTCAGCGCGGCGTGCCGGCGATGAAACAAATCATGGGTCAGCACGACCGAAGGCAGACCGCGCAGCGCCGGCTGGTCGAGCAGGCCCGCGCGAAAAATCGTGTCGATCAGGATAAAATCCGGCGGTGCGGCGGCAATCCGCGCGCCGATCCAGGCGGCCTCGTCGTCCGATATGAACGCGCCGAGCACCACATCATGGCCTGGCGCCTGCCGCCGGCCGCGCCACAGCCCGCCCGGCAGCATCGCGCGGGCGAGGGCGGCGGCTGCGGCGCGCGGTTCCGTCGCGGTCAGAAATCGCCCGGCCTGCATCAGCCGCGGGCCCGAAACGCTGGCGAACGGCCCTCCCTTCGCCAGCCGCATCACCGGCAGCGGCAGGCGCGGCCGGGTCAGATACACATCCACCCGATGACCGCGCGCGCTCAGATGGCTGATCAGCGCATGATTATAGGCAAGATGCCCAGCCGCCCCCGGCCGCGGCAGTTCATCGGTGACGAAGCTGAAGCGTTTAGGCTGCAGTGGTCTTCGCGATCCCGTTCTGCTCGAACAGCGTCTGCAATTCGCCGGACTGGAACATCTCGGTCACGATGTCGCAGCCGCCGACGAACTCGCCCTTGACATAAAGCTGCGGAATCGTCGGCCAGTTCGAAAACGCCTTGATCCCGTCGCGCAATTCCGGATCTTCCAGCACATTGGCGGTCTTGAACGGCACGCCGCTATGCGTCAGAATCTGCACCACCCGCGCGGAGAACCCGCATTGCGGAAACATCGCCGTCCCCTTCATGAACAGCATGACCGGATTTTCCGTGATGCTGGCCCTGATCGCGGCGAAGGCGGGGTTGTCGGTCGTCTGGCTCATCGAAACTCTCCTGAAACGCGTTGTATCGGCTATTCGGGTGCCGAGGTCTGCAGCGCCAGCGCGTGCAGCGCGCCACCCATCCGGCCCTGCAGGGCGGCATACACCATCTGATGCTGGCGAACCCGCGGAATGCCCCGGAACTGCTCACTGGTCACGGTCGCGGCGTAATGATCGCCATCCCCCGCCAGATCCTCGACCGTGATTTTCGCGTCCGGCAGGGCGGATTTGATCAATTGTTCAATTTCAGCGACCGACATGGCCATGATACGATCCTTGGTGGCGTCAGGCGAACCAGCGCGCAAAGAAGTGTTCATGCGCTGTTCGCATTTCCGTCACAGATATGGCGGTGCCGTCATGCAGTGTCAATCGATCGCCGCCGCTCCGTCCCAGCATGGCGGCGGCCACACCTTCCGCCTGCGCCGCCCGCAGCACCGCCGCGCCATCCGCCACCGCGAGCACGTAGCGCGCCTGATCCTCACCGAACCAGAACCCATGTGCTCCAACCTTGGGCGCCGCACTCTCAGGCGCCAGGCTCAACGCCGCGCCGACATCGCCGGCCAGCGCCATTTCCGCCACCGCCACCAGCAACCCGCCGTCCGAAACATCATGGCAGGCTTGCACCGCGCCGCTCAGAATCAACCCGCGCACGAAATCGCCGTTGCGCCGCTCCACCGCGAAATCGATCGCCGGCGGCGCGCCATCCTCGCGCCCCAGCATCTCGCGCAGCCACAGCGACTGGCCAAGCTCGCCCCGCGTCGCGCCCACCACCACCAGATCCAGCCCCGGCGCCAGCGCAATCCCCACCGCCTGTGCCGCATCCGCGATCACGCCCAACCCGCCGATCGCAGGCGTCGGCAGAATCCCCGACCCTTCCGTCTCATTATACAACGACACATTGCCCGAAACGATCGGAAAATCGAGCGCGCTGCACGCCGCCCCCATGCCCCGGATCGCCCCGACGATCTGCCCCATGATCGCCGGCTTCTCCGGATTGCCGAAATTCAGATTATCCGTCACCGCCAGCGGCCGCGCCCCGGTCGCGGTGATGTTCCGCCACGCCTCCACCACCGCCTGCGCGCCGCCCGCCTCGGGGTCAGCCGCGCAATAACGCGGCGTGCAATCGGTGGTCAGCGCCAGCGCCCGCGCGCTCCCGGGAATCTTCACGATCGCCGCATCCGCCTGGCCTGGCCGCTTCACCGTCTGCCCGCCCACCGTTCCGTCATACTGATCCCAAATCCACCTGCGCGAAGCGAGATCAGGGCACCCGATCAACCGCAGCAGGGCAGGGGCCACGCCCACCGGATCGTCCACATCCCCCAGCGCCGCCGGCTTCGCCGCCTCGGTATAGGGCCGCTCGTACAACGGCGCCTGTTCCGCCAGCGGACCCAGCGCGATATCCGCCTCCACCACACCCCGGTGCTTCACGATGATCCGCCCGGTGTCGGTAATATGCCCGATCACCGCGAAATCCAGCTCCCATTTCTCGAAAATCGCCCGCGCCATCGCCTCCCGCGCCGGATCGATCACGATCAGCATCCGCTCCTGGCTTTCCGACAGCATCATCTCATACGCCGTCATCCCCGCCTCGCGCTGCGGCACCGCATCGAGGTCGAGTTCGATCCCCACCCCGCCCTTGCCCGCCATCTCCACCGAAGACGAGGTCAACCCCGCCGCCCCCATGTCTTGAATCGCAACGATCGCATCCGTCGCCATCAATTCCAGACACGCCTCGATCAGCAGTTTCTCGATGAACGGATCACCCACCTGCACCGTCGGCCGCTTCTCCTCGGAATCCGCAGCAAACTCGGTCGAGGCCATGGTCGCGCCATGTATCCCGTCCCGCCCGGTCTTCGAGCCCACGTACACCACCGGATTCCCAACCCCGGCCGCGGCCGACAGAAAAATCCGGTCCTGCGCCGCAATCCCCACCGTCATCGCATTCACCAGCGGATTGCCGTTGTACGAGCGATGAAAATTGGTCTCGCCCCCCACCGTCGGCACGCCCACGCAATTGCCATACCCGCCGATGCCGCGCACCACGCCATCCACCACCCGCCTGGTCACCGCGAGCGACGGGTCCCCAAACCGCAGCGCGTTCAAATTCGCGATCGGCCGCGCCCCCATGGTGAACACATCGCGCAAAATCCCGCCCACCCCGGTCGCAGCACCCTGGAATGGCTCGATGAAACTCGGATGGTTATGGCTCTCCATCTTGAAAATCGCCGCCAACCCCTCGCCGATATCCACCACACCGGCGTTCTCGCCCGGCCCGTGGATCACCCAGGGTGCCTTGGTCGGCAGCGTCTTCAGCCACACCCGCGATGATTTGTACGAGCAATGCTCGGACCACATCACCGAAAATATCCCCAACTCCGTCAGGCTCGGCGTGCGCCCCATGATGGCGAGCACCCGCTCATACTCCTCCGCCGACAGCCCGAAACGCCGCGCCAGCGCCGCATCGATCACCTGATCCATCACGCCACTCCAATCGCCGCCAGACTATCGAACAACGGCTTGCCATCCACCCCGCCCATCAGCGGATCGACCAGATTTTCCGGATGCGGCATCAACCCCAGCACCCGCAAATTCGCCGACAACACCCCGGCGATATGCCGCGCCGACCCGTTCAAATTCGCCGCCGCCGAGGCCGCTCCCGCCGCATCGACATACCGGAACGCCACCAGCCCCTCGCCCTCCAGCCGATCCAGCGTCGCCGCATCCGCGAAATAATTGCCATCGCCATGCGCCATCGGCGCGCGAAACACCTGCCCGTGCCGATACGCCCGGGTAAACACCGTATCCGCCCGCTCCACCCGCAAATGGCAATCCATCGATAAAAACCGCAGCCCCGCATTGCGCAGCAACGCCCCCGGCAGCATCTGCGCCTCGGTCAGAATCTGAAACCCGTTGCACACGCCCAGCACATACCCGCCCCGCGCCGCATGATCAGCCACCGCCCGCATCACCGGCGAATGCGCCGCCATCGCCCCGCAGCGCAGATAATCGCCATAGGAAAACCCGCCCGGTATCACCACCAGATCAACCCCGGCCAAATCCGTCTCCCGATGCCAGATCATCCGCGGCCTGCGCCCCAAACTCCCCTCCAATGCCATCGCAATGTCGCGCTCGCGATTGATGCCGGGAAAAACAATGATGCCTGCTTGCATGAATAGGGGCCTCCGTCCCGCGCGTCTTGCCCTGCCGTGGGGCTGAGGGCAAGCGAAGGGAGGCAAGCCGTCCTTTTTTGCAAAAAAGAACCAAAAAACTCTTGGTAATCACGGCCGCCGCCTTGGCAACGCCTTGGAACCGCGCGCACAAATGTGTATGATGCGCATTATGAAGAGCGGCGATCTCATCCGCGAATTGGAAAGCGTTGGGTGGGTGCTCGATCGCGTGCGCGGCTCCCACCATGTCTTCAAACACCCCACGCGTCCCGGTCACATCGTGGTGCCACACCCGAAAAAAGACCTCGGCACTGGCCTGGTCGCCGCCATCCGCAAACAGGCCGGCCTATAGGAGATCACCATGCGCTACCCCATCGCCATCGAACCCGGCACCGATCAAACCGCTTTCGGCGTCGCCATCCCCGATCTCCCCGGCTGCTTCTCCGCCGGCGACACGTTGGACGAAGCCCTGACCGCGGCCGAGCAAGCCGCCGCCGCCTGGATCGACGCCACACTCGACGCGGGCGGACCCATCCCGAAACCCACCAGCCTGGATGCGATCCGCACCAACCCCGATTACGCCGGCTGGACCTTCGGGATCATCACGATCGACCCCGCCCTGCTCGATGACACGATCGCCCGCGTCAACATCACATTACCCCGCCGCATCCTGAAACGCCTCGACGCCCTGGCCGCCGCCGCCGGAGAAACCCGCTCCGGCTTCATCGCCCACCTGACCCTGGAAAATCACTAACCCCGTCGAATCGGGTCTCTCTGGCAACCCATCCCCGCCCTCAACGTCCGCAACCTCCCCGAAGCCGTCCCCCACGCGCGCCGCCTTCCGCAACGCCACTTGACCAATTCTGTACCAATCGGTACGATCAATACCAATCGGTACAAACCCAATCGGAGCCCGTCGATGTCTGAAACCCGCCCCCCGCTGCCGCCCTTCACCACCGCAACCGCCATCCAGAAAATCCGCGCCGCCGAAGATGGCTGGAACACCCGCAACCCCGCCCGCGTCGCCCTTGCCTACACGCCGGACAGCATCTGGCGAAACCGCAGCGAATTCCTCAAAGGCCGCCCGGCGATCGTCGAGTTCCTGACCCGGAAATGGGCGCGCGAACACGACTACCGCCTGATCAAGGAACTCTGGGCCTGCACGGAAAACCGCATCGCCGTCCGCTTCGCCTACGAGTTTCACGACGATGCCGGCCAATGGTTCCGCGCCTACGGCAACGAAAACTGGCTGTTCGACCCGTCCGGCCTGATGGCGCAGCGCCACGCCTCGATCAACGACGTCCCGATCGCCCCGGAAGATCGCCTGTTTCACTGGAACAACACAGCCCCCCGGCCGCTCGACCACCCCGGCCTCGCCGCCCTCGGACTCTGACCCATGCCGCGCATGCTGGCCGAAAAATCGGACGCCGTCGCGGCAATCGCGGAAGTATTTCGCGAGCACGGCTACGAAGGCGCCAGCCTGTCCCAGATCACCGCCGCCACCGGTTTCGGCAAAGGCAGCCTCTATCATTTCTTCCCCGGCGGCAAGGAAGACATGGCAGCCCACATCCTCGCCCATATCGATCACTGGTTCGAAACCGAACTATTCGCCCCGCTCCGCACCGGCGACCCCGCCACCGCGATCGCGCGGATGATGCAGTCCGTCACCACCTATTTCCAATCCGGCCACCGCATCTGCCTCGTCGGCGCCTTCGCCCTGACCGGCACGCGCGACCGCTTCGCAACCCCCATCGCCCACTACTTCCGCCGCTGGATCAACGCACTCGAAACCGCGCTCCACCGCACCGGACTCGATCAGACCCAGGCCAGCCAACAGGCCGAAACCGCCGTGCTCGCCATCCAGGGCGCCCTCGTCCTGGCCCGCGCCCTGAACGACGAAACAGTCTTCACCCGCGCCCTGCACCGGATCGAGGCCGACCTCCTGCGCCCCGCTCGGCCCGCATCGCAGCCACCAACGGGTCAGGGCTCGGGCGGATTGGATGGGGGAGCGGCGTAAGGCTTCTTTTTTGTAAAAAAGAAGCAAAAAACTTTTTTAATCCGGGACTGGGGGTGGGGCGGCTGGTTGCCTCGCTGAAAACTAACGGATGCCCTAACAAAACGCTTTCTCACCCCCCGGCCTGCCGCCTATCATGCCTGCGTGCGCGCAACCCCAACCAATCCCCCCTTCGTCATCCGCTGCTTCATCGTCATGATGAACGCGCTGTGCGACGCCGTGGCCGAACACGGACCCGCCGGCTACGTCCCCATCCCCATGGTCAACCGGATCTGGACCCGCCTGCAAAACCTCACCACCCGCTTCCTCGCCGCCCTCGCCCGCGGCCCCATCCAACCCCGCGCCAAACCAGCCGCCAAACCAACCCCCGAACCCAACCCCGAAGCCCAACCCACTGAGCCACCCCGCGCCCGCCGCAAACGCCTCACCCTGCCGTGCCGCGAAGCCTGGCTCTACCGCCTCATCCCCGAAACCGGCTTCACCCGCTTCGCGCTGCAAACCATCCTCACCGACCCCGAATTCGCCGGCCTCCTCGAAGCCAACCCCCGCCTCATCCGCATCCTCGCCCCGCTCTACCACGCCATGGGCATCGACCTGCCCGCACAACCCCCCGTCACCCCCACCCCACCGCCAGACTCCCGCCGCCACATCCTCTTCGGCACGCCAGACCCCACCCCACTCGACACCCCACCCCCAAACCAGGATTTCAAAATTCAACCCGCCTGAACCCAGCATCTTCGCACGCCCATATCATTACGATATCATAACGAATAGTGAAAAGCGCCGCACCGCAGCCGGCGCCACACCCATCCCCCCGCGGTCAGGCGCCGAAAAGCCTTCCGCCCCGCGCGCCGCCGCCCGGCCATTAGGCGAATCGGCGGATTTCTGCTAGAAACACCGCAAATCCCACCCTTCGGAGTAACCACCCGGCATGACCGATACGGCCGATACGATCCCTATGCCCATTCCGCCCGAACAACAGCCCGATGCCGCGTACGACGCCGCCTCGATCAGCGTGCTCCGCGGCCTCGATGCGGTGCGCAAGCGCCCCGGCATGTATATCGGCGACACCGATGACGGGTCCGGCCTCCACCACATGGGCACCGAAATCATCGACAACGCGGTCGATGAAGCCCAGGCCGGTTTCGCCGACAGGGTCGATGTCGTGCTCAACGGCGACGGCTCGATGACCGTGACCGACAACGGCCGCGGCATCCCGACCGATATCCACCACGAAGAAGGCATCTCCGCCGCCGAGGTTGTCCTCACCAAACTGCACGCCGGCGGCAAGTTCAACCAGAATTCCTACAAGGTCTCCGGCGGCCTGCACGGCGTCGGCGCCGCCGTGGTCAATGCGCTGTCGGAATGGATGGAAGTGCGCATCTGGCGCGAAGGCCTCGAACATTTCATCCGCTTCGAACACGGCGACGCCGTCGCCCCGTTGAAAATTGTCGGCCCGTCCGATCACCCGACCGGCTCGGAAGTCACCTTCAAACCCTCCTCCGGCACCTTCACCCATGTCGAATTCGACTACGCGATCTTCGAACGCCGCCTGCGCGAACTCGCCTTCCTGAACTCCGGACTCACCATCACCCTGCGCGATGAACGCCACACCCCGGTGCAGGAAGCCGTCTTCCTCTACAAGGGCGGCCTGATCGAATTCGTCAACTGGCTCGATCGCGCCAAAACCCCGATCTTCTCGCCCCCGATCACCGATTACAAAGTCGATGCGGTCGGCGGCATCCGCGTCGAATTCGCCCTCGCATGGAACGAAACCTACCACGAAACCATGCTCTGCTTCACCAACAACATCGTCCAGCGCGACGGCGGCACCCATCTCGCCGGCTTCCGCTCGGCGCTCACCCGCGTCGTCTCCAAAATCGCCGATCAGGTCAGCAAAAAAGACAACCTCTCCCTCAACGGCGAGGATATGCGCGAAGGCCTCACCGCCGTCCTCTCGGTCAAGGTGCCCGACCCGAAATTCTCCTCGCAGACCAAGGACAAGCTGGTCTCCTCCGAAGTCCAGCCCCTGGTCCAGGCCGCCGTGGCCGATGCGGTCGAACACTGGTTCGAAACCCACCCCAAGGAAGGCCGCCTGATCGTCCAGAAAGTGATGGACGCCGCCTCCGCCCGCGAAGCCGCCCGCAAGGCGCGCGAGCTCACCCGCCGCAAAGGCGTGCTCGACATCAGCACCCTGCCCGGCAAACTCGCCGATTGCCAGGAACGCGACCCCGCCAAATCCGAGATTTTCATCGTCGAAGGCGACTCCGCCGGCGGCTCCGCCAAACAAGGCCGCGACCGCAAAACCCAGGCGATCCTGCCGCTCAAAGGCAAAATCCTCAACGTCGAACGCGCCCGCTTCGACCGCATGCTCGGCTCCGCCGAAATCGGCACCCTGATCACCGCCCTCGGCACCGGCATCGGCCCGACCGAACCCGAACAAGGCGGCTTCGACGTCTCCAAACTCCGCTACCACCGCATCGTCATCATGACGGACGCGGACGTGGACGGCTCGCACATCCGCACCCTGCTGCTCACCTTCTTCTTCCGCCAGATGCGCGAACTAATCGAACGCGGCCACCTCTACATCGCCCAGCCGCCACTCTACCGCGCCAAACGCGGCAACGAAGAACGCTACCTCAAAGACGACGACGCCATGGAAGCCTACCTCTTCGAGCGCGCCCTCAACGAAGCCCGCATCGATGGCATCGACCTCGCAGCCGAACTCCCCTTCCTGCGCGAAGCCTCCCGCCGCATCACCGACCTCGCCCGCGACATGCCGGTCGCCTACATCGAACAAGCCGCCATCGTCGGCGTGCTCGGCGCCGAACCCGGCCAGGTCACCGACCGCGCCCCCGTCCTCGCCCAACGGCTCGATGCCATCTCCCCGCCCAACGAACGTGGCTGGGTCGTCGCCGTCGATGCCGGCGGCATCATCATCGGCCGCACCGTCCGCGGCGTCGCCGAACGCTTCACCCTCGACCTCGCCACCCTGCGCTCCACCGAAGCCCGCTGGCTCGCCGACCGCGCCCAACGCCTCGCCACCCTGTTCACCAACCCGCCCGCCCTGCGACAGGGCGAGATCGAAAAACCCGTCCAGGGCCCCGCCAGCCTGGTCGAAGCCCTGTTCGCCATCGGCCGCAAAGGCCTCTCGATCCAACGCTTCAAAGGCCTCGGCGAAATGAACCCCGAACAGCTCTGGCAAACCACCCTCGACCCCTCGCTGCGCCGCCTGCTCCAGGTCCGCATCGGCGACGCCGAAGAAAGCGACCAGATCTTCTCAACCCTGATGGGCGACGTCGTAGAACCCCGCCGCGACTTCATCGTAGGCAACGCCCTCAAAGTCGCCAACCTCGACGTGTAAGGCCGGGGCCAGGGCGTGTAAGCAAGCAAGGCCAGGGGCTCTGCCCCTGGACCCCGTTAAAGGCGGAGCCTTTAAAATCCATTAGTTTTAGGCAAGGGGAGGGCGCTGCCTCGGTGGCGCCGCTGATCTGGCCTGGACAGCCCTCCCCTTGCCTAAAACTAGCAGGTTCTAAGGGCTAAGCCCTTAGTGGGGGTCGAGGGGGCAAAGCCCCCCGCCTTCCTTTCTTACTCACCCCCAGCCCCAACCTCACGTATCGAGGTCGGCGTGTTCGCGGAGGGTGCAGGTGCGGCGGGTGGCGAAGGTGCGTTTGGTATCGGCGAGGGCGTGGGGGGTGGACCAGCGGACGTCGGGGAAGATCGGGTCGGGTCGTTTCCCCGCGAGGCCGATGAGCCAGTAGCCGCCGTCTGTTGCGGGGCCGAACACGGCGTCGGCGCCGCGCAGGCGGCGGCAGGCGGTGCGCAGGTCATCGGCGGTGAGGGTGGGGATATCGCTGCCGATGATCAGCACGGGCCGGCGTTGGTAGTGCCGGAACAGGGCTTGCATGCGCGCACCGAGATCGCCGCGGCTTTGGCCGACGATGGTGAAGCCTCGTGCCGGCAGGCGTGCGTGGTGTGCGGGTTCGACCGCGATGACGCGTTCGATCGTCCGCATGGAGCGCAGCACCCGCATGGTGCGGTCCAGCATGGCGCGGGCGAGCCGCAGGGCCGCGCGCTCGCCGCGGGTGGCGGCGAGCCGCCGTTTCCCGACGCCGAGGCGCGGGATGCGGGTGAACAGCACGATTACGGGCCGGCTCATCGCCGGTACTGCGCCGCCAGAAGCACGGCGTCGGCGCCGGCGAGAAACCGTGCCAGCCGCGCGAGATTTCGCAGGCTGCGCCGCAGCCAGCCGTCGCGCGCATAGGCAGCGGCGTCGGTCAGGACGATCATGTCGCAGGGTGCGAGCCGCGCGCGGCCGAGCCGGCGCGCGAGCGCGACGTCTTCCATCAGCGGCAGGGTCGGCATCCCGCCGATCGCGGTCAGCGTATCGCGGTGGATAAGCAGCGCCTGGTCGCCATAGGGCAGCCGGAGCAGCGCGCAGCGCAGCGCCGCACCGTATTCGATCAGCCGGGCGCGCGGATCGGCGCTCGCCAGGCGCAACCGCCCGTACCATGCCAGACTGGGCCGATTGCTGGCGATGCAACGGGACATCACGTCGTCCCAGCCGGGTTGCGGCAGCGCATCCGCATGCAGCAGCAGCAGCCACGCCGAGGGTGCGGCGGCGATGCCGCGGGAAACCTGCGCGCCCCGCCCGGCACCGCCGCTCACCACGATCGCGCCGTGCGATGCGGCGATCGCCACGGTGCCATCGGTGCTGCCGCCGTCGCTGATCACCACCGCGCCGACCAGGGCGGATCGTGCGAGCAGGGCCAGCAGCCCGGGCAGGGCAGGGGCCTCGTTCAGCGTCGGGATCACCACGGTCAGCGTCCCGCTCATCCGCGTCGCCAGGCGTGAAACCGTGCCAGCATCGCGAGCCCCCGCGCCGAGGCATGGCGTTGCCGCCACATCCCCGCCACGGCGCGGATCGCTTCGGACCGGGTCGGGTAGGGGTAGATCACCCCGAGCAGTTTTTTCAGCCCGAGCTTGTGTTGCATCGCGATGGTAAAACCGGTCAGCATTTCGCCGGCCTGGGTACCCACGATGGTCGCACCCAGAATGCGGTCCGATCCTGGTTTGGTCAGCACCGTCACGAAGCCGTCGGTATCGCCTTCGGCGATCGCGCGGTCGAGTTCGCTGAAGGCGTAGCGCGTCGTTTCGAACGCGATGCCGGCCGCGCGCGCCGCGCGCTGGTTCAGCCCGACCCGCGCGATTTCCGGGCTGGTATAGGTCACCGCCGGCACCGCCCGATAATCCGGCCGGAACCGCCAGAGCGGCGCGAACAACCCGTTCAGCGCGGCGAACCCGGCCTGGAATCCGGCGACATGGGTGAATTGATACGGCCCGGCGACATCGCCGCAGGCGAACACATTGGGCAGGATCGTCTGCAGCCAGGCGTCGGTCTCGATGGTTTTGGCCGGCGTCAGCGCGATGCCCAGCGCCTCCAGCCCGAACCCGGCGGTGCGCGGCACGCGACCCAGGGCGACCAGGATGCGGTCGAACCCGAGCCGCACCGGCGCATCGCCGTGCCTGGCTTCGAGCGAAAACCCCGCATCGTCGCGATGCACCGCGACGGCACGATGCCCGGTAAGCACCGCGATACCATCCCGCCGCAGCGCAGCCGCCATCGCTGCTGAAACCTCATCATCCTCGCGCCCCAGCAGCCGGTCCGCCAGTTCCACCAGGGTCACCGTGCTGCCGAGCCGTGCGAAAGCCTGCGCCATTTCGCAGCCGATCGGCCCGCCGCCGAGCACCACCAGCCGCGCCGGCAACGTCTCGATATCCCACAGCGTTTCCGACGTCGCGAAGGGGCAATCCGCCAGTCCCGGCAGGTCGGGCAGCAGCGGTGCGGCACCGGTCGCGATCACGATCGCCCGCGTCGTCAGCGTTTCGCCATCAACCGAGACCGACCAGGGCGTTTCGATCGTCGCGTGGCCGCGTCGCACATCGACCCCCAGGGCCTGATAACGCGCCACCGAATCATGCGGCGCGATCGCCGCGATCGCCGCGCGCACCGCACTGCGCGCCTCGTGGTAATCCATGCCGCTGCGCGCCGCGTGCAGCAGCGCTTTCGAGGGGACGCAGCCGGTATTCAGGCAATCGCCACCCATCGCCGCCTGTTCGATCAGCGTGACGCTCGCCTTCAGCGCGCTGGCGACATAGGCGGTGACCAACCCGGCCGAACCCGCGCCGATCACCACCAGATTCCGATCGAACCGGCGCGGCCGCCGCCAGCCGGCATAGCGCTGGCGTGCCGCGAGCGCGTTGCGCAGCAGCGGGGCGGCAACCGGCAGCGCGGCCAGCAGCAGCAGCCCCGCGATCAGCCGTGGCGTCAGGATCGCCTGATGCGGCCCGAGGGTTGCGAGGCTGGCCCCCGCGTTGACGAAAATCACCGTCGCCGGCAGCATGCCGATCTGGCTCGCACCATAGAACCGCCGCAGGGGCAGGCTCGTCAGCCCGGCCAGCAGATTGATCGCGACGAATGGCACCGCCGGCACCAGCCGCAGCGAGATCAGGTAGAGCGCGCCATCCCGTGCGATCCCCCGTTCGATCCGCGCGAACAGGCCAGGAAACCACGCCAGCGCTGCATCGCGCAGCAGGAACCGCGCGCTCAGAAACGCGAGCGACGCGCCGATCGAGGCGGCGAACGAGACCAGAAGACTGCCCGCCACCACGCCGAACAGCGCCCCGGCCGCCAGCGTCAGCACGACCGCACCGGGCAGCGAGACCGCCGTCGCCACGACATAAAGGATGAAATAGAGCGCGAACGCCGCAACGCGGTGATGCGCCACCACGTCTCCCAGTGCTGCGGCGTGCGCCTCCAGCCCCGCCAGTGTCAGCCGATGCCGCCCGAGCGCGATGACCGCCGCCACCAGCACGACCACCGAACCGAATGCCGCCGGCCGCACCCAGAGAGCGCGCGGCGCCGCCGTGCCGCTCATCGCGCGCCCATGCAGGAGGAGGCGCCGAACACGCAGAATTGCGCGCAATACGGATGATCGAGCGCAACCGGCCGCGCCGAAGCCGCCAGCGTCGATCCGAGATCGAACCGCGCCTCATAGGGCAGCAACGTGCATGCCACGATCGAGGCGCGAGACTCCCCCTTGCGCTGCACCACCATCCGCGCGGTCCGGCACATCGCATCCGCCCCGCGCGACCGCAGCGCCTGCCACGCCGCCGCCGCCACGCCGGCCACGCCTGGCTCGGTCGTCAATTCCGCAAACAGCACCAGCGCCGCCGGATCGGTCGCATCGATCGCAAGTCCTTCGTCCGCGAACAGCCCGGCAAATCCCGCCCGAACCTCGGCCTCGCTCGCCAGCGCAGGATCGAACCGCGCCGCGACCGAGGGGGCGAATCCCGCCGCATCCAGCGCGCGCAGCCCGGCCAGCGCGGGCTGCCAGCTATCGGCGCCGCGCAACGCCTCATGACCGGACGGGGTGAAATGATCGAGCGAAACCCGCACCGCGAGCTTTGCCCCATGCGCCGCGCGCAGCGCCCGCAGCGCATCGAAATGCCGCTGCATCGGCCGCATCGCATTGGTCAGCACCAGCACGCGATACCCGCGGTCGAGCGCATCGCCCAGCATCGGCAGGATCGCCGGGTTCATGAACGGTTCACCGCCGGTGAAGCCGATTTCGCGCAGGTCAGGCTGGAGCTCCCGCGCCTCGTCCAGCAAAGACGCCACGATTTCGGGCGCGATATAGGCGAGCCGGTCGTTGCGGGGGCTGCTCTCGATATAGCAGCCCCCGCATGCCAGATTGCACAGCGTGCCGGTGTTCACCCACAGCGTTTCCAGCCGCTCCAGCGCGACCACCGCATCGGCCGGCGGTGCGGCGGCTGCCGGCGCATCGCCGGGCACCGCGACCGTTGCGGGCGCCAGCGGCATCGCGGTCGCCGCCCGTTCCGCGAGCGGCAGGATATCGAAATTGGGCCACACCCCGGTCTCGATCGCGCCGGCGTAGTCCTCGGCCAGCCCCGCCGCGCGCATCGCGAACGCCGCCGCACCGTGATCGAACGCGAGCGGCATCGGCGTAATACTGAACCCGTCGCCATGCGGCGTCAGCACCGAAAACCAGCCACGCGGGGTGCCATCGTTCGCCGGCAGCCCGACCGCACCGGCGTTGTGCCAGAGCTTGCCGCCCACCATCCGGGTGAAACCGAGGCCGCAATGCCCGGCGATCACGCCATCCACACCGGTCAGCGCGATTTCATCGGCGAGCATCGCCTCAGGGTCCGAGCCGAACACGAAGCGGTTGATCCGGCTCGGTGCGCCATGCACGATCGCGAGACGCCGGCCGCCGATCGCAAGGTCGATCCGGCGCGGCAGCCCCGCCATCCAGCGTTTCGCGGCGGCATCGACGCGCGCATTGGCATAGCCGAACCAGCCGGCCGAAAGCCGATCGCACGCCGATCCGGCCGCGAAGCCGCAGCCGCAATCGGGCGCGTTCCGGGCGAGTTGCTCCTCGCAATTGCCCATCACGGTCGCGACCCGATGGCCGCGGATCAGATCGACGCAGGCCTGCGGATCGGCGCCATAGGCCGCGATATCGCCGGTGCAGATCATCTGGTCCGGCGCGATGCCGAGCCGCCGCGCCTGATCGAACAGCGCCTCGGTCGCCTGAATATTGCTGTACGGGCCGCCGAAAATCAGCACCGGCCCGGTCGCTGTGATCAAGGGCACCGCCGCCTCGCCATCAAACATAGCGCGCGGGCTCCGCCGCCAGTTGTTCGAGCGCGAGCCCCCGCGCCTCGATGCCGCCGCGCCGCCGCCACACCAGAATCGCCACCGCCCCCAGCGCCCAGAACCCCGCCAGCATCACCAGCGCGGCCGGCATGCTGCGCGCACCGACATAGCCGACCAGAAACGGCGACAGCGCAGCCCCGATCCGCCCGACCGCGACCGACGCGCCGATGCCGGTCGCGCGCAGGCTGGTCGGGAACAATTCGGCAAAGGTCGGATAGGCGGCGATCCAACTGCCGGTCGCGAGCAGATTGACCAGTGCGAACCCCAGCATGATCGCGCCGGCACCCATGCCGGTGACGGCGGCAAAGCCGATCAGTGCCAGCGCGGTCGCCAGATAGAACCCGGCCACCGTCACGCCGCGGCCGAGCCGGTCGAGCAGCGATGCAGCGGCGAACCCGCCGATCAGCGCGCCCACGCTGCCTGCCAGGTAAAACACCGGCAGGCGCGCCGGCGGCAGATGCAGCGCCGGCAGCACCACGATCGGCAGAAACGCGAACAGCCCGTAGTAACCGGAAGCCTCGGCGAAATCGAGCACGGCGCCGAGCGCGAGCCGGCCGGGATAATGCCGCAGCAGCACGCGCAAGCCGTTCACCTCGCGCCGGACCCGTTGCACCACCGGCGCGGGCGCCAGGGGGGTCGAATCGGTCAGCCCCGCCGCGATCCGGGCGATGATCACCCGCGCATCTTCACGCCGCCCCGCCTCGATCAGCCAGCGCGGGCTTTCCGGCAGATGCCGGCGAAACCACGCCGCCGATAACGCAATGACGCCACCGAGCGCGAACACCACCCGCCAGCCGAGATCGGCCGGCAGCGCCGCCAGCACCAGCCAGGCCAGCAGGGCGGCGACGAAACTGCCGACCGGCCAGAAATTCAGCACGATCGCCGAGGCCCGGCCGCGTGAACGGCTTGGCACCAGCTCCGCGATCGCCGCATTGATCGCCGCATACTCCGCAACGACCCCGATGCCCGCAATCAGCCGCAGCACCATCAACGCCGCCAGATCGGGCGCAAACGCGGTCGCCAGCGTCGCTGCGCCGTACAGCACCAGGCTGGCCAGAAACACCCGCCGCCGGCCGTACCGGTCCGACAGAATGCCGAACCCCGAAGCGCCAAGCATCAGCCCGGCGAACCAGGCCGCGAGGATGAAGGACATGGCGTTGCTGCCGAGGTGGAAATGCTGGCGCAGCGCGCCCAGCACATTGCCGATCAACGTCACCTCGAACGCATCGAGCGCCCAGCCGAGGCCGAACAGCAGGACGACGATGGTATGAAACCGGTTCCAGCGCAGATTGGCCAGAGTCTCGAGCAGGGTGGCATCGGTCGCGGCGGTGTCTGGTTCAGTCATTGGGGTCCATGGGTGATCGATATGGGGGAATACGGGCCAAGCGGGTCAATGGTTACAGCTGAGAGATCAGGGGAAGGGAAAGTCTTCTTTTTTGTGAACAAAAAAGAAGCAAAAAAACTTCGTTAATCTGGGCCCGTGGTGGTCCAAACGCCCGTGCCCCAGTGTAGGAAAGTTTTTTGCTTCTTTTTTTCAAAAAAGGAGCGCTTCTCTTGCCTTGTCCCGAAACCCCGCCGAAACAACCCATCATGCCCTCCGCCGCCCGCACCCTCGTCCTGATCGGCGGCGGCCACGCTCATGTGGCAGTGATCCGCGCGTTTGCCATCAATCCGTTACCCGGCACCGCACTCACGGTGATCAGTCGCGAGACCGAAACGCCCTATTCGGGCATGCTGCCGGGCCTGATCGCCGGGTATTACACCCATGCCGAAGCGCATATCGATGTCGCAGCACTTTGCCGCCGTGCCGGCGCGCGTTTCATTCACGACGAAGCGGCCGGGCTCGATCTCGGGGGGCGGCGCGTGCTGTGCCGTGCGGGCCCGCCGGTGCCGTACGATTGCCTGTCGATCGATATCGGCTCCATCCCGTCGCCGCAGGCAGCGGGCATCGGGGTCAAGCCGATCCCAGCGTTTCTTGTCCATTGGCAGGCGCTGTGCGCCCGCGCGCTGGCCACGCCGGGGCGATTGCGCATCGGCGTCGTCGGCGCGGGGGCCGGCGGGGTCGAACTGGTGCTCGCGCTGCAAGTCCGGCTCGGAGACTTGCTGCGCGCCGCCGGCCGGCCGCACGATGCGCCGTGTTTCAGCCTGTTCGGCCAGGCCACCACCATACTGCCCGGTTTTGCCGGGTCGGCGCGCCGCCGGCTGGAACGTATCCTGCGCCGGCGCGGCATCGGCGTGTTCACCGGCCAGGCAATCGGCGCCACGGCGGACGGCGCGCTGCAAGGCGCGGACGGCACGCGGTTCGATCTCGATGATGTGATCTGGGCAACCGGCGGTGCACCCGCGCCCTGGCTGGTCCAAACGGGGCTTGCGCTCGATTCACGGGGCTTCATCGCGGTGCACGACACGCTGCAATCGATCTCGCATCCGGCCGTGTTCGCGGCGGGTGACATTGCCAGCATCATCGGGCGCGCGGTGCCGAAATCCGGTGTCCATGCGGTCCGGCAGGGCAAGCCGCTCGCGGCCAATCTGCGCCGCGCGCTGTGCGGCGAGGCGCTGGCGCCGTTCCAGCCGCAGCGCCACGCCCTTGCGCTGATCGGCACCGGCGATGGCCAGGCGGTCGCCGTGAAAGGCGCCTGGAGTGCCGAAGGGCGCTGGGTCTGGCTCTGGAAAGACCGGATCGACCGGCGTTTCATGCGCCGCTACACCAATGTGCCGGAGCATGCCCGCCCCGATCATCAACGCTGATCCACCGGCGTTACCTTGCGGTCGATCGCGGCGGCGATCCGGCCGTTGCGCACGCCAAGCTGCGCGTCGAACAGGCTGATTTCGCCGCAGCGCAACGTGATCGGCGCGCCCCTCGGCGTGCCGAGCGGCATGATGTCGCCCTCTTTCAGCGCCATCAACGCGCTGAGCTTCATGGTTTGCTGATCGAGCACGGCTTCGAGTTCGATGTCGGTGTGCCAAAGCTCCTCGGCCAGATGCGCCTCCCAGATCGAATCCCGGCCGAATTTTTCACCCATGAACTGCTGGAGCAGCAACTCGCGCACCGGTTCGATCGTGGCATAGGGCAGGATGATGCCGACCGAGCCCTGCCGGCTCGCCGTCGTCATCCCGATCCGCGCGGTCAGCGCCGCGCCGGAATTGCGGCCCACCGCGGCGAAGCGCGGATCGGTCTCGGTGCGCTCCAGTTCGAACGTCACCGCACAGATCGGCGCGAAACTCACCGTCAGATCCTGCAGCACGATGCGGATCAGCCGTTCGGTCAGGTTGCGCTCGATCGAGGTGAGCGGGCGGATCGCATGCTGCTGGCTCGCGGGCACGCTGCGGCCGCCGAGCAGGATTTCGGTCAGGTTGTAAATCGTGTCGTAATCGATCACCAGAATGCCGAGATTATCCCACTCCAGCGCGCGAAACACCGCCAGCAGCGAGGTTTGCCCGCTGCCCGGCGCGCTGACCCCGGCGATGCTCTCGGTCAGCCGCTGCGAGGCGAGGGCGGCGAGCCTGACATCGACATTGTCCTGAAACAGATTGCGCAGGCTGCCGCCAAGGATGCGGGCCAGCCGCTCGAACACGATTTCCGCCATCGGCAGGCGTTCGTAGCGCACCGCGTTGCCATGGATCAGCCGGTTGAGCGGCGGCGTGGCCGGTTCGGGCGCGGCGGACTCGCCCTGCGTGCCGAGGATCATGTCGATTTCAGCCTGCGCGAGCAGGGACTCAGCCGCCTCACCCCCGGAACCCATCATCGCCATCAAACCTCATCTGCACGAAACGATCGGCCCGGTCAGCTCCGGGCCCGCTCAGTATCGGTCGCAGAGGTTAATATTTCGTTGCGCGGCGACGATTTCAGAGCCCATGACCAAGATTGATCGCGCGTGCGCTGGTCACGGCACCGCCGATCGCACCGATCGCGCCGCCGATCAAGGCGCCGCCCGCGGGTCCGGTGCCGGTCGCCGCGCCGATGATCGCACCCGTGCCGGCACCGATCGCGCCCCCGGAAAGCGCACGGCTGCCCGGCGTGTAGCCGCAGCCGGCCAAGCCGAGCGTCGCACCCAGGAGGCTGATGACAAGACCGAAAGCGCGTAATTTCATGATCGTAATTCCCGTGATTGATGAGAGGCGCGGATCTGGGGCCGATAACGCCCGATCATGTCCATTGCATGGCAGGGACGGGGCGGTTGACAGGCGGGTTTTCGACATTATTGCTATTCCAGTAATTTCTGGAATTTCAAAAATGCAGCTCACGCCCCTGACCGAAGCCTTCATCCTGCATTTCGGCGAAATGGGCAGCCGCTGGGGCATCAACCGCACGGTCGGGCAGATCTACGCGCTGCTCTATGTCGCCGAACGCGCGCTGCCGGCCGATGAAATCGCCGAGATTCTCGGCTTTTCGCGCTCCAACGTCTCGCTCGGGCTGAAGGAGCTGCAATCCTGGCGCCTGGTGCGGCTGCAACACCTGCCCGGCGACCGGCGTGAACATTTCTCGACCTTGGGGGATATCTGGCAGATCGTGCGTGTCCTCGCCGAGGAACGGCGGCGGCGCGAGATCGACCCGACCCTGTCCGTTCTGCGCGAACTCATCATGGAGACCCCCGGCAGCGAGGCCGATCGCTACGCCCAGACCCGCCTGCGCGAAATGCATGATCTGATCGAGCTGATCATGCGCTGGTCGGAAGACGTCCAGAAGCTCGACACTGCCGATCTGGTCCAGTTGCTCAAGCTCGGCGGCCGCGTCGTCGCGCTGCTCGAGTTGAAAAACCGCCTGCCGCTGATCGGCCGCGCCCGCGCGCAGCGCGAGGCGCCACCCGTGGCCGACCCACAGAGCGGGCCTGCAGACATGCACGAACAGGAACTGGAAACATGAGCGACCCGACACACCTGAACGAGCGATCAACGCGCAGCCCCACCGGCGCGGGCCGCTGCATCATCCGCCTCCCGCACGAACCCGAAAGAGCAAGCCATGTCGGATAATTCACTCTCGGTCTTCCTGTCGCGCATCGATTTCGCCTGGATCACCAGTTTCCATATCCTGTATCCGCCGCTCACCATCGGGCTTGCGGTCATTCTGTTCTTTTTCGAATGGCGCTGGGTCGCGACCGATGACGAGCGGTGGTACCGCCTGTCGCGTTTCTTCGAGAAATTGTTCATCGTCAATTTCGGCGCCGGGGTCGCCACCGGCATCACCATGGAAATGGCGTTCGGCATTCTCTATGGCCCGTTCTCGCAGGCGGCCGGCCCGTTCTTCGGCCAGGTGCTCGGCTATGAGACCATCACCGCCTTCATGTACGAGGCCGGTTTCATCGGGTTGATGATCTTCGGCTGGGGCAAGATCAGCAAAAGAATGCATCTGTTCGCGACCTTCAACGTCGCGCTCTCGTCCTCGTTCTCGGCGATGTGGATTCTGGTCGCGAATTCCTGGATGCAGACCCCCACCGGCATCGTGTTCAAGCACGGCGTGTTCCAGGTGACCGACTGGGTCGCCGCCCTGTTCAACCCCGATGTCATGTATGGCTTCCCGCACATGCTGGTGGCCACTTTCGAGCTCGCGCTGTTCTTCGTCGCCGGCGTCTGCGCCTGGTTCGTGCTCAAGCGCCGCCACATCACGCTGTTCGCCCGGCCGCTGCGCTTCGCCTTGCTCGCCCTGGTCGTGGTCGCCCCGCTGCAGGTCTATCTGGGTGACGGCCTGGGCGAAACCGTCGCGCACGACCAGCCCGCCGCGCTCGCCGCCATGGAAGGCCATTACAACACCTATAACAAGGATGGCTCGGTCAATACCGGCTGGCACATCCTCGCCTGGCCGAACGCCAAGGGCGACGGCAATGCCTTTGCGATCACCATTCCGCATGTGCTCAGCCTGCTCGAAACCCATAGCTGGAACGGCAAGGTCGAAGGGCTGAACAGCATCAAGCCGCAGGACCGTCCGCCGGTGGTGGTGCCGTTCTATTCGTTCCGGGTCATGGTCGCGGCCGGCATGGCGATGATGCTGGTCGCCTTCTGGGGCGGCTGGCTCGCACTGCGCCGGCGCCTGTCGGCCGATACCATCGCGGCCAACCCCTGGTTCCTGCGCGCCGTCATGGCCAGCGCCTTCCTGCCCTATCTCGCGGTCTGGACCGGCTGGTGGACCCGCGAAGTCGCCCGCCAGCCCTGGGTCGTCTATGGCATGATGCGCACATCGGCCGGCGTCAGCCATATGTCGGTGCCGCTCGAAATCTTCTGGCTGATCGGCTACATGACATTCGAACTGACGGTGTTCGGCGGCACCTGGTATTTCCTGGCCAAGATCATCCGCAAGGGCCCCGATCTGGTCAGCCCGGTCGCGCAGGACGGGCATCAGACGCTCGGCCATATCGAGGATAGCGGCGACCACGAGCCCGGCAAGCCCGAATATCTGCGGCCCGCCTGAGCCGATCCGCCTTAGGAAAGACCAGTTCCGATGCAAACAATGAACGCCCTGACCCAGACCCAGCACCTCCTCACCATCGTGTGGTGGATGTCGCTGGGGCTGAGCATCCTGCTCTACATCATTCTCGACGGGGCCGATCTCGGCGCCGGTGTGTTCTCCCTGTTCGTATCCGACGAGGATGAGCGCGGAGCCATCATGTCCGCCATGGCCGGCACCTGGGATGCCAATGAAACCTGGCTGATCGTGGCCGGCGGCGTGCTGTTCGGCACGTTTCCCTTCGTCTACGGCTCGCTGTTCAGCTATCTGATGGTGCCGCTCGCCCTCGCCCTCTGGGGCATCATCACCCGCGCCGTCTCGCTCGAATTCCGCCATCTCGCCGAAAAGCGCTATCAGCGGTTCAGCGACTACGCCTTCGGCATCTCCAGCCTCGCCACCACCTTTTTCGGCGGCATGGCGGTGGGTGCCACGCTGCACGGGTTTCCGCTCACCCATGTGCCCAACCAGGTGCCGACCTATGTCGGCGGCGCGCTGCGCTTCATCAGCCCGTTCAGCATCTGGACCGGCATTGCCGCGGTCATCGCGGTCTCGCTCGCCGGCGGCCTGTTCATCCGCGCCCGGTTCGAGCCCGAGGAAGATATCCGCAAGCACGCGGCCCGCTGGACCAATTACGCGTTCTACGCGGCGATCGGCGCGGTCGCGATCACCATCGGCTGGAGCGTGATCATCTTCCCCTGGGTCTCGGGCAAATGGTTCGGCCCGTATTTCTGGGTCTATGGCATCGGCTTCCTGGCGGTGCTGTTCGCCATCGTGAAAATGCGCGCCGCCTCCAACGCCGAGCGCGACATCGCGGCCATCCTCTGGCTCAACGCCGCCATCGCGCTGATGGCGACCGGCATGATGTGGACGATGTACCCCTGGATGGTGCCCGACACCTGGACCATCTACGCCGGTGCCACCCCGCAGGTCTCGATCATCACCTTCACCCTGGCGATGGCCGGGTTTTTCCCGGTGATGCTGATGTACAACTGGTACCAGATCTGGGTGTTCCGCGCCCGCGTCTCCAAACTCGCCGCCTACGGGCATTGATCGCCTCCCCATGACCCCGGCAGCACGCAAGGATCGGCCGCTGCTCCAGGCGCTGCGCAACCAGCGCCTCGCCGCCCTGTGCCTCGCTGGTCCCGCGCTCGGTGTGCTGCTCGTCGAGGCGATTTTCGGCCTGCCGCGCGCCCTGCTGTTGATGGCGCTCGGCATGGCCGGCTTCACCGCCATCCTGTTCGGCATTCTGCTCCAGGGCGAATACCGCGCAGTCCGCCGCGCGCCGCGGCGCTGAGCGATGGCCAACGCCCCGCGCTCGCGCGCCGAGGCGAAAAGCCTGGAAGCCTGGCTGCGCGGCTTTACGCGCACCGTGCGCCTTCCGCTCACCGCCACGATCATCACCGGCGCGATCGGCGGCGTGCTCCTGGTCCTGCAGGCCTGGCTGCTCGCCCGCATCATCGATGGCGTGATCATCGAACATCAGGCGCTGCAACAAGTCTGGCCGCTGCTGATCGACCTGCTGGCCACCTTCATCGCCCGCGCGATCATCACCGCGCTCACCGACATCATCGGCTTCGAGGCCGCCGCCCGCGTCAAGCGTGCCATCCGCCGCCAGGCCTACGCCCATCTCACCGCCCTGGGCCCGGCCTGGAGCCGCCATGAGCGCAGCGGCGACCTCGCCACCACCCTGATCGACGGCATCGAGGCGCTCGATCAATACTATGCGCGCTATCTGCCGCAGATGGCGCTCGCCGTCTTCATTCCGCTCGCCATTCTGGTGTTCGTGTTCCCTGCCTACTGGATCGCCGGGATCATCATGGTGATCACCGCCCCGCTGATCCCGCTGTTCATGATCATCGTCGGCAAGGGTGCCGAGCGGCTCAACCAGCGCCAATGGCGCAAGCTCGCCCGCATGAGCGCTTATTTTTTCGACGCGATCGAAGGGCTGACCACGCTCAAGCTGTTCGGCGCCAGCCGTGCCGAAGCACAGATGATCGCCGACGTGTCGGACGACTACCGCATCACCACCATGGCGGTCCTTCGCGTCGCCTTTCTGTCCTCGCTGGTGCTGGAGTTCTTCGCGACCATCAGCATCGCGATGGTCGCGGTCTATATCGGCTTCGCACTCTACTACCGCGAATTGCACTTTCTGCCCGGGTTCTTCGTCCTGCTGCTCGCCCCCGAGTTCTACCGCCCGCTGCGCAACATGGGCAGCTCCTACCATGCACGGATGGAAGCGATCGGCGCCGCCGAACAGATCGTCCGCCTCCTCGCCACCGAAGCGCCCACCCCGGACGCACCCAAAACCGAAGCCGCGCCCGAGCCGGCGCTCACCCTCCGCTTCGAACAGGTCGATTTCGCCTATCAACCCGGCGAACCCATCCTCACCGGCATCGATTTCACCCTCGCCCCCGGCGAACGCCTCGCGCTGGTCGGGCCGAGCGGTGCCGGCAAGACCACGATCAGCCAGTTGCTGCTCGGCTTTCTTGAGCCCAGCCGCGGCATCATCCGCATCGGCGGCACCGATCTGCGCGATCTGCCGCCCGCCGCCTGGCTCGCGCGCATCGCCTGGCTGCCGCAACGCCCGACGCTGTTCCACGGCAGCGTGATCGACAACATCAGGCTCGGCCTCACCGCCGATGCCGCCGCCGTGCGCGCCGCCGCCGCCCAGGCCGGCGCCGATCATTTCATCACCAACCTGCCGCAGGGCTACGACACAATCGTGGGCGAACGCGGCCAGGGCCTGTCGGGCGGTGAAATCCAGCGCATCGCACTCGCCCGCGCCTTTCTGAAAAACGCCGAACTGATCGTGCTCGACGAACCCGACGCCAGCCTCGATCCCGCCACCGCCGCGCTGATCGGCGCATCGATCGAACGCCTCGCGCGCGATCGCACCATGCTGATCATCGCCCACCGGCTGGAATCGGTCCGCCATGCCGACCGGATCCTGGTCATCGACCACGGCCGCATCGTCGAATTTGGCGACCACGCCAGCCTGATCGCCCGCCGCGGCCTCTACGCCACCATGAGCGCGCTGCGGCAGGATGTCCCGGCATGACCGATCTGCTGCGCCTGCTCCGCCTGTTCCGGCCCTACGCGTTATGGCTGCTCGCCGGCATCGGCCTGTCGGTCGTGGTCATTCTCGCCAATGTCGGTCTGGTCGCACTCGCCGGCTGGTTCATCGCCGCCATGGCGCTGTCCGGCCTCAGCGGCCAGTTGATCGAGTATTTCACGCCCGCTGCCGGCATCCGCGCCCTCGCCATTCTGCGCACCGGCGGCCGCTACGCCGAACGCCTGGTCACGCACGAGGCCACGCTGCGCCTGCTCGCCGCGTTACGGGTGTGGTTCTACCAGCATCTCGAACCACTGGCGCCGGCCCGGCTGCAATATTACCGCGGCGGCGACCTACTCAGCCGCATCCGCGCCGATATCGACAGTCTCGATAATCTCTATCTTCGCGTCCTCGCCCCCACCATCGCCGCCGCCGTCACCATCATCCTGCTCGTCGCCTTCATGGCGGCCTTCAGCGTTAAAATCGCGCTGATCGACCTCGGCTTCCTGGGGCTCGCCGGCGTCGCCCTGCCGCTCGTCACCCAGCGCCTCGCCCGCTGGTCCGGCCGCCGCGCGGTCGCCATCCGCGCCGATCTGCGCGCCGGCGTCACCGATACCGCGCGCGGCCTGGGTGAATTGCTGGTCTATCAGGCCGCCGCCCGCCAGACCGAAACCATCACCGCGCTGAGCGATCGGCTGATCGCCGGCCAGCGCCGCCAGGCGTGGATCGCCGGCCCCGCCGCCGGCCTCGCCGGTCTTGCCGCCAATCTCGCCATGGGGCTCGCCCTCATCATCGCCATCCCGCTGGTCCGCCGCGGCGATCTCACCGGCCCCGATCTGCCGATGATCGCGCTGTTCGTGCTCGGCAGTTTCGAAGCCGTCGCCCCGCTGCCCGCGGCGTTCCAGGCGCTCGGCGAAACCCTCGCCGCAGCGCGCCGCATCTTCGCTATCATCGATACCGAACCCACCATCGCCGAACCCGCGCACCCGGCCGACCCGCCCACCCGGTTCGACCTGCGGATCACGAACCTGTCGATGCGCTACACGCCGGATAGCCCCTGGGCGTTGCGACACATCGATCTCGCCATCCCCGAGGGCGGGCGCATCGGCATCATCGGCGAAACCGGCTCGGGCAAGACCAGCCTGCTCAACGTGATCCTCCGCTTCTGGGCGTTTCAGGAGGGCAGCATCACCCTCGGCGGCGTTTCGCTGCGCGATCTGCGCGGCGAGACCACGCGCGGCGTCTGCGCCGTGCTCGCCCAGCAGACCTATCTGTTCAACACCACCATCCGCGCCAATCTGCACCTCGCCCGCCCCGGCGCGACCGAGGCCGAACTGCACGACGCCCTCCGCCAGGCGCAGATCCTCGATGAAGTCCGAAGCTTTCCCGCCGGGCTCGATACCATCGTCGGTGAAACCGGCATGCGCCTGTCCGGCGGTCAGGCCCGCCGCATCGCCATCGCCCGCGCCTTCCTGAAAGACGCGCCGATCCTGATCCTCGATGAACCGACCGAAGGGCTGGACGCCGTGTCGGAACGCGATGTCCTCGCCGCCCTCGAAAGGCTGATGCAGGGGCGTACCACGATCATGATCACGCATCGGCCGCAGAGCTTGCGGCTGGTGGAGCGGGTGTTTGTCATGGAGCGTGGTCGGCTGAAGCAAAGTAAAGGGTAGGGAAGCACTTCTTTTTTTGCAAAAAAAGAAGCAAAAAAACTCCTTTTAATTTGGGCCTGTGCCGGTTTCAGCGCCCGTGCCTCAGAGTCAAAAAGTTTTTTGCTTCTTTTTTACAAAAAAGAAGCCTTCTTCCCCTACCCTTACTCCATCACCGCCATCTCATGCTTCTCCGCCTTAACCCCCGCCTGCGCCGGCGGCTTGCGCATCAGCAGCAGCGTAAAGATCGCCGGAATACTAACCATCAGCATGAATTTGAACGCATCGAGATACGAAATGATATCCGATTGCTGCACGACCATGGTGTTCAGCATCGCCGCACCCCGCGTGGTCATCGGGTTGAGGTAGTGGCTCACCGCCCCGCCCACCTGCAGCGCCCGGTTGAACGGCGTGATCGCGTTCGAGACGGATTCATGATCCACCTGCGACATCTGCACCTGCACCGCCTCGGTAATCGAAATCCCGACCGCCATGCCGACATTGCGCATCAGGCTGAGCAGCGAGGTGCCCTGCGTCCGCAGCGCGGGATCGAGCGTGTAGAACGCGACCACCTGCAACGGCGTGAACACGAAGCCAAGCCCCGCCCCCTGCACGACGATGCTCTCGATCAGATACGATTGCGGCGACGAGGGCAGCCACTGCATCATCATCCAGAACGACACGATCAGCAGCAGGAAGCCGGCGAACATCAGATAACGCGGATCGACCTTGTTGGTCAGCCGCCCGGCAATCATCATCGCCCCCATCGTGCCCAGCCCGCGCGGCGCCATCACCAGCCCCGCCAACTCGACCGGATAATTGCCGAGTTTTTCCAGAAACGGCGGCATCAGCGTCGATGACGAGAGCAGCACCGAACCCACCGCGAACATCGCGATCAGGGCGGCGTTCAAATTGCGGTCCCGGAACACGCCGCGCGGAATGAACGGCTGCTTGGCCGTGAACATATGCACGATGAACAGATAGAGTCCGATCGCCGCGAGCACGCCATAGGTCACGATCTCGGTCGAGCTGAACCAGTCCTTCTCCTCGCCCCGATCCAGCAGGATCTGCAACGCCGCCAGAAACAGCGAGAGCACGGCAAAGCCGATCCAGTCGAAATGGCCGGATGAGCGGTTGGCCGCCCCGCGCTTGGGCATGAAAAACCCGAGCGCCAGCACCGCCGCGATGCCGAACGGCAGGTTGACGAAAAACACGTAACGCCAGTCGTAAAAATACGTCAGATACCCGCCCAGCGTCGGCCCCAGGATCGGCCCGACCATGACGCCGATGCCCCAGATCGCCATCGCCTGGCCGCGCTTTTCCGGCGGATAGATATCGAGCATGGTCGACTGGCTGAGTGGCACCAGCGCCGCGCCGAACATGCCCTGAAACAGCCGGTCCACCACCATTTCGCCCAGCGATGTCGCGATGCCGCACATCATCGAGGTCACGGTGAACCCGATGATCGACACCATGAACACGTTCTTGCGGCCGAACCGCCCGGCCAGCCAGCCCACCGGCGCCGTCATGATCGCGGCGGCCACCACATACGAGGTCAAAACCCAGGTGATCTCGTCATACGAGGCCGAGAGCGAGCCCTGCATGTACGGCAGCGACACGTTGGCAATCGTCGCATCGAGCGCCTGCATCAGCGTGCCGATCATGCACCCGACGGTCACGATCAGCCGCGGCGTGCCGGAAACCTGCATCACCTCGTTCTTGCCCGGCCCGCCCTTGGCCTGATCGTTCGCGGCCATCGGAATTCAGCCGATCAGAACAGGTTCGATAATTTGTGCTGATGACCGGTGATGATATCCACCTCCGCCGTCATGCCGTTGCGCAGCACCAGATGCTTCGGCCCGTCGGTGATGTTCACCCGCAGCGGAATCCGCTGCACCACCTTCACCCAGTTGCCCGAGGAATTCTGCGCGGGCAGGATCGAAAAACTCGAGCCGCTGGCCGGTGAAATGCTCGCCACCACGCCGTGCCACAGCTTGCCCGGATAGGTATCGACGTGGATCTTCACCTTGTCGCCCGGCTTCACCCAGGTGAGCGCGGTTTCCTTCGGCTGGGCGCGCACCCATACATCCCTGTTCGACACCAGCCCGAACGCCGCCGTGCCCGCCGGCAGATACATGCCCGGCTGCAATTTCTCGGTCTCGGTCACCACGCCGTCGAACGGCGCGCGCACGATCGAGTGCCGGTAGTTCAGTTGCGCCGCCGCGAGCGCCGCCGCCGCCGCCTTGTATTGGGGCGTATCGGCCAGATGAATTTTCGGATCGCCCGACAGTTTCGCGAGATCCACCCCGGCCTGCGCCTTCATCGCCGCCAGATTGGCCTCAGCACCCTGGTACTTGTACTTCGCATTGTCATAATCGGACTGCGTCACGCCGCCGCCATGCACCAGCGAGGCGTAGCGCTGATAATTCAACCGGTCATTCTCGACCACCGCCTCCTGCACCTTGATCTTGGCGATCTGCGCCTGATAGCTGTGCCGCGCGCCCTCGATCTGCTGCTTCACCTCGGCGAGCTTCGCCTGGGCCTGGTCCTCGGCCACCACGAACCGGGTCGGCTGCAGGCGGAACAGGATCTGCCCCTTGGTCACCGTCTGATGGTCCTTCACATCGACCTGATCGACCAGGCCGGACACATCGGTCGACAAATTGACCCGCGCCGCCTTGATATAGGTATCGGTCACCGAAACCGAGCCGCCGCTGAACAGCCAGTAGAGCAGCACCGCAAGCAAGATCAGCAGCACCCCGCCGACCATCAACACCGGCCGCAGCAGCTTCGAGCTGCCCCGGCTGCGCCCGTCGGAGCGTTGCTTGGCGTCGCGGCCCGTGGTCTCGCGGCCCTCGGCATCGCGCGTCACCACACCGGCGGTTGAACTCGTCTGCGACATCAAGCCATCTCCTGTTCGGCCTTGGCGGCACTGATCATATAGGTATCGGCCGCCCGATCGGCGGCGAGTAAAATTGTTTTCATCCGCATCAATCCATCGATCGTCGCCTCGATCACGGCGGGCGCCACATTCCTCGTCACGAATGCCGAAATGATGCCGCGCTGTTCCTCGATATCGCGCAGCAACGGGTCCGCCAGCGGGGTCAAATGCAGCCGCCAGATCCGCCGGTCCCGCGGGTCCGCCCGCCGCTCCACCAGCCCGCGCGCCTCCAGCCGATCGGTCAGCCGCGCCACCGTCATCGGCTCGACCTCGATGATTTCGGCCAGATCCTTCTGCGACAGGCCGGGATTGTGCGCGAGGCGGATCATCATCACCCATTGCGCCCGGTTCATGTCGTGCATGCGCGCCCGCCGGTCGATCTCACGCCGCAGCAACCGCGCGACATCATGCAGCAGATACAGAATATCGGGTTCGGTCGCGGCGCCCGGCGGCGCGCAGGAAGTGTTCGTATCCATGACACGTGTGATAATAGCGATTGATACGAGTAAGCGCCACTGTCCCAGTTCTGCGTTTTTCGCAGGGGGCTCTGCGGCTGGCAGAACGCTGAAACGCCACGGCCGCGCGCGCCACGCGTCCACGCCCGGTGTCACACGCCCGGTGTCAGGGCAGCGCAGGCCCGTTTCGCCCGCGCGCCTAGCCGTGGATCGCCTGATGCAGGACCGGCACCGCCCCGGAAACCATGATCTGCACCCCGATGCCCAGCAGAATGAACGCGGCGAGGCGCGATAAGACCCGCCGCCCGGTCGCGCCGAGCAACGCCCCGAGCCGGTCGGCCGTCGCGTAGGACAGCCAGATCAACAGCGCCATGACGATCGCGGCAAGCGAGAGCCCGGCAAAGAACATCGCGAGCGTCGCCCCCGAGGCCGGGTGCTGGGTGCCGAGCGCCACGGCAACCGCGATGGTCCCCGGCCCGGTGGTGAATGGCAGCGTGAGTGGAAAGAACGCAAACCCCGATATGTCTTCCGCGGTCTCCTCGGTCTCGGCCCCGGCGCTCACCTGCGCCGTCGCCTGCGCGGCCTGTGCCTGCTTGCGCTCCTCATGCTCCTCCGGGGCATTCAGCATCTGAAACGCCCGCGCGGCCACCACCGCACCGCCCGCCAGGCGCAGCGCATTCAGCGAAATGCCAAAAAAACTCAGGATATAACTGCCCGCCCACAGCGAAATCAGCATCACCAGCGCGCTGTTCAGCCCGACCCGCCGCGCCAGATTGAGCCGCACCCCGTGGCTGCGGCTCGCCGTGATCTCATTGAAAATAATCGCCCCGCCCAGTGGATTGACGATCGAGAGCAGGGCAGGGAACGCAAGCAGAAACGCGTCCGCCGCCTCGGCCAGCAGGGTCATCAGCCCGGCAATTCGCTGGCCGCGATGGATGCAAACACCGCCGCCCCGACCGGCAGGATCGCATCATTGAAATCATAGCGCGGATGATGCAGCGGCATCGCGCCTTTTTCGCCATCCGCCTGGCCGATCCGGAAAAAACACCCCGGCCGCTGCAGCGCGTAATAGGCGAAATCCTCGCCCCCCAGCGTCGGCGGCAGCGTGGTATGGACATTCGCCGCCCCTACCACCGCCCCGGCGGCCCGCGCGACCACCCCCGCCATCGCGCCGTCATTCACCACCGGCGGATAGCCGGTCTGGTAATCCACCGCCGCCTCAACCCCCGCCGCGCGGGCCAGATGCCGGATCAGCTCGGGAATCTCGCGCGCCAGCCGTACCTGGTTGGCCGGCGTCAGATTGCGCACGGTGCCGCTCAGCGTGGCACTTTCCGGGATCACATTGGTCGCGCTGCCCGCATGGAACGTGCAGATGGATACGACGGTGGATTCCAGCGGATCGACCCGGCGCGACACGATCGACTGCAACCCGAGCACGATCTGCGCCCCCGCCACGATCGGATCGATCGTTGCATGCGGCCGCGCCGCGTGGCCGCCGCGCCCGGTCAGGCGGATCACGATGTCATCGGTCGCACCATGCACCGTTCCGGTCGAGGCCG
The DNA here is from genome assembly GCF_026191915.1 of Acidiphilium sp. PA. GTDB lineage: Bacteria > Pseudomonadota > Alphaproteobacteria > Acetobacterales > Acetobacteraceae > Acidiphilium. The sequence continues at coordinate 173,146 of NZ_JAIMBY010000003.1, forward strand.
AAATCGCACCGACGGGCAGCGTCGGGTCGTTATGCGCGCCGAACACCGCATCGAAGGGAAACCGCTCCAGCAACCCGTCCTCGATCATGCGCAGCGCGCCGGCCCCACCCTCTTCGGCGGGTTGGAAAATGAAATGGATCGTCCCGGCAAAATCCCGCGTCGCCGCCAGATAACGCGCGGCGGCCAGCAGCATGGTGGTGTGGCCGTCATGACCGCAGGCATGCATCCGCCCTGGATTCTGCGATTTATACGGCAGATCGTTCGCCTCATCCATCGGCAGCGCGTCCATATCCGCGCGCAGCGCAATCGCCCGGTTGCCCCCGGCGGACGACCGCCCGCCCCGCAGCGTGCCGACCACGCCGGTGCCGCCGACCCCGGTCGTCACCGCGATCCCGAACGAGGCGAGCCGCTCGGCCACCAGGGCCGCGGTGCGGTGCTCCTGATACGCGATTTCAGGGTGAGCATGAAAATCCTGCCGCCAGGCGGCGAATTCGGGCGTCCAGTCGTGCAATCGCGGGTCGATGTTCATGCGCGCGAGCATAACCGCAGCCGTTCGATCACGCCAAGTCTTTCCGCGCCGCGCCGTCTGGTTTCATACGCCGGCCGAATAGGTCTTACGCCGCAACTGCGGGTTATTGCAGCGCAGCATAACTCCCAATTCTGGCAGCGAGCAGGACGTCACCTGCACCAATGTTTCGTTTTTAGGAGTTTCTATCATGCGTAAAATGACCCGTTTGCTCACCATCCTGGCCGTTGCCGGCGCCTTCGCGCCGCTCGCCGCCAATGCCAGCTCGGTCGGCACCTCGATGTACGCGCCCAGCCCGCTGATCGTGCATGCCCAGCCGCAGCACAAGGCGGTCAACGCCAATGGCCGCACCGCCCATGCTCAGCAGATGCAGGCGATCGCGCGCAACGGCTGATCACGGCTTCACGGCGGGGTAACCCGCTGTAACAGCGCTACGAGGCAAGGGCGGTACGGCCCGGGTTGTTGAAAAACACCCCGGCCGGCCGCCCTTCGCCTTGATTGCCTGCCGCTGAGCGGGCAAAAGCCGGCGTATGACAAGCCAAGCGGCACTCGTGCTGTTCTCCGGCGGCCAGGACAGCGCCACCTGCCTCGCCTATGCGCTCGACCGGTTCGACCGGGTCGAGACGATCGGCTTTTTCTACGGCCAGCGTCACGCCGTCGAGCTTGAATGCCGCGCACCGCTCCGCCACGCCATCGCGGCGCTGCAACCGTGGCGCGCTACCCTCGGCCCCGACCAACTGCTCGACATCGCCGGCGCGCTCGCCGCGATCGGTGAGACCGCGATGACGGCGGATATCGAAATCGCCACCACCGCCGCCGGTCTGCCCAACACCTTCGTGCCCGGGCGCAACCTGCTGTTCCTCACCTACGCCGCCGCACTCGCCTACCGGCGCGACCTCGGCGTGCTGGTCGGCGGCATGTGCGAGACCGATTATTCCGGCTACCCCGACTGCCGCAACGACACGATGCGCGCGATGCAGGCCGCCCTCGGCCTCGGGCTCGATCGGCCGATCATCATCGACACACCCCTGATGGTCCGCGACAAGGCCGCCACCTGGCGCCTCGCCGAGACGCTCGGCGGGGCGGCCCTGGTCGAGACGATCCGTACCGAAAGCCATAGTTGCTACAAGGGCGACCGGTCGGTGCTGCACGAATGGGGTTACGGCTGTGGCGCCTGCCCGGCGTGCGCGCTGCGCGCCGCCGGCTGGGCGCGTTACCGCGACGCGGCGCGGGACGCAGGCCATTTGATGGACGAAACATGACAATTTTGTTCGACAGGCCGGCTGCGGGCGCTGTTTGGCGCATCCGATCCGTGCTACGCATGCGTATAACGATATGGATACCCGGCCGACGTTCCAACCCGCGGCCGCCGCCCTATATCTGACAACAGGGATGAATACGCCACCGATCGACCGTTCAAGCCAGGGCGGTCTGAATTTCAGGAACAATCGCAGCGCGATGAACAGGTTGCCGACACGATGAAAACGATCAACGCGATCCGCATGGGCGGGGCCGATGTGCTGCCCCTGGTCGAGGGCGGCAAAGGCGTCGCGATTTCGAACGGGCGCTCGGCCGGCCAATGGGCCGCGGCGGGCGGCGTCGGCACGTTCAGCGCGGTCAATGCCGATTCCTACGATGCGGACGGCAAGCCGATCCCGCAACTCTACCACGGCACCACCAGGCGCGCCCGCCACGAGGAACTGGTCGCCTACGCGATCGACGGCGGCATCGCCCAGGCACGCCGCGCGCACGAGGAATCGAACGGCCAGGGCCGCATCCACGCCAATATCCTGTGGGAAATGGGCGCTGCCGAGCGGGTCATCACCGGGATTCTCGAAGGGGCCAAGGGGCTGATCAGCGGCATCACCTGCGGTGCCGGCATGCCCTACAAACTGTCCGAAATCGCCTCGAAATTCAACGTCCACTACTATCCCATCGTCTCCTCCGCCCGCGCCTTCAACGCGCTGTGGCGCCGCGCCTATCACAAGGCGGCCGATCTGATGGGCGGCGTCGTCTACGAAGATCCGTGGCTCGCCGGCGGTCACAACGGCCTGTCGAATTCCGAAGATCCCACCAAACCCGAAAACCCGCTGCCGCGCGTCATCGCGCTGCGCAAACAGATGCGCGAATTCGGCCTCGATGCCACGCCGATCATCATGGCCGGCGGCGTCTGGTGGCTCGAGGAATGGGAGGACTGGCTCGATAACCCGGACGTCGGCCCGATCGCCTTCCAATTCGGCACGCGCCCGCTGCTGACCCAGGAAAGCCCGATCAGCGATGTCTGGAAACAGCGCCTGCTCACCCTCAAGAAGGGCGACATTTTCCTCAACCGCTTCTCGCCCACCGGGTTCTATTCCAGCGCGGTGAACAACGACTTCATCCAGGGGCTGCGCGCCCGCTCCGAACGCCAGGTCGCCTACACCGGCGAGCCGGTCGGCGCCCACACCGCCGAATACGGCGTCGGCCCGCGCAAACGCCCCGTCTGGCTCACCAAGGCCGATCTCGAGCGTGTGCGCGGCTGGGAACGCGAAGGCTTCGTCGAGGCCCTGCGCACCCCCGATTCGACGCTGGTGTTCGAAACCCAGGCCGCACTCGAAGACATCCAGCGCGATCAGGTCAATTGCATGGGCTGCCTGTCGCATTGCCGGTTTTCCAACTGGTCGCAGGAAGGCCCGGATTTCTCCACCGGCAAGAAAGCCGACCCGCGCAGCTTCTGCATCCAGAAAACCCTCCAGGACATCGCCCATGACGGCGAAAACCCGGAATCGGTCGAACGCAACCTGATGTTCAGCGGCCACAACGGCTACCGCTTCGCCACCGACCCGTTCTATTCCAACGGCTTCATCCCCACCGTGAAGCAATTGTTCGAACGGATCATGACCGGCCGCTAAACCCGGCCGCTGGGGCGGCGCTACAGCCCGGCGCTCTGCCCCATCGCCAGGAATTTCTCCCGGCGCTTGGCGCGCAGCGCTTCCGGCGCCACCGTTTTGAGTGGCGCGAGCGCGGCGGCAATCGCCTCGCCCAGCTGCGCCACCGCCGCATCCGGCGAACGATGCGCGCCGCCCAGCGGTTCCGGCACGATCCGGTCGATAATGCCCAGCCGCTTCAAATCCTGCGCCGTCACCTTCATCGCCTCGGCCGCCTGCGCGGCCATGGCCCGGTCCTCCCACAGAATCGCCGCACAGCCTTCGGGTGAAATGACCGAATAGATCGCGTGCTCATACATCAGCACGACATCGGCGGCGGCGATCGCAATGGCACCGCCCGATCCGCCTTCGCCGATGATCGTCGCAATGAACGGCACCGGGGCGGCAAGGCACGCATCGATGCCGCGCGCAATCGCCTCCGCCTGGCCGCGCGCCTCGGCATCGATGCCGGGATATGCGCCCGAGGTGTCGACGAACGACAGGATCGGCAGGCCGAACCGCCCCGCCAGCTCGATCATCCGCCGCGCCTTGCGATACCCCTCCGGCCGCGGCGAGCCGAAATTATGCTTCAGCCGGCTATCGAGATCGGACCCTTTCTCGATCGCGACGACCATGACCGGCTCATCGCGAAACCGCCCCGGTCCCGCGATGATCGCGGCATCCTCGGCAAACGCCCGATCCCCGGCGAGCGGGGTGAACTGGGTGATCAGCCCGGCGATCATGTCCTTCGCCTTGGGCCGCTCCGGGTGGCGGGCCACCTGGGTCTTCTGCCAGGGCGTGAGCCTGCCGTACAAATTGCGCAACTGCCGTTCGGCCTTGTCGGAAAGCTGCGAGACCTCTTCGGCGATGTTCAGCTCGCCCGGATCGGTCATCCGGCGCAGCTCTTCAATCTTGGCCTCCAGTTCGGCGACCGGTTTTTCGAAATCGAGAAAATGACGCATGGGTGTCGGGTGTCGCAGAACGGCGGTGATGTCAAATCATCCGGTCGTTCAGGGCCGCGCGAAAGGCAAGTACGAACGTCTTTTTTGTGAATAAAAGAAGAAGCAGAAAGACTTTGCTAGTTTGGGTTGATGCCTCGTACCAGCGCCACCGCCTGCCCCAGCACCCCCGCCAGCGCCGCCCTTTGCGCCGCGACCAGATCGGGCGCCGTCACCCCCGCCAGCGGTGCCGTCGCCCGCAGCCGCCGCTGTGCGAGGGGCCGCTCGCCGATCCCCACCGGCTTGGCCACCACCAGCGTCAACGCCGCCCGCGCGACATGCGCCGCCGGATCAGCCAGCAGCGTATCAAGCGTGCCCTCCACGATCAGATCGGGGGTCAGCGAACTCCCGTCGCCCACCACGGCGGCAAACGCGCCCGTCGCCTGCAGCCACGCCATCAGCGCCGCGGTACAGGCCTGCGCCGGCGGCGTCGCCCAGCGATTGTAATACCCCTGATGAATACTGCCATCGGCCAGCAGCGTGATCAGCCCGCGTTGGCTCAGCGTCGGCCCGGCGGCCAGGCTCTGCACTTGCACCACGCCGCGTCCCCCGGCACCGCCACCCGCGGGCGGCGGCGGTGCCAAGGGCCAGTCGCTCCGCGCGACATAGGGCTGCTTGGCCAGAATGCCGCCGCACCCGGCGAGTGCCAGCGGTGTCAGAAGCAGAAAATGGCGGCGATCCAGGCTCATCATGCGTCGGTTCCCAAACATCAGCGCGGCGTCAACGGCGGCGGCGGCGCGCCCCGCAGCACCACGGCCGGATTATTCTTCAAGGTCTCTGACAATTCCTCAAGGTTAGACGATGCCCGATCCAGGTTCCGCAAAATCGGCGTCATCTGCCGCGTCAGCGTCCCGGTCGTCCGATCGGCCGTCGCGACCGTCGCCCTGGTCTGGGCCAGCAGCGCCGGCATCGCGGCGGTCGCCGTCGCCAGGGCGCGGCTGGTCCGGTACAGTTGATCCAGGATCGCGTTGGTCTTCGCCCCATCCGCCAGATTACGGATCGAAGCCGTCGTCGCCGGCAGATCCGCCTGGGCCACCTGCGATTTCAGTTCCGCCAGCAACCCGTTGGCATTCGCAATCGCCTGGTGCGCATCCCCGCTGGTGATCTCCTGGTTCAGCGTATCGATCATCGAGGTCAGCACCTTCACCGTGTGATCGAACTTCACCCCGTTCATATTGGTCAGAAAATTCTGCAGCGCATCCTGCACCTGCGTCAGCGTGCTCGGAATCGACGGGATCACCACGCTGCGCGGTTGCCACGCGATCGGCTTGACCGGATGCAGCGTCGGCGAGACGAAACTGAGCTCCAGATACGCAAGCCCGGTAATCCCTTGCGGCGCCACCTGCACCCGCAACCCATGATCGATCGCCCCGCCGAAATTCGCATCCGGCCCGATCTTCTTGGGATCGACCCGAAACCGCACCACCACCTGATGATACACCGGTTTGACCAGATCGGCCGGATTGGCGGGCGGATACTCCGCCGAAACCAGCCCGATATCGGTCACCTTGCCGATCGTCACACCCCGGAACTTCACCGCCGAGCCGACATCGAGCCCCTGCACCGATTCCGCGAAATACGATTCATAATTCAGCCCGGCGCGGAACGCATTGCCCGACAGAATGAAAATCGCGCCAATCAGCACGACAATGCCGCCCAGCACGAACAGCCCGGTCCGCAGCGCCGCCCCCTTACCCTCCATCGCCGCCGTTCCTCTCGCAATCCATCATTGGGCATCCCGGTTGAAAAACGCGCGCACCGTCGGGTGCGTGCTCGATTGCTGCAAATCGCGCGGTTCCCCGAGCGCGATCATGCCGCGCGCCGCGCGATCGAGCATGACACACCGGTCCGCGATCGCGAAAATCGACTGCAACTCATGCGTGACCACCACGAACGTGCAATCCAGCGTCGCCCGCAAATCCAAAATCAACCGATCGAGCCCCGCCCCGGTGATCGGATCGAGCCCGGCCGAAGGCTCATCGAGAAACAAAATCGGCGGGTCCAGCGCCAGCGCGCGGGCAATCGCCGCCCGCTTCGCCATGCCGCCCGAAATCTCGGAGGGCAGCAAATTCACCGCCTCGGCCAGCCCGACCATCGCGAGCTTGATGCGCGCAATCTCCGCCCGCGCGCGGGCCGGCAAATCCGTGAACATCACCAGCGGCAACATCACGTTCTCCAGCAGCGTCATCGAACCGAACAGCGCGCCCGACTGAAACATCACGCCAATCTCGCGCCGCACCGCCGCCACCCGCGCCACCACATCATGGCCGCCCACGGTGATCCGCCCCTTGGTCGGCGTCAGCAGCCCGATCATCTGGTTGAGCAGCGTCGATTTCCCACACCCCGACCCGCCGAGCACCACGAACACCTCGCCGGTCGCGACCGTAAAACTCACATCCTCGAAAATCACCCGCCCGCCGAAACTCTGCCCGGCGTGATCCACCACGATCGCCGGCGCCCCCGCGCCGCTCACAGGCCCAGCCGATAAAAAATCACGGCGAACAACCCATCGAGCAGAATCGTCACCACGATGCCACCCACCACCGCCGATGTCGCCGCCTCGCCCACCGCGCGCGGCCCGCCCCCCGCGGTCAACCCCGCCCGGCACCCGATCAACCCGATCGCCGCGCCAAACACCACCGCCTTGAACAGACCGAGCAACAGATCATACGGCCCGGTCGCCATCTGGATCTGATTGAGAATCGCCGACGGCGGAAACCCCAGGATCATCATCACCAGCCCCATGCCCAGCACCCCGGCAATGTCCACCCCCAGCGCCAGGGCCGGCATCACCACCATCGCCGCCGCCATCCGGGGGATCACCAGCATCGTCTCGGCGTCGATCCCCATGGTCGTCAGCGCCGCCACCTCTTCGTTGACCACCATGGTGCCCAATTCGGCCGCGAAGGCCGACCCGGTCCGCCCCGCCAGAATAACCGCTCCCAGCAGCGGCCCCAGCTCGCGAAACAACGACAGCGACACCAGCGCCGCCACATAAATATCCGCCCCGAACTGGCGCATGGGAATCGCCGACTGGAACGCGAGGATCATCCCGATCAGAAATCCCATCATCCCCACCAGCGGCATCGCCTGCGTTCCCGCCCGCTCCACCAGCCGGAAAAAATTACCCCCGCGCAAAAACCGCAGCTTGCCCGGCAGGCTCAGCGTCGCCAGAATCGTCTCGCCGAAAAAAGTCACCCGGATCAGGAACGTCTGCCACACGCTGGTGCGCGTCACCGTCCGCGCCGGCACTTTCGCCGTCACCCCGTTCGGCACCGCCGCGCGCAACCGCGCCATCAGCTGCGTCGGCTTCTCGCCCAGCCCGCGCCACTCGATCCGCCCCGGATGATCCCGCTCCAGCGCCAGCAGCAGCGCGGCCCCCGATGTATCGACCAGCTCAGCCCCGGCAACATCGATCGCAAGCCCATCCCCCGCGCGCCGCGCCGCATCCACCGCGCGCGTCCACACCGGGGCCAACGCCGTCGCAGTCAGCGGCCCGGCCAGGCTGATCACCGTGCCGCCGCCCTCGTTGGAAACCTCAAGCCGAACCGCCGTCATCCGAGCCATGCAGGCAGGTGCAATCCCATATGATGGGCGACCTGCAGGCCGCCGGCGTGAATCATCGTCATTGCCACATATAGCACGATGGCGAGCCCAACCCAGACCAGCCAGCGATGCCGCGTCAACAAGCGCGCGACGATATTCGCCGCCAGCCCCATCAAGGCGACCGAAAACACCAGCCCGCCCGCCAGCAGCCACGGATGATCGCGCGCCGCCCCGGCCACCGCCAGCACATTGTCCAGACTCATCGACAGATCGGCAATCACGATCCGGATCGCCGCATCCCGCAACCGCGACGGCGCCGCCTCATGCAAAGCGAGCGGCTGGCGCCGAAACTCCCGCCACGATTTCCACGCGACGTACAAAAGCAAAATCCCGCCCGCCAACGTCAGCCCGATCACCGCCAGCAGCCGCAACGCCACCAGCGCCAACCCGATCCGAATGACCGTCGCCGCCCCCACCCCGATCAAAATCGCCTGCCGCTGCTGCGCCTTCGGCAACCGCGCGACCGCCAACCCGATCACGATCGCATTGTCCCCGGCCAACACCAGATCGATCAGCAAAACCTGGGCCAGAACGGCGAGATCGGCGAGAGCCATGTTCATGCCGCGTCGTTCGCGGTTGCGCCGCTGGTTGTCAACCGGAATGCCAGGGCAGGGACAGGGGCGGAAACAGGGGCACGGACAGGGACAAGGGCGGGAAAATCGTCTCTCTCGTGAACAACAAAGCAGGAAAACACCGTGTGCCTTCGCGCCCGTGCCGGCAGGCCGCCCCCAACACCAATTCGTTTACCGGTTCTTGAGACCTTCATGATAGCAGACCGAAATCTCCGATGAGTCCGAACCCGAGGGGCGCGACCGATGAAGACCGCTTCCGCAACGGCGGACCAGTCGAGCCAGGCGGACGCGCCAGACCCCGCGCGCGGGTCCGCGATCGCGAAAAACAACTGGCTCGTACTCGCCCGCATCATTATCGTCGCGGGGCTCGACGATCTGCTGTTCGTGCCGTTCTTCCTCCTCGAGCATTCACGCGCCCAGGCCGCGATGAACCTGTGCAGCGCCGGTCTCTACGCCCTCAGCTACAATCTGCTCAAACGCAGGCACAACCGCCCCGCGATCATGCTCATCTGGGCCGAGGTGTTCGGCCACGCCACCATCGGCACCCTGCTCAGCGGCTGGGAAAGCGGCTATTACTATTATTTCCTGATGTTCGTGCCGACGGTTGCAATCAGTCTGCCGCGCCAACGCGCCATCATCCTGATCGGCTGTCTATGGGCCTATTTCATCGCCCTGATGATCCTCGGCGCCACCCTGCACCCGCTCGCACCGATCAACCACACCGCGCTCCTGTTCCTCCAGGGCTACAACGTCACGGTCCTGATCGGCATGGTCACCTATTTCACCCTGATGTACCGCCGCCTCGCGATCAGCGCCGAACAGAAACTCAAACGCCTCGCCACCACCGATCCGCTGACCGGCTTGTTCAACCGCCGCTCCACCGTCGAAATGGCCGCAAACTGCGTCGCCGCGGTCACGCGCGGCGGCGGCGATCTGTCGTTCATCCTGGCCGATATCGATCATTTCAAGAGCATCAACGACAAATTCGGCCACAGCGCGGGCGATGCCATCCTGACCGCCGTGGCGGCAAAGCTGCGCGAGCTGGTCCGCGCCCAGGATGTCCTGGCCCGCTGGGGCGGCGAAGAGTTTCTCGTCATCCTGCCCGATACGCCGATCGAAGGCGCCGCCGAACTCGCCACCCGGTTTCAGGAAAGCCTGACCGCCTTCAACCTGCAAATCGGCGAACACCGCGTCAGCATCAGCCTGACCATGGGCGTCAGCACACGCGCCCCCGGCGAATCCTTCGATGCCGCCGTCGCCCGCGCCGATCAGGCCCTCTACCGCGGCAAAGAGCTGGGACGAAACCGTATCATCCTCGATACCGGCAACACCGCGCCACGCCAGGACAAGGACACGGCGGCGTAGCTCGTCTTTCTTGCGAACAAAAAAGAACCAGAAAAACTTCACCAATCCGAGCCCGTGCCGCCTCAAACACCCGTGCCCCCGAGTCAAAAAGTTTTTTGCTTCTTTTTTCCAAAAAAGAAGCCTTCCCTTTTCCCGCAGGCCCACCCCCTTGCCAACCCAGGCGCCCCCGCCCAAAACCGCCGCGCGAGCAAGGAGACCCCGATGGTACCGCGTTATTCCCGCCCCCTCATGGTGGCAATCTGGCAGGATCTGAACCGCTACCGCATCTGGTTCGAAATCGAGGCGCTGGCCGCCGAAGCCATGGTCGCCACCGGCGATGTCCCCGCCGCCGCCGCCGCCGCCATCCGCACCCGCGGCGGCGCCGCGATCGCCGCGATGTCCGAGGCCGATGTCGCCAAAATCGCCGACATCGAAGCCGTCACCCGCCACGACGTCATCGCCTTCCTCACCTGGCTCGCCGAGCCGATCGGGCCGGACAGCCGGTTCGTCCACCTCGGCATGACCAGCTCCGATGTGCTGGACACCTGCCTCGCCGTCCAGCTCACCCAGGCGACCGACCTCCTCCTCCAGGGCATCGATGCCGTCATGGCGGCGCTGAAAAAACGCGCGCTCGAACACAAACTCACACCCACCATCGGCCGTAGCCACGGCATCCACGCCGAACCCACCAGCTTCGGCCTCAAACTCGCCGGCCACTACGCCGAATTCGCCCGCAACCGCGCTCGCCTGCGCACCGCACGCACCGAAATCGCCACCTGCGCCATCTCCGGCGCCGTCGGCACCTTCGCTCATCTCGACCCGCGCATCGAAGCCCACGTCGCCACCCATCTCGGCCTCGCGGTCGAACCGGTCTCGACCCAGATCATCCCGCGCGACCGCCACGCCGCCTATTTCTGCACCCTCGCGGTCATCGCCTCCGGCATCGAACGCCTCGCCACCGAAATCCGCCACCTCCAGCGCTCGGAAGTCCGCGAAGCCGAAGAGTTCTTCCACCCCGGCCAGAAAGGCTCGTCGGCCATGCCGCACAAGCGCAACCCGGTCCTGTCGGAAAACCTCACCGGCCTCGCCCGCATCGTGCGCGGCTACGCACTCCCCGCCCTAGAAAACGTCACCCTCTGGCACGAGCGCGACATCAGCCACTCCTCGGTCGAACGCGTCATCGCCCCCGACGCCACCATCACACTCGACTTCGCCCTGCATCGCCTCGCGGGCATGATCGACAAACTGACCATCTACCCCGACCGTATGACCGAAAACCTCGAAAGCCTCGGCGGCGTCGTCCACTCCGGCGAAATTCTCCTCCTGCTCGCCCGCTCCGGCATCTCGCGCGAAGATTCCTATAAAATCATCCAGCGCAACGCCATGGCCACCTGGACCACCCTCGGCCACCCCGACGCCAAACGCTTCCGCGACCACCTCCTCGCCGACCCCGAGGTCGCCGGCCGCATCACCCCCGAAGCCATCGACACCGCCATGAACCCGAACCTGCACCTCGCCCGGATCGACACGATTTTCGAGCGGGTGTTTCAGGAATAGGGAAAGTAAGGCTTCTTTTTTGGTAAAAAGAAGCAAAAAACTTTGGGTGATCAGGAACCGGGGTGGAGGCACAAACAGCTTCATCCGGTCGTCCGCGCATGGCGCCGCCCACCATCACCGCCACCCTCGCCGCGAGCCTGTATAACGCCCGGCGCGGCCTCGGCAGCGAAACCAGTCTGCACCTCATTGTCGTTGGTCGACGACAACGGCCCCCGATACGCCCTCGAGTGTCGGAATCTTTTACATCTAAATTATTGTACGCGCTTATGTCATTGTTTTTACTGAAATGAAAAATTGGCACGTAAATTGCAATATTCCGATTACGGTTGTGCATAATTGCATGCTCGATACAACGGAAGGTTAATTGAATGCGAAATTTGAAAAAACTGCTTCTCCTGACGGCCACGTCAATGTCGATGGCCATCGTCAGCCTCGGCGCCGCTCAGGCCGGAACGATCGATGTGGTCTGGAACTTTGTCGGTAGCAACCGCAGCCTTGGACACACTTATACCTACGCAAGCACCCCCGTCCTCAACCCGCCGATCGACATCACCGCGACCGGCTATACCAAGGCCGACGGCAACCGCTATAAGTTCCAGGATCTCTACGGCAAAGACCAGGGGTCGGGCGAACAAGGCGTCGGCCTGACCAACGATCCCTCCGGTGATCACGAAATCACGCCCGGCAGCTTCATCCAGCTAGACCTGATCAATCTGGCCAGTTCCTCACAGATCACCAGCATGGCGCTCAGCTTCCAGGCCGGCAGCACGAGCGGCAACGACGAATGGGCGGTCTACGGCTCCAACGTCGCCGGAAAACTGAGCACGCACCAACTCGCCACCGGCACCAACGACAACCTGATCGGCAATCTCGCCGGCAACATCATCGGCACCTACCGCTATCTCGACGTCACCGCCCTCAGCGGCAACATCCTGCTGGCCGAAGTGGACAACAAGGTGAACGTCCCGGAACCCGGCTCGCTCGCCTTGCTTGGCACAGGCCTGATCGGTCTCGGCGTGGTGCTCCGCCGCCGCCGCAAAACCGCCTGATCCGCCCCTCCGCGCGCGGTGCGTCCCAATCATCGGGCCGCACCGCCTGCCTGCATTGCAGCGACCAACGGGTCATGACGCGGGCGGGCGGGGTAAGCGGGCGGCGCAAGGCTCATTTTTGAAAAAAAGAACCAAAAAACTTTTTTGAATTTGGGCGTCCGGCGTGGGGGAAGGCTACCGTGACCTAACCAACGTGCTCGGCGTAAACAGCCGGCCGGATTTCACCATGAACGAACGTTCGGACGCCACGGCACCACCATGGCTGGCCGACAAGTTACATCACCAACGAGCCGCCCGGCCGGTGATTGCTCAGGTTTGTGTCCGGCGGCGGCGGACCAGACCCAGCGCCACCACACCGGCACCCAGCAAGGTCAGCGAAGCCGGCTCAGGAACGTCGCTGGGCGGCTGCGTCGGCACCAACATGAAAGTGACGAGCCCATCACCGCCTGTGAATTCATTGAACACGCTCGATAAGGACAGCGTCGTCACATCCGCAGCCAGAAACGAGACGCCGCCATGGCCGAGGTCGCCACTTCCACCGGCACCGCCGATGTAACCGCCACCGCCGCCGGCACCCCAGCCACCGCCACCGCCACCGCCATAACCTCCATTGCCACCATGACCGCCAGGACTGCCATTGGACGCTGCGAACACTGCGCCCGCACCGCCGGTGCCGGTTCCACTCACCGTCCCGGACCCTCCGTTCTGACCGTAGTTCCCGCCGGCACCGCCATTACCGAACGGGTTCGTAGACCCTGTGCCAAAACCACCACCGCCACCGCCATGGTTGTATCCACCTGCACCGCCTGCACCAGCAACGCCCGATGCCGCAGCACCGCTACCATTCTGGCCATTCAAACCGGTGCCCGCGCCACCACCACCGCCGCCGCCTGCAATGACGAGCGGTGTCAACGCTGTTTGCCCGGCCAGGACCACGAAACTCCCACCGCCGCCGCCGCCAAGCCCATTAATGCCGATACCGCCGGCCCCGCCGACCAGAATATCCAGAATTGTCCCCGCGCTGAGTTCGACCTGCCCCCCAATCGCGGCACCAAGGCCACCCAGCCCGCCGCCCTGAGTAGAGCCACCATCGGCGCCATACGCCGCGATGTCGTACAAACCCGTCTGGCCCACGGTCTCAGTAGCAATCTGCCCGGAATACGAAATATTCGTCGTCCCGGTACCAATCACGCCCGCCAGGGCGGCCGAGGCAAACATCACGGAGGCCACCACCCCTGGAAGAACCACAGCGACGAGACGCCGACACTTTAACTTCATGATAATTCCCCTTCTTATCTTTGGTGGCCTGCATCGAGACGGTATCGATCACAAGTTCGACGGCTTAATCGGACGCGTAACGATCTCTAAATTCCACGCGGTCAATGGTCAATGGCAATCGGTCACGACGGGCACCGATCGGCAGAATAATAATCGGCCAACGACCAAGAAAAAATAAGCATAAGATCAATATGTGAGACGTCTAGAGAAATGATCCGGCTTGTTCGACCAGACGCACGGACGAATGCCTGCTCCAACAAGCCAACGCCGACCTCTGCGCGTCAGAACGACATATAGTTGCAAAAAACCCCGTGCGCCTTGTCACGACAAAACGATTGAAACTAACAAAAATCCTAACAAAACGCTTTCTCACCCCCCGGCCTGCCGCCTATCATGCTTGCGTGCGCGCAACTCCAACCAATCCCCCCTTCGTCATCCGCTGCTTCATCGTCATGATGAACGCGCTGTGCGACGCCGTGGCCGAACACGGACCCGCCGGCTACGTCCCCATCCCCATGGTCAACCGGATCTGGACCCGCCTGCAAAACCTCACCACCCGCTTCCTCGCCGCCCTCGCCCGCGGCCCCATCCAACCGCGCGCCAAACCAGCCGCCAAACCAACCCCCGAACCCAACCCCGAAGCCCAACCCACTGAGCCACCCCGCGCCCGCCGCAAACGCCTCACCCTGCCGTGCCGCGAAGCCTGGCTCTACCGCCTCATCCCCGAAACCGGCTTCACCCGCTTCGCCCTGCAAACCATCCTCACCGACCCCGAATTCGCCGGCCTCCTCGAAGCCAACCCCCGCCTCATCCGCATCCTCGCCCCGCTCTACCACGCCATGGGCATCGACCTGCCCGCACAACCCCCCGTCACCACATCCCCACCACCAGACTCCCGCCGCCACATCCTCTTCGGCACGTCAGACCCCACCCCACCCGACACCCAAACCCCAACCCCCCATTTCAAAATTCAACCCGCCTGAACCCAGCATCTTCGCACGCCCATATCATTACGATATCGTAACAAAATACCGGAAATCCTGTCGCCTTCCCCGGCCTCACATCACCCGCACAGCCGATCGGGATAGAGCGGCAATGCCAACCGGTTGCGGCTTTCATACCAGGCCGTGACGGCTTCGAGCCGCATCGGTTTTGCAAACAGATAGCCCTGGATGAGTTTGGCGCCGAGGCTGAGCAGCAGCGCCAACTGCGCCGGCGTTTCAACCCCCTCCACGACGCAGACGACTTCGAGATTGCGGCACAGATCGATCAGCGAGCGAATGATTTTCGGCGCCGTTTCACTGTTTTCGATATTGCTGACGAAACTGCGGTCGATCTTGATCTTATCCAGTTTCAGGCGATGCACATAACCAAGGCTCGAAAACCCCGCACCGAAATCATCGAGCGCGATGCTCGCCCCCATGGCGTGCAAGGTCTCGATCGTCTCCGCCGCAAGGTCGAAATCACGCAGCAGCGCCGTTTCGGTGATTTCGAACGAGACGCGTGACGGGCTGACGCCCGAGCCGCGCAGCATCTCCTGGATTTTTGCCATCGTGGCGCGCGAACTCAGATTATGGGCCGAGAGATTGAAACTCACAATCGTATGGGCCGGTAGCAGACGCACGGCATCGAGATATTTGCCGAACAGCACAAGCGTGATGTGGTTGATCAACTGGGCATGTTCGGCAATCGGAATGAACACCCCAGGCGAGACCGCCCCAAGCTCCGGGCTCTGCCACCGTGCCAGCGACTCAAAGCCGGGCACCGCGTTGGTCGTCGCATCGACGATCGGTTGAAACGCAAGCCATAGCTCGCGTTCAAGATCCGCGTTGCGCAGCGCCTGTTCGATCTGGCTCGATGTGCGGATTTCGGTCTCCAGCGCCTGCGAAAACAGCACGATTTCGCCCTTGCGATGCTGCTTGCCGTCATACAGCGCGTAATCGGCCCGTTCGAACAAATCCTCCGCCGTCTGACCCGTCTGCGGAAAGGTCGCAACCCCGATCGAACAGCCAATGGTGGCCAGCGCCGTGTCGTTGAGCGCGAACGGCGCGTCGAGCAACGCCTGCAGCCGGGCTCCGAACGCCAGAATGGCAGCCTCGCTGGCGGTGTCTTTTAAAATCGCACCGAATTCATCGCCACCGAGCCGGGCAATGAACCGATCCGCCCCGGCGATGGTCGCCAGCCGCGCGCCGATCTGTTCCAGCAGCCGATCGCCGGCGCCATGGCCGTAACTGTCATTGACCGCCTTGAACCGGTCCAGATCGATCATGCCAACAGCAAAACACGCGCCGGACTGCTGGGCGGCTGCCAGAGTATCGTCGAGCTCCGCCATGAACCGCCGGCGGTTGGGCAGACCGGTCAACCCATCCTGCTGGGCCAGCCGCAGGTTTTCATTCGACAATCGCTGCGCGTTGCGCTGCGCGACCACCAGCTTGGCGAAACTCCGGTTGTTGCGGAGCATGATAATGATCAAACCCCAGGTGACGATAGCAACATTGCCAACCATGGCGATCAGCACGAGATTCTCGGTGATCAGGAAAAAAATCGTGAACGGAATCAGCACGAGAAACGTGAGCAGCAAGGCCGCGCTGCGGTGCTGCGTCAGGCAGAGAATGCAGCTGACCACGGTAATCGACATATAGAAGGCGACATGGCAGTGGGCGTAGGAATCGCCATACGGGTAGAGCGCGAGCGACCAGCCGGTGAACACCAGCCCCAGGATCGCAACCACACGCGTAATCGTCCTCAGAAACCGCAACGCGCCGGCCCCGTCGACCGATGTCAGCGAAAACCGATGCCAGAACCTGACACGATGGGCACAGAGCAGACAGAACAGCGCCGGCATCACAATGGTAAGGAACGGCGGTGCCGTGTCGATATGCGTAGCCGCCAGCGCCAGGGCATTGGTCGTCAGAATGATGAACAGCATCGGGATCTGTCGCGCCAGAACCGTCAGTTGGGCGTGCGCCAGATCCGGATCGTCATAGGGCAAAGCCATCAGAGCCCGAAACGCAGCCCAGCGTGCGCTCATCCGGTGACGGACGGCGGTTCCGACGGATGATACCGGCGGATTTGCCCCCATCGTCCTGCCGCCGGTCCCGAACAGGGCAGAAATTCCCACCACATCAGTCCTTTCAGCCGTCCCCTCGTCCAGCACGCCTTAATTCAGCGTTTGCACGCGCCGGTAAGCGCAGTGCCAGCTCGATTTGGGCGGCGGGACGCTAAACAGCCGCTTGCCGATACCATTACAAGCGAGACGTTACCCGATGATTAACGCGGGCCACCGTCGATCTGACCCTGTTCGATTTCGGATCGAACCGTGCCCATATCCACTGCGACCAGCGATCGTCCGACCGTTCCGCCCGGCCCGACCGCCTCGTTCACCGCGCCGCGCGTTCCAGCCGTTCGATCACCAGCGCGCGCGGGATAAGAGGCAGCAACGCCGCCAGATCGGGCCCGTGCGGTTCGCCGGTCAGCGCGAGCCGCAGCGGCATGAACAACGCCTTGCCGCGCGTATCGGTCGCAGCGGCGATCATCGTGGTCCAGGATTTCCACGTCGTCTCATCCCAGGGCGCCTCGGGCAGGCTGCCCAGTGCGGCCTGCAGGATCGACCTTGCTTCGGGAATCTCCGGCGGGTCGATCGGCCCGTGGGTAATCTCCCACCAGTGCCGGGCCTCGGAAAGCAGATCGATATTGCCGCGAATCGCCTGCCAGAACGCCGGGCTCGCCCCCTCGGGCAGCCGGTCGGCCACGAAATCGAACGCAACATTGTGCAGGATGCGGCGGTTGAGGCTGAGCAACTGCTTCGCATCGAACCGCGGCGCGCCGCGCGAGAACGCCTCGAGATTGAAGCTCGGGGCGAGTTCGGCCAGCGTCAGCGGCTCCGGGTCCCGCCGCGAGCCCAGCCGCGCCAGATAGGCCGCCAGCGCCATGGGTTCGATCCCATCGCGCCGGAACGTCCGCAACGAAACACTGCCCGAGCGTTTCGAGAGTTTATCCCCTGCGATATCCGAGATCAGCGGCAGATGCGCAAACGCCGGCAGCGGTTTTCCGGGCGCCAGCGCCCGCCATAGATCCATCTGCACCGCGGTATTGGTCGTATGGTCCTCCCCGCGGATCACATGCGTGATGCCGGTATCGAGATCATCGACGACCGAGGTGAAGGTATAAAGCGGCGTGCCATCGGCGCGGATCAGCACGGGGTCGGACAGCGTATTGAACCGGATGGTCCGCTCGCCAAGCACCAGATCGTCCCAGATTGCAGCCCCGTCCGAAAGTTTGAACCGCCAGTACGGCGTCTTGCCGTTCGCCTCGGCGGCGGCGCGCTGCTCCGGCGTCAGCGACAGCATGGCCCGATCATAGATCGGCGGCAGTTTGCGCTTGGCGCGCAGCGCGCGCTTGGCCGCAAGCTCCTCTTCCGATTCAAAGCACGGATACAGCCGGCCCGCGCGTTTCAGCGTCTCGGCCACCGCGGCATAGCGGTCGAGCCGGGCGGATTGGTTGAATTTGTCATCCCACGTCACGCCGAGCCAGGCGAGATCCTGCTCGATCGCGGCCTCATAGACCGGCCGCGAGCGTTCGGCATCGGTATCATCGATCCGCAGCGTGAACCGCCCACCCCGCGCCCGGGCGAACAGATAATTGACGATCGCCTGCCGTGCATTGCCGGCGTGGAGATAGCCGGTGGGCGAGGGTGCGAAGCGGACATGCGGGGTCGAAGCGTTCATGCCAGCTGGTTAGCATGGCTTCGTTGCGGAGAACAAAGGTGCGCCGCCGCCCGATTTGGCGTAATTGCTGTCCGATTACCGCAATACTGCGCATCATCGTCTGGGCCGGGGGCAGTCTTTCGTGAGCATGGTGGTTGAAACGCGGCGCTCCACGGTGGCGCGGACGAGCTTTGCGGTCCTGATCGCGATCAGCATCTGTCACATGCTGAACGACATGATGCAGGTCCTGCTACCCGCGATCTATCCGCTGCTGAAAGGCGGATTTCACCTGAATTTCGCGCAGATCGGCCTGATCACGCTGGTCTATCAGGTCACGGCGTCGATCCTCCAGCCCATGATCGGCCTCTATACCGATGCCCGGCCCCAGCCGTTTTCCCTCCCGGTCGGCATGGGCTTCACCCTGACCGGTCTGGTCGGCCTCGCCTTTGCCCGCACCTATCCCGAATTGCTCGGCGCCGCGGCCCTGCTCGGGGTCGGCTCCTCGATTTTCCACCCCGAATCCTCGCGGATCGCGCGCGTCGCATCCGGCGGCGCGCACGGGTTTGCCCAGTCGATCTTTCAGGTGGGCGGCAATTTCGGCCAGTCGCTCGGCCCGTTGCTGGCCGCGTTTTTCATCCTGCCGCGCGGGCGCGCAAGCATGGCGTGGTTTTCGCTCGCCGCGCTGCTCGGCATGGCGATCCTGACCGCGGTCGGCGTCTGGTTCCGCGCCAGCGGCCACGCGAGGCCCCGGGTCCGCACCGCCGTGGTCGCCGGCGTCAAGCCGGTCAGCGTCGTGGTGCCGCTGGTGCTGCTCGGCGTGCTGATGATGTCGAAATTCGTCTATCTCGCCAGCATCAATTCCTACTACATTTTCTATCTGATCCACCGGTTCCACATCACCGTCCAGCAGGCGCAGATCGATCTGTTCGTGTTCCTCGCGGCGGCGGCGGCCGGCACCATGATCGGCGGGCCGATCGGCGATCGCATCGGGCGGCGCGCGGTGATCATCGGCTCGATCCTCGGCGTCCTGCCCTTTACCCTCGTGCTGCCCTATGTCGGCCTGACCGCGACGGTGGCGCTCAGCGTGGTGATCGGCCTGGTCCTGTCATCGGCCTTCTCGGCGATCGTGGTGTTTGCCAACGATCTGATGCCCGGGCGCGTCGGCGCCGTCTCCGGCCTGTTTTTCGGCCTCGCCTTCGGGGTCGCCGGTCTCGGGGCCGCAGGGCTCGGCGTGGTGGCGGATTGGACCAGCATCACCACCGTCTACCGCATCTGCGCCTTCCTGCCCGTGCTGGGCCTCGCGGCCTTGTGGTTGCCCAAGCGGATCAAATAGCCAAAAATTGGCGTTTGCCGCCGGCGCGGCTATGGGTGACAGATGCCTTCGGAGACATCATGACCGCCGGCCCGCATCGCGACGACGGCCTGCCCGCCGAGCCGACCCAGGCTGAGCGGTTCGGCCGGGCGCGGACCGCGCAATCGACCGCCCTGCTCGAAGACTACGTGGAATTGATCGCCGATCTCCTGGCCGCCACCGGCGAGGCACGGCCGATCGACATCGCACGGCGCCTCGGCGTCTCGCACCCGACCGCGGCAAAAAGCATCAACCGCTTGAAGCGCGAAGGGCTGGCCACCGCAAAACCCTATCGCGGCGTGTTCCTGACCGAGGCCGGCCTCGCACTGGCCGAACGGGTGCGCACGCGCCACCGGCTGGTCGTGCAGGTGCTCGAAGCGATCGGCGTGCCCCCGGACACCGCCGAGGCGGATGCCGAGGGCATCGAGCATCACGTGTCGGATATCTCGCTGCGCGCCTTCAGCCGGTTTCTGCGGGCGCGCCGCTAGCGCAGGCGTCCGGCGCGGTATTGGCCAGGACCTCGTCGAGATTGATGTCGAGCTTGCGCAGCATCGCGATCAGCAGCGCGTTCTGATATTCCAGATGGGTCAGAATGACCTCGATTTCCGCCTCGGCACGGACATTGATGTCGAGATCGTGCTCCGCCCGCAATTCCGCCTGGCGGCCCTGAATGTTCTGACCCACCATGATCAACGGCATCAGCAGAATCTGAATGACGTTGGAAATGAACAGCCAGAACACGAAAGCCATCGGCGGGTCGAACTGCAACGGCTTCGGCGCCAGCACGTTCCAGCCCAGCCAGGTGACCGTCCAGGTGAAAATGACCAGAAAAAACCCCATCGTGCCAACCCGGCTGGTGATCCAGACCGCCAGATTGTCGAACCGCTTGATCGGCACCGGCGCGGGCGTAAGCCCGCCGCGCGACGCCCGGCGCCGGGTGCGTAGTTCCTGCAGCGAGAGCGGCGGTTGGCGGAGCACTGGGATCGGGTCATGGGGCATCGGTGGAATCCAGACGTGTTTGGCAGGGGCGGCGGCGGACAGGGAAGCGCTTCCTTTTTGTAAAAAAGAAGCCAAAACTTTTTGGTTTGACAAAATTTGCTTGAGCCAACAATCTGCCTTTGGCGATGGAGTTCGCCATATAACCGCCCGCGGGGCTGATGACTCCTGTTCCTTGCAAATCCGTCGTTCGGAAGGATCAGGCCGTGCCCGCAAATCCACCGCAGACCCAACACCCGCCACACCGCCCCCAACCGGGCGGCGCGCGTGCATCTGTGGTTGCCATCACGAAAGGACACATATGAAAACACTCCTCGCCATCGCCGTCTTCGGCACGCTCGGCTGCTGGGCCCGCTACGGCCAGACCATCGCCGTGCAGAACACCCTGGGACGCGATTTTCCGTTCGCCGTGCTCAGCATCAACCTGCTCGGCTCCCTGCTGATCGGCTTCCTGTTCTTCGCAACCCTCGAACGCTTCGACCTCGGACCCGCAATCCGGACCGGCGTGCTCACCGGCTTCCTCGGCGGCTATACCACCTTCTCGACCTTCGAACTCGAAACCCTGCTGCTGGTCGAAAATGGCGAAGCACTGAAAGCCGCCTTGTACGTCGCACTCTCGGTCGGACTCGGCTTCGCCGGCGTGTTCCTCGGCGCCTACGCCGCCCGCAACCTGTAAGGAAGCTCAACCATGACCCAGCCAGCCACCATGATCCGCATCGCCATCCACGAATCCGATCACGGCAAACGCAAATCCCTGATGGATGACATCCTCAAATCCCTGCAATCCCAAGGCATCACCGGTGCCTCCGTCCTGCGCGGCATCGCCGGACTCTCCGCCAAAGGCATCATCCACGCCGCCGACATGCTGCACTTCGACGTCGACCTGCCCCTCGCCATCGAATTCTGCACCGACACCGACACCGTCGATGCCATCATCGCCACGTTGGTGCCCATCGTCCCCGCCGGCCACGTAATGTCGTGGCCGGTTGTGCGGCATGGTGGGTGAGGCTGGGGGTAAGGAAGGCGGGGGGCTTTGCCCCCTCGACCCCCACTAAGGGCTTAGCCCTTAGAACCCGCTAGTTTTAGGCAAGGGGAGGGCGCTGCCTCGGACTTTCCGTCGATCTGGCCTGTGTCGCCCTCCCCTTGCCTAAAACTAATGGATTTTAAAGGCTCCGCCTTTAACGGGGTCCAGGGGCAGAGCCCCTGGCCTTCCCTATTCCCAGCGCCACTCATCAAGCCGCCAACTGGATCGACATTTCGTGCCAGATGGTCGCCAGGGCGTCGACCAGGTGGTCGATATCGGCGTCGGTGTGCAGGGGTGAGGGGGTGAGGCGCAGGCGTTCGGTGCCGCGGGGGACGGTCGGGTAGTTGATGGGCTGGACGTAAATGCCGAAGCGATCGAGCAGGGTATCGCTGATGGTTTTGCACTGGACCGGGTCACCGACCATGACGGGGACGATATGGCTGGGGTTTTCGAGGTGGGGCAGTCCGGCGCGGGTGAGTTTGGCGCGCAGGCGGGCGACGCGGTCGTGCATGCGGTCGCGTTCGGCGGTGCTGGACTTGAGGTGGCGGATGCTGGCGAGCGCGCCGGCGGCGACCATGGGTGGCAGGGCGGTGGTGAAGATGAAGCCGGAGGCGTAGCTGCGGACGAAGTCGCACAGCGCGGTCGAGCCCGTGATATAGCCGCCGATGACGCCGAAGCCTTTGGCGAGCGTGCCTTCGATCACGGTGAGGCGGTGGGCGATGTTGTCGCGTTCGGAGATGCCGCCGCCGCGCGGGCCGTACAGGCCGACCGCGTGGACTTCATCGAGATAGGTCATCGCGCCGTACTGGTCGGCGACATCGCAGATATCGGCGATCGGCGCGACGTCACCGTCCATCGAGTAGACCGATTCGAAGGCGATCAGTTTGGGTCGGGCGGGATCGATGGCGGCGAGCTTGCGGGCGAGGTCGGCGGGGTCGTTATGGGCGAACACCTCGCATTGGGCGCGGCTGTGGCGGATGCCTTCGATCATCGAGGCGTGGTTGAGCGCATCGGACAGAACAACACAGTTGGGTAGTTTATGGGCGAGTGTGCAGAGCGAGGCCCAGTTCGACATATAGCCCGAGTTGAACAGCAGGGCGGCATCCTTGCCGTGCAGATCGGCGAGTTCATGTTCGAGCACGGTATGGTAGTGGTTGGTGCCGGCGATGTTGCGGGTCCCGCCGGCACCGGCGCCGCAGCGATCGAGGGCGGCGTGCATCGCGCTGAGCACGGTGGGGTGCTGGCCCATGCCGAGGTAGTCGTTCGAGCACCAGACGGTAACGGGGCGCTCACCGCCTTCGCCGTACTGGGTGGCGTGGGGGAAATTACCGGCGTGGCGTTCGATATCGGCGAACACGCGGTAGCGGCCTTCCTTGCGGAGTTGATCGAGCCCGGCGGTGAAGAAAGTTTCGTAGTTCATTCGGATGATCTCCCAGATCGATGGCTTATTCGGCCGCAAGGCGCATGGAGCAGCCGGCGAAGGCGGCGGCGAGGCCGGCTTCGTCGAGGTTACGGCCGATCGCGATGACGCGGGGTTCCTCATCGGCCGGGGCGGCGAAGGCACCCATGCTGGCGCGGTGGCCGGCGATGTCGAACTGAACCCAGCCGCGGCCGATGCGGGCAAGGCCCTTCAGCCGGGCAATGCTGCCGAAACTGCCGGCGGCGGCGGCATCGAGCACGTGGCGCAGCGCATCGGCGTCGCAGATCGTATCGAGCGTACCGGCCCAGGAGCTGAAGCCGAGCGCGTCCTGGTGGGCGTGGTCGTGATCGTGATCGTGGTGATGGTCGGGGTGGTCGCAGCCGGTATCGGTGCAGCCAGCGTGATCGTGCGCATGGTCGTCGTCGTGCACATGGGGCGCGCGGGCGGCGGGCTGCGGGGCCGGCATCGGGGCCAGGGCCGGTCTGACTTCGTATTCCTGCACATGCCGCACGGCAGGCGCGGGGGTGGTGGCGCGTTCGTCATCCGCGGCGGTGGGGTCTTTGCGGGGTTTGGTGGTCGCCGCGAACACGTCGGCCGGCACCGAGCCGTAGCGGGCGGTGATGATCCGCACATCCGGGTTCAGCCGCTGCAGGGTTTCCTCGACCAGGTCACGTTCGGCGGCGCTGACCAGATCGGTCTTGTTGACGATCAGCAGCGAGGCGAGCCTGGCCTGGGCGGTGAAATGCCCCTGCATTTCAGCGAAATCGCCGAGGAAGGCGCTGGCGTCGATCATGGTGATGACCGACAGGCTGCGCTTGAACGGGGCGATGGCAGGCCGTTCCAGCACGCCGATCAGCGAGGCGAGATCGGCGACGCCGGAGGGTTCGATCAGCACGCGGTCGGGCGCGAATTTGCCCACGACCTCTTCGAGCTGGCTCGCGAGGTCGTTTTTCAGGGTACAGCAGATGCAGCCGTTCGGCAGTTCGACGACATCCGCACCCTGGCCGCGCAGCAGCGAGCCATCGATGCCGACGGTGCTGAAATCATTGACCAGGACAACGGTCTTTTCGCGGGTTTCGACCGGGATGTTGCTGAGCATGTCGAGCCGGCGGCGCATGAAGGTGGTCTTGCCGGCACCGAGAAAGCCGGCGACGATTTCCACGTCGAAGGCATGGGCGGGTTTACGGGATTTCAGCCCCCATTTCCAGAGTTTGCCGGCCGGCAGCGGCAGGACGAGGAACCAGTGTTCGAGGATGGCAAGCGCCATCATCACGCCGATGAAGGTGTCGCCGGCGCGGGCGAAGCCCGTGGTGGCGCGGCCGGCGTGTTCGAACATGATGGTGCCGATCACGGTCGAGATCGTGATCGAGAATGGGAACAGCAGGTTCATCGGCTTGCGCTTGAGGAAGCTCTTCAGAAAGTTCAGATGTTCCGGCAGGAACTCTTCGTTCAGGTTGCGCACGCCCAGGAAGACGTTGAGCTTCGCGCTCTGATGCATCCACCACAGGACCATGAAGGTCCAGACGCCGATCTGGTTCGGCTGGCCCCAGGTGGACGCGACGATGATGGCCGCCGAGCCGATGATGGCGAGTTCATGCCACAGGCTGGTCTGGATCGCGTGGCCGAAATGTTTCCAGCCCTTGCAGTTTTCCGGGCAGGAGGCGGTACGCGGGCCGGTGACGAAGCCCATGTAGAAGCTGATTTCCTGCCAGCCCCAGGCGAACAGGCCGAAGCCGAACGCCCAGTACGCGGCGGCGACGGTCTGTTCGCTGCTGACCTTCACCAGCCCGATGACACAGATCGCAAAGACCGTCGTGGCACCCAGCATGCTCCATTTGAACGTGGGCCGGGGCAGACCATCGAGAAAAATGATCGCGCCGGTGCTGAACCACCAGACGAACAGGGCGAACAGGCCGGGGATGATGTAATTGCTCATGGAAACCTCAGGCTTACCAGGTGGGTTGCAGACGCACGTCGGCCGGCAATGCCTGGGCCTTGGGGCGCATGAGATAGAGCCGCGCGAAGCTGGCGGCGGCGCGAACGGCGTGGCTCGCCCGTTTGAGTTTCGCACCGATGCCCGGCACATCGCGGATCGCCTGGTTCGCGACGTCGATTTTCCGCAGCCGTTCGAGTCCCGCGAGAAAGGCGGGGTTTTCGATGTCGAGCGTGATCGGGAACACCTGCTGGGCGATTTTGCTGGTGATGCGGAACACCTGCATGTCGTATGCGGTGGGATCGAGCCCGAGCGCCGCGTGGAAATTGGGCCGCGCGTGGTCGCGCACATACATGGTGGCAAACACGGCGAGCTGGAAAAACCGCACCCAGAGCCTGTTCATGCCGGTCAGCATCCACGGGTTGGCGCGCATCAGCAGGGCGAAAGCCTCGCCGTGGCGGAACTCGTCGTTGCACCATTCGCGGAACCATTTGAAGATCGGGTGGATGCGCAGCTCGGGATGGGCTTCGAGCTGGCGGTATATGGTGATGTAGCGGGCGTAGCCGATCTTTTCCGACAGATAGGTCGCATAGAAGATGAATTTCGGCTTGAAGAAATGATATTTTTTCGCCCGGGTCAGGAACCCGAGATCGACGCGGGTGTTCAGGTCGCGCAGCGCCTCGTTGATGAAGCCGGCGTGGCGGGCTTCATCGCGGCTCATGTAGCCGAACAGGCGGCGGAGATCTTCGTTGCCGCAGCGTTTCTTGATTTCGGCATAGAGCACGCAGCCGGAGAATTCGGCGGTGACCGAGCTGACCAGGAAATCGAGGAATTCGCGGCGGAGCCCTTCGGACATGCCGGAGATATCAACCTTGAATTCATCGGTGCGGGCGAAATGACCCTTGTTCGGGTCGGCCTTCAACTCGGCCATCAGGGTTTCCCACTGATCGCGGATGGGCTCCACGTCGATCCGGTCGAGCGCGGCGAAATCGGTGGTGTAGAACCGCGGGCTCAGCATGGTGCTGTTCTGTGCGGCTTCGGTCTGGGCGTTCGGCGCGCTGCGGGCGGCGGGCGCGGCAAGCGTGCTGGTCATGGCGTTCATGATCTCAGACTCCGGTATGGGTCGGCGCGATGTTGAAATCTTCGAGCGGCTGGAAGCCGACTTCGTAAAGCTCGCCGATTTCGAACAGCGAGCGGAATTGCATCCACGCCCGTTCGAGGCGGCCGGCGCGGAGCAGTGTCGCGGTGCATTCGCCGGTCAGGCGTTCACCGAAACCGACCATCTCGGGCGCATCATGCAGCAGGATTTCATCACCGGGCCAGATTTCGATATCCTGCGGAATGGCGTGCGCGTGCAGGCTTTGCGGTGTTTGTTCGAAGTCGATCTGGCAGCGCAGATCGATGCGTTGCTTGGTGCCGATCATGAGCGGTCTCCGTGGTGAGGCATCAGGGCCTTGAACTGGCCGGAATTGCTGGGGCCGAACGCCTGCAGATCGATATGCTCGCCGGTGGTCGGATCATCGAGGATCAGGACATGATGGGCGGCGGGGATCAGCAGGAACGGGGCGGTGCGTGAGAACCCATCGGCCAGGCGGGCCTCGATCATGGTGCGCAGCGTGGTGCGCAGAAAGGCATCGGCGCTTGGGGCGATGGTGGTGATGGGCTGGCCGCTGGCGGCGTTCTGCACCAGCAGGGCCTGTGCCTCGTTCTGGATGAAACGGACCGCCATGATCGGCGCGGTGGCGGCGGGCAGGCTGTAGTCTGGCGTGGTCAGGCGCGAGATCGTGGCGAGGGCGACGGTGCCGAACATGATGCACCCCGCCGCGATCACCGCCCAGCGCGGCACATGCGGCGGCGCGTCGTCATCATGGAAGGGTGCGGCGCCGCTCATGCCGCGTGGCCGCGCGAGGCGAGCGCGTTCATCGCCTCGCTCTCCTGGCGGGTGTCACGCGCAGGGGGCGCTGCGATCGGCAGGATCGCGGCTGGTGCGCGCGAGGGATCGAGCGCGGCGGCGAGCACGCGGGCGGCGCCGGCGGCATCGGGGATGCCGCGCAGCACGGGTTCCACCCGGCCGCGCCGGCCCGCGCGCACATGCGGCCAGAGCAGCAGGTAGGACAGGTTGCGATCGGCTTCCGGCGTCATCACGATGTCGCCGGTGCCATCGGGCGCGGTGCGCAGCCCGACCGCCTGGATGGCGCGGAACGGCAGGTTGACGTGTTTCTGGATCGCCGCGCCGTAGCGGATCACGACGCGCTTGCTGGTGATCGTGTAAATCGTGGTGCGCGCGGTCAGCAGCGCGAAGCCGAGCACCACGGCCAGCGCGAGCAGGCCGAGGAACAGCGACCAGAACCCGGCGGCTTCCGCGACGCGCAGCGAATGATGCGAGATCAGCGCGCTGACGATGCCCCAGACCAGCATGACGGCGACGTAGAGGCCCCAGGCCCTGACATGAAACGCCCCCAACGCCAGGGCGCGGAAGGTGGGCGAGCCCTGCCACAGCAAGGTTTCGCCTTGCGGCAGCGCATGCGGCAGACCGCGGGTCCGCCCGCTCACAGCAGCGGCTCCGAACGCTGCGGCGTCGCGTAGAGGTGGCCGGAGGCGAAATAGGCCATCAGCCGATCTTCCTCGCGCGGGGTGATGATGTCAGGCATCGCGATGGGCGGCGCGATGGCGAATTGCGCCGCGGTGACCGAGGCGAGTTTCACCGAGACGCCGCTGGCCGAGCGGGGCAGGCCGGCGGTGCCGCGGCTGCCGCTGACGATGCTGCCGAAACTGACCCAGGCGTTGTCGAACGGGTTGTTGTTGGCGATCACGCGGCACAGCGCGATCGGGAACATCACGCGCCTCGCGGGGTCGGATGCGACGCTGGCTTCAAGCCAGAGCGGCATCTGATCGGCGCGGTCGATCCAGATATCGACGACGGTGCCGCCGATCACGCCATCGCAGCAGATCACCGGCGCGCCGCGCGGATCGGGGTCTTCGGCGGCGACCCAATGGTCGGTCGCGACGCGGAGCGGGGCGATGCGAACCTCGCCTTCGGGCATCAGCTCGGGGTGGGTGGAGCGCTGGGTGTACGAGGCTGGTCCAATGCCATCGAGCATCGGATTGCCGAGCGGGATGATCGGCGCGCCATCCCACGGCGCGCTGGCGCGGGCGTTGATCACCTCGATCGGCTCGTTCCAGGGCACGGATTTGGTCGTGCCATCCGGCAGGATGAAGGTCTTCGGGGTCGGCAGAAGCGGGAAGCCTTCGAGGCGTTCACCCTTGTGGCCGGTGACCAGCGGATAGCCTTCGCGCTTGCTCTCGCGCTGGAGGTAGAACACGAGGCCGAAGAAAAAGATCCAGAACGCGTAGAGCACCAGCTGGGCGACGTCGATATAGGGAGTGATTGCACCGGTTTGCATGACGGACCTCGTGGTTATTTCAGGCCGAACGCAGCGTCCTGCTGCGTCAGCGCGTTGGTTGCGGTGGAGGAGCGGCGGACCAGCGGCCCGATCGCGATCAGGGTTGCGAACAAGAGATAGATCTCGACGTGATAGACCGCATCGTAGCCGACGGCCGGGCCGGTGAAGCTGGGGCCGAAGCTGCCGTGCGCGGCGAGTGTCGCGATGGTGCCGCGCAGCGTGCCGGCGATGGCGATGGCGATGCCCGAGGCGAGCACCTGCACCGCACCCCAGGCGCCGAGGGCAAGCCCGCTCATATCGCCGACGACGCGGCTCATCGCATCGGACAGGGTGCCGACCAGGAACAGCCCGCCGCCGAAGCCGATCAGGCCGACGCCGCCGCCGAAGATCAGGCCCGAATGCAGCGGGGCGGCGAAGATGACGCAGCTGAACGCGAGCAGGCCGACCAGCGTGCCGGCGGCGGCGATGCGGTAGGGATCGCCGTTGCGGGTCAGGCGCCAGCGCGCGACGAGGGCGGCGGCACCGGCGCCGGCGGCGAGCAGCGCGGTGAGGGCGGTGGTTTCACCGACCGGCAGATGCAGCACCTGGCCGCCATAGGGTTCGAGCAGAATATCCTGCATCGAGAAGGCGAGCGTGCCGAGACCGATGGTGACCAGGCGGCGCATGGCGAGCGGCTGGGCGCGGAACAGTGCCCAGGCGGCCGAGAGCGATTCCATCCCCGCGCGGCGGGCCGGCAATTCCTCGTCATCCGCATAGCGGCGGCGGGGTTCCTGTTTCCACAGAGCAATGCTGTTGAGCACGATGGTGATCAGCGCGGTGGTCTGGATCACCTGGATCATATGGAACTGGTTGTAGGGGGTGAGCAGCCAGCCGAACAGCAGCGCGCCGCCGATCATGCCGGCGAGCAGCATGGCGCAGAGCATGGCGACCACGCGCGGACGGGCGTGCTCGGGTGCAAGATCGGTCGCAAGCGCAAGGCCGGCGGTCTGGGTGGTGTGCATGCCGGCACCGACCATCAGGAACGACAGCGCGCCGCCGATCTTGCCCCAGATCGGCAGGCCGACCGCGTGGCCGCTCAGGATGATCAGCGCGAAGGGCATTACCGCGAGGCCGCCGAACTGCGCCATGGTGCCGAACCAGATGAACGGCACCCGGCGCCAGCCGAACACCGAGCGATAGCCATCCGAACGAAATCCGATCAGGGCGCGCACCGGCGCGAGCAGCAGGGGCAGGGCGATCATGAACGAGACCAGGGCGGCCGAGACGTGCAGCTCGACGATCATCACCCGGTTGAGCGTGCCGATCATCAGCGCCGCCGACATGCCGACGGTGAGCTGGAACAAAGCCAGGCGCAGCAGGCGGCGCATCGGCAGTTCGGGGGTCGCGGCATCGGCGAAGGGGAGCCAGCTGGTGTCGAGCTTCATCCAGAAGGGGGTCATCGTGCGTTCGATCGCACGCCCTTTGGTTTTGGTGCGTTCGATCGCACGCCCTTTGGTTTTGGTGCGTTCGATCGCGCGGTTTTTCATCGGGACAACTCCAGCGCCTGGGAGATGTAGAAGCTGCGTGAAATCCGCGTGGTGCGGCGGGGCGAAAACCCCGCGAGCGCCGGATTTTGTGCGATGGCGCGGCGGAGTTTGCGCTCGGGCTGTGGTTCGATCGCGGGTGAGCGGTCGCTGCGCGGGAACAGGCGGCCGATCGCGCGGGCGGTGATCAGCAGCGGCGTGCCCGGGGCGAAGGTGAACATCATGCCGTGGCGGACGCGGGGTGCGATGCGGGCGAGGGATGTCACTACATCGTCACGCCGGTAATGGATCAGGGAATCCATTGCGACCATGTAATCGAAATCGCCATGCGCGGCATCGAGCATGTCACCGGCACGGAAATCGATGCGGGAGGCGGCGGGGTCGCTCGCCGCGCGTTCGCGCGCGAGGTCGACCAAAGTGGGCGAGAGATCGACCGCGACGACATCGGCGCCACGGCGGGCGACTTCGATGGCGAGCGCGCCGGTGCCGCAGCCGGCATCGAGCACGCGCGCGCCGGTGAGGTCGAGCGGCAGATAGCCGAGCAGGGTGGCGCGCATCGCATCGCGCCCGGCGCGGACCTTGGCACGGATGCCGCTGACCGGGGCATCCGAGGTCAGGCGCGCCCAGGCGGCGGCGGCGGTACGATCGAAATAGGTCTCGATCTCGCCACGCCGGAGTTGGTAGGTTTCGCCTGCCATCATTCGAATCCCAGCAGGTCGAAGATCTCGCGGTCCTTCAGCGGCACGGCGGTCAGCGGCTCGACGCCGGCCCAGAGGGTTTCGGCCAGCGCCATGTATTCGGCGCGCACCGCATCGAGTTCGGGACTGTCTTCCATTTCGAACAGCACGGATTTTTTCAGGCGCGAGCGGCGGATGACGTCGAGATCGGCGAAGCGGGCCAGGGTCGAGAGGCCGGTGGCGGCGTTGTATTTATCGAGCTGGTCGGTCGCGGCCGAGCGGTTGGCGATCACGCCGCCGAGGCGGACGTTGTAGTTTTTCGCCTTCGCCGCGATCGCGGCGACAATGCGGTTCATGGCAAAGATGCTGTCGAAATCGTTGGCGGTGACGATCAGGGCGCGATCGGCATGCTGCAGGGGGGCGGCGAAGCCGCCGCACACGACATCGCCCAGCACGTCGAAAATCACCACGTCGGAATCTTCGAGCAGATGGTGCTCTTTCAGGAGTTTGACGGTCTGGCCGACGACATAGCCGCCGCAGCCGGTGCCGGCGGGCGGCCCGCCGGCTTCGACGCACTGCACGCCGCCGAAGCCCTCGTAGACGAAATCCTCGATGCGGAGATCTTCGGGGTGGAAATCGACCGCTTCGAGCGCGTCGATCACGGTGGGGACCAGGCGCTTGGTGAGCGTGAAGGTGGAATCATGCTTGGGATCGCAGCCGATCTGGAGTACGCGCTTGCCGAGTTTGCTGAACGCGGCGGACAGGTTGGACGAGGTGGTGCTTTTGCCGATGCCGCCCTTGCCATAGACCGCAAACACCTTGGCGCCGGTGATTTTCACCTGCGGGTCGAGAGCGACCTGCACGCTGCCCTCGCCATCGCCGCAGGAGGTGCTGCAGCTCGAACCCTGGATGCGGCTCGCAAGTTTGTTGATCGTGCTGATGTCGTTCATGCTGCGCGCTCCATATCCAGCCCTTCGAGCCGGTCTTCGAGTTCGGCACCGGCGGCGCGCAGCGCTTCGAGCGTGGCGTCATCGGGTGTCCAGTAGTTGCGCTCGTGTGCTTCGAGCAGGCGGCCGGCGATCCTGGCCGAGGCGATCGGGTTGAGTTTTGCAAGCCGCTCGCGCATTTCAGGGTCGAGCACGAAAACGTTGCTGATTTCACGATAAATCCACGGCTCGACCTGGCCGGTGGTGGCGGACCAGCCGAGCGTGTTGGTGACCGAAGCCTCGATGTTGCGCACGCCTTCCGAGCCATGGCTCAGCATCGCCTCGAAATATTTCGGGTTCAGCATGCGGGTGCGGGTTTCGATCGAGACCTGTTCGCTCAGCGTGCGGATAGTACCCTCGCCGGTGGTCTGATCGCCGATGTAGAGGGCCGCATCGGTGCCGCGGGCGGCCTTGACCGCGCGGCTCATGCCGCCGAGCCCATCGAAATAATGATCGATCGTGGTGACGCCGAGATCGAGCGATTCTAGATTCTGATAGGCGACATCGACGGTTTTCAGGATGGCGCCGAACACCGCATCGTGCCGTTCGGCGCGGCCGGCGACACCGTAGGCGAAGCCCTTGCGCTTGACGAAGGCGTTGCCGAGTTCATCCTCGTTCTGCCAGGCGCCGGAATCGACCAGCTGGTTGACGTTGGCGCCATAGGTGCCGTCGCCATTGCTGAAGACCCGCAGCGCCGCGTCCTCGATGCTGCCGCCGTGCTGGGCGATGAAATCCTGCGTGTGCTTGCGGATGAAGTTCTGCGCGGCCGGTTCGTTGATTTCGGCGGCGAGCAGGGCGGCCTCGGCGAGGAGTTTGGTCTGCAGCGGCAGCAGGTCGCGGAAAATGCCGGACAAGGTGATGACCACATCGATGCGCGGGCGGCCGAGTTCATCGAGCGGGATGAGTTCGGCACCGGCGAGGCGGCCGTAGGAGTCGCGGCGCGGCCGGGCGCCCATCAGCCAGAGCGCCTGGGCGATCGGGCCGCCTTCGGATTTCAGATTGTCCGAACCCCAGAGCACCAGGGCGACGGTTTCCGGCAGCGCGCCGGATTCCGCCTGGTGGCGGGCGATCAGCCGGGCGCCCTGGCGGGCGCCATCGGAGACGGCGTAGGGGCTCGGCATGCGGAACGGATCGAAACCGTAGATGTTGCGCCCGGTCGGCAGGATGGCCGTGTTGCGCAGGATGTCGCCGCCCGGCGCGGGGCGGATGTAATGACCATCGAGCGCGGCGATGATGGCGGGGAGTTCGCTGTCGGCGCCGAGCAGCGCATCGAGCCGGCTGCGCTCGGCGGGGTCGGTGATGTTGGCCGCGTTCAGCAGATCGGTGCGCTGTTCGGCGTTCGGCGGGCTGCCGACCACGTGCAGACCCATCGGGATGAGCGAATACTCCAGATCAAGCAGGGCGATGCCGAGTTGCGCGATGGCGGGCTCGGCCGTATCGCCCCAGGCGGGTTCGGCTTGGGCGAGATCGAGCTTGGCGGCATCCGCCTGGATCAGCGCTTCGAGGTCGAGCCGTTCGGATGCCGGCGCATCCGGCGGCAGGCTGCGCCATTGCAGGATGCTGGCCTTGAGATCGGCCAGGCCGCGATAGAGCCCGGCCTGGGTGACCGGCGGGGTGAGGTGGCTGATCAGGGTCGCGTTGGCGCGGCGCTTGGCGAGCATGCCCTCGGACGGGTTGTTCGAGGCATAGAGATAGAAATTCGGCAGATCGCCGATCAGCCGGTCCGGCCAGCATTTGCCGGTCATGCCTGCGTGTTTGCCGGGCATGAATTCGAGCGCGCCGTGGGTGCCGAAATGCAGCACGGCGTGGGCCGCGAAATCCTCCCGCAGCCAGCGGTAGAAGGCGCTGAACGCATGGGTGGGGGCAAAGCCGCCTTCGAACAGCAGGCGCATCGGGTCGCCCTCGAACCCGAAGGCTGGCTGGACGCCGACGAAGACGTTGCCGAATTGCGCGCCGATCACGAAGATCGATGCGCCATCGGTATTCTGCCGGCCCGGTGCGGGGCCCCACATTGTCTCGATCTCGGCGAGATGCGGCTCGCGGCGGACGTGATCGTCGCGGGAGATTTTCACCGCGACATTGGCGGGCGCGCCGTACTGGGGCGCGTTGCCGACGCAGATCATGGCGCGCAGGGCCTCGACATCGGACGGCAGGTCGACGGTGTAGCCGGCGTCGCGCAGGGCGGTGAGCGTGTTGAACAGCGACTGGAACACCGAGAGATAGGCCGCGGTACCGGTGGCGCCGGCGTTGGGCGGGAAGTTGAAGATGACGAGGCCGATGCGGCGATCGGCGCGGGCCGCCTTGCGCAGGCGGATCAGCCGGCCGACGCGGTTGGCCAGCATCGCCGCGCGCTCGATATGGACCGACATGGCGCGGGCGTTCTCGCCGGTGCCGCCGACGCGGCCGCCGAAGGTCATCGGCACGATGCCGCCATCGAGTTCGGGCAGGGCGACCATCATGGTCGCCTCGATCGGCGTCAGGCCGCGCGGGTCGGCTTCCCAGGCGGAGATCGGCTGGAATTCGAGGGCGTGGGCCGAGACATAGGGCACGTCGAGGGCTGCGAGCGCTGCTTCGGCCGATTTGGAATCGTTGTAGGCGGGGCCGCCGACCAATGAAAATCCGGTCAGTGAGATCACGGCATCGACGGTGGGGATGCCATCCTTGACGAAATATCGGTCCATCGCCGGGCGGGCGTCGAGCCCGGCGGCGAACACGGGCAGGACCTGATAGCCGGTCGCCTCGATCGCGGAGATCACGCCGTCGTAATGGGCGCAATCGCCCGAGATCAGCAGGCTGCGCAGCAGCACCAGCCCGACCGTGCCGCGTGCGCGGGTGCAGTGCGGCACCTCGGTACGGTCGGTGCCGATGCGGCCGTTCATGCGGGGGTGATAGACGCCGACTTCGGTGTATTCGCGCGGCGCGGGCACGGCGAGCTTGCTTTTCAGCGCGCCGCGCGGGCCGGTTGCGTAGCGGCGGATCAGCATCCGCATCAGGCTTTCGATATTCTCCGACGAGCCGGCCAGCCAGTACGAAAGGGCGAGGAAATAGCTCCGCAGATCCTGTGCCGCACCGGGGATGAGTTTCAGCATTTTCGGCAGGCGGCGCAGGGTGCGCATCTGGGATTCGGCGGCCGAGGCATCCTTGCGCTTCGGGCGCAGGTTTTTCAGGAATTTGAGGGCGGCGCTGCCCTCCTTGCTCATGTCGAGCCGGCCGAGACGGGTCAGGTTGACCACCTCGGCGGCGGACAAGGCGCACAGCATCGCATCGCAGGAGTCGCGGCGCGCGGCGAGGGCGGGTTGGACCAGTTTGATGTGATCATCGAGGAACAGCATGGTCGCGATCACGATATCGGCGCGGGCGATCGCATCGGTGCAGGCGGAGAGCGCGGTTTTGTTGGACGCCCAGTGGTCGGCGGTGTGCAGTTCGATCGACAGGCCGGGGTATTCGCGGGTCAGGGATTTGCGGCCGGCCTCGATCACGCCATCGAGATGGCTGTCCATCGTGACGATGGCGACGCGGATCGGCGTCGCCTGGTCAGCGGGAGAAATGGGCTTTTGCATCGTAGATTGTTTCAATCGTGATGAGGGTCACGCCATGCTCGGCGGCAAAGATTTCGGTGTTCTTCCGCGCCTTGCCGCGCACGAAGAACGGGATTTTCTTGAGTTCGGCTTCGGCGGAAGGTTCCCAGCCGGTGAGGATGGGCGCGGTTGCGACCGGTGCGGCGGCTTCGGCGCCGAGATGCGAGGGGGCAGCCTGGTCGTTGAATTCGAAATCGTCGCGGAACATGCCGAGTAGATGCTCTTCGAGACCCATCATCAGCGGGTGGGTCAGCGTGTCGAACAGCACGTTGGCGCCTTCGAGGCCGGCGAAGGGCGAATGACGGGCCGGGAAATCCTGCACATGGGTGGGGGCGGAAATCACCGCGCAGGGAATGCCGAGGCGTTTGGCGATGTGGCGTTCCATTTGTGTGCCGAGCACGAGCTCGGGCTGGGCGGCGGCGATGGCGGCTTCGACGGTCAGGTAATCGTCGCTGATCAGGGCTTCGACGTTGTAGAGCGCAGCGGCGGCTTTCACCTCGCGGGCGAACTCGCGGCTGTAGGTGCCGAGGCCTGCGATGGTGAAGCCGATTTCGGTGGCGGCGATGCGGGCGAGGGCGATGGCGTGGCTGGCGTCGCCAAAAATGAAGACGCGCTTGCCGGTGAGATAGGTGCTGTCGATCGAGCGGGCGTACCAGGACGAGCGGGCCTGGCTTTCCAGATCATCCGGGACGGCGCGGCCGGTCAGGGCCGCGATTTCGGCCGCGAAGTCGCGCGTGGCGTTCAGCCCGATCGGTACGGTGGTGATGGTTTTCTGGCCGAATTTGCGGGCAAGATAGGCCGCCGCGGTTCCGGCGATTTCCGGGTAGAGCACGATATTGGCATCGGCCGCCGGGATGCGCGCGAGATCGGCGAAGCGGGCGCCGAGCGGGGCGATCACGTTGATCGAGACACCGAGCTTGCCCAGCAGGTCGGTCACTTCGATCAGATCGTCGCGGTGGCGAAAGCCGAGTGCGGCCGGGCCGAGGATGTTGACCGCGACCGGGCGGGCGGTGCGATCCGGTGTCGCGACGCCGTTGGTTGCGGCGCGGACCAGATGATAGAAGGTTTCGGCAGCACCCCAGTTTTCCTTGCGCTGATAGGCGGGGAGTTCGAGCGGGATGACCGGGATCGGCAGGCCGAGTGCCGCGGCGAGGCCGCCCGGATCGTCCTGGATCAGCTCGGCGGTGCAGGAGGCGCCGACGATCATTGCTTCGGGTTTGAAACGATCATAGGCGTCACGTACCGCGTTTTTGAACAGGGTTGCGGTATCGGAGCCGAGGTCGCGCGCCTGGAACGTGGTGTAGGTGACCGGTGGGCGGCGGTCCCGCCGTTCGATCATGGTGAACAGCAGATCGGCGTAGGTGTCGCCTTGCGGTGCGTGCAGCACGTAGTGCACGCCCTGCATCGCGGTGGCGATGCGCATCGCGCCGATATGGGGTGGGCCTTCATAGGTCCAGAGGGTCAGTTGCATGGCGCTATACCGCCAGCAGAGCGCGGCGCGCGAGCGGCCGGGCGAAGAGATTTCCGAGGTCGGCGGCCTGCTCGAACCCGTGGATCGGGCTGAACACCAGTTCGATCGACCATTTGGTCGCGATGCCTTCGGCTTCGAGCGGATTGGCGAGGCCGAGGCCGCAGATCACCAGATCGGGTTGTTCGGCGCGGCAACGGTCGAGCTGGCGTTCGACGTCCTGGCCCTCGGAGAGTTGCGTGGCGAAGGGCAGCAGCGCCAGTTCGGCATCCATCAGGTCGCGGTGGAGGAAGGGTGTGCCGACTTCGACCAGCTCGACACCGCATTCGCGCGCAAGGAAGCGGGCGAGCGGGATTTCGAGTTGCGAATCGGGGAAGAAGAAGATTTTGCGCCCGGCCAGTTTGGCACGGACCGCGGCGAGCGACTCGGTGGCACGGCGGGCGGGCAGGGCGAGCACGCTTTCGGTGCGGGCGGGGTCGATGCCGAAGGCGGCGGCGGCGGCTTCGATCCAGAGGCGGGTGCCCTCCGCGCCGAGCGGGTAGGGCGCGGCGATCCGGCGCGCACCACGCTCATGCAGGGCGCGTGCGGTGGCGGCGAGGAAGGGCTGGGCGAGGATGAACCTGGTATTCGGCCCGACCGCGGGCATCGCGCCGGCGTGGCGGGCGGGCAGGAAATCGATGCGTTCGATGCCGATGGCGGTGAACAGGCGGCGGAACTGGTCCTCAACGATATCGGCCACCGCACCGACCACCATCAGGCCGTTGGCGGTGCCTGCATCGGCCAGGGTGGGAACCAAGGCTTCGAGACACGCGTCTTCACCTTCGGTGAACGTGGTTTCGATGCCGCTGCCGGAATAGGCGAGGATGCGGGGAAGGCGGCCGAACCGTTCGTCGAGCCGTGCGGCGGCGCGGGTAAGGTCGAGCTTGATGACTTCGGAAGGGCAGGAGCCGACCAGGAACAGGAGTTTGATGTCCGGGCGGCGTTCGATCAGGCGGGTCACCACGCGGTCGAGTTCGTCATCGAGATCGGCGCGGCCGGCGAGGTCGCGCTCCTCGATGATGGCGGTGGCGAAGCGGGGTTCGGCGAAGATCATCACCCCTGCTGCCGATTGCACCAGGTGAGCACAGGTGCGCGATCCGACCACGAGGAAGAACGCATCCTGGATCCGCCGGTGCAGCCAGACGATCCCGGTCAGGCCGCAGAAGACTTCACGCTGGCCGCGCTGGCGGATGATGTCGGGCGCGGTTGCCGCAGGGGGGGTGGTGCAGACGCTCATCAGATCGTCACCGCCCCGTGGCCGGGCGCTTCCAGCCGGGCGGCGCGCAGTTTCATGACGAACTGCATCGCGTTGATCAGATAGGTGCCATAGGCCGCGAGCGCGATCATCATTTGCGTCCGCGGGCCGGCGATATGGATGAACAGCACCAGCACGTAGAGTGAGTGCAGCGCGATCACCAGCATGCTGAACAGGTCTTCCCAGAAGAAGGCGCGCGCGAACAGATATTTGCCGAACACCTCGTGTTCCCAGATCGCGCCGGTGATCATGATCGTGAACAGCACAACGGTTTTGACCAGGATGGAATCGGTCGCCAGGGCAAGACCGTTGCCGGTGATCAGATAATGCGCGACCAGGCTGAGGCTGACCAGGAAGACCACGAACTGGATGGGTGCCAGAATGCCCTGCACCAGCGTCCATTTTGTGGCGTCGCGCCGGCGGCGTTCCTCGACACTATAGAGGAACGGCGTACGGCGCGGCTGCGCGGCGCTGCTCTGGTGGCGGCCATAGCCGTGCCCTTCCCATGGGCAGCAATTGACGGCACCGGTCAGCCGCTCAACGACCTTTGTAAACATCGCTTGACATGTCCTGAAAGGAGGCGTTCGATCCCGCCACGAAAAAACGATCGGTTAATAAGTGTCCGGCTATTTCGCTTGCGGCACCGCACCAGATCACCGGGAGAAGGCCATGGGAATGGAACAATTCGGTAGCTTGGTTCATCAGAGTTTCCTCTGTCGCGGGTCAGCGACGAGGCGAAAGCTACCCCCCCGGAATATCAACTGTCAATCTTTATTTACGTCAATCAAACTTGACACTCGACATGGTTCGGGTGCATGTTCGATCGCGAGTTGAGGAGGGCTATCGATGAGAGACGCCACACAGCACCAAGGATCGCGGGGTCAGCCCGGCCGTTCTGAACGTGATCGTGTTGCCGTTGGCCCGACCGGCCCCACGATCGGTCCTTCACCGCGCAGAAGCCCGGGCGGGGCGGTTCCGGCCAAGCCTTATGTCTATGAGGCGATCGCGGACGAACTGCACCGCCAGACGGTGATCCGGCCATGGTCCAGCCTGCTTGAACGCACGATTGCAACCGAGGTGTTGCCGCGCATGCTGGCCAGCCGTGTGCGGCCGGACGATGCCGCCGCCGTGGTCTGCTCAACCCGGGTCGAGGTGGAGCGATTCGTCGACCTGATCCTGGCCGAGAATTTGATCGAGGCGCATGCGACGCTCGCCCGGTTCGTGGCTGCGGGCGCCACGCGTGACAATATCCTGCAGGGATTGTTATCCCCCGCCGCGCGGCGTCTCGGTGATTTGTGGGATGAGGATCGGGCCGATTTCGCCGCGGTGACCCTCGCGATGATCCGGCTCAATCAGATCCTGCGCGATACCGCCGATCCGGTCAGCGAGGCGCCGATGCTCAGAGGCCGCGAGCGGCACTTTCTGATCGCGGCGGCGCCGGGGGAGCAGCATAGTTTCGGTATCGCGGTGCTGTCTGATCTGTTCCGCCGGGCGGGCTGGATCGTGCAGACCGAAGCGTTGCTGAGCCGGGCGTCGCTGATGTCGATCGTGCGGCGTAACTGGTTCGATGTGGTGGGGCTTTCGGTGAGCGGCGAGGGTGGCTTGAAGGGTCTTCCCGCGGTGATCCGCGCGCTGCGGCGCACGGCGCTCAATCCGGCGCTTGGCGTGATGGTCGGTGGCCGGGCTTTCGCTGACCATCCCGAGCGCGCGCAGTTCGTCGGCGCGGATGCGACGGCGCGGGATGGCCAGGCGGCATTGTTCGAGGCGGACTCGATGATTGAGCGTGCCCTCGCGGCAATTCGATAGCGAACGGCCCGGATGGTTCGGCACATGATGGGCCAGGATGTGTCGAGCTCGGAACGAGGCGAAACAAGTTGACGGAGAGGTGACAAGGTTACATCTGCAGATACTTATATATTCGAAAGTGTGGTCGTGTATGAAAGCCTTTAAATCGCCCGCTAAATGGCTTGCCGATGTCGATGCCGATGCTGCGGGCATGTTGATTGCCGCCGCTGCGGATATCGCCTTGATCGTGGACCGTAAGGGCATCGTTCGCGATGTTGCGTTTCAGAGTACCAGCTTCGCCAATGAATTCGACCAGAGTGAAACCTGGATCGGGCGACCCTGGGCGGACACCGTAACGGTCGAGAGCCGGATCAAGGTGACCGAGATGCTGCAGGACATGGCGGGCAAGGCGGACGAGCGACCCAACCCGCTGGGGCGGCACGTGAATTACCCGGCGCGTGAGGGCAAGGATGTGCCGATCCTGTTTTCGACCATTCCGGTCGGCCACAGCGGCCGGGCGATTGCGTTCGGGCGGGACCTGCGGGCACTGGCCGCGTTGCAGCAGCGCCTGGTCGATGTGCAGCAATCGCTGGAGCGGGATTACTCGCGGCTGCGCCATGTCGAGACGCGCTACCGGATTTTGTTCCAAATGTCGGCCGAGCCGGTATTGGTGCTCGATGGTCAGTCGCAAAAGATCGTGGAGGCCAATCCGGCGGCGCAAAGGTTGTTCGGCGATCGCGACAAACTGGCCGGATTGGCGTTTGCCGGGCTGGTCGAGCCCGAGAGCCGGGGCGCGCTGGAGCAGCTGCTCGGCAGCATCCGCGCCGCCGGGCGGATGGATGACGTGCGGATCCGGCTCGCCGATCATGACGGCGAGATGAGGATTTCGGCGTTTCTGCTGCGCCAGGGCGAGGGGCAGAATTATCTGCTGCGCCTGTCGCCGGTCAGCCCGGTCGATCCGCATAATCTGTTGTCGGACAGCAAGGCCAAACTGCTCAAATTGATCGAGAGCGCGCCGGATGGGTTCGTCGTGACCGGAAACGACGGGCGGCTGCTTGCGGCCAACGCCGCGTTTCTGGATATGACCCAGCTGGGCTCGGAGGAGCAGGCCCATGGCCAGACGCTCGATCGCTGGCTGGGGCGGCCGGGGGTCGATCTGAATGTGCTGAGTGCCAACCTGCGCCAACATGGTTCGGTGCGGCTCTACCCGACGTTTCTGCGCGATGAGTTCGGCACCCAGACCGAGGTCGAGATTTCGGCGGTGACGGTGATGAACGGCGGCAAGCCGTGCTTTGGCTTTGCGATCCGCAATATCGGCCGGCGGACCGCGCCCGAGTTCATTCCGCCGGCGGCCACCACGCGTGCGGTGCCGCGCTCGCTCGAACAGATCAGTGAGCTGATCGGGCGTGTTTCGCTCAAGGAGATCGTGCGCGAGGCGACCGAGGTGATCGAGCGCCTGTCGATCGAGGCAGCGCTGAAGATCACCGGCGATAACCGGGCATCGGCGGCTGAGATGCTCGGGCTGTCGCGCCAGAGTCTTTACGTGAAACTCCGGCGTTACGGCATGATGGATGCCGAGGCGCTGGGCGTCGCATAACCCAGAACCGGAGACCGGATGACGCCAGCCGAAAAGTCCAGCATTACTTTCGATCGGCCTGCGACTTCGGTGCGTCTGCCCGATTTGAAGGTCTGTCTCGAACTGCTCAAGCCGGTCACCTGGTTTGCGGCGATCTGGGCTTTCATGTGCGGGGTGGTGTCCTCGGGCGCGCCGCTTGCGGCACGCTGGCCGGAGCTGGTGCTCGGCATGGTGCTGGCCGGTCCGATGGTGTGCGGCACATCGCAGGCGGTGAACGACTGGTTCGATCGGCATGTTGATGCGATCAATGAACCCGATCGGCCGATCCCGTCGGGCCGGATGCCGGGGCGCTGGGGGTTGTATATCGCGATCATCTGGTCGGGCGCTTCGCTGCTGGTAGCACTGCCGCTCGGGCCGTGGGGGGTCGGCGCCACGGTGTTCGCGCTGGCGGCCGCCTGGGGCTACAGCGCGCCGCCGTTCCGCTTCAAGATGAACGGCTGGTGGGGCAATGCCGCCGTAGCGCTCTGCTACGAGGGCGTGCCGTGGTTCACCGGGGCGGCGGTGATGCGCAACGCGCTGCCCGCACCGCATACTCTGATCATCGCGGCTCTCTACAGTGCCGGTGCGCACGGCATCATGACGCTGAATGATTTCAAATCGATCGAGGGCGATCTGAAAATCGGCGTCCGCTCGCTGCCGGCGCAACTCGGTGTGCTGCGCGCCTCGATCGTGGCGTGCATCATCATGGCGGTGCCGCAGGTGTGCGTCATCGAATTCATGATCGGCTGGCATCATCCGCTGGCGGCCGCGCTGATCGGGGTCTCGCTGCTGGTTCAATTGTTTCTGATGCGCCGCTTGCTCGAAAAGCCGCGCGAACGCGCGCCCTGGTACAATGCCACGGGCACGACGCTTTATGTTGTGGGCATGCTGGTCAGCGCGTTCGCGCTCGCCGCGACGGGGGTTTGAGATGACGCAGATGACCGAATACGACGTGGTGGTGGTTGGCGGGGGCCCGGCGGGTTCGACCGCGGCGGAGACGCTGGCGCGCGCCGGGCGCACCGTGCTGCTGCTGGATCGCGACGGGCGGATCAAGCCCTGCGGCGGCGCGGTGCCGCCGCGGCTGATCCGCGATTACGCGATCCCCGAGCATCTGATCGTGGCGAAGGCGCGCGGCGCCAATATCGTGTCGCCGAAGGCCAAGAAGGTCGCGATGCCGATCGATGACGGTGGGTATGTCGGCATGGTCGATCGTGATATGTTCGATGCGTTCCTGCGCGACCGGGCGGCGGCGGCGGGGGCCGAGCGGCGCACGGGGCGATTCGAACGGATCGAGCGCGATGCGACGGGCCGCACCATCATTCACTACAGGACCAGGGATGGCGTGGGTGCGGTGGTGGCGCGCGCGGTGATCGGCGCCGATGGCGCGGTTTCAGCGGTGGCACGGCAGACGATTCCCGGGGCGGACAAGCACAAGCGGGTGTTCGCCTATCATGAGGTGATCAAGGCACCGCCGGCCGGCACGCCGGGGTGGAATCCGCAGCAATGCGAGATTTATTACGACGCCAAGGTATC
This sequence comes from Acidiphilium sp. PA, assembly GCF_026191915.1. Classification (GTDB taxonomy): domain Bacteria; phylum Pseudomonadota; class Alphaproteobacteria; order Acetobacterales; family Acetobacteraceae; genus Acidiphilium. The sequence goes on from NZ_JAIMBY010000003.1 coordinate 216,275, forward strand.
GCCCGATTTCTATGCCTGGATTTTCCCGCATGGCGAGACCGCGAGCATCGGGACCGGTAGTGCGGTCAAGGGGTTTTCGCTGCGCGGGGCCGTGGGTGATCTGCGCAGCACGGCGGGTTTGACCGGTGCCGAGACGATCCGCTCGGAAGGCGCGCCGCTGCCGCTCAAACCCCTGCCGCGCTGGGATGACGGGATCAACGTGCTGCTCGCGGGCGACGCCGCCGGGGTGGTGGCGCCGGCCTCGGGCGAGGGGATCTATTACGCCATGCTCGGGGGGCAACTGGCGGGCGAGGCCGTGGACGAATTCTGCCGGACCGGTGATGCCAAGGCGCTGAGGACCGCGCGCAAGCGCTTCATGAAGACGCACGGCATGGTGTTTTTCGTGCTCGGCTTCATGCAGGATTTCTGGTATTCCAGCGACCGGCGGCGCGAATTGTTCGTGGCTATCTGCGGGGACTCCGATGTTCAGGCGATGACCTGGCAGGCCTATATGAACAAGGCGCTGGTGCGAGCGAAGCCGATCGTGCACGCGCGCATCTTTGCCAAGAACATGGTACGGCTGACCCGGCTGATGCAGGCATGACGACGCTGGCGGTCGGGCAGTTTCGTGACACGCGGACAGGAGATCGCAATCAGATGAGTTGGTTGGGCGGCCATTGGGGACCGGTTCTGGTCGCGGCGGTGACCGCGACGGTGGTGGCCGGCGCTGGCGGGGCCGTGACAACGATCGGGCCCTGGTATCGCGGTTTGCGCAAACCCTCGTGGCAGCCGCCGACCTGGCTGTTCGGCCCGGTCTGGACGTTGATTTTCGCCCTGATTGCCGGGGCCGGGGTGATCGGGTGGGAAGCTGCACCGAGTGTGACGAGCGCGACGGTGCTGCTGGTGCTGTTCGGCATCAATGCGGTGTTCAATCTCGCGTGGAGTGTGCTGTTTTTTAAGATGCGCCGGCCGGATTTGGCCTTGATCGATATCGCGCCGCTCTGGCTGACGATTCTGGCGCTGGTCGTCACCACCGCGCAATTTGCCGGCACCGCGGCGCTGCTGTTGGTGCCGTATCTGCTTTGGGTGACGTTTGCCGGTTACCTGAACCTCGTGATCGTGCGGCTGAATGCGCCGTTCACGGCCACCGCGCAGGCCGAGTGATGGCGCTGTATCCGTTCACCGCGATCGTCGGCCAGACCGAGATGATCCGCGCGATGTTGATTGCGACGGTGGAGCCCACGCTGGGCGGGGTGTTGGCGTTCGGCGACCGTGGCACCGGCAAATCGACCGCGGTGCGCGCGCTGGCGGCGCTGCTGCCGACCATGCGCGCAGTGGTTGGCTGCCGGTATCATTGTGATCCCGCTTCGCGCAGCGCGCTGTGCCCCGAGTGCCGCGCCCGCCGGGCGGCGGGGCGGCTGGCATCGGAGCGGGTGAGAATTCCCGTGGTCGATCTGCCGCTCGGCGCGACCGAGGACCGGGTGGTCGGCGCGCTCGATCTGGAACGGGCGCTGGCCGATGGGGTGAAAGCGTTCGAGCCCGGCCTGCTGGCCCGCGCGCATCGGGGCTTTTTATATATCGATGAGATCAACCTGCTCGAGGATCATCTGGTCGATCTGCTGCTCGATGTCGCGGCGTCGGGCGAGAATGTGGTCGAGCGCGAGGGGCTCAGCCTGCGCCACCCGGCACGATTCGTGCTGATCGGCAGCGGCAATCCCGAGGAGGGCGAGTTGCGGCCGCAGTTGCTCGACCGGTTCGGCCTGTGCGTCGAGGTGAAGACGCCCACCGATCTGGACCAGCGGATCGAAGTGGTCCGGCGGCGCGATGCGTTCGAACACGACCGGGCGGCGTTCATGCGGCGGTTTGCCGCCGATGAGGCGGCGTTGCGGCGGCAATTGGTGGGGGCGATGAAACTCCTGCCGCTGGTCAACGTGCCGGAGGCAATTTTACGGCTGGCGGCGAGGCTTTGTATCGAACTTGGCACCGATGGTCTGCGCGGCGAACTGACACTGCTGCGCGCGGCCCGCGCCGAAGCGGCGCTGGAGGGTGATACTGTGGTGACCGAGAGCCATTTGCGCGCGGTCGCGCCGGCGGCGCTGCGGCATCGGTTGCGGCGCGATCCGCTCGATGAATCGCTGGCGGGCGCGCGGGTCGAGCGTGCCATGGCCGCGCTGTTCAGCCAGGCGGCGATTGCCGCATGAGCCCGCTGCCGGCGCCGCGCAAACCGACCCGCGACGCTGGCCTCGCTGCCTGCCTGTTCGCGATCGATCCGGTCGGGCTGGGCGGCATGGTGATCCGCAGCCGGATCGGGCCGGCACGGGACGGTTTTTTGAGCCGGTTGCGCGGCCTGCTGCCCGGCGCCACGCCGGTGCGGCGCCTGCCAACGCATATTACCGATGATCGGCTGCTCGGCGGGCTCGATCTGGCGGGGACCCTGTCTGCCGGGTCCAGAATCGTGGCGAGCGGCCTGTTGGCCGAGGTCGATGGCGGCGTCGTGGTGATCCCGATGGCGGAACGGCTGGATCGTTCATTGGCCGGCAAGCTGGCGGCGGTGCTCGACCGCGGCGTGGTAAGTGTGGCGCGCGATGGCGTGATGAGCGAGCGGGATGCACGGTTCGGTGTCGTCGCGCTGGATGAGGGGATCGGCGATGACGAGGCAGCCCCCGGCACGCTGTGCGACCGGCTGGCTTTCGTGCTCGACGAGGCGATGCTCGATGACGATTTCGTCTGGCCGGGCGCGCGCGCGATCGCCCGGGCGCGGCGGCGGTTGGCTGGGATCGTGCTGCGTGATGAGACCACGATTGCGCTGTGCCGCACGGCGGCGGCGCTAGGGATCGATTCGCCGCGCGCACCGATTTTGGCGTTGCGTGCCGCCCGCGCGGCCGCGGCATTGGCCGGACGGCGCAGCATCGACGATGCGGACGCCATTCTGGCGGCGCGGCTGATTCTGGCGCCGCGCGCGACGACGCTGCCGGCACCGGAACCACCCCCCGAGCCGCCACCCGAATCACAGGACGAGCCGGACGCCGCGCCGCCGCCCGAGGCGCGCGAGACGCAGGGGGATGACCAGTTGCAGGAGGAGCCGCCGGGCGATGCTTCGGAGGAACTTGCCGAGCGTGTGCTCGATGCGGCCCGCAGCGCCTTGCCGCTCGATCTGCTGGCGGCGCTGGCGATGTCGGGTGGGCCGCGCCGTGCCGCGCGTGCCGCTGGGGGCAAGACGCCGATCGCGCAGGGGGGTGTCCGGGGCCGCCCGGCGGGCGTGCGGCCCGGGCGGCCTGGCCATGGCGCGCGGCTGGCCTTGATCGACACGTTGCGCGCCGCGGCGCCCATGCAGCCGTTGCGACGGCGCGAGCGGGCCGTGCAACACCCGGGTCCGATGCCGCGGGTGCTGGTCCGCGCCGAGGACTTCCGGATCAAGCGGTTCATCGCGCCGGTGCGCACCGTGGCGATTTTCGCGGTCGATGCGTCGGGTTCGTCCGCGCTCAACCGGCTCGCCGAGGCGAAGGGGGCGATTCAGATTCTGCTGGCGGATTGCTATGTGCGGCGTGACCAGGTTGCGCTGATCGCGTTTCGGAATCGCAGCGCGGAATTGCTGCTGCCGCCGACCGGGGCGCTGGCGCGGGCGCGGCGCAGCCTGGCTGCCCTGCCAGGCGGCGGGGCGACGCCGTTGGCCTTGGGTATCGATGCCGCGTGCGCCCTGGGGATTGCCGAACGCCGGCGCGGCGCCAGCCCGTTGATCGTGTTGTTGACCGATGGCGGGGCCAATATCGGGCGGGACGGCAAACCGGGGCGCGAGGCCGCCGGGCGCGATGCCCGCGCCGCCGCCCAGGCCTGCGCCGCCGCGGGACTCGCGGGCATGGTGATCGATACCGCGCCGCGCCGCAGCGGGTTCGCGGCCGAGCTCGCGCGCCTGATGGACGGGCGCTATCTGCCGCTGCCCTACGCCGATGCCGCCGCACTCAGCAACGCCGTCCGCGCCCAGGCGGCCTAGGGGAATGACCAGAATGGCCATTGAGATGTCCGAGCCGGCAATGACGATCGAAGAGACCTCGCTGTGGCAGGCGTTGCTGGGCGACGGCGCCCCGAACTGGCAGCGCGACGGCACCAACTGGCCGAACCGGGCGGCCAGCCGTTTCATCGAGGCGGGCGGGCTGCGGTTTCATGTGCAGATCATGGGCAAGGGGCCGGTGGCGCTGCTGTTGCACGGCACCGGCGCGGCGACGCATTCCTGGCGCGACCTGGCACCGGCGCTGGCGGCGAATTTCACCGTGGTGGCACCTGACCTGCCCGGCCACGGGTTCACCGAAACGCCCGTCTGGCCGCGCATGTCGCTGCCGGGCATGGCGGGCGCGGTGGCCTCGCTGCTCGGGGTGCTTGATATCGCACCGGCAATCATCATCGGCCATTCGGCGGGCGCGGCGATCGGGATCGATCTGTGCGGCGGCGGAACGGTCGCCCCGTCCGGGCTGGTCAGCCTGAACGGCGCGTTGCTGCCGTATCGCGGCAATGTGACCAGGGTATTTTCGCCGATCGCCAAAATGTTCGCGATGAACCCGCTGGTGCCGCGGCTGTTCGCCTGGCGCGCGAAGAACCCGACGATCGTGCGCCGCCTGCTGGCCAGCACGGGATCGACCATCGATGCCGCCGGGGAGGCGCATTACGCGACGCTGGTGCGCCGCAGCGGCCATGCCGCCGCGGCGCTGACCATGATGGCGAACTGGGATCTCGACCCGATCGAGGCCAGTCTGCCGGACCTGGCGTCGAGGCTGCTGCTGGTGACCGGGGCCAACGATCGCTCGATTCCGCCGCGCGAGGCGGAACGGATCGCGCGCATCGTGCCGGGCGCGCGGCTGGTTTCGATGCCCGGGCTCGGTCATCTGGCGCATGAGGAGGCACCGGCCGAAACCGCGGCGATCATTGCGGATTTCGCCCGCGAGATCGGGGTGATCGGGACATGAACGCGATGCCCGGGCGCGGCGCACTGGATGATCCGCAGCGGCCGCATGCGATCGTGATCGGGGCGGGGATCGGCGGTCTGGCGGCCGCCATCCGGCTCGGCGCGCGGGGCTGGCGTGTGAGTGTGGTGGAACGGTGCGAGCAGGCGGGCGGGCGCGCCGCGGTGTTCCGCCAGGACGGGTTCACCTTCGATGCCGGGCCGACCATCATTACGGCACCGTTCCTGCTGGAGGAGTTGTGGACGCTGGCGGGACGGCGGTTTGCCGATGACGTGACGCTGGTGCCGATCGACCCGTTCTACCGGATCCGGTTCGATACCGGATCGTACATCGATTGTTCGGCCGATCCGGCGTTCATGCGCGCCGAGATCCAGCGGCTCGCGCCGGGCGACCTGGCGGGGTATGAGCGGTTCATCGCGCTGACCGAGCGGATTTATAAAATCGGTTTCGAGCAACTCGGGCATGTGCCGTTCGGCCGTTGGACGGACATGGCGCGGATTCTGCCGGACCTGGTGCGGCTCTCCGGGCATCGCAGCGTGTATGCCCTGGCGGCGCGCCATGTGCGCGATGAACGCATCCGCGCGGCGCTGAGTTTTCATCCGCTGCTGGTCGGCGGCAATCCGTTCAAGGTGAGCGCGATCTATGCAATGATCCTGCATTTGGAGCGCGCGCACGGCGTGCATTTCGCCATGGGCGGCACCGGGCGGATCGTCGAGGGCATGGCACGACTGATTGCGGGGCAGGGCGGCAGCATCCGGCTGAATACCAATATCGACCGGATCACGATTGCCGATGGCGCGGCGACCGGGGTGGCGCTCGATGACGGCACGCGGATTTCAGCGGATATCGTGGTCTCCAACGCGTGCACCGCGCATACCTATCGTCATCTGCTGCGCGATGCGCCGCGCCGGCGCTGGACCGACCGCAAGCTGAAAGCGACCCGGTATTCGATGGGCCTGTTCGTCTGGTATTTCGGCACCGACATCAAATTTCCCGAAGTGCCGCATCACGCGATCATCATGGGGCCACGCTACCGCGGTCTGCTCGATGATATTTTCGAACACAAGACACTTGCGACCGACATGAGCATTTATCTGCACCGACCGACCGCGACCGACCCTTCGTTGGCACCGCCGGGGTGCGATGGGTTTTATGCTTTGGCGCCGGTGCCGCATCTTGGCGGTGATATCGATTGGGCAACGCAGGCCGAGTCGTATCGCCAGGCGCTGGAACGGCGGCTGGCAGAGACCATGCTGCCGGGGCTGGCGGGGCATGTGGTGACCTCGCGCATCATGACGCCGGCGGATTTCGAGAGCCGATACGCCTCGACCCTGGGGGCCGGGTTCGGCATGGAGCCGGTGCTGACGCAGAGCGCATGGTTTCGGCCGCATAATGCAAGCGAGGAATTGCGGAACTTGTTTCTGGTCGGCGCCGGGACGCATCCGGGTGCCGGGGTGCCGGGGGTGCTGTCGACCGCGCGGGTGCTCGATGGTCTCGTGCCGACCATCATGTCGTCGGCGGCGCGGCGGGAGGTTGGACAGCATGTCTGAGCGGATCGTCGATCCGGATATGGCCGCCTGTGCCGCGATGCTGCGCGGCGGTTCGCTGAGTTTTCATGCCGCCTCGCGCCTGTTGCCGGCGCGCATCCGCCATCCGGCAACCGCGCTCTACGCGTTCTGCCGCGTCGCGGATGACGCGGTGGATGACGGTGCGGACAAGGGGGCGGCGGTGGCGCGGCTCGCGCAGCGGCTCGACCGGGCCTATCACGGCCGGCCCGAGAACAATGCGGTCGATCGCGCGTTTGCCCGGATGATCGAAACCCATGCGATTCCGCGCACGCTGCCGGATGCCCTGATCGAGGGCCTCGCCTGGGATGCCGCCGGCCGGCGGCACGAGACGATTGCCGATGCGCGGGCCTATGCCGCGCGGGTGGCCGGTTCGGTCGGCGCCATGATGACGCTGATCATGGGCAGGCGCGATGCGGAGAGCCTGGGTGCGGCCTGCGACCTGGGGATTGCGATGCAGTTCACCAACATCGCGCGCGATGTGGGCGAGGATGCCCGCGCGGGGCGGCTGTATCTGCCGCTCGACTGGCTGGCGGCACGGGGCATCGATGCCGAGGCGTTTCTGGCCGCACCGCGATTTTCGCCGGATCTGGGGCAGGTGATTGCGCAATTGCTCGATGAGGCTGAGCGTTTCTACGATCGGGCGCGACCGGGCATTGCGCGCCTGCCGCTCGATTGCCGGCCGGGGATCCAGGCGGCGCGCATGATCTATCGCGCGATCGGGCGGGGGCTGGCGCGCGCGGGTCATGACTCGATCACGCGGCGGGCACGGGTCTCGGCCCCGCGCAAGCTGGGTCTTGCCGCCCTGGCCGTCGCGCGCACCATGCTGCCCGCGTTGCGACTGCCGGCCCTGACCTGTGCCGAGACGCAATTTCTGATCGAGGCCGCGGCGTTGCCGGTGCGCGAGTCGATCGGGCCGGGAACGCGGGTGATCATGCTGATCGAGCGGCTGGAGCGGATTGATCGTGTCGCGCAGGGCGTGCGTGTTGAACTGTCTGGCGATTTCGCCTGTCCACCCTAAATCCGTGCGAGGAGGATCGACCTATGTTGGATACCGCCATCGGACTTTCGCTCTATCTGACCGCTGCGGCCTTCGTGCTGCACGGGATTCGCGCCCGCCGGCTGAAGCGGCTGGAGGCGTATGAGCCGATCAACCCGATGATTTTCGCCGCCGGCGAGATCATGCGGCCGATCTTGCAGATCGCCGCGGCCTATGCGGCGGTGAAGACCAGTTTCATGTACTACGCGCTTGGCGGCCCGCGCATTTTTCCGCTGGTCGATTTCGGCGGGTTGATCGCCGTGATCGCGGCCTATGGCATCTGGATTCAGCTCAAGATGCAGCCGGTCGCCGAACCCAGTCAGGGCAGCAGCGAACCGGCACCCCCGCCCGCGCCGCGCCTGCCTGCGCTGCCGCCTGAGCTGATACCCCGGCCGGCGGCCAAGCAGCACGAACCGGCTCGGACGCTTGAACCGATCGACTGAGCCGTATGCTGAAGCTGTTCGGCCATTACGCGACGTTTCTGGAATTCGGTGGCCTGGAACTCGTTGTCCTGGCCGGGGCGGTCTGGTCGCTGGTTTCGGTGCGGCGGAGCCTGAAGCGGGACCGCGCGGCGGAGGCTGCGAAAGATCAGCGGGAGTAGACCCGTGAGAGCGCGCTGTTTTCGGGGCGGGTCGATCGGCTTGGTTTGTCTGCCGCGCCCGGCTCGATCGAGGCGGTTGGGATCATGCCTCGTCGCCCGGCGGATCATGGATGAACAGGTTCTGCAGCACGGCGGTCGTGCGGCGGACGGAATCGCGAACGCTTTCGAGCATTTCGGGCATACGTGACGGGTCGAGCCGGTCGGTGATTTCAAGGGCGGCGAGTTGGGCGTTTTCGAAGACCGATTTCAGCAGAGTCTGCACGACCATGTCCTCTTTTGAGGCGATCAGGCCGCTGAGCGTGCGGTTCTGTTCGATGATGCCATCCTGAAAACGTCGCCGTGCCACGCTTGCGGCCTTTTGTTCGGACATGTCGCTCATGATCAGCGCGAAACCGAGCACGCGGTCTGCGGTGGCCAAAATCGGGTCCGCGCGGATCAGCAGGGGCAGCGCTTCGCCGCTGTCGCGCCGGATCGCAATTTCACCGCGCCAGCTGAGCCGGTGTGTCCGCAGCGCCTGCAACCGGTCGGCCACGGAGTCGGCATCGACGAACAGGGGCGGCAGGTCGCTGAGGGATTGCAGCGGATGGTTGGCGCCGGCGACCAGGGCGGTGAAGGCGCGGTTGATCAACAGGATATCACCGTTGACGTCGGCCACGATCACCGGCTGGGTCGAGACGGCGACCTCGCGGCGGACGCGTTCGAGCTGATCCTGTGCGATCAGCATGCGCACCGAGCGTGATTGCAGCACCACGTCGCTGACCATGGCGCCGATCAGCCGGGCTGCGGCGATATCGGCCTCGGTCCATGGTTCGCTTTGCAGCCGCATCACCTGATGCCATTGCGCGAAGGAGCGGCGCGGCGACAGGTCGGCCGGTGTGTCCCCGATCGTGACGGGCTTGGTCGGGTCGCCGCCCCAGGTGACGGTGCGCACCTGTTCGGGCCGCACCCAGATCAGATAGGTGCCGGGTTCGCTGGACAGCGATACCGCGAGCACCCCGCTCGCCGCCGCCTTAATCGCCTCGAATTGCTGGGCCTCACCGGCGAGCGACGCGGTTATGATCATGGCCTGATCAAGCTTGGTCGGTTCCGCGCCAGACTGTGGCGCCCGGCTGTCGAGCCAGGCGCCGATGGCGCGGATGTCCTGCGTGCCCGGCACATCGCCGGTTACCGTGACCTCGTTGTCGAACAGCAGGGCGGCACCGGTGGCGCGCACCGGGTGCAGCAGCGATGGCGGATTGTCGAACAGCGCGCTTTTCCAGTTGCCCTCGCGCGACAACGCTTCGGCCATGCGCTGTTCCAGCCGCCGGGCCGCTAGCTCGGCCTGCGCCAGCACGAAACTCTCGAACGCGGCAATGCGGGTTGCGACGGCTTCGGCCAGGAACTCACAGGCGGCGCGAATGTCCGGAGCGACGAAGAACGGCGCGTAATGGTGGCAGGCGATCAGACCCCAGAGCTGCCCGCCCACCATGAGGGACACCACCAGCGTTGCACGTACCCCCATGTTCTGCAGATATTGCACATGGATCGGCGATGAGCTGCGCAAGGCGCACAGCGACATATCGAGCGGTGCGCCGCTGATCGGCGAGAGCGCCGGATGCAGCCTGACCGGCTTGAACGCGACATCCACCAGCATGCGTACCCTGTGGCGCTCGTAAAGCCGGCGGGCGATCTGCGGAATGTCGCTTGCGGGATAGCGGTTCGCGAGATACGGCTCGAGCCCCGGTTCGCGCTGTTCGGCGAACACATGGCCGTGACCTTCATCGTCGAATTTGTAGACCATGACCCGATCATAGCCGGTCAGCGCCTTGAAGATCCGCGCCGTCTCGTCGCACAGGCTCGCCAGCGAGACCGAGCCGAGAATGGTCTGCAACGCCGCTTCGATCGGCCCGACGACATCGATGACCGGCCCCGCCGGTTCGAGTTCGATCAACACGCCACCGCCCGCGGGCCGGTGGATCATGGCATTGATGGCGCGCGGGGGCGTCCCGATGGTACAGCGCAGCCTGAGTGGTTGGGTGCGCAACGGGGCGCGCAGTTGCGGGCGGATGCGGCTGGCCAGAGTCCCGGGCAGCTCGTCGAGCGCCATGCCGATCGGGGTGGGATGTTCGCCCGCAGGAACAAGGCCGAGGAATTCGGATGCGTTTTCGCTCGCCAGCACGATCTTCAGGGCCGGTTCGCTGCATAGCAAAAGCGCACCATGCGGCTGGATCGATCCGGCAAGATGGATCTGCTCGCGTTCGCAGTTCGAAAGATCGGCCTCGCCGAAAGCCGGTGCGGGCACGAATTTTTGGATCATGGCGTGCCTCCCCGTGCTGCTGCCGCGCGTTACATTGCGGTCGGTTGGCGCTATTCCAAGTCGTAGCGGTTCATTTTCAGATAGAGGCTCTGGCGGCTGAGACCGATCAACGCCGCCGCCGCCTTACGGTTGCCCGCGGTCTGCGTGAGGGCGGTGCGGATGAAATGTTGCTCGACGGCCGCCACGGTCTGGTCCACGGCGTGGTGGATGGTGGTCGATCCAACCGATAGCGACAGCGCGGCCAGCGCCGCCTGTAACGGATTGACGCCACCCGACCGGGGCGGTGTTGCGTGACGCGCGGTGTCGCGGATCAGCAACCCGATCAGGCCATCGTCGGTTCCCGCCGAGATCTCGACTTCGACGACCGCCCCGTATTCGCCGTGGACCACCGATGGCATGCTCATCAGCTTGCCGTGGCTGCGGATCAGCTCGAGCGCCATGGCCAGATCATTACCGGTCCGGTCGAGCCAGCGATCGAGCCGCGCCCCGAGCACGGCCGCTTCGCTCGCCGCCTCGATCAGGTCGATGAAGGCGGCATTGGCCTGGCGTACCGTCCCATCGCGATCGATAATTACGAACGCCTCGGGCAGGCGCGCGATCAGGGCCGGGCAGGCATTGCGGTCCGGCAACGCGATGCCACGCGGAGCGGCCGCGAGCGGGGTAAGATGCAGCAGATACGACGGCGCCACTCCGCCATCGGCCAACGATGCGCGCACGATCCAGGATTCCCGCGGGCTGCCGAGTTGCACGACCACGCCGGGCGCCTGCCCATCGGTACGGGCGCGTTGGATCATAGCGTGAAAGGTGGGCTGCGACGATTTCGCGATCTGATCGATGAAGCTCCAATCATGGCCGACCCCGAGCAGGCGGCCCGCCGCCGGGTTGACCTCGGTGATGCGCAGCGTTGCCGCGTCGAGCAGCAGCAAGGGATCGTTCGCGCCATTGAACATCAGATTATAGCGGCGCTCGACATCGCGCAGCCGCCAGTGGTCGCGCTCCATCGCCTGCTGCGCCGCCATCAGGCGGCTTTGCAGATCGGCAACCACATGAAACCGCCGGCCGATCGCGAGCAACCCGGCGTCGCCGCCGAGCCTGACCGTAGTGTATTCCAACGGCAGTTCCGCCCCGCTCGGAAACAGCTGATTGACCGGCGCAAAGGCGGAAACGCCAGTGTGCCAGGCGTCCTTGACCATGCGTTCGATCGTCGCGAAACCCGATGCGGTCACCGTTTCGCTCCACGGTCGGCCATGCCAGGGCTGCAATCCGCCGGTTTCGATGCGGTCCGACAATGTGGTGTCGCGAATGACGCCGTTTCGATCCAGCTGCAACGTAAGATCAGGCTGGGTCAGGTTGACAGTGGTCATAACCGGTTCAATCAATGTTTTATGGATGATAGCCTGGTTTTCCCGGTCGACCAAGCAAGATCGACCGACGTCTCCCCGGCGCTCACCACCGCCTTGCGGCATGCGACACACGATCTTCACCGGGAAGCGGAACGTTCAGGCATTGTCGCGCACATGCTGCGCGGCACGATTACACGTGGGCAGTATGCCGGTTTGCTGCGCAATCTGCTGCCCGCCTATCAGCGGATCGAACAGGGGTTGGAACGGCATTGCGATCACCCCTGCCTGCGGGCGTTGGCGCGGCCGGCGGTATATCGCGCCGCGGCGCTGCAAAGCGATCTGGCAATGCTCGCCGGTCCCGACTGGGCAGGCACGCTGCCGCTGATGGATGCCGGACGGGCTTACGCCGAGCGGATCACCCACGCGACAGAGGACGCCCCTGCACTGCTGGTTGCCCATGCGTATGTCCGCTACCTCGGCGATCTGAACGGCGGCCAGGTGTTCCAGCGCCGTCTGGCCGCCACGCTCGGTCTCGATGATACTGCACTCGCCTTCTACCGCTTCGAGGCAATTGCCGATCTGGCCGCGTTCCGGCGCGCCTATCGGGAGGCGATCGACGCCGTCTGCCTTGATGCCGATGCCACCGCTGCCGTGTTGGCCGAAGCACAGGCGGCATTTCGGGCCAATATCGCGCTGTCGGTGGCGCTCGAGGCCTGACCCTGCGCCGATCAGCTGCGGGTCGGCGTCGGGTCGATTACATTGGCGCAGGCATCGGTCGGTGCGGCGGCGACCGGGCCGACCAGCGGCACGATTTTCAGGCCCGCGGACGTCACCCGGCACGGCGCGGCGAACAACCCGCAGCCGGATAGCGCCAGGGCGGTAAGGCAGAGCAGCAAGACGGCGCGCAGTTTCATGATGATCCCCATTGATATCCGTGGCTGGATATAAGGATGGGCGATCGCCGATGCATCGGTGCCGGTCCGGTTGGCGAGTCGGGACCAAAGTATTATGTGCAGCGCACAACTGATGATCGGAGCCATGCCCATGTCATTGCAACTCGGCGATACCGCCCCTGATTTCGAGCAGGACAGCTCGGAGGGCCGGATCAAATTCCATGAGTACCTCGGTAATTCCTGGGGCATCCTGTTCAGCCACCCGGCCGATTACACGCCGGTCTGCACGACTGAGCTTGGTGTGGTCGCGCGGCTCAAGCCCGAGTGGGACAAGCGCAATGTCAAGCCGGTGGGCCTGTCGGTCGATACCGGGGAGAACCATGTCGGCTGGGCGAAGGATATTCAGGAGACTCAGGGCCAGTCGGTGAATTTCCCGATCCTTGCCGATCATGACCACAAAGTGAGTCGGTTGTACGAAATGATCCATCCGAATGCCAGCACGACGGCGACGGTGCGCTCGGTGTTCATTATCGACCCGGCCAAGAAGATCCGGCTGATCCTGACCTATCCGATGGCGACCGGGCGCAATTTCGATGAGATCCTGCGGGTGATCGACTCGTTACAACTGACGGATTCCGACAAACTCGCGACGCCCGCGAACTGGAAGGATGGCGATGACGTCATCATCATCACCTCGGTGTCCGATGAAGAGGCACACAAACGCTACCCGGCTGGTTTCAAGACGTTGAAGCCGTATCTGCGGCTGGTCAAGCAGCCAAAGCTGCCGAGCGCGGGCTGAGGGAGCCTATCTGTCACAAAAGCTTCATCGAACTGTCACAACTGTGGCATGATAGGGGCTTAAGGAGCGGTGTCATGACCATGACATCGCTCCTTCCGACGCTGTCGCATCAAGACGGAGCCTGCTGATGCCCGAAGCCGCCGCCCGCATCGTACCGATGGCGCAGTCCCTGTCTCAGGAACCGCGCATCGCGATCCGCAATCTCGATTTCTATTACGGCGCCACCAAGGCGCTGAAATCGGTCTCGATCGATTTTCTCGACCGCCAGACCACCGCGATGATCGGCCCATCCGGCTGCGGTAAATCGACGCTGCTGCGCGTGCTCAATCGCATGTACGATCTCTACCCCGGTCAGCGCGCCGAGGGCGAGGTGATGCTCGATGGTGAAAACATCATCGCGCCCGGCATGGATATCAATCGCCTGCGCCGGCGCGTCGGCATGGTGTTCCAGAAACCGACGCCGTTTCCGAAGTCGATTTATGAGAACGTCGCCTTCGGGGTGCGGCTGCATGAGCGGCTCTCGCGCAGCGCAATGGACGAACGGGTGGAATCATCGCTGGTGCGCGCCGCCCTGTGGGGCGAGGTGAAGGACAAGTTGAACAATTCGGCGCTTGCCCTGTCCGGCGGGCAGCAGCAGCGCCTGTGCATTGCCCGCACCATCGCGGTCAGGCCGCAGGTCATTCTGCTCGATGAGCCGACCAGTGCGCTCGACCCGATTTCGACGCTGAAAATCGAGCAGTTGATCGAGGAGCTGAAACGCGATTTCACGATCGTCATCGTCACTCACAATATGCAGCAGGCCGGCCGCTGCGCGGATCGGGTGGCGTTTTTCTATCTCGGCGAAGTGGTCGAAGTGGCCGACGCGACGCAGATGTTCACCGCCCCGCGCGAACGCCGCACCCAGGAATACATCACCGGCCGGTTCGGTTGAGGAGCATCGCCATGCCTGACGAATCCCGCCATATTCTAACGAGCTTCGAAGCCGATCTCGGCCGTCTGCGCGACATGATCGCGGCGATGGGCGGGCTGATTGAGACCGAATTGGCCGACGCGACCGCCGCCCTGCTCTCGCGCGACGCGGTGATGGCCGCCCGCGTCGTCGAGTTCGATGCACGCGTCGATGCAGAGGAGCGCGCGATTGAGCAATTCGCGATCCGCGTTCTCGCGCTGCGTCAGCCGGTCGCGGATGATCTGCGTCAGGTCGTGGCAGCGCTGAAAGTCACCACCGACCTCGAGCGCATCGGCGATTATGCCGCCAATGTCGCGAAGCGCACGATCATTCTGAACCAGGCGGCGCCAGCCTATCCGCTCGCAAGCCTCGCGCAGATGTCGCGCCTGGTGCAGGAAAACCTGAAATCGACGATCGATGCGATCGGCGAGGCCGATCCGCAGAAAGCCATGGCGGTCTGGCGGGCGGATCAGATGATCGATGATCTCTATACCACGATCTTTCGTGAGCTGATCACCTACATGATGGAAGACCCGCGCAACATCAGCGCGTGCACTCATCTGCTGTTCATCGCGAAAAACCTCGAGCGGATCGGCGATCATGCAACCAACGTGGCCGAGCTGACCTACTACGCGGCGACCGGTCAAACCCTGCCGGACAACCGGCCCAAGGGCGATCTCTCCGCGACGTACATGCCGCGTACCGACACGTGAGTGCACTTTACCGATGGAGTCTGTCGTGAGTGAATCCAACCGCCCGCTGGTGCTCGTGGTCGAAGACGAAGCGCCGCTGGTCACGCTGCTGCGCTATAATCTCGAAAAGAGCGGCTTCCGGGTCGATGAAGCCGGCGACGGCAACGAAGCGTTGACCAAAATCACCGAAACTCCGCCCGACCTCGTGCTGCTCGACTGGATGCTGCCGACCCTGTCCGGCATCGAGCTCTGCCGCCAACTCCGGCGCCGCCCGGCCACGCGCAGCCTGCCGGTGATCATGCTCACCGCCCGCGCGGAAGACCAGGACGCGGTGCGCGGCCTTGAAACCGGCGCCGATGATTACATCACCAAGCCGTTTTCGCCGGAAGCGCTGGTTGCGCGCATCCGCGCGCTGCTCCGCCGTACCGGTGCCGCCCCCGCCAAAGCGCCATTGCAGTTCGCCGATATGGAACTCGACCCGACCACCCATAAGGTGACGCGGGCCGGCAAGGTGCTGCACCTCGGGCCAACCGAATTCCGGTTGCTTGAATTCTTCATGCGCCACCCGCGCCGGGTGTTCTCGCGCGAGGATGTGCTGAATGCGGTGTGGGGCCGGGACATCCATGTCGAACCCCGCACGGTCGATGTGCACATCCGCCGCCTGCGCAAGGCGATCAACGGTGAAAACGAACTCGACCTGGTCCGCACCGTGCGCGCCGCCGGCTATGCGCTCGATACCGAAATGGTTGCGGCCTAGCCCGAACCGGGCTTCCCGCTAATTGCCGGGCGCCCAGCCAGCGGGTGCCATTTCGAAACCAGCGAATTCGAATGCGGGTGCGACGACGCAACTGACGAGGGTCCAGCGCCCCAGGCTGCTTGCATCCTGCCAGGCACTGACCGGGACCGTGTGCTGCAGCGTCTCGCCCTGCGCGAGATCGGGACCGAGCCGGACCCGATACGGCACGCCGTCCGCCGCGCAGACGCCCAGTGCCAGGGGCGCGCCCGCCTGCCACAGCCACAACTCCGCCGCATCGACCTTGTGCCAGCGGGAGCGTTCAGCGGAGTCCAGCAGAAACAGAATGCTGGTTGCAGCACCGCGCCCGCCGGATGCGGGCCGATCGCGCCAGACCTCCCGGTAATGGCCCCCTTCAGGGTGGGGTGCGAGATCGAGTGCGCGGCGCACCGCCGCGGCATCGCACGACGGATCGCGCAGATCGATCATAAGCGCTCCTGCATACGAAGCGGATGGCGTATGAAACTGCGGCTAGCCGAGCGCATTGCCGCCCCAGGTCCACCATCCCGGCCGGGCGACGCGTTCGGCCGCCCGTGCCGCCACCGCGCCATCGGCGTAGAGCCCGAAGCAGGTTGCGCCCGATCCGCTCATCCGTGCGAGCAGGCAGGCGGGATCGGTGCGCAGCGCGTCCAGCACGGTGCCGATGGCGGGTGCGATCGCCATTGCCGGTGTTTCCAGATCGTTCGACAAACGCGCGAGATCCTGCGCCATCGTTGCCGCGTCGTCCCACCCGCCGGGCAGTGATGCGACCGGTGAGAACCCGCCGCTGCGCGCCTTGAAAATCGCCGGGGTCGCCACGGCCGCCCCGGGGTTCACCAGCACCATGCCGAATGGGGGCAGGTTTGGTGCCGGGGTCAGCACTTCGCCGATCCCGCCCATCCGCGCGGGTTCGCTGGCGATGCACACCGGCACATCCGCCCCCAGCGGTTCGGCGAGGAAATCGGGCAGCGGGCAATTCCAGTGCCGCGCGATCAACCGGCACGCTGCCGCGGCATCGGCCGAGCCACCGCCGATGCCCGATGCCACCGGGAGGTTCTTGGTCAGGCGGAACGCAAAATTCGCCGGTCGGCCCATGGATGCGCCGAACCCGCGCGCCGCGCGGAGCACCAGGTTGTTCGGCTCCGCGGCCAGCCCGTCGCTGAACGGGCCGGTCACCGCGAGGCTCAGCGCCGAGGCCGGGGTCATGCTCAAGCGGTCGCCCACGCCGGGAAACACCGCCAGGCTGTCGAGCAGATGAAACCCATCTGCCCGCCGTCCGACCACGTGGAGGAACAGATTAACCTTGGCGCGTGCGCGTTCGGTCAGGATTGTGCTCATCGGTTCACGACCCTGCAGCTTCATGTTTCAGATGCGTTTCGATCTTCGCAGCCTCCGCCTTGTCCGGGTGGAGCGCCAGTGCGCGCGCCCATTGGTTGCGGGCCGCGAGCCGATCGCCGGCGGCGGCGAAAATATCGGCCAGATGTGCATTGACCTCGGCATCGTCCGGTGCGGCCTGCACCGCGCGGATCTGTACCTTCATCGCCTCGGCGATCTTGCCGCGCCGCAGCAGCACATAGCCCAGGCTGTCGATGATCGCGCCCTCGTTCGGATCGACCTGCAACGCCTGCTCGATCATGCTCTGTGCCTGCGCCAGATGCACCCCGTGCAGGGCATCGGAATAACCCAGATAGTTCAGCACGAAGGGCTGGCCCGGTTGCAGGGCGAGCGCGCGGTGCAGATCGGCCTCGGCGGCAGGCCAGTCCTTCAGCTTATCCTCCGCGATCGCCCGGCCGTAATACAGCGCCCAGGCATTGCCCGGCGGGTTCGGCGCCAGCCGTGCCAGCGCGCGGGAATATAGAATGCGCGCGGCGTGAAAATGGCCGACGTCGCGCTCGATATCGGCGGCCAGGGCCAGCGGTGCCGTATTGTGGGGATGCGCCTTTGCCAGTGCGGTCAGGGCTGGCAGCAGTGGTGTGCCCTGGCCCAGCCCATCGAGGATCTGGCCGCGCTGCATCACCGCTGGACCGTAGAGCGGATCATTCGGGCCGATTTTTGCCAGATCGGCGGCGGCTTTTTCAGGTTGCTTCAGCGCAACGTCGAGGTCGGCCCGTACCAGCCGCGCGGCCGTCAGATCAGGCCGCAGGATGAGTGCGAATCCGAGCAGAATCTGGCGCAGCAGCACCTGTTGGGGTTGATTGATTGATCCTGCCAGCGTCAGATAGGCTTCAGCCACCCCGTCCTTGGCTGATCTGATCATCGGCGTCGCCGCATCTTGCTCGAGCGCACGCAGCGCCAGTGAAAGATCGGGATGGCTGGCAACCATGCGCACGAGCAGGGCATCGGCACGGCCGCGGTGGCCCTGGCGTGCCTGAAAACTCGCAATCGCCTCGGCAAGGCGAAGATTGGGCGCCTCGAACGCCTGCTCCGCCTTTGCATAGAACGGTGCAGCCTGCACTTCCCGCCCGGCCAGATCGGCGATCAGTCCGGCGTTCAGCGCGTAGACCGGCCCGAACGGCGGCGTGGTGTCCAGCCCCTGCAGAAGTTCGATCGCGCGATCCGTCTCGCCAGCGCCGGCTTCGGCCCAGGCGACCAGCAGGGGGCGGATCAGGCCGGTCACGCCATCCGGCGTCATCGTCGCAAATATGGCCGCCGCCTTGGCATCGTCCCCGGCCTGCATCATCGCGTTACCGCGCACCATGATCGCGAGTGGATCGGTGCCGAGTTTCGCGGCGAGCGCCGGCGCATCGGGGCTGCCGGCGAGCAGGGCGGTTACGAACCCTTGGCGCAACAGGGCCTGATTGTGGGGATCAAGCGCGATTGCCCGGGCGAACAGGCTTGCCGCCGCCGCTTCGTGCCCGGTGCCGGCGGCGTAGCTGCCGGCCATGAAGGCGCCGTAGAGGGACATTGTCCCTGACCCGGCGGGGGCGGATGCGGATCCGGCGACGCCGCCGGCGCATGACGACAGGAACAGAACCAACGAACAGGCCGCGCGCCGCAGCGCTTTCGATGCTGGGATCATCGTGGTTTCCTAACCCGGATCACCGTGCCGGTCACGCCCCCTCAGGCACGCAACCAACAGCAAGCGGCTTGTTTCCAACGCGCTGCGGGATTACAGCAAGTGACCCCGCACCGATCGCCATCGGATGCGGTACCCCTCCGGAGCTTGCGCTTTCGAGGACTATGAGGATAACGACGATGGCACCGATCCGTCCGCAAACCGCTAATAACCTCTACCAACGTGAAACATCGGGCATTCGCGTGTCGGTGCGGGTGATTTTCCTTGAAGATCAATCCCGGCCGGAGGAGCGGCATTTCGTTTGGGCCTATCAGGTCAAGATCGAGAACATTGGCATCGTCACCATGAAATTGCTGCGCCGGACCTGGATGATCACCGATGCCAATGGTCATATCCAGCAGGTTCACGGCCCGGGCGTCGTGGGTGAGCAACCCGTACTCGATCCGGGCGAGACGTTCGAATACACCTCGGGCACACCGCTCGAGACGCCCAGCGGGTTCATGACCGGGCTGTTCCATATGGTCGCGGTGGATAGCGGTGAACCATTCGACATCGCGATCCCGGCGTTCAGCCTCGACAGTCCGCACGCCGACCAGCGGCTGCACTGATGATCGGCCCACAAATCATGGCAACCTCATCGGGTTGCGGGGTCGCAAGTGCCGACCATATGCCGTGTGGAGCGGGCTGTTGAATACATCTCGCATGTCAATGATGGGAGACTGCCTGTGGATATTCATACCCCGCTCGATCACTTGGATAACGCGGGACACCCCGATCGTCCGAGTCGCGCCGAAGCCGAGGCCGCGATCCGTACGCTGATCCAATGGGCCGGTGACGACCCGGCGCGCGAGGGGCTGCTCGACACGCCGGCGCGGGTTGCCCGGTCCTATGAGGATTTCTTTCGTGGCTATGCCGAGGACCCCGAAGCAATCCTGACCCGTACCTTCGAGGAAATCGAAGGCTATGACGAGATGGTGATTTTGCGCGACATTCGCCTGGAATCCCATTGCGAGCATCACATGGTGCCGATCATCGGCGTTGCGCATGTCGCCTACCTGCCGAACCGCCGGGTGGTCGGCATCAGCAAGCTCGCCCGCGTGGTCGATGCCTATGCCAAGCGCCTGCAGATCCAGGAAAAACTCACTGCCCAGATCGCCAACACGATCAACGAGGTCCTGCAACCCCGCGGCGTCGCCGTAGTGATCGAGGCTGGCCACGAATGCATGTCCACCCGCGGCGTCCATAAAACCGGTGTCGCCATGGTCACCAGCCGCATGCTCGGCGCGTTCCGCGATGATCCCTCGACGCGGCGGGAGTTTTTGTCGATGATTCAGGGGCGGCGGTGTACGGGGTTTGAGAGTTAAGCGAGTACTTCTTTTTTTCAAAAAAAAGAAGCAAAAAAACTTCTATTCCCTGGGTCCCCGGCGTTTACGCGCCGACGACCCAAATTAAGAAAAGTTTTTTGCTACTTTTTTTCAAAAAAGTAGCGCTTCCTTCCCTTCCCTTACGCCATTTCCACCAACAAATCCTTAGCCTCCACCGCCTCACCCGGCTTCACATGCAGCGCCCTGACGCTGCCATCGCGCGGTGCGGCGATGCGGGTCTGCATTTTCATTGCCTCGATCGCGACCAGTGCGTCGCCCTGGCTGACGGACTGCCCCTCGCGCACCATGATGCTGGCGACGGTGCCCGGCATCGGCGCGCCGATCTCGCCGTCCTTACCGTCATCGGCCTTGCGCCTTGCAGCGCGGGTCGGCTTCACCGCGCGGTTCGGCACCACAACGACACGCGGCTGGCCGTTGAGTTCGAAAAACACCCGGACATTGCCGTCCTCATCGGTCTCACTCATCGTCTGCAGGCGCAGGATCAGCGTCTTGCCCGCCTCCATCTCGATGGCGATTTCATCGCCGGGCTGCATGCCGTAAAAATATACCGGCGTTGGCAGCACGCCGACCGGTCCATAGGTCCGCCGCGCCGCGCAATAGCCCGTGTAGACCTGTGGATACATCACATAGGCCGCCAGACCATCGTCATCGACCGGCCCGGCGCATTGTTCGGTCGCAGTGGCGCGCAATGCCTCGAGATCGGCCATCGGCAGCAGCGACCCTGGCCGCACGATGTAGGGTTCCTCGTCACGCAGTGCCTTGGCCTGCAACAGCCCGGGCCACCCGCCCGGCGGCTGGCCCAGATCGCCGCGCAGCATCTCGACTGCGGAGGCCGGAAACGCGATCTCCTTGGCGGGGTCGAGCACATCGCCGACTGTCAACCCCTGGCTGACCATCATCAGCGCCATGTCGCCCACCACTTTCGACGAGGGCGTGACTTTCACGATATCGCCGAACATCATGTTCACGTCGCGATAGGTGCGCGAGATTTCGTGCCAGCGCTCGGCCAGGCCCAGCGAGCCGGCCTGCTCGCGCAGATTGGTGAACTGCCCGCCCGGCATTTCATGCAGATACACTTCGGACGCACCCGATTGCAGGTCGCTCTCGAACGCTGCGTACTGCGCCCGCACGGCCTCCCAATAAAAACTCAGATCGCGGATGACATCGGGATCGAGCCCTGTATCGCGATAGGTATGCCGCCATGCCTCGACCAGCGAACCCAGACAGGGCTGTGAGGTCAGGCCGGACATCGGGTCCATTGCCGCATCCACCGCATCCACCCCAGCCTCGACCGCGGCGAGCACGGTGGCGCCCGAAATGCCGGATGTATCATGCGTATGCAGGTGGATCGGCAGCCCGACCGCGTCCTTCAATGCCCGCACAAGCACGCCCGCGGCCGAGGGTTTCAGCACGCCGGCCATGTCCTTGATCGCGAGGATATGGCAGCCGGCCGCCTCAAGCTGTTTTGCCAGATCGACGTAATAGTTCAGCGAATATTTCGAGCGCGTCGGGTCGAGGATATCGCCGGTGTAACAAATTGCCCCCTCGGCGAGCTTGCCGGTTTCGAGTACCGCATCAATCGCGACGCGCATGTTCTCGACCCAGTTGAGACAGTCGAAAATCCGGAACAGATCGATCCCGTTCGCCGCGGCGCGCTGGACGAAGAACCGCACGATATTGTCGGGGTAATTGGTGTACCCGACGCCATTGGCACCGCGCAGCAGCATCTGCAGCAATATGTTGGGCGCGGCTGCGCGGATCGCGGCCAGCCGCTCCCACGGGCTTTCGGTCAGGAACCGCATCGCGACATCGAACGTTGCCCCACCCCAGCATTCCAGCGAGAACAGCCCGGGCAGCCCGACCGCGTAGGCGGGGGCCGCGGCAATGATGTCGTAACTGCGCATCCGGGTCGCCAGCAGTGATTGATGGGCGTCGCGCATCGTCGTGTCGGTGATCAGCACGCGCGATTGCTGGCGCATCCAGGCGGCAAACCCCACCGGTCCCAGCTGATCGAGCAATTGTTTCGTGCCATCCGCCGGTTTGCCGGCGATGCGCGGCGCATCGGGCGTGCGGGCCGAGGCCAGCGGCTTGCGCTTGCCTTTGACATCGGGATGGCCGTTCACCGTCACATCCGCGACATAACGCAGCAGTCGCGT
Organism: Acidiphilium sp. PA; assembly: GCF_026191915.1. Lineage (GTDB taxonomy): Bacteria > Pseudomonadota > Alphaproteobacteria > Acetobacterales > Acetobacteraceae > Acidiphilium. Next base: position 238,715 of record NZ_JAIMBY010000003.1, read on the forward strand.
CGCCCGGTCGCGGCGCTTCGGCAAAGTGAACAGCTCCGGCGTGGTATCGATGAACCGTGTGGTGTAATCGCCCGCCTGGAACGCTGGATGCGTCAGCAGGGCCTCGAGGAACGGCAGGTTGGTGGTGACGCCACGGATGCGGTATTCGCGGAGCGCGCGCAGCATCCGCGCCGTCGCCTCGCCCGGCGAGGGGGCCCAGGCGGTCACTTTTTCCAGCAGCGCATCGTAGAACCGCGTTACCACTGCGCCCGAATAGGCGGTGCCGCCATCGAGGCGGATGCCGAAGCCGAACGCGCCACGATAGGCCGAAATCCTGCCGTAATCGGGGATGAAATTATTCTCGGGATTCTCGGTGGTGATCCGGCATTGCAGGGCGTGGCCATCGAGCACGATGTCGGCCTGCGGCGGCACGCCGGTTTCGCCGACATCGCCGATATGGCCACCTTCGGCCACCTTGATCTGGGCTTTGACGATGTCGATGCCGGTGACCATTTCGGTGACCGTGTGCTCGACCTGAATCCGGGGGTTGACCTCGATGAAGTAGAATTTGTTGGTATCGCGATCGAGCAGGAACTCGACCGTTCCGGCATTGCGATAATCGGTCGCCCGGCCGATCGCGAGCGCAGCCTCGCACAGCGCAGCCCGCGTCGCAGCATCAAGATACGGCGCCGGCGCGCGTTCCACAACTTTTTGATGGCGCCGCTGGATGGTGCAGTCACGCTCGAACAGATGCACCAGATTGCCATGCGCATCGCCGAGCAACTGCACCTCGACATGCCGCGCGCGCTGGACGAGTTTCTCGATATAGACTTCATCATTGCCGAACGCCGCGTTCGCCTCGCGCCGCGCGGTGTTCAGCTCATCGATCAGCGTGGCCGCCGCCGCAATCGGCCGCATGCCGCGCCCGCCGCCGCCCCAGGAGGCTTTGAGCATGACCGGGTAACCGATCTCGGCCGCGATCGCATGGGTCGCCGTATCGTCATCGCTCAACGGCGGACTCGCGGGCATCACCGGCACGCCGACCGAAACGGCCAGGTTGCGCGCAGCGACCTTGTTGCCCAGCGTCCGCATGGTCGCGGGCAGCGGGCCGATGAAGACGATGCCCGCATCCGCACAGGCCTCCGCGAAGTCGGGATTTTCCGACAGGAACCCATAACCCGGATGGATCGCATCCACCCGCGCCTCGACCGCAACGCGCAAAACTTCCTCGATCGATAAATATGCCTCGATCGGGCCCATCCCTTTGCCGATCAGATAAGCCTCGTCGGCCTTGAAGCGATGAAGTGACAGTTTATCCTGCTCGGCGTAGACGCCGATTGTCCGAATCCCCAATTCGGCTGCCGCCCGGAATACGCGAATGGCGATTTCGGACCGATTCGCCACCAACAGCCGACTGAATTTTTTCAAGTTTCGCTCCGATCCGTTTTGGCTACGCGCCGAGCCGCTGGGGCAAGCTATGGTGACATAAACTTGCTGGCAAGCGAATTGTGCGGCGCGACAAAACGCGGCCTATTGGATGCGCGGCATGGCTCCCTGGCCACCACCAAAGGCGGTGCGCGCGATCGGTACGGTTGGTGGCGTGGGCCTCGCCCTGCCATCGATCATCAGGGCGAGGGGCAGCGCGAGCGGCTTGGTGCTGCCGGGTGGTTACAGCGTATCCACGCTCCGACCTTGATGCGCGCCGGAGGATCGTGAGCCCGTGGCGTCTTCGGTGCGCATGCAAATGAGATCGGTCAGCGCGACGAACACGCTGCCGATGGCATGGTGGTTGGTCGCGCTATTGAAGCAGCGGAGGCCAGTCTTTTCAGTAGACGATAGACGTCGTTTTTATGCCTTGTTCGCCGCGACGAACTGTTCCAGCCAGTGGATGCTATAGTCCCCACTCTGAAACTCCGCGTTCGCCAGAATCCGCAAATGCAACGGAATCGTAGTCTTGATTCCCGCGATTGCGAATTCTTCCAGTGCGCGGCGCATACGGGCGATCGCTTCGGGGCGGCTGCGGCCGTGAACGATCAGTTTGGCAACCAGGCTGTCGTAGTGCGAGGGCACGCGATAGCCGGCGTAGAGCGCCGAATCGAGCCTTACGCCAAGGCCGCCGGGCGCGTGGAACATGGTGACGGTGCCGGGCGACGGCGCGAAGGTTTCGGGATCTTCGGCGGTGATCCGGCATTCGATCGCGTGACCGGACACTGTCACGCCGGACTGGTCGTAGCCGAGCGGTTCGCCAAACGCGATGCGGATTTGTTCGCGCACCAGATCGACGCCGGTGACCATTTCCGTCACCGGATGCTCAACCTGCAGGCGGGTATTCATTTCGATGAAGGCGAACTGGCCGTCCTGATACAGGAATTCGAGCGTGCCGGCGTTGCGGTAGCCGAATTTTTCGAGCGCCTGGGTGGCAATGGCGCCGAGCGCGGTGCGCTCGGCGGCGGTGATGCCGGGTGAGCCGGCTTCTTCGAGCAATTTTTGATGGCGGCGCTGCAGCGAACAGTCACGCTCGCCGAAATGCAGGACCTTGCCATAATTATCGCCCAGCACCTGCAATTCGATATGGCGCGGCCGGTCGAGGTATTTTTCGATATACACCGAGTTGTTGCCAAACGCGGCGGCGGCCTCGGCGCGCGCGGTCGAAAACGCCTCGGCCACTTCATCGAGCGTATGCGCCACTTTCATACCGCGCCCACCGCCGCCGGCCGCCGCCTTGACCAGCACGGGGCAGCCGATCCGGCGGGCAACCTCGATCGCCGCCTCGACATCCGGCACTTCGCCGTCCGACCCGGGCACCAGCGGTACGCCAAGCTCGGCCATCGTGGTCTTGGCGGTTATCTTATCACCCATCATGCGGATGTGGGTGGGACTGGGTCCGATGAAGGTGAGACCGTGGGCTTCCACCATTTCGGCAAAATCGGCGTTTTCTGAAAGGAAGCCATACCCAGGGTGGATCGCCTCGGCGCCGGTGATCAGCGCGGCGGAGAGCAGGGCCGGCATATTGAGATAAGAATCGCGCGCGAGCGGCGGGCCGATGCACAGGCTTTCGTCGGCGAGGCGTACATGCATCGCATCGGCATCGGCGGTCGAGTGCACGGCCACTGTAGCGATGCCCATTTCGCGGCAGGCACGCTGGACGCGGAGCGCGATTTCGCCGCGGTTGGCAATCAGGATTTTGCTGAACATTACTCGATGATCACCAGCGGTTCGTCGTATTCGACCGGCTGGCCGCCGGTGACCAGAATTTGCTTCACGGTGCCGGCACGCGGCGCCTTGATCTGGTTGAAGGTTTTCATCGCCTCGATCAGCAGCAGCGTCTGACCGGCCTCGACACTGGCGCCAACCGTGATGAACGGGGCGGCACTCGGCTCGGGGGCAAGGTAAGCGACGCCGACCATCGGCGATTTCACCGCACCAGGGTGCACGCCCATATCCTGCGCCGCCGCGACCTGCGGTGCGGGTGCGGGGACAGGGGTCGTCGGCGCCGTCATCATCGGTTGCATCATCGCTGATGGTTGGGCCACCGCGCGGGCGAGGCGCAGCCGCCGGTCGCCCTCTTCCAGTTCGATCTCGCCGAGACCGCTCTCGTTCAACAAGGCTGCCAACTGGCGCAGCGCTTCGGGGTCGAAGGATAAACTCATGCTTCCTGCTCCACAATGTCGGCAATCGCCTGCAAGGCCAGCCGGTAGCCAGTGAACCCAAGCCCGCAGATCACGCCGCGCGCTGCCATCGATATATAGGAATGGTGGCGAAATGCCTCGCGCGTGAAAATATTAGACAGATGAACCTCGATTATCGGCAGATCGACCGCGTGGAGCGCGTCCATCAGCGCGACCGAAGTATGCGAATAGCCCGCGGGATTGATAATGATGCCGGCGGCCCGGCCGCGGCATTCCTGGACCCAGGTAATCAACTCGCCCTCGCCGTTGGTCTGGCGGAAATCGATGGCAAGGCCCAACGGCTCGGCCGCCTCGGCACACACCGCCTCCAGATCGTCGAGCGTCTGGATGCCGTAGATTTCCGGCTCGCGTAGGCCGAGCAGATTGAGGTTAGGGCCGTTGAGCACGGCAATCAGGGGTTCCGCCATCCGCCGCGCCTAGCACAAGGCGATGGGTCGGCCAACTGTGCCGGGCTGGCGGACGAACAGGCAGGGGACAGCAGAGGAGGTCTCTTCTTCTTTGTGAACAAAAAAGAAGCAAAAAAACTTTCTTAATTCTGGCCCGTGCCCGCGACAACACCCGTACCCCAGATCAAATAAAGTTTTTTGCTTCTTTTTTTCAAAAAAGAAGCGCTTCCTTCCTTACACCCCTCAGCCCAACACGGTCTTCCCGCCCGCCGCATCGAGGATGTAATGCGGCAGAGCGGTGCCCGAAACCGTGCCGCGCAGCGCGGCGAGCAGGGCGCGGCCTTCGGCGATCGGCACGTGAAACCGGGCGGTGCCGGGTGCGGGGTCGAGCTGGTGGAGGTAGTAGGGTTTCACCCGGCAGGACAGCATGGTTTCGAACAGATCGCGTAGCGCGGCCTCGGAATCATTGACGCCGCGCAGCAGCACGGATTGGCCGAGGACCGGTATGCCGCCGTAGCGCAGGCGGGCCAGTGCGTCCCGCGCGGCAGCGGTGAATTCGCTGGCGTGGTTGGCGTGCAGCACGATGAACAGCGGCGTCTCGGTATCGAGGGTCTCGACCAGGGCGCCGGTAATGCGTTCCGGCGCGGCCACCGGCACGCGGGTGTGAATGCGCAGGCGCTTGACATGCCTGATAGCGGAGAGGCGGGTAAGGATGTCATCGAGCCGTCGTTGCGACAGGATCAGCGGATCGCCGCCGGTCAGGATGATCTCGGCGATGGCCGGATGACCCGCGATCCAGCCGATCGCGGCATCGAGTTCGGTGTCGTTCAGGACACCGCCGTCCGGCCCGACATGCTCGCGCCGAAAGCAGAAGCGGCAATAGACCGGGCACGCCAGGGTTGGTTTCAACAGCGCGCGGTCGGGGTAGCGGTGGACGATGCCCTTGATCGGCGAGAGCGCATCATCGCCGATCGGATCAGCGCTTTCATGGGCGGCCCGCGTCAGTTCTGCCGGATCGGGGATGAATTGCAGGCCGATCGGGTCGGTGCGAGCGGTGATCAGCGCGGCCATGCCGGGTGGGATTGCCGTGGCGTAACGCGCGGCGACGGCGGTGAGCGCTGCCCGCGCGGCCGGCGGGACGAGGCCGGCCGCGATCAGGTCTTCGGGGGTGCGGAGTGTGCGCAAACTCATGCTGCGGTGCTATCCGCTGATGCATGACCGCACAAGACACGCCTTCACGCCCCTGGCATCCCGAACGATTGGCCGCCCGCCTGCCCTATTTGCGCCGGCGCGCGGGGCTAACCCAGGCAACGCGGGCTTTTTTCGCCGCGCGCGGCTATCTGGAGGTCGAAACGCCTTACGCGGTGCCAGCACCGGGCGAAGAGGTGCATCTCGCCGCGTTCGCGACCGCACGCAGCGCGCCGGATGGGTCGGTCGAGCCATTATGGCTGCACACCAGCCCGGAATTTGCGATGAAGAAGCTGCTGGCCGGCGGGGCGGGGCGGATTTTCCAACTGGCGCGAGTCTGGCGCAATGGTGAGGGTTCGGCAACCCACGCGCCGGAATTCACCATGCTGGAATGGTATCGGCCCGACGCTTCGATGTCTGAGCTGATCGCCGAGACGATTGCGTTTCTGCGCGCGGTGCTGCCGCCGGTGGTGACCTGCCGGGGCGTGACGACGCTGCTCGATCGGGTCGAGGTGATCAGCGTCGCTGCGGCGTTCGAGCGTCACCTCGGCATCGACGTGCTGGCGAGTGTGAGCGATGCGGATCGTCTGGCGGCGGACGCGCGCACGCCGCGCCGGCCTGGCGAGACCTGGGAGGATCTGTTCTTTCGGCTGATGCTTGCCCATATCGAGCCGAAACTCGGGCGCGATATGCCGAGCGTGTTGACCGGCTGGCCGGCGCCGCTGGCGGCCCTGGCGCGACGCGACCCCGCCGATGCCCGGGTGGCCGAACGGTTCGAGCTTTATGTGTGCGGCATCGAACTCGCCAATGCCTTCGTCGAGTTGACCGATGCGGATGAGCAGCGGGCCCGGTTCGAGCATGACCGTGCGCGGCGTCATGCCATCAACGCCACGGTGGACTGGCCGCTTGACGAAGAGGTGCTGGACGCCGTGGCAATGCTGCCACCCTGTGCCGGCATTGCGCTCGGCTTCGATCGGCTGGCGATGATCGCGACCGGCGCTGCGCGGATCACGGAGGTGTTATGGTTGTGAAATTCTTCCGAAACACTGGGGTTACACCAGATCAATACCATATCACATAAATAGAATTCATCCTGATGGAGCGCACGATGCGTAAGCTGATCCTGGCTGCCCCGCTCGCGGCTATTTCATTGGCCGGCTGCGCGGTTGGCCCGAGCCTTGCCGAACAGATGTCTGGCTATGTTGGTCGCCCGGAGTCGGTGCTGGTTGCCCAGCTTGGCGTGCCGGATCGACGAATTCATGTCGGAGGTGTCACGTACTTCGCTTACGTCCACAAATCCTTCCATTACGAGTCAGGCTCATTCGGCTATGGCGGCTTTGGTGGATTTTACGGACCGTTTTATGGGCCATTCTACGGCGGCAGCTTTCCGGCTGAGGCCTACACGAGCGAATGTACCACGACTTTTGCGTTAAAAAATAAAATTGTCCAATCGTTCGCCCTGCGGGGCAACGATTGCTGAAAATGCGCGCGCCGGGTGTTTCGGCACCCGGCGCGTGATTGCGTTCGTCACTTCACTGTGCGAACCAGCGGTCCGTGATTCAAATAACCCCCAGCAGCCATAAAATAAGCAGAACAATAATAACTGTACCTAAGCCGCCACCCCAATAGAACATCCGCACGTCTCCTTTTGTTTTGTTGCGATCGAATTCAACTATTTAAAATTCGACGCCGCAGTTTCCAGATGCGGTACATTGCTTTACCGTCATCATGGTTTGGGGTGCTGGGTATGCCCGGCCGGTCAGGCGGCGGTTTCGCCCATCAGGACCTGCTTCCGACCTGTCAACCAAGCGTGGAGCGCGGCGTCGCGCAGGGGCGGCGAAAACAGGCTGCCTTGGCCGTGATCGAACCCGAGTTCGACGAGCGCCGCTTTCATCTGGTCGTTCTCCACGCCCTCGCCAGTGACATGCATGCCGAGGTCACGCGCCAGGTGCGTGATATTCCGAAGGATGCTTCCACGTCGACGATCACCCATGGCGTCGTGGATCAGTGAACGGTCTATTTTCAGCCAGTCGAACGGGATGTAGTAAAGAGTCGCGATCGACGAAAAACCGGAGCCGAAGTCATCGAGGCTCAGTCGGCACCCCTGCGCCTTGATACGATCGAGGGTCGCGACTGTTTCGGGCGTGATGTTTAGAATCGCGGTTTCGGTCAGTTCGAACACGATGCGATTGGCGGCGAGAGCGTTGCGCGCAAGACTGCTCGCTATTGTGTCAACCAGTTCGGCATCATGGACCTGTACGGCGGAGAGGTTGATTGCAACGGACACGTCATCCGGTAAGGTCGCTGCAAAGGCGCAGGCGATCGCGATGATGTGGCGGCCGATTGGTATGATGGCGCCACTGTGTTCGGCTTCCGGGATGAAAAAATCAGGACGCAAAACGCCATAGGTCGGATGATCCCACCGCACCAGTGCTTCAACAGCGGTCAGGCGCCCGTCCGCGAGAGCCACGATCGGCTGGTACTCCAGATAGAAGGCGCGAAGGTCGAGGTCATTGTTCAGGGCGAATTTCAAATCGCGAGCCCGCTCAGCTTCGCTTTTCGATTCGGCGGCAAAGGCGCGATGCGTGCCGCGTCCTTCGGATTTCGCGCGATAGAGCGCCAGGTCGGCAGCGTGGTAGACGTCCACGGGATTCTGATCCGCGGTCGTAACCATGGCAATACCGACGCAGGCGCCGATCGTTAGATTAACCTCATCAATCCGGAACGGTTGAGCGAGGCGTTCGACGATCCGGGCGGCGATGCCGTCGGCCACAGTTTGGTCGGTGTTTGGCAGGATGATCCCGAATTCGTCGCCACCGAGGCGGAACGGCCGGTCATGTTCGCGTACGCACCCCAGAATGCGCTGCACCACCGCCACTAGCAGGGCATCGCCGGTCTGATGGCCGAACCGGTCGTTAACCGACTTGAAATGATCAAGGTCGATGCAGAGCAGTGCCGCCCCGGTGGCCGGGTTCGCGCACAGGCTGGCGAGGGCGGCATCGAAGCTCATCCGGTTGGCAAGGCCGGTCAGCTTGTCGTGGCGGGCGATGTGGTCGATCTGACGCTCTGCTTCGCGGATTGCGGTCACGTCGGACCCGACGCCGCGATAGCCGATGAATTGACCGTCCGCGCCGATGATCGGTTTGCCAGTGATCGACCAGCAACGATTTTCAGTGCCAAAACTCAGTTCGACCCTTTGCTCATGGAAAGGTTGGCGGCGGCCGACGTGGTCGATCAAGGTCGCGACAACGCCATCGTTGGTCTGGTTGGCGCAGCGGGCACGATGGTCCGTAAGGAAGCGGATCACCGATGTGCCGGCGAGTTCGGTCTCGGTCGTGAAGGCGGCTTGGGCAAACCGCGCCGAGGGGCGCACGAGGTCGAGATTGGCGTCGGCTTCCCAGAGGAAGTCGCTCGTGCCTTCCTGGAAATCGCGCAGTAGCAGACCGATCAATGCATTCTGGCGCTCAGCCTCGATGCGCTTGAGTTCGCGATCGATGGTGCTGGCGTTCACGGACAAAATCGAAGTGAAGGTCAGGAAGGCGTAGCTGAGCAGCCCGACCAGGCTGGGGATGGGCGGAGTCGCCGCATCGATCATGATCGCCAGGAACGCGCCGATTGTGATGGGGGTCCACAGTGCGAATGCGTAGAGGGCGGGTCCGGAAAATGCGGGCGCTGACATCAACGCGACTGCAAGGGCGTACAACGTGCTCGTCTGAACCAGGTTAGCGTCCTGCAACCCGAATATGATGACAACCGACCAAAAGATACCGATCAGACCCGCTGTTACACAAAACAGGAACTGATAGCGTTTCAGGCGTTCGTGGCGGCGATGATCGCGCCACCAGGATGCCGAGACGGCGAACAAGCCGATGTAGGTGGCGAAGACGCCGATTAGACCGCCGCGGAGGGCGAACGCATCGTAGTGATCCCAAAAACTCCATGAAAGGGCCGCTGCGACAACAAAGCCGGTTAGGCCCATCCGTGGCGCCAGTGTTGCTCGCACCCCAAGTTGTGAGAGCTCGATCTGACGTCGAACGTCCTCCGAGATACCGTCGATATTTTTAGATGAACGGTGAGATTTTGCAATTAAATTCAGAATCTGCATCGACTATTGTATCTAGTGCCCCTCATGTTAGACAGATTGTAAGTTAAGATACGCTTAATTTATTCCAAACAATCCGGTTCCGGCTATCATTGCCCGCTCATACAATTAGCAGTGGTAAGCAAAGATGGATTGTTTCTATTTCGTGCCTGAGACGGTTAAGCCTCCCACCTCCAGGTTACGTCCGCATCACAATGAACAACTCGAGGCTCAACTTGCTTTAAGTTGCCAGTCAAAGGAAGCGGCGTATCGCATTAGATATGAGGCTTACAACTCCTATGGTTTTGTAGCGCAGAGGGAGAACGGAATATTTTCTGACGCGTATGATGAGCGATCAAACTGTCAGACAACTCTGGTATTCAAACACGGTGTTGCGGTCGCGACAATCAGAATTGCGTCCTACGAGCCTGAGCGGAGCGACACAGACTACCACTGCGTGCAGGCGATGGAAATCTTTGAGCCCGAAATCAATTCGGCGCTCAATCGCATACGCTTCGACGGTCGCAGCCCCCGTGCCGTCGAGATCGGCAAACTCGCGCGGCTTCCCGGATATACCAGAGACTTGGACGTTCTTTTCGCGTTGTTTCGCACTGTGGGCTACTTGATCCTCGATCGGGATGTGGATGTCGTATTCAATGCGGTCCGGGCCCACCATATGCCGATGTACCGTCGCTTTGGCTTTCAGCAACTGGAGGCACCGCGACAATATCCGGGGTTGACCTTCCAAACGGGGCTCATGGCGTGTTTTCGTACGAGCTACGATCAGGCCCGCAACGACCTGCCGTTCCTCCGCGGCATCAACACCAACGATGCCGCGTATCATGGCCTGATCGCCGGTGAGCGCGTGTCGATCTTCGGGGCTGCCCCAGCTGCCGTTAGCGCGGCGCCCCAACCTGAATCATCGGATCGGCCATCGCAAATGCCGGATGCGCTTCGCAATTGCGCATGATCCGTTCGATGGTCGGAATATCGGAGACGTCGATGCGGAAAATCCGCATGACCGCGATGATGCTGGCAAGGCAGATATCAGCCATCGTCACCGCATCGCCGTGGCAGAAATTGCCGGTTGCCGCCTCGGTCGCCAGCCGGTGCTCCACCGCCTGCAAGCCGGTGGTGAACCAGTGAATCTGCCACGCGCGCCACGCCGTATCATCAAAACTGCCGGTGCCAATGAGGTATTTTTTGACGCGCGGCGTGATCAGCGGATGGGTGTCCGCCGCCAACATTGCGGCGATGGCGCGCACGCGCGCACGCCCGTGTGGATCAGGCGGCAGTAGTGCGGGTTCGGGGTATTCCTCGTCGAGGAACTCAAGGATCGCAAGTGACTGCGTGAGCGGCGCGCGGGATTGCCCGGCGCCGCGATCGATCAGCGCCGGGATGGCGCCGAGTGGATTGATCGCCAGAAACGCCGCACTGCGCTGCTCGTTTGCATCGATGTCGACGATCCGCTCCTCCGCTGTAATGCCCTTGAGATTCAGCGCGACCCTTACGCGATACGTTGCGGAGGTACGCCAGAACGCGAACAGCTCGAACCGTGGTGCTTCACTCATGGCGGGTTTCCATCCTTGAAACTTATTTCGAAAGGGCCTTAGTGGATGCCAGCATAGAACCAATCGCCGCGCAACCAGAGTGCCGGCCACAAGGAGGCAGACCCGATGGCTACGGACGTCGTTTTTATCCCCGCCCTGCTGTGTGACGAAGCCCTTTATCGCGACGTGATCACGGCCGCCGGCGACGCAATCAACGCCCATGTGATGATCTCGCCCCGCGCCGATCTCGCTGAAAGCGTCGCGGATATCCTGAGCCAGGCACCGGCGCGCTTCGCGCTGGTTGGCACCTCCTATGGCGGCAATCTGGCACTCGAGGTGGCGCTCGCGGCCCCCGAACGGGTCAGCGCTCTGTGGTTGATGGGCTGCGATCCGGCCGCGCCGCAAACCGGCGGTCCCGATCTTGCGGGCGGTCTGACCGCGCAGCCCGATGCCGTGATCGATATGCTGGCGGGGCTGGTGGTGCGTCAGGATGCGACTGCTTGTGCCGATGTCTTCAAAACCATGGCCCATCACATCGGTGGCAAGGCCGGTGCCGCACAGGCGACCGCGCTTGCCACACGCCGGGAAGCGACGTCACGCCTCGGTGCGCTGCACATGCCGGCGATGGTGCTTTGGGGCAAGGATGACGCGATTGTGCCAGTCGAGATCGGCCGCGGCCTGGCCGATGATCTGCCGCACGCCCATTTCCACGTCCTGAAAGACTGCGGTCATCTGCCAACGCTCGAGAAACCGGCCGAATCGGCGGCCCTGTTCCTCGAGTTCCTCGCCGACGAGCCGCATCGCCACCACCACTAGGGCTCCGCGGACAGGGCGGCGTTCCGCTCCGGCCCGCCGCTTACAACTCCTCGATGTTGCGCGCCGCCTGATCGATCAGCGCGGCGATCTCGCGGACTACCGCCGGGGACATCGCACCGCTGCCGCGTTTCAGGCGGAGGGCTGTCTTCAGGTTTTCCATCGCGCGGATCACCGGCAGTGCTGGTTCGTGCGTCTGCTCATGGCCGACCCGCGCGAGGATCGTATCGACCGCCTTGCGGTTGGCGGTTAACGCTTCGGTGCCCTCGGCCGTGATGGTGAAACTCTTGCGGCTGCCTTCGGCGGTGCCGGTCACGTGGCCCAGATCCTCCAGCATCGCCAGCGTCGGGTAGACCACGCCGGGGCTCGGCGCATAGGTACCCCCCGCCAGATCCTCGATCGCTTTGATGATTTCATAGCCATGGCGAGGCTTTTCGGCGATCAGGTGCAGTACCAGCAGGCGCAGATCGCCGTGCTCCAGCAAGCGTCGCAACCGGCCACCCCGGAGCCTGCCGTGCCCCGGACCGCCGTGGCCCGATCCGCCATGCCCCGACCCGCCATGATCATGATGCGCGCCGTCAGGTCCATGCCGGCCACCGAACGCGAAGCGGCGCTGCATCCTCGCCTCGGCATAGTGTCTCCCCGCGTGATGGTCGCCCCACATTGTTTCGATTCGTCTGAACAGTCTCATCAATGGGTCTCCTCTATATCGATCCGTATTAGATATATCTAAAATAGGTCGAATTCAAGGGAAAAATAGGTCGCGTATCCTGCGGCTTCTGCTATGCTGATCCGGTTTCCAACCACGAACAGAAATCCAATGCCCGATCACACATGGCGCCTGACCCTGCTGGCAGCGGCATCGCTTGCTCTCACCATGGCCCATGCCGCTTCAACGACCGCGATGACCGCCGCCGAAGGCCCGATGGCCGCAGCAGTCGCGCGCGGTGGACAATTATTCGATCACGCGCGGTTCGGCAGCACCCTGACCTGGGTGCCCGACATGGCATTTCACGCCAAGCCGATGACCTGCGGCGCTTGCCACACCAACGGCGGCAAAACCATCGGCACCATGCCGAATGGCAAACAAATCCCCAGCCTGATCGGTGCCGCGGCCGATTTTCCACGCTACAACGCGAAGAAACATGCGGTGTTCACGCTGCAACGCCAGTTGGCGCATTGCATTCGCGCCGGCATCGGCGGCAAGGCGCCCGCTTATGAGAGCCCGGCGATGATCGACCTCGAAGTCTATCTGATCTCGCTGTCGAAAACCGCGCCGATCGGCCGCAACGTGCCGTAGCGCCGGTCAGATTTTGCGGGCGATCGGTGCGATGAATTGCGGCTCGGTGTCCCACGGAAACAGGATCCACGTGTCCTGCGAAACCTCGGTGATGAAGGTATCCACCAGGGCTTTACCGGCCGGCTTGGCGTAGACCGTTGCAAAGTGAGCGCGCGGCAGCAGGGCGCGGACCTGCCGGGCCGTCGTGCCGGTATCGACCAGATCGTCGATGATCAGAAATCCTGTGCCGTCTCCGGCAGCGGTCGGTGGCTTGGTGATGCGCGGTTCGCCGCGCTCTTCCTCGTCATAGGTCACGATCGACACGGTTTCGATCAGCCGGCACTCCAGTTCGCGCGCCACGATTGCCGCCGGGATCAACCCGCCGCGGGTGATGGCGACGATGCCGTTGAAAGGGCTCATGGCATTCAGCCGCCAGGCCAGCGCCTTGGAATCGCGGTGCAACTGGTCCCACGAAACGACGTAATAATGCTGCGCCATCAGAACAATCGGCCTCCCACCGGCACTTCGAAGTCAGGACGGACCAGCACGACCGCCCCTTCGGCGTCCGGCATACCGAGGGTCAGGACTTCCGATACGAACGGACCGATCTGGCGGGGCGGAAAGTTCACCACGGCACACACCTGACGCCCGAGTAACCGGTCCGGCTTGTAATGGACGGTGATCTGCGCCGAGGATCGCTTGATGCCGATGTCGCCACCGAAATCGATCCACAGCTTGATGGCGGGTTTCCGTGCCTCGGGAAACGGCTTGGCATCGATGATAATGCCGACCCTGATGTCGACCTGTTCGAAATCGGCGTAGGTGATGGTGGCATTGTCCATGGCCCGGCATTGGCCAGCGGCGCGTCCTTGTCAACCGTGGCATGCGTTATACGGCGAATTGCTCTCGGCGGCCGGGTCTGCATTGTCATTGTGCCAGCAGCAGTGCAATTTGATACGAAAGCCAATCAGGAGGTCCGATGCGCGATTTTCATCAACCCGGCCGCAGCGCCGTCTATGCCGGGCGGGCCATGGCCGCGACCTCGATGCCGGTTGCGACCCTTGCCGCGCTCGATGCCCTGCGCGCCGGCGGCAATGCGCTCGATGCCGCCGTCACCGCCGCCGCCTTGCTCGGCGTCGTGGAACCGCAATCCACCGGCATCGGCGGCGATTGCTTCTGCCTCTACAAAAAGGCGGGCAGCGCCGAGGTGATCGCGCTCAACGGTTCCGGCCGTGCACCAGCGGCCGCCACGATCGATCATTACGAGGCGCATGGCATCACCAGCCTCGATTCGACATCGCCACATGGTGTGACCGTGCCAGGCGCGGTCGGTGCGTGGGAGACGCTGCTGCAGGCGCATGGCAAGCGCGGTCTGGCGGCGGCTTTGGCGCCGGCAATCCATTACGCCGAGGCCGGATTCGCGGTGTCACCGCGCGTTGCCGCGGATTGGGCACACACAGCCGACAAGCTACGCAAGACGGGAGCTCATGCTCTGTTGCCCAACGGCGCGGCACCTGGCGTCGGTGCCATCATTCAGCAGCCGGAACTGGCGGCAACGCTGCGCGCGATCGCCGCGCATGGCGCGCGGGCATTCTATGAGGGACCGATTGCCGCCGGCATGGTGGCGGAGCTGCGTAGCCGTGGCGGCCTGCATACGGAGGCGGATTTTGCCGAGGGCCGCACGGCGGCGAAATTCGTCACGCCGATCCAACGCGATTTCGACGGTCTCACAATCTGGGAATGTCCTCCGAATGGTTCGGGCATACTGGCGTTGATGCTGCTCGGGATTCTCGAAGGCTTCGGCCCGGCGCCGGATGGGCCGCTCGGCCCGATCCGCGTCCATCGGCATATCGAGGCGGCGCGGCTGGTCTATCGCGACCGCGATGCTTTGCTGGCCGACCCCGAGAACGCGCCGGTTCCGGTCGAGCATCTTCTGAGCGATGCGTACCTCACGTCGCTGCGCAATCTCATCAGAGACGATCAGAGCATCAAGGACATGCCGCGCGCCGGCGAGGCTTTGCTGCCGGCCCACCGCGACACCGTCTATCTCTGCGTCGTCGATGAGGAGGGGAATGCCTGCTCGTTCATCAACTCCACCTTCGAGAATTTCGGCTCGGGCATTCTGGCCGGGAACACCGGTGTGATCCTGCACAATCGCGGCCTCGGCTTCCGGCTCGAACGGGGGCACCCCAACTGCATCGCGCCCCGCAAGCGGCCGATGCACACGATCATCCCCGGCATGGCGACACGCAATGGTCAGGCGATCATGCCGTTCGGCGTTATGGGCGGCCACTATCAGCCAATGGGGCAGTCATGGTTCCTCACCAACCTGCGGCACTATAACCTCGATGTCCAGCAATCGCTCGACCTGCCGCGTGCATTTCCCTACGCCGGCGTCGTCGAACTCGAACCGACATTTCCGCAGGCGACCATCGATGGCCTGATCCGGCGCGGTCATACCGTCGCACCCACCGCCCGACCACACGGCGGCGGCCAGGCTATCCTGATCGAGCCGGCCAGCGGTGTACTCGCGGGCGGGTCGGACCCTCGGAAGGATGGGTGCGCGCTTGGGTACTGAAGTAACCCGGGGGGCTGTGCCCCTCGACCGCCACCAAGAGTCCATCGAAAACGTACGTTGGTCCGTCAAAGCCTTCTGGCATCAGCCGAACTGATGCCCAGCGAAGGAACGCGATGGTATTTGGGGTGAGGCAACGTTAGTCATTGCGCAGGTGGCTGCAGCGCTTTAACCCAGCGATTGGATGTGCGACGATCCAGCGCTTGGGCAACGCGGGGAATTGTCCTGTGTCGCACCGGCTTACGATTTCGACGTTACCTTGCGGCAGACCCGGCAAGGTTACTTCGGGATTTGAGGTCCTGCCGGCCTGCGTCAGTGTAGAGTTTCAGAAGGACGGGATACACTCCGACCAGGGTTGCCAACAGCAGCACGCCACCATTGCGGTCCTGGATGTCGGACGCATGTACGACCGCATCCATCAGCAAAACCTGCGTATCAAAAGTACCGCTTCCTGCCTTTGATTGTCCGGCCGCTCCGGCCTACCGCTGCGCCGGACCGAAACACGCTCCGCCCCTCGTCATCTGCTGGCTCAGCCGCCACTGCGGGCTTTAAAACTCGCCACATAGGCGATCTCGCCAATCGGGCGTTGCGCGCGCGGCTCGGTCCCGAAACCTAACGGGACAGACCACCGAAACAGGCCTGTTCAACACAAAAATCGGTCACCGCTCCGCCCCCCCGCAAAACGACCCCGACCCCCAGCTTAAAAAAGTTTTTTGCTTCTTTTTTCCAAAAAAGCAGGCCCTCGCTGCCCGATGCCGCCCCATCACCCCCCGGCGATCGCCCCCACAATCAACAGCACCTCCTCTCCGCGCGCCACTACGTCCGGCAGCGCCTCATCCACCGCATGATGCGAAAAATCCCGCTGGCAGGCGAAAAACCGAATGAACTTCCGCCGCTGCCCTGTCACCGCATCGCGGATCATCCCTCGCAAAACCGGATGGGCCGCTTCCAGCGCATCGAGCACCGCCGCCAGCGTCACCACCCCTTCCACCCGCACCAATACATCGCGCGGGAGTCTTGCAACCGTCGAAAGGCCCGAAGGCAGTTCCACCCGGACCGCGCTCACGGTAGCGTCTGCACCTCAACCGAAAGCACCGCGGGCAAATTCCGCACAATTGCGTGCCAGGTCTCCCCCGCATCGGGTGAAACATAAACCTGCCCGCCCGTCGTGCCGAAATAGATCCCGCAGGCATCCAGCGTATCCACCGCCATCGCATCGCGCAGCACGTTGACATAGCAATCCCGCTCCGGCAGCCCCTGGCTCAGCCTCTCCCAATCGCCGCCGCCGCTCCGGCTCCGATACACACTCAATTTTCCATCGATCGGAAAATGCTCCTGGTCACTCTTGATCGGCACCACATAAACCGTCTCCGGCTCATGCGCGTGCACATCGATCACAAACCCGAAATCCGTCGGCAGATCACCGCTGATCTCGTACCAATGCGCGCCCGCATCGTCCGAGCGCATCACATCCCAATGCTTCTGCATGAACAACCGGTCCGGGTTCGAGGGATGCAACGCAATATGATGCACGCAATGTCCCACCTCGGCGATCGGATCGGGAATATAGGCCGATCGCAAACCCTGGTTGATCGGCTGCCAGGAAGCCCCGCCATCATCACTCCGAAACGCCCCCGCCGCCGAAATCGCCGTGTACAACCGCTCCGGGTTGCCAGGGTCCAGCAAGATCGAATGCAGGCACATCCCCCCCGCCCCAGGCTGCCAGGTCGCCCCCGTCGTGTGCCGCCGCAATCCGGACAACTCCTGCCAGGACGCCCCGCCATCGCGCGACTTGAACAGTGCCGCATCTTCCACCCCGGCAAACACCGTGTCCGGGTCCGTCAGCGAAGGCTCGAAATGCCAAACACGGTTGAATTCCCAGGGATGCGCCGTGCCGTCATACCATTGATGCGTCCCGGCCAGCCCGTCATATACAAAGTCCTTGCCCACCGCGCGCCAACTCACCCCGCCATCGTCCGAGCGCTGCACCATCTGCCCGAACCACGCTGAAGATTGCGACGCATAAATCCGCTCCGGGTCCGCCGGCGACCCCTTCAAATGGTAAACCTCCCATCCCGGAAAATGCGGTCCTGAAACCGCCCAGTCCCGCCGCATACCATCTGCGGTCAGAATGAAGGCACCCTTACGCGTACCGACAAGAACACGAACCCGGCTCATATGGTTTCTCCCCGCCGCGGGGGTAAAATGTCGTATTCGGCGGAGTCAACAGAAATCGCGCGTCCAAGCGGAAGATTAAGGCAGGAGAGCCGATGCGTTCTTCTCTCGGCCGATCAAGCACGGCGCTATACCGTCGTGCCGCCGGGCCAAATTGGTCGGCTGCTGCTAGAACTCGAGATCGAGTTCCGTAATCGTATCGGCTTCGGTTTCCGCTTCCGCGATCCATTCGACCATATCGGGCCAGGCGAAGATGGTTCTGACATAGCTTGTGCAAACGGGGTCGAGCGGAACGTCATAGGTTTGGAAACGGCTGGCGACCGGGGCGAACATGGCATCGGCGATGCAGGGGCGCGGTCCGAACAGGTAGGGGCCGGGGGATGCGGTGAAACAATCGCGCCAAATCGTGGTGATGCGGTCGATATCGGCCTGGGCACCGGACCACACGGTGAAGCTTGGGCGGTTCGCGCGGATGTTCATGGGCAGCGACGCGCGCAAGGCGGCAAAGCCGGAGTGCATTTCACCGCTGATGGAGCGGCAGCGGGCACGCGATATGGGATCATCGGGCAGCATGGCGGCTTTGGGGTAGGTTTCGTTAAGATATTCCGCGATGGCGAGGGTGTCCCATACGGTGACGTCGCCATCGATCAGGCAGGGCAGCAGGATGGATGAGGTCCGCATCAGCAATTCGGCACGGGCTTGCGGATCATTGGCGGCGGCGGGCTCGACGACGAAATCGATGCCGGAGAGGCGCGCGAGCAGAAAGCCGCGCAGGCACCAGGACGAGTAGTTGCGGCTGGAAATGGCCAGCCGTGCCGGGGATTTCTGGCGGTTTGGGGTGGTGCCATGCTGGGGTGCCATGCCGCGCTTTCCTTTTCGTAGGGTTTCCGTCATGCTCAAAAATAAACGCGAGATATCTCATTGTTTGACGAAACGACCGGCTCAGTATGATAAAAGCGGAAAACCGGCGGCGATGCAAAGCACAAATGTCGCGGCGGCGGTGGATATGACCGGTGCGGGACCCACTTTACGTTAACGGGAAATTCAGGTTTCCTGCCTAGTATTTTCGATCGAGAGGTACCCGATGTCCATGTTGTACGACGTCTACCAGTCCCAGGAAGACATGATGGGGCCGTTTCGGTTTGCCGCGCGGAGCCTGGCGCCGGTGGTCGATCTGCTCAGCCCGCCCCGCGCATTTGGCATGATGGCGCGTGAGATGCGTGCGGCACTCGAGATTTTCGGCAATAGCGGCATCACGCACAAGCGGCCGGATTTTGGCATCAAATCGGTCCGGATGGGCAATCGGGATGTTCCGATTATCGAAGAGGTTGCGCACGCAACGCCGTTCGGCAATTTGCTGCATTTTCGCAAGGACAGCGATCAGACGCAGCCGCGGGTGCTGATTGCGGCGCCGTTATCGGGACATTTCGCGACTTTGCTGCGCAACACGGTCGAGGTGCTGCTGCAGGATCACGATGTCTATATCACGGACTGGAACAACGCGCGTGACATCCCCCTGAGTGCCGGCCGATTCGGGTTTGATGATTACGTCGACCACATCATGCGTTTCATGCGTGAGATCGGGCCGGGCGGGCATGTGGTGGCCGTGTGCCAGCCGGCCGTGGCGGTTTTGGCGGCGACGGCGCTAATGGCCGAGGCTGATGATGCGGCGACGCCGCGCACCATGACACTGATGGGCGGCCCGATCGATACCCGGCGCAATCCATCGAAGGTGAATGCGCTGGCCAAGACGCGTGATATTGCATGGTTCCGCAAAAATCTGATCGCCACCGTGCCGGCGCGTTATGCGGGGGCGGGGCGTGCGGTCTATCCGGGCTTCATGCAATTGGCCTCGTTCGTGTCGATGAATCTGGACCGGCACATCGGGGCGCATCTGCGTCAGTTCCGCTCGATCGTGACCGAGGATGGCGTGAGCGAGACGGCGCATCGGAAGTTTTATGACGAGTATCAGTCGGTCATGGATCTGACCGCCGAGTTCTATCTGGAAACCGTCGAGCGGGTGTTCCAGCGGCATGACCTGCCGACCGGCAGCCTGATCTGGCGCGGCCAGACGGTAAAGCCGGAAGCAATCCGCAAGACGTTTTTGTTCACGGTCGAAGGTGAGCGCGATGATATCTGCCCACCCGGCCAGTCGGTCGCGGCGCTCGATCTGTGTTCAGGCCTGAAGACGGCGCGCAAGCGTAATCATTTGCAGTTGGGCGTGGGTCATTACGGCGTGTTCAGCGGCTCGCGCTGGGCAAACGACATTTACCCGCAGTTGCGCGAGATCATCGCTTTGAACAACTGAAATTGACGAGAAGGTAGACTTCTTTTTTGTAAAAAAGAAGCAAAAAACTTTCTGACCCTGGGGCACGGGCGTGTGAAGCGGCACGAGCCCAAATTAACGAAGTTTTTTTTGCTTCTTTTTTGTTCACAAAAAAGAAGACCTTTTCTTTTAACTCACCTGAACCACCAGCATGGACTGATTGATCATGACTGACTCCGGCCCGCATCCATTGGCAGCGCCACGCATGGTTTCACCGGCGGAGGCGGTGCCGTTGATCGGGCAACCGGGGGTTTTGTTCATCGATGTGCGTGAGGCCGGCGAGTTGGCGCAGACCGGGACGATCCTGGGGGCGTTGCATGTGCCGCGCGGATCGATCGGGCAGCGTGCCGATCCGCAGAATCCGGATCGTGATGAGGCGCTGGTGGCGGCGCGGCATCTGGTGGTGTTTTGTGCGGTCGGGATGCGTGCGACGCTGGCGGCTCAGACGCTGATGGCGCTGGGGTATCGCACTATCACCTGCGTAATCGAGGGTGGATTTGCGGCGATGCAGCAGGCAGGCGCGCCGACCGCGTGAATCGCGCGGGCGAAACCGCCCAAGCCCCAGATTCAAAAAAGTTTTTTGCTTCTTTTTTTCCAAAAAAGAAGTGCTGTCTTTCCCTGCGCCCGACATTCGCAGTTCAGTCACATTGTGTGGTGTCGCTGCGGCCGCTTGACAGCATGGCGTAGAGCCCGAGGCGGGGTGGGATGTTGCAACGACGCCAGCGGTCAAGACCGATTTACTGTCTGTCCTGGCGCGCCCCGGGGCCCGATAAGGCAATTCTCGACTCCCCAAGTTCTGTCCTGTGAAACTGCTGTCCAGGAATTGCCATGGCGCTGACGACGCGGTATGGACGAAATCGTTAAAAGACGTCCAAGCTACATAACCGCCCAGGCCAAGACCGACTTCACAAAGGGGGAACCATGACCGATCAAATCGACGAACAGGCCGCCGCACGCGCCGCGCGCCACTTGCCACGCCGCGCCGTGATGAACGGCGTTTCGATCGCCGGTGCGGCCGCGCTGATCGCAGCCGGTACGCGCGGTGCCCAGGCGGCAACGGCGGCACCGTTCCCGGCGCACCCGCGCTGGAAATTCGTCTTTGTCAACCACGTCACGACCAATCCGTTTTTCGTGCCGACGCAATATGGCATTCATGATGCCTGTGCGCTGCTCGGCTGCGAATATCAGTGGACCGGCTCGCAGACCTCGAACGTATCGCACATGGTGAATGCGATGAATGTCGCGATTGCCAGCAAGGCGGATGCGATTGCAGTGCCGATCGTCGACCCGACGGCATTCAACGCGCCGACCAACAAGGCCCTGGCAGCAGGCATTCCGGTGTTTGCCTACAATGCCGATGCGCCGGCGACATCCGGCAACAAGCGCCTCGCCTATATCGGCCAGGATCTGTTCAAATCCGGCTATCAGATGGGCGAAAAAATCGTCAAGCTGGTCGGATCGGGCGATGTCGCGCTGTTCATAGCAACGCCGGGGCAGTTGAACATCCAGCCGCGCATCGACGGTGCGGCCGCCGCGATCAAGAAGCTCGGCAAGGGCATCACCTACCAGGAAATCACCACCGGGCCGACGGTCAACGAGGAATTGACCAAGATCAAGGCGTATTACCTGGGGCATCAATCCGTCAAAGGCATGTTCGCGGTCGATGCGGGCAGTACCCAGGGCGTGGGTGAAGTGATGCAGCAGTTCGGTCTGGCCAAGAAGGGCGTGCATGGCGGCGGGTTCGATCTGCTGCCCAAAACGCTCGATCTGATCAACGAGGGCCATCTCGATTTCACGATCGATCAGCAGCCCTACCTTCAGGGTTTTTATACCGTGATGGAAATGTTCATGTATAAGGCGTCGGGCGGGCTGGTCGGGCCGGCCGATGTGAATACCGGGCTTAAGTTCATCGATAAGAGCTCGGTCAAGCCGTATCTCGATACCAAAACACGCTACGAGGGTAATTCGTCGAAACCCGCAATCGTGCCGCGAAGCGGCGCGATTGCCGGCTGAGGAAGGAAGGCGAGGGGCTCTCTCCCTCGCCGGTTCCGCTGATCTGGCCCGGGTCGCCCTTCCCTTGCCTGAAACGAATGGACTTTAAAGGCTCCGCCTTTCACGGGGGGCCAGAGGGCAGAGCCCTCTGGCCTTCTTCCCACACCGCCTAACCCCGCATCGGTCAGGAGTTGTCATGAGTGCGACTACACTAACGTTCCGGCAACGCGGCACCAAGCTGCTGGCTTTGCGTGAGGCCAGCATCATCGTGGTCGCGCTGGTGCTGGTTATCTACTTCTCGGTCGTCAACGCCAATTTCCTGACCGGGCCGAACCTGCAGACCTTGTCGCAGTTCATTGCGCCGTCGGCGATCATTGCGTGTGGCGAGATCATGCTGTTGATCTGCGGCGAAATCGATCTTTCGGTCGGGCAGATTTTCGCGCTGGCGCCGTTCATCATGGCATTCACCGATCATGCAGGTCTAGGCATGTTCGTGGGCTTCGTGTTCGCGATGATCGTCTCGGCTTTGGTGGGTCTGATCAACGGCGCGATTACGGTGCTGCTGAAAGTGCCAAGTTTCGTCACGACACTCGGCACGCTGTTTCTGATCAACGGGTTTACCCTGACGGTCTCGAAAGGATATCCGATCAACACGCCGGGCGGCCAAACCATGGCCAATATTTTTGGTGCTGCAGGATATAACGAATTTCTCTGGGCAGTTCTGATCGTGGTCATCATGCACGTGGTGCTGCGCCATCGCCGGTGGGGCCTGCATACGATTGCGGTGGGCGGCAATCTGACCGGGGCGACCGAGGCCGGGATCAATGCTGCGCGAATCAAGATCGGCAATTTCATGTTGACCAGCATGCTCGGCGGCATCACGGGTATTCTCGAAGCCTTCCGGATCGGCTCGACCGATCCGCTGGCCGGCGGCACCAACATCATGTTCCTTGCGGTGGCTTCGGGCGTGATCGGCGGAACGTCGCTTGCGGGCGGATCGGGCACCATCATCGGCGGGTTGATCGGCGCTACGGTGCTGGGGGTGTTGCAGGATGGGTTCACCTTGCAGGGCATCAATGCTTTCACATTCGACATGATTATCGGCGCCGCCATCCTGATCGCGATGATTGCGAACATTCACGTCGGGCGGCTGAACCGCGGGGGAAGGTCATGAGCACGGAGTCGCTGCGGGCGACCGATATCACCAAGAGCTTCGGCAACATATCAGCATTGTCTGGAATCTCGCTCCACGTGAACAAGGGTGAGGTGCTCGGCATTCTGGGTGACAACGGCGCCGGCAAATCGACGCTGATGAAGATCATCACCGGATATCACAAGCCGACTTCGGGGCAGATGTTCATCAACGGCGAGGCGGTCACGCTGACGTCGGTGGATCATGCGCGCAGCCTGGGGATCGAGTGCGTCTACCAGGACCTGGCGCTGGTCAATACGCTGCCGATCTATCACAACATGTTTTTGAACCGTGAACTGCGCAACCGGTTCGGCATGCTCGATCATGGGGCGATGCGCAAACGCGCGGCGGCGGCGCTCGATGATATCGGGGTGCAGGTGCCATCGGTCGATGACGAGGTGGCGATGCTGTCGGGCGGACAGCGCCAGGCAATCGCGATTGCGCGGGCGGTGTACTCCAACGCGAAAATACTCCTGCTCGACGAGCCGTTAGCGGCGATGGGCGCACGCGAAGCAGGCTTGATCATCGACCTGATCCAGCGCCAGCAGGCGCGCGGCGATATTTCGATCATCATGATCATGCACAATTATGCTCAGACCTTGGAAATCGCGGATCGTATCATGATGATGCAGCGCGGTACCGTGACCTTCGAGGGAAATGCCAGGGACACCTCGGTCGAGGCCTTGCTCGACATCGTCCGGCGGGAATATCGCGCGATGCGCGCGGCAGCACAGTGAGAGTGACATGACGGAAATTCAGAACGCGATTTATCCCAGCCTGCGCGGCCGCGCCGTGTTCATCACCGGCGGCGGCGGCGGTATCGGCGCTTCTCTGGTCCGGCATTTCGTCGAGCAGCACTGCAAAGTCGTATTCGTCGATATCGATCAGTCGGGCGGCGAGGCGGTGGTACGGGATGTCGCGGGCGATCACCCGGCGCCCATGTTCATTCAATGCGATCTGCGCGACATTGCCGCCCTCAAGGCGGCGATCGCCAAAGGTCGCGATGCGGTCGGCGATTTCACCGTGTTAGTGAATAATGCCGCGCATGACGAACGCCACGATACGATGGACGTGACGCCGGAATACTGGGACGAACGGCTGGCGGTTAATCTGCGGCACCAGTTTTTCGCCGCCCAGGCGATCATTCCGATGATGCAGGCCGCGGGTGGCGGCGCGATCGTGAATTTCGGGTCGACCAGCTGGCATCTGAGCCAGGGCGGCATGCCGGCCTATGTGACGGCGAAAGCGGGCATCGAGGCGCTCACCCGCAGCCTCGCACGCGACTACGGACCCGACGGCATTCGCGCGAATTGCATCTTACCAGGCTGGATCATGACAAAACGCCAGATCGAGAAATGGCTGACGCCGGAGGGTGAAGCCGATCTGCTTAAGCGCCAATGTCTGAAGGAGAAGCTGGCACCGGCCGATTGCGCCCGGATGGCGCTGTGGCTCGCCGCGGACGACAGCCGGTTGATCACGGCGCATAATTTCTACGTCGATGCCGGAGCGGTCTGAGCCGGCCGGCACGGCGCAATGATCGGCGTCGATTGGGGCACCACATCGCTGCGCGCATGGCGGCTGGACCAGGAGGGTTCGGTGCTCGACCGGCGCGCGTCGCCGCAGGGTATCATGACGATAACAGACCGTCAGTTCGAGCCGGTGCTGCGCGACATTGTGGGAGACTGGCTGGCGGACGGCGAACGCCATATCCTGTTATGCGGCATGATCGGCAGCCGGCAAGGCTGGCACGAAGTCGCCTATCTGTCCTGCCCGGCCGGGATCGATGAGATCGCGGCGCGACTGACCCCGGTTGCCTTCGCGGGCGCGGCGGTTCGGATCGTTCCCGGTCTCGCCACGATCGATGAAAACGGCATCGCCGACATCATGCGCGGCGAGGAGACCCAGATTCTCGGTGCCGCCGCAAGCGACGGGGCGACGCGCAGGATCTGCCTGCCCGGTACCCATTCGAAATGGGCCGCGGTGTCGGCCGGGCGGATCGAGCGGTTCAGCACCTATATGACCGGTGAAATGTTCGCGGCCCTGGCGCAGCATACGATCCTGGCGCGCACCACCGTGGCCGGGCCGATCGACCCGGCAGCATTCACCGCCGGCGTGGCGCGCGCTGCGGATACGGGCGGGTTGCTGCACCATGCGTTCGGCGTGCGTACCCAGGTGCTGCGCCAGGGCATGACCGAGGCGGCGGCTTATGCCTATCTGTCCGGGTTGATGATCGGTCATGAGTTGAACGCGGCGCTCGATAGCGTCGCCACGCCGGTGGCCGTGGTCGGTGCGAGCGCGCTGGCGGCGCTGTATGTAACGGCGATCGCTTCACGCGGCGGTGTGGCGATTGCAGTGGATGAGGCGGCCGGTGCCACCGGGCTGGCACGATTGGGAGCACGCGCAACATGGACCTGAAATCATGCCTCGCTGCATCGCCCTTGATCGCCATTTTGCGTGGCGTGACGCCGGACGAGGTCGAGGCGATCGGCGATGTGCTGGTCGCCGCGGGGGTACGGGTGATCGAGGTCCCGCTGAACTCGCCCGATCCGTTGGAAAGTATCTCCCGCCTCGCACGGCGGTTCGGCGCGACGACACTGATCGGCGCGGGGACGGTGATGACGCCAGCAGATGTCACCGCGGTGGCCGATGCAGGTGGGCGGATTATCATCACGCCGCACGCCGATCCAGCGATCGTGGCGGCGGCAAAGGCACAGGATCTTCAGGCCGCACCAGGGTTTTTCACACCGGCCGAAGCGTTTGCGCTGCTGGCGGCGGGGGCGGATGCGCTGAAGCTGTTTCCCGCCGAGGCTGGCAGCCCGGCGATGCTGCGGGCGATCCGCGCGGTGCTGCCTGCGGGCACGATGGTGCTGCCGGTGGGCGGGATCGCACCGGATAACATGGCGCCCTGGCGCGCGGCCGGTGCGGCCGGGTTCGGCATCGGCGGGTCGTTGTATCAGCGTGGCGACACGCCAACCCAGGTTGCGGCAAAGGCCGCGCGGTTTTCGGCAGTGCTGGCCGCGCAAAACTGATCCTCTCTCAACCGCCGGCGGCGGATCAGAGGCGGGAAGTATCGTGGCTCGCTTGTCTGCGTTCGCTGTAGCGATCCACCAGATAGGGGGCGCGGTCGCGCAGCAGCAGGGTAAAGCGGATCAGTTCTTCCATCACGTCGACCAACCGGTCGTAATAGGGCGAGGCGAGCATACGGCCGGCGTCGTCGAATTGTTCGTAGGCCTTGGCGACGCTCGATTGGTTGGGAATGGTGACCATGCGCATCCACCGCCCGAGCAGGCGCAGAGTATTGACCGCATTGAAACTCTGAGAGCCACCGGAAACCTGCATGACCGCAAGCACCCGGCCCTGGGTCGGGCGGACGGCGCCGAGTTCGAGCGGAATCCAATCGATCTGGTTTTTAATGACACCGGTAATCGCACCGTGCAATTCCGGGCTGCACCAGACCTGCGCCTCCGACCAGATCGACAGATCGCGCAATTCCGCGACCTTCGGATGATCCGCCGTGGTAGTGTTGGTGATCGGCAGATCGCGCGGGTCGAAGATGCGGGTTTCCGCCCCCATCAGATCGAGCAGCCGGGCCGCTTCCTCCGTCAGCAGACGCGAATAGGAGCGGGTCCGCAGCGAACCGTAAAGCAGCAGAACGCGCGGTTTATGGGTCGCGCGTGTGGTGGGTTCCAGGCGAACAAGGTCTGGCGGAGCAAGCAGGTCAGGCTGCAAAGCGGGCATGTCATCCATGGGCGGTCGATCCCACGATCGGCAGCCACACGGCAAGGGCTGCAAGGGTCGCAATCAGGACCGGCGGGGTGATCAGCAGGCCGATTTTCATGTATTGGCCCCAGCTGATCGTCGTGCCCTTTTGCGCCAGCACGTGGAGCCAGAGCAGCGTGGCGAGGCTGCCGATCGGGGTGAATTTCGGCCCCAGGTCGCAGCCGATGATATTCGCGTAGACCATGGCATCATGGATCGGCGGCGCAACGTTCGGCAGATGTTCGATGGCGAGGGCGCCAACCAGAACGCTCGGCATATTGTTCATGATCGATGACAGAACTGCGGCGAGAATGCCGGTGCCGAGCGCGGCGGTCCAGATGCCGTGGGCGGCGAACAATTGGAGGGCGGCGGCAATGTGGTCGGTCAGACCGGCGTTGCGCAGCCCGTAGACCACCAGATACATCCCGAGGCTGAAAATGACGACTTGCCAGGGCGCGCCTTGCAGAATGCGACGAATGTCAATGATCGGCCGGCCGGGGGTGAACAGGCGCGCCGCGATGGCAAGCAGCAG
The DNA here is from genome assembly GCF_026191915.1 of Acidiphilium sp. PA. GTDB lineage: Bacteria > Pseudomonadota > Alphaproteobacteria > Acetobacterales > Acetobacteraceae > Acidiphilium. Next base: position 266,231 of record NZ_JAIMBY010000003.1, read on the forward strand.
CAGGGCGGCGATGATGGTAACGAAGGAGACCGGAATACCGAGCGGTGCGGTAATGAAATAGGCCGCCAGCAGTATCAGCAGAATCGGCCAGGCGGCACGGAACACCAACGCGTCGCGGATCGCCGTCTTGGGCATGTCCAGCGCCGCAACCGCGTAGTCTCGATCGACGGTGCGGCGGTAGAGCAGGCCGAGCACCGCGAGCGTGGCGAGCAGCGCGATTATGTCGACCGGGATCATCACCAAGGCGTACCGGTCGAACCCGATGTGAAACACATTGGCGCTGACGATGTTGACCAGATTGGAAATCACCAGCGGCAGGCTGGTCGTATCGGCAACAAAGCCGGTCGCGATGATAAAGGCGAGGGCGGCGGCCGGCGGAAACGCAAGACTCAGCAGAATCGCCATCACGATCGGGGTAAGCAACAATGCGGCACCGTCGTTGGCGAAGATCGCGGCGATACCGGCGCCCAGCAGCACGATCAACGGCAGCAGAATATGCCCCCGCCCGCGGCCCCAGCGTGCCACATGCAGCGCAGCCCAACGGAACAGCCCGGCTTCATCGAGCAGAAGCGAAATGATGATCAGGGCAATGAAGGTGAACGTCGCATTCCAGACGATATGCCAGACCGTAGGAATGTTGCGCCAGTGAATGATGCCGAACGCCAGATCGACCACGGCGCCGGCCATCGCACTCCAGCCGATGCCGAGGCCACGGGGTTGCCAGATGACCAGGGTCAGTGTGGCGATAAAGATCGCGAGAGCAATCATGGGGAACGTGAAGTAAAGAAGGCTTCTTTCTTGTAAGAAAGAAGCAAAGAACTTCTATTGGTTTAGGTTAGGAGGGTTTTTACTGTTTCGGAGGGGCGGCAGAGTCTTACGGCTTCGGCGGTAACCACGATGGGCCGGTTGATCAGAATGGGATGTGCCATCATGGCATCCAACAACACATCATCGGACAGGTTTTCATCATCCAGGCCAAGCTCGGCGTAAGGCGTGCCCTTTTCACGTAGCAAGGCCCGGACCGGAATGCCCATGCGGGCTATCAGGCCGGTCAGTTCCGCGCGGCTGGGCGGCGTTTTCAGATATTCGATGACGGTCGGTTCGATCCCCGCCGCGCGGATCAAATCGAGCACGTTGCGCGAGGTACCACAGGCCGGATTGTGATAGATGGTGACGTTCATGCCGTTTGCGCCTGATTGAAATCGGTTTGGACTGGCGCACACGGAGCGCATGCCACCACGCCCTGGCCGCAGCAGTTTTGCATCAGAAAGCCGATGAAGCCGTTCATTGCAGCAAAATCGGCTGCATAAATCACATGGCGGCTCGCACGGCGCTGGGTAACCAACCCCGCGCGAAGCAAAGCCTGGATATGAAAAGTGAGCGACGAAGGCACAAGCCCGAGCCGCGCGGCAATCTCCCCCGCAGCCACGCCGGGCGGACCGGCTTCGACCAGCAGGCGATAGGCGGCGAGACGGTGCTCATGCGCCAGAGCGGCAAGGGCGGTGACCATCCAATGGGGGTCGGGTTGGTTTGACGTTTCCATGATTATCGAAATGAGGAAATATCGGGGTGGGGCGGAGCTGTCAAGGCAAGGTTTGACGGGGAGGGAGTCTTCTTTTTTGTGAACAAAAAAGAAGCAAAAAAAACTTTGTTAATTTGGGCCCGAGCCGATGAAAACGCCCGTGCCCCAGAGTCAAAAAGTTTTTTGCTTCTTTTTTACAAAAAAGAAGTCCTTCTTATACTTGCCTCTCCGCGTGGATATTTCATGAATACCGCCGATACCCAGCCGCTCCGCTCATGATGCAGGCCGTGTTCCAGCTATCATTCTTGGTCGCAAGGGGACGAGTGGTGGTCCCATTCAGCGAAGACGCAGGGTTGCGGATGGGAAGACTGATTTGACCATGAGGGAGGGGGGGCGGCCAAGCCGGCTGCAATCCTTGAGCGATCCTCCAGATTGCAGCCCGTCTATCGCGCGACTCACAGACCCGATCGGGTCAGCCTTGGCCTGATCGTTAGCGTCGTCAGGCTTGTCGCAGCTCACGCTCCATTTCGTCGCCACGTTCCAGTGGATAGGTCAGCGTTGAGGCGACTGCGAGAGAGACCGAACGCGAACCTTTCAGGATTGAGGCCGGGATAATGGCTCGGCCGTTGGTCCATCGTCCGTCCGACTCCTGGGTGTGCCACCCGTTGGTGAGATCTGGGTGATCAAGCGGAACGGTGGCATCGTCGATCGTGATTTCCCTGATTTTGACGCCGAGGAGGCGACGGTCGCGCGGGTCTGGTGCAATGTGACCAGGGATTGTGCTGCGTGACTCGACGACAGCATCGCCATCTTTGAATTTGATGCGGAGTTCGGGGTCCTCGGTGGTCCGCAGCGACAGTCTGGCAAGGATTTCGGCGCGAACGGCTTCTACGATGGTGCCGAATTCGGCGAAGGGCGCGCAGCCTTGTGTTTCGCGCTTCCGTTGCGCGAAATCGGGGTGGAGGATGAGCGTGGTTTCGCCATTCACAAAGGCACCACGATTGCCGGTTTCCAGATAGGATTCAGCCGGACAGCCTTCCGCGAGCAGGACGGCGTGATGCGCAAGTTCAACGTGATAATAGGTCACGCTGCGATGGGCGAGTTGGCGGATCGAATGACCGTTGAGCAGGATTTTTGCTGGGATCAGATGCCCGTTGAGAAAAATGGCGTGGTCGGGGGAGACGAGCAGGTTGCGGTGGGGTATCCCGTCGGCGAGTGCGCCGGCTTCGATAAGAATCGGCTGGACGGTCTCGGGCTTGTTGTGCCTCGCAAGATCGATGGAGCGGTGGCCAATCCACGTGATTGGTGCGGTCGTCTGATCGTGGAGAATGGCGACATCACCGTGGCGCAATGATTCGACCGCGATTTCACCGCGCGTGGTGAGGATGCGGGTTCCCGCGACGAAGCAGGGTGGGGTGTTCGCGAGAGCGATTGTCGTGTTGCTGGCGGAGTCGGTGACGGTGAATGAAGCCGTCGTGAAGGTGCCGGTCAGGTCGAGGCTGATCGTGCTTGAGCCGCTGGTAAGTTCGAGGCCGGTACCGGTGACGAAGCTGTCGGTCGCGGAAAGGAAGTTATCGAGAACGATGGAGTCGTTGGGGGTGAAGCCGGAAATGGTCTGACTGCCGGCCAGGCCGGCGGTGCTGCCTTCGATTGTCCAGGATGCGCCTGGGTCGAAAATGATGTCGCCAAAGCCGGTGAATTGAGTTCCGATGCCGGATAGAGTCCCGGGTTCAATGCCGGTTGCCAATTCAATTGTCTGATGTTTCGGCTGCCCGGTTGCATACACTCCACCGGAGAAGCGCGCGCCGGGGTCGACAATCAGCATTGATGGGCCGACCCCGAATAGCACCGCTCCATTAAGGCCGATAGGTGGGGTGATATATCCAGCATTTGTGAACGTACCACCCGAGGGTAATGAGACCCGGGCGATCGTTCCATCATTCGTTAGAGAACCGCCTCGAATTGTAACGCCTTCGATAGTGCCAATATTGATTAGTGTCCCACTAACCTGCATTATGCATGAGGGTTGGCGGACATAGTGTAAACCGTTGATTCGATGTAAGAATTGGGTGTCGACGCCAAATCTTCATCAGCACGGAACGCGATGCCCGCCACGGTTGAAATTACCCCATGCCTCCCCGGTCTGTCACCTGTCGCCGGCAAGCCGGTGGTGGCCCGCTTCGACGGCGAGTTGCTGTCCTCGGACGGCGGTCTGCTGACATTGCGCGAGGTCGAGAAGCGGCTGGGGATCGCCGAGCTTC
>NZ_JAIMBY010000030.1 GCF_026191915.1 Acidiphilium sp. PA
TGCGGTGGGATCAACCTCACCCGGTGGCCCATAGCACCGAGCACTCGCCCCCAATGGTGCGAGCCAGCGCAAGCTTCGAGAACCACCTCCGTCGGTGCCAGTTTGGCGAAGAACGGTTCGACCTGAGCCCGCCTGATCTCGCGCCGCAGTACCGGGCGCTCCTGGTCATCGACCCCGTGGATCGTAAAAACATGCTTGGACGTGTCGATCGAAATGCGTTTAAATTCCATTGGGCGGCCCTTTCATTGGGTTGGTTGATCGACCCTATATTGGCACATTCGATGCCGTTGGGCCGTCCACCCCAACATAATCGGCCGGTTCGGGTCCGGCCGAGGCCAGGGGCCAGCACCGCAACCGGGGTATCGTCACCATGAATCTTCTCGGCGGCGAACACATGGGCACGGATCGCCTTGGCGATCGGCGTCAGCAACCAGGCGGCTTTGCCGACGTAATCGGCGAGGGTCGAGCGGGACAGGTCGACGCCCTCGCGCGCATAGATCTCGCTCTGGCGATACAGCGGCAGGTGATCGATATACTTCGATACCACGATCATCGCGAGCAGCGAGGGTGTCGCACGCCCGCGCAGGATCGGCAGGTTGGGCACCGGTGCCTGGCTGATCGCATCGCACCGCGTGCAGGCGTATTTCGGCCGGACATGTCGGATCACCTGGAACCGGCCGGGAATGTAGTCGAGAACTTCTGTGACATCCTCGCCGAGCTTGCCCATCGCCGCACCGCAAGCGGTGCAGGTGCAACCTGCATCATGTGCCGGCTCATGTACGACCGTCTCGCGCGGGAGATGGTCAGGCAGCGGCGCACGTTTGGGCTTGCGGGCTCGTTTGATCGGCGCGGATTCCTCCGCGACATCGGGCTCCGCAGCATCATCGCCACCGGTCGCCTCGGCAGCACCCGTCTCCAACTCCTCGAGTTGCAATTCGAGCTGACCGATCTGCCGGTCGAGCTGTTCGGACGAACGACCGAACGCCATCCGCCGCAGCCGCGCGATCTCCACCTTCAGCTTCTCGATCTCCAGCACCCGAAGCTGCAGCCCGATCTTCGCCGCATGCAATTCGGTGGAGGCCGCTGTCAATTCCTGCTGGCAAGCCAGCGCAAAAGCGCGGAGCGCATCAGGATCGGCGGGCAGAGCGGCGCTGGCGAGCGACATGCCAAAACCCTACCAAGCCCCGATCGTCACCACCAGAATCGATTCCGAATCGCAGCCCGTTCAGACCAGCATTGGTCGGGGCGGTGCGGGTGGTGCTATCGTCCGGCGCCAATCCATCGCCTCAACCAAGAGGGCCAACTGCGCCGGCGTCAGCGTCGTCGACCCCTCGACAATCGGGGGCCAAACGAATTTGCTGCGCTCGAGGCGCTTGGCAAATAAGCAAAGGCCGCTGCCGTCCCAGTGCAGCCCCTTCAAATAATCACCGCGCTTGCCACGGAAGAGGAAAAAATGACTGCTGAATGGATATGTGGCACGCCACATATCCCTTCATATGTGTCGGGCTTAATTATGTGGCGGCCTCGCGATGAGTGGCTGATTTCTGCGCCCCGGATCAATCTGGCCGCCACATAATTTAGCCGTCACTTTCTCCAACGGACCCAGGGTTTTCCTGGATTGTCCACATGGAGAGAGAGCTATGTTGGAGCTATATTACAAGTATCCGCGTGTGCTTCGACGTCTTCGTAGTGGTGGGCTGGGCGATGAGATGGATCGCATTTCGGCCTATCTTTCCGAACACGGCTATAAGCGAGGATCGGCCAGGGTTTATCTCAGCCGTCTGGGAAAGTTCAGCGATCATTTGTCGCGCGCCGCTCGGGCTACGCTAATCGAGCAGACCGTCATCGACAGGTTTATTGGTGAGTATTCGTCAGAGACGCCTCGCCTATCCGTACGAGCGGCCATTGAGCTCGCGCGCCGGGTTGCGCCTGAGCGCTTTTCAATCCCGAGCGTGGAACCAGATCCGCATCAGCCGCTGCTCAACGCCTATCTCGATCATCTGCGACGCATCCGCGGTCTTGAGCCGAAGACTTGTGAAGGACGGCTGCTCGCTGCTCGTCGAGTTCTTGCCTGGCACGACGTACACGTCCCAGGACAGCCACTGGCTATGATGACGAGTGAGCATGTGCTGGCCGTTGTCGAGCACCTTCTGGCATTATCCTCCAACCCTTATACACGATCGGCGACCACATCTTACGTACGCGTCTTCCTTCGCTTTTTGCATTGGTCCGACCTCAATGGTCAGGATCTTGCCCGATTTGTCCCGCGTACGCCCTGCTATCAGTTGGCCCACCTGCCACCCCACTTGGCCTGGGAAGACATCAGGCGCGTGATCGACGCGATCGATGCAGCAACCCCGGTGGATGTACGTGACCGCGCCATTCTGCTGCTCGTCGCCACCACTGGATTGCGCAATAAGGAGCTTAGAGCGCTTGAGCTCGAGGATATCCATTGGCGCAAGGCCGAGGTAGTCGTGCGCCGGACCAAGGCGAAGCGTGACCGCGTCGTGCCCCTGCTCCAGGAAGCAGGCGAAGCGCTCGCAAATTATGTGCTGCATGCCAGGCCCAAGAGCGACAGTCCACGTGTATTCCTACAGCATATTCCGCCTGTCCGACCCATCGACAACAGCGGCGTCATTTCCAGAATAGTCCGATCTACTCTCGAGCGTGGCGGCCTTCAGCTTCCACGCGTCGCTGGCGCCCACCTAGTGCGTCATAGCCTGGCTACGCAGCTCGTCAGCCAACGGCGCCCGATCAACGAGGTCGCGGACCTGCTGGGCCATCGGAGTATCGATACGACCGCGATCTATGTGAAGGTGGCGGTGACGCAACTCGCTGACGTTGCCCTCCCGTTCCCGGGAAGCGCGCCATGAGCAGATTCGCCAAGACGCTCACCGGCCGGGTCGAAAACTATATCGCCCTTCGCCGATCGCTCGGCTATTCGTTCCAAAAGCAAGCCTCCATCTTGCGTGCGCTTGTCCGCTACGTCGATGCCGAACAGATTGACGGCCCGCTGACGCAGGAGATGGCACTCAACTTCGTCCTTTCCTGGGGCAGAGCAGCCAATGGCCGCGTCATTCGTTACAGTGTTACGCGCGGCTTTGCTGCGTATCTCGCTGTCTACGATCCGCTGACCGAGGCGCTCGATCCTAAGGTGCTGCCTCGATCACGTGCGATTCCGCCACCACGCATCCTGAGTGAGGATGAACTCCTGTCGCTCCTGTCGGCATGCCGCGGCATCTCACCAGGCTATCCAGCACGAGCCATGGTGTTGACGCCGCTGGTCGGGCTGCTAGCCAGCACCGGACTGCGATCGGGCGAAGTCCTCCGCCTCGATCGCGCCGATGTCGACCTCACAGATGGCGTCTTGCACATCAGGAAGACCAAGTTCCGCAAGGATCGACTGGTTCCGATCCATCCGACGACGCTGATGGCACTACGCGACTACGTTCGGCAGCGGGATTCGCTCTTTCCATTACCGAAGGAAGCGGCATTTTTCCTGAGTTCGCGTGGCAATCGCCTGTCGCCCACGGGGTTGCAGCAAGCATTCACCGCCGCCTGCCGAATTGCGGGGCTCGATAAAGGCAAAAGCTTGCGGCCGCACGATCTCCGACACCGATTTGCTGTCACCCGCCTTGCCGTCTGGCATGGTGAGAACGCCGACGTGCAGGCGCTTCTGCCCATCCTGGCGACCTATCTCGGACACGCCCGCTATAGCGATACCGCCTATTACATCACGGCGACGGCAGATCTACTCGGCATGGCGGCCGAGCGGGCGTTCGTCGATGGAGGTGTCGTATGAGCGTATGCCCCTCCTTTCCGCTGCTACTTGAAACCTTCTTTCACCATCGAATGACGAAGCAGCGCAATGCGACCCCTTCGACCCTCGCTAGTTATCGAGACGCACTGCGGATGTTGATACGGTTCGCTGCCGAGCGCACAAAGCGGAAGCCTTGCGAATTGACGATCCCCGACCTCGACCGCGACCTTATCCTCGCATTTCTGGACGATCTCGAACAAAAGCGGAAGAATACCGTCCAAACACGCAATGCGCGACTAGCGGCAATCCGGTCGTTTTTCCATCATGTGGCCGCCAACGATCCAGCCTCACTCGGCGTCGCGCAACGTGTGCTCGCGATCCCGCTCAAAAGGTCGCATACCGAGGTGACGCATCATCTTGCGCGACAAGAGTTTGACGCTCTTCTTGATGCGCCAGATCAGCAAACTGCGCGCGGACGTCGGGATCGAACGTTGCTGCTTTTCCTTGGGCACACCGGCGCGCGTGTTTCCGAGGCACTCGGTGTTAACGCGTGTGATCTTCGATTCGATCGGGCACGGCCTCAGGTGTTGCTGCGCGGCAAAGGACGCAAGGAACGGATCGTGCCGATTTCGCCGGACTTGGCCAAATCGCTGAAGATGCTGATGCACGAACGAGGGCTCGGAGCAATGGACGAGCGCCCGCTCTTCGTCGGCACGCACGGCGAGCGTCTCACGCGCTTCGGGGCGACACACATCGTCCGGCGAGCCGTCGCCACGGCCACCACCGATACGCCGGAGCTGGCAAGGAAGTCCGTGTCGCCGCACGTCCTGCGACATACGCTTGCCATGACGCTGCTGCAATCAGGTGTTGATCTGCTGACCATCCAGGCCTGGCTTGGCCATTCTCAGGTGGCCACAACGCACCGCTACGCAGCCGCCGACGTCGAGATGATGCGGCGCGGCCTCGACAAAGCGGGTGTCGCGGGCAAGCAGCCAGCCCGGTTCCAGCCAAAGGACGCCGTGCTGCAATTGCTGGAAGCCATCTAGATTATGTGGCGGCCAGATTGATCTGGGGCGCAGAAATCAGCCACTCATCGCGAGGCCGCCACATAATTAAGCCCGACACATATGAAGGGGTCGGCCCCGATGATCTGCTGCACGCGTGATGCCAGACCATCGAAGCCCGCGCGCAGATCGATCGGCTGGCACGCCAGAAACACCTTCGTGCCGGGAGCGAGGCTGATCATCGGACCTCGCGCACCGCAAACAGAACGCGCCGCAGCGCTTTCTCGCTCACGCCACCATCGAGCCGGATCCGGACACCATCCGGTAGATCGATCTCGATCACCCCGACACGTTCGGCCAGCGTCAGACCCGCACCGCGGCCGTTGGGCGGCTCGATCGCTTCAGGTTGCGGCAGTGCCGCAGCCTGAGGCACCTCGTTCCGGGCCGGCCCTATCACACCAAGCTGCACGAACGACGCGCACCCGCCTGATACCAAGTGCTGCGACCCGCGCTCATCCGCCGCCTTGCATGCTGAGCGCCAGTTGTAGAGCAGGCTGTCCGATATCCGGTGACGCTTCGCCACAACCGATACCCGGCCACCCTCCGCTTCGACCTCCGCCAACAACGCAGCCTTCTCAGCCGCAGACCACATCCGGCGCCGCTCGACCCGCGCAACAATCTCTCCCTCCACCAGCCGCCTCCTTATGAGCCTCCAGAAGGAGTCCAGCTAAACCGCTTGAGATCAGATCGCTACACGACCGAGACCGGACGCTTACAGATATTTCACCGCGTCCGCTGCATCGGTCGGGGCCGGATCATATCCACCGCCGGAGAGCAAACTGGACAGAGCGAACAAAGCCACCACCGCAGCAAATTTCGGCTCCTTGTCCTGAAAATCCCGAGCGGCGCGTACCAGCGTCGATGGGTCGGTACCGGACGTCGCTGCGCAATCGATGGCGATGTCGAAAAACCCCGCATCCTTTGCCGCGGCGAACCATTTCGCCTTGTCGCCACGGGAAACCATAAGATCCAACAGCATCTGGCGCCGGTCACGGTCAGGATACTGACGGATCAACGAGCGGTAGACCGCAAGGTTCGTAATCCCTTGGGCGGCTTGCAGACCGTAACGCCGATAGGCGTCGTCCGAACGCCCCTGTTTGATCAGTACGGCTTCACAAAACCGATCAACCGCACGCTCGTAGAAATTCGCATTTGTTTTGCTTCGAGTCTCTTCCGCATACGCAATCGCGCTCTCCCATAACCCCTGACGAAGCAGAGCTTCCGCACCGAACCGATGCCACGGCCAGAATTTGACCCGACGCATGGCGAGGAGTTCCTGAAGTTCATTGTAGCGACCGAGTTCGAGCAGGCAGGACAAGCAGATGGATGCGCCGGTGACGTGGGTGAAGGTTGCATGGTCGGTCCAAGCCAGACGCACCGTTTCGATCAGCAGGTTTGCATATTTTTCCATCCACTCGGGATATTGGGCAATTTCGCCCCAACGTTCTTCCAGCGGCGACAGGTAGTCGACGCCATCCTCCTGAATCGCCTCGAACAAACGCGCGAGCCATTTACCTCTCGCGGTGGGCGTCGCGGGCGCGGCAATGAGGATCGGGATCAGTTCGTCGAGTGTGCGTGACACCGCCGAACCAAGTGCACCGGATGAGCTGTCGATACTCTGGAGCGATGGCCAGATACGTTCTGCCAGCGACACGACGCCGTCCCCGGCCAAGACCGGATCGGTCTTTGCCACCGATCTGATTTCGGCGACGGCCGCCTTGAGCCGATCGACGGCAAGGCGCGATCCGTTCCAACCATAGGCATTGGCGCGGAACTTGGTCCTGAACTGCCATTTATGAGAAGCCACCATCAGTCCGACATCCCCCGATCATGCAACGTTAAACTACCGCCTTTAGGTCCATCGGAGATAGGCCACGATTTCTTTGTCGGGCCGAAACCGGTTTGCGGAGGATTCTTGGAATGTAACGCAACTTACGCGTGCGTTCCTTTGTTTGAACGTAGAATTGCGCCCGGCATCCCGAGGTCGATCTCGGGCGGCTTGGCCATCCAGTCTCTGAGCTTCGACCATCGTCGCCGGCCTGAGACGTTCCGCACCGCGATGGCCACGGCGCGGCGGCTGCCCACCAATACGACCAGCCGTTTCCCGCGGGTGATGCCGGTATAGAGCAGATTGCGCTGCAGCATGGCATAGTGCTGTGTCAGCACCGGGATCACCACGGCCGGATATTCCGATCCCTGGGATTTGTGGATCGTCGCGGCAAAGGCCGGCACCAGTGCATCGAGATCACCAAGGCCATAGACGACATCCCGGCCATCAAATCCGACGGTGACCTCGCCAACCTCGGCGTCGACCCCGCCGATAAACCCGATATCGCCATTATAGACCTCGCGATCGTAATCGTTCTCGATCTGCATGACCTTGTCGCCGGGGGCGTATGTCCAGCCGAATTTCTCGACCTTGGGCGCACCATGCGGGTTGAGTGCCGCCTGCAGATCGACGTTCAGCGACCGCGCACCAACCCCGCCGCGCGCCATCGGGCACAGAACCTGGATGTCGCGGATCGGATCCAGTCCAAACCCCTGCGGGATGCGCGTCTTCACCAGTTCCACGATCCGCGCCACCGCTGTTTCGGGATCGTCCGCCTGCACGAAATGGAAATCACTACCCGCATCGCCACGAGCAAGGTCAGGCATCACGCCCCGGTTGATCCGGTGGGCCGTGGCAATAATCCGGCTCGACGCCGCCTGCCGGAAAATCTCGGTGAGCCGCACCACCGGCACGGTACCCGCCTCGATCAGGTCGGCCAGAACCTGACCAGGTCCCACGGAGGGGAGTTGATCGACATCCCCAACCACCAGCAGCGCCGCGCCATCGGGCACGGCGCGGGTCAGGGCGTGCATCAGCGGCACATCTACCATCGACGTCTCATCAATCACCAACAGGTCACATTCCAGAGGATGATCTTCACCCCTCCGGAAACCGCCACTGGCCGGATCGACTTCGAGCAGGCGATGGATCGTCTTCGCGTCGAACCCGGTGGCCTCCCCCATCCGCTTGGCGGCCCGGCCGGTGGGGGCGGCCAGCAAGATGCGCACGTTCTTGGCGGCGAGGATCTGAAGGATCGCCCGCATGATCGTGGTCTTGCCAACCCCGGGACCGCCAGTGATCACCAGAAGTTTCGTGCGCAGCGCCAACGTCACCGCCGCGCGCTGGCTGGGGGCCAGTGTCATGCCGATCCGCGATTCGACCCAAGGGATCGCCTTGTCCGCATCGATCCGCGGCCAGGGAAGATCGCCGGCGGCAATTACCCGCAATCGCTCGGCTATCGCGCGTTCCGCGCGGTAAAGTCCCGCCAGAAACACACAAGGCGTCTCGCCGATCCGGTGGACTATCACGCTTCCCTCCAGACACTCGTGGTCCAGGGCAACGCGGACCAGTTCGGACTGAACCTCGAGCAGCCCCTCCGCCAGCGACAGCAATTCATTCGTGGGCAGGCCGCAATGCCCATCGTCCATCGCTTCGGAGAGGGCATAGCCGATCCCGCCACGGACCCGGATCATCGCCGTCTTCTCGATGCCGAGCTTCATGGCGATGGCGTCCGCGGTTTTGAACCCGATGCCGCGGATGTCACGGGCCAATCGGTAGGGGTTCTCGCTCATGACCTGCACGGCATCGGCCCCGTAGGTCTTGTAGATCCGTACCGATCGAGCCGTGCTGACACCATGGCTGTGCAGGAACACCATGATTTCGCGGATCACCTTCTGTTCGGCCCAGGCCGTCACGATCCGTTTGGCGCGGATGGTGCCGATCCCGGAGACCTCGCGCAGTCGTTCGGGGTGCGCCTCGATCACGTCGAACACCGCCGTCGCAAACGCGCGGATCAGTTTCTTCGCGTACACCGGACCGATACCCCGGATCATCCCCGAGGCCAGGTAGCGTTCGATCCCCTCGGCCGTGGTCGGCGCCGAGGTGCGCATGAACCGCGCCCTGAACTGCTGGCCATGGGTACGGTCATTCACCCACTCGCCGCTTGCCGTCACCCATTCACCCGCGCTGATCATGGCGGCATGGCCGATCACGGTAGCAAGGTCGCGATGACCCCGCGCCTTCACCCGCAGCACGCAGAACCCGTTTTCGGCATTGTGGAACGTCACACGCTCGACCAGGCCGGCGAGGACTTCGCGTCCTGCGGTGGCTTCGTCCCGAACCGACCCGCCGACATGCTGATCCATGGCGACATGCCACGCCATGATCAGCCGGAGGTCAAGACTGATGAGCAGACTGCGACCCATACCCATCACGGCATGCGCTTGCTTCCAGAACGCCGATCGACGATCAGCGCTCCATTGCTGATTATGTCCAAACTTTCCGGGCACGGCCTCGCGTGCGTGGTATGGAGAGACGGTCAATCGTCATCCAGACCGTAACAGCGCTCCCCGTCGTCGGTCATCTGATCCTTCAGGAGTTCGGCACGCAGCCGCTCCGTCGAAAATTCGGCGGCATAAGGTTTGATCGCTGCGATGAGTTCGTCCGGCCGATGATAGGATCGGTCATACCCGCCGGTGCGAAGCACCAGTGCTGCCGCTTCGATCTCATCGCGGGATGCCCCGGCATCCCTTGCGCGCCACGCGGCGTTGTTGTCGAGTACGTGCGCAAAGAAACTCTGCGCACCCTGATCCCAACCGATCACCACCTCGATATTGCGGGCTTCGTTGTCGAGTATGCAGCGGCTCATGATTTGTCTCCTCCCTGGTTGAATGGCCCTAACCGATCCGCGGCCTTGATGTCGGTTTCGCCGCAGGCCGCGCGAAGGCAGCGCCGGCACGGTCAAGGGCCACGATCTGGGCTTGTGTCATGGAGTCCCAGCCGTCGCCGCTTTGTCGGATCACGCGGGCGAGATGCTGAACGTGCTCGGCCAATGCCACAGACGCCTCCCGCTCCTGGGTTTTTTGCTGGAAATGCTTGGCGGGATCCTCGCCGGCGGCTGCCGTCGTCTCCACCTCACGCTGGAATTTCATCCAGCGTTCGGTTGATCTCGATTTTCGGGACCGGCTCTCGATGATCTGCTCCTGTTGTTTATTGATCAAATCCATCAGCTCGACGCCAAGCGCTTTGCGTCTCTGTTCGGACATATCCGCGGCAGCGCGTTTCCACAGATCAGACGCCGTGATCGGTGTCGTGTCACCGATTGCCCGGCTGAGCCGTTCCGCTTCGAGCAATCCTCCTTCGCCGATCATCGTCCAGGCGGCGTCGATGTGGCGGCTTTCCGCGACATAGGCCTTGAAGGCGGTCAGGTTGGCGGTGCCGCGGGGCAGGGCGTTGATGTGTTCGGTCGAGGTGATCCCCTGAGCGCTGTCGATCGTCATCGCATGCCCAAAACCGAGCATGATCCGTCCGGTTTTCTCTTCACGCAGTGCATCCTGACGCACCGTCGCCGTGCGTCCGTCCGATCGTCGTAGGGTGATTGTGTCCTGGCTCACCGCGACGACGTCGAGGATATCGCCGTTATTGCCCAGATATCCGTGCCTCGCGTCGTGGAACTGGGTCCAGGTTTTGCGGAACAGGCGCACCCGATCCCCTTGGGCTACCGGCAGGTCGTAGTGTTCACCGCGCTGATCGATGGCTTTCAGGATCGTATCCGGGCCGGTGATCTCGCCGCGTGATTTCAGCTTGTCGCGGACCGCGTGGCTGATCGCCGCGGCATCGTCATTGGTGGGCACCGAGATGGTGATCCCGCGGTTGCCACCCCGTGCCTGCAGGATATCCCGCCGCTGCAGGTAGAACTCAGCGATCCGGTCGGCCACCTGATCGAGATCGCCCCCGATCAGCTGGGCGGTACCGTCTTCGCGTTTCATTTTGAGAGCCGAGGCCGCATCGGCGTTGCGGAACCGACCGGCGATGTCGCGGCCGCGCCTGGTGCGCTGGCGGACCGTGACGCCGATGAACGGTTTGGCCTCTACGGGCAGGATGTAATCAAGCAGACGCATCGTGTCGCCCGCCTCGATCGCCTGAACCTGGTTGGGGTCCCCGAGTGCCTTGATCACCATGCCGGTGCGCGCCCGCAGTTCGAGCAGTTTCAGGAACTGGCGCGGCGCGATCTGACTAACCTCATCGACGATCAGCACCGTGCGTTCGTTCAGGTCGAGTTCGCCCCGGTCGACCATGCGCAGAAACCTGGTCAGCGCATAGGTCCCGTCGGTTCCGGCGCGTTTCATCGAGGCGATGGATTCTCGCGTTGTTGGACGCCCCGCGGGGTCGATCTTGCCGAACACCTCGTGGTCGATGACGCCGATCCCGGTATCCTTCAGCGCGTCGGCCTGCCGCCATGCGGTTGCGATGCCGATCACCTGCCGGCCATCAGCCTTGTAGGCGGCGACCAGCGGGGTCAGGAGCGTTGTCTTGCCCGCACCGGCAACCCCGGTCAGGACCGTAAGATCGCTGCCGGTGCCGAGCGCGTAGATCGCAGCAAGTTGCTGCTGGCCATGCTCGGGCTCGGATACGAAATCGAGACCCGATCTGGCGATGGCATCGCGGATCGCATCGGCACTCAAGGCGCCGGCTTTCGATTGGGCGGCTGTCAGGGCCTCGTCCATCACGGTGGTCTCAATCCGGATCTGCTCGCTATTGGTGATCCGGAGCTTGCCGTCGGACTCGCCAATATGCAGACGAACGTGCTGGCCGCGCATCCTGATGCCGCGGGCCTCCACGAGGTCGGTTACGATGTCGATGTCGCCCGGCGTTTTCATCCCGGTGGCGATCAGGCCGCGGGCAACAAAGGTGCGTAGAAGATCGAGATCGACCACGGCCGCGGTTCGAAACTCCTTTGCCAGTTGCGTCGCGGCAAAATCATAGGCGAGGTCGTAGCGCTGTTTGTCGCTCCACATCGGCACCGGCACCAGACGGTCGATCACGCTTTCTTGCGTCCAGCCGATCGCCGCGGCCCGCGCCCGCCAGGCTTCCTCGCCGCGGACCTCATCCTCACCGAGTTTGCGGATCCGCGCGGTCAGGCCGGTCTTGGCGAGGATGCCCTTCTTCTTCTGGATGTCCATCGTATCCCAGGCGAGGCCGAGTTGGCGGGCGCGCGCTTTGGCCTCACGTTCGATCTGTCGGTGGCGTTTCGAGAATTCGGTGACCGCCGCCTTGTCGACTTTGCTGATGATCGCCGCTTCCTGCTTGGCGTCGTACTCGATCGCGATGTTGAACCGACGCCCGTACTCCGCGAGGTAGGCCTGATAGACCGCGCCGATCTCGTGAACCCGGTCGCGCAGCCGTTTGGTGTCGAGAGAGCCGACGCGCCCATCCTCGGTTACGACCAGGTTGAACAGGATGTTGTGGTGATGATCCTGCGGATCGCCGACAGAAGCGAGGTCCACCAGATAGGTCGTGGCCGTATCCGGATCTTCGACATGCAGGGTCGGGCGGGCCGTCTTGTGGCGTACCGTCATCCAGGCGACGTCCCCGCGTTCGGCACCATCCTGGCCGTGCTTGCCCAGCCGGGCCCAACCGAGGATCTCGGCCGCGTACTCCATTGCCTTCTCGTTCGCCTGGGTTTCGATATGGTGGATGATCTGCCGTTCCGCCTCGGTTGGCGCGAACGCCGAGGCCAGGGACCAGCTTTTGTGCGGCGAGAAGGTGAGATCGAGCGCGCTTACCTTGCGGGGGCTTTTGGCCTCCCATTTTTCACCGGTATCGGCGCGGCGGGCTTCGACCAACCGGGCGATCGTCTTCTGGTCCGGCGCTTTGGCCGGATTGATTCCGAGGGCGGCGGCAACCTTGTCGTCGATATGCGGCGACCAGACCGCGCCGTCTTGCTCGCGCGTGTAGTAGTTCGCCACCCTCTCCCCGCTGGCCCGGTTCGGGGCGGGGGTGCCCCCGGCTCCGACATCGAGGGTGGGTTTGATTTCATTGTCGTAGTAGGCCGCGACGGTGGCGCCGTTGCTGTCGGCTGATATCTTACGAACGCCCAGCATGTCAGTCGGCCGGGAGGCGGTTGGTCTGCCGGTCGAGTTCCCGGGCAAGCCGTTCCGGTAGTTCCTCGAGCCGCACCATGACCTTGTTTGAGAGTTCGGTCATGCGGACCATCTGGTTCTCGATCTGCTTGATCAGGGTGGCGAGCAGCTTGGCCAGGCTGTCATCGCCGTCATTGCCCTTTTGCGCGACCGCCGCGTAGATCCGGGTCAGAATATCGCCGTGCTGGTCGAGGATGTCGGAAACGTCTCTGACGGTTTCGTGGACACCGGAGATGCCGGTCAGGATGGCCGTTGCTGTTTCGGTCTGGCCTTGCGACAGGGCGGTCAGGGCGCTCTGGATCGCCCTTTGCTGGATATCGTCCATGGTTCGTTCCTTTCGGTATGAGAGACGGGCGACCGCGGGTGATGCCGTGATCGCCCGCTCCTGCTCAGGTCTGGCTGGAGGGAGACTCGGGGTCGGTAGGTCTGGACCGTTGGAGTGCCTCGTCCCAATGCCGCTTCAGTCGCGTCACGATCTCTATGGCCATATCGATATCGATCGTAACGGCGTTGACGATCTGACGCAGCGGGTGGGTGTGATCCCTGAAAGCGGGGTCCTGTTCCCATTCGCGTCGCATCTTCTCCAAAGTCCGGCAGTGATCGCCCATTATCTTCGAAGTTTCTTCGAGCCAGACGATCTTGTTTATCTTGTCGGGATCAGCAGCGCCGATGAGATCGTCGACCGCCGGGAAGCGTCTATGATCGGGCGGCGGGACCGGTCCATGCTGCCGGCGGGGGTCGAGGCCCATGAGATCTTGCATGAGGTCCTCAATGGTCCCGCCTTTTTCGTTCGTCGGCACATCCCGTAAATGGGCTTCGTCGACCCCCGTTGATTTCGATCTGCCACTCGAATTTCTCTCTGACAGTGTACCGTTGGTCGTCATTCGGGCATCTTTTCCGGTACGGCGCGTTTCTGGAACGACCGTGTCGGTGATCCATCGCCGGATGAGACGGCCATTCGGCTTTTGGTCGCTCCAGATGGCGTGGCAGCAACCGCTGACCGAAACTGTCATGAGTGTGCTGGGGCCATCAAGGGTACTCAAAGTATGAGTATCCCTTTCGTCGTCATCGACTGCTTTGATCAAGCAGTTTTCCGTCGAGTAGCCGAGGATTTCGGCGATATCGGCTGCGACCAGCCAGACCAAAAAGTTGTCATTGATGGCGCGGATCGCACGGCCTTCGTAGTCGAAGACAACCGGCTCGAAGACCGGTCCGGGTGCTTCTGATTGGGCGGTATACTCAGACATAGTATGCTCCTGGGTGTTGAGATCGTTCGATTTCCGCGTTCCACCGGCCCGTGATGGGCCGGCTTCTGGCGGAAAACCCATGAGGGTCGGAACGGAGCGTGCTGAGCCGTAGTGCAAGTGCGTATCGCAAAATCGGCTTGGGATCGGTTAATTCGTTCACAAGTTCGCGATTAGGTTTAGCTTAGAGCGGCCGACGTCGCCGGCGAGCCGTTATTGGATAGTTTTTGGTTTTTCGTCAGTTGCGAGATTCCCCTTCTTATCTGAATGCTCGCGGATGAAGTCATAGAAAGCCTGGAGCGTTTCCTCGTCCCCGCACATCCCAGTACGAAGATATGCTGACTGTTTTAAGCCTTCCATGATCGGGATAAAGTGATTGTAGACCTCGCTCAGAATAGGGCTGGCAATGTCCCTGTCCTGGGGTAGTCCGTGCAGGCGCAAATCGCTCTCGACGGCATTTTCACAGATTTCTGCCACCTGCGTCAGATGGTGCCGAGTCTTGGATAGTTCCTGTTCAGTGAGGGCTAATTGCTCGGCGACGGCCCGCACGTGCGAACCCATACGCCGAACCGCCTGACTAGTCTCGGCAAACAAGGCACGATCGTTTTCGTCGGTCGAACCCAAGTAACGCCCGGTCCGACGGATTTCCGGCAGAACTTCCTTGGTGACCCATCGGGTAAATTTTCTCGCGAGGGCTTTGTTGCTCCGAATGGTGGCAAGATAGAGACCACTTTCGGAAATGGCGTTCATTTCCTGGACCCCGCCGAGGGTGTCGCCTTTAACGACACCCCTCTCATCATCGTCGAGACCGTCGATGAAGTCCCGTGAGTTTTTGATGTCGAGAATTTTGCAGACATCCTTCGCAAGAAACCAGAACGTATCGCCATCGCGATATGCGCGTAAGATCTGGTTCTCAAAATTGAAGCTGGTGAGTTCAATGTCGATGTCGCGTTTCCGTGTTTTATCTTCGGTAGACATAGTACGCTCCTATGCGTTGAAATCATTCACTTTCCGCCGTTTCACCAACCCACGATGGATCAGCATTCTCGCGGAAAACCCTCCTGGGTCGGGACGGAGCGTGAAGAGCGCTATTGCAAGTGCGTATCGCAAAATCGGCTTTGGGCGGGCAAAATTGATCACAACTCCGCGATGAAAACGGGTATGCCGGGGGCTGATGACGCGCCGATCTCCTGACCCGAAAGCCCCTCTGAAAGCTCACGAAGCTGCGAGATTTGATCGATCGGTTTTACTGATCAATTCGCGCGCGCCGAGGGTGCATTGGTGTATGAGGAAAAATCGGATTTCCTTCATCTACTCCTGTAAAGGGACAGAATGAGACGGGAAGGGGACCGAACGCGTCCGGGATGCCACGTCTATCCTCACCTAAGCAGGCTTAGAGGAATAATATCAAAGGTATCTCTACAAATTTTATTTAACGTATAGCAATAGCTAGAACTGTATGCCGAATTATGAGAGATTGTAGTTGCTGCAAAACTGATGCGGGCGGCTCTGAGGCCGCCCTTGTCCGGTCATGGTCTGGGGAAGGGTGGGGCGGCTGGTGCCGCTCCTTGGTGGTGTCAGTGTGCCACCCGCATTTGCTTCCACCATGCGATGCGGTCGTCTCGGCTGGCATTGGCCAGTTTCAGGAGGATGTGACCATGGCAGGCGAGGGGTGAGCAGTAGCAAACGAGATCGCGGCCTTTGAGTTCGTCGATCGTGCGCAAGAGGTCGTTCTGGCGGGAGAGCCAGTATTCATGCTTGGCGGTGACTTCCTCGCGGGTGCCATCGCGGCCGATCACGAACGGGTTGCCCCATTTCGATCCTCTGCCGATGTAAACTGCATCGGCGGGGAGCTGGCGGGCGTAGTTGCTTTTGTTGAGAACACGGTAGGTGCGGATGGGTTGCAGGGTGATGCGTTCGGTCTGGGGTTGTGCGGCGCGATCTGCGGCGAGGGCGTAGGTTTCGAGGTCGAGGTAGCGTTCGGTGGCGTTCAAGTCCTGCCATTCGAGGATATCAACGGGCGACCATTCCGGGCGTTCTGCCGGGGGGAGGCCATGGGCGGCGCGGTCGGCATCGAGGCGGGCGTAGAGGGTTTCGATCTCGCGCAGTTCTGATCTTTTCAACCGTGCGCGGGCGAGGCGGCGGAGGTAGTGCTCCTGTGCTTCATGGGGGCGATGGCTGCGGGGGGCTGTTTCAAGAGAGACGGACATTTGGGTTACTCCTTCTTTGATAATCCAGAAAAAACGCACGTTTTTTCTGGACGCCCTGCGGCGAGCAGCGGGAGAGGAGGGGGAAAATGCATGCGTGAATGGTCGGGCTGCGGCAGACGCGGGCCTCTTGGGGCCTGCGGATGACGCGGGCCTGCCACTTCTAAGGATGCGTTTTGGGGAGGAGAGGGCAGACAGCCCTCTCCTCCCTCTTTCTTCCCGGCGGTAGTGCGGCACGGTGATTGGGGTTGGTTATGAGGGAGCCACACTGTTTCCCCAGCCGGTGACCTCACTGCTGAGGCACTCTTCTGTTGCATCTGGTCGGGGCATTTTGCTGTGGAACGGCAAAAGGGCCGAACCCTTTTCGGGTCCGGCCCTGTCGGTCAGTAGGGGATCTGATCCTCCGGGAAGTCTCCGGGCAGGCTGGGGCGGCTCCAGACCACTTCCGTCTCGGGTCCGTGGGCGGTGTGGCGTGTTTCGATGTACTCGATCTCGAAGCCACCTGAGGCCATGCGGCGGCCATCGTGGCGGGTCAGGCGGTCAGTCGTGCGGAGGTATGTCATCTGGGTGATCCCTTTCTGCATCAGCGGAATTGTTGATGATCAGCGGGAAAGCCGGCCTTCGTGGTGGCTCAACCCTGAAGCTACGCGAGCGCGCGAGGTCGGGTTGCGGAAGACGCGGGCCTCTTGGGGCCTGCGGATTCCGCAACCTGGCCTTGCGGTAGCTGGCGTGGCTGAACCGCGCTCTTGCGCGGCGCCCGAAGGGCGGGGTTGAACCGGCACGACCTTGGCCGGCTTTATAATTGAGAGACCAGCAGAAGAGCCAGGCACTGGCGGACGAACAACCGGCGGTGATCGGGCGCATCTGGTGGCGAGGGTGATGACGAAACTGGCCCCGCGTTTCTTTTCGGTTGCCGGTTTGTCAGGTTGGGGCAAGAACCGGTCACAATCCGGCTGATTGAAGGCAGAATGAGTGTTGAAATTCATACGTCCCGTATGCTAAGGACGTATCTTGACGCTGTCCAAATAATCGCATCGCACATTGGAACTGGTATCCATGGATGGTCGAACGACATCAGCTAAAAAATCAAAGACTTCAATAAAATCGGGTAATCGTCTTGGTCAGATTCAATTCCAGAGACATATCTCGACCCTCTCGGAATTTCGGGTGTTCCTCACTGATAATTACGATGAAATTATCAGAGCTTCCCAAGGGTATAGTATAAGTTGGATAGATTTCCTCGAAATGCCTGAAATCCGTGACAGACAATTCCGGAATTGTAGAGGTGAGCCGATCACACCATCAGCCGCCTCATATATCTGGAGCAAGGTGAGACGGGATATGGCGGCTCATAACCAGCAGAGAAAGAGCGCAAAGTAGATGCCTGTGCGCACCACAAATTTCGTTGCCAAGCGGCTTACAACGGGGGCGCTGAACAACATCACGAGGCTGTCGGAATTCCGTAAATTTCTGACGGTCAATCAGGACGCCATTAAGGCCGCTTCGGGGGGACATCGGATCAGCTGGGAGCGCCTGTTGGCATTGCCCGAGATCGAGGCGCAGAAGTTTCGAGATACCAAAGGGCGGCCGATTTCGGCGCGATTGGCGGCGCGGGTCTGGCAGGACGTCCTGAACACGAACGGGAGCGGTGCGCAGGGGACGAATGCGCATGAGCCAGTTGCCGTGGCGCGACCGATCGAACGCTCTCCCGTTCTTCCGGTGACGACTGCATCGACTGTTGTGGCGACACCGAACGTCGATTTGGTTCATGATGAGATGATGCAGGATGTGATGAAGGATCTGATCGAAATGGATCCTCGCACGCGCCGGAATGCGCAGGAGGTGGCCCGCCGGGTAACTGCGAGACTTACACGGGAACGTGAAGAGGCGTAGTTTTTTTATCTGCCGAAAACGCTTTGCACTGGCGATAGCGATTGGTCTGATCTCCGCCTGACGCAGATAGTGCGTTGTAAAAAAAGGAGATTAGATTATGGCTGGGCCAAAAAATGAAGCGATTTCCGGTGAAAAGTCATCAGCGGCGAAATCGCGGCTTCCCGTCCTGATCGTTGCAGTTGGGCGTGGTCGGGTTGGTAAGACGACCTTTCTGAACATCGTGGGTCAGCGGTTCAGAGAGCGTGGTGCAAGGCTGGACGTCTGGAATATCGACCCTCATGGCGAGACCGGCAACATCGATGCGTTTTTTCCTGACGTTCGTCGCCCGGATTATATGGGGATTGATGATCGCCGGGGATGGTTGGAGCGTGCGATCGAGGAGCAGAGTGCCTCCCGGCGTGATGTGCTGCTGGACGTTGGCGGTGGCGATCTCGTGCTTCAAAAGATGCTGGACGATCTGGACTTGAGCAGTGTCGCCGAGACGATGGGTGTCCGGGTGGTCATTGCGCAGCTGGTCGGCCCAATCGTTGCCGATATCGATCATTTCGATCCGACGATGGTGGGGGACGGCATCAATGTTGAGATGCTGTTCGTCATGAACGCGGGTTTGATCCGCGGTGACACCTCGCCGATGAAAGCCTTTGAGCCGGTTTTTTCTTCGCCGGTGATCGCGGCTGCGCGGGCCAAGGGGGCGGCGGTCGTGACGCTGCCGCAGTTGAGATGTCTGGATGCGGTGTTGGAGCGTGGTCTGACGTTCCGTGAGGCGGCCGCGCGGAAGACCCCGGCTGGCGTTACTCCGCTGTCGATTTTCGATGTGGCGCGTGTCCACAAGTGGTGGACCGAGGGGCTTGATAAGACGTTCGAGCGGATTCCGGCCGAGTGGCTCCCCTATGTTGAAAGCGAGCCTATGATTGCTGAGGCCTCATGAGCGGCATCCAGAACGGGTCCAGTGGTCCAGGGCAGCGCAAAGCCGATCTTCAGGCCCCGATCGAGGCATTGAAGCGGTCGATTGCAAATATGGAGCGGATGGCGGGGGACTGGGGGCTGCGGGCGGAAGAGCCTGCCGGTTTATTCATTGAATCGCAGGCCGAGGTATTGCGGTCGATGGAGGGATTGTATCGAGCTTTCGACGACCGACTGACAGAGATTGAACGTAGCAGTAGCACGGTTTCTCGGGAGATGCGGGAGGAGTCGGCGAAAATGTATGACTCGATCCTTGTCTTCAAGAGATTCGTCGGCACGCTTCACGGCGAATACCAGAGCGGCAATCTCTTGGGGGCGGATCGGGCCGTGAATCAGGCGGTGAGCACGGTGGTGTCGCATCTGAACGATGCGATCCGCAAATTGACCCAGCCGCCGCCTCGACGTGAGTTCAAGGTCCAGCGGTCTTGGGTGATTGCGGCCTCGACGGTTGCGGGGCTGATTGGGTTGTATTTCGTAAGTTCGATGGTGACGGGTCAGAATGCGGATGCGCGTCACATACTCGACTACGGTTTGGCGCGATGTGTGCATAATCGGGCGATCGGGAAGCTCAACCGGATATATTGTCCGTTGGGCGATTTTTCTGTTGGAAAGTGGCCGATGTCGGTGTCTTTGGTTCACACCATTGAAGAAAATATCAAGGGAAAACCGGAATTTAATGGGATGCGTTTTTAGGCTTTGCACTGGCGATAGAGCCTGAAAAAACAGGGTGGTCCGATCCAGCAAGGGAGCAAAGTAATGGGCAGGCTAGGTTTCAGTGCCGCGATTGCGGCGATCGTTGTGAGCGCTGGTTGCGCTTATGGGCAGGTTCCACCGAAGTCGGGGCCGGTGATGTCCCGGCAGGAATTGGAACAACTGCAAAAGGAGTCTGATCAGCGGCTGAAGTCGCAGCCGCTGAATCTGTCGCATTCGGGTCCGATCGCGCCGATGCCGAACCCGAAGGTTTATCCGATCAAGGGGATCTGGGTGTGTAAGGATCTCAAGCAATTCGAGCCGATCTATGCGCAACCGAGCATCCATTCACGGATCGTCGCTCGATCGATGTGGTTCGAGGCGGTTGGCGGAGCCTATACACACGGGTTTGCTCGGGTTTTGGTGAACAAGAATCTGACCGGCTATATTCCGCTCAAATATGTTTCGCCGTTTCACGACCCGTATTCACCATCGACGACCTGTCAGGTCATGGGCGTGCAAGCGAACGGCATTCCTGCCCTGAACCTTCAATGAGAGGGTGCCATGGGCAGGAGCGTGAGGATATGTATTTCGGTCGGTCTGGCTGGATCGGTGGGTGCGGTGTTGCTGATCGGGGTTGCCATGGGGCAGGGGGTGGCACCGATGCCACAAGCACCGGCTGAGGTTGTCCCAGTATTTCAGTTTCCGGGGATACCGGCGTTCACGACAGGTCCTAGTAGCGCGCCTCTTCCGGTCGGAACTGGGAGTGGGACAGGGACCGGCGCTGGTAGTTTTGGTTCGGGGTCTGGATCGGGCAGCAGCAATTTGATGGCTGAATTGATGGCAACACCTTACGGGCAGGCGGCACTTGCGGCTGCCCAGACGGATGGTTTGAATCCCACGACGATGGCGGCGATTGCCGAGGTTGAAAGTCACTTCCAGAATATCGCCGATACCAGCGGCACGACATCGGCATTCGGTCCATGGCAGGTCGAAAGCGGGACGTGGCAGACGACATGCCAGCGATTTGGTTTGCCATATTCTTTGGCTGACATGTCGAATCCGCAGGATGAGGCAGTAGTTGCGGCGGATACGATGGTTTCGTATGCGCAAAGTGTGCAAGCGGCTACAGGGTCCCCACCCACGATCGACCAGATGTATGGGGCCTATGTTTTTGGGCCGGGCGTGGGTGGACCGCTCGCCGCAGTCCAGAACATGAATGAGCCATTGTCGCAGGTAGTTCCTGCTGTGGACATTTCGAACAATAACTTTCAAGGCATGACTGTCGGTGATTTCTACAGCGTGATGAACCAGCGGATGGGTGGTGTTGGAGGACAGCCGGTTTTTAACGACTGAGTCTCCTGAACGATCAAGCGATTGAGACTCTTCGAGAGTTTGCCTCACCGCGCCGCCAGGCGCGGGGGTGCCGGGGCATAGCGGGCGAAGCCCGCTGGCCCCCGCATCGCGCTGAAAGCGCGACACCGGCCTTTGAACGAGCAACTGCTCCGGGTGAAGCGGGAACGGTCCACAATGACATTGGCGGTTGGGCTGTGATTGCAGACGAAAAGGGCGGAGACCTTGCGGTCTCCGCCCCTGAGGCTGGCCGGGTCAGGCTCCGAAGGCACCCAACTCGACGTCAGCCGCCTGCCGCTGGACGTTGCGGGACGATGCACCCGAGGAAGAGTAGGGTTTCCAGTCCATGCCGATGACGGTTTCATAGGCGTCGATGGCTCCGGTGACGGCGGCCATGAGGGCGTAGGCATTGAGGCCAGCCTTGGCCGCGAACTCCCGGGCCCGGGCTGCTCTGCTGTCGAAGCCCAGAACCGGATCGCGATCCTCGTCGCGGTGGTCGTTGGCGAGTTTGGCGGTCTCCATGCGGGCGTCGCTGACCTTCGCGCTGTAGAAGGTGGCCGCCCCATGGGCGGACCGGACGAAGGCGTTGACGATGCGATCGAGGTGGATCCGCAGCGCCTTTTCATCGAGATGGGCTTCCAGCGCTTGGGCCGAGCGGCCGATCTGTTCTTCGGTGCTGGCGCGGATGCTTTCGAAGTCGACGGTATCAAGGGCGTAGGTGGAGCTGATCTTGTCGGCCTGAATGTGCGTGGGGGCGATCATCCGGATCGTCTCGAGGGTGATCGGCGTGTCACCGCGCGGGGTGCGGGGGGTGGCGGGAGCGTTCTTCGTGGTTTTCGTCTTCGACATCTGACTGATCTCTCTACAAAGCCGGGGGATCGCAGGCACCTTGCCTGCTCTACCGCCGCGGTGCCGATCTGAAGGCCGGGCATAGAGACCGGAGGCATACCCCTGAGGGCCGGCTGGCGCGGGCAGCGACGCGTTCTATACGCGTCGCAACACGGGACGGCCCGAACCGCAGGCGCTTCGCCCGTCCTGACAGGCGCGCACCAGGCGCGCCTGGACGGCGAAGCGGGGGTTGCCGCTGGTCTCGCCCGGCCTAGATCGGGCACCTCGCGCGGCGGGAAGCAGGCAATTGTCAGCGATCCCGTGCGATGTGCGGAGAGATCGGCGATGGCGGGGCGGACACCCCGGACGTCTCCCGCGACCTGCACATTCCGCACGTTGATCAGCCACACCAATGACGGCCGCTGATCGGATTCCACGTCCGGCCGGGAAGTCCGCACCCACGCTGCCCGGATCGCGACTTAAGATCTCCGCGTCGGTAACGGGCGAGCGGACGCGAGGGGCTGACGGGGGATGAGCCTGTCTCGCATGATGAGGCTGGCATCCACCGGTGCAATTCGAACGCAGTTCCGGTTCGCTGGCGCGGACCACCGGCAGAGCGGAGGTCATCGATCGCCGGTGAGACCCCGAACCGCCGTAACCCCGCGACTGGTCGGTGACGGTCTCGGATCGGCGGAGACGCGGGGCCGTGATCGAGCGGCATGCTGGCCTTGCCTTGCCCTGACGATCGTAGCGGAGCCAAAGCCTCGAACCGCACTGGCAGGATATGGGAGCCGCATCCCGGGTGCTTGTCGCCTCGCGTTCGCGGCGGTCGGTAACCGTCAGAGATGGTCCGCCGGGGTGATCACGCGCAGACTTTGGGCTGGAAATTCGTTGCGGAATCCCCCTTGTTCTGGTATTGTTCGGATCGTGGAAACAGGGGACTTCGCCATGAATTCTGAACTGGCTTCATGCAAAATCATTCGCTTTCCGGTGGAGCTGGTCCGGCTTGAGCCGTTCGTTCTTTCGGATATCGCGCCCGATTTTTACGAGATCGACTGGGTGATGAGCCATCGTTGTGATGAGGATGGCGAGGGTCAGGTGGTGCCCGATTATTTCGCGGAGGCCGAGGCCGAAACCCTCGACGTGATCGCGGCTCTCCACCCCGCTGATCCGGCATATCGGGCAGCCTTGGGCAAGCTGCTCGACGATGCGGTCGGCGTTGCGATTCCGGCCTGCCGGGAATGGCAGACGGTGAAACGGGAGTATCTCGACCGCGTGCGGCTGGTCGAGGCGAACAAGGACAGCGGTTTCTTCGAACGCCGACTGGAAGATTACATGCCGACCTATGAGTATCATGTCGAAGCGGCTTACGAGGTGGCGCAGCGGGCACAAGGGATCGCCCGGGTGGTTGGTTTCGCGCTGGACGACAAGCCGTGGGAGCCGCGTGATCCGCACGATCTGAGCTGGATGGACCCGGTGCCGACCCGGGCGAAGGTTGCGCGATAAGACCCGGCCTGACTGCCCTTGGCGGTCGCGCGGACGTCTGATGACCAAGGGCAGCTAAGGTTCAAACCAGCACGAACGACTTGGCCGGATCGTCTGGTCCGGTTCGGTCAGAACGGTATGTCGTTCTTATCTGAGTCGGTCAGTTTCCTCTCGTAATCTGCCGGATCGAACCGCGGGCCTAACCGCTCGAAATTGGCGGATCGCTCTGCTTCGGTTTCGTAGGGGGCCGAGTCCACGCGTTCGAGCAACTGGGGGAGAATGATCCGGTTAATCCTTCAACTGTAATGGGGAAATCGTGGAAATGTTTTGGATCGCCGTGATCTCTCGATCGTCATATCAATTTCGCGATACCAACGCAGACTTATCGGAATGTGACGATACCAAGAATAATAACGAGATAAGCCACTAGAATGATCACGATCATATTGGCCTGTGTCGCGCTGAAAAATGCACGTTTTGCCGTTTCTCCGACCCGGACGACCAGCATCGGCCAAGTATAAGAAATACTCAGCAGTCGGTAATATAGGCGACAGTCGGTGCTTTAAAAAATGATTGGACGAGACGTGGTTTGCGCTTGATGGCGGCGAGTTGGGCTTCGATTTTGTCTTGAAGTTTTTCGCCTTGGCGTAACGGAGTTCTGG
>NZ_JAIMBY010000031.1 GCF_026191915.1 Acidiphilium sp. PA
CAGGCCGGGGATTCTCTGACGCCGCATCAGAATCGTAGAATCCGATTCGGATAGAAACGCAAGCCCCTATTGCGCCGTCCTATCGATCACCCGCTAACGCGCTGTTCCAGGCAAGACAGGGGGGTGTGAATGGTTACCATTTATGTGAGTAAAAATGTTAAAATTCGCGATACATATCAGTGATAACAGGGAAAATAGACCACAATATCAAAACAGCTATGAGAAACTTGCTTACATGTTTGAAATTTATTTTGAGAAAACAATATCATTCCTTAGTCCGCCGGGTGGACGCGCTAAGTAGGAAAAATATTTATTGTGGTGGTCCGTTATTCTGTTGCCCGCAGCGACGATCGTATGACCGCCATCGGGCGGAAGAGGATCAGCGGATTGTCCCTTGACGGAATGAATCCCCGACGCTGCCACAATAATGCGGCTTCTTGATCGATCGCGTTGACGACCAGGGCGCGACCGCCGATCAGCGTGGCGCCGTTCACGCTTCGCGCGAGAGCGTGGTTGAAGAGGCCGATACCGATTCCCAGACCGCCCAGGCATGATCGGTAGCGAGCTGGCCGAGCAGGATGCAGGGGACAGGATCAGGCGGTTGGCCAGTGCGGATTGCACGCGGCAAGGTGGATGACACGATGGCGGTTGGCGCCAAGCCGTAATAGCCCACAATGCGGCCGAGGGCGTGGACCACCATGACGACGGTGAAGCCCTTCTGCTCGTTTGAGAGCGCGTGGGTTTTCAGCCAATGGTCGAGGGCCGGCTGCGGCAGGAAAACGCGGATACATCGTGGTTCGCTCCCAGCAGTTCAGGTGCCGAGAGCGGCAACGCCGGCATCAGCGCTTGGCCGCATCCTTCTGCCATGGCGCTTGGCGACGAAGAGAGGCGATCATCTCCGGCACTGGCACGGCTGGTCCTGCGATGGCGTTGGTGAAGGTCTCGAAGCCTCCCGGACTCATCCGGATCAAATTCGCCTCCATCACCACTTCCTCGGCAGCCCGGACGGCGGCGTCGCGCACAAAATCTGTCCTCGAACGACCGCGCAGATCAGCGGCGCGATCGATTATGGCAATATCGATCTCCGGGAGGCGCCTCGAGAGTGGATAGTATTTGCGCTTGGTTAAAGCTGACATGAGGATCTCCTGGTCGTTCCAGCTATCTTACAAGGCGTAGCGCATAACGCAATACAGCTTGACAAATCTGAACGCTTCATTCGGGTCCAAGTTGCCTGTCCGTTCGATCGCGGCTTTTGCTTATTTCCCGAACGCCATTAACCTTTCGAGCTGACATGCTCCTTCCGACTCCGAAACCCCCTATCAGTGGTGATGAAGCGCTCGATAATGGCGGGCACGAGTCTCTCGACCGACGGGGCGTCTGCCAATCCGTCCTGGGCAGCAATCGCGGCACCGTAGTCGCGGAGCAGATTGTCCTGTGCCGCGGAGAAGGTAATGGTCCGCTTGACAGGTTTGTCGTCAGGCAACGCGCCAATGCGAAGTTTTGTCATTCTTGTGCTCTGTTCTCTCTCACGATCCTGCGTAGGCCCGTAGCACGATGTCGCGGTTGACCATCACGTCGAACTGGAATCCCGGTCGAATGCTCAGCGTCGGCTGAACGCCGAGGTCGTGCGAGACGATCTGCTGGCCCGCCTGGTTGGTCGCCTGATCGCCGCTTTGGCCGAGCGAGATAATCAAATTGCCGGAACCGTTGCCACCTGCGACGTTGTTGGTTGCAAGCGCGCTCGAAACCCCGAGGAGCGATGACAGCGCGACGCCGCGCAGCAGTTTCCAGAAATGGTAATCCACACCATCCTTGAGCCCCGCATAGCCTTTGGTGTCGGCGGCCTGCAGATTGTCGAGTACGATCGAATTACCGTCCGGCATGATCAGCCGCGTCCAGATCAGCAGCACGCGTGACTGGCCGAAGGCGACCACGCTGTCATACTTCCCGATCAGCTTGGCGCCCTGGGGAACCAGCAGGTAGCGGCCGGTGACGCTGTCGTAGACGTCCTGCGTCACCTGGGCGATCACCGGGCCGGGCAGATCGGAGTTCAGGCCGGTGATCAAGGCCGCCGGTACGACGCTCCCGGCCATCAACTCGTAGGGGCTGATCGGCCGTTGCAGGCGATCCGGCGAGTAGACCGAGCGATCGACCGAGCTGTCGAGGAAGTCTTGTTTCTCGCCCTGCCCGCCCGGATTGGTGTGTCGGCCCGTCAAATTTGCGCCGAGCAGATGGGCTCGATCCGGGGATGATATTTGTGACGGGTTTGCTGGTCTGCCGGCCGCGGCGTATCGGGCGCGACCGCCTCCGCCGCTAGGACTCCGGGTCATGGTGAAGAACACTCCGGCGAGGGCAGCCTGCGCACGAAGCCGTGCCGTCGCTTGTTCTGATAGATTAGACGGCGTCGCGGATAGATCGGGCGATGCGGGCTGCCCCGGCATCGGTGATCCAAGGTCGCCTTGCAGGGGCGGTCCCAGTTGAGGAACCTTGGCTGGCGTGGGCGGCGGTTTCGGCTTGGTCAGGCCGGCATACCCCTTTGGCAAACCATTCATCGCCTGCGCCGAAGGCCGGACATCGGTGTTGTAGAGCTGCTTGCCAGTAACGATCCGAAAACTGTGCAGCGCGAATGCCCACCAAACAGCGCCGCCGATACAAAGCGCGAGGCCCCCCGCGGCGGTGATCAGCATCCGGCGCGACAGCCTGGTCACGGCGCGCGGCCGTGCTCGGATCGCAAACGATGCCGGATCGGCTTTCGGCCGCGGCGCCGATGGGGGCGCGGGCGACTGGTTGTTCTCCGGGCCCGTCATCCGCTGCTGCCGTCCGTGCGGGTGATCCGGACGATCTGCTGTGGCCCGGCACCAAGGTGAAGCTCGGCGGCGGCGAACAGTCGATCGACGATCATCGTATTGCCGCGCACCCGATAGTTGACGATCTCTGCCTTGCCCCCTGATGCGCCAAGGATGAACAGCGGCGGCATGTCGCCCTGGGCGATGCCGGGCGGGAATTGAATGTAGACTTTAGAGCCGTCATCGAACACCTGCACGGGCCGCCACGGCGGATGATCGCCGCTGATCCGGTACCGGAAATGCAAATCCGCAAGATCGACGTGGCTCGTCGCGATGGTGCTGGCGTAATCGATGGAGGCGGTGTTCTGGGTCTTGAGTGCCAGCAGATCGTCCAGCGGATAATTCCACGACACAGCGGCCATGTAGGTGTGCTTGGTCGGATGGATTTCGAGGTGATAGGCGCGCCGGTTGGTCATGATGACGATATTGTTCATCGGCAGATCGTCCGAGATCGGTTTGACCAGGACATGGACTTGTGTGGTTGGGCCCGATCCGCTGGTGGTGTTGCCGATCTTCCATTGCACGGTATCGCCGGCGGCGATCGAGATCAGACGCTCGCCGGGCTGCAGCGCGATATCGGTAACGTGCAGCGGGGAGGCGTAGATTTCATAGAGGGCGCCGGTCGACCAGGGAAAGACCTGCATCGCGTTGATGTAACCGTCCCGCGTCGGGTCGAGCCGGGCCGCCGCATTGGCAGCCGCCACGCGCGCGACCGGGTTCGCGGGCTGCGGTAGGTGCCGATACGGCGGCGCCGAGGGGAGTTTCTTCAACTGACCCGGCAACGGTAGCGGTTCAGGCAGCTGCACGACGCGGACGGGCAGTGGCGGCGGTGCAATGAGATGTGCCGGCTGTGGATCATCATAGGCGATTTTCGGCACGTGCTGCGCGCAGGCGGAGAGTAACAAAGCGCCGGCAATCGGGAGCAGGGGCAAAAATCTCATGGGGTGGATCCTTCGGTCTGGACGGAATTCACCTCGCGGGCCCAGCTGATCGCGTCGATGTAGATGCCGAGCGGGTTCTGGCGCAGTGCCGCTTCGGTATGCGGGGTCTGGATCACCACGGTGAGGATGGCGGTCCAGTGCTCAGGCAGCAGGGCGGTGCCATCCTGGTACGGATGTTCTACCCAGGCGACGCGGAAGGAGCTTGGACTTGCGCGCACCACGCTGGTGACATCGACGGTGATGGCGCGCTTGCCGATCCGTCCAAACGGATCGGCCCGGCGAGCGTATGCATCGAGCATCGGTTTTGCGTGGCTGGTGATCTGCGCGTAGGCGTCGAGCCAGGCCTTGCGGACGACGACGGGATCGACCGAAAGACCCCGTACCCGTTCGATGAACTGTGCGAGGAAATATGCGACCTCGGTGTCGGTGGGCTGGACCTCGGCCTGCGCCGGCGCGACCGCCTGTACGGCGCCGAGGTGGTTCACCTCCACGACAAAGGGCGTGACCATGGCGCGCGAATGGGCGCGGATATCATCGATGGTAACAACGGTTGCGAGGGCGAGGCAGCCGAAGGCCATTAACCGCCAGTTCGCGGCTTGCACGCGGGCGTATCCGATCCGCTGGTCCCAGAGCTGCCCCGCGCGCTGGTAGGGTGTCGCCGGAGTTTCCGTTTGAGACATCCGAGAGGAGATGCGCCGCCATCTCATGGCCGGTCTCCTCGCAGGTTGGGCCGCATGCCGCCGCCACCGGCTTCGCCCTCGCGGACGATGCGCTCGACGGTTCGTTGGGCTTCGCGGCGCCGCAGAGTTTCGGCCCAGGCTGGCGCGCCGGAACGAGCGGGAGGCTTGGCGGCGTCCGACGATGCGGATGCGGGTTCTGTGCCGCCGCCCGAACCACCACCACCCGAATCCCCGTTCCCGGAGCCGCTGCCGCCGGTCGCCGCCCAGCCGGCGCGTTGGCCGGCGGCAAAGCGGTCGCGCAATCCCGACGTTGCGTTCCGGGCGATGCCGCGTAATCCGCTGCCGGCCGCACCCGCTGCACCACGAGCAACGCCGCCAAGGCCGGCCGAGACGGAGCCGCCGCCCGTGACGGTGCCGGAGGCAAAGGCGCCGCTGGCTCTACCGGCGAGGGATGTTGCGCCGCCGACGCCGGAGGCGGCTGCGCGGACAGCCGCGATCCCGCCCGTCCCGGCCACTGTCACGACACCAGCAGCGGCGCCGCCCGCTGCCGCAGCGCTGCCCAGACCGAGCTGTGGTGCACCAGAGGTAATTCCGGCCGCCAGGCGGTTTGCCGAGAATGCCAAACCGGCAATGGTCATCGACGCCAGCAGGATGGTGAGTGCGTCCTGCAGCGACAGCACGGCGGCCGGATTGCTCGGCAGGATCTGGCTGAACAATTGGGTGCCGATGCCGGTTACCACGGCAAACACCAGAACCCGGACGCCGGAAGTGACGATCTGGCCGAGTACCGGCTCGGCAATGAAGGCGGTGCCGCGCCAAAGGGCGAAGGGAACCAAGATAAAGCCCTTCAGAGTCGTGAGCTTGAATTCGATGATGGCCAGGAACAGCAGAATCGCGAGCACGAAGAAGCCGAGCAGCGTGACGATCCAGGACAGGCCCATGACCAGGATCTCGCCAAGGTTCCAGAAGATATTCGGAAACCCGGCGAGGCGCTGGATCTGCGAGAGCAGTACATCCGCCCCTTGCACACCAGCTTGTGCCAGCAAGCCGGGATGGAGGAATTCAGCGTAGCTGAGGGACGATCCGGTTGCCTTCAGACCGAGTCCGGCAAAACTTTCGAAAACGATTTGCGCCAGCAACTGCCAATTGTTCAGGATGAAGGCGAAGAACCCGACATACAACACCTTCTTCGCGAAGGCCTGAATGACGTTGTCCTCGCCAAGCGCCCACGCGAGACCCGCAAGGGTGGCATCAATGCCGATCAGCACGACGACGAGGAAGCCAACGTCAGGAGCGATCAGACCAAACCCAGAGCTGATGTACTCGCTAAATATGTTGAGGAAATGGTCGATAATCGACGGATTGCTACCCATGCGGCGTTCCAGCGTTGGATGGATTTGTAGTTTGTTCATGTTCTGCGGGAACAAGCTTATTAGGCGTGTTAGGAAAGAGATTGACGGGCTTCTGCGTGTAGGTCGGCGCTTTCCCAAAGAATTGCTTGTTCTCTGCCTGCCATGCGGTATGACACCGTGCATCGTTATTGGCTGCCATGCCGAGCTGTTTGCAGCGATCAAGCTCGGCCGTGAGCATTTTTGGGTTGGCGACCAATTGATCGATCGTCGGTGCGCTGGCCCGTGCCGGCGCAGATGTGCCGACAATTTCGATGACAATAAATGAAATGGCGACAAGAAATTTGGCATTCATGGTGCTGACCCTCCGAACAGATTGACCGGAGCAAAAGTATAGCCGACGCCGTTGCCGTAGAAGCGTTGCCATTCGGCTTGCGCGGCCGATTGGACCTCGGCGTTTTGCATGGCGTTCGCGGCCTGGGCGCGGGCGTCCGCGGCGATCAGGTCCTGCGTCGCGGAAAGCTGGCGCGATTGAAGAGCGAGCAGCTGATTGCTGGACTGGATCGCCTGCAACGCACCCACCGCCCCCTGGCTTTTAGTGACCAAGGATGAAAGGTCAGCTTGATCGGCCGGGATTGTTGCGACGATCTGGCTTTGCACATCGATCGTCTGTTGGAAGGTGTTGATCGACGCCTGCCAGCGCGCATTGGCATCCGCCAGCAGGCCGGCCTGGGTGACGTTGCCCTGGAAGCTGGGCGACTGATAGTTCGGATAGAGGGTGCGGAATTGCTGCTGCACCTGCTGGACGGTATAGGCGAGGCTCTGCGCCTGCCCCATCAGCTGGTTGATCTGTCCCATCGAAGATTGCAGCTGGGAAAGCACGGAGAACGGCAGCGATGTCAGATTACGCGACTGGTTCTCCAGCATGGAGATGCCCTGCTGGAGCTGGGTGAGCTGATTGTTGACTTCTTCCAGGGTTCGCGCGGCGGTCAGCACGTTCTGGGTCAGGTTCGAAACATCGATCACCGGAACGTCGGCTTGCGCCGAAATCGGAGCGGCGACTGCCATCAACCCGATCAAGGCCATGCCGATGATCTTCTGTTGGCATCTGTGCCAGATGTGGCGCCTCATGATGGACCCTCCGTCGTGGAAGCAGTGCATCTTTTGGATGCATGCTGACTCTTGACTCCATCGCTGAACGGGAGAGGCGGAGAGGCTGGGGCGGCTTGGACGCCGGCATCCAGCCGTAACCGGTAACGGGTTGTTGGGCTGACATTGGTTTGATCCGGTGCGGCGATGTGTGGAGCCGGTAGCAGTTCTGCCGCCCAAGCGATGCCGCGCTCATGCAGCCACGCCCTTGGGAAGTCGTCAGGTCCGCGTGCGGCCATGATCCGGTCGATCGCGACGAGGTCTTCCGCCCGGCTGGCACCGCAGAAGGCCAGCGCGATCTCGCCGAGGCCCAGTTCGAACAACCGGCAGCCGGCTGCCGACTGGAACCAGTATTCGCGCTTGGGAACGGCGCGGGCGATGGTCTCGATCTGCCGGTCATTGAGGCCGAGACGCGCATAGGCGTCCCGGCTCTCCGGTTCGATCGCGCGCGCATTCGGCAGGAAGATGCGCGACAGGCAGCTTTCGATCACCGCAGGGGCGACCGGCGAGCGGGTGATATCGGCCAAGCTCTGGGTCGAGAACAGCACCGAGGCATTCTTGCGCCGGAGCGTCTTGAGCCATTCGCGCAGCTTTGGCGCAAAGACCGGATCATCGAGGGCGAACCATGCCTCGTCGACCGCGATCAGGGTCGGCCGCCCGTCAAGCCCGGCTTCGATCCGATGGAACAGATAGGTCAGAACGGCGCGCGCTGCATGTTTTGCGCCGAGCAGGTCCTCGGTCTCGAAGGCGAGCACGTCGGCATTGCCGATGCTTTCGTGTTCGGCATCGAGCAACCGGCCGAACGGCCCGGCGATGGTGTAGGGCTCGAGTGCCGCTTTGAGCCGGTTCGCCTGCAACAGGGCGGTAAAACCCGATAGCGTTCGCTCGGGCAGCGGCGCCGTCGCCAGCGAGCCGAGGGCCGACCAGATGGCACCACGAACTTCGGGCGTGAGTTCGATGCTCTCCTGCACCAGCAGGGTAGCAACCCAATCCGCCGCCCAGGCCCGCTCGGCGGCATCATCGATCCGGACCAGCGGCTGGAACGCGACGGCGTGATCGTGCTGGTGCGAGACCGCGCCGCCGAGGTCGAGATCGTGGAACGCGCCGCCCATGCCGAGCACGGCCGCTTTGGAAGATCGGCCCTTGTCGAAGATCACCACGCGCGCGCCGGCGTAACGGCGGAATTGCAGCGCGATCAGCGCCAGCAGCACACTCTTGCCCGCACCAGTGGGGCCGACGATCAAGGTGTGGCCGACATCGCCTTGGTGCAGCACGAGGCGGAACGGCGTCGATCCGGCGGTATGGGCGATTAGTAGCGGCGGACCGCCGAGATGGATATTTTGGTCGGGACCGGCCCAGACCGCCGAGAGCGGCAGCATGTGGACGAGGTTGAGTGAGGAGACCAGCGGCTGGCGGATGTTGGCGTAACACTGGCCGGGGAGGCTGCCGAGCCAGGCTTCCACCGCGTTCAGGGTCTCCTCGACGGCCACGAAGCCCTGCGCCCGCACCGTGCGGCCGATCTGGCGGAGTTTCCCGGCAACGGCGGCCTCATCGGTATCCCAGACCGTCACCGTCGCAGTGAAATAGCCAAAGCTGACGGCATCCGAGCCGAGTTCCTGGAGGGCGATATCGGCATCGAGCGATTGGTTCTCGGCGTCGCTATCGACGAGACGTGTCTCCTGCTGCCAGATGACCTCGCGCAGCAAGGCGGCGATGCCTTTGCGTTTGGCCCACCAGTGACGGCGCTTGCGGCCAAGTTCTTTCTGCGCCTCGGGCTTCTCCAGGGGCAACCAACGCGCGACCCAGCGGTATGCGATCGGCAGACGATTGAGGTCATCGAGCAATCCCGGCCAGGTCCGGTCCGGCAAGCCGCGTAGCGTGATGGTGCGGAGATGGCAGCGCCCCAGCATCGGCGCGATACCGGGCGTCAGATCGCAGTCGGGCAATAGCCCGTCGAGATAGAACGGCACCGCCGGCACGGCGACGGGATGATGCCCATTGGTCGAAATCGTGGCATGCAAATAGGCCAACGTCTCGGCATCATCGAACCAGGCGCACGCCGGCATGAGAGTGGCGAGCAAGTCGAGAACCCGGTCAGTCTCGGCGGTGAATCCGTCCAGAA
The DNA here is from genome assembly GCF_026191915.1 of Acidiphilium sp. PA. GTDB lineage: Bacteria > Pseudomonadota > Alphaproteobacteria > Acetobacterales > Acetobacteraceae > Acidiphilium. The sequence continues at coordinate 9,088 of NZ_JAIMBY010000031.1, forward strand.
CGCCGCGCCAGTCGATCTCGCTGAAATTGCCCTGGTCTCGCCTGCGGCTCTGTGCCTCGTTTTGACCTTGATTTTGCCTTTGCGCCCAGCCTGGGGGTCGCCGGTTTCGCGGGCCCTGCTGATGACCGCCCTCGTAGAGCAGGCGGTTGGTTCGCTCGGCGCGTTCCGGCGGCGCGAGATAGCAAAAGGTCAGAAAATACCGGCTCTCGAAATGCGCCCCTTCCTCGTCAAAGCCGTGCCGGCGTTCTTCATCGACCAGCCAGGACACCGGATCGGGGAATGCGCTTGCTGGATAGCCCGGAGCGGCGGATCGTGCGGCCTCGACGAAGATCGCCCAGCCTTCTCCCAGGCGCTTGAGCGCGTTGTTCACCCGCGCGGTCACCGCGATCAATTCGGCTGCAGTGCTGGAATCGAGGTCAGGCCCACGGAATTGCGCGGTACGCTGAAGCGCGCCGTCCTTGTTCAGCACGATGCCAGGACCGACCAGCCCCGCCCAGGGCAAATAATCTGCGAGTTCGCGGCGCTGGGTTCGATATTCCCGAAGATCGAGCATCTCGTAATTGGCTCCTGGTCAGGTGTCGAGAGGATGACGCGCGGCACGCAGGTGCCGGGCGAACACCGTTCCGAATTGAGGGTCCTGCCGCGTCAGAAACAACGCCGCCGTATGTCCAATCAGGTAGATCGCGATCCCGGCCAGCCAGAGCTGCAGCCCGAGACCGATCGCCGCTGCCAGCGTGCCGAGTGCAATCGCCATGCCGCGGGGGATACCCGCGAGCAGGATCGGCTCGGTCAGGCTGCGATGCAGCGGCACCGACCAGCCGGGGATATCTTCCAGACTGTTCATCCCACCAAAGCTCCGCCGGAGAAATTGAAGAAGGTGAGGAAGAAACTCGCGGCCGCAAAGGCGATCGACAGGCCGAAGACGATCTGGATCAGCCGGCGCATGCCGCCGGAGCTTTCGCCGAACGCAAGACCAAGGCCGGTACCGATGATGATCAGCACGGCGATGATCTTTGCCACCGGCCCCTCGATCGAATTCAGGATCTGTTGGAGTGGCTGCTCCCACGGCATGTTGGACCCGGCCGCGAGGGCGGAAGCCGGCCACAGCATCGCGCCCGCCAGTATGGCGACCAGCTTCGGCTGCCAAGGATCAACAGGGGTCTCCCGACGCTTTGAAGGTCTGGGCATTTTGGGCGTCTTGACCGATTTGAGTTTCATGGGTGGCTCCCGGGCTGGACGAGAAAAACATTGGAGTTTGGTGCGGACCCGATCTCGGCGAGCACGTAGTCGCCGGCGGTTAGTGTCTTGGCGACCTGCCAGATACCGGCGAGGCGGCGGTGCCGGCCGCGACCTTGAAGAACGGCGATCAGGTCGATGGTTTCTGCGATCAGCGGCCGCGGTACGTTGATCACCGCCTCCTGGATTAGCTGTTCCAACCGGCGCAGCGCACCGAGGGCGGAGCCGGCGTGAATCGTACCAATCCCACCCGGATGGCCGGTGCCCCAGGCTTTCAGCAGATCAAGTGCTTCGGCACCACGTACTTCGCCAATCGGAATTCGGTCAGGGCGCAGGCGCAGGCTGGAGCGGACCAGATCGGCGAGGGAACAGACCCCCTCCTTGGTCCGCAAAGACACCAGATTCGGTGCTTCGACCTGGAGTTCGCGGGTGTCCTCGATGACCACGACACGATCGCCGGTGGCAGCCACCTCTTTGAGCAGCGCGTTGGCGAGTGTAGTTTTTCCGGTTGAGGTGCCGCCGGTAATCAGAATGTTCCAGCGTTCGGTGATCGCCATGCGCAGCAGGGCTGCCTGACCCGGCAGCAGGATCCCGGCTGCAACGTAGTCGTCGAGGGAGAACACCGCGATCGCTGATTTGCGGATGGCGAAGGTGGGGCCGGTTACGATCGGCGGCAACAGACCCTCGAAGCGTTCGCCGGTCTCGGGCAGTTCGGCCGAGATACGCGGGTTATACGCGTGTGCCTCCAGACCGACATGGTGGGCAACCAGGCGGATGATCCGTTCGCCATCGGCGGGCTGCATGATCAGGCCGGTATCGGCAAGGCCGGCACCGAGCCGGTCGACCCAGAGTTTGCCGTCCGGGTTGAGCATCACCTCGACGATCTCCGGGTCCGCCAGCAACGCCGCAATGGCCGGACCCAGAGCGGTGCGTAGCATCCGCACCGAGCGGTTCAGCAGGACCCCTGCCCCATCAGGTGCCGACATCTTCGTCCTCCATTCCGGTCAGGATCGCGTCTTGAGCTGAAACCGCGCCGTGTGTGCCGCCGCCGCCGGCGCTGAGACCGGCGCTTGGACCGGCGCTGGCACCGACGCTGGTGTCGGCAGCGGCGTTGTCCCGCCCATTGAATTCGGGGGTAATTTGTTTGCTGATCTCGCGGACCAAGGAGTCGCCGCGCTGGAGCCGTCGGCCCAAGGTCTCGATGAAACCCTGGTAGCGACTGGCACCGCGGGCCTTGGCGGCATCCTGCTGGTCGGGTGGGATCGGTGGCGAGGCGGACAGCCAGAACCGCACGAACTGGGCCTGCACCTCGATGGCGATGGTGAGATCGCGCTCGATCCGCTCCATCTGTCGCGACAGGCGATCCAGCCGACGGACAAAGGCGGCTTCGCGGCGGTCCAGTGCATCGGGCGAAAGGAACGCCATCACCGCCGCCTCGACGAGTTGCGAGCGGTGAACGCCCTGGCGCAACGCGAAGGTGGTGAGTTGGTCGGCGAGTTTGGGTTCGAAGTAGCAATTGAGGCGGCTCTTCATGATCTACATTCCCAGTCCCATGCCGTCGTCATGATCCATCGCGACGGCACGCACGGTCTGGCGTTGCATCGCTGCAAGAGTTCGCTGGCGCTGCGGCTCGTCGTCCGGGTCATCTTCCGGGAAATCGAATTCGTGAGCCGGTGCGCGCGCCGGCACGATCGATTCATGCTCCGGGAGTTCCGGCTCCTGGCGGATACCGCCATTGGCCGGATCGGCAGGTGGTTCGTCGCTCGTGCCACACGCGAGACTGGGGATTCCGATCGCAGCAATGCCGGTCCAATCGTCGCCGCGCGACGGCGGACAATCCCCGTATCCGTTCGGCGACAGGACCGGCGCGAGTAGCATCCGGTCCTGGAACGCCGGCTCCTCGTAGTAGCGCAGCTTCTTGGCTCGGATCGGCGGCAGGCCGGCGATCATGACGATCTCGTCGGTCGGTGGTAGCTGCATCACTTCGCCCGGCGTCAGCAGTGGGCGGGCGGTCTCCTGACGGCTGACCATCAGATGCGACAACCACGGTGCGAGCCGATGGCCGGCGTAGTTCTTCATCGCCCGGAGTTCGGTCGCAGTCCCAAGCGCCTCGGAAACACGCTTGGCGGTTCGCTCGTCGTTGGTCGCAAAGCAGACCCGGACATGGCAATTGTCCAGGATCGCGTCGTGCTCGCCATAGACTTTCTGGATCTGGTTGAGCGACTGCGCGATCAGGAAGGCGCGAATGCCATAGCCGGCCATAAAGGCGAGCGTGGATTCAAAAAAGTCGAGCCGCCCCAGCGCCGGGAATTCGTCGAGCATCAACAGAAGCCGCGAAGAATGCGCGCCACCGGCGCGACGAACCGGATTATCCAGCGTCTCGGTAAGGCGACGGCCGATCTGATTGAGGACGAGGCGGATCAGCGGCTTGGTCCGCGAGATATCCGAAGGTGGCACGACGAGATAGAGCGAAACCGGCCGATCCGTCGAAGCCAGATCGGCGATCCGCCAATCGGAATGCGAGGTGATCTTGGCTACCACCGGGTCGCGATAGAGGCCGAGGAACGACATTGCCGTACTGAGCACGCCCGAGCGCTCGTTCTCGGATTTGTTCAGAAGTTCGCGGGCCGATTGCGCAATGACCGGATGGACGCCGCTCGCACCCAAATGACGCGTTGCCATCATCGCTCGGAGCGTGCGCTCGATCGGTCGTGCCGGATCGGAAAGGAAAGCGGCGACGCCGGCCAGGGTCTTGTCCGTTCCGGCGTAGAGCACATGCAAGATCGCGCCGACCAGCAACGAATGGCTGGTCTTCTCCCAGTGGTTGCGCCGCTCCAGCGCGCCTTCCGGATCGACCAGCACATCGGCGATGTTCTGGACATCGCGCACTTCGAATTCACCGCAGCGAACTTCGAGTAGCGGGTTGTAGGCGGCGGAGCACGGGTTGGTCGGGTCGAACAGTAGGCAGTGGCTGAACTGGGCGCGCCATCCGGCGGTCAGGGTCCAGTTCTCGCCCTTGATGTCGTGAACGATGACGCTCCCGGTCCATGACAACAGCGTCGGCACCACGAGGCCGACGCCTTTGCCCGAGCGCGTCGGCGCGAAGCCCAGCACGTGTTCCGGGCCATCATGGCGAAGGGCATTAGAGCCAATCCGACCGAGTTGGACGCCGGTGCCACCCAACAACCCGGCGGCAGCGATGTCGTGCTTCGCCGCCCAGCGGGCGGAGCCATATGTGGTGACACGGCGGGATTGCCGGGCGCGGAGCACCGATGCCCCGATCGCCAGCAGCGCCGCGCCAAGGCCTCCGGCGGACGCAATGAAGGCGCCCCTGGCGAAAACTCCTGGGGCATAGGCGTCGAAGTGATACCACCAAGCGAAGAACAGTTGCGGCTGGTAGAGCCGGATGGAGCCGAGATGTTGCCAGGGCGCCCCTAGCGCTGGCTGAAAGCCGAGCCGCCAGGCGGTCCACTCTGTCGCCGCCCAGCAGCCGAGCAGCACTATCGCGAGTGCGCCCAGCATCTGACCCCAGAGAATTTTTGTGCCGCTCATCAATCCCGCTCACGAATATGAACGGGCATAGATAGAGGACCGGAAAATCAGCCGCGCAACAACAAAATCAACTCATCGTAGAAGATAGAAAAATAGAAGCGTTCGGCGGTCCTGATCATAGTCGCCAAGATTTCTTGTAGCCGATCAGGCAGCGGCGGCTTATCGCTCCGGCGGATACGTGAGGCGTTCTATCTTTGGCCGGTGGTGTAGTATCGCGCGCAGGAAGCGGCGATCTCCGCTGGCGCTTCGTCGGGGTACGGGAACACGCAACTCGTATTGATTTCACAGAGAGCATAAGTATCCGAACCGTCCGAGTCTTTTGGTCCGTAAAGGAAATCGGCGTCCCAGATCACCGGCAAAGCACCCGGATCGATGTCCAGGACCCGCGGTAGCGCCGGCAGCCAGTCCTGTTCCATTTTCGCCCTGAGCGCCTGAAATCGTGGCTCGTCAGGCCCGAACATAACTTTCCCGGGCGGTATGCCTTCGGCTTTCGAAGCCACGGGCATGAGGCCCTGGGAGACCTGATACGAAAATCCGACCAGCCGGTCCTGCACCATGTAGCAGCGGATCATGCCTTCCGGCAGACGCGGCTGGAACGGCTGGTCGATCATGCATCCGGTGCCGGCGAAATAGGGCTTGCAGCGCTCGATGAAGCTGCCGAGCCGGATATCCTCGGGGATGCTGCCACGCCACGCGTGCTCGACCCGCACCCAGCTGTCCGCACCTGGTTTGTCCTGCGGCCCGGCCACCAACCGGACGCTCCACACGCCGTTGCCACCATTGCCGCGATTCTGTTTGAGAACCCGGACGCCGCCACCCGCAAGGCGCTGCGACATCCGGGCCCTGAAATCCTCGAAATCCGGGTAGAGATCGATATCGGCAACCCAGCCCAGGCTGCGCGTGTGGAACAGCGCCGCCTTGACGCCGAGCTTCAGGATGATGTCGGGGTGCGCGCTGACCAGAATGCCGGCCGAGGCGATGTCGCGCAGCAACGGATCGAGCGCGGACCGGTCCCGGCCGTCGGTGATCGGATCCACCCAGACGAGAACGCCATCACCACGGAGGAGTTGCACGCGCACCTCCGCCGCCACCGTCTCGTCGTAGATGACCGGTTCGGCTGCGATATCGCATGCCGCGAGGGCTTCGAACACGGCCGACAGGCGGCTGGTTGCCGCCGTCGCGGTCAACCGTGTCGCGGGGTCGCCGCGTGTCAGGATCGCGATCGTCGGGCGTTTGCCGTGGGCTGTGTACTGCCCGTCCAGGATCGGCATCATCAATGCTTCTCAGGTGCCATGATACGCAATACGCCGCGGCCCCTGACATTCTGCAAGGGAAAGTAAACGTCGCTCGATGATGGATCGACCGCTACGACATGAGCCTCGAACGCCAGCCGGGCCCGACCGATCGGTTGCAGAGTTGTCCCGGCCACGTGAAACACCGCAACGACGCCGCTCTCGCTCGCGACATAGAGGCGCTGCAGTCGCGCATCGAACGCCAGTACGTCGGGAGCGTCGCCGGTGCGATGGACCGACAAGGTCCGCATGCCTGGCATCGACAGCACCAGCAGGCGCGCATTGCCGTCGCAGGCGACGAAGGCGACGCGCGATGCAGGGTCGAGCAGCAAGCCGTGGTCGTGCCGACATGCCGGCGGCAGCGGGATGCGGCGAATGATCCGGTGCGTCTTCGGATCGATCGCGACGATCTGGTTACGCGTCTGGACATCGGCGAACACCATGCCGCTGACCGGATCATACTGCGAATTACCGACTTTCCCACCCATCGCGATGGTGGCGACGCGCCGGTTGGTTCGGGTATCGATGACCGTTTCCGTGCTGCCCTGTTCATCGGAAATGAAAAGCTGATGATTGCGCGGATCGTAGGTCATGCCGTCCGGATAGACGCCGGCTGGCGCGGTGGCGACGATGCGCAGGGTTTTCTCCGAAATCACGTCGAGCGTGTCGGTGCCGGTCGCGGTTGCGAAGACCTCATCGAGAGATGGCACCGCGAGAACGCCGTGGACCGCCGGCGTGTTCCGGAGGGTGGCGACGAGACCATGGGTGTCGAGATCGACGACGCTGATCGTGCCGGCACCGAGATCGGCGATAAACAGCAGGTGGCGTTGCGGGTCGATGCTTTCATAGTCGAACCGCCCCGGCTGCGGCGTCAGCATGACATCCTTATGGATGATGGCGAGCGGCAGAGTGCGGGCGTACCCGTCGCTGGGGTGCCCCAGTATGAATGCGAGCAGCGCAAACGCACAGAGTGCCGATTTCTCGATGAAACTCGTGAAATTCTTCATGGTTCTCCAGTAATCGCGCCCGGCTTGTTCCACGCCGGTCGGTTCAACCGATCAGCCAATAGAGCCGCGCGACCCGATAGGCCAGAACGAACCCCAAGTCCGGACCGATGATCCAGCTACGAAAATCGGTTTCGTGGCATAGGGCATGCCCAAGCAGGCGCTGGTATAATGCGCCCCCATGCTCCAGGCGAAGGCGAGTGCGACCAGCACCGGAACGATGGTCGCGATCATTCCACCGGGTGGCCCGCCGCCCGCCATTCGGGATAGCCGTCCTCGAGGCGGCGCACATCGAAGCCGCCGGCGCGCAGAACCGCGGCGGCTTCGACCGACAAAACACAATAGGGTCCGCGGCAGTAGGCGATGATCGGCTGGTCGCGCGGCAGTGTCCCGATGTTGCGGTCGAGGTCGGCGAGCGGAATGTTGAGGGCACCCGGCAGATGCCCCTGGCTGAATTCATCCTCCGGGCGAACATCGAGCAGCAGCACGCCGCCGGTTTCGAGACGGGCGAGCAAATCTGCGCGTGAGACCGGTTCGAGCGCGTCGCGGCTGCGAAAATAGCTGGTCATGACGAGCTGGATTTCCGCATTGTTGCGCTCGCCGATGCGGCCGAGCGCGGTGAGCAGCCCGATCACGTCGGTTTCGCCGATCAGGCTGTAGAGCATCCGCTTGCCCTCGCGGCGCGGCTCGGCCAGCCGGGCGCGCCGCAGGATTTGCAAGTGGCGCGAAGTGTTGGCGATGGTCAGCCCGACCCGCGCCGCCACCTCGTCGACGCTGCGCTCGCCCTGGGCGAGGTGCTCCAGAATATCGAGCCGGTGGGGGTGACCGATCGCCTGTGCGATGTCCGCGAGGGCGGTAAAAATCCGTTGCTTGGGACCGAGGCTTGACATGGCACTCCGTTCACGGAATCAATCAACGAATTGATTGAATGACAGATCGTTCGGATGGTCAAGAATTCGAGGGAGTCGACGATGGTTCGAAGGCAAGTTCTCAGGGGTGATTCTGTTGCCGGATGTCTACCTGATCGGCGCCGAACAGTGAAACGAACCGTCCAGGTGCGCCAGTGACCCCCGCGACCGGGACTCATCCACGCGGCATCGGCCGCAACCGCGGCCAGTTCGCGCTCCAGGCGGTGCAGGTGTTTTTCGTCGGTCTGATGATCGGCATGGAACGCGCGGTGCTGCCGACCCTCAGCGGTAAATTCGGCGTAAAACCGCACGCGTTCTTCTTTCTCGCCAGCTTCGTGCTGTCATTCGGTCTGGTCAAAGGCGCGCTCAACTTCGTCGCCGGCGCCCTGTCCGACCGGATCGGCCGCAAGCCGGTGCTGCTGATCGGCTGGCTGGCTGCGGTGCCGATACCGCTGATGATCTATATCGCACCCACCTGGTGGTGGATCATCGGCGCGAACGTGTTTCTCGGCATCAACCAGGGCCTCACCTGGACCATGACGGTAACCAGCCAGATCGATCTGGCCGGCACCAACCAGCGCGGCCTTGCAGTCGGGATCAACGAAGCCACCGGGTATGTCGCGGTCGGTATCGCCGGGCTGGCGGCCGCCTATCTCGCCGCGGCGTTCGGCGCGCGTGCGGCTCTGCTGGGTTTCGGCCTGGTCACCATCGCACTCGGCCTCGGCCTGCTGATCAAACTGCGCGACACGCTGCCCTGGGTGCGCGCCGAAAGTGCCGAGGCGCTCGCAGCCAAGCCAGCCGGCACAGCCGCCACGCCGCCGCCCGGATGGGGCAGCGTATTCATGCTGGTGTCGTTCCGCGACCGGCAATATCGCGCTTTGTGCCAGGGCGGTATCGCAAACAAGATCGCCGATACGCTGGTCTGGGCCTTGTTTCCGATCTTCTTTCACCTCCAGGGCCTGAAACTTGCCGAAATCGGTTGGATTACCGGGCTGTACGCCATGGTCTGGGGCGTGTCGCAGCTCTGGACCGGGGATCTGGCTGACCGGATCGGCCGCAAACCACCAATCGTCACGGGATTCCTGCTCCTCGCCGGCGGCATCGCCATGACCGCGCTCGGCACCGTGCCGATGGTCTGGTTCATCGCCGCCGCGATCATGGGGCTCGCCATGGCGCTGCTCTACCCCAACCTGATCGCCGCAATGTCGGACCTGACGCCGCCGCTTTGGCGCGGCAAGGCGCTCGGCACCTACCGTTACTGGCGCGACACCGGTTACGCGATCGGCGCCCTCCTGCTCGGCCTCGTGGCCCAGGCTGCGGGACGCGGTTCGCCCGGCAATGTGGCTGACGGCACTGCTCGTCGCCTGCTCCGGCCTGTGGATCGCGTTCGGGGTCAAGGAGCCGAAACCCAGGGACGCGCGAGCGTAACCTTGCGGCAACCGGTCCGATCGCGGCGCTGGTCAGCCGTTATGGCGTATTGGGGTTCGCCGCACGCCTTGCGTTCGCCGGCATCACGGTCAGTATCAATAATATTTTCCTGCTTACCCAAGATCCTCAGCCAATTTGAGCAAGCGATAAGGCATCGGCGGAGCCTGAACGATGGCGTAGCCTAGCCGTGGGATCATGCTGGCGAGGTCGTATCTTCGGTTGAAGCGGTATTCGAATTCGGCAAGGTATCGCGGCACGTGTTTGGTGCTGATCGCTCGGTACGTCCCGTTGATCGCGGATTTGATATTGCCGAGTGCGGTATTGACCCATTTGAAAACCGGGTTGCGGACTGCCACAGGGCCGCTGCCGGTCAGGATCGCCTGATGCTGGCACCCGGCATCGGTCACACGATGAAAGCAGGCCAACCCGTCGCTGACCACAGTGCAGGACGGATCGAGGCTGTGCAATGCAAACCGCGAGATCGCCTGGCCGGTGAAGCCCGCCACGCGGCGCAGTTTCAGCCGCAACGGCTTGCCGTCTTGCGTGGTCTCGACCGCGGCGACAAAGGGCGTCTTGCTGGGCGCACCACGCCCACGCTTGCCGCCGGAGCGTTCGCCTCCCAGGACAGCGTCGTCGATTTCAATCCGTCCCTTCAAGCGTTTGCGCCCATCGCGCTCCATCATTGCCTGCTGGAGTTTATGCTTGAGCATCCACGCCGTGGTCTGGCGCACACCGAGGCGCCGACCCAGTTCGACCGAGGATATTCCCTGTTTGCTCTGCGTCATATGATACATCGCGCGAAACCACGTGCGCAGCGCCAGCTTGGTCGAGGCGAATATCGTCCCCGCGATCGCCGAGGTCTGGCGTCGGCAGGTGCTGCATTGAAACAACCGGCGGGTCTTGATCACGCTATGCGATGTCCCGCCGCAGACCGGACAGGAAAACCCCTCCGGCCAGCGCAACGCGACCACCACCGCAAGGCATTGCTCCTCGGCGCCGTACAAACGATCGAATTCCGCCTCGCTCAACCCTTTCTGCAACTGCACCGCGTTTCGTGCCATCGAAAGCCTCCGTTAATATCGGGATGTTCCTATTATGTACCGTCCCGAAAACGGCTGAACAAGGTGGGTAAGCAGGAATATTTTTATCCGCCGACTATAAAGTCATCAGGCTTTTGTTGGCAGAACAACACAGGCCGAGAGGCCGCCTTCGCCGCGGTTTGACAGCTCGATGGTGCCGCCATGCGCCTGTAGCACAGCCATCGCAATGGACAGTCCGAGACCGCTGCCGCCGGTCTCGGCACTGCGTGACAGTTCGACCCGGTAAAAGGGCTCGAAAACTTTCGCGAGTTCGGCGTGCGGGATGCCTGGCCCGGCGTCATCGATCGTCACGATCGCGGTGTGTGGGCCGGTTCCGACCGTCACCGACGCCGAGCCCCCATATTTTAGGGCATTATCGACCAGATTGACCAGCGCACGGCGCAGGGCGGCAGGCTGGCCGTCCACGGTGATCGGTGGTGCCGGTTCCAGGGTCGCCTTGAGCCCGGCATCGGCCAGATCATCGACGATGGCCGCCAGCAGAGCCGTCAGATCGAGGCGCCGGAACGGTTCGATGGCGGCATCGTCGCGGGCGAAAGCCAGGGTTGCTTCGATCATCTGGTTCATCCCGGCGATGGTTGCCAGCATGCGATCACGTTCCTCCGCCTGCGGGACATCCTCGACCCGCAATTGCAGCAGGGTGAGCGGGGTGCGCAGATCGTGCGACAATGCGGCCAGCATGCGCGTGCGGCTTTCCACCAGATGGCGCAGACGCGCCTGCATGACGTTGAACGCATGGGCCGCCTGGCGCGTCTCGATGGTTCCGGTTTCGGCAAGCGGTGGTGCGGTGACATCGCGGCCAAGCCGCTCGGCGGCGGCCGCCAACGTGCGGAGCGGTGCGGTGACCCGCCGGACCGCCCAGATCGAGGCCGGAATGACGATCAGCGCCATGGCGATCAAAGCGAGGAGGAAAGGCCGGGCGAGGCCGAAGCCGGCCGACGGGAGGGCGACGGTGAAGGCGAGCCATCGGCCTTGCGGGAGCATCATCGCGACCCGCAAGGCGCGCCAGTCTCCCATGCCCGGCATGAGCGCACCCTGCATCATCGGCATGATGTGCGGCATCGCCATGTGCATCGATTGATGCGCCGATGATGCCATCATCTCCATCATGGCACGCTGTGACGCCTCGCCATGATGGAAGGCTGTTCCAACCTCGACATGCAGCGAGGCGGCAATATCGGGCGGCAACTGGCGGGCGAGGAAAATGCGGATCATTCTCGCGTCCGTGCCGGTCGCGTCATGCGACACCCAGACCGGCCGATGCGGCAACAGCGCGATCCGCAACGTGTCGCTGCTGGCTGCCTTGATGAGGGGCGTTTGCCAGTTTTGCGGCACCTCGTCGATCAGCCGTGCCAGATTGACAATCCGCTGGGTAGCTGCGTAGGCGCCCATGGTGCGCAGCATGGTGGTCTGATTGAAGGCCAGGATCGCGATGCCGAGCAGCGCGGAAATCACCAGACCGGCCAGCGAGACAGCGAGGGTCTGACCGAACAAGGTGGCGGGGACCAGGCGCCGCATCAGGTGCCTGCCTTGATCGGTTCGACCGTCGGCGTGAAGAGATAGCCGCTGCCCCAGATGGTCTTGATCAGTTGCGGGTCGGCCGCATCCCGTTCGATCTTGCGGCGCAGACGGCTGATCTGGGTGTCGATGCTGCGGTCGAGCGGGGCGGTGTTGCGGCCATGCGCCAGATCGAGCAATTGCTCGCGGCTGAGGGCGCGACCCGGCCGTTCGACGAACACCACGAGCAGATCGAATTCTCCCGAACTGAGTACCACGGCGATGTCGTCCTCACCGATCAGTTCCCGTCGTTCGATATCGAGCACCCACCGATCGAAGCGGTAGCGCTGGGTTTGCCGCACCTGTGCCATGGCAGCGGGGGCGCGACGCAGCACCGCCCTGATTCGCGCGATCAGTTCGCGGCTGCCGAACGGTTTTGACAGATAATCGTCGGCGCCCATTTCGAGACCAATCACCCGATCGACTTCGTCGCCCTTGGCGGTCAGCATGATGATCGGCACTTGGCTGTCGGCGCGCACCGCGCGGCAGAGCGACAGGCCATCCTCGCCCGGCAGCATGAGGTCGAGCAGGATCAGGTCGATCCGCTGGTCGGCGAGCAGCTTGCGCATCGCGCGGCCCTCGGCGGCCAAGCTGACCCGGAAGCCCTCGCGTTGCAGGACGCGCTGAACCAGCTCGCGGATTTCGCGATGGTCCTCGACAAGCAATATATGCGGTGTCTCGCTCACGACGATGCTATAACCGGGGCCGTCCGAGCATGCCGCAACAAAGTTATGCCAATCTGTGTCGGACGGCGGATTTGACATGATTTGCCATTGTTTAGCGGTGGACTGACAATTTCTGGTGACATCCGATCCCTATATAGCGGGCTGACACGACGATGGCGTGAAGGACATGATGATGGGCGGTGGCATGATGAACGGTTGGGGATGGGGCATGATGGGCGGGTTTGGCTTGGTCATGATCCTGATCGTGGTCCTCATCGTACTCGGGATCGTGGCACTGCTGAAATATATCGGCGCCGGCAGACGGGGCTGATATGGCGGGTTCATTTCAATTACCGGCATGCGTGGCGACCGGCACAGCCCAGGATTTCGGAGGCACCATGAGTGAATCCCGCCCCTCGATACAGGCGTTTTTCGACGAGCCGACCCACACGGTGAGTTATCTGGTCGCCGATCCGGCAACCCGGCGCGCGGCGGTGATCGATCCGGTGCTCGATTACGACGCGGGGTCCGGCGAGGTCGATACCAGTTCGGTCGAGGCGATAATGGATGCCGCCGAGGCCGGCGGGCTCACCATCGAGCGCGTGCTGGAAACCCATGTCCATGCCGATCATCTGTCGGGGGCGCCGTTCATCAAGCAGCGTACCGGTGCGCTGATCGGCATCGGCGAACATATCCGCGACGTGCAGCGGATTTTTCGCCCGGTTTTCAATGCCGCTGACGTAAAGGCCGATGGCGGCGACTTCGATTGTCTGTATCGCGACGGTGAACGCTTCGCGATCGGCGTCCTGGAGGTGGAGGTGTTGCATGTTCCGGGTCATACGCCGGCCGACGTCGCCTACAAGATCGGCGATGCGGTGTTCGTCGGCGACAGCCTGTTCATGCCCGACTACGGCACGGCGCGCGCCGATTTTCCGGGCGGCGATGCGCATCTTTTGTACCGTTCGATCCACCGCCTACTGGCCCTGCCGCCCGCGACGCGGCTGTTTATGTGTCACGACTATAAGGCACCGGGTCGCGACCATTACGCCTGGGAATCCACGGTCGCGGCACAGCGCGCCACCAACAAGCATATTCGGGACGGGATCACCGAAGACGCGTTCGTTGCGATGCGCGATGCACGCGATGCCACGCTTGCGGCGCCCGCGCTGCTGCTGCCGTCGATCCAGGTCAATATCCGCGCCGGGCGCTTTCCTCCGGCGGAATCCAATGGGGTGCGCTATCTGCTGATCCCGGTGAAAACCAAGGGTCAGTCGGGCGCCGCACCCGGCAAGCGCTGAGATTTCACAGCAACACCGTCAAGGATGAGAATTATGAAACGTCGCAGCATTACCACTGCCATCGGCGGTCT
>NZ_JAIMBY010000032.1 GCF_026191915.1 Acidiphilium sp. PA
AAAACACTGTCGATGAACGCCACCACAGCATCCAACTTCGGCTTCACCCGCGCCGGATACTGATGCACAGGCGGCACCGCGCCCGCCAGCGCCTGGCGGACCATCCGCCGATGAACCCCGAATTTTGCCGCAACACCCGCTACCGTGCCGATCCCAAACTCATGCTCTCGACGAAGCTGCTCGAATAATTCCACTTTGGCTTTCCAGTCCATATTTGGCTCCTCGATCGTGCCGAGGAGACCCTACGTTCGACGCTGGAGGTGGGCCAAAATTCGCCATCACTGCTGGGCCAAAATTCGATAGCAAAGCCAATTGAGACACGCCCAGAGAAAGGCGATCATATCGACCTCGATCGAACCGCCGATCACGCTTCCGATCGCCTCGGATCGGCCACGGGCAAAAACATCACGCCCCAACTGCGGCCGCTGGTCCAGCCACGCGCCCAGCGCCTGGATTTCCTGCAACGCGACCAGACGGTCCCGCAGGTCAGAGGCCCGTCGTTCGGCCGCCTGTTGCGCCGGCGCATCCCGCGGCAACAGCAGGTCAGACCGTAGCAGCAGAATCCAGGACGCCATCACCACCCAGTCCGCCTGATGGCCCAGCGGGATTGTCGCCCGCGCCCTTTCCAATCGGTCAGCCAATTGGTCGATCAATTCAGGCAAACGCAGTGTCGACAGATCAATCTGATGCGCCCGCGCCTGGGCCAGCAGCAGAGCCAGCGATCCGTCAAACCCATCCAGCGTCAGATGCGGCGATCCCCCCTCCCCTGCCCTGTCCACCGCGCCGGATGACCCATCCATCGCGGCGATCAATCCGTCGCGATCGGCAGCAGGTGGAATTTCAAACCCGGCCATGCTTCGGCAATTTTGGTGAGTGCCGGTCGCGGGGAGATCTCCGCCGTGAAGAACCCATAGCCGAGAACGCCATGACCGGCTTTCTGCCGCCGTCCCGGCCCCGCGTCGGGGCGCAGAATCACCTGCCGCGGCAGATCGCTGATTCCCCAATGGCGGGACAACCAGGCCAGCGCCGTCGGATGATCATGCCCGAGCGCCAAGATCGCCGGCGGGATAGGGACCAGGACCTGCAGATCGAACGGGCACGCGCGGCTAACCCCGATCCGGTCTCGCGCCCTGGCCTCGCGGGTCTCTATCCGCTCGCGGAACTGACGGGCGAGAATCCGGCAGCCCGCGACCGAGAGGCTCCGCTGCCCGCCGGTCTGGCTGACCGCGCGGATAAAAATATCCTCCTCGATCGCCGCGCCATTGATCTCCCAGGGGATGATCCCGGGGCCCCGCGCGGCCGCTGCAAACGCCTCGAGCTCGGCCAATGGACCTTTGATCGTCAGGTGGTGATACCGCCAGATCGAAACGGGCGCCGTTGTCTGCGGTGCATCCGATCGGGACGTGCCAGACGGCCGACGCCCTCGCGGTTTCGGCAGCGGGGGCGGCAGAGGCTGTCGCGCCGGCGGGGTCGCCGGCTCAGGCGGATCAGGCTCGGTCTCCCACGGAAACCGCAGCGCCATCAGAGATCGAGCACGCCGGCCGGGCTGTCACTGACCAGACCGGCGCGCTGAACGTAGCCGCGCATCACGCTCTGGCTGCGGTGACGCGTATGGCGCATGATATCCTCATCACGCACACCCTTGGAGTAGGCCTCGGTGATGAAGCCAACGCGCAGCGCGTGGGCGCTCAGGCGATCGAACCCGTCGATCAGCAGGCCGGCCATCTCGGCGCGATAGGCCAGGATCCGCCGCACGGCATCCGGATGCATCCCGACGTCCCCAATGGTGTCACCGGTACTGATCCGGCGGAATAAGGGTCCTGACTTGCGAGTGGCGATCTCCATCCAGTCCTGGAACGCCCGGACCGGGCAGGTCTCGACATGGCGGCCACGGGGCACGCCGATCTCAGCCCCCTCCCCTGCCTGATCGGTCTTGCCACGCCGAATGCGGAGCCGCAGCCCGCGGGCGTCCTCGGCGATATCATCGACCTGCAGCGCCACCAGTTCCGAGCGGCGCAGCGCCGCGGCAAAGCCGATCAGCAGCAAGGCGCGATCACGTCGACCACGCGCTGTGCGATCGCAGGTGGCGACCAGTTGGCGCAGCATCGGCAGCGTCAATGCCGCCGCCTTCTGCACCGCGCGACCGTGCTTGCGAAGCGCGCCACGCAACGGGTGCTGGATATCACCGTGGGCCGGATTCCATGGCAGATCATTGAACCGGTGCATCGTGCCGATCGCCGCCAGGCGCCGGCGGATCGTGGTGGGTGCATGGGAACCCGCGAGGCTCGCGAGATAAGCACCCACCACGGCCGGGGTGGCCGGCACCGGCACAAAGCCGGTCTGATCGCACCATGCGGCATAATGGGTCCAATCCGCCTTGTAGGCGCGCAGGGTTGCGGGCGAGACCGCCTGGCGCGCGAAGGCCTGCGCCTGTGCCAGCGCGGCCTGTCCAGCCGGTGTCAGGGCCGGCGCGAGCGCCACGCCTAGTTTTTCCGCGGGGTTGGCCAGGATCTCACCGTCGAGAGTCCGACCCGATTCGGAATGTTGATCGACCATGATTCGACCGATAGGCCGGCACTCAGACGATAGCAACCTAAATAATTGCACTACGCGCGATAATAGTCATTATCGCGTGTAGGTCGCCCCTCTCACTAAGAACAAGCTACCAGCTTGCAGTCGGAATAGAACCAGGTTCTATGATGAATCGATGGAACCGATCTCAGGGTCAGCGTTTACCGGGCTTTTGAGCCAAGCCGACGTCAGCCAGGCCAGGTTTGCCCGGCTCAGCGGCGTCACTTCCCGCCAGGTTAACAACTGGTGCCGAGATCGGGCCACCGTGCCGCGCTGGGCCACGATGCTCGCCCTCGCGCTGCGGGAACTCTCGGTCGAGGGACTCACGATCCTGTCCGATGAACTCGCGAATGCCGACGCAAAGCCCTAATGATGGCCAACGGACTCAGCGAAACGGATGAATCTCGATTTCGAACACGGAGTTACCACCCACTCCATTGGCGCCGACTCGGCCGTTCCCCCTTTTTTCTTGTGCCGGCTCGGATTCATCTGATACCGTAGGTGTCAGATAAACTGAAGAATCGGCCTTGATATGATTACGAGCACCCAGTGCAGGATGGCGAGAGCTGCGGTCAAACTCACTGTCGATGACTTGGCTCAGGCCGCCCAGGTTGGGCGTTCCACCGTGATTAGGTTTGAGCGAGGCGCCATCGTCCTTCCTGCCATCAAGGCAGCGATCAAGTCAGCGTTTGAACGGACCGGACTCCAGTTTGAAAACGATGGAGGCGTGGTACCGCCGGGGGAGGAAGCAAGATGACTGAGAGTAGCGAGGGCCACGAGGGCAGCGAGGGGCAAGGCGACCTCTTTGCACCTCTGAGCAGAGAGACCGCCAGAATCATTCGTTTTGCCACGGAAATCGCGGAGACCGCTCCCGAACGGCCCGATTTCCTGCATACGGTCCTGTGTCAGGTCGGGTTGCCTAGGCGGGCCACTGAAGGCCTACGATTCGAGCGCCGGAATGGGATCGCGTCCCTGCTAGTTGAGGCGGGGAGCCTCTACTCCAACCAGACCTGGATGCAGCAACCCCTGCCCTACGGTCCCAAGCCTCGGTTGGCACTCGTCCACATCAGCACGGAAGCCGTTCGGACGAAGTCACCAGTGGTTGAAGTAGGGCGGTCGCTCCACGATTTCATGCGGCGGATCGGCATCGGCACAAACGGCCGCGACTACCGAACTTTTCGATTGCAGATGCGGGCGCTTTCGGCGTGTCGTATGACACTCGGCTATGGGAACACCACCATCGATGCCAAACCTATCGAGCGCTTTTCCACCTGGCGAGCACCAGATGGCAGCGACGATCTGGAAGCCGGAATCATCCAACTCACTACGAAATTCTACGAGTCACTCGTCGATGCCGCAGTCCCTCTGGATCCCCGTGCCTTGGCAGCGCTGCAAGGGTCGTCTCTTGCCCTCGACATCTACACGTGGCTGTCGCACCGCTTACACCGAGTAGCACGCGTGACCGGAGAGCGCGTCACATGGGCAAATCTCGCGAGCCAGTTTGGTCAGGAATATCACGATACGCGAGATTTCAAGCGAACTTTCCAACGCTCGCTTCTGTCGGTTCGGGCCGTCTATCCTGACGCGCGAATGGACGAGGTTCGTGGGGGCTACATTCTACTGCCATCGAGGCCGCCGGTCCCCAAAACTATCATTGGCGGCGCGAGGCTGGAGGCTAGTTGAGTCTGTACCGTCGGCGGGCAAAAAATACCAACGGGCTTGCCGTTGCGCCAGAGTGAACGGTCAGGAGTCTAACTCGGTCAATCACCCCCCCTCTTTCGGGCAGTTCGGGCGATTACCCCCCCTTTTTCCTAAGTCGGGCGATTACCCCCCCCTTTTAATGCCGTCCAACCCTATGCCAGGGTCTATGCGAGGGCCGCTTCCCGATCTTACTCGGGTTTGGGGCTTGTGATGAACCCAGGCTAGCGGCGGCCGGTGGCTGGACCTCCTTGAGGGTTCCGTCGACGAGCAAGGTGTTACACGACCTACCATGATGATTTCAAATCGACGCTCGTTGATCACATCTGCAACTCCGCATCTCCGCTTCCCGCCCTTGATCGTCGGTATCGGTCGGGTCTGCGCCGCCTGCCGCTACGGGAAGGAGTTGTTCATAAGAAGTTCTCTGTGCCCAGCGTAGCAGTTAATGCCTAGTCAGGTAGGCCCTCTCGCCTTCAGTGGTGCCTCGATACGTAGTCCGGATTTCCCCTGTATTCCGCGCGGTCGCCGACTGGGTCACCATCTAAGATCAGCATCAAGACCGCGATTACCGGCGTAGTCCTCGGGGATAGTTCGGGCGATCACCCCCCCCCTCAAACATATCGCGGGTGCCAGTTCGGTCGATCGCCCCCCCTTAAGCGTATTGAGCACGTCAATTCGGGCGATCACCCCCCACCACAAGCGTATCGCGGGCGCCAGTTCGGTCGATCGCCCCCCCCTTAAGCGTATCGAGCACATCAATTCGGGCGATCACCCCCCCCCTCAAACATATCGCGGGCGCCAGTTCGGGCGATCACCCCCCTCTCCACTCAATCAAGTTCGGGCGATTGCCCCCCTTACAGCCGTCGCCCACAAGTTCGAACAATCACCCCCATTCTAGATAATTCGGGCGATTACCCCCTCTTCATTGGGTGGACGATCAATCTCCGCTAAACCTAGGCCACACGAGAAAAGAGTATCACCGAGATCCGAGTCGCTAATTCGCCGCTGTGAATAAGAAATGTTATCAACAGGCGATCACCCCCCACGTTTTCGGGCGATCACTCCGCGACTCTCGGTCGGTCGCCCCCCAAATCCTTCGGGCGATTACCCCCCGCCTAACCCTATAACTTGACCTATAAAAAAACCTGTATACTTTACCTGTAGTTGGGACGTAGTTTCTGTGGATAACGGGGATAACTGGCACGGAAATAAAAAAAAGGGGCTATTGGTTAAGACCTTTTTCTAGTTTTTGCTCAAGAATATCTCAAGGGGGCTTTGGAAAGGTTTACAGAGTACCCTCCTCGTCACCACTCACCCCGTCTGCTCGCACATCAGCGGCTACTAAAAATGACGACCTTGTCGTTTTCAGAGCATAGAATCAGAGCCCCCAGAGCTATGGTGGAAATTGGGTGATGGCGGTGATCAGGCGGCGTTCTGTGCTGGCGTCTCGATCACCTCGACGCCGTTCCGGAAAGTAATGCCCTGGATGACCTTGGGCAACTGGTTTTCTCCGTTGAGTCTGCGCCAGGTTTTGGCGGCTGCCGTGACGAGTTTGAAGACCATGAACCGGGCGGTGTCCTGTGACAGCGCGCCCTTGGTTCGGATCGCTCCATGGCGAACGGTGGCGAACACGCTCTCGATCGGGTTGGAGGTCCGCAGATGCTCCCAATGCTCGGCCGGGTAATCGTAGAAGGTCAGCAGCGCATCACGGTCCTTGACCAGACAGGTCACCGCCTTGTCGTACTTCAAGCCGTATTTCTCGATGAACTTTGTAATCGCCGCCTCGGCCGCCGCACGATCCGGCGCCGTCCAGATTTCACGCAGATCGGCCTTGGCGGCCGGTTGGAGCACCTTCGGCATCTTGTTCAGCACATTGGCGGTTTTGTGGACCGTGCAGCGCTGATGGCATGTCCTCGGCCAGACCTCCTCGATCGCCTTCCAGAAGCCGAGCGCCCCGTCCCCGGTGGCGACCTGCGGTGCGATGGTCAGACCCCGGGCCTTCAGATCCACGAGCAGCTCGTGCCAGCTCTGGGCACTTTCCCGCATGCCTACCTGAAAACCGATCAACTCTTTCCGGCCCTCGGGGGTGGCGCCGATCAGCACCAGCATGCACTCTGCCTGCGGTTCCATCCGTGCCTGCAGATAGACGCCATCGGCCCAGATGTAGACGTACCGCCGGGCCGAAAGATCCCGCCGCTGCCAGCGCTTGAAGTCGGATTCCCATTCGCCGCGCAATCGGGCAACTACCGAGGGCGAGAGGTTTGGCGCATCTTTCCCCAACAACGCCCCAATGCATCTTGGAAATCACCCATCGAAATACCGCGCAGATAAAGGATGGGCAACAACGCATCCAGGCTCCGGGTCCGACGCGCCCAGGGCGGCAAAAGGGCCGAGGTGAAACGAATGCGCTCACTGCCCGCCTCCGCCCCGCGGTCGCGCAGCTTCACGCGCTGCGCCGCGACCGGACCAATCCCGGTCTGGATTTCCCTCACCGGACCCAGACCGTGCCGCGCAATGCGGTCGCGACCGTCAGCCAGCCGTTCACCCTTCATCGCAGCCAGAAACGCCACAGCCTCCGCCTCGATTGCCTGGGCCAGCAGCCGACGGGCCGCGTCCCTCAGGATCGCCGTCAGCGGATCCCCAACGCCTCCAGGCTTACGGAAGGCAAGAATAGTGCTATCGCTCGTCATAGGCGTATCGCTCCTTCAAGAGCTTCGGGCAGGCTTCCACCCGCTTCGATACGCCACCTTTCTCACCATGCCATCACCCAATTTCGGCCATAGCTCCCATCCAGTTTCACCCCCCTCCCCGTCCCCGTTCCCGTCCCCCGTAAGCGGCTTGGTACGGTATAATCAGAGCGCAAGCTTCGAATGTCGAACTTAGCCTGCGAAGGCAGCACATTAAAATTAGGTCAGCCTGAACGAGCAATCAAAGCGCACGGTCGAGCACGTGGTCCCCCTGTGCAAACACGAGACGCGTCCGACCAAGAGTTTGTGTATCCAAAGCAACAGAAACTTCTCCTCTGAGTTCAGCTACCTGCGGCCAAATCTAACCTGCGACATTAAGGCTTGGCGCCGGTGTTCTGGTAGGTGCTAAGGGACCAAATCCCCGGATACTGCGGCTGGTACGACCGGACCGTAATCAGCTACATCCAGTTTTTCCTACTGCACCTGGCGGAACCGGTCATCGCTTGATCAGGGAGTTCCCCCCCCCATTTACGCTTCCTACGGAAAAAGAGGATGGTTTTACAATACTCAAAAAGTTAGACGCTATCGTGGTGGTTAGTCTCCATAGGCAATGTCGAAGCGTGATCTTTCCGGCGAAGATGCGCGCGCGATTCTACAATCGCGGCCGAGCCAGTTTCGTCACGCTCTTTGACAGCCGTCTATCCAATGAGCAAGACATCACGACACAATAGAACGGTGCGAAAGTCGCTGACGGCGATGCGGAGCTATTTTCGTTCCTGCGTCATACGCTACGTAATTCTGTTATCTGCTAAGCTTTCAGCACGGGGTAGTGAAAGCACCGTCATCGGTTCGGGCCATCCACAGGGCCTCATGAGGTCAGTAACTCATACAAAGGTTTCCTGAGATCCCTTAATCTCTACCCACGCCCCCTCCCGGTTCCGAGCCCCAGGAACTGTGGGAATTCGCCAAAGCTGGGGCTAGCTCCTCATGAGGCTATGAACTACACGCCTCGCTTGGACCTCTGGCGATGTGATAGCCACCTAACGGCTAGGCAACGCATGCCTAATCTCGCGCGGCATGAGACCCCTATAAGATCATGAGGCACTGAGGTTTTAAGACAATTAGGTGATAGAACCCTTTGAATGAGCCTGGCAGCTTATTAACCTCATGAGGAATTGAGGCACAGCAGCTATGAGATAGAACAGTGTCCTCGACAGGCGATGTCATGCGCCTGCCTACGTCGCCCGAAGTAAATAAAAGCACTGGCTTTATGAGGCACTGAGGTCATGAAAACATATCCTCATCTCCACCGTTCCTCATTCCCTCATATATTCATGAGGCGTCTGTGTGTTTAACGAGGGCGCTAAGCGCTTTTGGCAGGGACAAACGACCTCATGAGCAACTGAAAAACTGAGGAATTAGCCTCATGAGCCAATGCTAATGACTCGCCAGCCTTCAACGAGAATCGACACTGTACAAAAGTAGACGGTGGCCATTTAGCAGGGCCTAAAAGGGAATATGAGTTTCCTAGATGGGCGCGGGGTCGACGGTCGAGTAAGATTCTTCTTGGCTCTTGTGGCGTTAGCTGTTGATATTGGCTACGAGGGTCTGGTTTGATGTGAGGAGACGATCCATGGACGTGGCAGATTTCGAATCCTGGCTCGGGCGGATTGCGTCGCTGACCTTTCCTCAGCGGCGACGGACATGGCAGGCTCTGGCTCTTTTGGAGGCGTCGGACAGCCATGTTGATGAAGCTGACGTATCTCAGGATCTTATGACGGCGCGCATCGACCTGATGAGTGCTGGTGAACGGCCGGTTGCAATGATGTTGCCTGCCGCGCTGGCATCGAGCCCAATTGCAGGGGAAGCCGTGGCTAAACTCGGGCAGCGGCGCGTGGATAGCGTCGGCTGCCCCCATTGTGACGGCCGCGACGTTGTGCGTTGGGGTCAGTCTGCGGATTTGCCACGCTATCGCTGCAAGACCTGCCGACGCACATTCAACGCCCTGACGAAAACGCCGCTGGCTCGTCTGCGGCACAAGGAAAAATGGGCTACACAAGCTGGGGCCATGATCGACGGTGTCAGCACGGCGAAAGCGGCGAAACGGAGCGGCGTGCATTACACCACTGCCTTTAGGTGGCGACACAGGTTTCTTGAATCGCTGGCCAAAGACAAACCCCACGCCCTGGCGGGGATCGTCGAAGGCGACGAGACGTTTATCCTGGAGTCATTCAAGGGCAAGCGATCGGCGATGCCGCGTAAGGCCCGCAAGAGAGGCGGCAAGCCCACCAAGCGTGGGATCTCCGCTGAACAGATACCTGTGCTTGTCGCGCGTGACCGGCATGGCGCCACCACCGATGCCGTACTGCCAAAACTGAACCGCTTGTCGATCACAGCGGCACTGGACGGTATCGTAACTCCCGCCAACGAATTCTGTTGCGACGGTGGCACCGCGATTGTTGCCTTCGCGCGCAAGGCGGGCATTCCGACGCACATCCTGCCAATGCCAGGTAAGCCACAACCAAACGCGCCTGATTTTCACATCAACAATGTCAACGCTTATCATGGCCGGCTGAAGGAATGGCTCCGGCGCTTCCACGGCGTCGCCACCAAGAATCTCCCCAATTATCTTGGTTGGCGCAGAACGCTGGAAGCGCTGGGACAGAACGTCACACCCGACGCCTTGATCCTCGGTGCCATCGGTCTCGGACCATATCAACAGGTAACGCTATAAGAGCCTTCTTCTTTGACAAAAACATCATGAGGCAATGGGTTCATGAGGAGATCATCTCAGTTTACAATGAGCCAAAATTGCTGAGGTTGCCGGACTAGGATCGGAGCCAACCTAGATAGGGCGTTACGAACGAGGAGTTGAGATACTGAGACAATGCGCTCATGAGGAGGTGGGGCGGCAGTTAGGGTTCGATCAGCGTCAAAGGCAGGATCTGCGACTCTGGTCGGTCGACATCTCGGGCGGCGCAGCCCGTTAAGACGACCCTGAGCAGAAGGAATTGACGTCGAACACCATTACATCTAATCCTCATATTATCACCACCTCATGAGGCACTGAGGAAATGAAGGTAGTTGCTCTGACATCAGACAAAGGCGGCATGGGAAAGTCCACGGCCGCGATTAATCTCGCCTGTGCCGCAACCGAGGCAGGCCTAGAGACGGCGATCCTGGACCTGGACCCACAAGCATCGGTGGGAAGGTGGGCGCGGCTGCGAAAGAAAGCGGGGCTTCCGCCACGACCATTCGCTGAAGTCTGCGTCCCAATCGACGTAGAAGATCGACTCGGCGAACTTAAGGATGCCGGGGCCCAACTTGTTTTGCTCGACACTGCGGGACGGGATAATAACGCGATTACGACAGCCATCGGCGCAGCCGACCTTGTGCTGATCCCATGTCATCCGACTGATCTCGAACTGTCGACGCTTGGTCCCACACTCGCACGGCTCCGCGCAGACAATAAACGGCATTTTGTTCTCTTGATCGATTGGTCGGCGGGCGCGTCGCGCCGACGTGGTGACGCGACGACTGCGATCGAGAGGGCAGGGGGGAGGGTTGCCCCAGCCATCTATACGCATCGGGCTGACTACAGGGTTGCGATTGAGCAGGGTCAAGGCGTGACAGAATTTCAGCCCCACCAGGCCGCCTCGATTGAAATTAGGAAAGTGTGGCGTTGGCTCCGCGTGGAGATTGGTATGCCTGACATAGCGGCTTTGGCGGCCGCGGGTAGGGAGTGAGGACGATGGCAAAACGGCCAAGTGCGCTTGCGGATTTGGATATTGAGCGGGAGGGACTAGCTCATCAGGATGGACTAGCTGAGCGGCTAACCCGGCAACGGGCCAAGAGAGAAGGTGAACCATCAAACGCCGCGGATACTTCGTCGCCTTCAAAAGAGGCACAAGTCGTCCCATCCAGCGGGGCTGTGCCCGACAGGAACGCGTGGCGACGCGGGAAGTCACTCATCCAAGTTGCTATACCCGAAGACGTCCATGTTGAACTAGGCGTTATCGCCAAGCGAAGAAGAATCACTTTGAGCCAAATGGTCAAGGCTGCGCTGAACGATTGGTTGGATAAGCATGACCATCGAATAAGAATTCCAGACTAATGCGCTCATACCCTCGTGTCATCATCTGCCCATAACCTCATAACCTCATAACCTCATAACCTCATAACCTCATAACCTCATAACCTCATGAGAAACAGGCAGGGTCATTAAACCCCCTGACTCGGAGATGACTTATGCGGCTGAATGGAACAAAAACATAGTAAGTCGCAACCACTTAAGTTTTCGATAAATTGCAGGGCGCGGCTTCGCTGTCGCGCAAGGCTCTGGTCCGATGCGGTGTGGATTCCCAAAAAAAGTAGGTCGAACAACATAAAGCCCATCTGAAGCGATCTCAAGGCGCCACGCCACCAACCAAACCTCCGTTCATGCCTATGCCCTTGACCAAACTGATCATGAAGCCGTCTTTGACCTAAATTCGGAGCGTAAGTACGTTCCGTTATCAGACTAAGCGTCTCTACTTACGGGTCTGGCTTTGAGAATTATTCGAGACAGCCGCAGGAGGGAAGGGGGGTAATTTTCTACTATCGCGCGCCTGATGATGGTCCTGTCCGTGATCTCGGGTAAACACGATGCATGGCGACAACCAAAGCTACCGCGCATGGGAGACATATCCAGGTACCGAATACCGCCCTACCATCATTTATTCTGAAGTCGGTGTTTGGTCTGCCTGGTTTCCGGGGCGAGCAACAGTCGATCATCGAGCACGTCGTCGAAGGTGGTGACGCCATCGTTCTGATGCCGACCGGTGGAGGTAAGTCCCTGTGCTACCAGATCCCTGCCATATGTCGTCCGGGCGTTGGCATTGTGGTCTCGCCGCTGATTGCCCTCATGCGCAACCAAGTCGATATCCTCCGCCAACTCGGCGTGCGCGTCGCGACACTGAACTCTTCGTTGACCGGAAGCGAACGTAGCAAGGCCAAGGCCGCGTTGCGTGACGGAAAGCTCGATCTCCTTTACGTCGCGCCCGAACGGCTGATGATGCCGGACTTCCTCGATATGCTTGACGGCGCCCAGATCGCCCTGATCGCAATCGACGAGGCCCATTGTGTCAGCCAGTGGGGTCATGACTTTCGGCCTGAATATCTTCAGATTGCCGAACTCGCCGTCCGGTTTCCCGGAGTTCCGCGGGTCGCTTTGACCGCAACTGCTGATCGGCAAACCCGCGAGGATATTCGGCGTCGCTTAAAGCTCGACGCCGCACGACTGTTCCTGGCCAGCTTCGACCGGCCCAATATCCGCTATGCCATCATGCCGAAAACCGAGCCTCGCCGGCAATTGATAAGCTTTCTCAAATCACGGCTGGGGGAGAGCGGCATCGTCTATTGCCTGAGCCGGAAATCGGTGGAGGAGACTGCCGCCGGATTAAAGGCAAGCGGCATTCGGGCGCTGCCCTATCACGCGGGTCTCGACGGAGCGATCCGCTCACGCAATCAGGATGCCTTTCTGAAGGAGGAGGGGTTAATCCTTGTTGCGACCATCGCTTTCGGGATGGGGATCGACAAACCGGATGTGAGGTTTGTTGCGCATCTCGACCTCCCGGGTAGTCTGGAAGCCTATTATCAGGAGACGGGCAGGGCAGGGCGGGATGGACTGCCAGCCGAAACGCTTTTGCTTTACGGAATGCAGGATCTGGTGCTCCGGCGAGCGATGATCGACCAGAGCAATTCGCCGACGGAGATCAAACGGATCGAACGGGCGAAGCTCGATGCTCTGCTGGGCGTCTGCGAGACATCATCCTGCCGGCGACAGGCGATCCTAGCGCATTTCGGGGAGGTCATGGCAGAGCCTTGCGGCAACTGCGATACCTGCCTGGCACCGGTTGCGACGTGGGACGGGACCATCGCGGCGCAGAAGGCGATGTCGGCGGTCTTGCGCACCGGAGAACGGTTCGGGGTGGGACATCTAATCGATGTTCTGCTCGGCGCGAACACCGACAAGATCAGACGGTTTCGGCATGAGCGTTTACCGACGTTCGGGGTGGGCAAGGAGTTCAGCCGGCCTGTTTGGGGTTCGGTATTCCGACAGTTGATCGTCCAAGGCGCGATCGAGGTCGATCACGATCATTTCGGCGCGCTAAAGTTGACATCCGTCGGCGGCCAGATACTCCGCGGCAAAACAACGATCGCGTTCAGGCGGGATCAGGCGACCCGAACGGCGACCGCGGCCGTCGCAAAAAAGGCTGAGCGGATCGAACTTGGGAAGAGTGATGCCCAGCTGTTTGCGATGCTGAAGGCCGAGCGGGCTTATCTCGCCAAAACACAAAATCTGCCAGCCTATGTGATTTTCACCGATGAAACCCTCGCCGCAATTGCCAAGGCACGCCCCCACAGCCTGTCGGAATTGGAACCTATCCCTGGCATGGGTACCACGAAGATCGAGCGGTACGGCATGAACGTCATCGATGTTGTGATGGCGTTCGAGCAGCCTGACGATATCGGAGATTCGATGGAGTGAGCGATCGCACGTCGGCTGGAGGTGAGCCGGATGCTTCGTTAGTATAGCTTTTGCATCTACAAAAGGTTTCCCCAGGCGGAACCAGTATTATGTAGATGACCCCTTGATGTCGTTCGCGATTAGGCTTTGGATCAAGCACTATGCTGATCCATGTAGCCACGTAGGCGTTTGCGTCGGGCGAGGGAAGCCAGTGCATCAAGCGCGCTACCAAAATCCGGATAGGACTCCAGCCGAATTCGGCAGGTACGTCCAATCCGGCCCCAGCGACGCGCCAGGACAACGGTGCCGAACAAATCCGACTGGATTTCAATCTGATAGTAGCGGCGTTCATTCAACGCTGGTCGGATCCGGGTCAGGGTTACGCGCTCGGGAAACAAGAGCAACTGCACCGCGGCAGACTCCGGGTCCCGCACACGACGCCGTCGTGACAAGGGCCGATCGACGGTTCCGACCGGCGTTGATACAGGGCTACCGCGCGCCATTATGTGCAAATATATCAGGGATATGCGGAGAAAGTAACTCCTAAATTCATCCATGATCAGCGAAGTCTGAGGCGTGGGACAAGTGCGGGGAGGGGTAGGAAGGATCGTCCTCCCCGACCTTGCAGAGATGCTTGGGCATTGGCCTAGTCGCGGCCAAACCTGTTTGCTGGTGGCGTCGGCAAACGGGAAGCGTTCGGTTGTTGGGTAGCGACGCAGTTTGCACGCCGGCTCTTTCACGAACGGCGTGCTGAGGCGGGTGCGTTCGTGTCACAATCTCTAATTCTGATAAGCGGGTAGGGGTTTTGGGCGAAGTCACCTGTGCCGATGACGTACGTCGGACCATGAATTGGGCTACCGCGGTCCGGTGATCCCGGCAAACGGTGGGTCCTCGCCATGCTCGATCGCGCGGCAGGTACCGCGCGCTCTGTGCGTGGCTCTGGTCCCGCGATGCGCCCTCAAGCGGTCGCACGCGCGTTTGGCTGGATCACCGGCCAGCGGTTGCTCTGTGGTTATCGAGGCACGGAAATGCGGAACGGAGGGTCCGTTCGCTGTTGCTTCGATCCACGGAGCCACCAATGAACTCCCTCGATCACGACATTGAGGTTGACCAGCTCAGACGGCCGATCTCCTCATCCCGAGCGTTGATCATGTTCCGATCCGGCAACCGCCTCAATCTGCTCGATCCAGCGCCGAATGCATGGACCGACGCCGATCTAGCGACCGGTCTGTCGCGCACCTATCGCTGGGGCGGGCACTCCTGCTGGGATCTGCCGCTGTCTGTTGCCCAACACAGTCTCTCCGTGCTGGCGATACGCAAGCTGTTGGCGCCATCGCCACTATCGCCGGGTGAGGCGCTGCGCGAATTGCTTCACGATGGAACCGAGGCGTTGATCGGCGGGTTCGATCCGATCACCCCGCTGAAGCCGCATCTTGGAGAAGGCTATCTCCAGATCAACCGGCGTCTCCAGGCGGCATTGAACCAGCGCTACGATCTGCCGCCCTGGACGGTGGCCAGCCATCAACTCCACAAACATTCCGATCATCTCGCAGCCGCGAGCGAGGCGCTCCATGTCGTTGGCTGGCGCAAGGCGGCGCTGCGGCGCGATCTAGGCATCACGCTCAAACCGCTCGACCGAGATCCTCTCACGATCCCGCCAGGCATGGCGCCATGGGAGCCCTGGCCAGCGCATCTGGCGGCCGAACGGTTCGAAGAAGCGTTGCGTGACCTGCTCCGCGCCCGCCGTGAAATGTCGCAACCCGCCGATGATCTGGAGTATGATCAGTCTGAAGCGGCGGAGTAGGCGATGAGCAACTATTTGAGAAATCTTGTGTCGGTCGTGATGATCGGTGCAGCGTTCGGCTATATTTTCGCACCGCAGATCCATCGGGTGAAACACGTATTCCTGGCATGGAAAGCCCGCCGTGCGCGCCGACGGCGCGGCGGCCTGCTCCGGTAGAGCGGATACCTCATCGCCGGCAACGGTGTTCATGTGCGCCGCGACCCGGTGCCGATGGAAATAGAAGCAACGACCGAACCAAAAACCGAGCACCAAGGGCTAAATACAAGATGGGAATCCTCGTGCCGCATGCGGGGTGACCGCCGCAAGGGGATGTCGCTGCGCTCCCGCGCTGCGGGTGCAGGCGCCCTGGCGCGCCCTTGCCCCGGTCTCCCCGATGCGGCCGGAGGAGAGGGTCTTCAAGGAGAAGACTGAAGGAAAGTCAGATGAAATCAAAATCAATCTCATCGCTGGATATGCGACGTCTCGCCGCAGTGATCTTGTTTCTGACGGGGGGCGTCCTGCTCGCCGTCATCCTCGCGAAGCCGGAAATCACGCTCTTGCCCGCACCGCCGGTCACCCAGCCGAGTGCGAAGGTAGTGCGATGATCGATACCATTGACGTCGAAGCGCCACCGGCCACGGCTACCGATTACGAGTCCGATCCCGACGATGATCAAGGCTTCGGCCTCTCCTGGGTCGCGGTTTTCCTGATCGACCTAAGTTACGGCGGTTCCGAGGAAGGATGCTGGAGGTATCCGGCCGGTATCCTTGCGATCGACCCGTGGGTTTATGAAATCCTCGGTGCGGCTCCGGCCGGGTTCTGCTCCATCGCTGCCGCCGACGTCCACGCGCGGCGGCTGCGGGCGAAACTACCCGAGGCGAACCAAGCCCGTCCTGACATCTCGCAAACCAACTCGGTCGGGCAATACAATGTCCGGGTCATGCGCGCCCAGAGCATGCCGACGCATTTCCCGAGGATACGGCCCTCATACGAATAGGTCGCCTGTCCGCAGCCACCTGCCCACCCTCGAACCGCAGGCACGCCCTTATCGGCGGGCTTTGCGTTTTCGGGGTGGGGGATTGCTTCAACCCCTCTCAAAGGAGTCCCGTCATGGGATGGCATTATCAACCGATCGGCGGTCGTAGCACCGCCGCCAAGGATCGGTTTCTGCGCAGCGAGGTCGAGCAGATCGCCGACAAGCCAGGAAAGGCCGAGATCAAGGTGGTCAAATCCGCCTTCGTTGGTTCGACCTGGTACGCGGCGGTGCTGATCAGCATTCCCGATCAGACGCCGTACACCGTGGCCTATGTATACCTGACGCAAATGGGTCGCGATGGCGATTTCGGTTACAAGCCGATGGACGAGTCGGTTGGTCCCTGCGAGGTCGATTGCCCGGTCGGGATCATGAATCTGCTGACTCCGATCGGTCAACTACCCGGCGTCGGCTATGCGGCGGATTGGCGTGCACGGGTTGCAGCCGCTCGGGACCGCAAAGCCGGCGTGCGACGACAGCAAGCGCGCATCGTCAGTGGTACCCGCATCCGGTTCGCAACCCCGCTCCGGTTTACCGATGGGGCCAGCTACGACAGGTTCATCGCCGAAGCTATGTCATGGCGGGGACGAATGATCCTCGCTTTCCGGCCGGTCGATGCCGGAGACCGTCCGCTTGGCGGCCGATACCGGATCCGCGGGCGTGTGCTCGCAACGGCTGAAATCGAAACCGCAGAACGCACGACCTCAGCGACGCCAACGTTGATGAGGGTGGATCAAACCGTCGCCTGAACCGATCGGTGTGGGCCCGGCTGCCACGGTCGGTCCGTGCGGGGCAAGGCGTGGGTCCTCGCCATGCTCGCCTGCCCTGGAGGGCAGGCTGTGCGTGGCTCTGGTCCTGCGCTGCGGGCGCTCCGCACCCTTGCGCAGCCTTGCCCCGCCCGGCACCGCCGTGGCCGCGATCCGGACATCTTCACGAAGAAGATGAAAGGAAAATCCATGAAACTGCGCGAGCAGCTCCACCATCGTTCTCTTCCCCCATACCCATCAGACGGAGACCACCCCATGAGCGATCATTCCACCACACCGACGGCCGAACCGGCATCGGTTGCCACCGCGACCGCGCTGATTGCTGACTACACGGCGGCACACACCGAGTTCCAGAAACTGCAAATCTCGATCCTGCGGAAAGCCAAACCGATCCTGTTCGGCGCGTTGAAAGCCGCCGGGATCAACCGCGTCACCGTGAGCTTCGATGGCAGCGGCGACAGCGGCCAGATCGAATCGATCGAGGCTTACCGCGCGGAGAACCAGCCGATCGATCTACCGGCGGAACCCATCCCCTATCCGTTCGCCACGATGGAAGAACGGTATGAACCCTGTTCGGAGACACCGAGCGGGCAGCGCTGCGCCGGCTATGAAGTCCAGGAAATCGAAAAATCATCCCTGATCCAGAACATCATCAAGGAGATCTTCTGGGACTTCATCGGTGCAAAGCACGACGGATGGGAGGACGGCGAAGGTGGTTACGGCGAGTGCGTATTCGATACCGAGATTGAAACGATCCGGCTCGAGATGAACGCGCGCTACACCGAAACGAATTACTTTGAACATGAAATGTGAGAGCCCGTGGCACACCCTTATCATCATGCGGTGTCATCCGCCCGGACCTGGGGCGGCGCACCCGACGACTACCAGGCGATCCATGACTTCCTCGATTCCAGCAAGGCAGCGGTCGCCGACTTTCGGCACCGCGCAGCTCTCCACCACTCGAGCGGCATCTTCATCACCGAGCGCGTGTTCGGTCACGTTCTGACCAACGGCGCAGGCCGGATCGTTCCGGTCCGGTTGATCGCCGAACAGCACGTGAAAGAGGATCTCGGCCATATTCCGAGCTTCGCCGACTGGGTGCGCGCGATCCGGCCGGAAGCCTGGATGGGACCGCGCAGCACGCTGGACCGCGATATTCTGGATGGAACCGGATCATGACCGAATACATCGTGAAACTCGGCTTCTGGCTACGCGCCTACGACAGCATCACGATCGAGGCGAACAGCGATACCGCGGCCATCGAGGCGGCGAAGGTTGCGGCCAAACGCGCGATGGAATCAGCCAGTCAACCCGAACACATCGACACCGACGATCGGCGCGAAGGGATCATCGCCTACATCGACCGGGTCACTGCCGACAGCAGGGAACAGGTCATCGAGGCCGTCCCGTTCGACGAGGACCGCATCCATCCCCAACCCGGCGGCTGATCGTCAGCTTTCCCTCTCATTCCGAAAAGCCCGGTCTCGCACCGGGCTTTTTCATTCACGGAGCTTTTTCTCATGGCCGACTATTCCACACGATTTTCCTGCCGGCTCGATACCGGCTCGACCGGCAATGCCGCCCGCGCCGTGCGATTGTTCGCCGCGTACGAGCGTCTGATGACGCGACAGAACGATATCGCCTGCTTCGAGGTGGAATCCGACCCGATGGAGGATTCACCGGGCGGCGTCTGGATCCATGACGGTAATGGTATGGGCGATCCCGATCATGTCATCAATTACGTTCTTGCCTGCGCCAAGCGCTTTAAGCTCCGCGGTCGCTGGGGGTTTAGCTGGGCCTATGTCTGCTCGCGGCCAGTCCTCGACGCCTTCAGTGGCGGGGCCTGCGTCCTCGATCTCGGCGCCGGCGAGGTTATCGGCGATTTTCACTGCGGCGACTGGATCGACGAGATGATCCAGGACGGCAAGCGCTTCATGATCTATTCACCGAACGAGAGTCAGATGGGGCAGGGGGGTGGTTACTGGTCCAATGGCGATGGCTGGGTGGATCTGAACAGCGCGACGATCTTCGACTGGTCTGAGCGCAAGACCTTCTGCTTGCCAGCCAGCCTCGGCAGTGATGCCGACTGGGTCGAAATCAAATCCGCAGGAACGCTGAATCCGGAAATTCATTTGCCAGCCGATGCCGATCGGCCGAAAATAGGCACCGTGCCATGAAGCGATCCACCCTCATTCTCGGGCTTGGCCTTTGCGCTGTCGTCTTCCTCTACGGTCGTGAGCGCGCGCCGTCGGACCGAACCACTGCACGGCCGGACATCACCCAGCTGGTCCAGGCCGCCGACCGTCACGCGGCTGGATCACAGGCAGCACAGGCGCAGAAACCCGACCTGCCTGCCACGGCGACCGAGGCGGTCGAGAAAACCCTGCCGAACCATGCTGCCCAGATCGCCCGGCTCGAGCAGGAATATCGTGACCATCCGGGATTCCGTCAGCTGGTCACCGACTATAACGACGAGACTGGACACCCGAACCGCGGCGTGACCGCCAGCCTCGAAGCGCTCGACCAGAACGCAGTCGCCGGCGCACCAGCCTTCGCGTTGTTCCGCGCAGTTCAACCCCGTGCCGAAATCGCCCGTGCGCTCGAACAGCATTGGCGCGATGAGCGTGAACGGCGAGATCGAGACACAACCGCTCCCTGACCGCGTCATTGTGACCACGACGTCATGGTGAACGCGACGTTCCGGTCCTGATCCGAATTACTCCGACGAATTCAACCCTGCCAGCGCGCCCCACGAGGGCGCGTTGGCGTTTCAACATGCCGTATCCTCCCTCGGCGCTCCCCCGGAGACATCCCATGCCCGCAAGATTACATCCCGCGCCCGACAAGGCGCTCGAACAACCGCGCATCGTCCGCCCCGGCGATGATAATTTCCCGACCACCCCGGCGCTTCGCACCCTGCTGCGCGACCGCGGCATGATCGAAGAGCCCGATCCACCGCCTGCAACGATCACGCGTGCCGGTTCGTCGCCAGCGCCGGGCCTGAAAGGGCCGCGATTCACCCTCGGCAAGACACCGCGCGGGACACTCGACGTCGATCTCTCCCGGCTGATCGCTTACAAATGCCTGATCCAGGGATCGGCCGGCGCCGGCAAGTCCATGGCGCTCCGCCATATCATCGAGCAGGCACATCCTCATACGGCGATCGCCTTGCTCGATCCGGAAGCCGAGTTCGCCAATCTCGCCGCGCATATCGGCGCTCCCACGATCCGGGCGGCCGCCCTCGCCGCGGATGGGCTCGCGATCGTGGCACTCAATGCCCGGCGGCACCGGCTCTCGGTGCATCTCGACCTGAGCGATCTCTCACCCGACGAACGGATCGTGCGCGCCTCCGCCTTTCTGAACGGCCTGCTGACCGCACCCAAGGAACACTGGCCGCACACGATGCTGGTCGCGATCGACGAAGCCCATCTGATTGCGCCGCATCTCGCCGCATCGGGGCGCGACGCCGAGATCCGCCGCCTCGGGATCGCCACCCTCACAGAACTCTGCGCGCGGGGCCGCAAGCGTGGCCTTGGACCGGTGATCGCAACCCAGCGCCTCGCCAAGCTCGCGAGTTCCGTTGTCAGCGAATGCCACAATCATCTGCTCGGACTGAATGTCTACGACCGGGACGTCGCGCGCGCCGGGGATCTACTCGGGTTCCCCTACCAGAAGGCCTGCCAATTGCGCACGCTGCCGGCAGGACGGTTCTTCGCGATCGGCCCGGCCTTCGCGCGGGAGGCGGTCGCGGTCGACGTCGCGATCGCGTCCACCCCGCATGTCGGCGCGACACCCACACCGATGCCTGGGGCACGGATGAGTGACGCCGACGCCCGCGACCGGCTCGATCTCGATCGTCTGCCCGCTTCGGCAGTCAGCGACCATCGTCCCGACCGTAGGGGCAAACTGGCGCTCAGCCTGTTCCTGCTCAACGACCTCGCGCCGGTCGCGGCCACGATCGTCCAGACCCTGAAACGGATCTCGCCGAACGCGACGACCACCACGGAGATCGCCGCCGAGCTCGTGATCGAACCGGGGATCGTCAATCAGGCGATCGATCTGCTGATCGGGGAGCGAATGATCGACGCCCTGCCGCGCAACGACTGCCGCGTTGTGCGCCTGGCTGCGGCGCTGCGCACCCTGATCGCCGATACGCCCATCGTGGGCTTGTCCTGACATGGGCGATTACGAGATCGTGGCGCTCGATCCCGCGACTGCGGACCGGGTGCTACCCCCACCGGCAGAGATGACCCCGGTGCGAGAGATCAGATACCACACGCGAGGTTGGATGCCGGCGGAACTCGATACGCTCCGGGATATGCTCGGCGCAGATGCGTCCTGGGAGGAGATCGCGATTGCCGTCAGTCGCACGATCGAGACGGTGAAAGACAAAGCCTGGGAACTGGGCCTCTATCGCCCGAAGTTTCGGCCATGGACCGAAGATGAGGATCGTGTCCTGATCACGAAGTACGGCAGCGTGCCGACTGCAACACTTGCGCTCCGCCTTGAACATGGTGTGCCGGCTGTTTACGCCCGTGCCGGTTTTCTCGGTCTGACGAATGGGGCACCTCCGCCGTGGTCGGAGGCCGAAGATGCTGTTCTTCGAGCGGTCTACACGACAGATGCGACGATCGCCGAGATCGCCGCGCGTCTGGGCCGCTCTGGCTCCGGGGCGATCAGCCGGGCGTCGCGTCTCGGTCTGCGACGGCCAGAAGGACCCAAGCCCTGGCATCCCGATGAACAGGCTCTTGCGCTCAAACTTGCCGAGGAGGGGCATCTCTATCCGGTGATCCGCCGCAAGCTCGCCGCCAAGGGATTCCCCTTTCGCGCGGAAAGCAGTTTTCAGGCGTTCATCGCCGCGAGCGGCTATCACCGGGGTTGGGGTCGACCCTGGATCGAGGAGGAATGCGATCTCCTGCGCCAAGCCTATCAGACCGGCGACAATCTGGTGGCGCTCAGTCACCGGCTCGGCCGATCGCGTCATTCGATCCGCTGGAAAGCCGCAGAACTCAACCTGTCAGGCACCCACCCAAAGCCCAACGGCGCACGTCAGGGCCGCCCCTGGAGCGAGGCTGACGATGAATTGCTCCGGGCGAATTACGGCAGAGGCCGGATGAAGACGGGCGAACTCGCAGGCCTGCTCGATCGTCCGAAATCCGCCGTCTACAACCGCGCCTTCACCCTCGGATTGGATCATGGCTACTGCCGGGACTGGACCCCTGATGAAGATCTCCTGATCCGCATCGCCCATGCGGCAGGCGTCTCGATGATCGATCTTGCCAAGGTGATGCGGCGCGATCCGACGATCGTCTCGAAGCGGGCGATCAAGGTCGGCCTGTCATTCTCCCAGCGCGATCACGCAGCCCCGCGTAATCTTCGCGCCGATCGGCCGGTGCTCGACCGTGCCGCGATCCTCTCCCTGGCCGCGCCGACCGGCCCGGCGGGTGACCCCTGGCGATCGTTCAAAGTGGTTCGGGTCTTCGGTCACGAGTGAGGCGGCGGACATGAAAGCGATCTCCGCCGCAAGCGGGAAGCGATGCCGCATGCGGGTCGCGCGCCGCAAGGGGTAGGGCCTCGCCATGCTCGCCGGCGTGACCGCCGGCTGCGCGTGGCTGCGTTTCCCGCGGGACGGGCCAAGCGGCCCGCCCCGCGCCCTTGCCCCGCCCGCCCCGACGCGGCCGGCGAACGGTGTTTCAGGAAAGGAGAAACACCGATGAACAAATCCAGATGGCGGCGCTCCGGCAAAGGCAATAGCAATCTGAATCCCAATCCCCGCGACATCTACCAGGAGGTGACCGACAAGATCCTCGCTGCGCTCGAACGCGGCGTGCTGCCCTGGCAACGCGGCTGGGATCAGGGCCTCGCCGGCGCACCGATGAACCCGACGACGGGACGGATTTACCGCGGGATCAACAATCTGCTGCTCGGCATGATGCAGGATGCGGCGTTCAACGGCGATCCGCGCTGGTGCTCATATCGGCAGGCGCAAGCCCGTGGCTGGCAGGTCCG
>NZ_JAIMBY010000033.1 GCF_026191915.1 Acidiphilium sp. PA
CCACCCCCCGCCCCAAACGCCCCCGCCCCAGGCGCCAGCCCGACTTCATGGCCCAATACAAAGTCAACCCCGACGGCAGCATCGACTTCACCCCGGAACAACTCCGCGACATCCTCGGCCCACCGCCACCGCCCGTCCCCCCCTGGCACCACCCTTTCGTGCCCTCGTTCGACGCCAAAAAAATGTGGCGCAAAGGCCCACGGGGCTGATGCACGCCCATTTCGTTACGATATCGTAACTAAATAGACATCAACGCGGTTCGTCACCTCGATGCCGCCCCGAATGTGCCGATCAATCGGGCGCTGTCGTGCCGAGCCCCATAACGCCGGTCGCCAGCGCCTCGATCGCGCAGATCACCGGCAGCCAGTGCGGCAGCATTCCCGCATTGTGCGCTGACGGCAAGGGTGCCGGCGCGGCGTATCGTCCCGCCCGGTTTACCGCGCCGTCACGCCGGGATGCGGATTTGTAGTTTGATGTCGGTCGGGCGTCCGGCGGCGGCGCGTTCGAAGGCTGCAATGGCGTCTTCGAAGGGGAAGGTTGCGCTGACCAACGGTTTCAGATCAACCTTGCCGGCGGCGACCAGGGCCAGCGCACGGTCGAACACGTTGGCATAGCGAAACACCGTCTCGATACGGAGTTCCTTGGCGATGGCTTCGGGCACCGCGAACGTCACCGGATCGACCGGCAGACCAACCAGCACCAACGCACCGCCGGGGCGGGCGAGGTCGATGATGTCGCCATAGGCTTTGGCGCTGCCGCTCGCCTCGAACACGACATCGGCGCCCCAGCCGGCGGTTTCGCGCGCGACGGCGGCGCGGAATGGTTCGGTCGCGATATTGACCGGTGTGATGCCGGAATACCGGCCGGCGATGGTGAGTTTTTCCGCGCTGAAATCGGCGATCAGTACGCGCGAACAGCCACCGGCCAGCGCGGCCAGCGCCACCATGATGCCGATGGTGCCGGCGCCGATCACCGCGGCGACATCGCCGGGGACGATGCGGGCGCGTGTGGCCGCCTGCATGCCGATGGCGAAGGGTTCGATCATGGCGCCTTCCGCGAAGCTGACGTTGTCGGGCAATTTATAGGTGTAGGCGGCGGGATGGACGACCGAGGCGGTCAAGACGCCGTGAACCGGCGGCGTCGCCCAGAACCGCACGGCGGGATCGACGTTGTAGATGCCGAGTTTGGCGGCGCGGGAATTCCCGTCGGGAACGCCGGGCTCCATGCAGACGCGATCGCCGGGGGCGAAATTGTGCACTTCGGCGCCGATTTCGGTGATGGTGCCGGCGGCTTCGTGGCCGAGCACCATGGGCTCGTTGACGACGTAAGAGCCGATGCGGCCATGCGTGTAATAATGCACGTCGCTCGCGCAGATGCCGACCGTGTCGATGGCGATGCGCACGTCGCGCGGCCCGAGCGTGTCGGGCAGGTCGATGTCACGGAGCGAGAGGACATTTTTGCGCTCAACGATCAGGGCACGCATGGTGATGTTGGACTCCCTTGGGTGATGAGGTGGCGTGACATCGAGGTCAGCCGGCCGACGTCGGATTTGCGGGGCGGGGCCTGACGACCTGATCAAATGATACGTTCGCTTCGGAAAAAAGTCTGGTGGGCGCGCGCCGGATTGAACCGGTGCCCGCCCGCATGTCAAGGCGCAGACGTCTGTTCTCGATCAATGAGCGGAAAATAGACATTTTCAAAGTAATGAACGTCAGCCACCGTTACGGTCGGGCGGCGAACCGGCGCTGGCGCTCCGGCCGGTGCACAGGGAGGGATGGCCCAACGTGCAGTTTTCGCAACGGGTATGATTGCATGCACCATCCGGCGCCTAATCGCGGATCATGCAAAGCGCGGAGCAAGCCCGATCAACCAGTCGTATCGGGCCAGACGATCAATTGGAGGGGCGATCGCCTGATCCCGCCGTCTGTTGAAGCAAGTCTACCGCCAGTTATGTTAGATAATTTGATCATAGTTCACTGGTCATCTGCGTAAGACGACAAGTTTCCTGACTGCGAGCGGCTCGCCACCTGAGTAAGCAACATTAAATTTCTGAATGACTCGCAAGAATTGATGTTCAAAACTCCGTGATGACGTAGAGTTGTCTCTTTCATGCATCCGCCCCCTATGTTTATCGTCAAATTGTAAGGATTAAAGTATTGGGCGACGAAAGTTTTTTATTGGACAGATATCGTGGGCGGAACGAGGGCCCATGAGTGGCGGCAGCAATCCGCGGTTGGTATCGTCGTTGCAGGCGCAATCACCGCTTTTCGAATCGGGCCGCGCTCTCGTCATTGGCAGCGCGTATTCCATCAATGAGAAACTTGCATCCGGCGCACCCGGCGATCAGGCCAGCCATCCCCGGCACTTTGAACCGGTCGACCGGCGGGGTTTTCAGCAGGACCCGTCGGATTTCGCCATCGCGGTTGCCGCCGGCACCGTTGGTGGGACCAGACTCTCCGCCAATGTCGTCAAGCGTGGTCTCGCGATGGTGGTAAAAGCCCCGGATGAGTCGATCTACACCTTCGGCTTCAGACGCCAGGGTGCACTCCGCGTGGAGGGAACGGGTCGGGCCAACGAGGGGGAATGGGGTCCCGGCATTGGTGTGCTCTATCGCGAACGTCCGGACATGCGCGTTGCGATCAGCGACGAGCATATGGGCCTCGCCTTCGACCTGCCCCGTGCGCGTATCGCCGCGATTCTGGGCGCTCTTACCGAGCGGGAGATCGCGGATGATTTCAGTTTCGATGCCGCATTTTCCCTGACCGAAGAGCCTGGCGCCAGCGTTGCGCGGATCGCGGGTTTCATCGAGCAGGAGCTGGCCATACCGGGCTCCCTGCTGTCGCAAAGCCAAAGCGTCAATCCGCTCGAGGATCTGCTGATCCGCGCGCTGCTCATCACCCAGCGTCATTCCTACTCACATCTGCTGGAGCGCGCGGCGCCGACCGCTGCCCCTTCAAGCGTGCGCCGCGCGGAAGCGTACATGCGCGCCCACGCGCACCTGCCGTTAACACTGGAGATGATCGCCGCAGCCGCGGGCACCAGCGTTCGCGCGCTGCAGGCTGCCTTCCAGAAGTTTCGCCAAAGCAGCCCGCTTCAGGAATTACGCAAAATCCGTCTCGAGCTTGCTCATCAGGAAATCCAGCAGCAGGGTTATTCCGTCTCGTTGCTGGACGTCGCGCTCAAGTATCAGTTTTCGAATCCCGGGCGCTTTGCCAGGATGTATAAGCAGACGTTCGGCGTGCTTCCATCGCAAGCCCGCCGGCGGCGCTGAAGGGCGAAGGCCCGCGCAGCATTGACGACATGGCGCGGCGTAGCCGTCGCGGCCAGTACGTTGTCGCAAGGATTTCTTTACACGGTTGCACAGCCATGATCGCAATGGTGACGCTTTGACACACGCGAACATCACCCTGGCCGCCCTTGGCGAACCGGTTGAAAGCCGTTACCCGCGAGAAATCTGCGCAAACTGTCCATCGCGGCGTATTCTGGCTGGACGATCAATCGATACTCTTCTAGCATGAATTTGTGATCGTATCGTACTCATGAATACTGTGAAAACGGTTTCCAGTGCTACCTTCGGTCATTCGTTCGTTTTGTCGGGACCAAACCGATGTACCTGGTGGAACCGACATATTTTCTAACTAACATAAGGAGACAGACCATGCGTTGGCATTTTTTCTAATAATCAAATAGGATTTTTATGGAGCGGACAGACACGATAATTCGATCGCCTGTCCCTCCTATTTTGAATATATGCAGTATAAAGAATTAAAATAATAAATTATGAAAAACTTTCCGAGAAGTTTTATTGTCCTGCTGACGGGTGAGACAATAGCGTCTATCGGAGCACGAGTAGTCTACCTGGTCATACCGCTGATCGCCGTTTCATCGTTTGGCGCGTCGACGACCAAGGTTGGGCTGCTCGTGGCTGCAGGGTTTGCATCCCCGGCTCTCTGCGGCACTTTCGCTGGAAGAATGATCGACCGCATCGCCAAGCGGAGAGTTCTGGTGTTCGTCAACGCCGCCGCCGCATTGCTCCTGCCGGTGGTGCCGCTTGCGCAGCAGGCGCATCTTCTGTCGCTCGGGGTTTTGATCGTGGTGAGCTTTTTGTCGGCAGGTCTGGTAGCGGCCGATGATATCGCGTTGATGAGCGCGCTCCCGCGTCTGGTCGAACCGACTGCACTGGGGCGTGCCAACGGCCTCTTGTCAGCGGTGATGTCGGTTGCCGCCGTGGTCGGGCCCGCGCTCCTGGCTGCTCTTTTGACACGGTTGAGTGGCCCTTGGGTCGTGGGTGCGGCCGCGCTGACATTTGCAATCGCGGCAGTTTTGCTGATGTTTCTACCAGAGTTGCCGGCAGTGCCTACAGCGGCGCCGCGCCGCCCTGCCACAGCATGGGCCCGGCTTACCGAAGGGTTGCAGATTGTCAGCGCCGATCGCGCGCTCGCGACGCTGGTCTGGGTCGCGGTGGCCGCCCGCGGCTTTACGGCGGTGTGTGCCGGGCTTGAGGCCGTCTTCATCGTGGGCCATCTGGGAGTCTCACCCCGATTGTTTGCACTCGCGTTCACTGTGGGCGGTTTGGGTGCGTTTTTAGGATCGGTCGCATCGGGCGCCATGATGTCGCGCGTCTCCACTCCACTCCTGCTGGCCGGTGGCCTGTGCCTGACGTTTCTGGCGCGAGGGGCGATGAGTATGTTGCATGGCTCGCACGACATGGTCGCGATCGGGTTTGGCATCTCGCTCGTGATGGTGTCGATATCAGCCAGTACCATCAATGTCGCGTTCATGACCGCGGTACAGTCCCGGACGCCGCCGGAATCAATGGGCCAAGTGATTGGCACGGTCATAAGCATGATCGGTATTGCGATGCCGATCGGTGCGTTGATCGGCGCAGGCTCGGGAGCGGTATTAGGCGTCCGGCCGACGCTTATGCTCGCGAGCCTGGGTTTTCTGATGCTCGCGATGGTGTGTGCCGTCGCAAGCGCCACAATGGGTTTCCGAACAAAAGAGGCTTCCGCAGCACCTGAAATGGGTGATTGACGGCGCTTCGGCAGTATCAGCGCGCCGCGCGAGGCGGCCCGGGCATTATACGCCGTGCTACCGCTGTTTGAAAAATACCGCCGGTCGCTGATAGCATGACGTCCGATGAAGGGCTTGACGTGGCCGCCGATGGGCTTGGGGCGCTTGAGAACAGCGCCCCTGCCGGTGCCCGCAG
Source organism: Acidiphilium sp. PA (assembly GCF_026191915.1). Classification (GTDB taxonomy): domain Bacteria; phylum Pseudomonadota; class Alphaproteobacteria; order Acetobacterales; family Acetobacteraceae; genus Acidiphilium. Next base: position 5,210 of record NZ_JAIMBY010000033.1, read on the forward strand.
GCACATGGTCCGCACCGGGGCGTCACCTGGCCAAGTGGATGTGCCGGCTCGAAACAGGATAAAATTTACCCGAATCGGCAACGAGCTAAGATGGGGCGGGGCCAGATTTCCTGATAAGTGATTGTATTCACTTTGGAAAATCTGGTGGGCGCGACAGGGATTGAACCTGTGACCCCCGCCATGTCAAGGCGATTAAAACTCTATATCCCGTTGACTATCACAAAATAAATAGATTGAAATCAATGGTTTAAAATCACAAAACATCATGGAAGATCATCCTCAGTAATTTTGGAGTGGGACGGATTTGGGACGCAAACTGCCGCCTTCTGGCCCGCGGCCGAATAAGCGGAGCGGATCGGGTGATCAAGTTGCCACAAGGTAGTCTCGGATCATGAGGCGGGAATTGGATTCCGCATTGGGCGAAGGCAAAGCAGCGTTGCGCACCAGTGGATTCAGGCGAGGGTATGGACGTGTATATCTGGGCAGATCCGTCGGGCGATCTGGATAAGGTGCCGATGGTGAGTCAGATAGATCACCTGTCCTACCGCTGCCATGTCGGCGAATAGGCGAAACGTTTCTTCGGCGCGGAAATCGTCGAAGGTTTCCATGATGTCGTCCGCGATGAACGGGAGCGAAGGGCGGGTACGCGCGAATTCATGGTAGCCCGCCACACGCAGAGCCAAATAAAGCTGAAAGCGGGTGCCTTTCGATAGTTCTGATGCGAGTTTCGATCCGCTTTCGGCGCCGATCGCGACCAGCACTTCGCGATCCTTTTCGACTTGGGTATCGAGCCGCGCGTAGGCGCCGCGGCTGATCGTCGCAAAAGCGGCGGAGGCGTTCTGCATCATGGAGCTACGGTGACGATCGCGGTAGAGACGCAGCGCCTGTTCGGCGGCGGCGATACCGATGCGCAGGCGCAGATAGCCGGTCGCTTTGGCGTCGATTTCAAGGTTTAACGTGCGGCGCTTGGACTCGATCCGGGCCACCGCGTCATCACCTCCGATCGCGTCGATCCGGTCGCGCGCGAGGGTGTAGGCGGTTGACAATGTCCGGGTCTGTTGATCGCAGTCGTCAAAACGGGCGGCGAGGTCCTCGGCTTCTGTTTCAAGCGCAATCCGGTCGAACGGGTCGAGCGCTACCTCCGCCGCCTCGATCGACGGAAGCGTGAGCAGGTTAAGGATATCGGCGATGGCTTGGTCTGCCTGATCCTGTAGCGCACGCCGTGTCGCGAGACGCTCAAGCATCAGCCCGACATCGTGGAGCGTGTCGACCCCGAAATGCGTTGTCATTTTGGCTTTGCGTTTCTGGTGCTCGTCGAGGGCGCGTTGGAATTCCCGCTGTTGGCGGCATGCCGCGTCGTGTTGACGCGTCAGCTTCGCATGCTCGGCTTGGGCATGAGTCGCCACCTCGATCATTCGGTCGATTGCAGCCGCTGTCTCCAGGGCGGGTCGCGACTCGTGCGCGATGTCCAGAGCCCCCGCGATCGACGCGATCCCGGCATTGAAGTCGGCTTGGTCGTGCTCCATCGCGACAATCCGGCTGCGCAACCCCGCTCGCAGCAGCAGTGCGGCGGGCAAATCCCCGAGGTCGGCGAGGATCGTGCGCACCTCGGCCAGCGACGGTACCTGTCCGTCTGCTCCCAACCAGCAACTGGCGCAGGCCGTTGCCCAGGCAACGCACCAATTGGAGTCGCGCTGCTGCGCCAACGCGGCCTGACTCTGACGCTCCGCGAGGGTCTTGGTCGCTTTTCTGACCGCGCTGCGCAGGCCCTTCACCTCGGTTTCGCGTTCGATTACGAGGTTTGCCGCCGTGAGCAGTTCCTCGAACGCGGCCGTTCGGTCGTAGGGGATCACGGCTGTATCGAACGCTGCCATCAGCCGGGATAGGGCAATGTCGCCATCGGTCGCTGCGTTTGCCATGAGGCGTTGCTGGGCGGCGGCCCGTTCGGAGGCTTCGACCGCCTTAGAGCGGCGGTGTATGAATTCTTCCCACTGCTCGATCGTCGCATCTGCAGGCAGCCCTGGCGTCCGCCGCGCGATCGCTGCCGCGATATCGGCCTCGACCTCGGCAAGTGCGACGCTGGCACCTTCGGACTGTTCAATTGCAGATCGCAGATCCGCTGCCAGGATCGCCACATCTCGCTCTGCCTGGCGCCGCTTCGCAACCTCGGCACCATGGGTGTGGCGATCGCTGAGCAGCGCATCGTCCTGACGCAGCGCTGTTTCGAAGGCATCGGCACTGGTCGCGTCGAGCACGCGGCGATGCGTGACCCAGGCTTCGTCCCGCGCGGCGCGACTACGGCTGACCGCTTGATCCGGGACGACCCCCGGGATGGTGCCAAGCGCTTCAAGTTCTGCGGCGCGGCGGCGGTGCTCACTGGTCAACCGCGCGACACTTGCCGCATGGATCCGCCGTTCGGCCTCGGCAGCGGCGCGCGCGTGCTTGAACTGCTCAATTTCACCGCTGCCAGGCACAGACATCGCAAGGAGCGTTGCGATGTCGCCAAACCACGGGTTGAGGTCGCGCAAGCGGTGTGAGAGCGATTCTAGATGTTCTTCGTGGGCCTGATTGGCAAGCCGGTGCCGTGTCGCGTGATCACTCCGCTGGATTGTCGCGATCGTCACGCCGAACCGGACAACGCGGCCATCGTCCTCAACGGGCGAACCGCCGGACGCCGCCAGTTCGGAAGTTGCCTCGTCAAGGTCCCGCACCGCCGCCGCCATCTCGATGGCGGCGGTGGTGAGGGCGGTTTCGATGCCGGATCTCGCTTCGATCAGATCTTTAAGAGCGCTCTGAGAGGCCATTTCGGAATCAACGCGGAACGTTTTCGGCGCGGGGTTGGATGGCCGGACCCGATGTGATTCCATGCAGGTGTTCGAAGCCTTGTTGGAGATCACATGTGGACGCCGACCACCCGCGCGCAGCATAGCCGCGCAGGCCTACGTTATGGAAGTGACGTCACCGATGCAGAGTGGGCGATCCTTTCACCGTTTTTGCCTCCCCCGCGTTCGTGCGGCTGCCCGCGCAAGTGGGAGATGCGACAGATCGTCAATGCAATATTATACGTCCTGCGCGGCGGCATCGCTTGGAGCCTGCTGCCCAAGGATTTCCCGCCCGCCCCCACGGTTTATCGCTGGTTTGCACGGTTCCGCGACGACGGTACCTGGGAGCGGATCAACCACTACCTGGTTATGCTCGACCGCGAGCGGGCTGGCCGCGAAGCGAGCCCGACAGCCGCCGTGATCGATAGTCAGAGCGTCAAGACGACCGAGAGCGGCGGCATCCGCGGCTATGACGCCGGCAAGAAGATCAAGGGGCGCAAGCGCCACGCCATGGTCGACACGGACGGTCGGGCGCTCAAGCTTCAGGCCCACTCCGCCGACATTCAGGACCGAGACGGGGCAGTGCCGCTGCTACGGGCGTCGCGTCCGAGTTGGCCCTTCGTGACGCTGGGATATGCCGACGGCGGCTACGCCGGTGCCCGGGTCGCCGAGGCCAGCTCGATCCGCATCGAGGTGGTGCGCAAGGCCGACAACCAAGTCGGCTTCGCCGTCATCGCCCGGCGGTGGGTGGTCGAGCGGTTCTTCGCCTGGATCAACCGAAACCGGCGGCTCGCGAAGGACTTCGAGGCCACGATCGAGAGCGTCGAAGCCTTCCTCTACGCCGCGTCCAGCGTCATCCTGCTACGAAGGTTGGCACGTTGATGAACCGATTCGAAATGGAATCTCAGCTTTGAGTTTCTGGTTCGACGAGATATGCTCGGTGATGAAGCGGTGGTTGACGCCATCGACCGGGGAAAATCACGATCAATAAGAATTTGTCTTGCCCCAACGGACAATTGGCGAATAAAACCACCCGCAGTGCCCCTAAATACCAACGCTGGTGCACCATTCACAGGCGTGTCGCTATTATGTGTTGCTCCCGCTTTTGTCCGGAAGGCTTGCCCCCTGTCGTTATGAAGCCTTTGTATCACTGATGGCGCACGTCGCTAGACTCGGAATCTACGTATATTGGGCCGCGTCATTTCCAACATGGCCGCCGCGTACACTAAGTAGTTTGCCGCGATCTGATTAGTCCCGAAATAAATATTCCACTGTCCCATTAAATGGCGAGATCAGCCTTCTCTAGCATTCTTTGGACGCAAAAACCTGCGGATGAATTATGTTGTTTGACACAATCGGTAATTGTACTAATTGTTGGTTTTCTACCCTTTTGATTAAATTTGGCGGACATGTACATGCTCGAAATCATCGACCGGTCGGATATCTCGCGTGATCTCGATGTTTGGACGAGGAGTCTTCGTGCCGGCGATATGCGTGTAGCGCTGGGGAGGGCATCGCGGGATATTGCCTCGCATCAGAAAAGCCACCTGGATTCGACGTCTGGGGTAACGTTGGAGGTGTTCGTCTCCCAAATGACCAAACTTCGATAGGGTGGATGTAATGCGCTCCGGAAATGGCGACAACGAGGGGGAATTCCCATCGACGGACGCTTTGCATGATCGAAGGCGGCCTGGTCGGAAAAATTACACCAACGGCTTCTTGATCGCGATGTTACGCTGGCCTAGCCAGGCTGGCACCACACCAGATCCACACGCCGAGCGGGCCAGCACTCCTGAATACCGTAATGATGACGATGTGATTGATCAACTCGGGACGGCCAAAGGTATCATTCTGGCGCTCGTATTGGGACTCGCATCTTGGGTGCTAATCGGCATCGCATTGTGCTTCTGGATCTATCTTTAGGACGTGAGCCTTAGCTCGACTTTCCGCATTTCATGCGGCGAGCGATAGAGTCTGCAGGAGTCGTTTTAGCAAGCGTGTTGGTATTATGACGGCATCGGTCATTGTCCGGGACATCGAAAAATCCGGTGGTGACCATAGGACGCGGCGGACGGCGGCGATTGCGTCGGTGAAGGTTGGCTCATTTTTGTTGTACCACGAGGCGGAATGGGGTCGGAGGAGTTGGTGGTCGGACGCCGCCAATGCGCTGGCCCAAACGGTGATCATCGAGAATAGTCCGACCAGGACCGGGTTGGTTCGCAGGATGGCGAGGTCCGACCACTGACGCTGGGTTTCGACGCCGAGATGAGCGCGTACCTCCTGGAAGGTTGTCTCGACCCGCCAACGGAAGACGAACCATTGCAGGATTGTCGCAGGTGTAGCGGCGATATCGGTACTCAGAAATGCCTGTGGCTCATGTTCGCCGGTATCCATCCGGTTTGAGCCGCCTGCCGCTACCGGGAGGAGGCGTCCATAAGAGCGCTGCTATGAGCTGAGTCATAGGCAGGGAGCGTTTGGCGGATGGAGATCATCACCGGAGCGGAACGCCGGCGTCGCTGGCGGGATGAAGACAAGCTGCGGATTGTTGCGGAGGCTGAGGCGCCGGGCGCGGTGTTTGCGTTGGTTGCGCGGCGGCACGATATTTCGAGGGGGCAATTGTGGAAGTGGCGGGGGCAGGTTCGGCGCGGTGAATTGACGCCGGCGCCGATGGCGCCAGAATTCATTCCGGTGCGGGTGATGCCGAGTGCGGCGCTGTCGATGCCGCAGGCGTCTGGCAAATCAGTGGCGGCGAACCACGCCAGCGCCGATCCGGTGCCGCAGATGCGGTCGGCGCGATCCGATGCGAGCCGGATTGAGATCGTCCTGCCGCATGGCACCTGTGTTCGGGTTGATGATGGGGTTGGGATCGCCGCATTGCGCCGGGTGATGGCGGCGGTGCGGCGATGATCCCGGTCTCGCCCAGTGTGCGGATCTGGCTGGCGTCGGGGCATACGGATATGCGCCGTTATGCGGCGCACATGATTATGTAGAGTCCCAAGCGGCGATGCGGGGACCGTCAAGAAGTCGGCCCCCTTTGCTCAGCATAATTTTTGGTGGTGGCGCTGCCCCGTGATCATGGCGATAACCTTGTCCGGCGGTCTGAACTTGCCTGGCTGTAGTGTCGGTCCGCCTGCGGCACCCAAGGCTTCGAGCTTTTCCGTAGGGTCTGCGCGCAGGTAGGCCTCGGTACTTTGGAGGCTGGCATGGCCCAGCCACAGCGCCACTTTTCGAATATCTTGCGTGGCCTGCAGCATATGCATTGCGCAACTATGCCGCAGAACATGAGGTGTCACGCGCTTGGTCGCGACGGAGGGGAGGCGCAGGGCGGCCGTGGCCACATGCTTGCCGAGGATATATTCGAAACCGGATCTGGTCATGGTCTGGCCGGCGGCGTTGAGAAATAGTGCCCCATCTTGCCGCTGTTGACGGACAGCAAGCCAGGCCCGGAGCGCAACCACGCTCTCCTTCCACAGCGGAAGCACGCGCTCGCGCCGACCTTTGCCGATCACGTGGATCGTACAAGGATTTTGCAGATCGAGTTGATCGAGGCGTAATCCGACCAACTCCGAGACGCGCAGTCCAGCCGCAAAGGCGAGATGGAGCATCGCACGATCTCGGGTGCCGGATAGAGTCTTGGGATCAGGCGCGTCAACCAGAGCCTGAATCTCCTCCCGTGTCAGCGAAGCGACCAACGCTTCGTCGGTTTTCTTCATCGGGATCGCGCGGACCCGAAGCGATTGATCGAGACAGGCTGGCACACGATACTCGATGAATCTGAAGAACGACCGGATCGCCGCCAATCGAGCATTGCGTGATCGCGCCGTGTTGCCGCGATCCTGTTCGATGTGATCGAGGAATGCCAGGATCATCGGTACACCGACGTCCTCGACCTCCAACCGCGACGGCGTCTTGTGAAGTCGCTGCGCCGCGAATGTCACTAGAAGTTGAAAACTGTACGCATAAGCGTCACAGGTGTGAGGACTGGCGCCCTGATCGCGCGGTAGGTGCTCGCCGAGGAACTGGGACAGGGGTGGTGCGAGCGCGGTCATATCGCACCTGTCCGGCCGAAGTCTTCACCGGCATCGGCGATCTGTGCCATCAGGCCGGGCGTGGCCTGAAGATACCAGTAGGTATCGCTGACGTGGGCGTGACCGAGATAGGTGCTGAGAGCGAGGATGTGGCGCGATACAGCGTCGTCATTGCATGGACAATGTTCGAGCGACCTCACGGCGAAGCTATGTCTCAGGTCGTGGATGCGCGGCCCCGACTGACCCGGGCCGCCCCGCAACCCGACCTTGCGCGAGATCTGGCGGAATAACGCGCCGGCGGTATTATAGCAAAGCGGAGTTCCGGCGTTGGATACGAACAGGACAGCGGCGCACGTGCTGATCGGCAAGCGAGCCGAGAGATATCGATCAATCGCGGCGCGAGTCGTGGGATGGAGCGGAATAAGTCTGCTCTTCTTGAACTTGGTCTTATTGATGATCAATCCGTCGTCGGTGACATCGGAGAGCCGCAAAGCGAGAGCTTCCGATATCCGCATACCGGTCGAGGCGAGCAAGCCGAGCAGCGTGACGTATGTAAGCGGCCGAAGCGTGGCGGCGGGACCAAGCGAAGCCGCCTCCTCCATCAATTTACGAATCTCCGCGGCGGAATAAATGTATGGCTTTGTCCGCCGAAAGAGGCCCCGACCGAGCGCATCAACGGCGGGCACCTCGTGGCCACTGTCCTCGGCGTGCATGGCGATCGCAAACCGACGCACCGTAAGAAGCCGGTTGCGTCGCTGCTCGGGTGAGGGCGCCTCGACTGTCCATGCGATCACCCGATTGGTCTTGATAAACTTGTCGTCGTGGCGCTCCGCGTAAGCCACGAACATTCGCAGCAGTATGCGCTGCGTCCGGAATTTGAAGCCCAGAGCCTCATGAAGCCTCACATGGCGCGAAAGATCATCGCTCAGCATGCCACGTCTCTCGGCCAGGGCTGCGCGACCTGCATCAGCATGTTCAGATCAACCTTGGCGTAGACGGTCGTGGTGTTCAAAGACCTGTGGCGCAAAACGGCCCCAACCGACTGGAGAGTGGCGCCGCCGCGGAGCATGTGGGTCGCCGCCGAGTGACGTAGCAGGTTGGCACCGTGTGATGGGGGATCGTCGATGCCGGCACGCTTCAAAGCCACGGCTACGATGTGGGAAACCGTCGGGGACGATGCGAAAGGCCGAAATGGCGCATTTGACCTTAAGAATAGGCGGTTACTATCGACCAAAGGGCGCGCCCCACCGAGATAGCCGAGTACTGCGTCGCCGGCGTCTTGGGGCATGGGCAGGCGGGTCTCGCGGCGTCCCTTGCCCTTCACCCGCAACGTCGCTGAAGACCAATCGATGTCCCCCAGGCACATCTCGAGAATGTCGCCTGCGCGCAGTCCCAAACGCGCGAGGAGGAGCAGAATAGCTCGATCGCGGACGCCCCGCCCGGTATGAAGGTCACAAGAAGCAACCAGCCGCTCGACCTGATCGGGCGACAGATAGCGCGGCAATGATGAGAGTCGCCATTGGGGAATGAGCGGCACGGCGTGTTCAAGACCCGGCCGACAGAGATCGGCGGAAGCCAGAAAGCGCAGGTATCCGCGCAGGGCAGTGGTCATTGTCTTGACGTACGGCGCAGAGCAACACTCGGCTTCCTGTAGGATGGCCATCTTGATCCTGGCTGGATCATATGCGTGGGGTTCGGTCCCCAACGAGAGAAGCAGGCGCGTGACCATCCTGCCATGCCGCGCTGCTGTCCGCCCGCAAATGCCTCGATTGCGCGTGAGCCAATCTTGGTAATCGCGGACGCGCGGATCGACTGCGGCGGCAACCACTTTGTCCAACAGTGTGATAACGCCGCGTCGCGCGAGAAAGTCGATGAAGCGATGAACGCGCCTCAGATACTTGCCCGAGCGTGGCGTGGCAGGCCGATACCCGCCACATCGGCAACGGTGCGTCTTGAAGCGACTAAACGACTCATCACTGACAACACCGAGCCCGATGTTGTCAATCGCGAGCCAAGCCGCAAAATGGCGAGCGCAACCCGTGTAACCCTCAACAGTCAGGGTCGTGTGGCCCAGCGATCTAAGCTCGTCGGCGAATGCAGCGACCCACGGGTCAAGTTCGCCGGCCTCCATGGTCCGTGGTACCCTGGCCGGCCTTGCAACGATATTCATAGCTTCTCTCCGAGCGCCGGATTGGCGCTGGAGATAGCCTAGATTATGCTGAGATCTCGTCACGATTGAAATAGCCCATCACGCTGAAATCATTCGATAAGGTCAGCATCGCCGCTTGGGACTCTACATAATCATGTGCGCCGCATAACGGCGCATATCCGTATGCCCCGACGCCAGCCAGATCCGCACACTGGGCGAGACCGGGATCATCGCCGCACCGCCGCCATCACCCAGCGCAATGCGGCGATCCCAACCCCGTCATCAACCCGAACACAGGTGCCGTCCGGCAGCACGATCTCAATCCGGCTCGCATCGGATCGCGTCGCTCGGCTTTGAGGTACCGGCTCGCCGCCAGACTCGTTTACTGCCGCTGATTTGCCCAATGCCCGCGGCATCGACAGCGCCGCACTCGCCATCACGCGGACCGGAATGAACTCAGGCTCCACCCGCACCGGCGCCAACTCACCGCGCCGAACCTGCCCGCGCCATTTCCACAACTGCCCTCGCGAAATCTCGTGCCGCCGTGCCACCAAGGCAAATACAGAATCCGGTGCCTCAGCTTCCGCGACAATCCGAAGCTTGTCCTCATCCCGCCAGCGACGCCGGCGCTCAGTCCCCGTGATGATCTCCATCCGCCACAGCTCCCTGCATATGAATCAGCTCATAGCAGCGCTCTTATGAGCGGCTTCTTCCCGTAGCGGCAGGCGGCTCAGACCGGATGGTTACGCTTCTGTCGCGACGGCACATTTGATCGCATCAATCACGTCCTGGTCATGCAGGCGCGGGAGATAGCCGGACGGGAGGCGTCGCCCACAGCCGGCGTGATCGACAGCCAGTCGGTCAAGACCACCGAAGCCGGCGGGCCGCGCGGGTTCGATGCCGGAAAGAAGATCAAGGGACGCAAGCGCCACATCATCACCGATACAATCGGCCACCTCGTCGGCGCCGTCGTTCATCATGCCGGCATTCAGGATCGGGATGGGGCGCCCGACGTGCTCAAATCGGTCAAATCCCTGTATCCCTGGTTGCGGCACGTGTTCGCCGACGGCGGCTATGCCGGTCCCAAACTCAATGGACGCCTCGCCAAAATCGGCAAATGGACCATACAGATCGTCAAGCGCTCCGACACCGCCAGCGGGTTCGAACTCCTGCCGCGACGCTGGGTCGTGGAGAGAACCTTCGCCTGGCTCGGCAGATGCCGACGTCTTGCAAAGGATTTCGAGGCCACCGTTACCAGCGCCACCGCATGGCTCTTCCTCGCCCATATCCGCCTGCTCACACGGAAAATCACACGCAACCGATAGCCGCACTACCATTCAGATCCGGGCTCTGACGATCGGGGTTGCGCTCGTAGTGAGTGGCGTGGAGGAAGCGTTCGCGCTCGATCTGCATGGCGAGTTCGAAGATCCTGGCAAACACCGTGGCGATATCGCCTGCGCCGTTTTCGATCAGATGTTCCAAAAGTGCCTCGATAATCGTATCCTTTTTGGCGTCCATTCATCGGTCTCTATGTTGGTGTGAACAACTGCATGGAATACCAGAATGAACAGTCCTTGCCGGGGCATGCCCCGGCAAGGGCACCAACTCCCAACCCAAAATGAATTTCCAGACGTCAGGTTACACCACCGTGGCGCGGGACGCGGAGGGGCCGGAACATTTATTCCTCACCATGGTCGAGGCGCGCGAAATCAATGCCCCCAGCGGTAGTTCACTACTTTTGTGGCGACTACTGGCCGCGCTTCAGGTCGCCAATGCCGATGAAGCTCTTGCGTCTAGATAAAAACTAAACATCTTTTTCTGATAAAAGGTAAAAATTTTTAGATAAATGCGCAATTGTTTGGTCTAAAGAACCGAAATGATCAGCTTTGGCTCGATCGGCTTCTGCCAGGATAACTCCTAGAGTGAAGTCACCACCAGATCTAAGGAGACTGAGGCCCGCCTCGACAAGCTGACGATCAATCTCAACAGAGGGCATAGTGGTCAAATCTTGCAAAATCCCTATAATATTTTGTTCCAGGACACCATAAAGATCTTTTAATATTCCAACCGTTTCGCATAGAACTATAGTTGGAATTATAATCGTATCTGCTGATTCGATTATACTTACAGCGGCGTTATTCTCTGTTTTCTGATCCCAAGTTAGATATTTGATCAGCGCACCTGTATCAAGTGCGAGTCTCATGAGCGCCTACGATTAATCGCATGCTGCACGTCCAGAACCGAGACTAGCGGCAGTCCTGGCCGCCATAAAGCCCCCCGGACTTTCTTTATGCGTGGTGAATCAGTGATCGGACGGAGCTCAATTCTACCATTCGGGAGCAGCGCCACATCAATTTTCTGACCGGGTTTTATGCCCATATGCTGACGTAAGGCCCGCCGAAACGTGACTTGGCCCTGAGCCGTGATGGAAATTCTAATCGACATCGGTCCACCGAGATTAAAGATTTTACAGACATGTTTAATATCGGCGATCTTTGACGGCATCAAGGTACTTCCGGATCGTGAAATTCTAAACAGTCAGTATGCAATCGGTTGGTCGACGGGCCGCCGAACCTAAGCAGAGATTCGTTGAGCAACCCAAGGAATGTGCTTGCGCTTTGAATTTAGGGTCTCGACAGAGTTATGGATGGCTAGGTTAATGGCTTCGACATCGACGAAGGTCTAGCGGGCAACGTGATGCATCTTGAGATAGGGCCGGATGGGTTCGATTTCGTTCAACTCCGGCGTGTATTTTTAAAGTCGCTCGACTGTGAGCCAATGAGTGGGGTGGCGAGAGTTGGTGGCGTCTCGGAGTGTGTGGAAATTGCCTTTGGGGGCGTCTCTGGTTTGGGAAACATGACGAGGTCAGGCAACAAGATCAAGATACATTGAGGCGGGTGGCTCTCCGAGGCTGGGCCAGCCGTCGACTTTTCGCATGGTGATCTGTCCGGATGCGAGCAGCGACCAGAACAACATCGCCGCGGTCTCGGGCTGACGAGCTATGGCCGAAATTGGGTGATGGCATGGTGAGAAAGGTGGCGTATCGAGGCGGGTGGAAGCCTGCCTGAACCTCTTGAAGGAGCGATACGCCTATGACGAGCGATAGTACTATTATTCCCTTCCGCAAGCCCGGAGACGTTGAGGATCCGCTGACGGCGATCCTGAGGGACGGAGCCCGTCGGCTGCTGGCCCAGGCAATCGAGGCGGAGGCTGAGGCGTTTCTGACCGCGATGAAGGGTGAAAGGCTGGCTGACGGCCGCGACCGCGTTGTGCGGCACGGTCTGGGTCCGGTGAGGGAAATCCAGACCGGGATTGGTCCGGTCGCGGTGCAGCGTGTGAAGCTGCGCGACCGCGGGGCGGAGCCGCCGCAGAACGGCCCGGGTCGTTAAACTGGGGCAGTTGGGCACAGGCAAAAGATACAATCCCAGGTGTGTTCCTGTTACTCTGGCGACCGTTATGCGCTACGGTAACGCTTGGTAAGGTTCGAAGAACTTGGGATTGGGTTTCGTAGTGGCGATGCTGAGGTGGTTCGACCCTCCAACTGAAGCGCGTAGTGGATTTAGGACACAGATGATAAGAATTGGCATTCTTTCAGCGGCGCTGCTAGTCCATGTTTCAGGCGTGTCGATCGCTAGTAGCGTCGGCAGAGCACCACAATTTGTTACAATTGACTTTCGCAACGGATTGCCGACAGCTGATTCCAGTACTGGTCACGCCGTTGCTGATCTTCGGTCGTCTAAAGAAGTACCGGAGTCCGCTTTAGGGGCTCACGAAATTCAGATTTACCGTGCAGCGGCGTCGCGTGGAGATCCGGTCGGGGAATTTTATCTAGGCGAAGCCTACTATGATGGGGTGGGCGTTTCCCAGGATCAATCTCGCGGCATCGGGTATCTTCGAAGTGCCGCAGTGCGTGGTTACGCCAGAGCGGAGACGTTCTTGGGGATCGTTGAATACCTTCAAGCTCCGGGTGCACCGGGTCGTTCACGGGCATGGTACTGGCTTCATCAAGGGGCACATGATGGAAATCGGCTTGCCCAGCGGGATCTCGGAATTATTAGCTTGGATGACCGCAGTTCGTCGTCGGTTGACGATGCCATGCACTGGCTTCACCTCGCCGCCTTGCAGGGGGATGTTGTATCTCAGCGCCTCATGGGTGAATTGAATGCAACTACATCCTCGGACACTCCGTCCCTAGAGGCCGCCGTCTTTTGGTTGACGGAGGCCGCAAAAGACGGAGACAGGATAGCGCTATCGGATTTGATCCATATCTGGTCGATGACAAAACAAATCCATGCGGGATTCGGTCCGCCAGAAACGCTCTCTGGTGCTTTGGTTTTAACGACGTCACCACAGACTGCGACGCAGTTGGGGAACTTCTATTTCGGACGATCTCCCGCCAGTGCCGCGCTAGCTGTGGAACTTTATCGCAGGGCGGCCCAAAACGGATATGGGCCGGCGTCCTTTGGGCTAGCTGAGGCTTATCTGTTTGGGAGAGGCATTACAGCGAACGCCTATCTTGCGCGCCGAGGGTTTAAGGATGCGACGGCCCAGGGTTATGTTCAAGCGCGTGTAAATCTTGGCACGATGTATTATCAGGGAATGGGAGTTCGAAAAAGCCTGACGCGTGCCGCGAGCGAATATCGTCTTGCTGCCACCCACGGGTCAGCGCAAGGCGCATACTACCTCGCGATGATGTTCCAGACCGGCCAAGGTGTTAAGATGAACGTACCGGAAGCGCTCCACTGGTACAGGGTCGCGGCCGGACGGGGACTGCCAGTCGCACAACGAGTGGTGGCTTCGCTGCCTAATCCGCGGTCGGCGGGAATATCTCCGGCTCAAGAACGTGTGTATTGGTTACGTCGTGCTGCCGAGGGGGGTGACGCCGTGGCCGCGCGCGAATTAGCTGAATTATACCGTCGTGGCGTGGGGGTTAAACTCAGTCGCCCACGTGCCCTGCATTGGTTACAACGTGCAGCAAAACTCGGCGATCAGCCGGCGCTGGTGGACAGCGCACTTTTGGAAGCAACGGAACCGACAACCGCAAACCAAGCAAGAGCGGGACGATCAGCTTTAAGACGGATGGCATTAGCCGGGTCTTCCTCAGCTGGGTTTAATCTAGGTGCTTTGTATGCTCGTGGTGATGGCGTCACGCGCGACGACCACCGAGCGGTCATTTGGTGGAGGGTCGCGGCCCGTCAACATGACCAGGATGCAATGATAGCCCTGGCAATAGCTTATATTTCTGGCGCGGGTGTGAAGGAAGACTGGAGCAAGGCCGTCACGCTCCTGAAGCAGGTTCGGGTTCAAAACTTGGATCCAGAGCGCAGGCGAATCGTGGAACAGGAACTAATCACCCTGCACTAAAGAGTCAAAGATTTGTCGTTATGCGACTCTGGAAATTACATGTGCACATTATTGCGACAGAAGTCATTTTTATATAATAAAATAGAGTCGGTAGCGTCGTGAAGTGTGTGGAAATTCTGGGTGGCGTAATCTCCGGGTGAGTTCAACCACCAGACTCGGCGTTTGAGCGAGCTATGGCCGAAATTAGGTGATGGCTTGGTGAGAAAGGTGGCGTATCGAAGCGAGGGGAAGCCTGCCCGAAGCTCTTGAAGCAGCGATACGCCTGTGACGAGCGATAGCACTATTCTTCCCTTCCGCAAGCCCGGCGACGTTGAGGATCCGCTGACGGCGATCCTGAGGGGCGGAGCCCGTCGGCTGGCGGCCCAGGCAATCGAGGCGGATGCTGAGGCGTTCCTGGCCGCGATGAAGGGTGAAAGGCTGGCTGACGGCCGCGACCGCGTTGTGCGGCACGGTCTGGGTCCGGTGAGGGAAATCCAGACCGGGATTGGTCCGGTCGCGGTGCAGCGCGTGAAGCTGCGCGACCGCGGGGCGGAAGCGGGCAATGAGCGCATTTATTTCACCTCGGCCCTTTTGCCGCCCTGGGGGCGTCGGACCCGGAGCCTGGATGCGTTGCTGCCCATCCTTTATCTGCGCGGTATTTCGATGGGTGATTTCCAAGATGCATTGGGGGCGTTGTTGGGGAAAGATGCGCCAAACCTCTCGCCCTCGGTAGTTGCCCGATTGCGCGGCGAATGGGAATCCGACTTCAAGCGCTGGCAGCGGCGGGATCTTTCAGCCCGGCGTTACGTCTACATCTGGGCGGATGGAGTGTATTTACAGGCACGGATGGAACCGCAGGCAGAGTGCATGCTGGTGCTGATCGGCGCCACCCCCGAGGGCCGGAAAGAGTTGATCGGTTTTCAGGTGGGCATGCGGGAAAGTGCGCAGAGCTGGCACGAACTGCTCGTCGATCTGAAGGCCCGGGGTCTGACCATCGCACCGCAGGTCGCCACCGGGGACGGGGCGCTCGGCTTCTGGAAGGCGATTGAGGAGGTCTGGCCGAGGACATGCCATCAGCGCTGCACGGTCCACAAAACCGCCAATGTGCTGAACAAGATGCCGAAAGTCCTCCAACCGGCCACCAAAGCCGATCTACGTGAAATCTGGACGGCGCCGGATCGTGCGGCGGCCGAGGCGGCGATTACAAAGTTCGTCGAGAAATATGGCTTGAAGTACGACAAGGCGGTGACCTGTCTGGTCAAGGACCGTGATGCGCTG
>NZ_JAIMBY010000034.1:0-7465 GCF_026191915.1 Acidiphilium sp. PA
TTATCCGTTCAACGCCTTCCGCTCGTTGCTCGGCATCGCGGGCGGCGCCGAGGCGCCAACCTATGCCCAGCTTTATTCGGGAGCATGGGTCCACCCCACATGTAGTGGGTGTCTGACTTAACCGGATAGGCACGGTTCGTTTTTTGAACGAGTAAGCGAAAGCCTAGCAGGTCAGCATTCCGGTAATCGTGTAGCATTGCTATGTCTTGATCTTGATTATTTCAAAGAGGCGAATGACCTATATGGTCATCCCGTAGGTGATCAGCTCTTAAAGCAACTCGTGATTCGTCTCAGATCGTGCATCCGCGGCAACGATCTTCTGGCACGTTGCGGTGGTGATGAGTTCGCTATCCTCCAGACGGGTGTAAGCACGTCTAAAGACTCGATCCGCCTCGCAGAGCGGATAGGCCTCGCAATGAAGGCGCCATTTGAAATCGAGGGCATTGCTCTGTCGACCACCCTGTCTATCGGGGTCGCGGTTGCGAGCATTGGTTGTGTCGACGAAGATCTTCTCTACAAGCAAGCAGATCTGGCGTTATACGAAGCAAAGACAAAATCGCGGGGTACTTATCTATTGTTTCGACCTGATATGCAAGTCAAAGCAGATTGGACGAAGCGGATGCGTTCCGATCTTCTTGCTGCGATTGACACAAACCAATTTACCTTAGCATATCAACCAATATTGAAAACCTCGGACTTATCAATTGCTGGCGTCGAAGCGTTGCTCCGTTGGCATCACCCTGAGCGGGGCCTAATTTCTCCTGCCGAATTTATTCCAGTCGCAGAAGAGACGGGCTTGATAATCCCTATCGGGAATTGGGTCTTACGGCATGCGTGTCAAGCCGCTCGAAGGTGGCCGCCGCATATAAAAATAGCGGTGAATGCCTCGATCAAGCAATTTGAGAATAATGACTTACTCGGCGCGGTGCTAGCGGCGCTTTCCGATGCCGGACTTCCTGCCGAAAGACTAAAGATTGAGGTAACCGAATCCATTCTTATGACAGAAAAATCGTCATGTATGGAAATACTACGGAGCATCCAAGACGCTGGTGTTTCAATTATTCTGGACGATTTTGGAACGGGCTATTCGTCGCTTTCATATATAAATATATTTAATTTTGATTTCATTAAAGTTGACAGATCTTTTGTTTCACGAGTTTGCCACCAAAACGACCGTGAGCCAGTTTTTGAAGCCATCATGGGTATGGCACAGGCCTTGAATATTCCAGTCACGGTTGAGGGTGTTGAAACCCCCCGTCAATTGCAATACGTTCGGGATCTCGAATGTGACTTCGTGCAAGGTTATTTGCTCGCGCGACCTATGGACGAAAATGATATATTAAAGTTTATTGCCGGCGGCAACTGTATAACTGACGCGGAAGCAAAAGCGGCTGACAGGCAGGACTGAGAAAGAATCTTCCTCTTGGAGCCTGACGCCGAATGATAGTTGTGTGATTTCAGTACGTTGTGCGTCGGTCTGTTTTTCATAACGAGTGGAAATCCGATGCTTGCCTATCCGGTTGTCACCCAGGGCTGTTCAACCCTCTGAACTGACGGTTCACTGAGTCCGATATGCAACAGGACGTCGGAAATTGAGGCGTCGGGCATTTTGTGGATTCCCGAGTGGATCGATCTGGGATTCGTGGGGAGGTAACCGATTCGGAGGTTACCATGCTGATTCCGGGGTCAATTCGCCCAGCATTCCGAGAGTAACTCGCCCGGTATTCCGGGATTTATTCGCCCACCCATTCCGACGTTAATTCGCCCACCCGTTCCGACTTCAATTCGCCCACCTGGGCGGGTTCGAGGCGGGGCCGGATTGAGGTTGCTGCTGGTTTGTTCAGGTTCACTCCCTTTGGCTGATCAAGGGAGCAGATGAATGCCAGTGGAGCGGATAGCGATGCGCGATGTGCGCGAGATTGTGCGGCTGAGAATGGCGGGTCTATCGACCCGGCAAGTGGGCATCCGGGTTGGGGTCGCGGCATCGACGGTGCGCCTGACGCTGAAGCGGCTGCAGGCGGCGGGACTCGATGGTCCGGGGGCTTTGGCGCTGCCCGAAGCGGCATTGGGAAGTCGGTTGTTTGATGGTGCGGCGGGTAAGCGGCCAGGTCATCGGCGGGTGGATGAGCCGGATTGGACCCAAATCCGCAGGGAACTGCAGCGCAAGCATGTAACGCTGTCGATCTTGTGGGACGAGTATATCGCCGAGCATCCGGACGGGTACCGCTACAGCCGGTTCTGCGAGCTTTACAGAACCTGGGAAGCCCGGTTGCCGGTGACGATGCGTCAGACCCACGCCTCGGGCGAGAAGCTGTTCGTCGACTATGCCGGCGACACGGTGCCGGTGGTGATCGACCGGCTGACCGGTGAGACGCGCGCGGCGCAGATCTTCCTCGCGGTTCTTGGCGCATCGAGCTTCACCTACGCCGAAGCTACCTGGACCCAGACGCTGCCAGACTGGATCGAGGCGCATAACCGGACGTTCGCCGCGATCGGCGGAGTGCCTGCGCTGCTGGTGCCCGACAACGCCAAGGTCGCGATCATCCGGTCCTGCCTCTACGATCCCGAGGTGAACCGGACCTACACCGACATGGTGCGCCATTACGGCACCGCCGTTCTCCCGGCGCGCCCGCGTCGGCCGCGCGACAAGGCGAAGGCCGAGGTGGCGGTTTTGCTGGCGGAGCGATGGCTGCTGGGCAAGCTGCGCAACCGGGTGTTCCACAGCCTTGCCGAGCTGAACGCCGCCATCGGCGAATTCTGCCTCTGGCTGAACGAGCAGCGGATCATCCGCCGTCTGGGTGCAACCCGCCGGCATCTGCTGGAGACCCTCGATCGCCCGGCGCTGAAAGATTTGCCAGCTCAATCTTATGTGCTGGCGCAATGGCGGCGCCGGCGGGTCGGCATCGATTACCACGTCGAGATCAAGAAGCATTTTTACTCGGTCCCGTACCGACACGCTCGCGCCGAGGTCGAGGCCCGGTTCACCGTGCGTACGGTCGAGATCTTCCTGCGCGGCGAACGGATCGCCGTACATGCGCGTGGGTCGGGCAACGGCAAGCACACGACGATCACCGAGCACATGCCCTCCAGCCACAGGCGCCATGGCGACTGGACCATCGCGCGGATCAATCAGGAAGCGGCTCTGCTCGGCCCCTCGGTCGCGACATTCTGCACACTGATCCTCGAACGCCGGCCACATCCCGAGCAGGGATTCCGCGCCTGCATCGGCATCCTGCGCCTGGCCCGCACGGTTGGGGCGGATCGGCTCGACGCCGCGGCCGAGCGCGCGCTCACGATTGGTACCCTGACCTATGGCTCAGTCAAATCCATCCTCGATCACCGGCTCGAACGAGCCGCCGGCGCAGCCAATCCCGATCCCACCCCGATCCGTCACCCCAACATCCGGGGCGGCGGATATTTTCACTGAAGAGAAGGAGACAACTCATGCTGAACCATCCGACCCTCGACCAGATCCATCAGCTCGGCCTTGCGGGCATGGCCCGCGCGTTTACTGAACTGGACACCAATCCCGAGACCCCTGGCCTCAGCCACGGCGAGTGGCTTGGCCTGCTGCTGGACCGCGAGATCACCGCCCGGCGCGATAAGCGTCTCACCACCAGGCTACGTTATGCTCGGCTACGCCACAACGCCACGATCGAGGACGTCGATTACCGGAGCGTCCGCGGCCTTGATCGGGCGCTGTTCCAGAAGCTCATCCAGGGGGACTGGATCGACGCCCACGATAATCTTGTGCTGAGCGGTCCGACCGGTGTGGGCAAATCATGGTTGGCTTGCGCCCTCGGTCATAAAGCTTGCCGCGATGATCGCCCGGCGCTCTATCAGCGCGCGCCAAAGCTGTTCACCGAACTGGCGGTTGCTCGCGCCGAGGGACGCCACGGGCGGATGATCCGTACCCTTGGCGCCGTCAACCTGCTGATCCTCGACGACATGCAGCCCACGGCCGAGACCGTCCAGCGCCCGTCGCGGCACTCCGACCCCAAGAGCTCGAGGCCAGATCCAAGCGCCCATTCTGCATTTTTGAGCATGCCGTATCAGCCCAACCTCCGTTCCAGCCGTCAAGCAGCATCACTATCACACGAATTGAGGCAGAACCTCTTTAAGGGAAACTGACAGTATCTTACCGCTCCACACGCTCTTGCCATAAGGACGCGAGCCGACATCGATCGCGTTCTTCAGAACGGCTGGCGCCGAGCGGTTATACTCGGGCGTGACAAAAAGAACCGCGTCGGCCGCCGCGATGCGCTGGCGAGACGCCGTCCATTCCGCTGGCGGATTTTCGTCTAAATCCGGATTGTAGGGGGGCAATTACCCGATTTTGACAATGCTGAGCCTCAATCCTGCGGGCGCGACTTCAGCAAGCGCATGAGCGGTTTTGCGATTGATCGAATCCTTCCTGAGGCTGCCGATGATCACGGCAACATCGCGTATTTTGTCCATCTCAGTTCCCTTCCCTGGTTGTCTTGTTCTGGTTCAAACCATCTACCGCCGCGCGTTGCCGTGCAGAATGGTGCGCGAGAGGCAAATGCCAGCCGTGCCTGATCGCCATAAAGCGAAGACCGAAACATAGTATCCCGCCGACCAGCGCAGAGACACTATAGGGAAGACCAAGTCCATCGCCGATGACGACGATCAACGCACCCGCCAGCGCCGCCACGGCATAGAAATCAGAACGCAGCACTTGCGGGATTTCGGAAAGCAGCACGTCGCGCGTCATGCCCCCGCCAATGCCGCTGAGCATGCCGAGGAGTGCGGATGGGACCGGGCCTAATCCAAACTCGATAGCCTTCTGTGTGCCGGCGACGGCAAAAAACGCCAACCCCGCCGCATCGAACAGCAGAACAGGTGTACGAAGTCGATCTACGCCCGCATACCAGAAAAAAGTGATAATCCCCGCCAGAATCGAGACCAGAAGATAGCGGGTATCGACAAGGGCGGCTGGAGGCACCGCGCCGATCAGCACGTCACGCGTAATCCCACCAACATTTCCCGTCACGAAGGCCAGGACGAGGATTCCGAAGATGTCGAGGCGGCGATTAACCGCGGCGACGGCCCCGCTAATCGCAAATACAAATGTCCCGCCCAAGTCCAGGATAGGCACAAAGCTCTCAATCGTGGCCATTACGGCTCCCGCAACACCCGTCGATGCACGCGAACGTCAGCATGCATCGAGCCAGGCTAACGCGCCAACGACCAGCGCCTCGACGCCAGTCTCCAGGGTGGGGTGCAGGACCGGCGCGAATTGCGGGCTATGATTGACCGGAAGATCATTGAGCTTACCCGCTGCTTTGGCGTCGGCATAGGATTTCGGATCATTCCCCCCCACAAACCAGAACACCGAAGGAACATGCCACGCCGTGCCGAAGCAGCCAAAATCCTCACTGGCCGGCGCGGGTCCGGTGTGTCTCACCCGGTCGGGGGAAAAATAGTCTCGGAACGCCGCGGCGATGCGGTTACTGGCGGTTTCGTCGTTCACGTTGAGCGGGTAGCGGTCGAGCGGCGTAATCTCCGGCTCTCGCGGCGCTCCAGAAGCCTCGGCCTCGGCATTGACGATCCGCTCGATCGCAGCAAGCACATGCTTGCGCACGCCGGCATCGAAGGTCCGCATGCGTGGACGGCCCGTTGAGTTCAAGTGGGAATTTGCAAGATTCGATGGCGGTTCGAAAGCGGTCATGCGTTCGGCCTGTATATGCGGCAACATGGCCGCCGGCCCAGATGGGTTCCGCGAGCAACATCCAAACACAACCGCGGCATATTACATGCCGGGGACCTTCGCGGATTTTGTTGCTCGTCGGTTCGACCGATCATCATCTCTTGCTCTGCCCTTAAACCCTCCGCACCGGCGCGCGGATCAGACTGCTACCGGCTGACGCCGATACGCTTCACCCCGCGCCATCATGGCCCAGATGATCCGGGCCATCTTGTTGGCCAGAGCGATCGCTGCGACCTTGCGCGGCCGCCGCTCCAGCAATTGCAACAGCCAGGCGGTTGCCGACTTGCTGCCTGGCTTGGCGTAGCGGATCACCGCCATTGCCCCAACCACGAGCAACTGTCGCAACCTCTCATTGCCTGCTTTACTTATCTTTCCCATACGATGCTTGCCGCCGGTGGAATGTTCGCGCGGTGTCAGCCCAAGCCAGGCGGCAAAATGTCTCCCGGTCTCAAAGTTCGCTGGGTTCACGCTCAGCGCCATGGTGATCGCGGTGATTGGTCCGACGCCTGGAATCGCGGCCAGGAGCCTGCTCACCGCGTTAGTCTTATGCTGTTCGAGCAGCTGTTTCTCCAGCGCCTCGATCTTCGCATCGAGATCAGTGATATGCCGGCCCATCTGCTCGAACATCGCCTTTGCAATTGCTGGAATTGCCTCCTCAGTAGACAGAACGGCAAGCAATGCTGTGACGTTCGCGCAACCCTTAGCGGCAACAATACCAAATTCCGCCGCGTGTCCCCGCAACGCGTTGATCGCCTGGGTCCGCTGGTTCACCATGAGTTCCCGATGCTTCACAATGATCGTCGCGGCTTGCTCCTCTGCCGATTTGACCGGAACCGTGCGCATGGTCGGACGCGCTGCCGCTTCACTGATCGCCTCCGCGTCATTTCGGTCATTCTTGCTGCGCTTAACGAAGGGCTTCACATATTGCGGTGGGATCAACCTCACCCGGTGGCCCATAGCACCGAGCACTCGCCCCCAATGGTGCGAGCCAGCGCAAGCTTCGAGAACCACCTCCGTCGGTGCCAGTTTGGCGAAGAACGGTTCGACCTGAGCCCGCCTGATGTCGCGCCGCAGTACCGGGCGCTCCTGGTCATCGACCCCGTGGATCGTAAAAACATGCTTGGACGTGTCGATCGAAATGCGTTTAAATTCCATTGGGCGGCCCTTTCATTGGGTTGGTTGATCGACCCTATATTGGCACATTCGATGCCGTTGGGCCGTCCACCCCAACACATTCAGCTTGATGGTGGCCTCGTCAGGAATGACGTTCTCTTTCGTGCCGGCTTGCAACACGCCGACCGTAACCACCGCCGCCCCGTTCGCGGCAACTTCGCGGGACACGATGGTCTGGAGCCGCAGGACGATTGATGCCGCCATGACGACGGGATCGATGCTTGCCTGCGGCATCGAGCCATGCGCACCACGTCCGAACAGACGGATCTGCAGACTGTCCGCCGCGGACGTGATCGGTCCGGCGCTGCCGGCAAGGGTACCGGCGGGGCCGACCATGACATGCTGGCCAAGCACGACATCGGGTGTCGGAAAGCGTTTCAGCAGGCCGTCATTGATCATGGCCTGCGCGCCTTGCGCGGTCTCTTCGCCCGGCTGGAACACGACCATCAACGTGCCCTTCCAGGCACTGCGCGCCTGCGACAGCAATGCTGCGGCCCCAACTAGCCACGCAACATGCATGTCGTGGCCGCACATATGGCCTACCGGAACGTCATTTCCTGC
>NZ_JAIMBY010000034.1:7475-17829 GCF_026191915.1 Acidiphilium sp. PA
CGTCCTTTACTGCAAGGCCATCCGGTATACACGCCGGTGCTGTACGTACAACGCACCGATCAACCCCGGCGTGCGGCCCCAACTAGCCACGCAACATGCATGTCGTGGCCGCACATATGGCCTACCGGAACGTCATTTCCTGCATCATCCTTAACCGAAACCTTGCTGGCGTAGGCAAGACCGGTGTTCTCCGCGATCGGCAGCGCGTCCATGTCGGCCCGCAGCATCACGGTTGGCCCGTCGCCGTTGCGGAGCAGTCCGACCACACCCGTCTTGCCGACCCCGGTCGTCACCTCGTAGCCTGCCTTCCGGAGATTGTCGGCCGCAATGCCGCCCGTTCGCGTCTCATGCATCGACAATTCTGGATGGGCGTGAATGTCCTTGTAAAGCGGTTCAAGATCTGCAAGCAGCGTGCCCAAGTTCGTCAGGACAATCGATGCGCTGGTGTGGGAAGTACGCTCAAGGGTTCCGTCAACCCGAAACTTGTCTTCCTCGGGAGTCATCGTTTCAGCCCTCCGACGGTGAAACCGTATGAATCGAGCCGAACCGCCCAAATTCACTCTTTATTTCGGAAATGGTATCATCAGTTGCTCTCCGTTGGTAGAGGCCTCCGGCTGGTATCTGGTTCTCCTTACCTTCCCGCTTTCGCTGTCCGTTCAAACGGCATAATACCAACCTGAGGTTCCGTTGACTCGAAAGTGAGTTGTCGCGGCTCGGGCGGGTATGATTCGCTGAACTTCCCTGGAGGAGGTTTGCGATGACGGTAGCGATAACGCGTTTGGACTTGTCGGCTATGGCGCTGCGCGAGCGGGCGGCTCGCGCGACGGATGCGAAGATTTCGAGGCGGCTGCTGGCGATTGCTCTTGTTCTCGAAGGCTGGTCTCGGCGCGATGCGGCCGAGGCCTGTGCCATGGACCGGCAGACGCTGCGCGACTGGGTGCACCGTTACAATGGATTGGGACCTGAAGGACTGGGCGATGCGCCGCGCCGCAACGGCCCGCCACCCCGATTGTCGGCTTCGCAGCAGGCGCAGATCGCGGCATGGGTCAGGCAGGGCCCGGACCTGGAGCGTGACGGCGTGGTACGGTGGCGCTGTGTCGACCTGCAGCGACGGATCGAGACCGAGTTTGCGGTTACCCTGCACGAGACGTCGATCAGCCGACTGTTGCGGCGGCTCAAGTTCACGCGGGTCCAGCCGCGTCCGTATCATCCGAAAAAGGACACTGCGGCACAGGACATTTTTAAAAAGACTTCGCTGGCCTGGTAGCGGCGGCGATCCCGGCCACGGCGGCCCGTAAGCCGATCGAGGTGTGGTTCGCCGATGAAGCCCGTGTCGGTCAGAAGGGAACCCTGACCTATGTCTGGGCAGAGCGGGGTTCCCGACCAGTGGCTGTGCGCGACAATCGCCATGACTCCGCCTATCTGTTTGGCGCCGTCTGCCCAAAACGCTGTATTGGTGCCGCCATCATCATGCCGGCAGTCAATAGCGAGGCGATGGCCGAACATCTTCGGGAAATCAGCACGCAGGTCGCGCCTGGCGCGCACGCCGTGCTGGTGCTCGATGGCGCCGGCTGGCATCAAGCCGGCGAACGTTTGCCAGTGCCTGACAACATCAGCCTGCTAGCGCTGCCGCCCTATTCCCCAGAGCTCAACCCAGTCGAAAACATCTGGCAATTTCTGCGTGGCAACTTCCTAACCCGCATTATGCATGAAGGTCGGCGAGCATAGCATAAACCGTTGATTCGGTGTACGAATTTGTTATCGAGACAAAACTTCACCACGACGGAACGCCATGCTCGCCTCGGTTGCAAATACCCCAATTCTCCCTGGTCTGTCACCTGTCGCCGGCAAGTCGATCGAGGCCCGGTTCGACGGCGATCTGCTTTCCTCCGACGGGGGGTTGCTGGGGTTACGCGCCATCGAGCAGCGGCTCGGCATCGCAAGTCGTTTGGCCGCGTGCATCGATGATCCTCGTGCGCCCGGGCGTGTGGTCCATGGGCTCGACGAAATCATCCGGTTTCGCATGCTGATGATCGCGGCCGGCTATGAGGACGGCAACGACGCTGACAGGTTGCGCCGCGATCCGATCTTCAAGCTCGCGATGGAGCGCCTGCCCGAGGCGGGGGATTTATGCTCGCAGGCAACGATCTCGCGCACTGAGAACCTGCCCGGACCCCGCGCGCTGCTGCGCATGGGCATGGCGATGGTCGAGCATTATTGCTCGAGTTTCCGCAGAGTGCCCAACAGCATCGTGCTCGACATCGACGATACCTTCGATGCCGTCCACGGCGCACAGCAACTCTGTTTGTTCAACGCGCATCACGATGAATACGGTTTCCAGCCGATCGTGGTGTTCGATGGTGACGGCCGTATGATCGCCGCCGTGCTACGCCCCGCCTGCCGACCGAAAGGGACCCAGATCGTCAAATGGCTGCGCCGCCTGATTGATGCCATCCGTAGCCACTGGCCGCGCACCGCGATCATGCTGCGCGGCGATTCCCACTATTGCACGCCGGAAGTGCTGCGTTTCTGTCGCGCGCGCGACCTGAGTTACATCTTCGGTGTTGCGCCGACATCGACGCTGCGCAAACACGTCATCGCTCTGGAGGCCAGCACCGCGGCCCGGGCGGAACAGACACCGGGCGAGAAAGTTCGGAGGTTCAAGGAGTTCCATGATGGTGCGGCAAGCTGGGACCGCGTCGAGCGGATCATCGCGCGCGTCGAGGCCGGACCGATGGGGGTCGATACCCGCTTTATCGTCACCAACCTGAAGGCTGGATCGCCACGCACCCTGTATCAAAACATCTACTGCGCGCGCGGCCAGGCTGAAAATCACATCAAGGCGTGGAAGACCCATCTCGCGGCTGACCGCACCTCATGCTCGCGGGCCAGCGCCAACCAGATGCGCCTGTTCCTGCATATCGGCGCGTATTGGCTGATGTGGAGTTTTCGCTCCCTGATGCCGCGTCGCTCACGCTGGCGCGGCATCCAGTTCGATACCTTGCGCCTGCGCCTGATCAAACTCGCCGTCCAGGTCGAGACATTGAAGAAATCAATTCGCCTGCATCTGCCGCGATCGATGCCGGATCAGGTCATTCTCCGCTACGCTCTGGCCAGACTGCCCAGGTTACTGGTCTGAGCCCAGGGGCGGTTGCCCCGACCGGTCCCGATCTCATCCAACTCCAGCGCCGACACATCGCCAAGCTCACCAAAACCAGCCCAGAGCGGCCGGTGAGTCGTCACGCGCCCACGACGTCAGGTTGCATAGCTAATTGTAGAAGAATTGAATGAAACGCCCTCATGAATAAATGCGGCTAAGCCATCAGGTCTGGAACAGCTACGACGAAATCCTTGCCGCCTGCCGAAACGCCTGGAACAAGTTCATGCAGATGCCAAAACAAATCGCTTCGATCACACAACGAGACTGGATGGGGGCCTGACACGAAAGTGCATTTTACGTACGCTAGACGTGAACAAATCACGCACAGAGTCGGCCGGACATCCGATGGCTGCTGATTGAGGCTCGCGAGATCAGCACCATTCTCGCAGAATCGTGAGAGTTTTCAGAGTCTTCACCTCCTGATGTCGACATAGTATATCGCGCAGTCTCTCGAGATCGTCGGTTGAATTGGTTTCCAGCCTGATGACCATATCGAGATCACCTGCGATCGACCAACAACCCATCAACTCAGGCCAGGCCCGGATCGCGGAATAGACAATTCGGCATACTGGCCGTTTAAGCTCCAGGTGGAGAAACGCACCTGCTTGAAAATTCTCAAGAGGTGGATCGTCAGCCATTTCGATCGTGAAGCGGCGGATTACACCGCCCTCCCGCATGATGTCGATACGGTCTCTGACCGTCGCACGCGATACACCGGTGGCAGCGGATATTTCCGAAATTGTCCGCCGGCTGTCTTGCTGGAGCAACCCCAAAATTCTCCGATCAACCTCGCTGAGTCGAAGCCGGCTGGGGCGACCTGCGTTATCCTGTGCCATTGCCACGTCCTGATCTGAGAGCCGGCTGAGCTGGGATCAAAATGGCAATTTTACGCCAATTTGGCAAGTTGGCTGCACCATTTTGGAGTGCCATCCCGGCGGTCAAACAACAACGGGATGGACACCATGGACGGCTTTCTTGATCGGTTCGAGATAGAGCAAAAATTCCAGAACGATGCGTGGCAACGAATACTTCTATCCGATTTTGCCACGACTCTGCTAAGCGAGGAGCGGCCCTTTCCCTGCATCTTCGGTGTTGCAGGCTTTCGCGCCAATCAACTCAGATTTTCCTTTGCTGATCTATTGGACGCTCCGAAAACTGCGCCCATACTCACCCGCTATCTCACTCGCGCCCGGGACATCGGCCCCAACACCTCCCTCGTCGTGATGACTAGACCTGGGCCGGTCCGGAATGTGGCATTTTACCGAACAATGTTCTGGAACTTCCTGCGTGATCTTGCGGCGCTCGACTCACACCCATGGCCGGCGGATATTCCGGAGGATTTGGATACGCCTGGTTGGGAGTTTTCATTCGCCGGCGAACCGATTTTCGTAGTTTGCAACACACCGGCTCATGTCATGCGGCAGAGCCGTCGATCAACCAGCCTCATGGTCACATTTCAGCCCCGCTGGGTGTTCGAAAACATTCTGGGCACGGAAGCATCTGCCAAATCCGCATTTGACAAGGTTCGAAAACGGCTTGTTGCCTATGATTTCATCCCGGAATCACCCGCACTGGGCCGCTACGGTGACCCCAGCACGCGCGAGTTCGCCCAGTATTTTCTCGACGAGGAAAACCAACCGACAGCCTGTCCGTTTCACAGCCTTAAATCGCGGACGGAGAAGGCGGCATGATCACCATCAACCCAGGTCAGGCAGATGTGAATGATCCCGCGAACCTCATCTTCGGGATTTTGCCTGAGCAAGGATCGATCGAGGTTCAAAGGGATGCTCCCGGCAAACTACACGACTGGCATAAGCACGACACCGACGAGACGCTGATTATCGTCGGCGGGGCAGTACGCTTCTTCTGGGAGAACGGTGAGAGGACGTGCAAACCGGGTGACGTCATCAATCTTCCGGCCGGCGACCGACATGGATCCGAAGCCCTCGATGACGGGGCAACGTATCTCATCGCCCTCCGTCGCCTCGCACTGGCTTTGACCTAAATGCTTATGATCTAACCGGAGATGTAGACCTCATGACCGACGGCCTTGCCAAGTCGCTTGGCGTCCTGCGCGGCACGGCGCTGATGCTGAATATCGTAATCGGCGCGGGGCTTCTCACCTTGCCTGGCCTCGCAGTTGAGCAAGCGGGGGGATACGCCTTCGCGGCTTGGTTGGCGTGTGCGGTCTGTGCCGTGCCGTTGCTCGGCGTCTTCATAGTGCTTGGCAAACGCTATCCCGAGGCTGGTGGAATATCCGCTTACGCGCGGCGGGCGTTCGGCCCTCTCGGAGAGCGGATCGCTTCCCTTCTGTTTCTGGGGGCGGTTATTTTTGGGCTGCCGGCTATTGCGCTAACCGGCGGTCACTATGTGGCTGCCGTGTTCGGTGGATCGCCCCGTTTCTACGCAGCCGGTTTAATCCTCTGTGCCATGATACCTCATCTGGTACCGGGAACTGCCGCTGCCCGCGTGATGGCATGGCTAGCGTCCCTCGTGCTTAGTGCCGTCGTCGCATTTCTGGGGGTTGGCATCGTAAGCGCAGCCGCCCGCCCGATGCATTTACCGATTGTCTTCCCGAGTTTTTCGCACATCGGGATACTTACCTCACCCTTTATGATGTTATTTTTTGCTTTCACCGGATGGGAAGTTGGTGCCGGCATCGCGGAAGAATTTCGAAACCCCACCCGGGACTACCCAATCGCGATGGGTCTCTCGTTCGTGATTGCGTCAATCCTCTATCTTGGTATCGCCTATGTCGCTCAAGATATCGATATCAGCGGTTCATATGTCTCACCATTTGTGGCGATCGCTCAACCATCGCTGGGGAAATTAGGCGTTACGATGGTCGCCGGCGTTGCCGCCGTGATCATTTTTGCGAATCTGTCAGGTGCCGTGTGGGGCGTCTCACGAATGGTCTATGGACTTGGCCGCGATGGAGTTCTGCCTTCGGTTTTAGGGGAGACAGCCGGTGGGCGGCCGGTCACTGCCGTCGTGGCGACCATAGGAGTTCTTTTGTTGGTTCTGCTGTTAAGTGGTCTAGGATTTATCGGGATAGGAAAAATGTTCAGCCTGGCCGGGCAAAATTTTCTGATCCTTTATGGGATTGCGGCTCTAGTCATATTAAAATTATGCAAAAGCGTGTTTGAGAAATCACTTTCTGTTTTTGTTTTTGTAGGCAGTCTGGTTATTTTGTCTTGGCAAGGCAAATCCCTATTGTATCCGATCTTTATCATTATACTATCGCTTTTCTTGACGTTGATTCAACGAAACCGACCGGCGATTCTGTCATCCGAGCGCAAAACTGATGCTTGCGGGTAGCGCTCGGTTACAGGGCTTTGTAAAGCGCGGTTTTCCCGACCCTGACGCGGCTCGCAGCCTCTCGGACAGTCAGCCCTTTGGCGATCAAATCACGTGCCCGCCTGAGCTTATCGTCGGTGATGACGGGCTTCCTGCCGCCGAGGCGACCACGGGCTTGTGCGGCGTGAAGGCCGGCACGGGTCCGCTCGCGGATCAGGTCACGCTCAAATTGCCCGAGCGCGCCGAACACGTGGAAAATCAACCGGCCTCCTGGCGTGCCGGTATCGATCTGCTCGGTCATACTGTGCAGGCCGATGTGGCGGGCATCCAACTCTTTCACCGTGTCAATCAGGTGCGACATCGATCGCCCCAGCCTGTCCAGCTTCCAGACCACCAGGGTATCCCCGTCACGCAAATAGGCAAGTGCTTCAGACAACCCCGGCCGATCGGTTTTGGCACCGGACGCGCGATCTTCGAAGATTCGATCACACTTCGCTGCGACCAGCGCATCACGCTGGAGGGCCAGATCCTGCTCGTTGGTGGAAACCCGGGCGTAGCCGACGCGCTTCATCGCTGATTTGTCCGTTTTGTTGTCCGAAAATCATCTTGTCCGTATTCTCGTAGCGTGTCCATGGTTTACGGACACATAGCGCTTGGCCATCAAAGGATCGTTTCACGGACAGGGAGAAAGACCAGATGGCGCGACGTCGGCTGCTGAATGCGGAAGCATGGAACCGGCTGCTCATGCCGCCCATCGAGGAGCGGGACATGGTTCGCCATTTCACGCTCAGCCGCGAAGACCTGGCGTTGATCCGCAGCAGGCGCACCGAGGCGACCCAACTCGGCTTTGCCATGCTGCTGCTTTATCTTCGCTGTCCCGGCCGCGTGCTGGCCGCCGGAGAAACGCCGCCAGCACCGATCATCGCTTTCGTTGCGCGTCAACTTGGCGTTCGTCGTAGCGCCTTTACCGCTTATGGGCGGCGCGATGAAACGCGCCGCAAGCATCTTGCCGATTTGACGACGACTTTCGGCTATCACGCCTTCGGCGATGCTACCTTTGGCGAACTGGTGGCGCGGTTGACCCCGGCAGCCCAGATCGATCGGCGGCCGGGTCGGCTAATAGCGCTTGCCTTGGACGAACTGCGGCAGCGGCGCATTCTTCTGCCGCCGCCAATCGTGATAGAACGCGCCATTCACCAAGCCCGTAGCGACGCCGAACGCATCAGCCATCGCGCGGTGATCGATACGTTGACTGTCACCCAGCGCCAAGCCCTCGATGCGCTGCTTCAACGACGGACCGAAAGTCACATCACCTCGCTCGCTTGGTTGCGAACCGCGCCCCAGTCACCGGCCGGTCGGAACGTCCTCGCCATCCTCGAGCGAATCCGGTTCGTCCGGGGGATCGGATTGAAGAAAGATCGTGATCCCGTTGTGCCGGCGGTCGTCTTCGAGCGGATGGCCGATGAGGGGTTGCGCATGACCACCCAGCACCTGGCCGAACTTGCCCCAGCACGGCGCCATGCCGTGCTAGCCGCGACGGTCACACGGCTGGAATCACGACTGATCGACGCGGCGCTGTTCATGTTCGAGAAGTTGATCGGCAGTTTCGGTCGGAAGGCCGAACGGAACGCCGAGGAAAAGACGCTGCAATCCGCCGGCGACCTGCGTGCGCATCTGAAGACGCTGGCCGGTGCTTGCAATGCCGTGATCACGGCACGAGACTGCAGGCAAGATCCCATCGCCGCAATCGAACAGCACCTCCCTTGGGCACGGTTCGTCAAATGTGTCGCCGAGGCGCGCGCTCTGACCGCACCGGATGCAGCCGACAGTCGATCGGAATTACTCGGCAGATACGCAACGATCCGGAAATTCGTCCCGGCGCTGCTGGAAACGGTTTCGCTTCAGGGGGCAGAAAGTGCGGCCAGCCTGCTCAAAGCGATCGGCTTGATCCGCGAAGCGTGGCGCACTGGAAAACGGGTCCTGCCAGCAACGGTGCCGACCGGTTTTGTCCGTCGATCCTGGCGGTCTTTCGTCTTTCAGCAGGGCGCCATCGATCGCCGCGCCTATGAAATCTGTGCGATCTGGGAATTGCGGGAGCGACTTCGTGCTGGTGATATCTGGGTCGAGGGCAGCCGCCAGTATCAGGCCCTTGAAGCCACCCTGATCCCGCAGCCGACCTTCGAAGCGCTGAAAGCGGCCGGCCCCTTGCCCCTCGCCATCGATCCCGTGTTCACCTCGTATATCGCCGGGCGCGGAGAGGCCCTGAAACAGGATCTCGATGTCGTAACCAGCTTGGCGAAGGCTGGCAGTTTGCCCGACGCCACCATCACGGACGGCGAGCTGAAAATTTCCCCTCTGCGCGCCAACATGCCGGACAAGGCCGAAGCGGCGAGAGACGCGGCCTACAGCTTGGTGCCCCGCGTGAAAATCACCGACCTGCTGCTCGAAGTCGATGCTTGGACGGGCTTCTCGGCCTGCTTCACCCATCAGCGGAATGGCCGATCGGCCGATGACCGTAACGTTCTTCTCGCGGCCGTTCTTGCGGATGGCATCAATCTAGGGCTGACACGAATGGCTGAAACCTGCCGCGGCGTTACATTGCGCCAGCTCGCCTGGGTTCATGACTGGCACGTCCGGGAAGAAACCTACACTGCCGCATTGACCAGATTGATCGAGGCACATCGCGCTTTGCCGATCGCCCGGCTGTGGGGCGACGGCACGACCTCGTCATCCGATGGGCAATATTTTCAGGCGGGCGGCCAAGGTGCTGGAATTGGTGACATCAATGCCCGCCACGGCAATGAGCCTGGGGTCGCATTCTACACCCATATCTCCGACCAATTCGGCCCATTCCACACCAAGGTCATCGCCGCGACCGCCAGCGAGGCACCACATGTGCTCGACGGCCTGCTCTATCATCAAACCGGCTTGCAGATCAGCGAGCACTATACGGACACTGGAGGCGCGACCGATCACGTTTTTGGTGTCTGCCCCTTCTTTGGATTCCGCTTCGCACCGCGACTGCGCGACATCAAGGATCGCCGCCTGTACCTTCTACCAGGGATGGCCGTGGACCCGGTACTCGAACCGATGGTTGGCGGCACACTCGATATCGCCCATGTCGAGACCAACTGGAACGATCTTCTCCGGATGGGAACTTCCATCCATGCCGGCACCACGACCGCATCGGCGATGCTGCGCCGCCTGGCCGCTTTCCCACGCCAGAACGGTCTTGCCATTGCCCTACGCGAGGTCGGCCGCTTGGAAAGAACCCTGTTCACCTTGGACTGGATTCGAAATCTCGATCTTCGCCGGCGTGCTCATGCCGGCCTGAACAAAGGTGAGGCCCGCAACGCGCTTGCCCGTGCGATATTCTTCAACCGGCTAGTGTCCCGTCGCAGTGATTATGACGGGTTGATCCAATCCAAGAACGGGTAGTTCCTGCGGCGCGACGAGCATCTGAATGCTGCGAGGGACGCCGGGCAGCTTCTCGATCAGACCGAGCTTGTTGAGGGTCTTGAGCATTTGGTGAACTGACGGGGCGGTGACCTTGAAGTAGCGCTGGAAGTCGGCCTCGGCCGGCGCGCGACCGTTGATCTGCGTATAGGCCCATATGAAGGCGAGGTACTGGCCCTGCTTGGGGGTGAACGATGCTGGCGGTGCCGGCGTCATTTGGTCAAACGATTGATTCATTTGGGGTTCATCCAAGGCTCTTTCGTCGAGAAAGGGTTTCGGAATGAACGTAAGGTATCGGGTCGACCTCAGCCAGGCCGAGCGCGACGAACTCAGCGCTTTGGTGAGTGGCGGCAAGCAGCCGGTGCGCCGGCTGAAGCGGATGCAGATATTGCTGGCCGCCGATGCCGGGGTCGGCGACGAGGCAATCGCTGCTTCCGTGCA
>NZ_JAIMBY010000035.1 GCF_026191915.1 Acidiphilium sp. PA
TCCAGCGCCGACACATCGCCAAGCTCATCAAAACCAGCCCAGAGCGGCCGGTGAGTCGTCACGCGCCCACGACGTCAGGTTGCATAGCTAATTGTAGAAGAATTGAATGAAACGCCCTCATGAATAAATGCGGCTAGTTGTCACTCAAGCGAAGGTTCGCATCATGGTAGTCTTTTGTGCAGCACAAGAAATTCGCGCGTTGTAAGGATTTTGGCCCCGTCGTACGTTTTGAGCGGAAGAAGGTCACCCTTATCGCCTGTCACCAGAAAGTCGGCCGCACCAACCGCCGCCATCGCCAATAAATAGTTGTCATGGGGATCCCGCGACACGGTAACGACGGGGAGATCGGAAAGGGGAATGGCGAGATCGCGGATCTCGTTGATGAGACGGCCAGCCAGGGACGGATGCAGCCGTTCCCGGATCTTTGGATATCGCGTCACCCGTATGAGTTCGTCGAGCTGCTCGGTCGAGGTGAGGAGGTCGAATTTGCCCTCGCGCCATAGAACGACAAGGTAAGCCGGCAGTGAAACGCTTGAGAGCAATGCGCTGATGAGGACATTGGTATCGAGGATCAGACGCACGCTTTAGGCTGATTTCAGGACGTGTGCCTGGCGCGTAGCCGAGACGGCTTCGTCGATCATGGCTTCAAGCTCGTCGGCCGGCATATCGGCAAATCGACCGCGGACATCGGCCATTGTTTGATCGAGCACACGCCATTTGACGGCTTCCTCGATGAATTTCGACAGGTCACCTTTTTTCATGCCGCGCTGAGCCAGAAAGCTCCGCACGGTAATATCGGTTTCTTTGGAAACTGATACGGTCCATCTGGTCGTCATATCATTCGGCATGGCACCATCCTGTAGGCGCTTAGGTGTTTACCATCATAACAACCTATTGGTTTTCAGGCAACCGTTATCTGTATCTTGGTGACGTACCACATAGCGGATTGCGATACGCTATGATTAATAGTGTATCAGCCTGGTGCCGCTGATCGCGTTGGGAACCCCAAGGCCCCCGTCAGCGCTGGTGGGCGCAACCGGAACCCGACCGGTGGGCCGACGCGGTCAGCCATTCGCAAACATGCCGATGCCGCCTTGAATGACCACGCCCCCTGCCCCCTCCGTCTCATCAGACGCCGTTGAAATTTCGCCGGTCCCGATGATTTTGGCTGTTCCATCCGCGTGGCGTCGATGATACAGTTTTCGGGTAATGTCGCCCGTTTCAACAGATTCGGTCCCGAACGAGCCTGCAGGCGGAGGCCTCCGACGCTCGCCCCGCCGGCGTCCGGTCCGGGTACCCCGCCCTGCGGCGGTGCAACTGCCGCTATTTCCCGAGCAGGTCACACTTACCCGGATTCGGCCGGAGCTGAACGAACGTCGGTTCTACCAGATCGAGATCATGGCGGATCTGTTCGGTGCCGTCGTCCTGGCACGACGCTGGGGACGGATCGGCCGCAGTTGCCGGATGCGGCTCGAACCTTATGCGGATTTCGGCAGCGCCCTGAATGCGCTGGCAACCCTCGCCCGCCGCAAACGCCAGCGCGGCTATCAGGATCAGCATGCCATCTGATTCAGCGCCGTCCCCGAAGCGACGCCCGGCACTTATCCTCAAAAAACGGGATAAGTCTGGGGACAAAGGCTTGGCCGATGCCAAACCATTGCTGCCAAAGCGGCAGGTTGCCAAATCACGACCCGCTGTAGCCAAGATCGATCGCCCAGAGGAGCGCCCCGACCACGCGTCACAGGGCATGAGCCTGTTCGATGCCACCGGCGCCCGGAAGTATCTCACCGCGGCCGAGCGGGCGATCTTCCTCCGGATGGCGGAACGGGAGGATCGCCAGGTGCGGACCTTGTGCATGACCCTTGCCTATGCCGGATGCCGCTTGTCCGAAGCCCTTGCCCTCACCGCCGATCGGGTCGACCTGTCCTCCGGCGTGCTGGTGTTCGAAACTCTCAAGAAGCGTCGTAGCGGTGTCTATCGGCCGGTGCCGATCCCCCCTGCCCTGTTGGAAGCCCTCGATCTGGTCCACGGCATCCGGGAATGCCAGTCGCGCCGCGAAAAGGGGCGTGACATCCGACTCTGGCCCTGGTCGCGGATGACCGGTTGGCGCGCAGTCCACGCCGTGATGGTAGCGGCCGACCTCACCGGCCCGCACGCTTCACCCAAAGGGTTGCGTCACGGGTTCGGGGTGGCCGCGGTCTCCGCCGGCATCCCGCTTAACCTGGTCCAGAAATGGCTCGGGCATGCCCAGCTCTCCACCACCGCGATCTATGCCAACGCGATCGGCGCGGAAGAGCAGGATATCGCACGGCGGATGTGGGGATGAGACAGGCGCTGCATCGATTGACCGTCGAAACCAGGGGCAAGGGACTGACCGATATCAGCGGGCTTATATTTGACTGGATCGCGGCCCAAAGGATCGAAACCGGCTTGCTGACGGTCTGGTGCCGGCACACATCCGCCTCCCTCACGGTTCAGGAAAACGCTGACCCCACCGTGCGGGCGGATATCCTCCGGTTTTTCGAAGCTCTGGTTCCTGAGGAGACCGGCCGCTATGCGCATGAAGACGAAGGACCGGATGATATGCCGGCGCATCTACGCACGATGCTGACCGAGACCCAGATCAGCATTCCAGTGGCAGACGGGCGGCCGGTGTTCGGGACCTGGCAGGGTCTCTATCTGTTCGAGCATCGACGCCAACCCCACCGGCGCGAGATGGTGTTGCACCTGATGGGTGAGTAAGGCGCGAAACTCTATGCCCTACCCACCGACGCCTTCATTGCCGATGAGGTCGAACACGTACCAATTTGATTCTCTTCGGGTGAGTCAAACCCTGGCCGCCCGCCTCAACTCATGCGAACCTGGCTTTTCAACCGACGGAGAGATCAATCATGGCGGACCATAACCTCGAAGCCCTGTGGGAAGAGCATTGTCGCTATGAGTTCGAAACCCGCGATGTGGACGCCACAATGGCGACCATGGTGGCTGAACCTTACGTCAACCACATTCCGACGATGACGGGCGGGGTCGGGCACGATCAGCTCAAGCGCTTCTACAAATATCATTTCATCGGCGGCAATCCGCCCGACACCAGAATGGTGCCGGTCAGCCGGACGGTCGGCCATGATCGGATCGTCGATGAGATGATCTTCAGCTTCACCCATACTTCAGCGGTCGACTGGATGCTGCCCGCCGTCCCGCCAACCGGTCGGACGGTCGAAATTCCGTTGGTCGCGATCGTTCAATTCCGGGACGGGAAGCTTGCCAAGGACTACGTGGCCTCGACCGAGGGGGTCTGACGCAGCATTTCCTTCCAGGCTACGTGCCGGAAATGAACCCGGACGAGTTGGTCTGGAGCCATTTGAAACGGACAGGATTGGCAAGGAAGCCACTGCGCAAGGGCGAAAAGCCGCGCGAAAAAATCGATGCCCAACTCGCCGCCTTCAAGGAATTACCCGCACTCGTGCGCCCATTCTTCCTTGCGCCCAGTGTAACCTATATTACAGACTGGTGAGTAAATTAGAAAACCACCGGTGTCTGGGCCGATGGTTCTCTCATCTTAACCCGCCTATTTTGGCAGCGCGAAAATCGCCACCGCGTCGCCGTACGGGTAGCTGAGCTGGAAATTGCCGCCGGCGGCCACGGCGATGTATTCACGGCCGGCCACGCTGTAGGCGATCGGCGGGGCGTTGACGCCGGCGCCGAGGTTGAAGCGCCAGAGGCGTTTGCCGGTTTTTGCGTCCATTGCGTCGAACCAGCCGTTGCCTTCGCCGGTGAATACCAAATTGCCGGCGGTCGCCAGCGCGCCACCCATCATCGGTTGGGGCATATGGTCGTTCCAGGCGATCTTGCCGGTATCGACGTTGATGGCCGTCAGTGTGCCGTCCTGCACGCCGTGCGGGACGTTCTTGAAGGTGCTGCCGAGCCGGATCTGACCGGGGATTGCCGGACTGTCTTTTTCGTTGGTGAAGGTCATCAACTGGTTCATGCCCAACACATAAACCTCATGCGTGAGCGGCGAGAATGCAGGCGGCGACCATTCGGAACCGCCGTTGGCACCCGGCAGCATCTGCACGCCCGCGAGCGTGGGTTGGGCGAACATGTTCTTTTGTTTGTCGAACGGTTCGGATTTACGGATCAACTTACCGGTATCGCGGTTCACGATGTAGAACCACGCGGTCTTGCCAGCCTCGCCTGCCGCGGGGACGGTTTTGCCGTTCACCTTGGTGTCGAACAGCAAGACGTTGCTGACGGCGTCATAATCCCACACGTCGTGCTTCACTTCCTGATAATACCAGGCGAGTTTGCCGGTATCGACATGCAACGCGACGATCGAGTCGGTGTAGAGATTATCGCCAAGGCGCGAGGCGCCGTTCAGATCGGGGTTCGGGTTGCCGGTCGAAAAAATCAGCAGGCCACGTTTGGGATCGACCGTCGGGGTGGCCCACACGGTTCCGCCGCCGGTCTTCCAGGAATCGCCGGACCAGCTCTTGTCCTTATCGGTAGTGTTGAACTGCCAGATTTTTTTGCCGGTCTTGACGTCGTAGGCGGCGACGAAGCCACGGATCGGCCATTCGCCGCCGGCGCTGCCTATGATCACCATATTCTTGTAGACGGTGGGCGCCATGGTTTCAGAATAGCCGTATCGCGGATCGGCAACCGTGCTCATCCACGCTTGTTTGCCGGTTGCGGCATCCACCGCAATCAGTTTGTCGTCGAGCGTCAGCATGAACACCTTGCCATCGGCCGCAGCTGCGCCGCGATTGACCGGGCCGCAGCAGATCTGGTTGGTGCCATCGGTGTAGGTGTAAGTCCACAACTTGGCACCGGTTGCCGCGTTCATGGCGACCAGGGCCTGCTTGTCGTTCACCATCGGCGTGGTCAGGTACATGATGCCGTTGACCACGATTGGCGTGGTTTCGAAACTCGCGGTGAAGCCGGTCTGCGCAATCGCCACCGGCGTGAGGTGCGCGACATTGCTGGCGGTGATCTGCTTGAGCGGCGAGAATCGCGAATTGTTGTAATCACGCCCAGTGACCAGCCAGTTCGCGCCGCTTTTCGGCGCTGCCTCGATCATGCCGGAGGTCACAGAAACATTCGCAGTGATCGTCTTGCCGGCGACCTCGGTCTTGCCGCCGGTCTCTGACCCTGCAGCCTCGGTGGCGCCGGCAAATGCGGTATGCGCCATGCCCAGGCATAGCAGCGCTGCGGCCGGCAGCACGGCAGAGCGCAACCGGCGCGACAGCCGGCTGGACGGGATTGGTTTTGTCATTGGCATTTCCTCGTTTGACGTGTGAAGAAGACTAACGCACGAAGGATATTCGGGCAGTGTTCAGGATTTACCAGGATACGGCAGCATGGTGATGCAGGCGGCCGTCTTGTCCGTGAGTGGCGTATTTCCCGCCTTGTACTGATTGTGTTGGAGTATATAAGCGAAAATCGACTGATATTCGACTGGTTTCAAGCTGCCTGGTGCCTGATAGGGCATTTGAGCCGTAATAAACGACAGCAATTGTGTGCCGGTGATTTTAGTAAAATCAAGGTAAGATTTGAACTTGGCGCCACCCAGCGCCGGCCCGGCCCCCCCGGCAAGATTGGTCATGTGGCATGAGGCACAATTGGCATCGTACAAGGTCTTGCCTTGAGCTGCCTGAGCCGTCGTGTAATCCCCTGGCGCGCATGCGGCCCGGCTCAACCCGGGGATTGCCAACCCTACAAGCACTATAAGACCGGCGTTCAGCATTGATCGGCACATGAAATTCATATCCTGACATGATCCTTGATCAAAAATTTTATGGCCTAAAACTAATAGGATCGTGACGGATTTGTAAAGCCAGCAACCCCAGATGTGATCGTTGGTAGAGATCGGGTTCGCTCGGCCCCATTTTCGGGATGCGCAAACGCCATTCACCGAATATCGCGGACAGCAAGCGCCAACACAGTATGGTCCAAGTTTCTTGAAATTCGATAAAAACTGATGCGGTTACCCCCTCACTTCACCCAACTTCCCCCTCGGCTTGTCCGGGTCGATATCGGAATGCTAGGCCAGCCAGTCCCTGAGCTTTGTCCATCGTCGCCGGTCAGATACGTTCCATACCGCAATGGCCACGGCGAGGCCGCTGCCGACCAAAACGCCCAGCCGCTTGCAGCGGGTGATGCCGGTATAGAGCAGATTGCGGTGCAGCACGGCATAGTGCTGCGTCAGCACCGGAATAGCCACCGCCGGGCATTCCAATTCCTGGGATTTGTGGATCATCGCTGCAAAGGCCTGTACCAATGCGTCGAGATCACCAAGGCCATAGACGATATCCCGGCACGGACCCGGATCATCGCCGTCTTTCGATGCCGAGTTTCACGGCGATGGCATCCGCGGTCTTGAGCCCGATGCCACGGATAACCCGACCAGGCGGTAGGGGTTCTCACTCATCACCTGCACGACATCCGCGCCACAGGTCTTGTAAATCCGTATCGATGGCGCGGCACTAACACCATGGTTGTGAAAGATCACCATGATCTCCCGGATGACCTTCTTTTCGGCCCAGGTCGTCACAATCCGCTGGGCGCGCACCACGCATATCCCAAGGAGCTCACGCAGTCACTCTGGGTTTGCCTCGATCACACGTCAGTCACTATGTCTCTTGAGCGGCTCGATGGCTTGAAAAACGGTGATAAGCCAGGGACGCTGGGTCCGTAGCAGTCTTGCACCTCACCTGGTGGCGCAGGTCGCGAGTGGCCCGTTGGGGGCACCATGTTGCATGTCGGATTTAAACAACCGCCAGTTTGGGGGATTGAACTGCCCTCGGGTTATAGTTTACGGCGGGTCCGCGAACAGACTTTCAATCCGAAAACGCACGTCTAAATTGGGGAAGCAACACAAAATGACGCCTGAAGTTTTTTCCTTTCCAACCTCGGTCTTCGTGCCCTTGGGCCTCGCTTTTTTTGGCCTTGGAACAGGGTATCTTATCTATGGACCGCAGGAGCTGTTTGGCTTTCCAGAGCGTAGCCCCGCCGTTGACTGGGCAAATGGTTGGTATGGCGTATGGATGCCCGGCTTTCTGCAATTCCTCTGCGGGACGTATATCCTCGTCGGGCTTACTTGGTTTCATGTCTTCAAGGGCGCGCCGCTTTATGCAGCTGGCATCCTTACCACGGTTTTCGGTGTGCATTGGTTCGCAATTGGACTTAGCCGTATGCGCCAGGGCGATATGCGAGTGAACGGTTTCATGGCCATCGCTTTCTTCCTCGTTAGCATTCTTGGTCTTATCGTATTCGCCGAAGCAGGCGACATTCCGGTCGCCATCTTATTCGTTGGGCTAACCTGCGTTTATTTCTCGGGTATATTTTCTTATTTTGGTATTGCGTCACCCTTCAGCCTGCGTGCCCAAGGGTTCTTCCATACCATCACGGGCCTTTGGCTGATGTATCTCACATATGGGATTGTTCTGGATCTCGCTCTCGGCTGGCACCTAACTATCTAACCTTCTCGATATATCCGGCCAGCATATTTCATATGCTGGCCGTCCGACACCCGCAGCACGCAGAACCCGTTTTCCGAATTGTGGAAAGTGACGCGCTCGACCAAGCCGGCGAGGATTTCACGTGCCGCCGTGGCTTCGTTTCAAACTAACCCGCCGGAATGCTAATCCATAGCGACAGGCGACGCTTTGAGCGACCGGAGGTCAAGGCTGATCATCCCTCCGCGCCCCAATCGGACCACCATTGTGGTTCGTTGTGTTACCAGCACCGATCAATGGGCCGTTACGGTTGTCTCCCCCTGTACCCGATAGCCCCCAGAATAATTCCACTACGCGCGATAATATGCGTTATCGCGACTCAGTCTCCTTCTTGTCGCTCTTCATTATTAATATCGACAAAACTGTTAACTCAATAAAATTATGGCTCATCGCCCGAAATAAATTATACTATTTAATACATAAACTTGATTATCAAAGTCTTTATCAGGGGATTAAACGCGTATTGTCATTATACTATTATGCTAAAGCGCTCACCGAACTTCCGACTATCATGAGGACGCACTTCTACTCTTATTCTGCCATGTCCGAGGCCAAACGCCGCTGCCGAAAACGCAAGCAAATGTAAACAACCACCATTCCTACCGCGAGACTCAGCACCGCCGCAGTTGCGGCTGTGCCATATCCGAGACCACTCGTCGAAACCGGTTTGTCAAACCAGTCAGCGAAAGATGCGCCCATTGGTCGCGTCAAGATATAGGCCACCCAAAACGACGCAACCTCGTTCATGCCAAACGCAAAATAGGCAATGCCAGGTACTGCAAACAAGGCAGTGAATAGGATCGCCGAATTGAGATATCCCATGCCAAAGGTTGCGGCTGTAAGGTCACCGGCGGCAGTTCCGAGCGCGAAGGTCGCGATCACGGTTGCCCAGTAGAAGGCTTCACGTCGCGGCGTTTCGACCGTATGGATTGAGAGAGAGCGTTCAACGCTGTTCCACGTCCACAGAATGGCAAACAGCACGATTGCAAACATCATGGTCGAAACAGCATAAGGTACGCCGAGAACCACATGCATCACATCGGCCACCATGGTACCAAAAATGCTGACCATCACGACCAGAAGCCAATAGATCGCGGGAACAAGGCGACGTGTGCTGAACTGCAACGCGAGCGCTCCAAGGAACCCTAACCCCCCGCCAACGACCGAGAGATAGGGATTGGTGTGGAAGACGAGAAAATCCGACGTCGCCTCACCCATCGCTGTAGAAAGTATCTTCGCTATCCAGAATGACAAGGTAACCTGCGGAACTTTGGTTCCGTAATACCAATCTTCGTCCATGCGCATGAAGAGTCCGGTCGATCTCACTGCCATTGTTTTCCTCAATTTTGGATGACACCGCGATAGGTGCCCGCGGAGCAGGCGACAACCCCATCGGATGAACACATCAATGAAAGTGCCGTGATCAGGATGGGAACGGGGAACATACCGACGTTTTTCGAGGAACCCATTCAGAGCCGGATGCCGATTGGAGAGAGAAAAAATGAGGCAAGTGAAATGCATGGTGCTTAACCGCCGCGGAGCGTAGTTCAAACGATCGCTCCACGATATCCGACGGCGGCGCGTGACACCCATCTCAAGACCGATCCTGCGCGGACTCGAACTTTACGAAACGGCCAGCGAGACTTGGTAATAGTAGTAGGGTTAGGATGGTAGCGCTGATTAAGCCGCCCAAAATGACGATCGCCATCGGCCCCTCGATCTCGTCGCCTGTGGTGCCGGCACTGAGCGCAAGGGGTAGTAAGCCGAGAGCGGTAACGAGCGCGGTGATCAGAATGGCGGGCAGCCGGTCCATCGCGCCCTGGCGCACGGTGGCGGCATCCCAGCGCTGGCCGTGGTCTCTCACCAACCGGCCGTAATGGATCATCAGCATCAAGCCGTTGCGCAGTGCGATGCCAAACAAGGTTACAAAACCAACCATGCCACCAAGCGACACGTTGGCGGGCCCGGTGAGCCAGACTGCGGCGATGCCGCCAATGAGTGCGAATGGTAGGCTCAGGGCCAGCAGCGCGACAGCGCGACCACGTTGAAGTGCAACGCCGAGGAGGCACAAAATAGTGATCAGCGCGATCGCGCTATAGGCCAACAGCTTGTTGCGTGCTGACCCGGCAGACACCGCAGTGCCGCCATAGGTTACGTAATCCCCTTGGCTGAAATGGAACTTTGCCATGGCACGTTTCGCCGACGCAAGAAACGCGGCACTATGACCTGATGCGATGGCAACCGAGATCACCTGCACTCGCCGACCACCGTCATGGAGGATCAACTGCGGTGATTCGGTATCGGTGATTCTGGCGACAGATCCCAGCGGTATGATCGAGCCCGTGGTGGTTGCTATCGGAAGACTGACCAACGAATTTGGATCGTGTCGAAAGCGCGCCGGCAGCGTAAGCACGATCGGCACGATCCTTACGCCGCGATACACCTGACCCACAGTCTCGCCAGCATATGCGGCTGCTACCGTTTGCAGCAGCGCACGTGCGGTTACACCATCGCGTCGCATGGCATGCCGCCGCGCACGAATCGTGATCGAGGCAGTATTCGGCGGAGCCTCGAGAGTGATCGCACCATGCCCCTTGAGACCACGCAGGAGTGTCGCGATCCG
The DNA here is from genome assembly GCF_026191915.1 of Acidiphilium sp. PA. Classification (GTDB taxonomy): domain Bacteria; phylum Pseudomonadota; class Alphaproteobacteria; order Acetobacterales; family Acetobacteraceae; genus Acidiphilium. The sequence continues at coordinate 10,138 of NZ_JAIMBY010000035.1, forward strand.
TTCGGCGTCATGACCTAGGGCTTTCATGTGTGGGCCATAGACCGTCACGATCAACGGGGCAGTGAAACCCGACAAGCCTTCGTGAAGGCGTTCTGCTAAAAACGTGTTTACCCAGAACCGGGTCCCCGGGGCACCACGGATCGCGTCCAGCAGTTGCTGCGCGGTGGCAGCGACATGGCTCGACGCACCGCGGCTTAAGGTCATGTCGATCTCAGCCTTGTTGGTACCCGGATGGCCGTTGCCTAGGTTGGCCCGGCCAATATGCATCACGACAGCCTTCACCGATTTCTCGTGATCGAGCTTCGTGAACACCTGCTTGCCGATCGCGATCATCGTGTCGATCGATGTTCCCGGTGCAGTCTGGAAATGCATGATAACCTGGCGCGCATTGAACTGCGGCAGAAAACTAACGCCGAAACCGGCGACGCTCGCCGCCGCTGCCCCAAAAAGCAGCACAACGACTGCGATGAATAGCCCGAACCGCCGATTCACCTGCGCAAGCACGCCGCTATAGAGACGATGCGCTGTCCGGATCGGACCGGGCTCTCGGTCGCTGACCCCTTTGCCGGTCAGCATCAGGCCGGCCAGGGCCGGAGTAAGGGTCAGCGCGACGACTAATGACGATAAAATAGCGGCAATGTAGGCGATGCCAAGCGGCGCAAAAATGCGACCTGACACGCCGCCAAGCAGCAGGATCGGAATGAATACGATAACGACGGCGAGGGTAGCGTAAATAATTGCACTTCGTACTTCGACCGAGGCGTGCAGAATGACGTCGAACGCCGGCTCTGGCCGCTGAAGCGCGCGATTTTCCCGCAGCCGACGATAGATGTTCTCAGCATCGACCACCGCATCATCGACGACGGCGCCTAGCGCGATCGCGAGCCCTGCCAGCGCCATCACGTTCAGTGTAACCCCGAGCAGGCGCAGGAGCTCCGTGGCCATCAGCAGTGAAACCGGGATCGAGACGAAGGAAATCAGTGTGACACGCCAGTTGCGCAACACCAGCAGTAATACAATCAGGATCAGGCCGGCCCCAATCGCCAGATCGAGCACTACCTGATGCAACGCTGTATGAATGAAGCTCGACACCTGCATGGCATTGACCACATGCACACCCTGATCGTGCAGGGTCGGCGCCAAACGTGCCAACGCCTGATGCAGAGCTGTCGTGACGGCGAGGGTGTTAGCACCATAGAGCGTGCCGATCACCAGAACGATCCCGGGCTTGCCATGCACTAGAGCGGTTCCGTATCGTGGCGGCGGTGCACGGTGAAGTCTTGCGATGTCGCCGAGCGTGATCGGAATTCCGCTACGATGCGCGATCACGCTCGATGCGAGATCGGTAACCCCCCTGACCTGGGCATGTGTGTCGATCACGAGTTGCTGATTACCCGTGTTGATCCAGCCACCGCCGAGCACGGCACTACCATCGCGCGCGGCGGTCGCGACGCTGTTCAAGCCCAGATGGGCAGCAATCAGCCGTGCCGGCTCCGCCTCGATCATTAGCTGTTCCGGGGCCGAACCAAAGCCGACCACCTGGGCAACGCCGGGAACATTTAGCAGCGCCGGGCGAATGACACTTTGCATCAAGGCGGTGAGTTTCATCAGTGACATGCGTGACGATTGCAACCCGAGCACCATGACGGTGCCTGTTGAGGATTGCAGCGGCGTCACCACTGGGGTCACCCGCGCGGGCAAGCTGGCAGCCACGCTCGCAATCGCACCGGCGACCAATTCACGATCCCGATAGATGTTGGTGCCACCATGAAAGACGACTTTCACGACCGAAAGCCCCGCTTGCGATTGCGACTGGGTCTTTGCCAATCCCGGCAGTCCACCCAAAGCCAACTCCAGCCGGTCGGTCACTAATGCTTCGACCTGCTTGGGATCGAGACCGGGTGCCTGGGTCTGAATCGTCACCGTCGGCGGGATAAACTCGGGAAATACGCCGTATTGCGCGGTCCTTAGCCGGAAAGCGGCGAATATGACGAACAGGGCAACCAGAATGGTGACTGGAATCCGATGACGCAGGCACACGTTGACGATAGATTGGAGCATCGTCTCAGTGCTTCGGTGCGGCGGAGAGCATCACGCCGGCGCCACTGACCACGATCTTCTGCCCCGGCTGCAACCCGGTGGCGACGAAATAACGCGTCGCACCGCCCGATCCGCCCATCCGGAGCGCGCCCGTGATCGCCACCATGTCGAACTGGTTCGGCCCGGTCTCGCGGAAGACGAATTTATGACCGTACCGGTAGATGAGCGCCGTGGCGGGCACTGCGACGCCGGCACGGTGCGGCCCCTCCGCCATCGTCACCGAAACTGGCAGCCCGACAGAAAGGTCCGCCGGTCCCGTATAATAGAAGCCCTGCCCGATCAGGCCAGATGGAAGGTGAGTTGCCCGCCCAATCAGCCGCAGGCTGATTTTCGTCCCCTCGGCGGTTTCGCCCTGCGCCGTTGCCGGGGGGTTGAACGGTGCGCCTGTGACCGCGGTTTCGATCAACGAACGCTTTCCGTCGTTCAAGGCTGCCATCGACGAGCCCCCGTCGACCAGCGCCGCGCCGAGCGCCGCACCCCAGTCGACACGTGCGCGGCTTATCAGCGAATCTTCGGTCGCGCGCGCCGTCGCGTCACGGGCTTGCGCAGCCTGCAACGTCGCCATCGCGATGTTGTGGCTCGCGCCATAGAGTTGCCTGGCCCTGGCCAGCGATTGTGCGCTGAACCTGCCGGTAGCCCGGGCCGCGACGATCCGGTTGCGCAACGCGATCAGCGGCCCGGGATCGAGTACGACGCCGTAGCCGGTGCGATAGGGTGCGAACCGGGCGGCCGCGAGGGGTTGCACCACCACCCCGCCGGCGCGCTGGGCCGCGGCATCGACCTTAATCGACGCGCGCGCGCTGGCAGGCAGGACAGCAAGCAGCCCCAGGGCAGCAGCAATATGTCGGTTCACGATGCAGAAGCTCCGAAAATAGGATGATACAAGGCATTCTCGACTCGGCCGATCGCGGTACGTTCCTCCATCCGCGCGGTTAGCAGGTCGGTCTGGGCAAAATATGCTGCCTGTTCAGCGCCGATTAGCCGCAGCCGGCCGATCGCACCCGCGGCGAATGCCGCGCGGGAGTAGCGTACCCGCGCCGCCGCAGCATGAAGGGCCGAGCGCGCTGCCGCGATCGTCCGAAAACTGGCTCGCAAATCGGCTATCGCGGCGTCGATTTGCGCCAGCGCGTTCTGCTGGGTCAGATCGAATTGCGCGGCTGCGCGTTCACGACCGGCGCGGGCCGCTGCAATCGGACCCTGATTCTGGTTGAAGATCGGTAGCGGCAGCGACAGGCCCAGAATATATTTGTTCTCACCCTGGTCGTAATTGTAGCCGGGTCCGATCGAGAGAGATGGGTACTGGCCGGCAATCGCAAATCGAAGTTTATCCTGGGCCGCAGCGTAGTTGGCCAGGGCTTCCTGCACATCGGGCCGCGTTGCCAGCGCTGTCGCGCCGAGTTGCTCCAGATGGGCAGGGAGCGGGTGGTCGCGAAAGGCATCGAAGTCGATCGCCACGCCACGTAATGCCGAGGACGGCATCCCGATTGCGCCCGCCAGTGCCACCTTTGCCAACCTCACGCGGCGTTCGGCTAGCGCGCGGGCAAAGTCCTGCTGTTCGGCCGTAACGACGGCGAGATTGTCGCTGGCCGCCGAAATCATCCCCGCTGCATAGCGTTGCCTGGTGACATGTGCTGCCTGGTCGGCCAGCGCCGCGCCTTGCCGTGCTGCGCGCAATGCCGCCGCAGCGTACCACAGCGAAAGCAGCGCGCCCCGTACCGCGGACCGCTCCTGCCAAGCCGCAACCAGCACCTTCGCCCGCGCCGCGCCGAGCAAGGCGCGTGCTTCCGCGATCCGTGCCGGCCGGGCGCCGTAGCTTGTGATCAGAAACGTCACGAGTGGGCCGACTTTCCAGGGCGAGGGGATAAAGTTGCTCGAATTGTAGGTTGGCGCCAGTGACAAGGTCGGGTTGGGCAGCGCGCGCGCCGTCAGTCCGTTGGCGAGGGCGACCGACAGTTCTGCGTTCGCGATCCGTAGCGTCGGGCGCTCATACACCGCGACCAGCGTGAGCGTTTCGAGCCCCCAGCGCGACGGCGGAGCGGGGTGCCCCATCGCGGCTAGAAATTTTCCGAGCCGTGGGTCCGACAGGCTGCGGGCCTCGAGGGCGTGACCGGTTGCCATCGCGTCGATCGGTTTGCGCCGGTAAACCGCACAACCGGCAAGGCCGCCCAACAGGGTTCCGAGTGCCATGGCTCTGAGAACCGTCCGCCTCATAGGGAGTCGCCCCAACTGATTATCAGTCGTCGAACCGTCGTCATGAACCAGAAACTTTTGATGTGACCTATCCTTATCCTGCCCGTTGGCACCACGGCGTTGCCATCTCACGAGCCAGAGGCGGACCTGGTAGCAGTGCAATCTGACATTTCCCGCACGTTAGAATGACGATTTCGTCAGATTGGTGTGTACGGGCTGCTCGTTGGTTCACGTCCTTGCGAGGGTATCGACAAAATCGCGCGGGTTCCCTGGCCAAGTTCGCTGTCGATCGAAACGGTTCCGCCGTGCAGCGTGGCGATACTGCGGACAACCGAAAGCCCGAGGCCAAAGTTGCCACCCTTGCTGGACCGGGCACGGTCGGCCCTGTAGAATCGGTTAAATACGTAAGGTAGATGAGTAGCCGCGATGCCCCGGCCGGTATCGGCAACCTCGATATGCAGTCGCGCGGTGTCGTCTTGCCGCACGCGCACACCGACGCTGCCGCCGCGGGGCGTATGGGCGATTGCATTGGCCACCAGATTGCCGATCGCCTGCTGAAACAGCGTGCGATCGACTATCGCGCGCAATGGTTCGGCAGTCTCCGCCGACAGCGCGATTCCGGCGTCAACTGCGGCCGGCTCGTAGAACTCCAGGATCGCAGCGATTTCGGCAACGACATGCAGCATCTCGAAATGCGGATGCTCACCGGCGGTTTCGGCGCGCGCCAGGAACAGCAGGCTCTGGATAACCCGGTTGATCCGGCCGCATTCCTCCAAGGCCGAGCCAAGCACCTCGCGATATTCCGCTGGCGCCCGCCCCCGGCCAAGGGCCACCTCGATCTCACCGCGCAGATTATTGATCGGCGTACGCAATTCGTGCGCCACGTCGGCCGAGAACTGCGAGACCTGGACGAACGAGTTTTCCAGCCGGTCCAGCATGTCGTTGAACGTGTCGGCGAGCGATTGGAGCTCGGTCGGCAAACCCGCCATATCGAGCCTCTCGTGCAAGGTCGAGGAGCGGATCGTTCGCGCAGTCCTGATGATGCGTTCAACCGGGCCCATCCCGCTTCGGGCGATCGCGAAGCCGATGGCCGAGCAGAGGGCGAGCGACAGGGTCAGCACGAACAGCAACCGCTCGCGGTAATTAACCAGAAGGCGCTGCTCGTCGGTCCGGTCGATCGCCACCTGGAAAATCCGGCCCACATCGCCAGGGCCGGCCACGCGTGTGCTCAACGTCTGGAACAATTCGCCGGCCCGTATCTGGATTGTGCGAATGACATGGTGGCCGGGCGGGATCGCCAGCAGCCCCGGAAAATCCGAGACCGGTACCACCCGGTCCATACCCTTGGTTTCCAGCCGGGTCCGGCCGTCGGGGCCGATGACGCGGATCCAGATGAGTTGCGCGCGCGAATGGGCCGGTCGGGCTGGCGAGCAAATGACGCGTGGTCGTCGTGTCGGCCGGCGAATGGACCAGATATTGCAGATTTGCCGCCGTATTGCTCAGAACGTGCCGGTCCTCCGCCTTCATGTTGGCCGAGACGGTCCAATACAGGAAACTGGTGGCGATTAGGATCAGCAGGAACGAACTTCCTGCGTACCAGGCCGTCATCCGCATGATCATCGAGCCACCGGCGCGGCTGGTCTTCGCACCCGGCGGGCCGCTGGCGCGGCTGCGATCTGCCTGACTACCTTCCGGATCGATCTTCAAGGACATATCCAATTCCGCGAATGGTATGGATCAGCTTGTGGTCGAACGGGTCGTCCACCTTGGCGCGCAGCCGGTGCATGTGAACATCCACTATATTGGTCCCGCTGTCGAAATTGATGTCCCAGACCTGCTCGGCGATCAGCGTTCGCGAGATGACATCGCCGGTCCGTCTCGCGAGCAGGGATAGAAACAGAAACTCCTTTGGGGTCAGATCGAGCACCAGGCCGCTCCTGGTTGCCCGGTGACGCTCCACATCGATCTCGAGGTCGGCGACCTGCACTGCTGCGGCCTGACGCACCGGCCCGCGCCGAAGGATGGTCCTGATCCGTGCCAGCAACTCGTTGAACGCGAACGGCTTGACCAAATAGTCGTCGGCGCCGAGTTCGAGACCGTGAACCCGGTCCGGTACGCTGTCGCGCGCGGTCAGGAACAGAGCCGGCGTCTGATCGCGCCGCTGACGCAGCGTCTTGAGCAACGACCAGCCGTCCTGACCCGGCAGCATGACATCGAGAATGATCAGATCGTAGCCGCCCTGGCGCGCGAGATGGGCGCCGTCGTCACCATCTTCCGCGACATCGACGCTGAAGGCGTTTTCCTCGAGCCCTTTCTTTAGATAGGTCGCGGTCTTGGCTTCGTCTTCGACGATCAGGATTTTCATGGCAAAGCGCTCATTGCGGTTTGTGCACCGGCGGAGACGTCATGCTTCGGAAGCCGGTATTCTGTCTTAGCAAAATATCTCCGTTCCAAAACGGCGTGGCCGCCGTGCGTGGGCGCCGACGATCCGGCCATCCGGCAGAGCTGCGACAAGCTGGCGCAGCGGTGTATTCAGGTTGCGCGCATCCTCCGTGATATTCAATGTTGAGAACGGCGTTTGGACACGCTCGGCGACGATCGTCCCGATCCAGAGCCGCGCCATAGCACCATCGGGCATCGGAATCAGGCCATCAGAACGCCAGAGACGGAGGACAAGGCGATCTATGTTCGCCGTTCCGCTCGCCGTGCGGATCATCACCAATTTTTCAGAACGGCCGCGTGCAAGGCGCGGCAACACTGCAAGCAGAGCGAGATCGACATGCGGTGACAGAAAATGGGTGGACACGGAAGGCATTTTACGGACGGTAGACCTGAACGACGCAGGAACATACGACATTGCGCTCAGCAGTGACATTCACCGATCCAGGCTTCTCGGCCCTTCTGGACCAGGAACCATACGACGCCGAGCAAAGTGACGGCATCAATCCACCAGGCACCGGTGATGGCGCTAGTGGTCGAGTAGCTCGGCCATTCGGCTTCGCCCTCACGGATCCGGGCAGGCGGCTTTCCCGCACCCGGCTCTTCCTGGAAGTCACCGGCTGCGAGCCGTTCGTGGCGTCCATGGATGAGTGATTCGAGGTTG
>NZ_JAIMBY010000036.1 GCF_026191915.1 Acidiphilium sp. PA
GGCCGGGGATTCTCTGACGCCGCATCAGAATCGTAGAATCCGATTCGGATAGAAACGCAAGCCCCTATTGCGCCGTCCTATCGATCACCCGCTAACGCGCTGTTCCAGGCAAGACAGGGGGGTGTGAATGGTTACATCATATCCCCGAAGCAACTGCTGCCCTGTCCGAAGTTTCGCAAGACCCGCGTGTTTCTCAAACGATACGAGATGAAGCCAAGAGAACACTCGCTGATGCAATAATAAAAATGCGCGCCAACGGCTTCCCAATTGAACATCTTAGCACGTACACTCCGAACAATAGACAATAATTGCATCACATCCGGTCGCGATTACCGCAGCGAATTGTGCGACAGTCATGACCAGCGCGATCCGTGCGGCGGTGAGTTCAACCGGCGATGACAAACCCATCCGCCAGCAGCGTGAAGCCCTGGCCCGCCAGCGCCGCGCCGATCTTGGCCAGCGTGGCATCGGCCGCAAAGAAGTTCGCACCCTTCGCACTGGGGCGGATGTCGTACATCGCGAGGCGTTCCGTGCGGCGATGATGCGTGGTGACGAAGCCGATTGCGTTCGCGGGGCGGTTCGTCGGGATGGTGGGGTGAGTGCTCATGAGTTCGCCAGTGCTTTAAGGCCGGCCTCGATCAGTTGGCGGATGGCCTCGGCTCTCGACGGAACCCGCTGAGCGAAACGAAAATCATCGATCGCCGCTACCAGCGATTTCGACATCGGGGTGATAATCCGCTCCGAATTTGGCTCATCCATGCCCGGAATATACATAAATGCGAAACTAGCGTCAACGACATATATTATGTTGACGCCGATGGCATACATGGCATAATTATGGCCGGCCCGATTGAGAGTTCGCACCTCGCAACCGGGCCTAACCATCAACACCGAATGGAGAAGAATGAAGATGGCTACCAACAATCATACAGGATTCCTGTATCCTGCGAACAACAACACGCCGAACATCGGCGCAATCAAAGCGCTGGTCGAGCGGCAGGTTGGCGAACTCCGCGCCCTGGCAGGTTCGCCTGGCGAGCGCGCCATGCTGACCCGGATTGCCACGCAAGCCATCACACGCGGTCTGAGCGAAGGGGTGGGATCATGAACCGCCGCCGCACCCTCGCCAGCCTCGCCGCTGGCACCGCTGCCGCGCTGGTCGCACCGATCGCTGCTCAGGCCAGCAACCCCGATGCCGAGCTTATCGCCTTGTGCGCCCGTTTCGATGCGAACGAACGGCACTATCTTTCGTTCCACACGGGCGGCGAAAATCACATTCCTGACGATGATGCCCGCGACACCGTGACCGATCCGATTCAGGATGAGCAACGCGCCCTTGCCAGAGAGATCACCAGCCACCGCATCACCACCCTCGCCGGGTTCGCGGCCGTGGCGCAGAGCCTTGGTCTATGGGATTCGCAGATCGGTGAACCGGAGCAACACGGTTGCATCAATGACCAGCTTGTTGCCATGTTGGTCCGGGATGCGAGGGCCATCTCATGACCCGCCATTCTATCCCCGCCGAGATGTTTGATCTGCTGTACCAGATCGGAGAGATCGCCGGCATCCTGCGAGACATAGCCGCGCGGGAGATCAGCGAAAACAAGCCCATAGCCGGCACCGCAATCGATCTGCTTGCTCGGTTGATTATCGAACAAGTCGAAAAGGGGGTGGAGTTTACCCCTGACGGCCCCGTGGACGCGCCTGATCCGAAACCCGGTGGCGCGGCACTGATCAGCGGTCACGACTACACCGCCCCGTCGGATGCAGCATGGCCTGGTGGCCTGGACCTCCGTGGCTTGCACGCTGCCTTATCGGGCACCGTCACGGTACTATGCGGATTGCAGAGCGTCGCGGACGGTTCGGAGATTGACCCGGATGCGTTCGAGCCGGCGCTGGCAACCCTGACGCCGTGGCGTGATCGGGTGCTGGTAGCGCGGGATGAATTGGAGGCCGAGATAACGGGGAAATGATTAGGAAGAATCGATATCCAAATGTTACCCGCTGATGTCTCATAATAAAGAACAGACAAACTTAAAGCACCTTCGGGTGCTTTATTTCTGCGCCTTGTATCCCCCCTGACAAATGCGTGAACGGTATCGTTATCGTTGCAATCTGCGATTGCTGGACGGTGGGGAGTCAGCCGGTAAGACGATTACGGCTCTAATACTGAGCCTCCAAAAAACTTGACGGCCTCGGGGGAACCTGGGGCCGATTTTTTTTGCGGCGGCTTAGGCATCTGGTGCAATTCAGCTATGCGGATTGTTGCCCCGAATGTTGCCCCGAAAGTTTCGAGCAATCATTTACTGCAACGAACGCCCCGTAAGTCATTGATTTTATGGCGACCCCGGCGTGGCTCGAACACGCAACATCCCGCTTAGAAGGCGGGTGCTCTATCCAGTTGAGCTACGGGGCCGCTGCTGGGATCAATTGCTGGTGGTGTGGTTGGCGTCAATGGGTCCAGTTGGCGCGGCGGTCGAACTTGAAGTTATCGGCGTAGGCTTTGGGTTTGCGGGTGTGTTCGGTGGGGATTTCGAGGTCGTAGGCAATGCCGTGGCGTTCGGCGTAGCGTATGGCTTCGTCGCGGGTATCGAACGACAGGCGCACCTCGGTTGCGAGCATATCGGCGGAGCCGGTCCAGCCCATCAGCGGGTCGATGGTTTTCGCCATGGCGGGTTCGAATTCCAGCACCCAGCGGTGGGTTTTCGCCCAGCCGGACTGCATGGCGGTTTTCGGCGGCAAATAGATGCGGGCGCGGTTCATATCGGTTCCTCGTAAAGCATCGGGGCGCCCGGACTCGAACCGGGGGCCTCTTGTACCCAAAACAAGCGCGCTACCAGGCTGCGCCACGCCCCGAATGATCCGCTTCCTATGCCGGGTGCGGCTTCAGCGCAAGCAACTCACTTGTCATCGCCGAATTGCTTGGCGATCACTTTGTCCCCCACGTCGATATCGTCCTTGGCGGTGATGCCGCCCTGCAATTCCAGCGTGGCCGCGACCGGCACGTGGCTCGAAATCACCCGCAGACTTTGCGGCACGGTCTGGTTGGCGATATGGCGGATCGTGCCGTGCGGCCCGATGAACACCATATCCAGCGGCACGAGCGTGTTTTTCATCCACATCTCCGAAACCTGCGGCGGGTTCCACGGAAAGATCATGCCCTGGTCGCCCGCGATGCTCTTGCGGAACATCAGGCCGATTTCCTGCTGGCGCGGCGTCATCGCCTGTTCCACCTTGAAGGTGAAGCGCTTGCCGTGCTGATTGACGATGGTGAGCGTCTCGGTCGGCAGCGGTTTCTGCGGCCCGGTGATTTCGGTATCGGCGTGGGCGATGCCAATCACGCCGCCCACCACGCACGCCAGCACAAATCCCGTCAGTCGCTTCATCGATCCACTCCAAAATTCAGGCGGCCATGGCGCGCACCGCCGGCCGCACCGTCCCGTCTTGCGGCGGATCGGCCAGCGCGGTCAACCAATGCGCCGGCCGCGGCCGCGCCGCACCCCGGAAATAGCGTATCCCGCCCAGCACGTCCAAGGCCGCCCGCGGCAGCGTCGCGGGGATGGGAATATCGTTCAGCACCGCCCAGATCCCCGCCCAGGCGCGCGCCAGCGCATAAGGATTATAGCCGCCGCCGCCCAGCACCATCAGCCGCGGCGCCAGCTCCCGCACCGCCGCCACCGCCGCCCACAGCCCGCGGTTCGACAGCGCCAGCCGGCTCATCGCGTCATCCGCCAGCGCATCCGCCCCCGGCAGCAGCATGATCGCCTCGGGGCGGAACCGTTCGATCCGCGGCACGATCGCGCGCGCCATCAGCCAGCCAAGCTCCGCATCGTTGAACCCTTCCGGCACGGCGAAATTGATCACCCCGCACGCCGCATCCGACGCCATGCCCGTGCGCGGCCAGCGCCCGGCCTCATGCACGCTGATGGTCAGCACCCGCGCATCATCCGCAAACGCCGCCTCCACCCCATCGCCGTGATGCGCATCCAGATCGAGATACACCACCCGCCGCAACCCCTGATCGAGCCAGGCCAGAATCCCCAGCACCGCATCGTTGATGTAACAAAACCCGCTCGCCCGCGCCGGCCAGGCGTGATGATTGCCCGCACCCGGCACCTGCACCACCCCGCCATCCGCCGTCAGCGCCGCCGCCAGCATCGCGCCCCCGGCCGAGGTCGCCGGCCGCCGGTACACCGCCGGGTGGATCGGGTTCGCATCCGCCCCGATCCGAAACCGCGCCCGCAGCTCTTCCGGCAACCCTTGCTCCGCCTCGGCCCGCAGCAGCGCATCGATATAAGCGGGCGCATGAAACCGCTCCAACGCGCGCCGGTCCGCGATCGGTGCCGCGACGAACCGGCCCTCGTCCAGCCACCCCATCGCGCGCGCCAGATCCTCCGCCAGCGGCGCGCGCAGCGTCGCCAGCGGATGCGGCGGCACCGCGATCGGCTCACGATAGATATCGGCGCTGATGAACCGGGCAGGGGTCACGGCCTTTCCCTACACATTGCCGCCCCCGGTTGCTATAATGCGGCGATGGACGACATGACCCTGATCCCCGACCACGCCACCACCCAGGGCGCGCTCCCCCGCCGCACCTTCGCGATCATCTCCCACCCCGATGCCGGCAAGACCACGCTCACCGAAAAACTCCTCCTGTTCGGCGGCGCCATCCACGAAGCCGGCATGGTCAAGGCCCGCCGCGAGCGCCGCAACACCCGCTCGGACTGGATGGCGATCGAGCGCCAGCGCGGCATCTCCGTCACCTCCTCGGTCATGACCTTCACCTGGCACGATGTCGTCTTCAACCTGCTCGACACGCCGGGCCACCAGGATTTCAGCGAGGACACCTACCGCACCCTCACCGCGGTCGATGCCGCCGTCATGGTGATCGACGCCGCCCGCGGCATCGAGGCGCAGACCCTCAAACTCTTCGAAGTCTGCCGCCTGCGCGACATCCCGATCATCACCTTCATCAACAAAATCGACCGCGAAGGCCAGGACCCGTTCACCCTGCTCGATGAAATCGCAAGCACCCTCGCACTCGATGTCTGCCCGATGGTCTGGCCGATCGGCATGGGCGGCCTGTTCCGCGGCTGCTGGGACATCACGCAAAACCGCCCGATCGGCCGCGTTTCCCCGGATGGCGAAATCTTCGCCCCGGTCGATGTGCCGCCCGAACAGATGGCCGAAGTCCAGGACGCGATCGAACTCACCGCCGCCTACCCGGCGTTCGAGGAAACCGCCTTCCGCGCCGGCCACCTCACCCCCGTCCTGTTCGGCAGCGCCCTGAAGGACTACGGCGTGGTCGAACTCCTCGCCATGCTCTCCGCCTTCGCCCCGGCGCCGACCAGCCAGCGCGCCGAACCACACCCCGTCGCCGCATCCGACCCCAGCGTGACCGGCTTCGTCTTCAAGGTCCAGGCCAACATGGACCCCAACCACCGCGACCGCATCGCCTTCACCCGCATCTGCTCCGGCCGCTTTCAGCGCGGCATGAAACTGTTTCACGTCCGCGCCGGCAAAACCATGGCGATCCAGGCGCCTATCTTCTTCTTCGCGCGCGACCGTTCCCTGGCCGAGGAAGCCTGGCCCGGCGACATCATCGGCATCCCCAACCACGGGTCCTTGCGCGTCGGCGACACCCTCACCGAAGGCGAACCCCTCCGCTTCACCGGCATCCCCAGCTTCGCCCCGGAAATCCTCCGCCGCATCATCCTCGCCGACCCGATGCGCGCGAAACAACTCCGCCGCGCCCTCGAAGATCTCGCCGAGGAAGGCGTCGCCCAAATCTTCCGCCCGATGCTCGGCGCGGACTGGATCGTCGGCGTCGTCGGCGCCCTCCAGCTCGACGTGCTCGCCGCCCGCATCGACACCGAATACAAAATCCCGATCCGCTTCGAAGCCTCCCCCTACACCACCGCCCGCTGGATCTCCTCGGCCGACCCCAAACGCCTGAAAGACTTCATCGACGCCAACCAATCCACCATGGGCCTCGACCGCGACGACAGCCCGGTGTTCCTCGCGCGCGACGCCTGGTCCCTGCGCTATGCGCAGGAGCGCGCGCCGGAGATTCACTTCTCGGCAACGCATGAGACGTCGGTGGCGTAGAAAGAGGAAAGCAAGTTGTTCTTTTTTGTAAAAAAGAACCAAAAAACTTCTATACATTGATTATGGAGCCATTGTCCGTCGATCGATCCGCCATTGACCGCGCTGATCGCATCCCGGTATTCGCCCGCCTCGTTCCGCCGCTGCTCATCCTGCTCCCGATCGCCGCGACCCAGATCCCTGTCTTCCGATCGCTATGCGGCATGATCGAACGTCCCGCCGGCGCGATCTTTCCCGTCCTCGCCGTGCTCCGGGCCGACCACATCTACGGCCCGGCCGGCCGCGCCGCGATCCTGATCGGCATCATCGCCGGCATCTACCTCGCCCTCCATTTCGCCCGATTGATCCCCAGGCGCTTCAAAATATTGAACTATTCCCTGGTGAACGCCGCGCTGGCCACCCACGCATCAGGCCGCCGCCCATCGCCAGCCGGAATCCGCATCCGCCTGATCACCGCCCTCGCTGGACTCACCTTGTTCGCTTTGTTCGCCCTGACCCTGATCACCAACGACCTCGATGGTTACCTCCATTGGATGGCCACCGCCGTACCCTACTGGTACGCCCTGCGCCCCAATCCCTTCATTGCCGGCACAATCCTCTCCGGCCAGGGCGTCACCCACAGCCTCCTCTATACGCCGCTCGGTGGCCCCGATCGCCTGCTCCACGCCATCATCACCGGCGCCAAAATCGCGGTCTCGATCGGTGGCTCCGGCATGTTTCTGACAGCCACGATCGTCATCCTCGCCAATGCCCGCACTATCCGCCAAAATACCAGCCGCGACCTTGAAACCCTCCGGCGGTGGGGATGATCATGAATCCAGCTCCCGCGCGGCACGGATGCAGGCAAGCCGTTCTCTTTTGTAAAAAAGAACCAAAGACTTCTATAAAACAACATTAAACCGTCATTGCGAGCCCTTGCGAAGCAATCCAGGCCCGCCCCAACCGCCCACCATGAAGCCCCAACCCCATGCCCCTCCACATCGGCCTCCTGACCTTCCCCCGCGTCCAGCAACTCGACCTTACCGGCCCCTATGAGGTCTTCGCCACCCTGCCCGACACCACGCTCCACCTGATCTGGAAAACCCTCACCCCCATCACCACCGCCACCGGCCTCATCCTCACCCCCACCACCACAATCACCGACTGCCCGCCCCTCGACATCATCTGCATCCCCGGCGGCATCGGCATCAACGCGCTGCTCACCGACGCAACCATCCTCAGCTTCGTCAAAACCCAGGCGAACACCGCGCGCTACATCACCTCGGTCTGCACCGGCGCCCTCCTGCTCGGCGCCGCCGGCCTGCTCGCCGGCAAACGCGCCACCACCCATTGGTCCGCGCTCGACCTGCTGGCGCGCCTCGGCGCCACCCCCGTCAAAGCCCGCGTCGTCCGCGACGGCAACATCCTCACCGGCGGCGGCGTCACCGCCGGGATCGACTTCGCCCTGACCCTCGCGGCCGAACTCGCCTGCCAATCCGCCGCCGAAACCATCCAGCTCGCCCTCGAATACGCTCCCGAACCCCCCTTCAACGCCGGCACCCCCGAAACCGCCCCGCCGGACGTCTTGTCCGCCGCCCGCGCGCGCGGCGCCGCCAGCCGGGCCGAGCGCGAAACGATCATCGAACGGATAACGTCCGGCGCGCGATAAACCCCGCCACCCCAGCATAACGCCAGCCTCAGCCAGCTCGATCAGCCGCTCATTGCTCCGAACCATGATGTGCGCGATGCATGCGAAAACTTCACCGGCCCCTGGCTCTGAGCACCGCAGCGCGGCGCAACCGGAATTTCCAAGCCCCCAGTCCATTAATGAATTCGTAACGTCTGTTTGTTACGAAACCAGTCAATGGATTTAACGCGCTGACAGGACATGGAGCGGCTGCCCGGCAGCTTCCTGGCACGATCGAAGGGGATTTTATTGTGATAAAAAGCTGGTTCCGATCAAAATTGTCGAACGCGAAATTATCAAGCATCGATGCGTTACGCACAAACGTGATGATTGCGGACGAAAATCTGAACATCACGTATATGAACCCAGCGGTTCGCGCGCTCTTGCAAGGCGTGGAATCTGACCTGAAACAGGATCTGCCACGGTTCGATATGGCGACCCTGATTGGCAGCAATATCGATATCTTCCACAAAAATCCCACCCATCAGCGCACCATGCTGGCCAATTTGCGCGAGCGCCACAGCGCGACCATCCGGGTCGGCAAACACGCGTTCGATCTTCTGGTGACGCCATTGCGAAAGCGCAATAAATCGATCGGCTACGTGGTCGAATGGTCCGATGCCGGGCCACGTCTGCTGAATGACGATTTCGCGGCGCAAATGACGGCGATCGGCCGCTCCCGGGCGCGGGTCGAACTCTCGCCCGCTGGCACCATCGTCGATGCGAACGACAATTTTATCAGCTTGATAGGATACTCTCGGGATGAGCTTATCGGCATGAAGCACGCGGCTTTCGTCGAACCTGGCTATCGGGAAAGCGAAGATTACTTGAAATTCTGGCGGGATTTGAATCGGGGGGAATCTCTGGCGGGCGAGTTCAGGCGCATCACCAAGCAAGGGTCTGCCATTGTCGTGCAGGCAAATTACAATCCAATCCTCGACCACGCCGGGAAGGTTGTTAAGATTGTGAAATTCGCGAGCGACGTCACCAAGCGCGTTTTCGCCGTCACTGAAATCGGCCACGCGCTGACTTCGCTTGCCGAAGGTGATCTTGAACAACGCATCGAACACCCGTTCATCCCCGAACTCGACAAGCTCCGAACCGATTTCAATCAGGCGCTTGGCAAACTCCAGCAGACGATGCGGGCCATCGCCGAAAATACCCAGGCCGTGCGGAGCGGCGCCGGTCAGATCACCCAGGCCTCGGACGATCTGGCCCGCCGTACCGAGCAACAGGCCGCAAGCCTCGAACAAACCGCCGCAGCGCTCGACCAGGTCACCGCGACCGTGCACAAGACGGCTGAAGGGGCCGTGGGCGCGCACAATATCGTTGCCGGGGCAAAATCGGATGCGGAACGATCGGGCCAGATCGTGAGCGAGACCGTGCAGGCGATGAGCGGGATCGAACAATCGTCCCACGAAATCGGCAACATCATCGGCGTCATCGATGAAATCGCGTTCCAGACCAATCTGCTGGCCCTGAACGCCGGCGTCGAAGCCGCCCGTGCCGGTGATGCCGGTCGCGGCTTTGCCGTGGTGGCATCCGAAGTGCGCGCCCTGGCGCAACGCTCGGCCGATGCCGCCAAGGATATCAAGACCCTCATCGCGACCTCCGAGCGCCACGTGGAGCTTGGTGTCAAACTCGTCGCGGAAACGGGCCAGGCCCTGACGCGGATTGTTGAACAGGTCAGTCAACTCAACACCGTCGTTGCGGATATCTCGGCTTCGACCCAGGAACAATCGACCGCCCTGCACGAGGTCAATACGGCGATTAATCAGATGGATCAGTTCACCCAGCAAAATGCGGCGATGGTCGAACAGAGTACCGCCGCCAGCCATAGTCTCGCCAAAGAGGCAGATGAACTCTCAAGGCTGGTCGGACAATTCGCCATCGGTACCAGAGACCACGCCCAATCTCCCCGCCACCGGCCCATCGCCCACCCCTCGGCAGCGCAATATGGCATGAACGACCGCATGGCCCGGGCCAGCTAGTCATCCGGAGACCGCAAGGCCGGAGGCGCAGTCCGCATCGATCGACGGAGCGATAAAAAAATCATTTTCTGACGCCCGCGGTTCCCGACATGGTCGCAAGACCGGTAGCGGTGCCGAGATCGTGCCTGTTCCCGGTACGCCATGAACGCATCACATCGACCCGTCACGAGCGGGCGCGGTCCAGCCACCAGCCCGCTCGTTGCAATCGAGTCTCCCCCGGCCCCTCTGGCCGTCATACACCGTCTGCGCTAACGACCCACCGTATCCATCATCGGCGGAGCCCACATGTACACCGACCCTGACCTGACCGATGCCGTCCAGGCCGGTGTGCTGACCCCGCAAACCGCCGCGGATTTCCGCGCCTTCATCGCTCATAATCGCGCCTCCGCCAGTGCCGATGAAGAACAATTCCGCCTGCTCACCGGCTTCAACGACATTTTCGTCTCCATCGCCATAATCCTGGTCCTGGTCGGCGTCGGCTTCGTCGGCGATCGCATCGCCAGCGCCACCGGCACTGGCCTGGCGGATGCCGCCACGGCCTGGGTCCTCGCACTCTATTTCACCGCCCGCCGCCGCATGGCTTTGCCCAGCATCGTCCTGCTGTTCGGCTTCCTTCTTGGCCTGGCTTACGCGGTCTTTGGCCTTGTCGGTGCCAAATTCCCCTGGTGGCTCGTATTCCACCAGCAGGCCTTACTCCCGTCACCACGCAGTATGCCGGAGTTTGTCGTTTTTGCCGCCGCCGCCGTCGTTACCCTCGGCGCCTGGCTGCACTGGCGTCGCTTCAAAGTGCCGATCACCATTGCCTGCACCACCGCCACCACCCTTTTCGCCGCCGCCGCCCTGGTCATCATCCTCATTCCCGGCGCGGACAAATTCCCTGACACACTCACCCTCATCGCCGGCCTCGCCACCTTCGCCTACGCCATGCGCTGGGATCTCAGCGACCCACCCCGCACCACCTACCGCGCGGATGTCGCATTCTGGCTCCATCTTCTCGCCGCCCCGCTTATCGTCCAACCTATCTTCGATGCGTTGCACCTGATGATCGGCGGCGTTGTTGAACCGCCCACCGCCGCGCTGGAACAAAGTGCCATCGCCGTCGTCCTCTATCTCATCCTGATCATTGTCTCGCTTGCCATCGACCGCCGCGCCTTCCTGGCATCGGCCCTGATCTACGTCGTCGCCGCCCTCAACGAAATCTTCCACGCCTCAGGCGTCGTCAGCAGCAACCTAGCCGTCATCGGCCTCGCGATCGGTGCCGCCTTGCTCTTCCTCTGCGCCTTCTGGCCCCAGTCCCGCGCCCAGACCCTCCGCGCGCTCCAGATCCTCCACGTCCCGAAAATCCTACTCGACCGCTTGCCGCAGCCGCGCTAACAAAATGAGTTAAGAAAATTCTTAATCTTTGAATTTAAAACAAGAAAAATTCGAAACGAATAACATTTTTCTTGCCCACCCCCCACCCACCCGGCCTATAAACCGGTGTGAGCACGCCCCGCCCGGCCCTGACCGCCACCCAGAAAACCCAATGCATCGCCGCATTGCTCACTGTCCTGTGCGACCTGATGCTCGCCCTCTGCGATGCCGCCGGCATGCCGGCCACGCTGCACCGCGCCATCCGGGCCTATTTCGCCGCGCTGAACGAGCAATGCGCTGCCATCCTGGCTGACGCCCCAGCCCGAGCCCCTGACCCTGCAACCATCCGCCCCCACCCCGTCGCCAAGCGCCGAGCCATCCGGTCACGGCCGCTTCAGCGCATCCGCCCGCGCCGGAAATCCCCGCGCGTTGCCCACGCCCATCCCGCTACCGACATCCCTTACTCTTGGCGGGTGCCCACTCGGCAAACCGGCGATCGGGCAGAGATCAAACTGGTGCGGATCACCAACGGTTCCCACACGAAAACGGGGCCACCTTGCGGCGACCCCGTTTCATCCGTTCAATCAGATTTGATCAGGCAGCCATCGGCGCGTAGCGCTTGTGGCCCTTCACGTCGTAGCGATCGAGCATCATCACCTTGTCCCATGCCGCGATGAAGTCTTTGACGAAACGGTGCTGACCATCGCTGCCGGCATAGACGTCAGCGATCGCGCGCAACTGCGAATTCGAGCCGAACACCAGATCATTCCGCGTCGCGCGGAATTTCGGCGTGTCGGTCGCCCGGTCCTTGAGCACGAAATGCATGGCGCTCTCGTCGGTCTTTTCCCAGACCAGATCGGTATCGGTCAGATTGACGAAAAACGCATTCGTCAGAACCCCCACCTTGTCGGTGAACACGCCGTGATCCGAGCCGTCGTGATTGACGTTGAGCACCCGCAGCCCGCCGGTCAGAACCGTCCACTCCGGGGCAGTCAGCGTCATCAGATTGGCTTTGTCGAGGAAAAATTCCTCGGGCGCAGCACCTTGGGAGATCTGCTTGAAGTCATCATCGATATAGTTGCGAAACCCATCGACGATCGGCTTCAGCCACTCGAACATTTCAATGTCCGTCAACGCCTGCGTCGTATCGACCCGACCCGGGGTGAACGGCACGCTGGCCGGAACACCCGCAGCCCGCGCCGCGATCTCGACCGCCAAACACCCGCCGAGCACGATCAGGTCGGCCAGCGAGATCTGTTTGCCGCCCGCCTGCCTGCCGTTGAAATCCGCCATGACGTCGCGAAGTTTTTCAACCACCGGGACCGCACGGCGATTGACCGCCCAGTCTCTCTGCGGCGCGAGCGCAAGGCGGCCGCCGTTCGCACCACCGCGCTTGTCACTGTCCCGATACGTCACCGCCGCCGAAATCGCAGTGAAGGCGAGGTCGGAGACCGACAGGCCGGTTGCCATGATCGCCTGCTTCAACGTGGCAATCTCGGCTGGGCCGACGAGTTCGTAGTCGCGCGCCGGCAGCGGGTCCTGCCAGAGCAGATCATCCTCGATTTTCACTTCCGGGCCGAGGTAGCGAAACTTCGGTCCCATGTCGCGGTGGGTCAGCTTGTACCACGCCTTGGAAAACGCCTGCGTGAACGCATCGAAATCGGCCAGGAATTTCTCGCAGATTTTCCGATATTCAGGGTCAAGCTTGAGCGCGATGTCGCTGGTCATCATCATCAGATCGTTCATCTGACCTTTGACATGGGCATCGGGCGTTTTCGGCGCATTCGGATCGGTCGGCGTCCACTGCAGGGCGCCGGCCGGGCTTCTGGTCTGCTGCCACTCGAATTTGAACAGGTTTTCGAGATAGCTGTTATCCCATTGCGTCGGGTTCGGCGTCCAACTGCCTTCGATGCCGTTGGTCATGGTGTATTGCGCAAAACCCGGACCCTTCGGGTTGTTCCAACCCAGTCCCATCGCTTCCATCGGCGCGATTTCCGGCGGCGGCCCGACCTCGGCGGCGGAGACCATGCCATGGCTCTTGCCGAACGCGTGACCGCCGGCGATGAGCGCCACGGTTTCCTCGTCGTTCATCGCCATGCGCGTGAAAGTGATGCGGATATCGCGCGCCGAGCCGAGCGGATCGCCGCTGGCATACGGGCCTTCCGGATTGACGTAGATCAGCGCCTGGTGCGAGGCCGCCAGCGGGTTTTCAAGATCGTAATCCGCGTCGCCATTTTTGCCGCGCCAGCGCTTGTCGCGGGTCACCATGCTGTCGAAACTGGCCACGTCCTTCGGGTCCCAGATTTCCGGGCCCCAATAGGTGGCGTTATCGGCCTCCCACGCATCGAGCCGGCCGCCGCCGAACCCGTAGGTCGGAAACCCCATGATTTCGAGCGCGCAATTACCCGTGAGAATCATCAGATCACCCCAGGAGAGGGCGCTGCCGTATTTGTGTTTGATCGGTTGCAGCAGGCGGCGCGATTTATCGGTATTGCCGTTGTCCCACCAGCTGCTGATCGGCGCAAAGCGCTGCATCGCGGTGCCCGCGCCACCGCGGCCATCCGCGATCCGGTAGGTACCGGCGGCGTGCCACGCCATGCGGATCATCTGCGGCCCGTAATTGTCATAATCAGCGGGCCACCAGGCGACCGGCGTCGTCAGGAATTGCTTGATGTCGCTTTTGAGCGCTTCAAAATCCAGCTTCGCGAATTCAGCAGCATAGTCGAAATCCGGACCGAGCGGATCGGCCGCCAGGCCGTTCTGATGCAACAACTCGACCCTGAGCCGGTCAGGATACCAGTTTTCAAGCGTTGGCGGTGTCCCGAAAGTGCCACCGACCCGATCGCCGCCGAACGGGCATTTGCCGGTCATCTCATGCGTCGCGGTGTTCGTTTTATCGACCGTCATATCGTTCATCAAAATCTCCTTGCGTCGCATCGGACGCGGCCGGGTCAGTCCACCATCGATCCGGCAATGCCATTGCCTCAGTCCGAGGTAATGAGCCTGACCCCCGCCTACAACCCTGCGCCGACAAGCGTGTTGTTTAAACTGAAGATTTCATTACTGTGAACGCAACCCTCCGGCATTTATCGACAACGTTTCTGAAAGCCTGACCTAAAATTCGGTTAATCGGCTTCGTAGGTCTTGATTCCCTGAGTTTGCAACAACTTGGGGAGATTCGCGATGTCTTGGAACGAGGCCCATCGAGCGAAGTATGATGTCATTCGGGCGCGCTATGCAAGCGAGATGTCCGCGGCGGCGTTTGCTTTGATCTCGCCGCTTCTGCCGCCGGCGAAACGGCGCGGGCGTAAGCAGACGGACCCACAAGCCATTCTAAATGCTTTGTTTTATATGATCCGCTGCGGTTGTCCCTGGCGATACCTGCCAAAGGATTTTCCGCCGTTCACCACCGTCCAGAACAGATTTTACGCCTGGCGCGACAGCGGCCTGTGGGCGCAAATCGTCTCGGTCCTCGTGATGACCGCGCGCGAGGCGGAAGGCCGCGAGGCCACGCCGAGCGCTGTGGTGGTCGATAGCCAATCAGTCAAAACGACAGAAGCGGTCGGTCCTCGCGGCTTCGACGCCGGCAAGAAGGTCACGGGGCGCAAGCGCCAGCTCGCCGTTGATACGCTCGGACTGCCCATCGAATGCCAGATCACCCCAGCCAGCATGCAAGACCGCGACGCACTCGCGCCGCTGCTGGGGGCCGTTCGCCGCAAGAGCCCTTGGGTGAAAAGGGCTTTCCTTGACGCGGGTTATCAAGGCGATGAGGCGCAGCGAGCGGCGTTCGAAGCCAGCCACATTATCGTAACGGTCGTCAAGCGGACCGATAAAGAGATCAAGGGATTCGTCGTGTTGCCGAAGCGTTGGGTGGTCGAGCGAACGCTCG
Organism: Acidiphilium sp. PA; assembly: GCF_026191915.1. Classification (GTDB taxonomy): domain Bacteria; phylum Pseudomonadota; class Alphaproteobacteria; order Acetobacterales; family Acetobacteraceae; genus Acidiphilium. The sequence continues at coordinate 15,005 of NZ_JAIMBY010000036.1, forward strand.
GCTGGATCAACCGCGCGCGTCGCCTGTCAAAGGACTTCGAAGCGACGATCAACTCAGCGCTCGCATGGTTGCAACTGGCGCTCGCCTTCCTGATCATGCGACGATTGGCAAGGTCGAAAATCCGACACGTTTGAATTTCGAGTAGGGTTCTCAAGCCAAGTCGTCGATTTGGAGCAAACTCCATGATGTTCAAACAACAGGTTGCGACTGCTTCGCGATTAAGGCGAGTATAGAAATTTCATTGAAAAACCACATTTTTTTCGTATTCATCCGACAATATTTTTTAATCGTATTAAACAGGGTATAAGGTGTATACCATACATTATGGTCTGGATGGACGATTTCCACAAAGGTTTCTGTCTCCACAACATAATCGAAATGACGCTCTCGGCATTGATAGGCGTCGGGCACTGAAATCAGGAAATGCGGCGCGTTAAGCGACTCCAACTGACTTAGCCCGCATTATGCATGAAGGTCGGCGAGCATAGCATAAACCGTTGATTCGGTGTAAGAATGTGTTGTCGAGACAAAACGTCACCACGACGGAACGCCATGCTCGCCTCGGTTGCAAATACCCCAATTCTCCCTGGTCTGTCACCTGTCGCCGGCAAGTCGATCGAGGCCCGGTTCGACGGCGATCTGCTTTCCTCCGACGGGGGGTTGCTGGGGTTAGGCGCCATCGAGCAGCGGGCTCGGCATCGCAAGTCGTTTGGCCGCGTGCATCGATGATCCTCGTGCGCCCGGGCGTGTGGTCTATGGGCTCGACGAAATCATCCGGTTTCGCATGCTGATGATCGCGGCCGGCTATGAGGATGGCAAGGACGCGGACAGGTTGCGCCGCGATCCGATCTTCAAGCTCGCGATGGAGCGCCTGCCCGAGGCGGGGGATTTGTGCTCGCAGGCAACGATCTCGCGCACTGAGAACCTGCCCGGACCCCGCGCTCTGCTGCGCATGGGCATGGCGATGGTCGAGCAATACTGCTCGAGTTTCCGCAGGGTGCCCAACAGCATCGTGCTCGACATCGACGATACCTTCGATGCCGTCCACGGCGTACAGCAACTCTGTTTGTTCAACGCGCATCACGATGAATACGGTTTCCAGCCGATCGTGGTGTTCGATGGTGACGGCCGTATGATCGCCGCCGTGCTGCGCCCCGCATGCCGACCGAAAGGGAGCCAGATCGTCAAATGGCTGCGCCGCCTGATCGATGCCATCCGTAGCCGCTGGCCGCGCACCGCGATCATCCTGCGCGGCGATTCCCACTATTGCACGCCGGAAGTGCTGCGTTTCTGTCGCGCGCGCGACCTGAGTTACATCTTCAGTGTTGCGCCGACATCGACGCTGCGCAAACACGTCATCGCTCTGGAGGCCAGCACCGCGCGGCCCGGGCGGAACAGACACCGGGCGAGAAAGTTCGGAGGTTCAAGGAGTTCCATGATGGTGCGCCAAGCTGGGACCGCGTCGAGCGGATCATCGCGCGCGTCGAGGCCGGACCGATGGGGTCGATACCGGCTTTATCGTCGCCAACCTGAAGGCTGGATCGCCACGCACCCTATATCAAAACATCTACTGCGCGCGCGGCCAGGGTGAAACTCACATCAAGGCGTGAAAGACCCATCGCGCAGCCGACCGCACCGCGTCGTCGCGGGCCAGCACCAACCAGATGCGCCTGTTCCTGGGTATCGGCGCGTACTGGCTGATGTGGAGTTTTAGCTCCCCGATGCCGCGTCGCTCACGCTGGCGTGGCATCCAGTTCGATACCTTGCGCCTGCGCCTGATCAAACTCGCCGTCCAGGTCGAGACTGCGGCGGCTCCGGTTTTTTGGACAGGTGTTTAAGCCTGCATTATGCATGAGGGTTGGCGGACATAGTGTAAACCGTTGATTCGATGTAAGAATTGGGTGTCGACGCCAAATCTTCATCAGCACGGAACGCGATGCCCGCCACGGTTGAAACTACCCCATGCCTCCCCGGTCTGTCACCTGTCGCCGGCAAGCCGGTGGTGGCCCGCTTCGACGGCGAGTTGCTGTCCTCGGACGGCGGTCTGCTGACATTGCGCGAGGTCGAGAAGCGGCTGGGGATCGCCGAGCTTC
>NZ_JAIMBY010000037.1 GCF_026191915.1 Acidiphilium sp. PA
TCGTCGGGCACTCCGCGGCGCGCGGGTCCCCCCTATGCACTACGTGGATAAGCCCCCGCCGCTAACGCTGTTTCTAACGCCCAAAGGGGTCGGAATTGGACGCGAAAAGGGGGTCGCGTTTGGACGCGATTTGACAAGCCAGTAGCGACCTTGGCGATAACCATTGGAAAGATAGTGGCGGCACACCGGCTCGGCGTTGCGCGCCAGGCGACGCGCCAGTTCGGTTACTGACTTAGACATGGCACTGGCATCCAAAACGAAAGGGACCCGTCACGATCGACGGGTCCCTCGGTGGCTGGATTGGTAGCGGCTATTCCGCGGCGATGGCGTGATCGGCCGCTGGAATCATCTCAAGACCTGTGTCGGTCTCCGCCCGATCGACGGGAGTTTCCTTGTCCTGAACTGCGGAATTTTCATCGGCCATCGTGGTGGTGGCAGACACCACTTCGGAAGCGCCGATATTCTCCTCCACGGTCACAGCGGCCATTTGCCAGCCAGGCGGACGCAGCGGCTCCGGCAACCAACCTGTACCGGCCAAAAGCTCTTCCGCCCGCACCGCCATCTCGCCCTTCTTCAGGTGGTCGATCGACTGAGCGAGGGCGTCACCCCTGGCCTCGCGCACGGCCTCCAAAATGCGGGCCTTTGTCACCCGGCCAAGGAAGTTGTCGACAGTAGGTTGCCACCCTCCAGTCGCGACCAGGTCGAGCGACACCGCATCAGCCAGCCGGTCGGCGTGTGCGATGGCCTTGGGCCGGCGGTTCCAGGCCTCATGCACCGCGTTGATGGTCAGCGACACGCAATGGGCGAACAGCGCATCACGGCTGTCGGTGTCGAAGGTGAGGAGCACATCCCACAACGTGCTGGCGTCCTCGGGCAGTTGCTCGGCCCAGCCGCGGTGCCGCGCATCAACCCGAACGGCCGGAGGCGTATCGGCCAGTCCCGGTGCCTGGTTGCCGAACATCACGCTCTTTGGCTCGATCTCCAGGCAAGAATCCGAGCCGTAGCGGTAGAACAGCTTCAGGCAGAGAACGTGCAATGCGGCAAGGAACGCGGTTGCCGGATCAGCGCCGACCGCCTCGCGCAACGCGAGCGTGCGGTAGGCCGTCAATTCGGTCATCAGCTTGTCGGGGATCGGTCGCAGCCCCTCGTCTTCCTCCGGCATTTCAGCCGGTGGCGCGCCACCCTCGCCCGATGACGCTGCAATCGCCGTATCGGATCGGGGGTCGTGTTGAGAGGCTACATACTCGCCGTCGACCTCCTCGTTCCCGCTGCCGCCATAGGCAGCGGCGTGCGTATCGGGATCGAGCATCTCCGGCTCGGCGACCGGCGGCTCGTCTTCCGCCCGCACATAACCGCGCTCGACCCGCAGCCGACCGGACCCGTCGATGCTGACAAAGGCGCCGGCCCGCGCGATATCGGCTTCATCGTAGATCACCGTCCGGCTCTCGATCGCGGTCAGCGCTGCTTCAATCTCGCCCAAGCGCTGCTCGACTTCGCCCGGCAGTTCATCTTGACCCGCATGGGTTTCCTCAAGTTGTTCGGCTTCCGCCCGTAATGCCTCAATCGTAGCGGTCTCCGCCTCAGTCAAAGGCGGCTGCTCGCCGGCGATCAGTCGCAGCCCGTAAGTGTGCCCATACGGGAAGTCGATCGCCACCTCGACCCACTTCCAGCCTTCTGCACGGATCACTGCCGCATCGTGCTCCAGCGCCTCACACACCACGCGCTGAAGCAATCCGGCATCCTGCAGCCAGCCGCCATCATCCGGCTGGAACAGATCGCGCATGACCGCACCTCCTGCCGCAACATACGCAGCACCGGCATATTGCGCCCGCTTGTCGGAACTGCGCACCGCACCCTCGGTGAGCAGCCGGCGGATCTGGTACGGCTCCTTGTTGTAGGACCGCAGGATTGCCTCCCAAACCTGCTCCTGGCGCTCGTGATCGGGGCTGACCGTGAACGCCATCAACTGGTCGAGCGTCATGCCGTCTCCGATGTAGACATCGAGCAGTTTCGGCGAGACGGCGGCAAGCCGCAGCCGCTGCTTCACCACCGCAACCGCGACGAAGAACGCCGCGGCAATCTCCTCCTCGGTCAAGCCCTTCTCCCGCAGGGTGAGAAAGGCGCGGAACTGATCGAGCGGGTGCAGCGGCGCGCGCTGGACGTTCTCCGCAAGGCTGTCCTCTTCGGCGATGCCTTCGGTGCGGACCACGCACGGGATCGGCGCGGTGCGGGCCAGCCGCTTCTGCTTGACCAGCAGCTCCAGCGCCCGAAAGCGGCGTCCGCCGGCAGGAATTTCGAACAGGCCGGTCTCGGCGCCATCGGCGTCGAGCACCGGCCGCACGGTCAGGCTTTGGAGCAGGCTGCGCCGCGCGATATCCAAAGCCAGCTCCTCGATCGAAACACCAGCCTTGATCCGCCGGACGTTGGACTGGCTGAGGACCAACTGGTTGAAGGGGATGTCGCGCGAGGCGCTGAGTGTGATCTTCTGAACGGTTTTGGCCATGTCGGTAACTCCGCGACGGGCAGCCGAAAGCCTCTCTCTCGACCTGCAACCCGTCACGAAATCCTGCGCAGCCCTCTCACTCTATCGGACTGCCCCGGCACCAAACCCGACATGGAGCCGATCAGCGGATGATCGGCTCCATGTCCACCTCATTCAGCCGACGCTCGCCAGCAGCCTTGCCGCACGCCCCTCCAGATCCAGCCGCGCATCCTGATGCGGTTTGGTCCGGGCGAATGCGGTGATCCCCTGTACGAAGTCGAAGATCGATTCCGGCGGCCGACCCTCCTCCTCGCGCACGGTGGCGATGATCTTGTCCGTCTCCGGCTTGGAGAAGCCGCGCTTGCGCAGGAAGCTCTCGCGCTCCTCGTCCTTATGCGCGACGATGGCTTCGCGGGCGCCCCTGATGCCGGCAACAAAGGGTGCCGGTGACGAGGTGGCGAAACGCTCCAACGCCGGCGCGGCCTGATGGGCGAAGCGGTGGGCGGCGAATTTGCTGTGCCGGATGCTGATCTCCTCGAAGCCTTCGGCGCCCCAGATGTTCCGGTTCATGCACACAGCCCGGAGGTAGAACGAGGCGATGCCAAGCGTCTTCGAGCCGACCTCGCTGTTCCAGCAATAAAAGCCCCGGAAGTAGAGATCAGGCTCGCCGTTCGGCAGGCGGCCCGCCTCGATCGGGTTGGTGTCGTCCACCAGGAACAGGAACACGTCGCGGTCGCTGGCATACAAGGTGGTGGTGTCCTTGGTCACCTCGACATACGGGTTGTGGGTCATACTGGACCAGTCGAGCAGGCCCGGCACCTTCCACCGCGTATCACCCACTCCATCGCCGGCGATCCGCATCACGGCGGCGACCAGCTCATGATCCCAGATGCGGCCGTAATCCGGGCCGGTGACTGCGCGCAGCTCGATGCGGCCGTCTTCGGCTTCCAGCGTCTTCACCAACTCGGCCCGGTGCGACAGCAGGCCGTGCTGCATGTTGATGCCCGCCAATGGTGCCGGTAGCTGGCGCAGATAGCCCGCCGGCGCACCGACGAGGCTGCACATCTGGCCGAACGACCAATGGGTCGGTGCGATCGGCTCGTCGCGGCCGGGCGCGATCAGGGACATCCGCTCCGCATTATCCCGACTCGCCTCGATGCGCAGACTCCGGGTCTCGACGGTACGCGCCGTAGCGCGCTCTGCCCGCGCGTGGACGGACTCATACAGCGAACCGAGCGAAAGGTACCGCTCATCGTCCGGCCGGGAAAACCACTCGGATGACACCCGGCCGATGCGCTCGCCACGCGAAATATCGACCTTGTAGGCGCCCGTCGCACCCGCGACGACAGGCTTGGCGGTGACCGGGCTGTGGACGCTGTTACGGCCTTTGCCAGCAATGCTCTGAACCATGGAACTTCTCCACGACGGGCCGGCCGAGAGCCTCTCTCTCAGCCTAAATGCCCGTCACGGAAAGCCGCTCGGCACTCTCCCTCGAAAACTGATCACGACGTTCGCTACGCGCGGCGAAATTTGCGCGACACCGACACCAGAACAAGTGCCATTTCCAAGCCGCGCCTCATGGACGTCATGGGTAACCGCCAGCCTATCATCCTCAAATGTTCTCCAGCGCACGCTTGCCGGCGCGCAAGAAAGTACTTTCCGCCAAATACTCGATCAAAACACCATTATCAGAAATTACGCGATCCAGGCCCCTGGCAGCAGGTGCTTGAGCGACGTCTCGGGCGGCAGGTAATAAAGATCGCCATGGCGGGAGATGGGATCGGTTGGACTTTTTGAACGGAACCGGGGGCTGGTCTCTAGTCGCCGTCAAAAGCTAATGGAAATCGTACTTAATTACGCTCAGCGACCGCCGTTTCTACGCAAGACGGCTGATGACCATTCCCCAAGAGTTAAGACAGTGCAATTGGCAGGAATGACCGTTGCGCGCACACATCGCCGGACTTGCAGCATCAAAGACACTTCGATCCCGTCTGACCTGTACGACTACGCCACCACGCCCGATCGCAAGCCGGGGCGACCGGTTAAGCATGACCTGATCGGCTGGCGAGTGATTGACGACTGGTCAGAGCGCGTGCCCGTCACCGAACGCGAGGTGGACGTGTTTGAGGCGTGGTTTGGCGACATCCTCGATGAATTGTTCAGGCCCCAGTAGCCGCAGTGAATCATACATTGGATCACCCGAATATCTTGCGTTGAATTGTCCAATGGAGTAGTAAACACAATGTTCGGGCCAGCCCCCGTCAGCGTCGTCGAGACGCCCGAGTTCCTGGCCGCGACGCGGCGTATCATGGATGAGGAGGAGCGCGGCTTGCTGGGTGATTATCTCGCTTGCAATCCGTCGGCCGGCGACCTCATTCCCGGGACCGGCGGCGTGCGCAAGCTGCGCTGGGCCTTGGAAGGCCGCGGCAAGCGGGGCGGTGCGCGAGTGGTTTACTACTACCACAGCGATGCCATGCCGATCTTCGCTCTAACCGCCTACGCCAAGAGCGAACGGGCCGACATTTGCCAAGCCGACCGCAACGATTTTCGCCGCCTGACCGCACTGCTAGTCGAGCGTTACGCGAGGAGAGCACAATGAAGAGCAAGGTTGCAGACAGCATCCGGCGCGGGCTTGAGGAGGCGCTGGCCTATGCCGAGGGAATGGGGGACGCCAGCCGCTACGGTGTCCACGTCCCCGAGGACATCGATGTAAAGGCGATCCGGATCAAGCTGGACATGACCCAGGAGGAATTCGCTGGCCGCTTCGGGTTCAGTATCAACACCCTGCGCCATTGGGAGCAGGGCCGCCGTGTCCCCGAGGGGCCAACCCGCGCCTATCTCCTTGTCATCGACCGCAACCCAAACGCAGTTCAGAAGGCGCTGAGGGCGAAGCCGCCCAAGGTTCCGGCGAGGGATAGCAACGCTGGAATGGCTGCGGAGGCGGCATGACGAGCGGCATCCCCCTTCGCGCCGCCCTCTACCTGCGCGTTTCGACGGCGCGGCAGGCCGAGCATGACGTGTCGATTCCAGATCAGCGCAAGCAAGGCGAAAGCTATTGTGCTTCGCGCGGATACCAGCTCGTCGAAACCTATGTGGAACCCGGCGCGTCAGCCACGAATGACCGCCGCCCGGAGTTTCAGAAGATGATGGAGGCGGGCACCGCCAAGCCTGCCGCCTTTGACATGGTGGTCGTCCATTCCTTCAGCCGATTTTTCCGAGACCATTTCGAGCTGGAATTCTACGTCAGGAAGCTTGCGAAAAGCGGCGTCCGTCTTGTCTCCATGACGCAGGAACTGGGCGATGATCCGATGCACATTATGATGCGCCAGATCATGGCGCTGTTCGACGAGTACCAGTCCAAGGAGAACGCCAAACATACCTTGAGGGCTTTGAAGGAGAATGCGCGGCAGGGCTTTTGGAACGGCTCCCTACCGCCGATCGGCTATCGCGTCGTGGACGCTGAGAAGCGGGGCGCGAAGGTCAAAAAGAAGCTGGAAATCGACCCACTCCACGCTGACACCGTGCGGCTCGTGTTCAAGCTGGCCCTTGAGGGCGATGGCGTGTCCGGCCGCATGGGCGTGAAGGCGATCGCAAAACACCTCAACGAGCGTAAAATCTACACCCGCACTGGCGGGCGGTGGGGCGTGGGCGCGGTCCATCGTATCCTGACCCGCCCGACCTATATCGGCCGCCACGAGTTCAACAAGCGCGGCAAGACAAAGGCCGTGAATCCCATCGATCAAGTGATTGCCGTCGCGGTCCCGCCGCTGATCGACCGGGACACGTTCGACGCCGTTCAGGCGCACCTTAAATCGCGTAATCCCAAGGTCGCCCCTCCCCAGGTCGTCGGCGGCCCGACGATGCTGACCGGCATCTGCTTCTGCGCGGACTGCGGCGGCGCCATGACCATTCGCACCGGCAAATCCGGGCGCTATCGTTACTACACCTGTTCCATCGCGGCCCGGCAGGGCGATACGGGCTGTAAAGGGCGCTCGATACCCATGGAACGGCTGGACGATCTGGTGACCAAGCATCTGGAGGAGCGACTGCTCGATCCGGCCCGGCTGGAAGAGGTTTTGGGCGTCGTCCTTGATCGCCGCCAGGAGCGTACCGAACGCAGGGCGGCGCACGCCACGGAACTCCGCAAGAAAGCCGCCGAGGCCGAGGCCCGGCTCAAACGGCTCTATGACGCGATTGAGAGCGGCGTGGCCGACATCGAAGACGAATCGCTCAAAGAGCGAATCGCCGAACTGCGAGCGCTGAAATTCCAGGCCCTGGTGGACGCCGAGCGCGCAACCATCGCGTTGGATGCCGTCGGGGCAGAGATCACCCCGACTAAGCTCCGCACATTCGCCGACGCAGCGCGCCAACGGCTACGCGGTCCAGACGGCGGTTACCGCCGCGATCACCTTCGCGCGCTCGCTCAACGGGTCGAGGTCGCCGATGGTGAAGTCAGGATCATGGGATCGCGCGGAAACCTGCTGCGCACCTTGGCCGCCGCCGGCGGCGTAAAATCGGCGGCTGGCGGCGTGCCCAGCTTTATTCCGAGTTGGCGGGGCATGGGGCATTGTTTGTTGATTTCGATGCCGATGGCGAGGTGACGGCGCAGGGCCATCAGTGGACGACGGCGGCAAGTGATTCCGATTTCGTGCAGCGGAGTTGGGCGGCGTATTATTCCAATCGCGGCTTGCAGGGCAATCCGGGCTGGACACAGCCGTTGGCCGATCCGGCGAAGGACAACGATCCGGATGATCCGTTCGCCGATGCGATCGATCTGGCGAAGTTGAAGCGGCCGGCGACCAACCCTTGGATTTCCTATCCGAACGGGCGCTTCCTGTTCGATGATCTGGCGCGCCACCATGTCGGGTTCGAGAATTTCGGCGAATTCATTGCGCGTGACCGCGCCGGGGCGGTGCGGCCCAGTCTGATTGCGGATACCGATGCGGGGTATCCGGGCTGGGACCGGATGTTGCTCGATACCACGCGCGCCGCGGTGGTGACGCGCTGGATTGCGGCGCATCGCGATGATCTGCCGCGGTTCATCTATGTCTGGCTGCCGGATGACCACACCGCCGGCAGCAATCCGTGTTACTACACGCCGGATTATTATGTTGCGAACAACGATCGGGCGACCGGGGCAATTGTGGCCGCGCTGTCGAACACGCGGGCGTGGCGGCACATGGCGGTGTTCGTGACCGAGGATGATGCGCAGTCCGGCGCTGATCATATCGATGCACACCGGAGTTTTCTGGTCGCTTACGGGCCGTGGGTGAAACCCGGGGTGGTGCGGACGCAGCGATATTCGCAGGTGAATGTGATGCGCACGATCGAGGCGGTGCTCGGTGTGCCCCCGCTGTCGCAATGGGACCAGAACGCCGCGGTGATCGGTGGAATCTGGGCGAGCCACCCGGATGGCGCGCCCTATGTCACCCAGCCCATCGGCGTGCCTCCAACCGTCAAGCAGGGCACCTGCCCGATCGACAAGACCCTGCGACGGAAATCGGGCGAAACCGGTCATCTGCTCACGCCGGGCTTCGTCGCCGCCCGCGGCAACGCCGCATTCCTCGCGCCCGCCGACCTATACAATCCCACGGCCTTGCTGAAAGTGTCCGGTGCCGAGCAAATGAAACAGGAATGGATCGCCTCGAAAGGCGCCGCCAGCTACCGCCGCGTCATGGCCTACCTCGCCCGCTACGCTGCCGCACACGGCGCGCCGCTCGGTAGTTTTCAGGCCCGTGATTGAAACACAGCCCACCGCGCCTGACCCCAAGCGCCCAGAGCGCCGTTTGATCCCGAAGCATTTGCAGTCGATCGCGGCGACCATGGGGGCCTCATTGGGCTGCGTGCCGCGATGGACGCTGCCCTCGGTAATCCGCCGGATGGGATGACGAATACCTATTACGATTGCTCGGCATGTTTTGAAATGCGATTGCCCTGGATACCCATCATCACCGCGCCGATCCCAATGAGCACGATCGCCAGAATGGATGATCGCGATCCACCGGAACGCACAAGTGTCGGGCAACTTTGCCCGCGGCGGATCGGGCATACAGGGTCGAACTGCACGGTAGTCAGGATAATCGATTAAACTGAAAGAGTGGCCACGACGAGGAGATGGTGGCATTCTGGGGCGGAAAGGGGAGCCGCATGCCTGTATCGAAAAAGCCACGAAAAAAACCGCTCCGGCAATCGCGCAGCGGGGATCAGATCAGCGCCACGCCCTCGCTGCCAGACCGGCGCGGCATGGAAGGGATGATGGCGGGGCTGTTTGACCATGCAAGAGACGACGATCCAAGCTCGGCCGCCCAGAACGTCATGTATCGGGCCTGGGATGCGACGGACCGGCGTGAGCGGATCAGGCTGGCGAGGCAGGCGCTGACGATATTCCCCCGCTGTGCCGATGCCTACGTGCTTCTGGCAGAAGAAGATGCTCGCTCGGTTGAACAGGCATTGGCCTATTATCGGCGTGGCGTCGAGGGGGGCGAACAAGCCATTGGGTCCCAAGGGTTCCAGGAGTATGCTGGGCATTTCTGGGGATTTCTGCAGACTCGGCCGTATATGCGGGCCCGGCAAGGTCTCGCGGTCGCGCTCTGGGCGACGGGCCAGCATCAGGAAGCGATCGGGCATTGCCAGGCGATGCTGGAACTCAACCCGAACGATAACCAGGGTATCCGCTATCTGCTGGCCGGCTATCTTCTGGCGCTCGGCCTTACGGCTGCCCTGAAACAGTTGTTGGGCCAGTTCGAAGACGACGGTACCGCGATGTGGCTCTATACGCGGGCGCTACTGGCTTTTCGGGAGGAAAGTCCGGAAGCGGACAGTCTGGCGGGAGCAGCCTGGTCGGAAAACAGCTATGTCCCTGAGATCCTGTCCGGACGACGTCCGCTGGTTGCCTCACGGGACGGGTATGTCACGCTGGGGGGAGAGGATGAGGCCGGCGAATATGTCAGGGACAACGGGGCAGCCTGGCGTGCCACCCATGGCGCCATCGAATGGCTGGTCCGGGTCACTTCCGCCATGGCGCCGAACCGATAGGGCTATCGGGCGTGAGCGTGTCCTTCGGGTCGTGTAGCTGGAATGGCCTACTGCCACTGCGAATTCGTGTCTCCTTCGCCGTGATTCTTCCGCATGATAACGCCTCTATCATGCGGAAGAATTGGGCCAAGACCACGCGAGGCATTGAGGGCCGTCTTGGCATGTAGGGGTGCGAAGACCTTGCCACCGTCCTGTGTCGTCTCGTCCATGGCTGTCCCCTATCAAGCAATCGAGGACACGCATAGATTAAGCGCATCATCGGTTTGTCACCTACTTCTTCACCCGATCGCCCTGATCGCTATGGCTCAGCGGGTATGCGACTCGATACAGGGCTTGCTAAACTCCGAAATTCATCCGGGAGTGAATTATGCCTGCGACAGCACGGACTATGTCTTCTTCACCAGGGCTCCACGCGCGGCTTCAAGAATTTTTTACGGCGGCGATCGATTTCGTGGCCCCGGGTCGTGCCGACGCTCTCATGCGAAAATGGGCACCACGCGAGCAGCCGCACTCCTCCATTGCGGAACACCGGATAATAGCGATGATGGCGGATGCGATATTGCTGTCGGCCGACCTGCTCGTGTCGCAACCCTCTGCCAGCGGCTCGAACGCCTTTGATCGTCTTGCCCGCAGCCGGGGGAAGGTTTCATCCATTGATGCCGCAGCCCTCGCAGCGCTTGCCAAAGCACGCTTCCGATTGCTCCGTATTCAGAAGACCGAGGCGGATGGCCGCCTTACCGTCCACGATATCCTGGCCGGGGAAACGCTGGCGATCGAAAGTGCCGACCTGCCGCCGTTTCCACTGGAAATCCCCATCGTCGCCCGCATCGCCGTGACCGGTGATCGATGCGGTTATCTGATCGGTGCGGTCACACCGCTCGATCAGGACGCTCTGGCCGTCGCCCAGAGCCATGCAGCAGCGGGTGGAAAGGGCAGCTTTGCCAACGCCCGCTGGGCCGAGGCTGTCTATACCCATGTCGTTCGACACGGAACCGTAGAAATTCCCGGCCTCAACCGTCCGCCCGCGGACGGCAATGAGCCAGATCTCTACGAGGAAATCGACGAGGCGTTGTACGCCCTTGCGCAAGACTGGGCCGCATTGGCGGGCAAGCCACCCAGTCAGGAACTGATGCTGCGCACCCGGAGACTAGCGGATCAGACCCGGATTTTTGACGCGTTGGACGCGGCGCTCACCGCACGCGACGCGAAAGATGAGCTCATGGCGGATGCATTCGAGTGCATTGCCGCCGCGCAGCTTGAAACCGTTTGGTTGCGCGAACGCGGTGGATCCGTCGGGCTGACGTTGGATATCATTGCCCGCACGCTCGACGAAGCCATTGCGACGCGCGGGTGGCCCTCCCGCATCCGCCTGCTATTCGATCGGCTCCGTCCCCGGCAGGGCAATCGGCAGACCAGTAACAGCGACCTGCCACTGGACCGGCTCGTGCAACGAATCCAGGGCCTGCGCGCGAAAACCGTCGCTCAGGGCTGTACCGAACAGGAGGCTATGGCGGCTGCGGAGAAGGTCGCCGAATTGCTCGATCGGTACGGGCTGTCGTTGAACGAACTCGAGCTGCAGGCGCAGCCCTGCGAGGGGATCGGCATCCAGACCAACCGGCGCCGGATCGCGCCGATCGACGAGTGCATTCCCGCAATCGCCGCGTTCTTTGACTGCCGGGTCTGGTCCGAACGCGCTCAAGGCGCGCCGCTGCGCTACATCTTCTTCGGTCTTCGCAGCGACGTCACGGCTGCACAATACCTCTATGAGATGGTCGAGCGCGCCTTCGATACGGAGACCGCCGTTTTCCGCCGGAGCGACCTGTACGAAGAGATGAAAGGGGATCGCAGGTCAGCAACCAACTCGTTTCAGATCGGGCTTTCCCGCGGTATTTCCGCCAAGCTCGGTGCGATGCGCGCCGCCCGTGACGAGACCATCCGTAGCGCGTCCGGCCGAGATCTGGTTCCTGTCAAATCGGCCATGATCGAAGAAGAAATGTCCAAGCTTGGGCTCCATCTAAGTCAAAGGTCCCACGCTACGGGCAAACGCGTCATTCGTGATGCCTATACCGCTGGACAGGAAGCCGGTGAGAAATTCGAATTCGCGCCCGGCATTACAACAACGGTTTGAGCCCATGAACGCGACCCTGCTGAACACAGACAAATTGCCAGACGCCAGATTACCCCACCCCAAATCGGGGAAAGCGATACGCCGTCAAAGATAACATCGAGCTCGTGTCGATCATGCGAAATCACTACGGACACGCGATACCCTCGTCTACCTGACAATGCCCCTCCAGCGATTTCCCTCCGATCCGCAGGGCCTGTATCAATCAATCATAAAATTCAGGCGCATGTTTGAAGGTTGGCCACGCAACTGGATCGTGACCCGTTACCACCGCTGCACCAGTTTTTTCAGCCAGCGCTCGGAGTTTACGAACTGATCGGACAGTATCGACCGTGCTGGCCAGGAAGCCTGGCAGTGCTTTTTCATCCCAATGATCGGTCGTGTAAGCCGCATCAATTGTTAGCAACATCGGTCCAGATCGCGGGAGAGTGATCAGGAATGACTGATGACCAGGAGCATGACCGGGCGTGAAAATGGTTCGAATGACGCCATCACCATAAAGGTCATAATGATCGTCGAATTTGCCATCTAGAAAGTGCCACTTGAGGCCAGGTCGGTCGAAATCCGGACGAATGTAACCCCCGGCTGCAAACCAATCAGGCGTGAAAGCATATTCGTATTCGGCGCGCTGGACGAGATGGGTAGCGTTGGAGAACCTCCCGATCGCGCCCGTGTGGTCAAGGTGTAAATGCGATTGCAGGACATAACGCACACTGGCCGGATCAATACCAAGTGAGGCGAGTTGCGGCAGGCAGGCCTCGTCCTCGCGCATGACGGGTTCATAAACGTCGCAGACGTCACCCCAATGGCCGCGGGGATTGATGGCGACCTCCGCTGCGTTGCCCCCATCAATCACCACGTTGCCCTTCGGATGGGTGATCAGAAACCACGGCACCGGGATCTCATAGGGCTCATTGCCCTGATTCATCTTGATCGAAGCGGTGATCGTCTTCAACGTACCGCAGCTGAACATGTAGAGGCGAATGTCCGACATTGATGTCTCCGGAGGCTAGATGCTTACCAATTGTGGATTGACTGTCGAAGGATGGTATCGAGCACCGCCGCGTCGACCGGCTTGGGCGCGCCGCTGAGCAGTCTTTGCTGCTTCAAGGCTCCCTCGATGATGACTGGGATGTCAGTCTCGGTGTAGCCGAGCTCCGCGATGCCGGATGGCGCGCCGACCGCTTTCATTAAATCGATCAGGGCGTGCGGCAGCGATTCTGAGTTGGGATCGATTATCGAATGGCCACGCAACAACTCGGCAGCGCGGATATGCTTTTCAGGCGCCGCATCATAGGTGTAGCGAAACGCGGCGGGAGAGGTCACGATGACCGAGAATCCGTGCGGCACAAAGGCGTGGTTTCGTGCGTATCCGGGCGCGTGATAGACATGTTTTAGCCCTGCGATCGGATAAGCGCAGGCGTGCGGGATATGAACGCCTGCGGTGCCGAAACCGATCCCGGCCATAGTGGCACCGAGCATCATGGTGCCGCGCGCCTCGAGATCATCGCCGTCGGCTACCGCGCGAGCGAGAAATTTGCCACCGAATTCGATCGCCTGCAGTGACCAGATGTCGGCGACCGGGTTGGAACCCTGATAGGGTGGCCGATCATCCGGGCTGGCAGCCTTCGGGCGCTGATTGAACGGCTTCGAGATATAGCTTTCAACCGCGTGGCAAATCACATCAAGACCGGCTGACGCGGTGACGCCACTCGGCGTCGTGCGGGCCAACGACGGGTCGACGATAGCGACTGTGGGCCGCATGTAGCGGTGTGATATCCCAGTTTTCAATTTCAGTTCAGGTATGTCGAGTACGGCCACCGTCGTGGCCTCGGACCCAGAACCTGAGGTTGTCGGTAGCGCGATCAGCGGGCGAAGCGGAGAGGGCGGCTTGCGGCCACCACCAATTGGAGGATTGACGTAATCGATCACCGCACCTCCATGCGTACTGATCAGATTGGCAACCTTGGCAGTGTCGATGGTGGAACCACCGCCGAGGGCGACGAAGCCATCCGCAGGATGCGCGGACGCAAAGGCGGCAGCGCGGGTGAAACTCTCGATTGTCGGTTCGACGCTGATATCCTCAAACCGGTGATATTGGATGCCGGCATCAGCGAGAATTTTTTCAATGCGTTCGATCAGGTCGAATTCGTGGAGTTTGGGATCAGCGACTAGAATGACACGTCCCATACCAAGCCGGGAAAGTTCCCAACCTAGTTCATCGGCAGCACCAACCCCGAATTTGAGTTGAGTTGCCTCTAGCGAGAACACGCTCTCCATGCCACTGGCGGCGGTAATACTCACTGTTCCCTCCAGTATGCGATCTACGCCGCAAAGACTAGACTGATATGCCAGATTTTCAGATTGGTGCAAGCGATGCCGTATTTTGCGTTTCCGACGAGCCCGCGAGCACGAGGTGCGGTCGGCCGCGAGATGGTCCTTCCACGCCTTGATGTAAATCTCAGCTGGCCGCGCGCGCTGTAGATGTTTTGATACAGGGTACGCGGCAGTCCAGCCTCGACGCGCGCGATGATCCGCTCGACGCGGTCCCAGCTTGCCGCAATCTGCACCACGCCCCAACCATTCCGCCGCCTAACCTCGATCAGCGTACGATCGATCACCGTCAGCGCCCGTCGCAAGATTACTATGGAGCCACCCAATTCCATCGGGCCGCCTGGTCGTGTTCGCTGTGAAACATGAAACCGCCCTTCGAAAACGCCAGCCTCAGGCATGGTGAACGTCATGATCGCGATCAACGGAATGCGCGATACGGCAGGGGGGGGTGGTCTCGAATTAGTCGCGCCATGGCAGATACATAATTAATCATTAGCGCCATTAGTGGTTCGTTAAGGGTTCGAATGCGATGTAGGTGGTCTCATTGATATGTCCGAGCGATGAACCAGATCTCGTCCCAACCGCCGATCCAAACTGACGACCAGAACATCGCCCGGTCAGTCATTCGAACGACCACATCCGACCAGGCTGCCGCCTTACGCGAAAGCTTCCTCGTCATTGAGGATGGTGCCATCCTGCTCGACGCCCGGCTGCGGGTCATGCTCTGCAACATCCCCGCGACAATTCGGCTCGGTCATTATGGCGCGCCGCCGAGTCGTGGTTATCCCCTTACAAAACTGATCGCCCATTCTTCAGCGCTGGATGCCGATGCACGCACGACGGTCCTTGATCGCTGTAGCGCAATGAGCGCTTCGGATCTCGCTGGCATTGAAGCGCGGCTTGTGTTTGGCGACATCGTTATCCGAATCCGAAGGCTTGCCTTGGGTCGTCTACTATTGTGGGTTCCTGCCTCCCGCGCGGCGGGGGAATCGTCGTTGCATGATCCCCTCACCGGTCTCGGCAACCGGCGTGTGTTCCAGGCCGCGTTGGCCGCCATCTTCACGAAACCGAATGCGTCTGCCGCGCTTCTGATGATCGACCTCGACCGCTTCAAGCAGGTCAACGACACGCTCGGCCACCCGGTTGGCGATGCGCTTCTCCGCCTGGTCGGTCAGCGTCTGCGCGCCTGCCTAAGCCAGGAGGACGTGGTGGTCCGGTTAGGAGGCGACGAGTTTGCGGTCTTGCTCCAGCACCTCGATGGCGTCGATGCTCTGGGTAAACGGTTGATCGATCTCCTCAGTAGACCCTATCTGGTCGAAGGCCATCTCGCCAACATCGGCGCCAGCATCGGCATTGCCGTTGCTCCGTCCGATGCGCACGATCCAAGTACCTTGATGCGTCATGCCGATCTCGCCCTATACGATGCGAAAGCCGCCGGGCGCCACTGTATCCGCTTTTTCAAATCCGAATTGAATGCGCGCGCTCAGGCCCGTCTCGCGCTTGAGACGGATTTGCGGCGCGCTACGGCACTCAACCAATTCGCTCTTTATTATCAACCCTTGGTCGATATTGCCTCCGGTCGCGTCACCGAGTTCGAGGCGCTGCTTCGCTGGCAGCACCCGTCCCGCGGCATAGTCTCGCCGGCAGAGTTCATCCCGCTCGCCGAGGAACTTGGCCTGATCGTCCCGATCGGAGAGTGGGTCCTGCGCCACGCCTGCCGCACCGCAGCAACCTGGCCCGCCGACGTCCGGGTCGCGGTCAACGTCTCACCCATGCAGTTCAGCGACAGCAAACGCCTGATCTGCGCCGTCGCCGATGCACTGACCACGAGTGGACTGCCAGGAAGCCGGCTCGAAATCGAAATCACCGAAAGCGTGCTGATGCACAACAATGCCGAAACGCTGGAGACCTTGCACGCCCTGCGCGCCCTCGGTGTCAGCATCGCCATGGACGATTTCGGGACCGGCTATTCCTCGCTCAGCCAACTGCGCAGCTTTCCCTTCGATAAGGTAAAAATCGATCGCTCCTTCGTCAGCCAGATCGATGGAAAAGGTGGCAGCGGCCGTGAAGTTGTGCGCGCCATCGCCGCCCTCGGCTCGAATCTTGGCATGACGGTTACGGTGGAAGGCATCGAAACCGACGCGCAGGCCGATTTCGTGGAAACCAGCGGCGGTCACCAGATGCAGGGATACCTGATCAGCCATCCGGTGCCATCCGATATGGTGTCCGCTTTGTTTTCGCCACAGTCGCCAATCGCATCCGCACCTAACCCCGAACCCGTGGCACCGGCAGGGAGCCGACGCCTGAGAGGTCATGATCATGAAAAATAATTTTTACCGCGCGGTCTATTGCAGTCGGTGCGAACTCATCGGCTCGCCCGAAACGATCACAGCTGAGTTACAGTCGATCCTCGCCACTTCCCGTCGCAACAACCGGCCTGCCGGCCTCACCGGCGCGCTGCTGTTTGCCAATAACTGCTTCGCACAAACCCTCGAAGGGGAACGTGAGGCGGTCGAACGCTGTTTCGAGAGGATACAGATCGATCCGCGGCATTCAGACGTAACGGTACTTGAATTCGGTCCTGCCGTCGAACGCGACTTTACCGAATGGTCGATGGCATTCGTTGGTGATCCATCCGCGACGTCACCTGATCCACTCGCGGTAGCGCTGTTCAAAGACATTTTCGCCGACAATCATGCCGATTCCGGCGCGAAAGTTCTGCTCCTTCTGCGCCAACTCGTTCATCAGGAAGATCTCTGGGCGATCGCTTGATGCCCTTTCCCCCGATAGCCCCCCGAATAATTCCACTGCGCGCGATAATATCGGTTATCGCGGTTTAGAAATACCGGAAGAAAGCCCGCCTGCGGACCTCAAGCTAGACGGCGATCACACTCATGGTTGAGTTTCATGGGCATGGAGCGCAATGTATTCGCGCAGGGCATTGTTGATACTGGTTTGATAGCCGTCGCCAATTCGCGTCTTAAACCAAAAAATCAAATCGGCATCGAGCCGCAATGTAATTTGCTGTTTCACCGGCCGAAAAAACACTCCGCGTTGGGCATCACTCCAATCCCTTTGCTCAGGGATCGCCTGCGTATTGATCTGATC
>NZ_JAIMBY010000038.1 GCF_026191915.1 Acidiphilium sp. PA
TGGAAGGCTGATCGTTTTGGGGTTGCGGTCCCTTCCGCCGGGCTCGAGGGCGGTGCCGATGGCGTGGCCGCTGCGGGCTGGGCGCTGTCCCCGGCTGGTTTCGGAGACGGAGCAGATGTTGTCGCTGGCTCGCGCGGGGCGGTGAAGTTCGGTGCCGGCGGGATTGGGGGCATGGGCGGTGGCGTTTCCCCGCGCGCGCGCATTTCCTCGGCTTGCTGGGCGAGGAGCTTGCGGTGGATCGAGCCCTCGCCCTGAAACCGCTCGTGCCAGGCGAGTGCGATGCCGTTCAGGCGTTCGAGGAAATTGCTCGGTTGGCGGACCGGCACGTTTAAGCCCCCACCCGATTGGACCACCGGAGCTTCCTTGACGTTCTGTGCTTCTGTAGCGGCTGAGGCATTTTTTTCGATCTTCGTCTCGGCCTTGTGGGTCCGCTGGCCTTCGACCGCGTCGGCTTGCTGCGTCGATTGGGCCGTCTGTTGCGTCGATTGTGCTGTTTGCTGCGTCGACTGCGCGGCGATGGCGGCAGCCGACCGGTCGGCTTGACGTTGCGCCTCGATCTTGCCGATCTGGGCGATGGATGCGGTGATACTTCTGTTGAATTCGGCTGTCTTTGCGTTGATGTCAGGTGTCATCTGTGGGTAGGGCTGCGCCGCCACGAAACTCGCGAAATCCCGGATTCTGTCCACCAATTCCTGATCCCTGATATTTTTGGTGGCGACCAGGGCGAGGCGGACGTCCTGATTGTTGAGGCCTGGCATGATCTCGCCGGCGGCTTTGATTGCGGCGCGCTGATCGTCCGGCAGAGCAAGTTTCTGGCCGGTATGTTTTTCCACATCCATCAGCGCCCAGCCGATCTTCATCTGGATGGTCGGTTCGCGCATCTGGGTCGGATTGGCCTGTCCCGCCTCGATCAGAGCCTGAACCTTTGGCAGGATATCCATCATTTCGGGGGCGTTCGATGTTTCGGCGATCTGCTTGAGCTTCTGGAGAATCTCCAACGACGGATCCGGGTTTTTTGCCGGGGCTGGCTGTGGGGTCTCTCCGGCCACCTTGTTCGCCATACCTGCGGTCGATGCGGCTGATGTGGCTTCTGGCAGGCTTGATGCGTCGGGATTGGCTTTCAGATAGGCGGTCCATGTGAAGCTCTTATCCGTGGGCGCGTAACGCACCGTCTGGACGCCCGCCGTCTCGGCGACCTTCGCGACATATTGTGCGGTGTTTTCCCCCTGGTTGCCGCGATTCGTGGCGATCCCGAGTTGCGCTCCGGGAAGGTCCGCGATTTTCTTGAGTTCCTCGGCGAGGGCCTTACTCGATCCGGCGGAGAGCGATCCGGCGCTGGCGACGTAGAGCGTATCGGGACGCAGCTTTTCGATCTGGGCGATGGCGAGGACTTCGCTGGGCTGTTCGGTGAACACGATCCGGGTCGGCGCGTCGCCGCCCGCGAGACGGAAGAGTGTCTTCTGACTCCCGCGCAGCATGGCGTGGGGCAGCTCCTTACTGTCGGTCGAGACGCCGGTGATCCCGCCATTGGCGTCCCGATGCGGATACCAGACATTGCCGCCCGGTCCTTCGCGCAAGGCGTCACCTTTGGTGGCGGCCTCGACGATTGCGGGGGAGAGGCCAAGATCTTCGGTCAGATGTTTGAACGCGGGTGAATTCGGCTGAACGATCGGAGCTCGGGTCCATCGGGTGGACATGGCGGGTTGATCGCGCTGTTGGGGGTCTTGCGGTGTGGGTGTTTCGCTCATGCTCATGGGACCTCAGTTGGAATTGCTCACGACGGGGATCGGCGTGGAGGCGGGGAGGGGGAGGTGATACTGGGCGGTATCGGCCAGCCGTGCCGCTTCGAGCATGGCGCGCTGCTGATCCAGCCGGAACCGGGCGAGGTCGATGTAGTTGTTTTCCGCCATCTCGACGGCGATTTCGCGTTGGACGGTAGCCGGCGGCTCGTTGACCAGATTTTCGCGCCACTGGAGATTGGATTCCCGGCGGTTAACATCGAGTTGGAGGGCTTCGAGCCAGCTGGCGGTCGTGACCATCGGCTTGCCTTCCGCGCTCAGTTCGGCCTGCTGTGCGGTGGTCAGGGTCACAGTCGGCGTACGATCGGCGATGACGGTCGTCGCGACCTGCCGGGCGAGGCTTTCCTGGGCGTTGTATTGGCGTCGATAGACTGCGTCGGTTTGCCCTGCATTGCCGGCGAGCTGACTTCCGCGCAGCGGAGCGGGGGCGACCGGCTGAAGCAGGACCGTTGCGTAATTATTGGCGGCGTTCAGCCCGGCCTGTCCATCGAGCGTCGATTGACCGAGGAGTGACGTTGCGACCTCGTCGCCATCGGGGTCGCTGCTTTCCGAGCACAAATTGGCGGCCTGGTCGTTCGGCGAACAGTATTCCGAGTAATGGAGTTTATTCATAGCCCCGACGCCTTGGGCGAGGCCGTTATAGCTTGGCGTTCCCGGTTGCCCCTCGCCGCGGGCGTTCTGGATGTTGGCGATGACTTTGGCGACCGCGTTGGTCTGGTCGCCGGCGGCCACGACGGACTGGCCATTGGTCAGGCTGTCGCAGGTCTGCGGATTGACCACGTGCTGTTCGACGATTTTGGCGCTGGCGGTTTGCTGGGCGACGATGGCGTTGGCCTGATCCGCCGCGTTCATGATTTTGGCCTGAGCGGCGGTTTGTCCTTTGATGTAGTTCGAGATCTGAGTGAAGCCGTCCCCC
The DNA here is from genome assembly GCF_026191915.1 of Acidiphilium sp. PA. Classification (GTDB taxonomy): domain Bacteria; phylum Pseudomonadota; class Alphaproteobacteria; order Acetobacterales; family Acetobacteraceae; genus Acidiphilium. The sequence continues at coordinate 2,716 of NZ_JAIMBY010000038.1, forward strand.
AGTTGGTTATTGATATAAGTCTGGACCGTCTGGAGTTTGCCATCGATCGCGGACTGCATCGCTGCCACTTTCGAGCCGACGGCATTAACGGCCTGGATCAGGGCCACGATGTCGCCGAACCCGAATGCCTGCGCCCGCGGCGGGGTCAGGACGGTGATGCCCAGAAGTAGGCCGCTGGCGCCTGCGGCCAGCAGGGCCGTGCGCATTTTTGGCCTCATGGCGAGGTCCCTGCGCTTGCGCTGGGATAGCCGGACGGAGTGATCGGCGTTCCGTTCATGTACAGGCTGGATTGGCCGCCGCTGAGGCTGCCGCCGATGCTCGCCCAGTCGGGGCCACCGCCGCCCAGGCTCAGCTGCGGGCAGAAATTCCCGAAGCCTGAGATCCCGAATCCCCCGAGGTTGAACCCCGTGAGCGTGATGCCGCACTGGGCGCTACCGATGGCGTTGCTATAGGCGCTTTGTGCCGCCTGGCACATTTTGCCCTCGATGGAGTTCAGCAAGTCGGCGGGGTTGAGCAAATTGGTGATGACATCGAGCCCCTTGCCCTGAAGAAAGGACGACAGACACGACAGTTGGGTCACCGACTGGGGTGCCTTCACGATCTGGGCGTTCGCCGCGACTTCGGCAGCGATGCCGTTGGATGCGGCCTGAGCGAGATCGGCGCACCCGGTCGTGCTGCCGGAGTTGGCCTGCGACGTTCCGGTACTCCCGGTCGCCGCCATCAGCGACCCTGACAGTGCCAGCAGTGTGGTGCCGGTCAGCAGGGCGATCCGAAGTGGACGCGCCATTCTTGATACCGATGATCGGATGATCATTGAAATTCCTCCTGAGAAATGCGGCAGGCGTCGAGTAAACTCGCGAGTCTGGCTTTCGAAAAAATCCGGGCGAGAAGTCGCTGACGGTAGAGGGCGGCCATGCCGTCACGGATGGCATCCCCGGTGCCGTCGTCGCCGGGGCGGGCGAGGGATCTGACCAAACCCGCGCCGTTGGGCAGGCCCGACTGGACGATCCAGTCGATGACGCGCGCCTGCCGTGCGAGGCTGAGGCGCGCAATGGTTCCGGCCAGAAGCGGCCTTGTGCCGTCTTCCCGTAGCGCGGTCGAAAGGCGCTGCGGGTCACAATCGAGGGCGCGATCCAGCTCGATCCCGAAGGCGCGCACTGCTGTCTCGCAGTCATGATCAGCTTCGAGACGGAGGAGATCGGGATCAGCCGGCGCATCCAGTGCCCGCAGATCGCCCTCTTCGGATGAGGCGTCAGGCGGGCGAAACCCGGCAATCCAGTCTGAGACGGCGGTGATATCGAGATCGGGCATGGGTGTGGATACCTCCTGGCTAGGCAGAGGTTCCGACCGACAGATGCAAACGGGAACAGCTTTTCAGCGGGGTCGATCAGCGTCCCCGAATTTTAACCTCTACGGGTGTGATCACCGCTCGGAGGTGGGCCGCGGCGAGGGCTCGTCGAAGGGCGATGTCCCATGGCAGGCCGCCCTGCCACGACACTATAGTAGATGCATCGACTTCTGGGGCAAGCACCACGAGGACGCCGTGTGGGACGATCTGTCGGAGAGCGAAGGCCAAGGGGATCGCTTTGCCGTATCCGACCGCGACCGGGTAGGCCGATCGCGCCCAGATGTTGCGGTGTGATTGAGACCTTAGCGATGGCGGTGCAATTGCGTTCGCCGCGGTGGCCGCGATCGAGAAATTGGCATGTGCTGCGATCGGTGCCACGACCAGACTCAAGCTTGTGGTCGCAAAGATCGCGCGCCAGGCGCGATGTATGACATTGGTATGACTCATTACATCTCCTCGTCCAGAGCTGTGCAGTATAAATAGACACCGCGCAGCTAGGACACAGCTTGATGCAAACCCCTATACTGCGGTTGTTGAAACCAGATGCCTGATAACATTCGCGTGAAAATCGCGGTATCGTTCCGGACGCTCAACAACGTATTAGGTCAGAATTAACGCCATTAATTAAATTACTATATGATAGCTTGGATAATTATAAGATTACCTAGCATCCAATTCGCATCTCAACATCGTTTTGTAACGCGTTGTTTTCGAGTCTTTTCGCGGAAAGCTCGGCTTCTGCAGGGAGACAATCTTAACTTGTAGCGACAATATTACGACTCTTTATTTATACAGATTGATTGTGCGAATGGGCATGAAGATGCAAACGAGAAATGCTTTTTTAGCGTGAAATTTGATTACGATCATGCATTTTCGATCTTGCTCCATTCTGTAACTGTGCAGCAAAACGGCCAGGCTTTGCGCGGTCGCATGATCGGTATGGCCCGGTCATGGTGCTCCGCGCTTCAGGCGGGAGCTTGCAATGCCCTCATCGGTGGACGTCCGCGACGATGTGCGTGGTGATGAACTGAAAGACCATTCGAGTCGCCTTTACTGTTTAAATGACCACCCAGGAATGTCTGTGCAGCACTTTTCTGGAGCGAGGTCAACAAGGGTAGCGGTGCTGATCGCAGGGGATCGCCCGGGTACAGCGCGATCCATTCCGGTCGACCCGGAGACGACGATGATTATGCGGCTGATGACCGCGCGCCGGTGCTCGGCCGGGCTGATCGCCGCCACGCTGGGTGTGACGGAAGATGACGCCCGTGACCTCACCGCCGCGCTCGATCTGATAGCGCCTCAGGATGGCTCCGTGCGGCTCGCGCCCGACACAGCGCACGGGGGCGAGGCGGGCAACCTGCGGACGGCCGCGCGGCTCTACACGGCGCGACAGCTTGCTTTTTTGGCGAAATCCTGGCTCACCCGGGCCACGATCCCCGAAATTGCGTGTGATCTGGGGCGAAGCGAAAGTGCCATCAAGCGCAAGCTGCGCGGCATGGGTTTCTTGCAGCGCCAGCGCACAAAAGCGTGGGATGATCTGGAAACTCTCAGAGGGCTTTCAGCCCGGCAGTCGGCCGAGCGCCGACTTGACGCCATGCTTTCCGGCGATGCGGCACCGGAACCACGACGCCGCTCGAAATTCCGCTGGACGGTGGATCGCACGGCAGCTTTGTGCGAGCGCTGGCTGGAGGGGTGGACTCCTGCCGCGATCGCCCGCGATCTCGGTACAACGCCGGGGTCAGTTTCGACACGCGCTACGCGAGCCTGCCTTCCAGCGCGGACTCGCACGGCGGATGGGCGGCTTCTCGTGTCCGCAGTGGGACATATCTGTCTGGACAAACATCGCCAGGAATATTTCTGGTCGCGCCGGCAAACCGCGACCCAGTCGGCCTATCGCGCGTCGGCCGCCGCATCTGCCGTCGCGCTGTGGTGATATGCCGCTTTACGCGTGTGAGGGCCGCGAAAAGCTCTTGCGATCGGCGAAACATTTTTCGTGATTTTCATTCCCGTTTTCATCTTCCGGTCGTCGTCTGGCGGTGATGAGAAAGGATGGCCACCATGATGAACCGAAGCGAAGCGGTCTCGCGTAAGCTGGTCGACCCCAGTTTTCTTCTGCGTCTGATCAGGCTCCAGCAATATGGGAATCTAACGTTCGCGTCGGCGCTTTTGTTGGTGGTCGCACTGTGGGGCTGGCAGCGGCTGCATCCACCCGCCATGATTCCGGTGGCCACCGGTCGTAACAGCCGTCCGGTCGCCATCGTGCCGCTCGATCGACCTCTGTTGTCGGATCGGCGGGTCCTGCAATGGACTGCTGACACGGTGCGCCGGGCCTATGCCATCAACTGGAAGAATTACGCGACGCATCTTGATCGTGTGGCGCCGCGATACACGACGCCGGCGTGGAACTCTTTCGCCGCATCGCTGAAAAAGTCTGGAAATCTTGCGAAAATCCGGTCCGCGCGGATGGTTGGATGGGTCGTGCCGGACGGTGCTGCCCGCATCATCGATAAGGGGGTGATCGGCCCCTACTACACCTGGGAAATTTTGGATCCGGTCACCGTCCGGTATGAGAACCAGACCGAGCAGATCAATGACGCGCTCAACGTCAAAATCTGGGTCCGTCGCGCGTCCTTTGGTCATGACAAAGCCGGTGTCGCCATCGAGCAGATCAACGCGGTACCGCAATGAGTCTCGCGCTGGAGACCTCCCCATCCCGCAATATCGCCACGGCAGAACTGGCCGTGTCTGAAACCCATCTCGTCGTCGGCCTTTACCAACGGCTGGTGCGCGGTGCGGTTCTCTCGATCGCGCAGGGGATCGTCGGGTGCCTCGTCTTCGTCGCGGCAGCCCCGACCCTGCTATCCCGGCCAGTGCCGCCGGTCGAGGCAATCGGTGCATCGGGGTCATTCCGGATTGCACCGCTACACAATCTCGCTCTGAGCGAGACCTATATCGCCCGCTGGGCGGCGCGGAGCATTACATCGGCTTACGCGATCGACCCGGTTGATTTCCAGGCCATTCTGACCCGTGTGCGCCAGCGGTTCAGCACTGCGGCGTGGCAATCTTTTGCTGCGTCCTATAAGGCAGGCGGCTCGGAGAGCGATCTGCATAAGCTGTTGGCGGAAGCGTTGACCGGCTTCGCCCAACGAACCGCGGTCCCGGTGGTCGTGCATCGCACCTTCGGTCGCGATGCCCGCTTTACCGTTGCTTTCCCGATGATCGTGACCTGGCAGAATCCGAATGGCTTGGTGTCGCGTCGCTATGACGTCCACGTCGTGGTGCGCCGAACGTCGGTCATGCGCCACGCGGGCGGGCTCGAGATCATGAAATTCACTGCCACCAGCAAAGGACCTTGAAATGCGCGATCGTCAGACGATCAAAGCCTGTGTGGGGCTCGGGACCGTGGCGGCTTTGGCGCTTCTCCCGTCCCTATCCTTCGGACAGAGCACGACCAACGGTCAGCCCACGCCTCCTGCCTTCACCGCAAGGCCGGGTGCGAAGCACCCGGCCTTCGATGCGGCAGAGCAGGCTCAGGCCCCGCTTAGCGACTGGATGATTACGCGCCTTGCGCATCGGTACCATGAAGATGAGCGTGCCGAGACCGATGCGGCGATTCCGATGCAGGCGGTGCCGACAACGACGTCGGTCGCAGCGGGTTTCGGTCCGGGCGCGGTCACGACGATCATCCAGACCGTGATTGGGTATCCGACGGCGTTGACCTTCGTGGACTCGACAGGCGCGCCATGGCCGATTGCCTGGACTGAATCGAGCGCGACCAAAGGAGGCGGCGATTGCAGCGGTGGCGGCGGGTCCGCGCCGCAAGGGGCACCGGCGGGTGGCGTACCCGCTGTCATGTCCTCGGGATTTCGGGTGTGCGTGCCCTACAAAGGGGCCAATACCCTCGAGATCATGCCGCAATCCCGCTATCCGCGGGGCGGTCTTCTGGTCAATCTTCAGAACGCGCCACAACCGCTCAGCTTCCTGCTGGTCTCCGGCACGAAGACCTATGATTCGACCGTTGATGTGCGGCTGCTCCAGTCCGGTCCTGATGCAAAGCCAAGGATTATCGCGCGGCAGAATGCACCTGAGACCGGGGCGGCTTATCTGACCGCCATGCTCGATGGTGAACCGCCGGCATCGGCGGTGCCGCTCGCGGTTGTCGGGGGCTCGCCTGAGAACATTCGCGCCTGGCGCTACCGGCATCAGCTCGTCGTACGGACCCGCTACACGATTCTCTCGCCTGAATGGGATGCCAGCGAGCACTCCGTCGGTGGGGTGACGATCTACGTCATGCCGCCCACGCCGGTGATCCTGATGTCGGATGCGGGTCACACATTTTCCGTCAGCTTCAAGGAGGACTGATCATGGCGTTCTTTCGACGGCTGCGCGCAAATCGCTCGGCACGACGCACCGGCATTATCGGCGGGTTCATAGCTGTCGTTCTCGCTATCGGTGCCTGGCACGAATTCGGAGGAAAGGCAGCGAAGCCCGTTAAGGTCGCCGCCTCCACGCTGCCGGATACCGATGCGTCTCCGGGTGGCGATCAGGCAACACCTTACGTCCGCCGTGTGACCACGGAGGAGATCAAGCGCAAGGCGCTCGTCGCGGTCCATGAAAACCGCTCGGCAACGGCTATACTACCTCCTGCGGTGACGGCAACGCCTTCCGAGGTCGCTCTCCCCACGCCGGTGCTGCCCGCGCCGCAGCCCGCGACAACCATCCCGGTCTCTTATCAGAAACAACCTGTCGCCGCGGTCACGGATCCTCCGCCAGCGATCAATATCAACCGCTACGATGCCTATAAAAGCGCGCTTGCCTCGCTGAATGGTAAGATCCCGGGCCCATCCTACGCCACCCATGTCTATCTGAAGAGCAATCAGGGCGATCCGAAGGCCCGGCCCCCTGCGAACGCAATGACAGGTGGGGCGACCGATGGGACGCCTCACATCGTTGCCACTGCGGCATCCGGTCCGGCCCCGGCGCCGACCGAGACGGTTCTGATTCCGGCTGACCATGGGATCTATGGCGAGACCCTCACCGGCGTCAGCAGCGATCAGAGCGGAGGGACGGTGATCGTCCAGGCCGAAAGCGGTCCGATCGCCGGCGACCGGATGAGCGGGCAGTTTACCACCGAAGGCGATCGGCTGATCGTGAAGCTGGACCAGCTATCACTTCAGGATGGTCAATCGGTGCCGATCGACGGCCTCGTCGTTGCCCCCAATTCCATGCAGGAGGCGGTCGCGACCAGCGTCGATCATCATTATGCCGAACGCTTCGTCCTGCCGATCGCTGCCGCTTTCGTCGAAGGTCTCGGTCAGGCGATCGAGTCCGCGAACTCGGTGATCCAGGAAAGCGCACTCGGCGGCGTGACACAGTTCAATCACCTCAATCTGGGTCAATCACTCGGCGTCGCGGCGGGTACTGCCGGGCAGACGGCGGGGCAGTTGATCCAGAACACCGCACCGCACGGCCCGACCGTGGAACTCGCCGCAGATGCGGACGTGGGCGTTTTATTTCTCAAACCCGTCAAGGCGCCGGCCGGCGAACATTGAGCGTTCCCGTTTGCATCGTCCGGCGTGACGATCAGGCTTCGATCAAGGAGACCAACCATGGATACGACGATTGACCTCCCGCCCGAATTCACCGCGCCACCGCTCTCCCGACCGCTCGACGGCGTCGTACCGGGATATGCGGATGAACACGCGGTCACCGGCGATAAGCACGAGTTTATTGGTGGGGCCGCAAACGACGGCGCATCCGGTAGAGGCGGCGAAGGGGCTGATCCCGGTGTTTCGGGACCGACAGTACCGCCCGGCCGTTCGCCAGTGTCCGCCGCGAAGAAGTCCCGACGGCAGGGATTCCTGTTCGCCACCACGGCGATTCTCGTCGTGGCGGTTTCCGCGGGCGTGATCCTGCACAAACCACTGCTCGCGACCATCGCCCGACTGCGGCACGAATCCGTGGCGACCCCGGGCAGCATCAAACTGCCGAAAGCCCATAATTCCGCGAGCGTGCTTAACCATCCGACCACGGGAAAGACACCGTTAAACACGGCGATCCCCGGTCTTTCGGTATCGCCCATGTTCGGCAAGCCTTCCGCCGGATCGACGGCTACACCGAAAAAGCAATCAATGCCCGCGCCGCTCAAACCGAAGTCACAACTTGCGACTACGCAGTCGACCACCACGGCCGCAGGAAACAGGGCTTCCGGTATCATCGGGACGTCCGCACCCGGCATTGCTCCTGCCGCCGGGTCAGAGATCGGTCAGCTTTCAGCTGCAGCGAACCCGGTTGCGGCATCGACGGATCCGCAAGGCGTGGGGATTGATAATCCTGCGGCAACATCTCACGCCGACGCCGACACTGCACCGGACCTCCGCGCCATGGCGAGCGGGACCGACGAAAAAGCCACACCCGTGAGCGCAACAATTGTCCCGCCCTCGCCACTCGTCGGCCCGGTCCCGCCGGCTGGCACGATCCAGTCGATTGCGCATCCGGTTAAGGTCGCAACGCAGCTGATTGCCGCACCGGCGTCACGCACCTACGAGGTCAAGACGATGTCGCTGGTGGCAGCACTCGCCCGTCTCGTGGCGGAGCTGCGGAGCCAGAACGCCGCCATGCAGACCGAGATATTCACGCTTCGCCATCACGTCGATCAGGAGATGATGACCTTCAACCAGCGTCTGACCTTCGACCAGGCGCACGACGCCCTCGCGCTTGCGGGCGCGTCGGACCCCGCCGCGCAGGCGAAGAGACCGTTGCCGGTCCACTCGGCGCAGATCTTCCCGACGGCAGCACCGCACGTCCCACCAGTCAGCCCCGCTTCCTACGGCATCCAGGCCGCCAGCCCCGGCCTTGCCATGCTCATCCGCCACGGCGTGACCTACGAAGTCTCGGTCGGCAGCGTCGTGCCCGGCGTGGGACGGGTGATCTCGATCGTGCAGTACGGATCGGGATGGATCGTCACGACCGACCACGGCGTGATCCGCTGAGCAGGCGGGCGGGGAGGAGACGCCATGCAGGGCTTCGTGAATTTCAGCACGGACATCGCCAATGTCCTGAGTATCCTGATCCCGTTGATCTGCTTTGTAGTCGGGCTCTCCTGCTTCCTGCTCGCCGGGTACGGCGCATGGCAGATGATGAAGCCCGGCACCTACTGGTCCTCCCGGAAATATATGCCGCCCCTGCTGCTACTGTTCGGGACGGTGCTGGTCGATTTCAACAAATTCCTCAATTTCTCCAACAACACGTTCGGGGGTGGAACGCAGACCTCGATCCAGACAGGATTTACCCCCTTCACCGCGCCCCAGGTCGGCGGCACCGGCATGATGGGATCGACGCCCGAAGAGAGCTTTCTCAACATCGTCACTGCGTTTTCCGCCTTCTTCGTGGCCTATGGCGCGTTCAACGTGCTCCTCGCCTGGCTCGGCGCGAAGGCCGTGGCCGAAGGCAAGCGGCGGCACGGCTACTCGCTACCAATGGTGCAGTTCGTCTTCGGTATCGCGCTGATGAACATCGTGTTCATCTCACAGACGATCATGGGGTATTTCACATGAACGGGTCGCATATGAGTGCATCTGGCCCCCATCCTGGCGTTCCCGATACCCCGATCCCCGATTTCGAGACACGGGTGGCGTCTCTGCGGATCGCCCATGGGCCGGGCTGCCGTGAGCTGGCCCGCGCCGCGATGGCGGACCTGACGCAGGCCCAGCGCGACCGGGTAGTTAACGAAGCCGTCTGCCGGGCGCGCCGGGCGAAGGTCGAATGGGAAATCCAACACGGCCTGCGCCCCGATCACGAGGCGTTCCTGGACAATTTTGCCGCGGCACTTCTCCGACTGCCCGATCACGATCGCGGCCGGCGGCTGCGCCGCTGCCCAAAAGTGCTGCGCGAGCATGTCATGCCGCTGATCGCGGAATACCAAGTTGACGCCAGGAGTTTCCTTGTCGCCGCAGGTCTCGCGGACCCGGGAACGCTGCCGGTTTCGTGAAGATTGTTTTTACGTGCGACGCTGATTTCCCGCGTGTCGTTTGCATCCTTTACCCGCAGCATCGGCTTCACGAGAGGGAATTTCCCCTCCGTTTCAGGAGCCTGATGACTGATGGATACCATCAACACCCCAAAGGCACCGCGGCGGTTTCGCCGTCTTGCCAAAACCCTCAAGTCCCGGAACGCCCTCGCGCTGGGTTTGGCCACACTCGCGGTCGCAGCGGCGGTTCATCCGTCGTTCGCGGCCGCGGCCGCGGGGGCCGGCGACACGCTCGGTGGCCGGATGCAGGCGGCGTCCACCGACCTGCTCACCGGCACAACGTATATCGGCGACCTTTTCAGCTACGCGCTTGCGCTCGTGGCGGCACTGGCGTCCGGCTATACGTTCTTCCACAACCGCAAGAACCCCAACTCGAGCGAACACCGGCTCGGCTATGCTATCGCCGGTCTCGTGGCCACGGGTTTTTTTGCGACGCTTCCGAGCATCGTCAACTACTCCTCGCAGACGGTGAGCGCGGCGAACAGCAACGTGACCGGGCAGCAGCAGCAGCTGACCTTCGGCCAGGGCTGAGTCACGATGACGATTTCCGCGACCCTCTCGATCAGCGTGCATCCTTCGAGCCTCGGCGGTTACGGCCAGGGCTTGCGGGTTGCTGGTCGGAAGGTCACGGAGACGTCTTGGTCGCAATGCCAACTCTGCGGATTGCCGTTCGCCGGCGATCCGCTGATTTTTTTCCGTGACGGCGATCACCGTCGTTGCGATGCCGGCAATCTGCTCGAGGCGTGTCCGGCCTGCGTTCTCGTCCAGGGGGCGGGGCGACTGACCGCCGCGCGCGAGATCCTCCCGATCTGGTTGCCCGAGCTATCGCAGCGCGGGCTCAACCGCCTGACCTCCAGCCTGCACGAGCTTGCATACACGATCGGCCTGCCGGTCGATTTCTCCGGCGCACCACGCGAGGACAGCCCACACGCACGCCAGATCCTCAAAGTCTGGGCGGGTCTGCTCGACCGCTGGATCCTGCTGCGCGAGCAGGCCGGGATCCGGACGGTCACCGATGTGGTCGATATCTGCCTTGCCCGTGATCCCGTCCGCGGCACTTGTCCGCCCCGGCTCATTCGCGGGCTGCGTTTGCTGCACCGGGGCCGGTTTTATTCGGGCGGGCGGGATATCTACCCGATGTTCATCACCCGGAATCGCCAATCCGGCGCAACCGCCGCGCCAGCAACACCGCTGCCTGCAAGCATTACCTCACCTTCAGCATCGCCGTCCGAACCGGCTCTTGCCGCCGGTGCGGTCGGATGAGCTTCGCCGAGACCAATCATCAATGAACCAGGAGAGCTTCATGTCGGGTCACCACGCATCGAGCCGCACGATCGGGACGTTCACGAGGTTTGCGTTATGCCTCGTCGCGCCTCTCGCGTTTGTGGGCTGTTCCAGCCGCAAGGCGGAGATGCTCATTGTCCGCTCCCGCAAGATGCTCGTCTCGGGTCTCCTCTGATGTCGGTCTTTTCCATGTTCGCCAAATTCGCGGCGAAGGCGTCGTTCCTGATGCCGGCACCGCTCTACAGTTTTTGCGATCTCGAGACCGCCGACGATCGCTCCCTGATTACCCGCGAGGGCGATCGGGTCTCGCTCGTCCGCATCCACGGCCTGACGCGGATGATCGGTGAAGCGGGAACCGACCGGATCGTCGAGGAGCTGCGGCTTGAACTCCAGGGGTCGCTCGAAGCGAAAGGGCAGGGGATCCAATGCTGGTTCGCCTGCGATCCGAACCAGACGGATTCCGTCATCGAGACGATGCTGGCGGGTCCCCGCGCGATCGCGCGCGAACTTGGCATGTCGTTCGAGGACATCTTCGCCGAACGGGCAAAAATCTGGCCGCGCCTGATGCGCTGGGAAGACGCCCATCTCGTGCTCTGGACCCGCAAATCGATGCTGTCGCGCGAGGAAGCGTCGCAATCGCAGGCGGCACAGGATGGCGCCGCGAAGGGCGCGCCACGGATCGGCACCACCGGCCTCAAGGCGCAGAATATCTTTCTTGCCTCCGATATTCTGGGGGTGAAGCACGCGGCCTTCGTCAACCGGGTGATGTCGGCCTTTGCCGGCCAGGGGATCATGGTCGAGGAAATCCCCTGCCGGGAGGCTCTCGTGACCATGCGCGAAGCGCTCTATCCCGAGACCCGTGATTCCAACTGGACGCCGCTGCTGCCAGGCGATCCCGTCCGCGTCCGGATGCCCGACGAGGGTGAGAAGCCGGCCGCCGATCATGTGCTCTGGCCCAATCTGCCGAGCCAGATCTTTCGCGACGATGCCGAGACGATCGGCAGCCGGATGGTCCGGATCGGCGATCACGACTACGCGGCGATCGAGGTGGTGCTCGGTCCGGAAATCCCACGCCCCTTCGCCGAACTCGTGGCCCGTCTCGCCCGCGCCCAGGTGCCCTGGCGCGCTTCGGTCTGGCTCGAGAGCGGCGGGCCGGCCACGATGATGATGAAATCCGTCTTCGCTGAACTCCTCGCCTTCGATCCCGAGAATCGCAAGATGGCGAAAGCGTTCGAATCACTCGCGCGGATGCGGGAGGATCAGAGCGACATTCCGGTCCGCTGGCGGATGAGTTTCGCGACCTGGGCGCCGACCGGCGAGCAGATCACCCTCCGTCGCAACATCGCGTTGCTCGAACAGCGCATCCAGGGCTGGGGCAATTGCCGGCTCGGCCTGACCGCCGGCGATCCTTTGCAGGCGGTGATGGGCTCGGCCCTCGGCCTGTCGTTCGGCTCCTCGGCACCGGTTGGCTACGCGCCGCTCTCCGATGCGCTGCGGATGCTGCCGCTCACCCGACCGGCCTCGCCGTTCAGGGACGGGTCTGTCGTCTTCCGCACGCCCGATGGCCGGATCTGGCTCTATGATCCGTCGGGAAGCGGTCGTCCGGCGGTCTTCATTGCCATCCTCGCAGCACCCCGCCGGGGCAAGTCGATGCTCGCCAATGCGATGAATTTCGGTCTGTGCCTCAGCCGTGCCGCGACCGGCAATCAGGGAGCCAAGCTGCCGCTGATTGGTAAGCTCGACATCGGCAACGGCGCTCTCGGTCTCGTGCTCCTGCTGCAGGAGGAGCTGCCACCCGAGCGCCGCGGCGAGGCGGTGTTCATCGAGATGCAGTTCGGCCCGGGATATGATTTCAACATCTTCGATACCCAGCTGGGCTGCCGCTTCCCGCTGCATCTCGAGGAAGGGTTTCTCACCAATTTCCTGTCACTGGCGACCACCTCGCTCGAGAGTGACAAGCCATTCGAGGGGATGGATCAGTTTATCAGCTTCGTCGTGAGCGAAGCCTACCGGATGCGCTCGGACAGTGGGGCCAATACCGCGCCCGCCGTCTACCAGCGCGGGATCGAGCCCATGGTGGACGCGGCGATCGACCGGATCGATCCTGGGCTGCACAGCGTGCTTGGCACGGCATCGGGGGAGGGTGAGGAGACGGGTCCCGCGCCCGAGCCGTTCTGGTGGGAGGTCGTCGATCTGCTGTGCCGGGCGGGCGAGTACCGCCTCGCCGGGCTCGCCCAGCGCTGGGCGGTGCCGATCCTCGAGGATCTCATCACTGCCGCCCGTTCGCCCGCGGTGCGCGACAATTTCGAGAAGATCCGCGCCCACACCAATGAGCCGCTGCCCGACGTGTTCGAGCGCTACATCAAGTCGCTGATCAAGATGCTGCCCTCGCTCAACCAGCGGACTTCGATCGATCTCGGGGATGCGCGGGTCATCGTGCTCGATCTCGACCGGGTGGCCCCCAAGGGCGACCGGCCGGAAGCGGTGCGGACCACCAGCCTGATGTACATGCTGGGCCGGCACATGATCGCGCGCAATTTCTTCCTGCGCGAACGCGACCTCGCCCGGGTGCCCGACGCGATGCGCGCCTATCACGCGAAACGGATCGCCGATGTGTCGGAATCGATCAAGCGCCTCGACTATGATGAATATCATCGCACCCGGGGTTCGAAATTCGTCCGCGCCCAGGTCGCAAGCGACGTCCTCGAAGGCGGCAAGCTCGGCATTCAGGTCGTGATCACGAGCCAGAGCATCAAGCATCTCGACGACGATCTGATCAGCTTCACCAACGAGCGTTATCTGCTCGGCGCCGATGACGAAATGGAGGCGAACGAGATCATCGAGCGTTTCGCCCTGTCCGAGGAAGCCGCCTCGACGCTGCGGCGCAAGCTGAAGGGACCGGATCCGAACGGCGGTGGTGCGCCGTTCCTGTTGCAGATCACCGTGAACAACCAGCGCTACGAACAGATGCTGGTGAACTCCCTCGGCCCGATCGAGATCTGGGCGCTGAGCACGACGCCGCTCGACATGCAGCTGCGTCGGCGGCTCTATGAGCGGCTCGGGCCGACC
>NZ_JAIMBY010000039.1 GCF_026191915.1 Acidiphilium sp. PA
GCTTGCCGCCACGGTCTCCGCTTTGGCATTGATCGGTTTGATCCGCGCGAGTTCGGCAACCTTCTCCCAGGGTGCCACGAAGCCCCACTCCGGCATGCAGAACTGCCGCTCGCGACCGTCGCCTTGGTGTACCGCAACGACACTCTGACCGGGTGAGACGTTCCATCGCAATGAGCGAGGAATTTTCGCACCGGGGGTGCCAATCAGGCGATCCAGCGATCCGTCAGGGAAGCTCTGGGCGATCCTGCCGCACATTAGGCATCGGTCTCAGCGGCAGGTTCGCCGCCACCCGATACCGCGTTGGCATGAAACGTGGCACGGATCTGATCGAACAGCGGCGGGTTGTTGTTGCGCACCCCCTGCCCGTCGATCAGGTCAAGACGGATCAGGCGCTGGCGGATCGCGGAGAGGCTCCTGCCGCATCTTACGCTGATGGTCCTTGGCTTCTCGTTGAAGAGAAACCCCTCATAGAGAATGCGGTCCTCGGCCTCGGTCCAGCGATGACCGAGCCCAGCGGGTTTGGTGCCGTCCAGCGCCATTGAAACACCTCATGAAAAACGAACCAGGCCATAAACGGGATTCGTGTCATGTCGCGTGACGGTGATCAAGGCGGGCACACAATTGAGCGTGTCGTCGCCCCGACCGTGCGGCATGAGTCGCGGCGTTTATCTGCAAGATCAAGATAACTCCAACAATGGCAATGATGCCGATTAGTGTCGATAAATGCACCACCTGGAGGGAACCTGTCATACACAGCCACCCCGGCATCGAAGATGTGGATACCATCGTTCAAAATCTTGGAATCGTCGATACCCGAAGGGTCCTGCTGCCCCAAGAGCGAATTGGTCGGGTCTACAACCGATGGGTTTCAGCCTCGCTGTGCGGTGCGTTGGTCAGGCGGCGCTCTGCATCGAACATGTAATCGCGCGTGATCGGAACGCGATCCCAGGTTTTTGCTAATTGGAGCTGGAATACCATGTTGGTGCGGCGGCGAAAGCCTATTTCGCAGAGCGTGAGATAGAATTCCCACATACGAAAGAAGCGCTCGTCGTAGATGTCCACGATTTCACTGCGGTGCACTGCGACACGCTGGCGCCAGCGCAACAGTGTTTCGGCATAATGGAGGCGGAGGATTTCGAGATCGGTGGTAAACAGGCCGCTGGCTTCGACCGAAGTGAACAATTCTGACAGTGAAGGCGCATCGGCCCCCGGAAAGATGTGCTTGCGGATGAACGGATTGATCGCGCCGGGAATACCCGCATCGCCAATGGCGTGGAGCAGGGCAACGCCGTCAGGGTTCAGCAAATTACCGAGAACGCGAAAAAAATCGTTATAATTTCTCTTGCCGACATGTTCGAACATGCCGACCGACACGATCCGGTCATAGTGCCCGGTCTCCTGCCGGTAATCACGCAGTTCGAACCGGACACGGTCGGCGAGGCCAGCCGCGGCCGCGCGATCCTGGCTGACTTTATGCTGTTCGACGCTGAGGGTCAGACCGGTGACATCGGCATCGGCCACGCGCGCCAGATACAAAGCCAGTCCACCCCAGCCTGAGCCGATATCGAGAATTTTCAGACCCGGGCGATCCAGGATAAGCTTGGCGGCAATATGCCGTTTCTTGTTCTCCTGCGCCTGTTCGAGCGTGTCATCGGGCGTACGAAAATAGGCGCAGGAATATTGCTGATCATTATCAAGAAAAAGCCTGTATAGATCTCCAGAAAGATCATAATGAGTGGCGACGTTTCGCCGCGCCTTGGCAATGGGATTGTATTGTTTGATCAGTCTGCGACCTCGGCCGAGTAATGCCATCCACGCATTATCGTCCTGATGCGCCATGTTGCGGGCGAGAATGTCGATGAAATCGTATAGAGACCCCGAGTCGATCGTCAACGTTCCATCCATGTAGGCTTCGCCGATCATCAGGCTCGGATTGAGTGCCAACTGGAAATCGGTTCGGCGGGACGCGACACGGACGGCCACCAACGGTGGGGAACCGTCGCCGATCAAATGGGGCCGACCGGTGCTATCGATGATGCAAAGACCGCCGCTGCGGATGACTGTCTTCAGGAGCGCGGCAAACATGTTGAGCTTCTCCGGATGCAGTTCTCATTGGCATATGGCCAAAGCACAACAGCGTTTCAATTGGCATGATGTTGCCTCAGTATGATCCGTTTATCACGGCGATGTCGTGGCAATTTCACAGTCTTTGCTGAATCATCGAAATGGGCCGGCCTTTTATGATGACCGCGGAAAGTCATTCAGGGTCGTTCCCGCCTGCCACGGCCCTGCCCGTCCCGGCAAGGGTGAAGGCCGCATAGGGCGGCCCGCACGCCGGTAGAGGCGCACGCCCTTGCCCGGCCGGTCAGGCCGCGGCCGCGCGATGGTTGTCTTCAGGAAGAAGATAACCCCAAAATCAAGGATCAGAAAATGAGCAGCACCTACAATGTGGTCGCGCTACACCCGACGCCGACCGTCCTCCTCGCGTCCCACGCCGCTCGGAACAACACTGGACCGATCGTCCGCACGACGGAAGCGTTCCGCGCTATGCTGGATGCGCCAGAATCGCCTGCCGAACTGGCGCTTCTTCGCCTGATTCGTGCCGACGTCTCCAAAGGCGCGTTGGCCGGATATATCACCTGGTCGCTCGACGCCGTGTGCAACACCATCATTATCCGCCAGTGGCCGTCCTGCCGGATGCTGGATCTCGTGCCCTTCCCGATCGACAAGCTCGATCAGGCCAGTCGCGCGCTTCGTTTCGCGGCCCGGATCACGGCCGATACAGCGACCCTCGGCATCGCCGATGATCCCGACCCGGCACTGAAAGATGAAACCGGCCGCCCGATCGGCTCACGCGTGGGCGTCTTCCCCTGATTGGGGAAGCGTTCAGCGAGGCGCCGGGCTGACATCACAAACCGGCTCCACAAAGCCAAGCCAAGACAGGCACGGTCAATAAGGTCAGATCAGATCAGATCAGATCAAACTACACGATAAAAAACATCGCACTGCCACCGCCCGGAGAGGCCGGCAAGGGTTCGCCATCCTCGCCTGCCAAGGGGCAGGCTTCGCATGGCTCAGTTCCCGCGGCAGGTCCCGGAGGGACCCGGCCGCGCCCTTGCCTGCCTCTGCGGCCGGCGGCCGTTCGATGGAGTCTTCAAACAGAAGATAACATCGAAAGGAAAACGACGATGAACGACCAAACCCGCATCAAGGTCCGCTACAGCACAGTGGATCGCTACAGCGAAACCCGCGAGTTCGACACCATCGAACCTGCCCGGGAATTCGCCCAATCTTGGCTCGGCCGCCATCCCGAAATGGGTTGCGGCTACGCGATCAGCGGTGACGGCATCGGCAAGATCGAGGTGGCCGGCACCACCCTCGCCACCCTGTTCCCGGAGGCCGTGTGATGAGCATCAGCTTTATGCCCTACGTCCTCAACACCGCGGACAATGTCTGGACCATCGCACCAGGATGCGAGACCGACGATGACCGGTTCGACATCAATATGTGCAACGCCAATGCGCTCGATGTGCTGGAAGCCCTTGGTTACCCGGATATGAGCGTCAGCGACGAGCCGGTCTCGATCGAGCTGTTCCTCGATCGCACGACCCGCGCGTTGCGCGGTGCGATCGATCGGCCCTCACCCGCGCAGGAGATCCGCACGAGCAACACCGACTACGGCATGGCGATCATCATCGGCGCTCGCACAGAGGGATATGTCCAGAAACGCCTGCACCAGCTCGCCGTCATGGCACGCGAAAGCCGTGCCAACGGTGCCACCCACATCGGCTGGTCATGAGGAGATGACGATGCAAGAGGCCCCTCCTTCATTGTGCGCCGCCTGATCTCGGACTGGCTCAGCCAGTCCGATACCGGCTTGCGCCGCGGGGTCAAACCAAGCGTCAGCCAGCAACTCGGAGCACGGTATCAGACAAACCCGGGCAGCTATTATGAAAACGATCGACCGTTCGGCATCATCGTTCCGGACGATCGTTGTGACCAGGATTGCGGTGGCGACCATGAGGGTTCCGCGCCCTGGACACATGCTGTCGGCAGCGGTGTCATCAAAATTTTCTCCTGAGCAGAGTTGGCTCTGACGGGCGGATGTCGCCTCAGGGTGTCATGACTGCAATGAATGTTGACTCTTGCTCATGTTTCTCGCTCGAGCGATGCGGATCACGCCTCTGTTGCCGCCTACGCCTGAAACTGAGGTTTTCCAGGTAATGGTCGACGCCATCTTGCTCGAACTGAACGACGAACGTACGGTTCAGTGCGGACGCTACATGATGCTGGAAACAATAGCCGGTTTGTGCGAACAACACATCATCAAGCTGCCCGCCGCAGCAGCCCGATAAACCCGGCCCACCCGGCCGGAGAGCGCGATGACGTAGCCATCTCTGCACCACTCCATGGGGCACGATCTATAGGACCCCCGATGTAAGATACAGGAACCGCCATGAAAATTAAAGAACGCCCAGAGTTCAGGAACAAGCCTAAACCAGTCATTTTTCAGGCGGGTCAATCGGTGGCCGAAGCGGTCGCGGTGATGGCGGAGCGCAACATTGGCTCGGTGGTCATCACAGGCGATGGCGGTAGTCTCGACGGTATTATGACCGAACGTGACCTGCTCCGTCGCTTGCTGGCTCTTGGGCGTGATCCAAACACCACCACTATCGGCGAGATCATGACACGTGAATTACGGGTCGCTCAGGCCAATGACGAAGTAATCGATTGGATACGCCAAATGTCCAATGATAGGTTCCCACATTTGCCCGTGGTTGATGAAAACGGCCAGATTCTTGCGGTTATGTCGCTGGGTGATTTTACTCACCAGTCGGTAATTAAGGCGACATTTTGCTAGACGTATGGTTACGAGTATGATATAAATCTGGAATGAAATGTGACGGTCGAAGGTTTGATCATCGTACCCTGGAAACCATCCGATTGATGGCCGTAGAGCGAGTGCGGGAGGGCGAAGCGGCTTCCTCAGTGATTGCTTCATACGGGTTCAGCCGCACGACGATTTATAAATGGCTTGCTGCGGCATCGAAGCCCGGGGTCGGGATGAAAGCGTTGCGGTCACGTCCGGCAACCGGCCGGCCACGGCGCCTGACGCGACGCCAGGAGCAGCAGGTGTTGCGTTGGGTCAATGGCCGAGATCCACGCCAATACGGCATGGATTTCGGGTTGTGGACGCGGCACGTTGTAGCTGAACTGATCGAGCGCAAGTTCGGTATCCAACTCGGTGTGACGGCGGTGGGCGAACTGCTGGCGAAGCTGGGCCTGACGCCGCAAAAGCCGTTGCAGCGTGCCTATCAGCGCGACCCGGAGGCGATCGAGGCATGGCGACGCGAGCGGTTTCCTGAAATCGCCAAGCAGGCAAAGTCTTGTGGCGGCGACGTCTTTTTCTGGGACGAGTCCGGTTTCCGGGCCGACGCAGTGCATGGCAAGACGTGGGGCGTGAAGGGGCAGACGCCGATCATCGAGCGTCCTGGTCAGCGGCAATCGATCAGCGCCGCCTCGGCGATCACGGCGCGCGGCGGGTTCTGGTATTGCACCTACGAAGGCGGGCTGAATGCTGAGTTGTTCGTCGTGCTGCTACGCCGGATGATGCGGTACCGCATAAGGCCGGTACACCTGGTCCTCGACGGGTTGCCGGCCCACAAAACAGCGCTGGTGAGAGCCTACGTGGCGTCGACCAATGGAATGCTGACGTTGCATTTTCTTCCTGGCTACGCCCCTGACCTGAACCCCGATGAACTGGTCTGGAGCCATATGAAGCGCACGGGCGTCGCCAGAACTCCGTTACGCCAAGGCGAAAAACTTCAAGACAAAATCGAAGCCCAACTCGCCGCCATCAAGCGCAAACCACGTCTCGTCCAATCATTTTTTAAAGCACCGACTGTCGCCTATATTACCGACTGCTGAGTAAACTGACCCATCTTCGAACGTTTCGTTGATCGGACGGAGAGAGATAAGCGCATTCCATTGGGTGCGCTTATCTTGCTGCATATAGGCAATGTATGTCCCCCGGACCGCGTACCTCAGCTAGAAAAGCGTGGGAAGTATGTGCAGCATCGCCTCCACGACCAACCGCAGCAATACCAAGCGCGGGGCCACGCCGAAATGGTGCCGGCGTGAACGGCTGGATCAATGATCAGTCCGCGTTGGTAAAATTGCTTGCATAGTAAATCGCGATCCAGCCGTATCGCCGGAGAACGGCTTTGGCCCAGGCCATCGTGATCCGTCCGTTATCCCAAACCGACTGGCTCACATTACGGTGAATTCGCTCATCTATATTTTTCGCTCCGGCTTTTGCATCTGGGTGGGCGAGACAATCCGCCATGGCGCCAGCATGATCGGCAGTGAGTCATTATTTTTAAGCCGCATGCTGTTCTAGATGATATTGATCCTCACGAAATCTTTCTGCATCAGCCCCATTTTCGGCAGAATCATGCGGAAACACGTCTATAATCTCACCTCTGAAAAAGGTCGCCGCGGTCTCGTGGATTTCGTTTGTACCCAGCGCTTTCGGGCCGTGAAAGATGCGCTCGGCACAATCTTGGATCGAGCGGAAATCATCCGGCTGGCATGCCATCAATCCAAGTACGATATTATCTTTGGCAAAATACCGAGGCTCCTCCACAATTCTGAATCCAAGTCGGCTATACAAACTCATGTGGGGGACTCGAACAGAAGCGAAAACCACATGGGTCCGCATTGCGATTGCCACAATTTTTAGCATTTTGAAAAGGGCCATCGTAATCCCCAGGTCAGACTCACATTCGGGGATCTTGGCTAGTTTTGAGATCTCAATGGCCCGCACATCAGAAACGTTCTGGCAGAATCGCGTACGGATTTTTTCGGCGGTCAGTTCAAATAATTCCGCTGATGGGAGCTTATCAGTCACACTGGTCGATTGCGTGGAATCGAAATTACACAGCCGAACTGTGCCGACCGCCTTACCGTTGTCATAAATCACTACAGACGGGGCATGGTACTCATTGTCGAAGTGATCATATAGAATTCCTCGAGGATTAGCGTCGATATACCCATGAGCCAAATATCCTTCGTATCGGATACGATAGGCCTGCTCCTTGATTGGGGATGTGCATGCATAGCGCGCTTGGAGAGATCTGCGAACACGCCGATTAGGGGCAGCGAAATTTCGTAGCGAGTTTGTCTCGCTATGGTTTAACTTTTGGGGCATTAGCTCTCTCCACGTCATTAGTAATAATTTACCGTCAGTAGCTCTTTCATCGTTGAACTAAACCTAGAGTTGTAGTCTCGGGTACGAACCGTCGTTGAGCAGGAGACGGTATGACGGTCTCATGCAAACGAAGCTCTGCTCTTGTAAGAATATTTCCCAGAAGAGGCCTCAAGCAGCGACGGACCAGTTTTTGATAGGTTTAGCAAGGTCACGCAGATCGTTGATTCGCAATAGCTATGGTCCAAAGCTTAGCTAATCGCTTGAAACTCATAGCGCTTCTGGCTGAATACTGAGTTAATTAAAAATAATGAAAATAATGTCATACGTTACATTATCAACATTGATTACGTGAGTTTTTTGCGGAGTTCTGCGCGTGTGTACTGCAGCCTGGTATAGTTGCACGTCTCAAACCCAGTCGACGGCCGCCTGCCGCCGTAGTGATGCCCGATTTCCTTGGAAAAAATTGGATTAATCTTCCTTTTTCATCCAGGTGGGTGCATCGGTGCGCTGAGTCGGCGGATGTTCTCTTGCAACAAAGGAATTTCTCGATGCAATGAGTGCCTCCATACCGGCAGTGCGTCGCGCGTAGAGCTTCGAATTTGATTAAGTTTGCGGCCGCGTCCTGGTCGCCGGTTTCGACGGCAGCGCGGTCAGTCGGATGCTGGTGCCGAGCAGCCCGATGCGGCAGATCGGGCAATCCGGGTGACCGATTGCTTCAGCGCCTCTTTCACCGACCGGCACTCCCCCGGTCGCGTTGAGCACGATATATGCACACGGCTGCTACAGTGGTTGTTTGGCCTTCTTGGATACAGAATTGGGCTCTTCCTCAATTCGTGTGATCGTGGTGCTGCTTGACGGATGGAACGGAGATTGGGCTGATGTGGCATGATCAAAAATGCAATATGGGTGCTTGGATCTGGCCTCGAGCTCTTGGGGTCGGAGTGCCGCGACGGGCGCTGGACGGTCTCGGCCGTGGGACGGGGGAGCGCTCGTTGTCCCGGATGTGATGTGCGATCTAGCCGGCGTCACGGTTCGCAGGTTCGCCTTCTGCAGGACCTGCCGGCTCAGGGGACGCCGGTCACGCTGCGCATCTGCCTTTCACGATGGCGATGTCAGAACCAAGGGTGCGCGCGCAAGACGTTCAGCGATCGGCTTCCCAAAATCGCCCCACCGTCTGCTCGAAGGACCTGCCGGGTGGCCGATTTGACCCGGCTCTTCGGCCATGCCGCCGGCGGTCGTCCGGCAGAGCGCCTGATGGTTAGCCTGGGGCTGCCACAGAGTGATGACACGATTTTGCGTCATCTCAAGCGCCATGCTGGCGCGCCCGCCGAGGCCGCAACGGTGCGGGTGGTCGGGGTAGATGACTGGGCTTGGCAGAAGGGGTTCCGCTACGGGACGATCATGGTCGACCTTGAACGTCGCGAGGGGGTTGACGTGCTGCCTGACCGTTCGGCAGAGGCCACCGGCCATTGGCTGGCGCAGCATCCCGGTATTGAGATCGTCAGCCGAGATCGCGCCGGTCTCTACGCGGAAGGCGCTCGCCAGGGCGCGCCGCAGGCCAAGCAGGTGGCCGATCGCTTCCACTTGCTGCAGAACTTCCAGAAGACGGTCGAGCAGCAATTGAGCCGCGCGCCTCGGCCCAACAGGCAACCCTCGCCGTCGCTTACCGAGGCCGAGCCCGTGATCCTCGCTGAATGGATTGGTCACGGGCGGCAGCCAGCGTTGATAGAACATCGGCAACTGGGTTCAATAGGCCGCAGGGCCGTTAATACGGACAAGTTCAACCAGGTCAAAGCTTTGCAACTTTCCGGTCACCGCATCACCGCAATTGTCCGTCAGACGAAATTCAGTCGGCGCACCGTTACGAAATGGATGCAACTCGATGCGCTGCCAGAGCGCAACGTGATGGCGCCGAAGCCGAACACACCAAGCGGTTTTCACGACCATCTTGCTCGACGCTGGGCCGAGGGCTGCACGTCCGGGCGGGCCTTGCTGCTGGAGATCAGAGACCTTGGCTACACCGGCAGCCTATCTCATCTGGGCCGGCTGCTGGCGGGTTGGCACCGTGCCGGGCGCCCTGTCACTGTCGATGCCGCCGCGACTACCACGCCCAATTTGATCGATCCGTTGACCGGACATCTGGTCTCGCCGATCGTGGCCGCTGCATTGTGTGTCAAGCCGCGCGGCTTGCTGACGGACGCCCAAGCGGCAAAAGTGGATGCGTTCAAGACAATATCTCCCGCATTCGCCACGATGCGAGCATTGGCCATGCGCTTCAGGGGCATTCTACGCGGCGGCGACGTCGAAAAGCTCTCCGTCTGGCTGCATGACGCCGACCTCTCAACACTTTATGGTATTCGCCGCTTCGTCCATACGCTGCGCCAAGATTTGGCGGCGGTTGGCAATGCAATAACCGAAACCTGGAGCAACGGTCAGACTGAAGGTCAGATCAACCGACTGAACACGCTGAAACGGGCGATGTACGGCCGTGCGGGCGTCGATTTGCTCCGCGCGCGAATGATGCCCCTCAGAGTCGACCCGAATCACACGAATTGAGGCAGAGCCCTTTAAGGGAAACTGACAGGATCTGCCGCCACTGGAAACCGGTCGACAGCATGTAGAAGATGGCCTCCACAATCCTTTGCAGCACCACCGTGCGGGGCCGGCCTCGATGCGGCGGCAAGGGCATGAATGGTTCGATCAAGGCCCATTCGGCGTCGGTGAGGTCGCTTGCGTAGCGCAATCCGGCCCGGCAATATCGTTGCCGAGCGGTTTCAGTCCAAGCCATTGGGAATCCGTCTGTTGTTGCAAACCGACAGAATCACAACCTACTGAAATCGCTCAACTATCTTTTGCGGTCAGGCTCTCAGACTGTTTGGCGGCTTCGATCCAGCGGCCAACTGCTTCGTCGTTCCACCGTTTAACACGCCCCGGAATCACCGCAAGGGTATCTGCTCGTCATATCCCGTTCCCTCGCTCATCGCTTTTGCGAAAATAGTGGGGTTTGTGGTGATGCCAACGATGTCGCTTTTAGCGACCATCTGCGCCAGGCTCCCTGACGTAATCTGGGACCTACTGAGATCGTCGAGCCAGATCGAAACCTTCGCTTGGGCTAACCCATCTTATTCGCGGCATGTCAGGGATTCGCTGGCGGGCATGGTATAAGTCGTTGATTTTGAGCAGAAGTATGGGTGCTGACGCCAACCTTGCTCGAACCGGACTGTGCCACGCCCGCCATGATCGAAAATACCCTGTTTCCGTTTTCTCTACCATCCGTGCGGCGCAAGAAAGTCATGGCGGCGTTTGATGGCGGGCGGCTGACGTCCGATGGCGGGGTCATGCTTCTGGGCGCGGTTGAAAAGTCGCTCGGCATTGCGACAAAGCTCGCCAGGTTGATTGCCGATCCGCGCAATCCGCGGCTCATCACCCACAGCGTCGCCGATATCCTGCGCGCGCGCATGCTGGCCATTGCGTGCGGCTATGAGGATGGCGATGATCTCGATCACCTGCGGGGTGATCCCGGCTTCAAACTGGCCTGCGGACGGCTGCCCGACAGTGACGCCGACCTGTGCTCGCAACCGACCATCTCGCGCTGGGAAAATCAGCCCGATCTGCGCGCGGTGATCCGCATGAGCTACGCCATGATCGACCTCTATTGCGCGAGCTACCCTGTCGCGCCTCGCAGCGTCACGCTCGAGATCGATGATACCGTCGATGTCGTGCTCGGACATCAGCAGCTTTCGCTGTTCAACGCGCATTACGACGAACGCTGCTTCCTGCCGATCCATGTCTATGACACCGCCACCTCGCGCCCGGTGGCGGTGCTGCTGCGGCCCGGTTCCACGCCTTCAGGCAAGGAAGTGCGCGGTTATCTGCGGCGCCTGGTGCGGCGGATCCGCCTGCACTGGCCGACAACCAGCATCACCATTCGCGGTGATGGTCATTACGGTCGCCCCGAGGTGATGGCATGGTGCGAGGCCAACGGCGTGAATTACATCCTTGGCCTGACTGGCAACGCGGTGCTGGATCGTCTGGTCGCGACTGCCGCCGACGATGTCCGGGTGCGGCGCGCCGAAGGACTGGAGCCTGTGGTACGCGACTTCACCGAAACCAGTTACGGTGCCAAATCCTGGCACTGCCAACGCCGGGTGGCGGCACGCATCGAGGCCAGCATGAAAGGTTTGGATATTCGCTACGTCGTCACCAACCTCGCCGGCGGTAGCGCCCGATGGCTTTACGAGACATTGTATTGCGCCCGCGGCCAAGCCGAAAATCTGATCAAGTTGCACAAAAGCCAGTTGTCGTCAGACCGCACGAGTTGCCGCTCGCCGCTTGCCAATCAGGTTCGCCTGATCCTGCATACCGGCGCTTACGGGCTGATGCTGAAGCTGCGTGACGCGATCCCCGTGCTGCAACCTTTGGGTAACGCCGAGTTCATCACCCTGCGCCTACGCCTGATCAAGATCGCCGCACGCATCACCGAAACCGCCACCCGCGTGCGCATCGCGCTCGCCGCAGCACATCCCGAGGCCGAACTGTTCGCAAGCCTGGCGCGATGCCTCCAGCCAGCCGGCCCATGACCGATGGGGCCAACGCCCCAGAGCCAGCCCAATCCGATCAACCCCCAACGCAGACCAAATCCCGAACCCAAAATGCGACCATGAATCGCAACGTTCACGCGCGGCCAAATTCCAAAACGGCAATCTTCACGCCGCTGAGTGAATAAGATGGGCAAAATCGCGTAGGGGGTTTGTCATTTCACGATCTCCTCGGCGGTTTGACGACCGCAAAGCAGAGAGGTCTCAATACACGCGAGAAGGGACGCAGGTCCGGGATAGATGGTTTCACAGCCGCCGCGACGTAGCTCGGCTTCACTGAAACCGCCGGACAGAAACCCGATTGCCCGAATTCCTGCCTTACGAGCGGCTTCAGCATCATAAGGTGTGTCACCGATGGCAATCGCTTCACCCGCGGATAGGCCGAGCTTTTGGAGCGTCACATCGAAAATGTCGGACTCAGGTTTGGATTGTTCTGCGTCCTCTGACGAGATGCTGGCATCCACCAGGTTCTCGATCTCAGCAATGGCGAGATAGGTCTCCAGTTCTGATTTTTTAGCTGATGATGCCACGGCGATTTTTAGCCCGTCGGCGCGAATGCGATGAAAAAGCTCCGGTACGGCTGCAAAGGGACGCACCATGGGAAGATACGTCGATTTGAAATGTTTTCCACGCCATTCTTCCATCTCTTCGCCATACGAAGTCTGCTGAGCCTCTGTAAGGAATACCGGTAGCAGCTTGTCGCCACCCTTCCCAATCTGGGATCGAGCCTGATCAAATGTAACGGGATGCCCGTATTCGGCCAGCGCGTCTCGCCACGCCCACGCATGAAGATCGACGGAATCGACCAACGTACCATCAACATCAAATATTACGGCCTTTACCATTTTCATCTTTCAGAAGTGCAGTGGCGGTTAAATTTTATCTATCAGCGCGGAGGCTTGCCGGGTTTGCTTGCGTAGGTCCTAAGGGTGAAGGACAACTTTGACGCAACCATCGACTTTGTCTCGAAACGTCTTGTAAAGTTCGGGCCCATCAGCGAGCGCAGCGCGGTGCGTAATCACGAATGAAAGATCGATGTCGCCATTTTCGACTTTCTCCAACGAATGGGGAAGGTATTTCTGAACCGGCGTCTGAGCCATTTTGAATGTCAGGCCGCGATTGATGGCCGAGCCCATAGGGATCTTATCAAGAAATCCGCCATAGACGCCGACGATGGAGATGGTGCCGAAATTGCGACAGCAGTTTATAGCCTGGCGCAGAACATGGGGCCGATCCGTTCCCATGAAGGTGGCGACTTTCACGCGGTCAATGATGGAGTCGATGGACCCGGTGGCACTTGCCTCCGTTCCGACGGCGTCGATACACGCATCGGCACCGCGACCATCCGTCAGGTCTTGAATTCGATCGTAGATATCCTCCTTTTTGAAATCCACGATTATAGCGCCGCATTGCTCGGCTAAGGCTAGCCTCTCAGGGACGGTGTCGATGGCGATCACCCTCCCGGCGCCAAGCATGAAAGCGCTGCGAATGGCGAACAGACCGACTGGACCACATCCCCAAACAGCGATCGTGTCTCCATTCTGAATCCCACAGTTTTCGGCCGCCATGTATCCAGTCGGAAAAATGTCCGATAAAAACAAGACCTGCTCGTCGTTCAAATGTTCAGGCACCTTTACAGGGCCGACATTTGCATAAGGTACCCGAAGGTATTCCGCCTGCCCACCAGCATATCCGCCTAGTATGTGTGAGTAACCGAACAGGCCGGCAGGGGAATGACCCCACGTTTTCTCAGCAATCTTGTAGTTCGGATTTGTCCGTTCACATCCAGAAAAAAATCCGCGCTTGCAGAAAAAGCATTCGCCGCAGGAAATGGTGAACGGGACAACTACCCGATCGCCGACTTTGAGATTGGATACATCTTGCCCGACCTCGACAACCTGTCCCATAGTCTCGTGGCCCAGGACGTCCCCTGCCTCCATGCCTGGGATGACTCCATCAAAAATATGTAAATCCGAGCCACATATTGCGCACGATGATACCTGAATAATCACATCTTTCGGATGTTGGATTTTTGGATCCGGCACCGTATCGCACCGGATGTCATTTTTGCCGTGCCAGCATAGAGCCTTCATGAGACGATCCTTAGGGTTAGTAGAAAAGTCGCTGCAGGTACCAATTTTCAACCGCAAAACCGAACGGTTAGGATGAAGTGGCTCACCTTCCGAATATCAGTATTCCGAGCCGTAACTCACGGTTACTCAAGATTGGCAGTACCGATCTGCTTGACAAGCGGAATCAAATGCTCGAATTTTCATTGCGGGATAAATTTGCGTATTTCGGCAGTAAGCTTGTCCGACAGTGAAACTATAATAATGCAAACAAATTCAGCGCGACCTCGCGCTGGTGGGGTCGGCGCCAATGGTGGAAAAGATAGAGATCCTGCCAGGTCCCGAAAACCGGTCGCCCGTCTGCCACTGCAATGCTGATCTGGGTTTCGGTCAGCATCGTCCGTAGATGGGCCGGCGTATCATCCGGTCATTCGTCCTCATGTGCATAGCGCCGGTCTCTTAGGAACCAGCGCTTCGAAAAAAACCGGAAGATATCGGCCCGCATGGTGGGGTCAGCGTTTTCCTGAACCGTGAGGGAGGTCGACGTGTGTCGGCACCTTACTTTCGACAATCCGGTCGGAATGGCCTGCGCCGCAGTCTACTCGATTATCAGCCGGATGACCTCGGTCAGTCCCTTGCTCCTGGTCTCGATGGTCAATCGATGCCACGCCTATCTCATCCCCACATCCGTCGCGCGTCACCTGCTTTCCCGAGTCGATCGCGTTGGCGTAGATTGCGCTGGGGGGGAGATGGGCATGACGGGGCCATTTCCGGACCAGGTCGAGCGGGATGTCGGCGAAGGGCATTGTCAAGTTGATCGGATGAGGAGCGATTTGACCGAGACCCGATTGATCAGGCGGCCAGGTTGGCGGCGTGGTTGGCTGTGACAATGGATTCTGGCCCACTTGTGCTGACGAATATTGGCCCACCTCCGGGGGTTGGACAGGCAGTGCCGCCCCGCGGGGCGGCACTGCCTGTCAGCGGTTGTTTTTCTCCTTCCTGTTCATGATTTGCTGGCCGTCCGTTGCGCCGTGGTGCGGCGGAAGCGGTAGGAGTCCGTGCCGGTTGTGATGATGTGGGCACGGTCGGTCAGGCGGTCGATCAGCGCCTTGCACAGGCGCGGATTGGGGATGACCTGCGACCATTCGGAGAACGGCAGGTTGGTGGTGACGATCACCGCCGCCTTCTCCGCCCGGTCGGCGATCACCTGGAACATCAACTCGCACGCGGTCTCCGCCAGCGGCACGTAGCCGAGCTCGTCGATGCAGATCAGGTCGAGCCGTTCCCAGCGGCCGAGTGCGCGGCTGAGCTGATTGGCGTGCGCCGCCTCTGCCAGTTCGTTGATCATCGCGGTCGCCGTGGTGAACCGCACCCGCCGGCGCTGACGGCAGGCGGCCACGCATAACCCCGTCGCCAGATGCGTCTTCCCTGTGCCCGCTTCGCCGATCAATAGGATCGGCTCCGCCTT
>NZ_JAIMBY010000004.1 GCF_026191915.1 Acidiphilium sp. PA
AGGCGGCCTTTGTCACGAGGCTTCGACCCGGTCGGTTGCCCAACAGAGCCGCTCGTCAGCTTCCGGATCAAATCGACAACTTTCCGGATGGAACCTTCCTCCATAGATGATGCACGCCTTCGAGGCGCACTCTTGCCGGCGTCATAGCCGCGGATGCCGCCGCTCTCGGTCGTCTTGACGCTCTGACTATCGATCACGGCGGCTGTCGGGCTCGCTTCGCGGCCAGCCCGCTCGCGGTCGAGCATAACCAGGTGGTGGTTGATCCGCTCCCAGGTACCGTCGTCGCGGAACCGTGCAAACCAGCGATAAACCGTGGGGGCGGGCGGGAAATCCTTGGGCAGCAGGCTCCAAGCGATGCCGCCGCGCAGGACGTATAATATCGCATTGACGATCTGTCGCATCTCCCACTTGCGCGGGCAGCCGCACGAACGCGGGGGAGGCAAAAACGGTGAAAGGATCGCCCACTCTGCATCGGTGACGTCACTTCCATAACGTAGGCCTGCGCGGCTATGCTGCGCGCGGGTGGTCGGCGTCCACATGTGATCTCCAACAAGGCTTCGAACACCTGCATGGAATCACATCGGGTCCGGCCATCCAACCCCGCGCCGAAAACGTTCCGCGTTGATTCCGAAATGGCCTCTGAGCCTGAGCATTGACACATGATGCGCTGGGCCATCCGGCCCAACAATTCAACCCCTTTATTCGCTTACACGCATCCTCGTAGGGTTTGATAAAGCACCCACTCAATTGTGCCCTTGTTTACTTGACAGATGCTCCATACAGATGTAGAAGTACAATACACATTCTTAAATCTTCCTGTATCCCATTAGGCTTTGCGCTTTAGCTGCAAAACAAAGATAACGTACATACTTTTTTAATTGATTTCTCTGAGTTAATGCATACGTAGATGTGTGGTGAGAAGCTTTTAATTCCCTAATAGCATTTAAAGGAAGCGGACGATGATATCTCATCTTTCTCGCACGAGCGTGTTGGTAGAACGCGGATTGAGGTTGACACGGAACGCTCGCCGGTTTCAGCGACACCATCGGTCTCCGCCCCCGCCGGGCAAGCCATTGAAACGGCGGGGCCGTGTGCTGGGTAGCAAATATTTGTGTTCGCTGATTTGTATCCGGCAAAGTCTTCTCGCGCGGCACCGGAAAAATTTGGCTTCGAACAGTCGAAAGCGGACCCCGCATAAAAATTCGTTTGGGCAGCGACGACGCAGCCCACGGCGTCGCTCACCCCATCGATCATCGCGAATGGATGGAGATGGCAGAGGCGAAGACCCTAAAAAACAGACACCAGGGATCCGACCTAAATATAGCTTGGTTGAAGTTAAGCCTGTGACGTCACTATGACTATCAACCATCAGTCGAACAGCGAGATTCTCGACTATACTGCACTCGCGAGCCGTTGGTCGGTCAGCCCAGGCAGCCTGAAAAATATTTTCAGCCGAGAGCCGGAAATTCTTCCCCGTCCAATCTGGCTGCCAGGTTGTCGCGGACCCCGGTGGCGGCTCCAAGACATACTTGCGTTCGAATGCGGATCGCTCAAACCTGTGCGCATTGCTGCCACGTTTAAAATAAAACGGAAGCGGGGTCGGCCTAAAATACTCATTTGATGCGACGATCAATTAACGTGCTTCGTTACCGCATTACCACAGTTGCACGTGGTAAATATAAAAAGGACTTATCGCCTTCTTCTTGATGGTTTATTCTATCATTACCATGGTAATAGGGTTTATAAGATGATTTGGCGTTGTTTTTTGAGAGTAATACCGCTTACCCGTGAGGCACTGGCGAGGAGTGCTGCTCATGTTGAGCGTCGAGCTGTCGAAGCTGACGTCAATATTGATAACTCAAGAACAATTCTAAACAGGTTTCTTCTCGGAAGCGGCTCAATCGAGTCGGACTGCCAGAAGACTCTTGCAGGTTATAAGAACGAACGGACAGGCAAAAGCCCAAGCCCGATTGTAGGAGAGTTTGTACTTTCTGCTTCAGCGGACTTTTTCTCAGAAAGATTTCATAATTGGCAAACCGATCCAGTTGTGCTCAACGATTGGATTACGAGGAACAGAGATTTCATGTCTCGCTGTTACGGTGACAACCTCATCGAAATGGCCTTACATTTGGACGAAGAGTCGCCGCATTTCCACGCTTTTGTGGTCCCACTTGTTCTTCGAACCTACGTATCGACAAATAAAAATACAAAAGAACAGATTAAGACGCAGAAGAAAGTAATAAGCTATGGAACGTTATTTACGGATCGATACAGTGCCCTGGGCCAAGCACGTCAAGCAGGTACTAGCGAAGATACAAAACTTGGAAAAATACAGTCGGCATATGCAGAGGCGATGGAGCCCTTAGGTCTCGCCCGTGGGATCAGAAAATCCACAAAAACAAATAAATCCCCAAAAAAATATCGTCAAGATATTCAAAGCGCCCCATACGCACCGTTAGAATTTCCCGCGGATTTAAGAAAGTTAGAAAAAATAACTTTAAATGACGTTATTTGTAACAAAATACCGGAAAAAAATGCTCGTAATGCTGATGTTTTTGCCGGTTTAACGTCTACTCTCGATTCGATGCTACTCCACATTAATAAAACTAACTCGTTGTTACACGAGAACGCTCACCTAAATCAAGAGGTAATGCGTTTAACTCGCGATCTCATGCGAGAATCTAGTATGAATCATAACCTAGTCGTAGCGACTCGTAAACAAAAGAATCTTGATATTCAATTTAACACGATAACGTATGATCACTTATCTGAAAAATTTGATATAGGTGCCGACGTTCATCAAAGGGTCGTGAAAATACTAGAGAGTCAACATAAATGTCTAATACAATATATATCACTTGCTTATGAGGGCTCAGGCCTCACGGTTTTTGATGCTATCTGTCTGTTGTTCGAGTATTTCCCTGACATAGCACCTTTGGCGGTCCAACGTTTTGCGTCCCAGATTGCTACCGGAATTCTATCGCAACACCCTCAAAATTTTCCACAGAGAAACTTGACACCAACCGAAATACGTGCAGGGGCTTGCATCCGTAAGCAATTCGAATCTCTTGGTTTAATAAATTGCCGTATCGTTTTATCACGCCATTGCAAGGGAACTGGCAAGCCAAATGAGACGGAGACAATAATTCGTCACGATGCGCTGCAACAATATTATCGGCTGGACCAACTAAATTCAATTGTGCCATTTCTGTTATATCAAAATCGCAATGGCTATAACATAGGCTTTATACCCGAGGGTGGGATAATGGCCTACTCTGGATGCGTTGAGACAAGCGAGATCATGTATCAAAAATTTGAAGAGATAGGGTTCCCGCCATCACTTGTATTGGATCTTGGTAACGATCGCCTCAAAGTGATATCGAAATTTGCTGAGGGTAACGACATAACGGCCTTGCTAAAGCATTATCCAGGGTTGTTTATGCCGGTGTCTGAAGAGGCGCCTATACCAATGGCTGGATTTGTTTGGCTCGAGGTCGGGAGCGATCCTACACCTCCAGCCACGACGATACAAGAATTCATTGGCAATGTGATCGGTACGAGGTACGCACAAGATGTGAGGTCGGCTAATCCATCAGTTCAGAAAAATTCGATGGAAGGGAGCCAAACGCGCACGATCACGAACATTCCATCTCGCCCCAAACCGTGATGAAAATTAACACTGATGTCCCGGCTTTTTTGTAATACCACAGGGTTGCGTAAATTACGACAGTGCAAGAGTGCGATCAATAGGCCATACAGGGCAATCGCACTTGGATTTTATGGCTCACGGCCGCCATTCGTGGACGATTTTTTGCTGCTGTGAGGCGATTAGATGCCTATAAAACTCTCGTAAGGCTTCAAACTCGTCCGTAGCGTTTCAAATGCGGGTCCCCTGATAGGCCATACATCATCCCTCGCTCGTCGGACGAGATGATGGTATCGTATTTGCAAAAAATATTTGGCACTTTCTATGCTGCAGATTTCCACTACACGGAAACCAACAACGATCGAACCCGCAAGAAGTCGGGGGTGAGCATCGTATGAGGCTGGTGCCGCCAGGGAATAACACTGAGGACCCGACTCTCTGCTCCCGATCAGCGCAGTGCGAGACCCGGATCGCGGCGACATCCAGCCTACTTTGCACAATCTACGACAAGGGGCGTCCGCGCACCTCACGGTCCCGGCACTCTAGGACCCCAATGATAAGGCGTCGCAAACCGCGCATCGAGCCGGTTCGCCACGTGTTTGCAACGGCATCCAGTTCGAACTGCGCGAGCGGCGCAATCCAATTGGTACGCATCCCCTGCGAGCGAGCAATGTCGTGGAGGATTGACCGGACCAGTATCGGCAGATGGTCGTGAGTCGGTGCCGGAAACCGCACGATGCGGCAACGATCGATGAACGGTGCCGGTAAGGAATCAATGTCGTTGGATGTGAACATCCAGTTGAGGTAGCTGAGGTCGACACCGACTTCGGCGCACGGGTCATGCCAGGATTTGGATGTCACTGGATCGAGCATCCCAAGTAAAGTGTCAATTATATTGCCGTTTTGGCGCCCGGTACCTGTCTTCTCGATTTCATCGAGAATAAGTAGAACATTGGCCCTTTCAGCGGCGCAGATTGCGTTCACGGGGACAGCGGCGTCGCAAATTGACCAACGCCGATTTGAGCCACCAAACATGCTATCACTGATACCGCCGCAGCCTATAACGCGCGGGGCGAGCCCGAGAGTTTTGCCAAGCGCGCTGGCGAAGCTGGTCTTCCCAACCCCTGGATTTCCGACAAGCAGAGTCGGGCTCATCGCGACGACCCGGTTGTGCGACATCATCGTGATGTCGTTGAGAATACTGTCGATTACCTGCTCAGCGTGCGGCCACTTTCTCATCATTTTAGATCGGACCCTCGAAAGATCAGGGATCGTAGTGAGGAACAATTTCTCCCCGATGTTGAGCTCCCACAGCGCCATCGGGTCATCGAAGCGCGAAGCCCGTCGTGCATGATGAGGGATTACAACGACGCTTGGACGAGGTGGCGGCAGCTCATTGTTTAGGAAAAGTTCGTTGTCAGACATTTCGAATATGCCTTTCGCGCGGTCGCATTGCCGCATCTAGGCCGGTCCGCTCAATGAGAGGACACAGCCATAAAAATTGAAGATATTTGGATTAGCGGAGACTAGGAGTCTGTCGGAGTTAACCGAAATCTACGACTTTTTTGGTATTATACATCTTATGTATTACGGATTACGCAATTAAATGACGATATTAACGCGACATCAATGCAGTGATTGCGTAAAATCCTTAAGTCCGACGGGCTGCTAGCGATGCGTTACCGCTACCGGAGCGGGCGCCCGTGAACAAACGGTCGCTGCTGACCCGGCACGAGCCCACTGTTTTTGAACGCGCGTAATGCCGTTTGCCAACTTGTCAGTTCAATCGCCGGCGCCAACATCGATGCTTGCTTGACCGACGCGCGCTCGATCGGCGCAATCCGGAACAGGACCCGGTCGATCGGCAGCGCAACCAACGCGGCGATGTCAAAATCGCCGCGTTCGTAACGGAACGTCCCTGAAGCCGAACTCGAGCATCCTCGCTTCAGAATCCAGTGGTAGGCACGGTCCTTCAATCGATTTGTTGTCTTGACTTGAATCCTGGCGTGCCCGCCATCCGCCAAATCTACACTCAAGTCATAGGGTGATCCCGGCATCGCCTGCTGGGTTGGGAAACCCCACGCGAGGAGACGAGAAGTGGCAAGGCTAGCACCAGCTTCACCAATCATGATCGCATGTGAGTAGGATTGGCTTATCCGGCCATTCCCTCGCTGGCCGACATCGGGGCCATCCGGCCCAGCGCAGGTGTCAATCATGAGGCGAAGCAGGGGTGGAATGTCCGCATCCCCACGCAAACTCGGATCGCGTTGCTGAACAATTCCGCTTTCCCCGCTGTTCCGGCGCACCGAAGGGGTGTTATTCTCATCATCAGCTTCGAACATGTGTTAGGTCCACAGTTTGAGGTCAGGCTGGGCGAGGTGTTGGAAGCACCTTGTCCAGCCGAATTTCGCCGGTCATTCCGGCCGCCAATTTTCATGAAACTTCGAGAATATTATCCCGAGGACGTGTGCCGCGCTCAGTCAGCGTAATGGGCTGAGGATCTTCGTTATAGCGAGCTCGCTTGCCGTCGTCAAGCATTTAATATAATATCAGTCATTAAATGGAGGGATTCATGATCACAGGCGTACAGATTCGGGCGGCCCGCGGGATCACTCGGTGGTCAACGGCCGAACTCGCGGCGCGTGCGCAGATCGCGCGATCAACAGTCATTCGCGCTGAAGGTTATGACGGCGCCCCGGCCATCACGAGGGCAAACCTGACCGCGATGCAGACTGCGTTGGAAGCGGCAGGCGTATATTTCGGAGATGGTGGCACGGTGGGGTATCATCCGGACGTCAGTTGCACGGATAGCGATTGATTTGTTGCTTTTGTGAAACCCCGGCTGATCAACCCTTCATTTAGAAATCCGGGTAGGGCGAAGGCTGCAAATCCCTCATCCGCCTCGACGCTTGCCATCCAATCGGTCTGCGAGATGACCTGCGCGCAAATGGGTGTATCGGCTCAGCATCGCCAATGTCTTGTGGCCGGTGATCCGCGCGATCTCCATCTCGCTCAAGTCGGTTTTCTCGAATAACCGCGATACGGCCTCATGGCGAAGATCATGGAACCGCAAATCTTTGATCGCCGCACGAACGCAGATTCGGTCAAAGGCCCGCGTAATGGAATGCGGATCGATATCGACACCCCATACCCAGCCGTCGATGCGTTGCACCACGCCCCGCAAAATCTCCACCGCTACCTTAGATAAAGGTACCGATCGGGCCGTTCCGTTTTTGGTCTCTGGCAGGTGGATCGTGCGTCCCGAAAGGTCGACGAAGTCCCATCGCATTGATGCTATCTCGCCGCGGCGCATGCCCGTCGCCAATGCCAGCGCAATAATGCTTGCCATGCGGATCGCCTTCGATGTGCGCTCATATTCCGATGCGGCCACACCGATGCGCTCCTCTTCTCCCGCACCAAGTCGGCGTGAACGGCCTTCCGGCGCGCGAGGGCGGCGCATCGCCAAGACTGGATTGCCGCGCGGCAGCACGATCCGCCACTCTTGCATGGCGACGCTGAAAGCATGGCTCAAGACGGTCAATTCGCGGTTCACCGTTGCCGGTGCGACCTCACGCAATCGGTCGTCCCGATACTGCGCTAGGTCGGCGCCCGTAAGTACCGCCAATGGTCGCCGCACGATCGGATGTCGTAGGATTACGGCTATTTTTGAGAGTTCAGCCGCGGCGCCGCGTTTGGTCGGCGTCACATCGGAGCGATACCGGTCAAGTAACTCATTCAGTGTCGTGCGCTCGGCCTCGCTGAAATCGACAAACATGCCCTTGTCCATGTCTGCCTCTATCGAACGTGACCAGATCATCGCTTCCGACTTTTGCCGAAACGTCCGAACCTGCGGCGGATGACCCCGTCGGCGGATCTGCGCGCGGTACCCGATTACATTGCCGTCACTGTCCTTACGCGCGGAGATCGATGCCATGAACCCATTGTGCCGATCTTCGAACCGGCGACAAGGGGGACGCGTCGACCCGAAGTGGGACGAAATTGGGACGAAAATTCAGTGAACCAAACTAAGGCGGGGCCAGATTTCCTCATAAGTGATTGGACCCACTTCGGAAAATCTGGTGGGCGCGACAGGGATTGAACCTGTGACCCCCGCCATGTCAAGGCGATGCTCTACCGCTGAGCTACGCGCCCACTTGATTGCGCGGTCATAGCTTCGGTCGCGCGGATACGCAAGCCGGGATCAGCGTGGCGGCATGCGCAACGCGCCGTCGAGGCGGATGGTTTCGCCGTTCAGCATGTCGTTCTCGCAGATATGGCGGACCAGGGACGCGAATTCGGCGGGTTGGCCGAGGCGCGAAGGGAACGGGACCGAACTCCCCAACGAGTCCTGCACCGCGGCGGGCAGGCCTGCCATCATGGGCGTTGCGAACAGGCCGGGGGCGATCGTCATTACCCGGATCGCGGAACGGGCGAGTTCGCGTGCGATCGGCAGGGTCATGCCGACGACGCCGGCCTTGGAGGCGGCATAGGCGGCCTGGCCGATCTGGCCGTCGAACGCGGCGATCGAGGCGGTGTTGACGATCACGCCGCGCGTGCCGGAGCCATCCGGCGGATGATCCGCCATGGCGGCGGCGGCGAGGCGGATCATGTTGAACGTGCCGATCAGATTGATCGTGACGGCGCGGGTGAAGCGCGCCAGATCGTGCGGGGCGTCGCGCCCCAGCACGCGTTCGCCGGGGGCAATGCCGGCACAATTGACCAGGATGTGCAGCGCCCCGAAGGTGGCGGTGGCTTCGGCGATTGCTGCCGCCGCATCGGCCTCGCTTGCGACATCGGTGCGGTGAAACCGCGCGGCGGCCCCGAAGCGGGCGGCGGCCGCGCGGCCTTTGGCGTCGTCGATATCCGCGATCAGCACACGGGCGCCCGAGTCGACCAGCATGGCGACGGTCGCCTCACCGAGGCCGGAGCCGCCGCCGGTGACCAGGGCGGTTTTGCCATTCAGGTTCATGGGAGGGCTCCAGGCGGGTCGTTGAGGATAGATTCGTCGAACCGGATGCCGGCCGGGCTGCCGCTGACCTCGTCCGCGCGGAGCTGGACGCGGCGGATTTTGCCCGAGATGGTCTTGGGCAGATCATCGACGAACACCAGCGCACGGATGCGTTTGAATGGTGCGACGCGCGATTGCAGATGCGCAAAGATCGAGCGG
The DNA here is from genome assembly GCF_026191915.1 of Acidiphilium sp. PA. GTDB lineage: Bacteria > Pseudomonadota > Alphaproteobacteria > Acetobacterales > Acetobacteraceae > Acidiphilium. The sequence goes on from NZ_JAIMBY010000004.1 coordinate 8,814, forward strand.
GCGGTCGTGGCATCGGCCGGGGCGCCGGCGATCAGCGCGACGTAGGCGACGGGAACCGCGAGGCGGACCGCATCCGGCCGCGGCACCACGGCGGCTTCGGCGACGGATGGGTGTTCGATCAGGACGCTTTCCAGTTCGAACGGGCTGATCCGGTAGTCGGATGATTTGAACACATCATCGGCGCGGCCGACGAAGGTGAGGTAGCCATCGGCATCGATGGTTGCGACGTCGCCGGTGCGGTACCAGGGCTGGTCGGCGCCGAACAGGGTGGTGGTTGCGGGGTCGAGATAGCCGCGCATCAGGCCGAGCGGGCGGGATGGCGTGCAGACCAGCGCGACCTCGCCCTCGCCCACGACACCATCGGCGCCGTCGCGCAATTCGACGCGATAGCCGGGCAGCGGGCGGCCCATGGCGCCGGGTTTGACCGGCGCGCCGGGGGGATTGCCGATCTGCGCGGTGGTTTCGGTCTGGCCGTAGCCGTCGCGGATGGTGATGCCCCAGGCGGCGCGGATCTGTTCGATGATTTCAGGGTTGAGCGGTTCGCCGGCGCTGACGATTTCGCGCAGACGATTGGGATGGGCGCGCAGATCGTGCTGGACCAGATGCCGCCAGACCGTGGGTGGCGCGCAGAGCGTGGTGACGGCGCAGCGCGCGATGGCGGCGAGCAGGGCGGGCGCATCGAATTTGATCTGGCGGACGATGCAGATGGTGGCACCCGCGCTCCAGGGCGCGAAGAAACTGCTCCATGCGTGTTTCGCCCAGCCGGGCGAGGAGATGTTCAGATGGATATCACCGGGTTGCAGGCCGATCCAATACATCGTTGACAGGCTGCCGACCGGGTAGGAATAATGCGAGTGCAGAACGAGTTTTGGCTTCGCGGTGGTGCCCGAGGTGAAATAGAGCAGCAGCGGGTCATCGGCCTGGGTGGCGCCGGCGGGGGCGAGGCTGGTTTCGTGCGCCTGTGGTGCGTAGCGTGTCCAACCGGGGCGATCGCCGCCATCAACCACGATGTTGACGGTGTTCAAGCCCAGAGCTTCGTATTTTTCGACCTGATCGGGCGTGGTGACCACGAAGCGGCTGCCGCCGCGCGCGACGCGGTCGCGCAGTTCATCGGCGGTGAGGAGCACGGTCGCGGGGATGACGACGGCGCCGAGTTTCATGGCGGCGAGCATCAGTTCCCACAATGGCGCGATGTTGCCGAGCAGCAGCAGGATGCGGTCGCCGCGCGCAACGCCCAGACCGCGCAGGAAATTCGCCGCCTGGTTGGAGCGCACCGCCATGGCGGCGAAGCTGATGCTGAGTTGCTCACCACTGGATGGATCATCGATCAGCAGGGCGGGGCGGTCGCGCTGCGCGGCATCGGTTGCGAGCACGGCATCGAACCAGTCGAGCGCCCAGTTGAACGGCACGGGCGCTGGCGGTTGAAAGCCGGTGTAGGCAGCCTGGTAATCGGTGCGGTGTTCGAGCAGGAAGTGCCGCGCGGCGGCGAAGCCGGTCATGACGCGGACCGTGCCGCGATCATGCGAAAAATCGCGGAGAAATCATCCTGCGCGTGGCCGGCTTCGGCGAAGGCCTGATACATGCGCGCGGCGTGGGCGCCGAGTTCGGTCACCGCGCCGGATTGGGCGGCGGCGGTTTGCGACAATTGCAGGTCCTTCAGCATCAGGCCGGCGGAAAATCCCGGGCGGTAGCCGTGATTGGCCGGGCTGGAAGGCACCGGACCGGGCACAGGGCAATAGCTGGTGAGCGACCAGCACTGGCCCGATGCGGTGGATGCGACATCGAACAGCGCCTGGCGGTCGAGGCCGAGGCGGTCGGCCAGGGCGAAGGCTTCGCTGACGCCGATCATGGAGATCCCCAGGATCATGTTGTTGCAGATTTTCGCCGCCTGACCAGCACCGGCGTCGCCGCAATGCACCACGCGGCTGCCCATGGCGGCGAGCAGGGGTTGCGCCGCGGCGAAGGCGGCTTCGGTGCCGCCGGCCATGAAGGTGAGGGTGGCTGCGACCGCGCCGCCGACGCCGCCGGAGACCGGCGCATCGATCGCGCGCCGGCCGGATTGCTGCGCCATGGCGTGCGCGGCGCAGGCGGATTCGACATCGATGGTCGAGCAATCGATCATCAGGCAGGTTTCGGGCGCGGCAGCGAGAATCCCGGACGGATCTTCGTAGAGGGCGCGCACCGCGGCGCCGGCGGGGAGCATGGTGATCACCGCATCGCAGCCGGCAGCGGTGGTGGCGAGGTCAGGCATGATACGAACCCCCTGGGCTGCGGCGGCCGTGCAGGCGGCGGGCACCAGATCGTAGCCCTGGACATGATGGCCGGCGCGCACGAGATTCGCCGCCATCGGCCCGCCCATGTTGCCCAAGCCGATGAACCCGATGATGGCCATGATTTCCCCCGTGGTTTTTGTCAGTCGAAACGCAGCTCCGCGGCACCGAGCGGCGCGAAATAATGATCGATCATGGCGTCGTCGATCTCATGGTCGGAGCGCGGCTGCCACTGCGGGTTGCGATCCTTGTCGACCACGGCGGCGCGCACGCCTTCGATGAAATCATGGGCGCGGGTACAGCGCACCGCGAGGCGATATTCCTGTTGCAGGCAGGGTTCGAGCGCGCCGAACGCGCGGGCTTGCCGCAACGCCCGCAGGGCGAGGCGAACCGCGGTTGGCGACTGGGCGGCAATGGTCGCAGCGGCGGCCGCAGCGGCAGGGCCGGCGGTGCGGAGGTGGCCGAGAATTTCCGTTATCGAGTCGTATTGATAACAATCTTTTATCCAGTCGCGCTGGGCGAGCAGGGCACTCGGTTCCGGCGGGATGGCGTATCGGTGGAGGATCGGATCGAGTTCGGTGATCGTGTTGGCCGCGAAGATGTCGCGGCGTAGATCATCGAGGCGGGATGCGGGGATTTGATGATCGGCGAGGTTGATCGCCAGCGCATCCGCGGCGCTGAGGCGCATTGCCGTCAGGGCGACATGGGTGCCGAGGTGATCTGGCACACGGCCGAGCAGATGGGTGGCACCGACATCCGGGATGAAGCCGATACCGACTTCCGGCATGGCAAGCGATGTTTGTTCGGTGACGATGCGGTGCGACCCGTGGGCCGACAGCCCGACGCCGCCGCCCATGGTGATGCCATCCATCAGGGCGACATAGGGTTTCGGGAACTCCGCGATCCGCGCATTCAGCCGGTATTCGCGGGCGAAGAAAATATCCGACGATGCGGCCTCGCCACCGATGGCGGCGTGGTACAGCGCGCGGATGTCGCCGCCGGCGCAAAAACCGCGCTCGCCCGCGCCATCGATCAGCACGCCGATGATCGCGGCATCGCGGCGCCAGGCGGCGAGCCCATCGTCGATCGCGCAGCACATCGCGTAGCTGAGCGCGTTCAGGGCGCGCGGGCGGTTGAGCGTGATATGGCCCCAGCGGCCCGCCGTGCGGATCAGGACGTCCGGCGTGTCCATCATCGGTCCGCGATCAGGCCGCGTGCGACGATCAGGCGCATGATCTCGTTGGTGCCTTCGAGGATCTGATGCACGCGCAGATCGCGCACGATTTTTTCAATGCCGTAGTCGGCCAGATAGCCGTAGCCGCCGTGCAGTTGCAGCGCCTGGTTGGCGACATCGAAACCGGTGTCGGTCGCGACGCGCTTGGCCATGGCGCATAGCGATGTCGCGTTGGGCGCGTGGCGGTCGAGCGCCGCGGCGGCGTACCACAGGAGGACGCGCGCCGCTTCGAGTTCGGTTGCCATGTCAGCGAGGCGGAACTGCAGGGCCTGGAACTCATCGAGCCGCTTGCCGAAGGCGGTGCGTTGTTTCATGTAGGCAATGGTTGCCTCCACCGCCTTCTGCGCACCGCCGAGCGAACAGGCGCCGATGTTCAGCCGCCCGCCATCGAGACCGCTCATGGCGATGCGGAACCCCTCGCCCACCCCGCCGAGCCGGTTGGCGGCCGGGATGCGCACCGCATCGAGCAGCACCTGGCGGGTCGGCTGGGCGTTCCAGCCCATTTTGCGCTCGTTGGCACCGAACGACAGGCCGGCGGCATCGCGCGGCACGATGAAGCACGACACGCCACCAGCCCCGCTGCCGCCGGTGCGCGCCATGATCAGATAGAGATCGGTCTCGCCGGCGCCCGAGATGAATTGCTTGGTGCCGTCGAGCACATAGGCATCGCCGTCGGACTGTGCCCGCGTGGTGAGCGCCGCCGCATCGGACCCGGAGGCGGGCTCGGTCAGGCAGTAACTCGCGAGCGTTTTCATGCTGACCAGATCGGGCAGGAAACGGTCGCGCTGGGATTGATCGCCGTAGCGGTCGATCATCCAGGCGACCATGTTGTGGATCGAGATATAGGCGGCGATGGCAGGGCAGCCGGTGGCCAGCGCCTCGAAAATCAGTGCCGCGTCGAGCCGGCTCAGGCCGCTGCCGCCGCTGGCTTCGCGCACATAGATGCCGCCCATGCCGAGCGATGCGGTTTCACGGATGACATCGACCGGGAAAAATTTCCGCTCGTCCCAATCGAGCGCGTGCGGGGCGAGCCGGGCATCCGCGAAATTGCGGGCCATCTCGGCGATTGCGCGCTGCGCCTCGGATAAGTCGAATGGGCTGGTCGCATCCATCTCCGTCACGGCGTCCATGATGCTGTCCCTGTTCAGGCCTGCGGCATGCCCTGCGGCACGATCGTCTTGACGATCGTTGCGTCCAGCGCCTCGAAACCGGCGTAGTCGATCGTTTCGTAAAGCTCGGCGCGGGTCTGCATCGCTTCGACGCAATTCTGTGCACCGTCGTCCTGCTTGATCGCGTCGTACAGCCGCGCGACCGCCTTGGCCGAGACGCGCAGCGAAGTGACCGGCCAGATCACCATGCGAAACCCCATCGCCTCGAATTCGGCTGCGGTGAAGAACGGGGTGTGGCCGAATTCGGTCATGTTGGCGAGCAGCGGCACGCCGGGCATGCGGCGGGCGAATTCGCGGAACATCTCGGCACTGTGCAGGGCTTCGGGGAAGATCGCATCGGCGCCGGCTTCGATGTAGAGCTTCGCGCGCGCCACCGCGCCATCGATCCCTTCGCTCGCCGCCGCATCGGTGCGGGCGATGATGTAAAGGTGGCGGCGCGCGTGGGCGGCGGCGGCGACCTTGGCTGCCATGTCGTGCGGGGTCGCGAGTTTCTTGTCGTTCAGATGGCCGCATTTCTTCGGCAGCAACTGGTCTTCGATATGCACGGCAGCGGCCCCCGCATCCTCGAAGCTGCGCACCATGTGCATCACGTTGAGCGCTTCGCCATAGCCGGTATCGCCATCGACCAGCACCGGCAGGCCCGATGCGCGCGCCGCCTGGCGGACGAAGAAACAAACCTCATCGACGGTGATGATGCCGAGATCGGGCAGCCCCATCGAGGCGGTCATCGCCGCGCCGGAGAGATAGCACGCCTCGAACCCGGCGCGCATGGCCTGACGCGCGGCGAGGCCATTGTGCGCACCGGGAATGCGCAGAATGCCGGGACGGTCGAGCAAGGCGCGAAACCGCTCGCCCGCCGGGCAGTGGGGCAGATCGTCGGCGCGTAAATAGGTCATGCTGCCATCCTCAATGCCGTTGATCGATCGGAACGAATTGCAGATCTTCCGGGCCGGTGTAATTGGCCGAGGGCCGGATGATCTTGTTGTCGATCCGCTGTTCGATCACATGCGCGCTCCAGCCCGATGTGCGGGAGATGACGAACAGCGGGGTGAACATGGCGGTCGGCACGCCCATCATGTGATAGGACACCGCGCTGAACCAATCGAGATTGGGGAACATTTTCTTGGCGTCGTGCATCACGCTTTCGATGCGCTCGGCGATCGAAAACATCCGTGGTGCGCCGGCGTGTTCGGAAAGCGTGCGGGCAACCCGCTTGATCACCTCGTTGCGCGGGTCGGACACGGTGTAGACCGGATGGCCGAAGCCGATAACCACCTCGCGCGCCTCCACACGGCGGCGGATGTCGGCTTCCGCCTGATCGGGCGTCGCATAGCGTTTCTGGATGTCGAACGCCGCTTCATTGGCGCCGCCGTGCTTGGGGCCGCGCAGGGCGCCGATGCCGGCGGTGATTGCGGAATACATGTCAGACCCGGTACCGGCGACGACGCGTGCCGCAAAGGTCGAGGCGTTGAATTCATGCTCGGCGTACAGGATCAATGAGGTGTGCATCGCGCGCACCCAGAGTTCGTCCGGCGCCTTGCCGTGCAGCAGATGCAGGAAATGGCCGCCGACCGAGGCATCGTCCGTTTCGACGTCGATCCGTTTTCCATTGGTCGCGTAGTGATACCAATAGAGCAGCATAGAGCCGAGCGAGGCCATCAACCGGTCCGCGATGTCGCGTGCGCCGGCCTGGTTGTGGTCATGCGCCTCGGGCAGCACGCAGCCGAGGGCGGAGACGGCGCTGCGCATCACGTCCATCGGGTGGGCGGCGGCCGGCATCGCCTCGAGCACGCGGCGCACCGCGGCCGGAATGCCGCGCAACTGCATGAGCTTTGTCTGATAGGCGCGCAGCTCCGCCTGGTTCGGCAGCGTGCCGTGCACCAGCAGATGGGCGATCTCCTCGAAGGTGCAGCTCTCCGCCACATCGAGAATATCATAGCCGCGATAATGCAGATCATTGCCGGTGCGCCCGACGCTGCACAACGCCGTGTTGCCGGCGGCGACCCCGGAGAGAGCGACCGATTTTTTCGGCTTCGGTAAAACCGCCTCGTTCATTGCATCATCCTTTCACTCACCTGGTCGAGCGGGGTCGGCCGCTCAGAAAATACCGGGCTTGCTTTCGACCAGGGCCCCGCCGGGCACGGCCACGTTCAAACGATCGAGCTCGCCTGCCGGAATTTTCGGCAATTCCTGCACCGCCTCGAGAAACCGTGCGGATTCGCGCGGCGAGATGAGCCCCGCTGTCAGCATTTCGAATTTATGGATGTAGTCCTTCCGGCCGAACGGACGCGCCCCGAGCGAATGGGCGTTGGCCACCGCCATTTCATCGATCAGCGTCTTGCCGTTCTTGAACTGGATTTCGATCCGCCCGCCGAACGCTTTTTCGCTGGGATCGGCCGTGTGATACCGGCGCGTCCATTCCTTATCTTCGCGGGTTTCGATTTTGTGCCACAGCGCCACGGTATCGGCCCGCTGGGCGCGCTGCGGTGCATAGCTGTCGACATGGCTCCAACTGCCGTCCTGCAACGCCACGGCAACGATATACATGATCGAATGATCGAGCGTCTCGCGCGAGGCCTTCGGGTCCATTTTCTGCGGATCGTTGGCACCCGTGCCGATCACGTAATGGGTGTGATGCGAGGTGTGAATGATGATTTTTTTGATCGCGTTGAAATCCTCGATACTTTCGCGCATCCGGAATGCGAGGTCGATGAGCGCCTGGCTCTGATATTCCGCCGAGTGCTCCTTGGTGTAGCTGTCCAGAATGGCGCGTTTCGGCTCGCCCTTTTCGGGCAGCGGCACGTGATACACCGCGTTCTTGCCGCCGAGCATCCAGGCGATCACGCTGTCTTCGCCTTCATACACCGGGCTCGGCGCGCCTTCGCCGCGCATCGCGCGATCGACCGCCTCGATCGCGAGCTTGCCGGCATGGGCGGGGGCGAACGCCTTCCAGGAACTGATTTCGCCCTTGCGCGACTGGCGGGTGGTGAAGCTGACATGCACCGCCTGTTGCACCGCCTGAAAGATCACCTCCTGCTTGAGGCCGAGCAGCGCGCCGATGCCGGCCGCCTGGGCCGGTGCGAGATGCGCGATATGGTCTTTTTTCCACTCGTGCAGGCAGATCGCCTTGACCAGATCGATCTGGATTTCATAGCCGGTGGCGATGCCGCGGATCAGGTCGCGCCCGGTGCGCTCCATCGCCTGCGCGACCGCGAGGATCGGCGGAATGTTATCGCCGGGATGCGAGTAGTCGGCGGCGAGAAACGTGTCGTGATAGTCGAGTTCGCGCACCGCGGTGCCGTTGGCCCAGGCGGCCCATTCGGGGCTGACCGTCTTGCGGCCGGGCAGGCCGAACAGCGTCGCGCCGCCGCGCTTGGTATGGCCGAGCGCCATGCCGCGTGCCGAGACCACCGGGCCACGATTGATCGAGGCGATCGCGACCGCGGCATTGTCGATGATGCGGTTGATGATCATGGCGGTGACGTCTTTTTCCACCGCCACCTTGTCCGCCGCGACGCCGGCGATTTTCCACGCCAGCTGATCGTCACGCCTGAGCAGCGATTTGGAAGGATGGACGTGAACCTCATGCAGCTTCATGGCGATTGATTGCTTTCGTCTTGGTATCGTTCACAGGAAACAGATCGTGCCTGAATGCGCTCCAACCTGCCCCAAAGGCAAGCCCCCGCCCGCGAACCCGAGGCTTGCACTCCGGTCAGGCGCTGACCGGCGTGACCATCGCGGTGGCTTTTGTGCGCATTACCTTCTTGTCAAGCTTGCCGACCGAGGTTTTATCGAGCGCATCGACCACGATGATGCGGTCCGGCACGGCGAAGCGGGAAATCGCCCCGGCATCGGCATGGGCGCGCACATGGGCGCGCACCGCTTCCTCATCGACCAGGTGATCGGGTTTCGCGACCACGAAGGCGACCGGACGTTCGCCCCAGCGCTCATCGGCGATGCCGACCACCGCGACCTCGGAAATCGCGGGATGGGTCAGCACGATGTCTTCGAGCCCGATCGAGGAGATCCACTCGCCGCCGGTTTTGATGACATCCTTGACCCGGTCGACGATGCGCAGAAACCCGTCGCGATCCATCGTGCCGATATCCCCGGTATGCAGCCAGCCGCCGCGCCACAGCGCGGCCGAGGCCTCGGCATTGCCGGCGTAACCCGGCGTCAGGCAGGGTGACCGGGCCACCACCTCGCCGACCGAGGTACCGTCGTGCGGCACATCGTTCATCGCTTCATCGACCACCCGCACCTCGCACAGCACGCCGGGCATGCCGGCGGCCAGACGCATGCGGATCTCGGCCTCGGGGCGATCGGGTTCGGTATCGAGAATATCGCCGCGCAGTTGCGTCATCGTCATGATCGGGCAGGTTTCCGACATGCCGTAGGCGGCGTAGATATCGACACCACGGGCCAGCGCCGCCTCGCACAGCGCGCGCGGCAGAGCGGAGCCGCCGATGATCACACGCCAACCGGTGAAGTCGATATCCTTCGCCGCCGGCGCATTGAGGATCATGTGCATGATGGTCGGCACGCAATGCGACACGGTGACCCGTTCGGTCCGCAGCAGATGGCATACCATGTCCGGCAGGAATCGCCCGACATAGACCTGCTGCATCCCCATCATGGTCGCGACATAGGGAAAACCCCAGGCGTGGACATGAAACATCGGCGTGAGCGGCATATAGACGTCTTCGCGCGAAATCCGCCCGTTCAACCCGGCCATCATCAGCGTCGACATCAGCGCCAGCGTGTGCAGCACCAATTGACGGTGGCTGAACATCACCCCCTTGGGCAGGCCGGTGGTGCCGGTGGTGTAGAAGGTGGTGGCCTGGGTGTTTTCATCGAAATCGGGGAAATCCCGGTGGGCCGGCGCCGCCGCGAGCAGGGTTTCGTACTCGCCTGCGCTGCCGGCTACGGCGGGCGGTGCGCCAGCATCGCTCATCACCACGACGGCGCGCAATTTCGGCAATCGATCGCGGATCGCATCGAGCACCGGCAGGAAATCGACATTGACCAGCAGGATTTCCGCGCCGGAGTGATCGATCGTGTAGGCGATCTGGTCGGGGCTGAGGCGGATGTTGACCATCATCAGCACCGATCCCAGCATCGGCACCGCGAAATAGGATTCGAGATAGCGGTGACTGTCCCAATCCATCACGGCGACCCGGCTGCCCATGCCGGCCCCCAGCGCCGCCAGCGCGCCGCCCAGCCGGTGCACCCGCTCGACGAACTGCGGATAGGTCAAGCGCAGGTCGCCGCGATACACGATCTGCCGCCGGCTGGCCTGCGCGATCGGCATTTTCAGGATCTGTTTGATCAACAACTGATACTGAAACGGCGCTTGGGCGGCACTCATGAGTCGTTTCCTCCGAATTGGCGCCCCGGTTCACGCCAGGACTTGAACGCTATAGGATAGGAGCGTATCGCGCCCGTCAATATGCGTCCCAAGACGGGGGCGGAAAACCAACCGAGGAAACGAAATGACCGCACTGAAATCCCTGTTCGACCTGACCGGCAAACGCGCGCTGATCACCGGCGGCTCCCGCGGGCTGGGGCTGCAGATCGCCGAGGCGCTGGGCGAATACGGCGCGACCATCGCGATTTCCGCCCGCAAGGCCGACGAGCTGGACGAGGCGGTACGCCATCTGGCAAGCAAAGGCATCGCCGCGACCGCGCATGTCGCCGATCTCGGCAAGCCCGAAGGGCCGAAAGCGCTGGCGGATGCCGTGCTCGCCTTGCACAGCGAGGTCGATATCCTGGTCAACAACGCCGGCGCCACCTGGGGTGCGCCCGCCACCGACGTCACCCCGGACGCCTGGGCACGGGTGATGAACCTCAACGTCAATCATCTGTTCTTCCTGACCCAGGAGATCGCCCGCCGCTCGATGATCCCCCGCCGCGCCGGCAAAATCCTCAACATCGCCTCGATCGCCGGGCTGCGCGGGCACCACCCGGATATTACCGGCACCATTCCCTACAACACATCGAAAGGCGCGGTGGTGAACCTGACCCGCGCGCTCGCCGCCGAATGGGGGCCGCACAACATTACGGTCAACGCCATCGCCCCCGGGTTCTTCCCCTCGAAAATGACCAAGGGCATTCTCGGCCAGTTCGAAAAACAGGTTCTGCACCACACGCCACTCGGCAAACTGGGCAATAACGACGATCTCAAAGGCGCCGCCCTGCTGTTCTGCTCGGCAGCCTCCGGCCACATCACCGGCCAGATCCTCGCCATCGACGGCGGTACGATGGTGGTGTGACGCACGGGCGCGGGGCGCGTTGCCACTACCGGATAGGCAGGGTGGGGAAGACCCGTCGTTCATTGCTCATATGAAAACTTTCTTCAGTTCGACCCGACTTCGCGGCCACGATTGCGTCACCTGGGCGGGCTCAGCGGCGGAACGATGATCAGAACACCGGTGAACGCCCGCGTGTCGTGCGCGATGCCGGGACCGGAATAGCGCCCGGTGCGGGATGCCAGAAAACCGATCGGGTCGTTCATGGTCGCATGCTGCCGTACCGCCAGGATGGCGGCAACGAGATCGACGATCAGGAGCCCATCGGTGCGCTGGCCAGATAAGCCGGGATGTGTTGACGCAGCTGGAAGAACCCTTTGGTCGCATGGGGCCAGACATGGCGATCCCAGGCGCGCGGCACCGCGCGGGGTGGCGTTGGCAGAACCGCGAGCGCATCGGCGACCGGGCCGACCGGTGCGTAGGGTGTGATCACCGGCAGATCGTGCCCGGACGCCCAGACGGCAATGTCCGCACTGTCGTCGAGCCGCACCGCCGCGACGCCGAACCGGCGCTCGGCACAGCAGAGCGCATCCTCGACCGCGCCATGGGCGAAGGCGGCAACCGCCGGGGCGACGCCACGTGTCGCGCGCGGCGCCGGCATCGCGAGACCGGCCACCGCGCGCACAGTGCATCCGGCGAGATCGAGGCTGCCGGGGTCGCAATCATCGTCGTGGAGCAGCAGCGCGACATCGCCGGTGATCGGCTTGTCGAACACTGGCGGCACCGGCCGTGGCGGCGGGATTTCCTCGGTCAGCGGCGCGGCGGTTTCGTCGAGCTGGCCACGCGGATCGAACCTCGCGTTGGTGTAGCGCGCGATGTTTTCGGCCCGGGCGAGGTAGTGTTTGCCCGGCGTGTGCAGGCCGGCGACCCAGCGCCACGACAGCGTGTTCGACGCCGCATCGCCATCGCGCAGATGGCGCAGAAAGAAATCAGCCCCGAGTTCCCACGGCAGGCGCAGCGTGAAGATCCAGATCGAGGCGAACCACATCCGCGCGTGGTTGTGCAGATAACCATGGGCCACCAGGTCCTGTGCCCAGGCATCGAAACAATCGATACCGGTCTGCCCCGCGCAGGCATCGTGAAATGCGCGGCGCAGGCCGCCGGACGTGGCCAGCCGGTTCTCGCCCCGGCGCAGCCCGGCGCGATAATGCGCCCAGACCGCGGGGCGATGCTCCAGCCAGCCTTTCCAATAGCCGCGCCAGCAAACCTCCTCGATGAATTTCATCGCCGCCTCGCCATGGGCGGCAAAGGCCGCCTGTGTCACCTCGGCTTCGGTGATCAGGCGGTGGCGCAGATAGGGCGAGAGGTGGGAAACCGCGCTGTGCCGGCCGGGTCCGGGGTCGGTGTTGCGGCCCTCGGCATAGGCGCGGCCGGCGTGGGGCAGAAACGCGGCGAGGCGGGCGAGGCCGGCGGCGCGCGTGGGCGTGAATTGTTCCATGGGCGCGACATGGCCCGCTTGCCGCGATCCGCAACGCCCCTATGCTACCGTTGCAGAGGGTGCAGGAGCAAATATGGATCAAGCGGCAAAGCCGATCGTGACGGCACAGGATATCGAGGCGGCGGAACGCGTGGTCGGCGTATCCTACACGCCGGCGGAGCGCGCGCTGGTGGCTGCCGAAATCGCCGAGCAGATCGGCCTTGCCGCCGCGCGCCGCGCCGATACCATGCGCCGCAACCGCGATGACGAGGATATGCCGCCGGCGACGGTGTTCGACCCCCGGCTGCCGGGGTTTCGCATGCCCGAACCGGCACCGCTGCACCTGCCGCGCCGCGCGCTGCCGCTGCCGGACGACGATGCCGATATCGCCTTCGCGCCGATCACCGCGCAGATCGGCTGGATCCGCGCGGGATCGCTGACCGCGACGCGGCTGACGCGGATCTATCTGGACCGGATCGCACAGCAGAACCCCGTGCTGCAGTGCTATGCGCGGCTCAATCCCACGGCCCTCGATGAGGCGGCGGCGCTCGATGCGCGCGCTGCAAAGGGCGACTGGGCGGGACCGCTGCACGGTATTCCCTATGCGTGCAAGGACATCATCGACACCGCCGGTCTCGCGACCGACTGGGGCGCCGAGCCGTTCGAGGGGCGCGTGCCGGTGACCGACGCCATCGTGGTGCGGCGCCTGCGCGACGCCGGGGCGATCATTCTTGGCAAATCCACCGTCGGCGCGCTGGCCTATGGCGATCTCTGGCACGGCGGGCGAACCCGCAACCCGTGGAATCCCGAGGAAGGGTCATCGGGCTCGTCGGCCGGTTCCGCCTCGGCCACCGCGGCAGGGCTGTGCGGATTCTCGCTCGGCACCGAGACCTATGGTTCGATCGTGTCGCCTTCCACCCGCTGCGGCACGGTCGGCCTGCGGCCGAGTTTCGGCCGGGTTGCGCGCAGCGGCGTGATGTCGCTGTGCCCCAGCCTCGACAAGATCGGCCCGATCGGCCGCAGCGTCGATGATTGCGCGCTCGTGATGGCGGTGATCAACGGCGCCGATCCCAGCGATGTGTCCAGCATCGAGGCGCCGTTCGGCGGCGATCTGGCGCGTGATCTCGCCACGTTGCGGGTCGGGTATTTCCCCGCCGATGTCGAGGGTGAGGGCGCGCTCGATCAGGATCGGGCGATTCTCGAACACTGCCGGGCGCTGGGCGTGCACCTGGTCGCGCTGACCCGGCCCGACCTGCCGTACGACAGCCTGACCTCGATCCTGATGGCCGAAGCCGCGGCCCTGTTCGAGCCGCTGACGCTGAGCGATCGCGACGATCTGCTGACCTGGCAGGATGCCGATGCCTGGCCGAACCAGTTCCGCATGGCGCGGTTTCTCTCCGCGGTCGATCATATCCAGCTCGACCGGCTGCGCCGCCGCGTGATGATCGCGATGGACGCCTTGTTCACCACGGTCGATGTCATGATCGGGCCCGCCCTGGCCGGCCCGATGCTCGGGATCACCAATTTCACCGGCCACCCCTGCCTGTGCCTGCCCTCCGGCTTCATCGCCTCACCGAGCCGGATCGCCGATACGCTGGCCGGCACCCGCATCGCGACCGATGCGCCGACGCATCATGTGCCGCATGCCTCCAGCCTCTGGGGCCGCCTGTTCGACGAGGCACCGATGCTGGCGCTGGGGCGCGCGCTGGAATCACGGCTCGGCCTCGCGCTGCGGCCGCCAGCGCGCGCCGCGACGTCCCCCTGACAATTCGATCGAAATGTGTTATAAACTGGATTGGGTGATGGAAAATGAGAAAAGTGTGATCAGGGAGCGGATTCGCTAGAATGGACCAGACCGGACCTCGGCTCGTCGATATCGCGCCGGAACTGGCGCGCGAGATCGCAATCATCCTAGCCAGCGGCCTGTTCGACACCGGATTCTATACCGCCCAGCGCCCCGATCTGCCGACGGATGCCGAGCCGATCGTGCATTTCTGCGTGATCGGCTGGCGCAACGGGCGCAAGCCCAATCCGTATTTCGATCCCGATTATTATCGCAACACGAACCCGGACATCGCCGCCGCCGACCTCAACCCGCTGGTCCATTACATCGAGTTCGGTGATCGCGAGGGCCGCGACCCATCGCCGATGTTCCACGCGCTGTGGTATCGCGAGGCCTATGGCGTGCCGCAATCACACCTCGCCCTCGCCGATTTCCTGAACCGCCGGCGGACCGGCCAGGTGAGCCCGGTGCCGGTGTTCAACCCGACCTGGTATCTCGAACAGAACCCGGACGTCGCAGCGACCAAATCCGACCCGTTCGAACATTTCTGTGCCTTCGGCGTGGTCGAATCACGCGACCCGTCGCCCGATTTCGACACGGCCTTCTACCGCGGCCGCTACGCCGAGGATATCGGCGGGCAGAACCCGCTCCTGCACTACATCGCGAACCGGGGCGGACGGTTTCTGCCGAAACGCCCCGAGCGGGAGCGCCTGATGGCCGGCGCGGTCCGCAGCGCCACACGGCCCTCACCCGCGTTCGAAACCATCCAGCCCCTGCCCGCCGGCGCGCCGCGTCTCGCGACGCTGCTCGCCTATTACCTGCCGCAATTTCACGCCATCCCGGAAAACGACGCCTGGTGGGGCACCGGCTTTACCGACTGGACCAACCTCGCCCGGGCCACCCCGCGCTTCGCCGGCCATTACCAGCCCCGCGTGCCGCGCGATCTGGGATATTATTCGCTGCAGGACCCGGCCATCCTGCCCCGCCAGATCGAACTGGCGCGCGCGGCCGGCATCGGCGGCTTCGTGTTCTATTACTACTGGTTCAACCGCAGGCGGCTGCTGGAAAACCCGCTGGAACGCCTGCTCGGCGATCCCACGCTCGATACGAAATTCTGCCTGATGTGGGCCAATGAAAACTGGACCCGCCGGTGGGACGGCCAGGAACGCGAAATCCTGCTGGCCCAGGACTATGAACCCGAGGACGATATCGCCCTTGTCGACGATCTGGCGAGGCATTTCGCCGACCCGCGCTACATCCGCCTCGAAGGCCGCCCGCTGTTGATGATCTATCGCGCCGCCCTGATCCCGGACGGGCCGGCCACGATCGGGCGGTGGCGCGCCCTGTTCAGGGAACGCCACGGCGAAAACCCGCTGCTGTTCATGGCGCAGAGCTTTCACGATTACGACCCGACCCGCCACGGGCTGGACGGCGCGGTGGAATTCCCGCCCCACAAACTCGTGGTCGATGCGCCAAAGATCAACGCGACGCTCGACAATTTCGACCCCGAATTCACCAGCGACGTGTTCACCTACGACGATATTGCCGCCATCTCGCTCGCGGCGCCCGACCCCGCCTATCCGCTGATCCGCACCGTTGTGCCGGGTTGGGACAACGATGCGCGGCGCGAAGGCAAAGGCGGCGTGATTTTGCATAACGCGACCCCCACCGCCTATCAAACCTGGCTCGCCAGCCTGATCGACCGCGCGCGCCGCCGGCCGGTGTTCGGCGAGGCGATCGTCTGCATCAATGCGTGGAACGAATGGGCGGAAGGGGCCTATCTCGAACCCGACCTGCATTTCGGCGCCGCATTCCTCAACGCCACCGGCCGCGCCGCAACCGGGCTGCAGGACAGCGACACCGCGCGCAACATCCTGCTGGTCGGCCATGACGCGCTCAACCACGGCGCCCAGTTGCTGCTGCTGCACCTCGCGCGCACGCTGCGGCGCCAGCATGGTATCGTGCCACGCATCCTGCTGCTCGGCGGCGGCGAACTGATCGGCGCCTATCAGGCCGAGGGCATCACCGATGTCGCACCCGACGAAGGCGCGCTGCTCGCACATATCGCCCGCTACCGCGCCCGGGGCATCGCCTGCGCCATCGTCAACAGCGCCGCCTCCTCGCGCGTCTGCACCCTGCTCGCCCAGGCCGGCATCGCCGCCACCCTGCTGATCCACGAAATGCCGCGCCTGGTGCAGGAACGCGCGCTGCGCGGCGTCACCCGCCAGGGCATGGCCGCCGCCCGCGCCACGGTATTCTCATCGGCCTTCGTGCGCGATGCGCTGTGCACCGCCCTCGAACTGACACCGCCGAACCTGCACGTCCTGGCGCAGGGCAACTACCAGGGTGTCCGGTTTTCCAACGCCGCGCGCGCCGCATTCCGCACGCACCACGCCCTCGAAGCCAGCGATTACGTCGTGCTCGGCGTCGGCTTCGCCGATCTGCGCAAAGGGTTCGACCTGTTCCTGCAGGTGTTTCGCCAGATCGCGGCAGTGCGCGAGGACGTGCATTTCTTCTGGATGGGCGAGGCGCATCTGTGGATTCGCGACTACCTCAGCCTCGAAATCGCCGCCGCCGCCACCACCGGCCGGTTCCATATGGTGGCTTTCGACGATGACGTCGCGACCGCCTACGCCGGTGCGGACCTCTACGCCCTCACCTCACGCGAGGACCCGCTGCCGAGCACCGTGATCGAAGCGATGGCCGCCGGCGTGCCGAGCATCGCCTTCGACGGTGCCGGCGGCATCCCCGACCTGCTGCGGGCGAGCAAAACCGGCGCCGCGGTGCCGATGGGCGATGTCACCGCCTTCGCAACCGCCATCCTCGACCGGCTCGATCATACCGCCCTCGAAGCCGACCGCCGGCGCCTCGCCGCGATTGCCGAGCGGCATTTCGATTTCCCGACCTACGC
The DNA here is from genome assembly GCF_026191915.1 of Acidiphilium sp. PA. Taxonomy (GTDB): domain Bacteria; phylum Pseudomonadota; class Alphaproteobacteria; order Acetobacterales; family Acetobacteraceae; genus Acidiphilium. The sequence continues at coordinate 25,906 of NZ_JAIMBY010000004.1, forward strand.
CGCGAAGCTGCTCCGCATCGCCCACCCCAGCCTCGTCAGCATCTCATGCGCCGTGCTGAGCTATAATTACCGTGACTACCTTGCCGACCGGCTCGGCTCGGTGTTCGGCCAGACCTATCCGCTCACTGAAGTCCTGCTGCTCGACGACGCCTCGACCGATGGCTCGGTCGCCGAAGCCCTGCGCATCGCCGCTGACTGGCGGCGCGCGATCACGCTGCATCGCAATGCCAGCAACGGCGGTTCGGTGTTCGCGCAATGGCGGCGCGCGGCTAGCCTTGCGACCGGAGACTTCCTGTGGATCGCCGAAGCCGATGATCAGGCCGACCCCCGCATGATCGGCCGCCTCGCCGATGCCCTCATGCACGCGCCCGACGCCGTGATGGCGATCACCGATTCCCGCGCGATCGACGCCACCGGCAAAATCCTGATGCCCGACTATCAGAACTACTACGTCGAATCCGGTGCGCCGGACCTCGATCGGTCCTTCGTGACGAGCGGACGGGATTTCGCCACCCGCTTTCTCGCCACCCGCAACCTCATCCTGAACGTCAGCGGCGTCCTGTTCCGCCGCAGCGCCCTGCTCGCGGCACTCGACCGCCTCGGGCCCGACCTTGCGGAATGGAGACTCGCCGGCGACTGGCGGCTCTATCTCGAAATTCTGACCGCGACCGATGCCAGCGTCATCTGGCTCGCCGAACCCCTGAACATCCACCGCCGCCATGAGCGCGGCATCACCGCAGCCCTCGATGCCCGGCGCCATCTCGAGGAAATCGCGCGCATACACAAAATCGCTGCCGTAAAACTGGATCTCGATGAGGCGGCACGGCATCGCCAGACCAGCGACCTCGCCAGCCTTGCCGGCCGGTTTGGCGTCGCAAAAACCGACATTGCGTTGCACAATTTTACCGGGCCTGCTTAAACAACCCTTAAGGCTTTCTTCCTCCACCCTAACGACCAATCAATCGCATCACGCCAGACAAACTGGGTATTTTATATGAAGATTTTGATTACCGGCGGCTGCGGCTTCATCGGTTCCGCGGTGATCCGCCACCTGATCGCAACGACCGGTCATGATGTTATCAACATTGACAAAATGACCTATGCCGCATCCGAAGACGCGCTCGACGCCGCACGCTCCAACCCGCGCCATACGTTGATCCGCGCCGATATCACCGATGCCGCCGCCATGCGCAGCACCTTCGCCACCCACCAGCCCGATCTGGTCATGCACCTCGCCGCGGAATCCCACGTCGATCGCTCGATCGATGGCCCGGCCGATTTCATCAATACCAATATCACCGGCACCTTCATCCTGCTCGAAGCTGCACGCACCTACTGGTCAGCCCTGCCCGAACCACGCAAATCCGCCTTCCGGTTCCACCACATCTCGACCGATGAAGTGTTCGGCGCGCTCGAAGCCTCCGACCCGCCCTTCACCGAAACCACACCCTACGATCCGCGCAGCCCCTACTCCGCCAGCAAAGCCGCGTCCGATCATCTGGTGCGCGCCTGGCACCACACCTACGGCATGCCAACCATCGTCTCGAACACCACCAATAACTACGGCCCCTGGCAGTTCCCGGAAAAACTCATCCCGCTCGTCCTGCTCAACGCCCTGGACGGCAAACCCCTGCCCGTATACGGCGATGGCTCGAATATGCGCGACTGGCTGTTCGTCGATGACCACGCCGAAGCCCTCGCGCTCATCGCCCTCAACGGCACACCCGGCGCCACCTACGCCATCGGCGCCCGGCAGCCCCGCACCAACCTCGACGTCGTCACCACCATCTGCCGCATCCTCGACGAAAAAATCCCCGACCCCGCCGGCCCGCGCAGCCGCCTGATCCGCTTCGTCACCGATCGGCCCGGTCACGATTTCCGCTACGAAATCGACCCCACCACCTCCGAAACCGCCCTCCACTGGCACGCCACCCATAATTTCGAAACCGGCATCGCCCGCACCATCGACTGGTACCTCGGCCACACCGCCTGGTGGCAACCCATCCGCGCCGCACGCTACGCCGGCCAACGCCTGGGGACCGCGGCATGAGGACGGTGCTGATCGCCAGAAAGTCGGGGCTTCGCCCCAAGCCCCACCAAGGGGCGCTGCCCCTTGGTGGGGTCTGGGGCGAAGCCCCGGCGTTCCTCGCGACCAGCACCGTCCTCTCACCATGATCACCAAGGGCATTATCCTGGCCGGTGGGTCGGGGACGCGGTTGCATCCGACGACGCAGGCGACGTCGAAGCAGTTGTTGCCGGTTTATGACAAGCCGATGGTTTATTATCCGTTATCGACTTTGTTGTTGGCGGGCATTCGGGACATTCTGTTGATTTCGACGCCGGCGGATTTGCCGCAGTTTCGGCGTTTGTTGGGGGATGGGGAGCAGTTCGGTGTCACGATCACCTATGCCGAGCAAGCGTCGCCGGATGGTTTGGCGCAGGCGTTTCTGATCGGCGAGGCCTGGTTGGCGGGGCAGGCGTGTGCGTTGGCGCTGGGCGATAATCTGATCCATGCGGATCATTTGTCGGTCTCGTTGCGGGCGGCGGCGGCGCGGCCGGAGGGGGCGACGGTGTTTGCCTATCAGGTGCGCGATCCGGAGCGTTATGGTGTGGTACGCTTCGATGATGCGGGAAGGGCGGTCGAGATTGTCGAGAAGCCGGCAGTCCCGTCGTCGAACTGGGCGGTGACCGGGCTGTATTTCTATGATGATCGGGTGACGCAGTTTGCCCATGCGATCCGCCCGTCGCCGCGCGGCGAGCTGGAGATCACCGATCTTAACCGGATTTATCTTGAAAACGGCTCGTTGCACGTCGAAAGATTGGGACGCGGTACAGCGTGGCTGGATGCCGGCACGCCGGACTCTTTGTTGCAGGCGGCCACCTTCGTGCAGACGATCCAGCAGCGGCAGGGCAATCTGGTCGGCTGTCCGGAGGAGGTCGCGTTCCGGATGGGCTTCATCGATGCGGCGACGTTGCGGGGGCGGGCTTTGAAACTGGGCAAGACGGAGCTGGGGCGGGTGTTGATCGAACTGGCGGATGGGATGCACCCATGATCGAGCCACAGGCGATTGCGGATGTTCTGCTGATCTCACCGCCGCGGTTTGCCGATCAGCGTGGCTGGTTCAGTGAAAGCTGGAATCAGGCCAAGCTGGCTTCGCTCGGCTTTCATCATGCGTTCGTGCAGGACAATCATTCCTATTCCGCCCAGACCGGCACGATCCGAGGCCTGCATTGCCAGGTGGCACCGTACGTCCAGGGCAAGCTGGTGCGCTGCGTGCGGGGGTCGATCTGGGATGTCGCGATCGATATTCGCAAGGGCTCGCCGGATTTCGGCACATTCGTCGCGGCCGAGCTATCGGCCGCCAACGGGCGGCAATTATGGATCCCCGGCGGTTTCCTGCACGGGTTCTGCACGCTCGAGCCGGATACCGAGGTGATCTACAAGGTGACCGCCGGCTACGACAAAGCCTCCGAACGCGGTGTGATCTGGAACGACCCCGACCTTGCGTTGCCTTGGCCGGCCCCGCCCGGGCAGGCGGTCCTGTCGGACAAGGATGTGCTGCTGCCGCGTCTCGCCGCGTGCGAACACTGGTTTCATGCCTGACATGGCCGATCGCCCGATCCTGATCACCGGCGCGACCGGGCAATTGGGCATGGCGCTGGCGGCGCAGTCGAGGCGTGCGTATCAGGCGGTGGGCCGGCCGGTCTTCGATTTCGAGCATCCGGTGACGATCACATCGTGTTTCACCGCTGTCGCCCCGGCGCTGGTGATCAACGCCGCGGCGTGGACGGCGGTGGACGCGGCCGAGCAGAACCACGAGGCGGCGTTTCGTGCGAACCGGGACGGGCCGGCGATTCTGGCCGGTCTCTGCCGCGATGCCGGGATTCCGCTCATTCATATCTCGACCGACTATGTGTTCGATGGCGACAAGGGTGCGCCCTATGTCGAAACCGATCCGGTCGCGCCGCTGGGCGTGTATGGCGCCAGCAAGGAAGCCGGCGAGCGCGCGGTGCTCGAGTCGGGCGCGATGGCGATGGTCCTGCGCACATCATGGGTGTTTTCCGCCCGTGGCCGGAATTTCGCACGCACCATGATCAACGCCGCGCGCAAGACCAGTGCGTTACGTGTGGTGGGCGATCAGCGCGGCACACCGACGGCGGCCGAAGATCTGGCGGCGGCGATCCTGACCATCGCCGGGCAGATCCAGGATGGCGGCTGGCAATCCGCGTTCCAGGGCATTTTCCATGCGACCAATCGTGGCGAGACCACCTGGCACGGGTTTGCCGAGGCGATCTTCGACATCGCCGCCGCCGAGGGCGAAACCCGCCCGGCGGTCACCGCGATCACCACCGCCGACTGGCCAACACCGGTAAAGCGCCCCGCCGATTCCAGGCTGGATGGCGGCAAACTCGCCACGGTGTTCGGCTTGCGTCTGCCCGATTGGCACGATGCGACGCAGCGGGTGATCACCGCCATGCTCCAGGCCGACCGCTCGCCATGATCGCGATCCTGCTCTCGACCTACAACGGCGCACACTTCCTGCCCGAGCAGTTGGAGAGTTTCGAGCGCCAGACCGACAGCGACTGGCGCGTGATATGGCGCGATGACGGTTCGACCGACGATACCCGTGATATCATGGCCCGTTTTACGGCGAAGATCGGCCCCGCCCGGTGCCGGGAAACCGCCGGATCAGGCGCGCATCTCGGCGCGGCGCAGAGCTTCCTGTCCCTGCTGCCCGAAGCGGCGGACGCCGATGCGGTTGCCTTCGCGGATCAGGACGACGTCTGGCTTCCTGATAAACTCGCGCGCGCCCGGGCCGCGCTGAAGACCGCCGGCAACCAGGCCATGCTGTATTGCGCCCGGCAGTATCTGGTCGATGAGCATCTGCAGGGCCATAATCTGTCGATCCTGCCGGGCGACAAGCCCGGGTTTCCCGCCAGCCTCACGCAGAACATCGTGCATGGCAACACGATGGTGATGAACCGGGCGGCGGCCGACCTGGTCGCGCGCATCCCCGGCCCGCCCGGCACGGTGCATGATTGGTGGAGCTATATCGTGATCACCGCATGCGGCGGGGTCGTGCTGATCGACCCGAAACCGGTCGTGCTCTATCGCCAGCACCGCGCCAACCTGATCGGCTCGCCGCCCTCCACCCTGGCCCGCGCGGTGGCCGCGCTGCGCCGTGGCCCGGGCATTTTCATGACCATGATGCGCCGCCACGTCGGGCAGCTCGCCACCCATGCCGAATTTCTGACCGAGCAGGCGCGCTGCGACGTGGCGCGGATCAGCGAAGGATTGCGGGGCGGCGTGGCCCCGCGCTCGCGCGCCCTACGCTGCCCCGGGCTGAAGCGGCAGACCGAGCTTGAAAACATGCTCTTCCGCCTCTGGTTCATGATCGGCTGACCGCACTTCAACCGGCGCCACCTGCGCCGTTGCGATCGCCTGCGCCAGGATCTGATCCACCGCGTCGCGCAGCGAGGTCGGATAGAGACTCGCCCCGATCGCCGCCTGGAAATCGCCATAGCGTTCGTAATCCGCTTTGGTGGTCCAGAACCCGACCGCGATCGGCACGTCGGGCGAGGCCCGGCGCAACCGCCGCACCAGATAGCGCACGCTCGAAGGTGCGGCCGCGATATCGAGGCAGCACAGAAAGATCAGCGCGATCCCGTCCGTATCGAGGCTCGCGATATGGGTCCGCGCCGCAGCCTCGTGCGGCACGATGCGCGTTCCGATACCATGCCGGGCCAGCAACTGGGCCATGATGGCGCAACCCTCACGATCGAGCGGGCCGCGCCCGGCGATGCACATCACCGGCGTCTCGCCCTGCCAGACCGGGGCGAGCTGCGCCCGCGGCGGGAGCACCAATGGCGGTGCCGGCACGGGCTCCGCGGGCGCAGCACCCGCATCGGTCCCCGCGGGGGCTGCACGCACGGGCTTGTCGCTGTCCACCTGATCGTCGAGCCCATCGATCAACTCGGCGACGGTATCGGTGATCCGGCCGAGCTGGCCCGGGTAGAGCGCGCCGCGCGCGGCATCCCCGGCGGCGAGCCGCAGTGCCGGCAGCACCACGCTGTCGTAATAGCCGCAGAGTGAGCGGTCCCGCAGCAAGATCTCCGCCTGGTCCAGCGCCTCGTCCGGATCGCCGGCGAGCGCCCGCTGATAGAAGGTCTCAACCGGGGTCAATGCCGGCCGATCGCCGAGCAGCACATCGAGAAACTCCAGCCGCTCGACATGGCGGCCAAGCACCACGAAGCAAAGGGTCAGCGGCGTCGATAACAGCAGCCCGACCGGCCCCCACAGCCAGCCCCAGAAAATCGCCGCCACCACGACCGAAATCGGCGACAGCCCGGTCGTCCTGCCATACACCATGGGTTCGACCACCTGGCCTACCAATGTCTCGCCGCCGATGAACAGCACCAGGGTCCAGATCGCCATCGTCCAGTCAGGATCGACCGCCGCCGCCAGCAGAAGCGGCGGCACAGCGGCGATGAAACTGCCGATGTACGGAACGAACCGGGCCAGCGCGGTCAGCACGCCCCACAGGATCGCGCCCGGCACGCCGATCGCGAACAACCCGAGCCCGACCAGCACGCCAAATCCCGCATTGATCAGAAACTTGGTCAGAAAATACCGGCTGAGCCGCTCCGCCGCATCATCGAGCGCCGTGGTGGTCCGGTGCAGATCGGTCGAGCCGAACAGCCGGATCATGCGATCGCGCAGATCCTCGCGGTACAACAGGATGAAGCTGCCGACCGTGAAGACGATGAACATGATCGCGAGCGGATCGAGCATCGGCCCGATGATGCCCTTGGCAACCGCGGTCGGCGAAATCGGAGGCGGCACGACGGAAACCCGCTCGGGCGGCGGCGCACGATCGGCCGAGTGATGCTCGACCTTGGGGGCCGCAGCGTGCTGCAGTTCCTTGCCGGCCTGTTTCACGAAACTGTTGAAATTGCCGATGGTCGCATGGCGGATCATATCGATCTTCTGCACGATGATCGCGCGCTCCGCCGGCACCTCGCGCACCAGCGCGGTCACCTGCGTGCCGATGATCGCACCGAGGCCGAGCAGCACGACCAGCGGCAACGCCATCGCCAGCATGACCGAACCCACACGCCCGCAGTGCCAACGCCGCAGAAACGCGGCGATCGGTGCGACCAGAAAGCTCAGCAGCACCGCCAGGGTGATCGGGATCAGCACGTCCCGCGCGAAATACAGCGCGGAGACGACGACCACAGCCACCGCAAGCGACAACAACCCGCGCAACCCGGGCGTCTCTGCCGGCGGGATCGTCACCGGGCCGTCCGTAACCGGCGTCGGTCGCATTGTTCGCATATCTGAATCCCCGTTTCGATCCATATGGTGGCGCGGCCCGGCCGAAAAAAGCGCCCAGGTGACAGCAAACCGAAAACCGGGCAGGAGCCCTGCTTCGCGCGGGCGCATCCACACCGCGTGCAACGACGGGATCGAACGCTCATCATGGGTTTTATCTTTGCGGTTCTGGTGATCGATTCGCTGGGCTTCGGGCTGATCGCACCGATCCTGCCGGAGCTTGTGCAAAAGCTCGCGCACGTGCCCATCTCGCATGCGGCCCTCTGGGTCGGCGTGCTGAGCATGACCTTCGCCGCGACGCAGTTTTTCGCATCCCCGATCCTCGGCCAGCTGAGCGACCGGTTCGGCCGGCGCCGGCTCATTCTGATTTCACTGTCCGGCAGTGCCGCCAATTATATCCTTCTGGCCTTTGCGCCCACCATCGGCTGGCTGTTCATCGGCCGGTTGATCGCAGGGGCCACCGCCGGCAACGTCTCGGCCGCCAGCGCCTACATCGCGGATATCACGCCGCCCGAACAACGCGCGCAGCGGTTCGGCATGATCGGCGCCGCCTTCGGCCTCGGGTTCATGGCCGGCCCGATGCTGGGCGGATTTCTGGGCGCGATCGACCTGCGCCTGCCATTTCTGGTCTCGGCCGGGCTGGTCGCGGTCAACGTGATCTACGGCATCTTCGTCCTGCCGGAATCCCTGCCGGTCGAAAAACGCCGCCCGCTCCGCCTGCGCGATGCGACCCCCCTGGGTGCCATGCGCCTGTTGACGACGGTGCCCCGCCTCTGGCGCCTCGCCGCCGCGTGGAGCGTGCGCTGGTTCGGCCTGGGTGCCTTGCAGGCGGTGCTGGTGCTGTTTACCGAATTGCGCTTCGGCTGGGGGCCGCAGCAGAACGGGGTTCTGTTCGCCGCCGTCGGCGGCGCATCCACGATCGTGCAATTCACCCTGGTCAAGCGGGCGGTCACGCTGTTCGGCGAACGCGGGGCGGCGCTGATCGGGTTTGGCGCCAGCGCGCTCGGTTTCATGATGTTCGGCCTCGCGCCGAGCCCGGCGTGGCTGTTCGTCGGCATTGCGTTCACCTCGCTCGGCTCGGTCGCCAACCCCGCGATCCGCAGCATGATCTCGCGCGCCTTGCCGGCCGATCAGCAGGGCCGCGTCGCGGGCGCCCTCGCCTCGATCGAAGGCCTCACCGCCATCGCCGCCCCGCTCACCGGCGCCTTCGTGTTCGACCTGTTCAGCCGCGATGTGCCCTGGCGGCTGCCCGGTGCCCCGTTCGTCATGGTCAGCGCCATGCTGCTCGGCGCGGCATGGCTGATCCTGACTTCGGCGCCCCGACGGGGCGAAACGCGCACCGGACAATGACGTCGCGGCCCGATCCCGCGCTGACCGGGGCGATCGGCACCGATCCGGCCTGACCCGGCGACGTTAACCCGCTTTCAGCTTTTGATCATTACACGGGTAAGCGGTAAACGCGTATCACCTTTTCATGGCGGAACATGTCCATCAGCGTCCATCTTGACCGCATCGCCGACCCGATCGTACCGCAGGACGCGCCGCACGCCGACAGATCGTTGCGCCAGCCCGACTTACGCGTTCTGATGGCCACCCGGTACGGTCGGCTGGGCGCGAGCAGCCGGCTCCGCCTGCTGCAATACGCCGAACCGCTGGCAAAACAGGGCATCCTGACCACGGCCCGGCCATTCCTGTCGGATGATTACGTCAAGGCGCTCTACGAAGGCCGCAGCCGCCTGCCCGCCGTGCTCGCCGCCTATGCCCGCGCGCCCGCGCTGCGCGCAGCGGTGCAGGAGCACGACATCATCTGGATCGAAAAGGAACTCCTGCCCTTTCTGCCGGCCATGTTCGAACATGCGCTGCTCGGCGCGCACAAGAAATTCATCCTCGATTTCGACGATGCCTGGTTCCTGCGCTACGGCGGCGAGGGCGAGGCCCGGGGGCGCAACCGTCTGGTCCGCACCCTGCTCGGCGGCAAATTCCCCGCCCTGCTGCGGCGCGCCGCGCTCACCATCGTCGCCAACGAGACCCTGCACGACTGGGCGCTGCGGGAAGGGGCGCGCAATGTCCTGCTGCTGCCCACCGTGGTCGATCTCGATCATTATCCACCGACCGCGATGCCCACCAACCCGGTCTTCACCATCGGCTGGATCGGCACGCCGGTCACCGCCCCCTATCTCGCGCGCCTTGCCGAGCCGCTGCGCGCGCTCGCGGCCGAGGCGCCGCTCGAACTGCTGGTGATCGGCGCGCCCGATTTCACCCTGCCCGGCGTCACCTGCCGCAACCTGCCCTGGAGCGAGGCGACCGAGGCGGCCATGATCAGCCAGTGCGACGTCGGCATCATGCCGCTGCCGGACGATGCCTGGGCGCGCGGCAAATCGGGCTACAAGCTGATCCAGTACATGGCCGCCGGCCGCCCGACCATCGGCAGCCCGGTGGGTGCCAACACCACGATCATCGAGGATGGCGTCACCGGCTTTCTGGCCGGACCCGCCGCCACATGGACCGACCGGCTGCGCCGCCTGCGCGATGATCCGCCGCGCCGCCAGGCCATGGGCACCGCCGCCCGCCTGCGCGTCGCCGCCGCATATTCGCTGCAGGCCACCGCGCCGCGCCTGGCCGCCGCCATCCGCAGCATCGCTCCCCGCTGACATTTCGCCGCCCCGCTGCTATGTCGCGCCATCGCGACCCGAAACATTGATCACGCAGGCGGACCATGGCTGGACATTCCCAATTCAAGAACATCATGCACCGCAAGGGGGCGCAGGATATCCGCCGCGCGCGGCAATTCGCCAAGCTGATCCGCGAAATCACCGTCTCGGCCAAACAGGGCCTGCCGGACCCGGCCGCCAACCCCCGCCTGCGCGCCGCCTGCGCTGCCGCCCGCCAGTCGAACATGCCGCGCGATACGATCGAGCGCGCGATCAAAAAAGCCGCCGGCGTCAGCGGCTCGGAAGACTATGTCGAGGTGCGCTACGAGGGCTATGGCCCGGCCGGCGTCGCCATCATCGTCGAAGCCCTGACCGATAACCGCAACCGCACCGCCTCGGACGTGCGGACCGCGTTTGCCAAGCACGGCGGCTCGCTCGGTGAAAGCAATTCGGTTTCCTTCATGTTCGACCGCATCGGCGTGGTGCGCTACCCCGCCGCCGCCGCGAGCGCCGATGCCATGCTCGAAGCCGCGATCGAGGCCGGCGCCGATGATGTGCTGAGCAACCAGGACGGCCACGAGGTGATCTGCGCCATCGATGAAGTCTTCGCCGTGCGCGATGCGCTGGAACAACGCTTCGGCGAGCCCGAGACCGCCAAGCTGGACTGGCGGCCGACCACCACCACCACGCTCGATGAAGACTCCGCCCGCGCCGTGCTCAAACTGATCGACGCGCTCGATGACAGCGACGATGTCCAGAACGTCTACGCCAATTTCGAGATCCCCGAACCGGTGATGCAGGCGCTGGACGCCTGACGCGCCGATTTCCGCACTCTCGTGCGCCATACGGCATCGGGGGTTCGAAACGCGGCCACCATGACCATCCGGTCGTTTGGGTCCGCGGTGGCGCGCGCGTATAACGTGGCCATGGCGATTCGCGCGCGGATTCTAGGGATCGATCCGGGACTGAGATTCACCGGATTCGGCATCATCGAGGTCGATGGCAACCGCCTGCGCCATGTGGCGGACGGCGTGATCGCCACCGATGGCGATGCCTCGGTCGCTGAACGCTTGCGCGTGCTCGATGCCGCGCTGAACCAGTTGCTGCGCGACTACACGCCCGATTACGCCGCGGTCGAGGAAACCTACGTCAACCGCAACGCCACCGCGACGCTGAAACTCGGCTACGCCCGCGGTGTCGCTTTGCTCGCACCCGCCAGGGCGGGCGTGCCGGTTGCCGAATATGGCGCGAAAACCGTCAAACGCGCGGTGGTCGGCACCGGCAATGCCGAAAAATCCCAGGTCGCACTCATGGTCCGCCGGCTGCTGCCCGGCGCCGCCATCCGGCGCGCCGACGCCGCCGACGCCCTCGCCGTCGCGATCTGCCACGCGCATCACCTTGCCACCACCGCGGTGATGCCCAGCCTGCTGACCGGGGCCGCATGATCGGCAAACTGACCGGCCTTGCCGAACAGATCGAGGACGGGCGCTGCCTGATCGATGTGAATGGCGTCGGCTACGTCGTGTTCCTGTCCTCGCGCAGCCTCGCGGCCCTGCCCGCGCCACCGGCGCGCGCGAGCGTGCTGATCGAAACCCAGGTGCGCGAAGACGCCATCACCCTGTACGGCTTCATCGACGGCGCGGAACGCGACTGGTTCCGCCTGCTGACCACGGTGCAGGGCGTCGGCGCGAAAGTCGCCCTGGCCCTGCTGTCCGCCCTGCCGCCCGACCGGCTGGCCGGCGCCATCGCATCATCCGATCGCGCGGCGATCACCCGCGCCCCCGGCGTCGGTCCCAAACTCGCGGCCCGGCTGATCGCCGAACTGCGCGAACGCATCGCCGCGATGCCGACCGGTGCTGCGTTCGGCGTCGTGGCGATCGCACCAGCCCCAGCCGCACCCAGTATCGCGGGCGATGCGATTTCCGCCCTCACCAACCTCGGCTACCGGCGCAGTGAAGCCGAACAGGCGGTCGCGGCCACGCTCGCCGCCCTCGGTGCCGAAACCGCGCTCGATGTGTTGATCCGCGACGGTTTGCGCCGGTTGGCCCGATGAACGGCGATGACGACTCCCGCCTGCTGTCAGGCGCGCGCGACGCCGAAGACGGTCCCGAAGCCGCACTCCGCCCGCAGACCCTGGCCGATTTCACCGGCCAGCAGGCCAGCCGGGAAAACCTCGCCATCTTCATCGAAGCCGCCCGCGGGCGCGGCGATCCGCTCGACCACGTGCTGCTGCACGGCCCGCCCGGCCTCGGCAAGACCACGCTGGCGCAGATCATCGCGCGTGAAATGGGGGTTGGTTTCCGCGCGACCTCCGGCCCGATCATCCAGAAAGCCGGCGATCTCGCCGCCATCCTGACCAATCTGCAGCCGAAGGACGTGCTGTTCATCGACGAGATCCACCGCCTGCAACCGGCGATCGAGGAGGTGCTCTACCCCGCGATGGAGGATTTCGTGCTCGACCTGATCATCGGCGAAGGGCCGGGCGCGCGCTCGGTGCGGATCGACCTGCCGCGCTTCACGCTGATCGGCGCCACCACCCGCTCGGGCCTGCTCGCCAACCCGCTGCGCGACCGGTTCGGCATCCCGCTGCGGCTGATCTTCTACACGCCGGAAGAATTGACACGGATTGTAACACGCGCCGCCCAGCTGCTGGGGATGAACCTGACCCCGGACGGTGCCGCCGAAATCGCCAAACGCTCGCGCGGCACGCCGCGCATCGCCGGCCGGCTGACCCGGCGAATTCGCGATTTTGCAACCGTCGCGGGCACCACCGTCATCGATCGCGCCGCCGCCGATGCGGCACTGCGCCGGCTCGACGTCGATCAGCGCGGCCTCGATGCGATGGACCGGCGCTACCTCCGCCGCATCGCCGAACACCATAACGGCGGCCCGGTCGGCATCGAAACCCTCGCCGCCGCGCTGTCCGAACCGCGCGACACGCTGGAAGACGTGGTGGAACCCTTCCTGATCCAGGAAGCCTTCCTCACCCGCACCTCGCGCGGGCGGATGCTCGGGCGCGATGCCTGGGCGCATCTCGGCATCCTGCCGCCGCCCGCCCCCAACGGCCAGCAGGATCTGCTGTTCGAGCCATGAACGCGCTGCACAACGGCACCCACCGCCTGGGGTTGCGGATCTATTTCGAGGATACCGACGCCGGCGGCATCGTCTATCACGCGAATTATCTGCGCTATGCCGAACGGGGCCGGTCCGAGGCCCTGCGCGCGCTCGGGATGCCCCACGCGGAAATGATCGCCACGCATGGCAGGATGTTCGTGGTGCGCCGCGCCAATATCGACTATGAGCGGCCCGCACGACTCGACGATGCGTTGATCGTCGCCACGCGGATCATCACGATCGCCGCGGCGACGGTCACGCTTGATCAGACGGTCTGGCGCGACAATCTGGCGCTGGTACGCATCGCACTGGTGCTCGCCTGCGTCGATGCGGCAAGCGGGCGGGCGGCACGGCTGCCGGCGCCGATGCGCACGGCGCTGGAGCGGATGCGGATGGACGGAATAGCAGACGGCCGCGGTGCCGTGGAAGGGACTTGAAGATGGATCAGGCTGTCAACGCCGCGGGACTCGCCGCACCGAGCGCGAATTTGTCGCTGTTGGGCTTGTTTTTGCAGGCGAGCTTCGTCGTGCAGTTCGTCATGCTCCTGCTGCTGGCCGCCAGCATCTGGGTGTGGGCGATCATCATCGAAAAAACCATCACCATCCGCCGGGTCAACCGCGACGCCACCGCGTTCGAGGACAAGTTCTGGTCCGGCCGCAGCCTCGATGAGCTCTACGAACAGGAAGGCGCCGAGCCCGGCCACCCGATGGCCGCGGTGTTCGGTGCCGCCATGGGCGAATGGCGCCGCTCCTCGCGCGTCGCCGGTGCCGATATCGTGCGATCAAGCGTCAACGAACGCGTCGACCGCGCCATGGGCGTGACCACGATGCGCGAAATGGAACGGCTCGAACGCCACATGGTCTTCCTCGCCTCGATCGGCGCGGTCGCCCCCTTCGTCGGTCTGTTCGGCACCGTCTGGGGCATCATGCACTCGTTCGCCGCCATCGCCGCCATGCACAACACCAATCTCGCGGTCGTCGCCCCCGGCATCGCCGAAGCGCTGTTCGCCACCGCGATCGGCCTGGTCGCCGCCATCCCGGCCGTGCTCGCCTATAACAAGCTCTCGACCGATCTCTCCCGCGTCGCCGCCCGCCTCGAAGCGTTCGGCGCCGAATTCAGCGCCATCCTGTCCCGCCAAGCCGAAGAGCGCGCATAATGGCCGGCGGTCTGCTCGACAACAAACGCGGCAACCGGCGCAGCCGCTACCGGCCGATGGCGGAAATCAACGTCACCCCGCTGGTCGACGTGATGCTGGTGCTGCTGATCGTGTTCATGATCACCGCCCCCCTCATCACCTCCGGCGTGTCGGTCAACCTGCCACACGCCAACGCCAAACCCGTCAATACCGACGCAACCCCCATCACCATCACCGTCAACGCGGGCGGCGATGTCTATCTGCAGAACTCCAAGGTCGCCCTCGATAATCTGGTCGCCACGCTGCAACAAATCGCCAAGAACAACACCGACCGCCGCATCTTCGTGCGCGGCGATACCAGCGTGCCCTACGGCACCATGCTGAAAGTGATGGCCACGATCACCGACGGCGGGTTCGATAAAGTCGCCCTCCTCGCCCAACAACCCACCCCGTCCGCACACTGATCCGGGGTCGCCTATGGGGTTGAGGGACATGAGCAGGAACAAGGCCAAGGGGCGCTGCCCCCTGCCAAAACTCCGGGGGTCTGGGGCCTCAGGCCCCAGCGGCGTCCAGGGGCAGAGCCCCTGGCCTTCTTCCCACCCATACCCCCCACCCCAGAGCTGACCATGGACCGGGGTTTACGGCGTGGGGCGATCGTGTCAGGGCTGGTGCATCTGGCCGTGATCCTATTGGCGATCGTGGTGTTGCCGACCGAGCATCTGAAGGCTCCGGCGACGGCGGCGGTCGATGTCACGATCATCGGTCCGCACGTGCCGCAACAGGCGTTGCACAAGGGCAAGGTGCCGGCGCCGGCCGATACCAGGCGGGTTCACAAGGCGCATCTGACCAAGCAGAAGCCGAAGGACCAGCCCAAGATCGCACCCCCGCCGCCGCCGCCACCGCCACCGCCGGCCCCGCATGCGCAGCCGAAGCTGCCGCGCCCGCCCGCGCCGGCACCCCCGCCACCGCCGCCGACACGCGCACCGACACCCCTGCCGACCCCACCGCCCCCGCCGCCGCATCCGCCGCAGAAAAAAACCGAGGTCAAGCCGGCCAAGAAGCTGCCCTTGCCGCCGAAAAAACAGCCGCCCACGCCGGCGCAGAAAAGCCCGACCAGCCAGAAGCACGTGGTCAAGACGCCGGCGCCCATGAGCCAGTCGGTCCTGAACACGATTGCCAAATTGCGGTCGCTGGAAAAGCAGAAAAAGGCGCCGACCGCGAAGTACAATCCGCGCCAGGGCGGCGCACCGCAGGGCGGCGGCACCAAAATGAGCACGGCGAATTCCGGCCTGTCGGCCGCGCAGCGCAACGCGATCGGCTCGGAGGTTCAACCCTGCTGGGGCATCGATGCCGGCGCGCCCGGCGTGTCCAGTTTCAGCGTGCTGCTGCAGGTGGTGACCGATGCTTCAGGCGTGGTGCGCGAGGCCGAGGTCGCCCCGGCCGATCAGGGCAAGCTGAGCGATCCGGTGTTCAGCGCATTTGCCCAGCGGGCTGTCGATGCGGTGAAAAACTATCAATGTGCCAAACTACCGCTGCCGCCCTATATGCTCGGCTCGGTTCACACCTTCATTTTCCGGTTCACGCCGTAACTTCGCCGAAATTACAGGACAGAGGTCATCGATGACAACCAATCGCTCCATTCCTGCGCCCCATCCGCATGTGCCCCATCCGCATGTGCCCGACACGCTGGTGGAACGCCTGCCGCCGCTGTCGCGCCGCCTGATGCTCGGTGCCGGTGCCGCCGGGTTGATCCTGCCGGGATTGGCACGGGCGCAGAGCGCGCCGTCCGGCGGCGGCACTGCGGGCAACGGCCCGAACGACGCCATCAACGTCTCGGGCGCGCACAATGCGCCGATCCCGATCGCGCTGCCGCCCTTCACCAACGCAAGCGCCGGACCATCGGAGCTTGGCGACCAGATCACCCAGGTGATTACGGCGGACCTCGATCATTGCGGTCTGTTCCGGTCGATCGATGCAAACAGTTTCGTGCCGAATTCGGTGGCCAATGGGGTGCCGGTCTGGGCGAACTGGAGCATCCTGGGGGCGCAGGCGCTGGTGACCGGCAGCGTGACCGACCAGGGTGGCGGCCAGGTTCGGGTCGAGTACCGGCTGTGGGGCGTGTCGCAGCAAAAGCAGTTGCAGGGCACCGCCTACACCACGGCTTCGGGCAACTGGCGGCGGATCGCGCATATCATCGCCGACGATATCTATCAGCAGATGATCGGCGAGAAGGGCTATTTCGACACCCGGGTTGCCTATATCTCGGTCTCCGGCCCCCCGACCGGGCCGACCCGGCGCATGGCGGTCATGGATTACGATGGTGCCAACACGCGCTTCCTGACCTCGGGCCGCTCGATGGCGCTGTCGCCGCAGTTCAACCCGACGCGCCAGCAACTCGCCTTCGTCAGTTTCGAGAGCAACAACCCGCGGGTGTTCCTGTTCGATCTGCAAACCGGCGCCCGCAGCGTGGTCGGCAATTTCGGCGATATGAGTTTCGGTCCGCGTTTCAGCCCCGATGGATCGGCGCTGCTGGTCTCGGTCTCGCACGGCGGTGGCGCGATGATCGTGAAATACGATCTGGCCAGCCGCAGGCAGACCGCGCTGACCGATGCCAATTCGATCAACGTGACGCCCTGTTACAGCCCGGACGGCAGCAAGATCGTGTTCAACTCGGACCGCGACGGCTCGGGTGACCAGCAATTGTTCGTCATGAACGCCGATGGTTCGAACGTGCAGCGGATTTCCTACGGCAGCGGCCGCTATGCCGAGCCGGACTGGTCGCCGCGCGGCGATCTGATCGCGTTCACCCGGCTGGGTTCGGGCGGTTTCGGCATCGGTGTGATGAAGCCGGATGGGTCGGGCGAGCGCATCCTGTCGCAAGGCTATCTCGAGGAAGGCTCGACCTTCTGCCCCAATGGCCGCGTGATCATGTTCTACCGTCAAACGCCGCTCCGGGTCGGCAACGTGTCGCATCTGGTCACGATCGGCACGGATGGGTTCAACGAACGCATCACGCCGACGCCGACCAACGCAACCGATCCGTCCTGGGGCCCGCTGCTGTCCTGAACCGGGGGATCATTTCGCCCCGGTGATGGGGATCGGATTACGCCGATAGGCCGCAAGCCCGCGCCCCACCATCCCACCCGCCGGGGCGGCACCGCCCGGTGCGGCAATCGGCAGGATCTGCGGATGGCCATGCAACCCGGCAAATGCGAAACCACCCACCCCGAACTGGCGCAGCGCGATCGCCCCGGGAGCGGGTTTCGCATCCGCTTTCGCCGGTTTCGGAATACCCGCCATGCCCGCCGCAACCGGCAGCAGCACCGGTGCCGGCCCACCGTGATCATGCCAGACCGCCAGCACTTTCTGCTCATAGGGCAAGCCGAGCGCCGGCGTTTCGGAATGATACGCGGCCACCGCCGGATCCCACCCGCCCAACCGGGTTTTCAGCCGGCGCAGAAACTGCGCCCCGTACAGCGCGTTCGAAGCGGGGTCGAACGCCTGGGCCAGTGTGGCAAACGCGGTCGGATGGTGCAGCAGATTGATCTGCATGCAGCCGATGTCGAGCGAGGTGATGCCCTGATTTTCAAAACTCTGGGCCGCCGCGACGGCCTGCGCTTCGGTGGCATAGATATGGCCGGTGCCATTGGCATCGATCGTCCAGGGCCAGGGCGCCACCTGCCCGGTCTGCGGATCACGCTGACCGGATTCCACGGTCGCCACGGCGTTGAGCAGGCCGGCCGGCGTATGAACGACCCCCTCCGCGAGATTGAGCGCAGCGGCGCACAACGCCGAAGGATCACCGATCGGGCCCAGCGGCGGCACGATGCCGGCGGGCAACGCCCAGGCGCCGGGCAGGCGCGCCAGCAGGGTCGCGAGCCCGACAAGACCGATCACGGTGGCGCGTTTGCAATCCATATCGGGCAGTATCCGCCCCGATGCTTAAAATTTAATAAAATTCCGACCGAAAATACGCCACCATGCCTCGGTTGCACCCAAACACCCCGGATTCCTCCACAATGAGCGATGCTGCACTGCAAAAAAGTTCTTGCATCATGCCGGCGGTCTGGATATAACGATCTCAGCAACACGGCGACCAGTTCGCTTTGTTTGCTTTCTTGGACGTTTCCTCCCTAAACTTGGCGGCACGCGAGTGCCGCCCTTTTTTTTGACCGGGAAAGAAATCCCCCACACCGCAAGACCGTCCGTTTGGCGGCTTTGCTTCACGACCGGCACGCTCTACAATGGACTGCGCTCGCAAGCGCCCGACACCAAGGAGTGGCCGATGCTCAATACCAGCCCCGATTTCAAGGACAATGTTCGCCACGCCATGGCGGATGCGGGGCTGCAAAAAGCGCTCGACCGCGCCAAAAAACCCTTCGCCCTGTCGCGCGCCAACGCCGTGGCCGGGTTGCCGGAGTTCGAGGCCCTGCGCGAAACCGCCAAGGGCATCAAGAACCACACCATCGCCCATCTCGATTACTACCTCGAAGCCTTCACCAGCCAGGTCGAATCCAAGGGCGGCCAGGTCCACTGGTGCCGCACCGCCGAGGATGCCCGCAACGCCGTGCTCGGCATCTGCCAGCGCGTCGGCGCGCGCACCGCGACCAAGGGCAAGTCGATGATCTCCGAGGAAATCGGCCTCAACGACTTCCTCGCCGAGCAGGGCATCGAGCCGATCGAGACCGATCTCGGTGAATACATCCTGCAATTGCGCAACGAGGCGCCCAGCCACATCATCGGCCCGGCGTTTCACCTCAACCGCGAGGATTGGGAGGAAAGCTTCCGCGCCGCCCACACCCATCTGCCGGCCGACCGCATCTTCGCCGAAAAACGCGACATCCAGGCCGAGGCCCGTGCCGTGCTGCGCGAAAAATTCCTCGCCGCCGATGTCGGCATCACCGGTGCCAATTTCCTGATCGCGGAAACCGGCACCTCGATCATCGTGACCAACGAAGGCAACGGCGACCTCACCCAAACCCTGCCGCGCGTGCACATCGTACTGGCATCGCTGGAAAAAGTCGTCCCCACCATCGAGGATACGCTCTCCCTGCTGCGCGTGCTCGCCCGCTCGGCAACCGGGCAGGAATTCTCGGTCTACACCACGTTTTCCACCGGCCCGAAGCGCCCGGGCGACCTCGACGGGCCAGAGGAATACCACGTCGTCCTGCTCGACAACGGCCGCTCCAACATGGTCGGCTCCGCGTTCCAGGACATGCTGCGCTGCATCCGCTGCTCGGCCTGCATGAACCATTGCCCGGTCTATCTCACGGTCGGCGGCCATGCCTATGGCTCGATGTATTCCGGCCCGATGGGCAGCGTACTGACCCCGGCGATCTTCGGCGCCGACCAGGCGCATCTGCTGCCCAGCGCCTCCACCTTCTGCGGCAAATGCGAGAGCGTCTGCCCGATGAAAATCCCGCTCACCGGCATGATGCGCCACTGGCGCGAACGTGCGTTCGAACGCAATCTCTCCCCGGCCACCGGCCGCTACGGCATTGGCGTGTGGGGATTTTTCGCCCGCCGGCCCGCGCTCTACCGCGCCGTCACGCGCATCGCCTCCTGGAGCCTCGGCCTCGCCGGGCGCAAACGCGGCTCGTTCCGCGCCCTGCCGCTCGCCGGCGCCTGGACCAGGGACCGCGACATGCCCGCCCCCGAAGGCGAGACGTTTTTTGCCCGCTATGCCAGGGAGCAGCGCAGCCGATGAACGCCACCTCGAACGACCAGCGCACCGCCATCCTCGCCGCCATCCGCCGCGGCCTCGGCCGTGGCGCCCTGCCGGCCGACCAGTCGATGATGCTGCACGCCCGCCTCACCGCCCACCCCCGCCAGATCATTCCCGCCCGCGTCGCACGCGATCATGCCGGGCTGGTCGATCTGTTCATCGCCAACGCCACGCGCGAGTTCGCAACGATCGATCGCATCGAGGACCGAACCGCCCTGCCCGAAGCGATCGCGACCTATCTGCGCGCCCAGAACCTGCCGATGGAACTCGCCATCGCGCCGCACCCGACGCTCGAGAGCATCGACTGGTCGGCCAACCCCCTGCTGACCACGCGCTTCGGCCGCGCCGCGCCGAGCGACATGGTCTCGGTCCAGGCCGGCTTCGCCGGCATCGCGGAAACCGGCACCCTCATGCTGCCCTCCGGCCCGGGCACGCCCACCACGCTGAACCTGCTGCCCGATACCGAAATCGTCGTGCTCGACACCGCCGCCATCGTCGGCCCCTATGAGGACGCGTTCGACAATCTGCGCCAGGCGGGTGCCATGCCCCGCAACGTCATGCTGGTCACCGGCCCGTCACGCTCGGCGGATATCGAGCGCACCCTGGAACTCGGCGCGCACGGGCCGCGGCGGCTGCACATCGTCCTGGTGGGAGCCGATGATCGGCAAGGCGCGTAAGCGCTTCTTTTTGTAAAAAAAAGCAGTAAAAACTTTTTTGGTTGGGTCATGGGAATCAGGGCGAAAACCATTCCTGCGGCTGATCTGGAGGCCTGGGCGCGCTATCTGCGCCATGTCGCCCCCCTGCCCGGCGTGCGCGTGCCCGTGTCGCCCGAGCCCGCCCCGATACCTCGCCCGCCCGCCGCACCAACCAGCCCCGAACCGCCGCCAGCGCCACCGCCGCGAGCGAAACCCACACCGCCCCGCCGCGCCGCGCTCGCGATCGGCACCGCCCCTCCCGGGCTCGACCGCGCCACCTGGTCACGCTTCCGCGCCGGCAAAATCGCCCCCGAACGCGTGCTCGATCTGCACGGCATGACCAAGCCGAACGCCCATATCGCGGTCATGGCGCTGATCGCCGGCGCATCGGCTCAGGGCATGCGCTGTGTCGAAATCGTCACCGGCCATGGCCGCCGCGCGGGCGGTGAAGGCGTGCTGCGCCGCGAAGTGCCGTTCTGGCTGAACGACGCCCCGCTCCACGCCCTGATCCTCGCGGTCTGCCACCCCCACGCCGCCAATGAAGGGGCGCTGCGCGTGCTGCTCCGCCGCCGGCGGGCATGACGCCGTTCGGCGCCAAACTCCGCCAGATCCGCGCCGACCGCCGCATCACCCTGCGCGCAATGGCCACCGCGCTCGATGTCTCGCCCGCCTATCTCTCGGCACTCGAACACGGCCGCCGCGGCGCGCCCTCGCCAGGGCTGATCCACCAGATCTGCGAACAATTCGACCTGATCTGGGACGACGCCCACGACCTCGCCGACCGCGCCCGCCTGTCCAAACCCAGACCGAAACTCGACAGCGCCGGCCTCACCCCCGAACAAACCGCCCTCGCCAACCGCTTCGCCCGGCAACTGCGCCACCTGCCCGCCGCGACCGTCTCCGCCATCGATGATCTGCTGCGCGCGGCGGATGGCGGCACAAAGCCGCGCGTGACCGATGCCGGCACAAGGCCGCGGGCGCCGCGCAAACCGCTCAGTTGATCGCGGCGAACGCCGCAATCGTCTCCTCGATATCCGCCGCCGACACATCGAGATGCGTGCACAGCCGCAACCGCATGCGCCCCATCACCGAGACCATGATGCCCCGCGCCCGCAACGACTCCGCCCACGCAGCCGGCGTTCTGCCGCTGGTCGCGACATCCGCATAGACCAGATTGGTATCCGGCGGCTCGACCACGAGCCCCGCCACCCCGGCCAGCCCTTCGGCCAGCCGCCTCGCATTGGCGTGATCTTCAGCCAGGCGTTCAACATGATGATCGAGCGCATACAGGCACCCCGCCGCGCAGATCCCCGCCTGGCGCAGTGACCCGCCGAGCCGCTGCTTCCAGTGCCAGGCCCGGTCGATCGTCGCAGCCGAGCCCGCCAGCACCGCACCCAGCGGCGCGCCGAGGCCCTTGGTGAAATCGATCCACACCGTATCGAACGGCGCCGCATAATCGGCGGCCGCAACACCGGAGGCGACCACGGCGTTCATCAGCCGCGCGCCATCCATATGCGTCGCCATCCCAGCCTCATGCGCAATCCCGGCCAGTTCCTGCAACACCGCCAGCGGCCACACCGCCCCGCCACCCAGATTGGACGTCTGTTCAATCTCCAGCAGCGTCTGCGGCGCCGCATAGCGCGAAGCCCCGCGCAGGCTCGCCCGCAGATCATCGGCGGTGAAAAATCCCCGCGCGCCCGGCAACCCATGCACCCGCGCTCCCGCCAAAGCCCAGGGCGCACCGCCCTCCGCCTCGATGATATGGGCCGATTCATGGGCGATGATCTCATCCCCCGGCCGGCAATGGGTCAGAATCGCAATCGAATTGCACATCGCCCCCGAAGGCAGGAAAATCGCCGCCTCCTTGCCAAGCAGCCGCGCCACCCGCGCGCACAGCGCATTGATCGTCGGATCGAGCCCAAGCTGCTCATCGCCGACCTCGGCGTTCAGCATCGCCTCGCGCATTGCGCGCGTCGGGCGGGTCTGGGTGTCGGAATAAAGGTTGATCCGCACGGGCGGCGCATCGGGGTTGGGGGGAATCGGGGCGTACATGGGCGTCCTTTAAGTAGAAGACAGGGTTCTTTTTTGTAAAAAAGAACCAAAAAACTTTTATTCGTTGGTGTGTGCCGGTGTCGGGTGCTGCTCTTTTTAGAAAAGATCAGCCTCAGACCTTTACTTCCTGCCTCTGCACGATCTGCGGCGCGCCATAGATCGCCCGCGCCCTGGTCAGGAACGCCGCCACCATCCGCCGCACCGCCTCGGCAAAAACAGCACCGATCGCCTTTTGCAGAATAAAGCTGCGAAACTCGAAATCGACATAAAAATCGATCATCGTGCCGCGCGGATCGGCGATGAACCGCCATTCATTGCGCAGATATTTGAACGGTCCGTTCTCGTAATGCACATGAATCCGCTCCGGCGCTTCCAGCGTCACCCGCGAGGTGAAACTCTCCCGGAACGGCCCGAACCCGATCGTCAGATCGGCCACCATGTCGTTGCCGACATGCGAGCGTACCCGAGCGCCGACGCACCACGGCAGAAACTGCGGGTATTTGCCAACATCGGCGACCAGGTCGAACATCTGGTCCGGCCGATACGGCACGAGTTTGCGCTCGGCATATTTCGGCATCGTCAGGCCACCCGTTTCGCCGCACGCGCCGCCCGCAACGAAGCGAAATCCGCATCGGCATGGTAGGACGATCGGGTCAGCGGCGTCGCCGAAACCATCAGAAACCCTTTTGCGCGCGCCATCGCGGCCAATTCCGCGAATTCGTCGGGCGGCACGAACCGGTCTACAGCAGCATGCTTAACGGTCGGTTGCAGATATTGCCCGATCGTGAGGAAATCGACATCGGCGATCCGCAGATCATCCATCACCTGGCCGATCTCGGCCTTGGTCTCGCCCAGCCCCACCATCAGACCGGATTTGGTGAACACCCCGCCATCGAGCTGCTTGACCCGGTCGAGCAGACGCAGCGACTGGAAGTACCGCGCACCGGGCCGGATGGTCGGGTACAGGCGCGGCACGGTCTCCAGATTGTGATTGAACACATCCGGCTTCGCCTGCGTCACGGTTTCGATCGCGCCCGGTTTGCGCAGAAAATCGGGCGTCAGAATTTCGATCGTGGTCGCCGGCGTCGCGGCGCGGATCGCGCCGATCACCGCGGCAAAATGCGCCGCCCCGCCATCCGCCAGATCATCCCGATCGACCGAGGTGATCACCACATGCCGCAGCCCGAGCCGGGCCACGGCGGCGGCCACGCGCTCAGGCTCATCGGCCGCCAGCGGGTTGGGATGACCGGTGGACACATTGCAAAACGCGCAGGCGCGGGTGCAGATCTCGCCCATGATCATCATGGTCGCGTGGCGCTGCGACCAGCATTCGCCAATGTTCGGGCAGGCGGCTTCCTCGCACACCGTCACCAGCCCGCTCTCGCGCATCAGGGTCCGGGTTTCGAGATAGATCGGATGCGTCGGCGCCTTCACCCGGATCCAGGCAGGCTTGCGCTGGATCGGATTATCGCTCCGGTGCTGCTTTTCCGGGTGCCTGACCCGGTGATCTATTTCGGTACGCATCATGCGGTCAGAAGTGGATGACCTGACCATAGGCGTCAAGCACCGATTCATGCATCGCTTCACTGACCGTGGGATGGGGGAAGACCGTGTGCATCAGATCGGATTCCGTCGTCTCCAGCTGCCGAGCGATGACATAGCCCTGGATCATCTCGGTCACCTCGGCGCCGGCCATGTGCGCGCCGAGCATCTCACCGGTTTCGGCGTCGAAAATCGTCTTGATGATCCCCTCGGGCTCGCCCATCGCAATCGCCTTGCCGTTGCCGATGAAGGGAAACCGGCCAACCTTGATCGTGCGGCCAGACTCCCTCGCCTTCGCCTCGGTCATGCCCACCGAAGCAACCTGCGGGCGGCAATAGGTGCAGCCCGGAATATTGCCGGTCTCGAATTCATGCGGGTTGAGCCCCGCGATCTTCTCGATGCAGATGATCCCCTCATGGCTGGCCTTGTGGGCAAGCCAGGGCGGCCCGGTCAGATCCCCGATCGCGTAAATGCCGTTAACCCCGGTCCGGCCGAACCCATCGACCACCACATGCGTGCGCTCCACCTTCACACCCGCCGCCTCGAGCCCGAGATTTTCGAAATTACCAACGATGCCGATCGCCGAAATCGCGCGATCCGCCGTGATCCGGTGCTCCTGGCCGCCGGATTCGATGGTTACGGTAATGCTGTCGCTGCCCTTTTCGGCGCTCTTGAACACCGCCCCGGTCAGCAGCTTCATGCCCTGTTTCTCGAACTGCTTGTGCATGAAGGCCGAGATCTCCTCATCCTCGACCGGCAGAATCCGCGGCAGGGCTTCGATCACCGTCACCGCCGCCCCCATGTTGCGGTAGAAACTCGCGAATTCGATGCCGATCGCACCGGACCCGATCACCACCAGCGATTTCGGCATCATGTCCGGCACCATCGCCTCGCGATAGGACCAGATGAATTTGCCGTCGGGCTCCAGCCCGGGCAGCACGCGGGCCCGCGCGCCGGTTGCGAAAATAATGTGATTCGCGCTCAGCGTGGCAACCGGCTTGCCGTCCTTCTCGACGGCGAGACGTCCCTTGCCCGCCAGTTTGCCCGACCCATCGAACACCGTGATCTTGTTCTTCTTCATCAGATGCGCGACGCCGGACGACAATTGCTTCGCCACTCCGCGCGAGCGCTTGACCACCTTGGCGAGATCGAAGCGGACATTATCCGCCGCAAATCCGAACTCGCCGAGATTATGGAGCAAATGATTGATTTCCGATGAACGCAGCAGCGCCTTGGTCGGAATACAGCCCCAGTTGAGGCAGATGCCACCCAAATTCTCGCGCTCGACCAGGGCGGTCTTCATGCCCAACTGCGTCGCGCGGATCGCGGTGACATACCCGCCCGGCCCGCCGCCAACGACAATGACGTCGAAATTCTGATCAGCCATGTGTGGTCTCCTGCTTGGCAAGGGCTTCGAGCGCCTCGCCTTTGACGCGATAGCGCGTCCATTCATCGAGCGGTTCGGCCCCGAGCGATCGGTAGAACGCAATCGCCGGTGCGTTCCAATCGAGCACCTGCCACTCGAGCCGCGCACAATCGCGCCGGATCGCCTCCGCCGCGAGATGGCGCAGCAACGCCTTGCCAATCCCCCGGCCGCGCGCTTGGGGTTTGACGAACAGATCCTCGAGATAGATCCCGGCCTTGCCCGTCCAGGTCGAAAAACTGGTGAAATAGAGCGCGAAGCCGAGAAGGTCTTCATCTTCGGCAACGATCGCGTGCGCAAGCGGCCTGTCGCCGAACAGCGCCGCGTGCAGCATCGGTGCCGTCATGTCCACGGCATCCGGCGCGCGTTCATAAACGGCAAGGTCGTGCACCAGCGCGAGTACGGCATCGGTATCAGCCGGCGTCGCGTCGCGGAGCGTGAAATCAGGCATCAGGAAGCGAAGGCTTCTTTTTGAAAAAAGAAGCAAAAACTTTCATGAATCTGGTCTGGGGGCACACGCTCGCCACAGCCTACGACCCAACCCAAAAAAGTTTTTTGGTTCTTTTTTTCAAAAAAGACCATCTTGTCTTATCCCTAAAGCATCAGACTAAGCGGCGCCTCGACGATCGCCTTGAACGCCGCGAGGAACTCCGCCCCCACCGCGCCATCCACCACACGATGATCGCACGACAACGTCACGGTCATCACGGTCGCGATCGCCAACTCCGACCCCCGCACGACGGGCCGTTTCTCCCCGGCGCCGACCGCAAGAATGGCGCCCTGCGGCGGGTTGATGATGGCGGAAAAACTGGTGATGCCGAACATCCCGAGGTTCGAGATCGAGAACGACCCGCCCTGGAATTCCTCGGGTTTCAGCTTGCCGGATTTCGCCCGCGCAGCCAGGTCCTTCATCTCGTTGCTGATCGCGGCAAGCCCCTTCTGGTCCGCCTTGCGGATGATCGGCGTGATCAACCCATCCGGAATCGCGACCGCGACCGAAATATCCACGTCGTGATACCGGATCATGGCGTCATCGGTGAAGCTGGCATTGGCGGCCGGCACCCGCCGCAGCGCGACAGCGCTCGCCTTGATGATCAGATCGTTGACCGAGAGTTTGAACGCGCCCGCCCCATCCTTGGGCGACTGCGCATTGAGGTCGGCGCGCAGTTTCAGCAGCGCATCGAGTTCAACATCCATCGACAGATAGAAATGCGGAATCGTCTGCTTGGCAGCCTGCAGCCGCCTGGCAATCACCTTGCGCATCGAGGAATGCGGCACCGCATCGTGCGGCGCGGTGATCTCGGCCGGTTTTGGGGCCGGAGCCGCAACCGGTGCGCCACCAGCTGCCGCGACCGGTGCTGCGCCTGCCTGCGGCGCACTGGCCGGGGCGGCGGGCGCCTGGCCGCGGGCCGCGTCGATATCGGCCTTGACGATGCGCCCGTTCGGCCCGGACCCCTGAATACCCGCGAGGTCCAGCCCCGCCTGCTTCGCCATGCGGCGCGCCAGCGGCGAGGCAAAAATGCGGGCCCCATGATCGGACGTATCGTGCCCGTTCGCCTTGGGCTCGCCGCGCGGCGCCGGGGCCGGTGTCGCCGCCGCGGTTGCCGTGGGCGCGGCAGCCTCGGCTTTCGCCGCCGGCGCCGCGCTCGGCACCGCCTCACCGGCATCGACCAGCACGGCGATCGGTGCGTTCACCGCCACACCCTCGGTGCCCGCCGCCACCAGGATCTTGCCCAGCACACCCTCATCGACCGCCTCGACCTCCATGGTCGCCTTGTCGGTCTCGATCTCGGCGATCACATCGCCGGATTTGATGGTATCACCCTCCTTCTTCAGCCATTTCGCGAGGGTGCCCTCGGTCATGGTGGGCGATAGAGCCGGCATCAGGATGTTGGTGGCCATGGCAGCGCTCCCGGTTCAGAACAGTTTTTTCACGGCATCGACCACCCAGTTCGGCTGGGGCAACGCCAGTTTCTCCAGATTGGCGGCATAGGGCATCGGCACGTCGAGCCCCGCAACCCGCGTCGGCGGCGCATCCAGCCAATCGAACGCGTGCTCGGTGATCTGCATGGCAATCTCCGCGCCGATGCCCGCAAACGGCCAGCCTTCCTCGACACTGACGATCCGGCTGGTCTTCTTCACCGAGGCGACGATCGTCTCGATATCCAGCGGGCGGATCGTCCGCAGATTGATCACCTCGGCCGAAATCCCCTGCTGGTCGAGCAGCTCGGCCGCCTTCAGCGCAACATCGACCATCAGCGAAAAGGCAACGATGGTGACATCATCACCCACCCGCTCGATCTTCGCGCGGCCGATCGGCAGAATGAAATCCTCATCGGTCGGCACCTCGAATTTGTGCCCGTACAGAATCTCGTTCTCGAGAAAGATCACCGGGTTCGGATCACGGATCGCCGCCCGCAGCAACCCCTTGGCATCGGCCGCCGAATAGGGCGCGATCACCTTCAACCCCGGGCAATGCGCGTACCACGAGGCATAGCACTGGCTGTGCTGGGCCGCGACGCGCGCCGCCGCCCCATTCGGGCCGCGAAACACGATCGGGCACCCCATCTGCCCGCCCGACATATACAGCGTCTTGGCCGCCGAATTGATGATCTGATCGATCGCCTGCATCGCGAAATTGAACGTCATGAACTCGACGATCGGCTTCAGCCCGGACATCGCCGCCCCCACCGCCATGCCGGTGAACCCGTGTTCGGTGATCGGCGTATCGATCACCCGCTTCTCGCCGAACTCATCGAGCAGACCCTGGCTGATCTTGTAGGCGCCCTGATACTGCGCCACCTCCTCGCCCATCAGAAACACATCGCCATCGCGGCGCATCTCGGCAGCCATCGCATCGCGCAGCGCCTCGCGCACCGTCATCTCGCTGGTCGGGCCCCAGTCCTTTTCGCCCCAGTCCTTTTCGCCCGAGTCCTTTTCGCCCGAGTCCTTTTCGCCTGCAGGCGCGGGCGCAGGCTTCGCCTCCGCCTTCGGCGCGGGTTTCGGTTCAGACTTCGTATCCGCCTGAGGTGCCTCCGCCTGTGGCGCCTCAGCCGGCGCCGCCGCAACGCGCTCGCCCTTGGTCCCCAGCACCGCAATCGGCGCATTCACCGGCACGTTGTCGGTACCCTCCGGAACCAGGATCTTCAGCAACTCACCCTCATCGACCGCCTCGACCTCCATCGTCGCCTTGTCGGTCTCGATCTCGGCCAGCACATCGCCGGATTTGACCGTGTCACCGATTTTCTTCAGCCATTTGGCCAGCTTGCCCTCGGTCATGGTCGGGCTCAGCGCCGGCATCAGAACGTCCGTGCTCATCGCTTATGCCTCCACCAGAATATCGGTCCACAATTCGGATTCATCAGGCTCAGGACTCTCCTGCGCAAAATCCGCCGCTTCCTGAATCCGCTTCTTGATCTCGTCATCGATCCTCTTGAGCTGATCCTCGGCCACACCCAGCGCCTCCAGCTCCCTGCGCGCCAGATCGATGCAGTCATGCTCGGTGCGCATCTTCTGCACCTCCTCGCGCGTCCGATACTTCGCCGGGTCCGACATCGAATGACCCCGATACCGATAGGTCTTCATCTCGAGCAGATACGGCCCGTTGCCGGCGCGGCAATGCGCCACCGCCTGGTCCGCCGCCGCCTTCACCGCCATCACGTCCATCCCGTCCACCTGCATGCCCGGAATATGCCACGGCGCGCCGTTCTGGCTCAGATCACGCGAGGCCGATGCCCGCTCAACACTGGTGCCCATGCCGTAACGATTGTTCTCGATGATGAACACCACCGGCAGCTTCATCAGCGCCGCCAGATTGAAACTCTCGAACACCTGGCCCTGGTTCGATGCCCCCTCGCCGAAATACGCCAGCGTCACCCGGTCGTTGCCGCGATAATGATTGGCGAACGCCAGCCCCGCGCCCAATGAAACCTGCGCGCCCACAATGCCATGACCGCCATAGAATCCCTTCTCCTTGGAGAACATGTGCATCGAGCCGCCCTTGCCGTGCGAATACCCGCCCGCACGCCCGGTCAGCTCCGCCATCACACCCTTGGGGTCCATGTCGCACGCAATCATATGGCCATGGTCGCGATACGAGGTGATCACCTGATCGCCCGGCTCCAGCGCCAGCTGCATGCCGGTCACCACCGCCTCCTGGCCGATATACAAATGACAGAAACCCCCGATCAGCCCCATGCCGTACAGCTGGCCGGCCTTCTCCTCGAACCGGCGGATCAGCAGCATCTTGGAATAGGCAGCCAGCAATTCATCCCGATCGAGCGCAGGAGCAGCCTTGCCGGTGCGCTTGCGCGCCGCCGAAGATGTTTTGGTGATCGATTTCGCCTGGCTTGCCGCCATATCCCCCTCCATCAAATCAACGGGCAACGATACTCGCCCCTCCATCGCCGCAACCGTGCCGATTGGCAAGCGTGTCATGAAAAAAACATCGATGGTGCAATGCAATACGGGCGTTAACCCGAATCCGGTTAACGCCTTACCCGCCCTTCAAACCATCACCCGCGCGCCGTCTGAACCCCGCACCCCACCACCCTCATGCGCCTCACCTATGCGCAGCGCATGACCCCGCTCACGGCTTGCCCGGCGGTGGCAAGGGCGCGGCCGCCGCCCCCGGCGCGCCACCCCCACCCGAAGCAGACGCCCCCGGCGGCAACGGCTTCAACGGCACCGCCAGATCATCGGGATTGGCAAGGTTCAGCACCGAACGCGCCTGCGCATTCAACATATCCCGGTCGATCGCATGATGGCGCAACGCATCCACCCGCGCCTGCCATCGGTCCCGCCGCGCCTGCACCCGCGCCAATGCCGCCTGGTCCCCCACCAGCAACCCCTGATCGTGACGCTGCGCCGTAATCCCACGCGACCCCTTGATCGCATTGAACACGAAATACCCCGTCACAATCAGCAACAGCAACGGGACAATCATCGCCCTGATCCGCCGCTTCACAAAAACCGCCCGCTCATCACACAAACCACCCAACCCCACACACCCCAACAATGCCGCCCCGCCCCACCCCTCGGCAAGACCCCATGGTCATGGGATGTCAGATCAAAGGGGATGGGCGCCTGGGCCGGAGCAAGCAAGGCGGGGGGCTTTGCCCCCTCGACCCCCACTAAGGGCTCAGCCCTTAGAACCCTTTAGTTTTAGGCAAGGGGAGGGCGACCCAGGCCAGATCGACGGAACCACCGAGGCCACGCCCTCCCCTTGCCTAAAACTAGTGGATTTTAAAGGCTCCGCCTTTAACGGGGTCCAGGGGCAGCGCCCCTGGCCTTCCTTGCCCCAGCCCGATCACCCAACCCCATCGATCCCTCAACCCATGACCATGAAATTTTCGTCAGCCGTATTTCGCCCGAATTGCCGCCCCTCCTTTGCCATGATGCGTAACTATATCCGTCTGTAGCTTAACGAGGAGTTATGATCATGAACCGCAATCCGAACCGTCAGGGCCAGGCCATCCGGCGTATTCTGGTTCTGGCTGGGCTGGCTGGTGCGCTTGGCGTGGCGACCGCCGGCACTGCGTCCGCCGATCCGCCGTGGCAGCATGACGGTGGCTGGCATGGCCGGCCGGGCTGGCATCACGGCGGCGACGATGACTGGCGGGGCGGCTATCGCGGCCCACGCGGTTACTACCCGCCGCCGCCGCCGGTCTATTATGCGCCGCCCCCGCCGCCTCCGCCGCCGGTGTATTACGCGCCGCCGCCGCCGGCCTATTACGGCCCGCCGACGCTGTCGTTCGGCATCAACGTGCCGATCGGACACTGATCACCTGCGTTTGATTTTTTGTTCGGGCCATCCGCGGCCCGAACGCGCTTTTATTGTGCGATAACCTCGATCGCGGTGAGGCCTCTGGCCAAAACCGCGATCAGATCGTCAGGTGCCAGCGCGATGCAGCCGGCGGTCGGCGCATAATCAGGTCGCGCCGCGTGCAGAAAAATCGCCGATCCCCGGCCCGGCATCACCGGCGCGTCGTTCCACCCCAGCACGCCGATCACATCATACAGCGCATCGTCCCGCCACAGCGCCTCGTGCCGCCCAGCGTGCGGCACGCGGATCATCCGGTTGTAATCGGCGTGCTGCGGATCATCGCACCAGCCGTCGCTGCGCGCGATCGGCTCGGTCAGCACCGCGCAGCGCGGCATGGCGATGCGATCGGCCCGATACAGCACCCGCCGCAGCGCCAGCAGCCCGGCCGGTGTGCCGCGATCGCCTTCCTCCTTGTGCCGCACGATGCCCCGCGCCCCGATCGCCGCGCGAAACCGCTCCTGGGCCAGCCATAAATACCCATCGCCCCGAACCTGGGCGATATTATTCAAATACATGCCCCATTCGCGCGGCCTTGGTGGCAAGGTAGCCGTCATTGACGCCGTTGGGCGCCATGACATGCGCCACCCGTTCGGCGATCTCGATGCCGCAGGCGGTCAGCCCGGCGGTCTTGTCCGGATTGTTGGTCAACAGCCGAATGCGATGCAGGCCGAGCGCGTCGAGCATTGCAGCCGCGATGTGAAAATTCCGCTCATCCGCCTGCCAGCCGAGCGCGCGGTTGGCATCGACCGTATCCAGCCCGCCGTCCTGCAGCGTATAGGCCCGCAGCTTGTTGATCAGCCCGATGCCCCGGCCCTCCTGTGCCAGGTACAGCACCACCCCCGCCCCTTCATCCGCCATGCGCCTGATCGCACCCTTCAACTGCGGCCCGCAATCGCAGCGCAGCGAGCCGAGCAGATCGCCGGTGAAACATTCGGAATGGATGCGCACCAGCGGTGCCGCCTGGCTCGCCGGATCGCCCACCAGGATCGCCATATGCTCGATCCCCTGATCGAGCGCGCGAAACGCGATCAGCCGCGCATCCGGCGCATCGGCGAGCGGAATCGCCACCTCGGCGACCCGGTGCAGGGTGGCCGCGAGCTCGGTCGGATACGCCAGCAGATCCGCGGCCGGCACCACCAGCAGCCCGGCGCCGAGCGGCAGCGATGCCCAGCCCGCGCGCACCGGGGCCGCGACCATCGCGGGCAGCAGGCGGGCGAGTTTGCCGAGCGCGAGCGCCGCCGCCGCCTGGTCCGGCACGGCCGCGCGGTCAAACCGCGGCAATATCTGTTCGAGCGTCGGGTCCGCCGCCCGGCGCAGCGTCTCGGCGTCGATCAGCGGCCGCGCCAGGGCCAGCGCGACCGCCTCACCCGGTTCGGCAATCGCCACCCCGAGCACCGCCTCCGCGCGGGCGGGCGCCAGCAGCAGGCACGCCGGCCCGGCCGCCAGCCGGTCGATCAGATGCAACCCTTCGGCGCCCACGGTCTCGGCGGGCGCGGCGATCAGGGGTCGCGGCCCGGCAATGATCACCGGCACGCCGCGCCGGCTGTCGGCAACCGCCCGATGGACGGCCCTGGTGCGAGGCGCACCCATCGTATCCGTGCGAGGCGCACCCATCGTATCCGTGCGAGGCGCACCCATCGTATCCGTGCGAGGCGCACCCATCGTATCCGTGCGAGGCGCACCCATCGTATCCGTGCGAGGCGCGCCCATCGTATCGGTGCGCGGCGCACCCGTCGTCTCCGTGCGCGGCGCGCTCACCCGATCCGCGCGGAAAACGCCGCCGGCATCGCGATCAGGCGTAACAGAGGGCAACAGGGTCATGGCAATTCATTCATCTTGTCCCAATATCGCCAAAGGGCGGCGCGCCCTATGGCTGATACGAGCCCCATATATGGATGCGGGCAGGCAAATCGGCCAGAGGGCGCCGCCGGGTCGTAACCAGCAGGGCATTGCCTGCCGGGCGTGCCGTGCGTGCCTCATACCGTGCCTTGCCTTAGCAAATCGCCGTGATCGGCCCCGCAAGGGTGGCGTGAAACGGCGGCAGCCGTTATCGCGGGAACCATATCGACTGGTCGAATTGCGTTTTTCGAGGAACCGAACCATGACGAGCCACCACCCCATCCTGATTGTCGACGATGATCGGGCGTTGCGCGCCACGCTGAGCGAACAACTCCAGGCCGGGAACGAGTTCGCCCCGACAGAGGCGGGCACGATCGCCGAAGCCGAGGCGATCCTCGCCAAAGGCGACCAGCGGTTCGATGCCATCATCCTCGATGTCGGCCTGCCGGACGGCGACGGCCGCGGTTTCTGCGCCAGGCTGCGCAAAGCGGGCATGAAAATCCCGATCATCATGCTGACCGGCTCGGCCGAAGAGCAGGATGTGGTGCGCGGCCTCGATTCCGGCGCCACCGACTATGTCGCGAAACCCTTCCGCCTCGCCGAACTGCTTGCGCGCCTGCGCGCCCATCTGCGCAATTTCGAAAGCAGCGAAGACGCGGTGCTCCAGATCGGCCCCTACACGTTCCGACCGGCGATGAAACTGCTGCACGAACCGGTCAAGAACCGCCGCATCCGCCTGACCGACAAGGAAGCGGCGATCCTGAAATACCTCTACCGCGCCGGCGGCAAGTCGGTCGGCCGGCAGATCCTGCTGAACGAGGTCTGGGGCTACAACGCTGCCGTCACCACCCACACGCTCGAAACCCATGTCTACCGCCTGCGCCAGAAAATCGAACCCGAACCCAACCAGGCCCGCCTGCTGATCACCGAAGGCGGCGGCTACCGCCTGAGCCAGGAAGCCACCGAACCGGTCGCCTGACCCCGGTTTGGCGCGGCGTTGGCGCTTTGCTATACCAACGCCACGTCTCCGTAGCTCAGCAGGATAGAGCACAGGATTCCTAATCCTGGGGCCGTGGGTTCGAATCCCGCCGGGGACGCCAATCCCTCCCACGCCCTGCGCCCCGCTTCCCGCGCCGCAACCGACGCGATCGCAAATTCCGCTTTCGCACCCCCCACCCCCCTGTTCTATAAAGCCCGCGTGTCAGAAACCCGCGCGCAACCCCCTTTCACGATCGTCTGCTTCGCCACCGTGATGGACGCACTCTGCGCGGTCGTCGCCGAAAAAGGCCGCGCCGCCTTCATCCCCGCGCCCATGGTCCATTTGATCTGGACCCGCCTGCGCAACCTTACCGCCCGCTTCCTCGCCGCCCTCGCGCGCGGTGCCCATCCAGCCCGCCCGAACCGCCCCGCGCCCAAACCACAGGCGAGGCCGAACGCCGAACCTGCCGCCGCACCCTCCGACCAGCCGCGCCGCAAGCGCCTCACCCTGCCGCGTCGCGAAGCCTGGCTCTATCGCCTGCTGCCCGAAACCGGCTTCGCCCGCTTCGGCCTGCAGCATCTCCTGTCGGACGCTGAATTCACCGGCTTCCTGCAAGCCAACCCGAAACTTATCCGCATCCTTGCCCCGCTCTATCATGCGATGGGCATCGACCTTCCCGCCGAACCGCCCTTCTTCCCCGACCATCCGCCGATCGTGGACTCCCGCCGTCACGTCCTGTTCGGCGCACCGGAACCCGACCCATCGGAACCCGCCACACCCGCACCCCCGCCGCCCGGCCCGGATTGCAAAAATCGACCCGCCTGACCACCGCGCGCAATTGCATCACTATCGTTACGATATCGTATCATTATACCCGCGGGCACCCGCGACCCGGCCGCCAGCCCCGCGCGTTTCGATCACAATCGCGTGATAATTTGCGTTGCGTGACGCCGCCTCCGCCCTCACCGGCCCCACCGATCACGCCGGACGAAATATTATTTCCTGGAAAACCCGCAACCCCCGCCGCACCCGCGCTCGGCTCGCCCTCAGCGAGCAGTAAATCAAAACATCCGCCCCGCCGCCCAAAACCGCCGCAAACCGCTGATTTATCTCGCCAATCGCCCGGCTTCTGCACATACTCATCTCAGGGAAGACACGCCGTTCACGGTAGTCGCATATCAAACGCACCGCTCAGGTGCAGGAGCGAACCGCGCCATGAAGACCGCCGAACACGCGCGCGATGCGCGCTACACCGCCGCCGCCGGCCCGATGATCCTCACCGGCACCCAGGCGTTGATCCGCCTGCTGATCACCCAGCGCCGGCGCGACCGCGCGGCCGGTCTGAACACCGCCGGCTTCCTCTCCGGTTATCGCGGTTCGCCGCTCGGCGGGCTCGACATCCAGGCCTTCGCCGCGAAAGCAGCACTCGAAGCCGAAAACATCGTCTTCAAACCCGGCCTCAACGAAGACCTCGCCATGACCGCGGTCTGGGGCTCGCAGATGACCCCGCTGTTCCCCGGCCACACCGCCGATGGCGTGTTCGCCATGTGGTACGGCAAAGGCCCCGGCGTCGATCGCTCGGGCGATGCGCTGAAACACGCCAATTTCGCCGGCACTACCAGAAACGGCGGCGTCCTCGTCGTCACCGGCGACGATCACGCCGCCAAATCCTCCACCATCGCCAACCAATCCGAACAGGCGCTGATCGCCGCATCGGTGCCGGTTCTCGCGCCGAGTTCGATCCCCGATATCCTCACCCTCGGCCTCTACGGCTGGGCCGCCTCGCGCCACGCCGGGCTCTATCTCGGTTTCAAGACCGTCGAGGAAATCATCGACTGCACCGCCTCGATCACCGCCGATGCCGATCTCCCGATCGTGATGCCCGAGATCGACCCCGCAACCGTCGCCATGCGCCTGCATGAACCGATCCTGGCCCAGGAAGCCAGGATGTTCCGCATCCGCCACCCCGCCCTGCTCGACTTCGTCCGCGCCAACCCGATCAACCGCATCATCGATCGCGCACCGGGAGCCCGGATCGGCATCGTCACCGCCGGCAAATCCTTCCTCGATGTCGAACAGGCCCGCACCGACCTCGCCCTCGATGGCATCAGGGTGCTCAAACTCGGCATGACCTGGCCGCTCGAACCCGGCATCATCCGCGACTTCGCCCAGGGTCTCGAGGAGATCATCGTCGTCGAGGAAAAACAGCCGCTGATCGAAACCCAGATCAAGACCATCCTCTACGGTACCGCCAACGCGCCCAGGGTGCTTGGCAAGACCGACGACCGGGGCCACACCCTCCTGAAACCGGAATCCGACCTCTCGGCCGCCGAAATCACGCTGGCGCTGGGCGATCGGGTCCAACGCCTCCACCCCACCGCGGCCCGCGCCGCGACCCTCGCCAATCTCCGCGCCAATATCGCTGTCGCGCAAACGCTCGATTTCGGCGCCCACCGCACCCCGCATTTCTGCTCCGGCTGCCCGCATTCGACCTCCACCGTGGTGCCGGAAGGCTCGCGCGCCATGGCCGGCATCGGCTGTCACTACATGGCCAGTTGGATGGACCGCGAGACCGACGTCTTCTCCCATATGGGCGGCGAGGGCGTCGCCTGGATCGGCCAGGCGCCTTTCACCACCGAAAAACACGTCTTCGCCAATCTGGGCGACGGCACCTACCATCATTCCGGCAGCCTCGCGATCCGCGCCGCCATCGCGGCCAGGGCCAATATCACCTACCGCATCCTATTCAACGACGCCGTCGCAATGACCGGCGGCCAGCACGTCGATGGCCCGCTCACCGTCCCCCAGATCACCCGCCAGATGCGCGCCGAAGGCGTCACGCGGATCGCCATCGTCACCGACGAGCCGGAAAAATACCACGGCGTCACCGATCTCGCCCCCGGCGTCACAATCCACCACCGCCGCACCCTCGATGACGTCCAGCGCAGCCTGCGCGAGACCGAAGGCGTCACAATCCTGATTTACGATCAGACCTGCGCGACCGAAAAACGCCGCCGCCGCAAACGCGGCACCATGGCCGACCCGGCCAAGCGCGCCTTCATCAACGAGCGCGTCTGCGAAGGCTGCGGCGATTGCTCGAAAACCTCCAACTGCGTCTCCGTCGTGCCCGTGGAAACCGCATTCGGCCGCAAACGCGCGATCGA
Organism: Acidiphilium sp. PA; assembly: GCF_026191915.1. Lineage (GTDB taxonomy): Bacteria > Pseudomonadota > Alphaproteobacteria > Acetobacterales > Acetobacteraceae > Acidiphilium. Next base: position 63,382 of record NZ_JAIMBY010000004.1, read on the forward strand.
CCAATCCTCCTGCAACAAGGATTTCTCCTGCGTCGAAGGGTTCTGCCCCAGCTTCGTCACCGTGCACGGCGCCGGGCTGAAAAAACCCGCTATCACCCTGGAAAACGCCCCGACCGACCTGCCCGAACCCGTCCTGCCCAGCCTCGACCGCCCGTGGAACGTCGTCATCGCCGGCATCGGCGGCACCGGCGTCGTCACCATCGGCGCCCTGCTCGGCATGGCGGCCCATCTCGACGGGTCGAAAATCTCGGTGCTCGACGTGCTCGGCCTCGCGCAGAAAGGCGGTGCGGTGGTCTCACATGTCCGGTTCGGCGGCACCGCCGGCACCGGCCAGTCGCTGCGCATCCCGCAGGGCCAGGCAAATCTCCTGCTCGGCTGCGACGCGCTGGTCGCCGCCGAGCACGAAACGCTCGACTGCCTGGGCGAAGCCACCACGGCCGTGGTCAATCTGCATGAAACCATCACCGGCGATTTCACCCGCAACCCGGATGTCTCCCTGCCGATGCGCCGGCTGCGCGCCACCATCGCGCAGCGCATCGGCGAATCGAACCTGGCCACCATCGAAGCCACCAAAATCGCGACCGCCCTGATGGGCGATGCGATCGCCACCAATCTGTTCGTGCTCGGCTACGCCTGGCAGGCCGGGAAAATCCCGGTTGCCCGCGCCTCGATCGAGCAGGCCATAAACCTCAATAATCAGGCGGTCGCCCTCAACCTCGCCGCGTTCGCCTGGGGCCGCGCCGCGGCACTCGATCTCGAAGCGGTCGCAGCCAAACTGCCCGGCCAGCCCGGCAACGCCGCCCCACCCGATCTCGACAGCGTGATCGCCCGCTTCCGCGACGAGCTGATCGCCTACCAGAACACCGCCTACGCCGGGCGCTACATGGACCTGCTGGCCGAAGCGCGCCACGCCGAGCAGCGCATCCGCCCGGGCTCGACTGTCTTGACCGAAGCGGTCGCCCGCAATCTCTATAGGCTGATGGCCTACAAGGACGAATACGAAGTCGCCCGCCTGTACGCCGCCCCGGCCTTCCGCGCCGCGATCGCGGCACAATTCGAAGAGGGTGCAACGCTCAAATTCAACCTCGCCCCGCCCTTGCTCGCCACACGCGACAAGCGCACCGGCCACCAGCAAAAGCGCGAATACGGCGCCTGGATGCTGCGCGTGTTCGGCGTGCTGCACCATTTCAAAGCCCTGCGCGGCACCGCCTTCGATCCGTTCGGCCATACCGCGGAACGCCGTGGCGAACGCGCCCTGATCGCGCGCTACGAAACCTCGCTGCGCGCGGCCCTGCCCCGATTGAGCCAAGCGAATTTCAATCGCGCCGTCGAACTCGCCAGCCTGCCGGCGCAGATCCGCGGCTACGGCCATATCAAGGCGCGCAATCTCGCCGCGGTCGAACCGCTCTGGGCCAGTCTGGATGCCGCATTCACCCCCACGGCACCGGCCCAGGCCCCGCAACCGTTCGGCATCGCGGCCGCGTAGCGCGATCGACCTGGAATTGAGTCACAAAATGCATAGGTTTGTTACAAGGCATCGACCTATATGACCTGTATCGGCACCGCATCACCGGTGCCCCATTGAATGGAGAACGCTCATGCCATCCCGCGTTTTGCCTGCCCGGTTCAATCGTAAGCTGCTCGCCGCGGCAACAGTCGCCCTGGTCGGGGCGACCATTGCGATCCCGCAATCGGCCTACGCCTGGTGGGGTGGACCGCGCTTCGGGATCGGTATCTCCGTGCCGTTGGTCGTCCCGGCGCCGCCGGCCTATTACCCGCCGCCGGCTTATACCTATTACGCGCCGCCGCCGCCGGTCTATTATCGCCCGCCGCCGCGCGTGTGGATTCCGCCGCATCGCAACTGGGCCGGCGCCTGGGTGCCGGGCCATTGGGTCTGGCGGTAACTAGGCGCGAAACACCGAAGCGGGATATCCCTGCACGAACAGCAGGGCCCGCAGATCGGCGTGGTCGACCTGAAGCCTGGTCTGCTGCCGCAGCACGGGCTTGGCGCGATAGGCGATTCCCATGCCCGCGTCGGTGATCATCGCCAGATCATTGGCGCCGTCGCCCACCGCCATCGTCGCCCCGAGCTTCACACCGCGCAGCGCGGCGATCTCATGCAGCGCGGCGCGCTTGGCGTCGCGGTCCAGGATCGGCTCGCCGACCACCCCGGTCAGGCGCGAGCCGTCGTCGAGCAGGGCGTTGGCCCGATGAGAGTCGAACCCTAGTTCAGCCGCCACCCGGCCGGTAAAATATGTGAACCCGCCCGAAACCAGCGCGGTGACGGCGCCGTGCGCGCGCATGGTGGCAACCAGCTCGCGCGCACCCGGCATCAGTTCGGTCTTGCGCCAGGTGCGTTCCAGGGCCGTGATATCCAAACCGCGCAGCAGCGCGACCCGCTCCCGCAGGGCTTCGGTGAAATCGATCTCGCCGGCCATCGACCGCCGGGTGATCGCCGCGACCTGCTCGCCGACGCCGGCTTCGCCCGCCAGTTCGTCGAGCGTTTCGGACGTGACAATCGTGCTGTCCATATCCGCGATCAGCACCGCCTTGCGCCGGCCGCGCGCCTTGACGCACAGCGCATCGATCGGCGCGCCGTCCAGCGCTTCGGCGATGAGGGCGCGCTCAGGCTCCATCATACAGGGAATTTCCGCCGCCTCGCCCGGCGAGAGCCACGCCGCCTCGCCGCCCGCGACCGATCGGCGCACGCGCTCGACCATGGCATCGGTCAGCGAAACCTTGCCGCGCGGAGCGACCAGCACCAGAACGAATTTCATGGAGACATCGCCTAAAGCAATCGCCCCCGGTTCGACAAGCGCGCCAGACCTCCGGCCGATGATCGTCATCGCCGGCCCGACCGCCTCGGGCAAGTCGGCGCTGGCGCTGGCGGTCGCGAAACGGTTCGGCGGCACCATCATCAATGCCGACGCGATGCAGTGCTACGCCGATTGGCGGATCATCACCGCGCGGCCGAGTGCGGCCGATGAAGCCGTGGCACCCCACGCGCTCTACGGCGTGCGCGCGCTCGATCAACCGGTCGATGCCGCGTGGTGGCGCGCCGCGGCGCTGCGCGTGCTGGAAAATACACCCCTGCCGATCCTGTGCGGCGGCACCGGAATGTATCTGAGCGCGCTGATCAACGGCATCGCCGCCATCCCCGACCCCGGCAGCGCCGCACGCGCCGAGGCACGCGCGCTGCTCGACCGGCACGGCCCGGCCTGGCTGCACGACTGGCTCGCGGCGCGCGATCCGGTGACGGCGGGCCGGCTTCGTCCATCCGACCCGCAGCGCCTTGCCCGCGCGGCGGAGGTCTGGCTCGGCACCGGCCATGGGCTCGCGCATTGGCACGCGCTGCCGCGCGCAAGCCTTACCGGCTATCGGCTCGGCGTGGTGCGGCTCGACCCGCCGCGCGATGATCTGCGCGCGGCGATTGCGGCGCGATTCGCCGCCATGCTCGAGGCCGGCGCGCTCGATGAAGTGCGGCAGGTGCACGCGCGCAACCCCGATCCTGCGCTGCCGGGGCTGCGGGCGCACGGCGTGCCGGAACTGCGCGCGCATCTCGCCGGCGAGATCACGCTGGCGGCGGCGGCAGACCGCGCGATTGCCGCCACACTGGCCTACACCAAGCGCCAGAGCACCTGGTTTCGCCACCAGAGATTGGCCGATGCCGGCGCAACGCAGATGATCCATGCGCGATTCAGCCATGCAACGCAATATTCGGAAAGTTTGGATCGTTATTTTATTTCATTTATTAACAATGCGGGTTGACGCATAGGGTCACCACGGGCTACCCATAGGGCTCGCTGATACAGGACGAATTGATGAACGCGCTTAACACCATTGCCGTTTCCGGCGCCGAAACGCTGCTCCGTGCCCTGCGGGCGCAGGGCGTCGATGTTATTTTCGGCTATCCCGGCGGGGCTGTGCTGCCGATTTATGACGCGTTGTTCCAGCAGAACGCCATTCGCCACATTCTGGTGCGCCACGAACAGGCCGCGGTCCACGCCGCGGAAGGCTATGCCCGCTCGACCGGCAAGACCGGCGTGGTGCTCGTCACCTCCGGCCCCGGCGCCACCAACGCGGTGACCGGTCTGGTCGATGCGCTGATGGACAGTATTCCCGTGGTCTGTCTGACCGGGCAGGTGCCGACCCATCTGATCGGTAACGATGCGTTCCAGGAGGCCGATACCACCGGCATCACGCGGCAGGCGACCAAGCATAACTACCTGGTCAAACGCTCGGAAGATCTGGCGCGCATCGTGCACGAGGCTTTCTATGTCGCGCGCACCGGACGGCCCGGCCCCGTGCTGATCGACCTGCCGAAAGACATTCTGATCAACCCCGCGCCCTACGATGAACCCGCGACCGGGCCGCACCGCAGCTATCGGCCGCGCACCGAACCGGACGCGGCACGCATCGCCGAGGCCGTGCGCCTGATCAAGACGGCGCGCCGGCCGATTTTGTACACCGGCGGCGGCATCATCAACGCCGGACCCGAAGCGTCCGTCCTGCTCGGCGAATTCGCGCGCCTGACCGGCGCGCCCGTGACCTCGACCCTGATGGGTCTGGGCGCGTTTCCGGCAGCCAACCCCGCGTTCCTCGGCATGCTCGGCATGCACGGAACCTACGAAGCCAACCTCGCGATGCATGGCTGCGACGTGATGGTGAACCTCGGCGCGCGGTTCGATGACCGGGTGACCGGCCGGCTCAATGCGTTCTCGCCGGGCTCGAAAAAAATCCATGTCGATATCGATCCTGCCAATATCAACAAGAACGTCGTGGTCGATGTGCCGATCGTGGCCGACGCCACCCTGGCCCTGCGCGCGCTGATCGAGGCCTGGAAATCGGACGCCACCCGCCAGGACCGCGGCGCACTGGCCGATTGGTGGGCGCGCATCGAAACCTGGCGCGCCAAGGACTGCCTGAAATTCACCCAGAGCTTCGAACCGGGCGCGATCATCAAACCCCAGCACGCGATCAAGCGGCTCTGGGAGCTCACCCGCGACCGCGAAACCTACATCACCACCGAAGTCGGCCAGCACCAGATGTGGGCGGCCCAACACTACCGCTTCGAACACCCCAACCGCTGGATGACCTCCGGCGGGCTCGGCACCATGGGCTACGGTCTGCCCGCCGCCATGGGCACCCAGCTTGCCCACCCCGATGCCCTGGTGATCGATATCGCCGGTGAGGCCAGCATTCTGATGAACATCCAGGAAATGGGCACGCTCGCACAATACCGCCTGCCCGTGAAAATCTTCATCCTCAACAACGAATACATGGGCATGGTCCGCCAATGGCAGGAACTCCTGCACGGTAGCCGCTACTCCGAAAGCTACTCGGCAGCATTGCCCGATTTCGTCAAACTCGCCGAAAGCTTCCACGCCGTCGGCCTCCGCGCCAACACAATCGATGACCTCGACCGCGTGATCATGGACATGATCGCCTCGGACCAACCCGTCATCGCCGATATCCACGTCGACCGCTTCGAAAACTGCTTCCCGATGATCCCCTCCGGCGCCGCCCATAACGACATGATCCTCGGGCCGGAACACGAACAGGAAGCGCGCGACATCACTGACGAAGGGTTGGTGCTCGTTTAAGGGAAGCAAGGTTAAGCACTGCTTTTTTGTAAAAAAGCAGCAAAAAACTTTTGATCCTTTGGGTCCTCGCCTCTGAGTACTGCAGCACCTTACGCGTCATGCGAGCGAAGCGAAGCAATCCAACCACCCAACCTTGAGTAAAGCCCCGCCCATGAACGCCATCGTCGAACAAACCCTCCGCTCCGCCACCATCTCCGTCCTCGTCGAAAACGAATCCGGCGTCCTCGCCCGCGTCATCGGCCTGTTCTCCGGCCGCGGCTACAACATCGACAGCCTGACAGTCGCCCCCGTAGAAGACGACCGCCGCAAAAGCCGCATCACCATCGTCACCACCGGCACCGAACTCGTCATCGACCAGATCAAAGCGCAGTTAGACCGCCTCGTCCCCGTCTACCGCGTCTCCGACCTCTCCCGCGAAGGCCCGCATTTGGCCCGCGAACTCGCCCTCATCAAAGTCATCGGCCAAAACCAAAACCGCGCCGAAGCCCTACGATTGGCCGACGCGTTTCGCGCACGAGTCATCGACGCAACCACAGAAAGCTTCGTGTTTGAATTAACCGGCGCAACGGATAAACTGGACGCATTTCTCGATTTGATGCGACCGCTGGGATTGGCTGAGGTTTCACGGACGGGTGTCGCGGCGATCGCGCGAGGAACTCGAACAATATAGTTAGTAGCTGTTTCATTTTATGGCTCGAAAAAACACGATGAAAGCTGCTACCGAGTCGATCAACGCTGCAATGAGATGTATCAGTACCATTTTTTTCTCCGGATGATACCGACACGCTATGTGCGGCACCTGCGGAAATCCTATAAAGCGGTCAAAGCAATCCCCAGTTGCCAAGGCGAAATTTTTGGTGTGACTCGATGAAAATTCCAAAACTGCTTAAAATAACCAGCAGAACATCGTCGATCACGAACGCCTTCATACAGGCAATCATACCAACTATCCCGTGGTCGGAGGAGGAGCAGCAAGAAGCGTTGTCAAAACTCAGCATGTCGAAGTCCGACATGAAGTGTGTATATTGCGGAAGTAAGACGACCGATTGGGATCATTTGCGTCCATTGGTTCGAAATAAAAAACCGACTGGATACTTGCACGAAATAAGGAACTTGGTTCCGGCGTGTGGTCCCTGTAATCAGTCAAAAGGTGGTCAAGATTGGGATAGATGGTTTCATAGTAAAACCGCAAACTCCCCAACAAAGCGAAAAATCGAAGATCTTGAAACAAAATATAATAACATCGACAACTTCTTCAGATGGGGAAATTTATCGCCCATAGAAAACCTTGTCAACAATACGGAATTACAAAAATATTGGAAAATACACGATAAAATAATAACCGCAATGCAATCTGCTCAGAAAGAAGCGGAAATTATAAAGTCTAAATTGCACGTTATGAGCACAAAACCGTAGGATGAGTCTCTCTTTAAACCCATCACTTTACTTTCCACAATCTAATCGGTCGAACGCGAAAACCCACTTGCCACATCTGTCCCAAATATCCGCAACGACACCCGAATAAACAACCGTAGGACGGAAAAGCGAAGCGCAATCTGCCTCTTCTCCCCGTCCGCCACCATCCACCCCGCCTATCCCCCGGCGCGACAACAAGTTATCCCCTCCACCATGCCGCCCCCAACCACCCATCGCCCCACCCACCGCAATCCGCGCATCGACATCCTGCGCGGCGTCGCAATCCTGATGGTGATGATCCTTCACTTCAGCGACACCTACCGCCTCTGGGATACCGGCCCCCTTCAAACGACGTTCGGGGACCCGGCCGTCTTCGCGGTCATCGGCTGGAGCAATTTCGGGGTCACGCTGTTCTTCGTCATATCGGGCTATCTCATCACGTCCAACGCGCTCAACCGCTACGGCGCCCTCCGCCACATCCCGCTGCGATCCTTCTACGTCCAACGCCTCTCCCGCCTCGAACCGCTCCTTCTCATCGCCCTCGCCATCATCGTAACCCTCGGCCTTTTCGGCCTCGCCCCCTTCAAGCAACCCAACGAACCAACAGCGGACATCCTGCTCGGCGCACTCTCCGTCCTGACCTTCTGGCACAACATCCTCATGCAGCGCCTGGGCTATTTCAATTACTGCCTGAATATCTACTGGTCGCTCTCCGTCGAAGATCTGTTCTACCTGATCTTCCCGATCGCCTGCATCCTGCTCCGCAAAACTTGGCTCATCGCCGCCCTCTGCCTGATCCTCATCGCCATCGCCCCCTGGTATCGGGCGCATCACATGCACAGCGACATCTTCTACCTCTATGCCAATGTCTCCTGCTTCGACGCCATCGCAATTGGATGCCTGTGCGCCCTGGCTACCCCCCACATCACCCTGCAACCCCGCACCGCTCTCATCCTGCGGATCGGCGCGACCATCGCCATCATCGCCCTATGGCTCAACGGCTTCGGCAGCGACCGCAAAATCTACAGCTTCACCCTCCTCGCCCTCGCCGCCGCCATCCTCATCCTCGCGAGCCGATCCGGCCCCCCACCAAAATGGTCCGACACACACCCCGCCCGCGCCATCCGCTGGCTGGGACGGCACAGCTACGAGCTCTATTTGTTCCACATCATCATCCTGGCCACCATGCGCGACATCATCCCCTACCCCGCCATGGGATACTGGCCGCAACTCCCTTGGCTGATCCTGTTCCTGACCCTGTCCGCCACCACCGCCGCCCTCGCCGCCCTCGCCGCCCGCCACATCGGCGACCCCGCCAACCGCGCCCTGCGCACCCGCTTCGACCCCCACCCCAAACCGTAGCAAGCGTGGGGAGGAAGAGCGCGGCGTCATGCGCCTCTTGTCTCACGGCGCGACCAAACAGACCTAAATAGTCGTCCGCCATTGCACCACCCGCACAATCGACCCCAATTTCGCCATCGCCTACGCACCAGCCCTAACGCAAACCAAAAACTACCCCGCCCTCGCACAGATAATATCCCGTTGCCTCATCGAACGCGACCCGCGCGATGGCATTGGGAGGCCCGCTCGCCATCGCGCATCCCACAACGCCAGCCAAAACGTACCGCTGTCCGATCCTCGGCAACCCTGGTATCATCTTATACGCATAAGCCACCCTTCGCCGACGAACATCGGTATAAACCACGCCCGTCCGGCAACTCTCAAAAGCCGGATTGATAAACCGATCGGGACCGATCGTCAGTTTCATTCCGACATAGTTCTGAAACGCTCCCAGATCGCCCGCATCACATTTCGCGCACAGCACCCGTTCCACCGTCCAAACCCGCTGCCAACGTGGCCCTGCAGCATGCGCCGGATCGCCGACCAGACACGCGGCCAACACAAGAACCCGACCGATCATCGCGCGAACCGCTGTCCGGGATTGCCCACCCCCACACGTTAGCGCAATACTTGCGAATGCCCGTTCGGATGTTCCAGATGCCCTTGGGCCAAGCTGAAAGTCGATGAATGATCTCTTCCCCGAAGATCGGGCGCGCCTTAACCTCGATCCTGGTGCGGTGTTGCTTGGCGGGTTTGCGCTGCCGATCGCCGGTGCTCTGCTCGATGCCATCGCGAGGATTGCCGCCGCCGCACCGTTCCGTCATCTCCAAACGCCGGGCGGGCGGCGGATGTCGGTGGCGATGACCAATGCCGGGCGGCTGGGCTGGGTTTCCGACCGGCGGGGTTACCGTTATGATCCGATCGATCCTCTCAGTGGCCGGGCGTGGCCGGCGATGCCGGCGGTGTTTGCCGAACTTGCACTGAATGCGGCCGCAGCGGCGGGCTATGACGGGTTCACGCCGGAGGCTTGTTTGATCAACCGTTATGAACCGGGTGCGCGGCTGACGCTGCATCAGGACCGTGACGAGCGCAATCTCGGCCAGCCGATCGTGTCGGTGTCGCTCGGTGTTGACGCGCGGTTTTTGTGGGGTGGGTTGGCGCGCAGTGATCGCACGCGCCGGATTGCGCTGCATCATGGCGATGTCGTGGTCTGGGGCGGGCCGGCGCGCCTCGTGTTTCACGGCATCGATACTTTGGCCGCCAGCACCCACGGTCTGACCGGCGCGCTGCGCTATAATCTCACGTTCAGGCAGGCCAGTTGAGATGACCCACATCTAGAAGTCGTTTAAGTAGATATTGCGGTGATCCCCACCCAATTCATGGTTTGCAAAGGCAAGCCTTTGCTGGGGTCTGGGGCAAAGCCCCAGCCTTACTTTTTCGACACCCCCAACAACCCGGCTTTCCGCATCCGATGCCGCAGCTGATCGTAGGTGAGACCCAGCGCGGCGGCGGTGCGGCGTTGGTTGTGGCGGTGTTCGGCGAGGATGGCGGTGAGGCTCGCGGCGTCAGTGGGTGGTGCGGTGGGTGTGCCGAACGGGTCGAGGCGGATGTGGTTGAGGGGGGATTGCCAGTCGGTTTCGCGGTAGAGGCTGCGTTCGACGGCGTTGCGGAGTTCGCGGACGTTGCCGGGCCAGTGGTGGGACAGGAGTTGGGTCTGGGCGGAATGGGTGAAGCCGGCGAAGAAGCTGCGGCCGAGTTCGGCGGTCATGCGTTGGGCGAAGTGTTCGGCGAGGAGGAGGATGTCTTCGCCCCGGTCGCGCAGGGGCGGGATGCGGATGACGTCGAACGCGAGACGGTCGAGCAGGTCGGCGCGGAATTTTTTGGCGGCGACGCTGGCTTGCAGGTCTTCGTGGGTGGCGGCGATGACGCGGACATCGACGGCGATGAGGTCGTTGCCGCCAACGCGCTCGAACACGCCGTATTCGATGACGCGGAGCAGTTTTTCCTGCACGGCGAGGGAGGCGTTGGCGATTTCATCGAGAAAGATGGTGCCGTGGTCGGCGAGTTCGAAGCGCGAGGCGCGGCGGCGGGTCGCCCCGGTGAAGGCGCCGGCTTCGTGGCCGAATAATTCGGAATCGAGCAAGGATTCCGACAGGGCGCCGCAGTTGAGTTGCAGCAAAGGCTGGTTCCAGCGGGTTGAGAGCAGCGCGAGGCGGCTGGCGATGAGTTCCTTGCCGGTGCCGCGTTCGCCGATGACGAGGACGGGGCGATCGATCGGGGCGAGGTCGGAGACGTGGGCGAGCATGGCCCTGAAGGCGACGCTTTGGCCGATCAGGGTGGTTTCGCTGGCGCCGGTCGTGACGGAAATGGGATTGATCCTGATATTTAGTGCTATTGTTTAGCAGTTTTTGGCTGTTGGTGGGAAGCGAAATCGGCGTGGCCGTTGTAGATCAATGAGTTAGCGGATTTTGGCTGGTTGCGGGCGGTCTGGCACGATCCATGCTTATGGTCTGGCATCTGCCTCTCTCACTCGAAAAGGAGGATCCCATGGGGATTTTCTCGCGCTTGTCCGATATCGTGAATTCCAACCTCAATGCGCTGCTCGACCGGGCGGAAGACCCGCAGAAAGTCATCCGCCTGGTGATCCAGGAGATGGAGGATACGCTGGTCGAAGTGCGCTCGGCCGCGGTGCGGCTGATCGCTGAACGGCGCGAGATCGAGCGGCGGATTGCGGCGTTGACGCGCGATCAGGACGAGTGGCATCGCAAGGCGGCATTCGCGGTGCAGCGCGGGCGCGAGGATCTGGCGAAGGCGGCATTGCTCGCGAAAAGCCGCGCAAGCCAGGCGATTGCCGAGGCGCAGCACCACATCGAGGCGGTACAGGCGGCGATTGCGCAGCAGAACGAGGATGTCGGCAAGCTGCAGGCCAAGCTCGATGATGCGAAGGCGCGCGAGAAATCGATCGTGCTGCGCCAGCAGAGTGCGACGACGCGGTTGAAGGTCAAGCAGTCGCTGTATGACGAGCGGGTGACCGATGCATTCGCCCGGTTCGAGCAGGTGGAACGCAATCTGGACCTGATGGAGGGCCGTGCCGAGGCGTATGATCTGGGCCGGCGGCCGGCGGCGCCGACGGTGGCCGAGGAGTTCGCGGCGCTGGAGGCCAATGATCAGGTCGAGCGCGAACTGGCCGAGCTGAAATCACGGATCAAGGCAGAAGAAAAAGCCGCATAAGCGCGCTGCAACGACAGGAGAGGTTTCATGTTGGATTACATGCCGTTTCTGATCCCGATTATCGCGATCGTCTGTGTCTTCGGGGTCAAGGCCTACAAGATGCACCTCGAACACCGCGGCAGCGGCGTGTCGAACGCGGATCGTCAGTTGATCGAAAGCCTGGCGGCCACGGCGCAGCGGCTGGAACAGCGGGTGGCGACGCTGGAGCGCGCCTTGCTCGATGCCGAGACGCCCTATTCCCGCGGCACGGAGGTTTAGCCATGGACCCGGTCCTGCTCTCCACGTTGCCGAGCACGCTGGTGCCGCTGGGGTTGGGCTTCATGCTGTTCGTCGCGCCGATCTGGCTCTGGCTGCATTACCGGCGCGGCGGCGGCAGGCAGGCCGAGCTGCAGCGGCTGGAAGCGGCGATCTCGGCCCTTTCGAACAATGCCCAACGGCTGGAACAGCGCGTCATCTCCCTCGAGAGCGCGCTGCTCGATGCCGAACACCCTTATCGCACACGCGTTTGAAATCAGGTCATTCAACCATGAGCACGACCATGAACCGTTCGGATTTCAACACCGCCATCGCCCGCCGTGGCATGCTGGCCGGGGTGTGCGCCGCCCTGGCAGCCTTCATCGAGGTGCCGTGCTGGATCATTCGCGGGGTCGCCGTGCTGGTGCTGATGTGGCACCCGATCGCGGCGATCCTGGTCTATCTGGCGCTCGCCGCCTTCATCCGCCATGGGCGCGGGCGGTTCTCGCAGCGGCTCGCCACCTTGCGCGACCGGGTGGCCCCGCCACGTGTGCCGGACAGGCCCACGCGAGGATCGGCACCCATGCCGGTGTTGCCGATCGATGGGCTGGCAGCGCGCTTTGCCAACCTGGATCTGCGGCTCGCCCGGCTGGAAGCCCGTGCTGCGGACCCCGATCGCCTGTTGCGCCGCCGGTTCGACCGGCTGTAATATCCATCGTCTCGTAAGGACACGCGCCATGACCGAAAAACTCATCAAGCAGCGCCTACCTGCGAACCCACCGTCTGCACCGGCACGGCCAGGGTTGATCGCCGCCCCTGCACGGCGCGAGCGCAACACGGGGCGCGCCGCCCTGATCATCGGGCCGGCGATCGGGTTCGTGTTGGCCGCCAGCCTGGCGATTTCGTTCATTCTCGCGCTGGCCGGCGGTGCCGGGCAGGCGGCACTGGGCACGGCGCATAGTCACGGTTCAGCGCGCATGGCGGTGTTCGTTCTGTGAGGCGTGCGATGGTGATGGCCCTCGCTATCGGATTGGGGCTTGTGCGCGGGGCGGCGGCGGCGACACTGCATCCGGCGTTGGCGCCGTTCCATGCGATCCGGATCGATGGCATGGCGCGCGTCCTGTTCACCGAGGCGCCGCACCAATCGGTGGTCGCAACCGCCGGTGCCGCCACGCTGAAACGGCTTCGCCTGAGCGTGAACGATGGCGTGCTGGTCGTAGGCCTGCGAAGCGGCGCGTTATCCGCCGACGATGATACCGTCCGCCTGATCATCACGGCGCCACGGCTCGATCAGGTGGCGGTCAACGGCATGGCCAGCGGCGATCTGCGCGGGCTGAGCGGGGCGGCGTTCGCCCTTGAAGTATCGGGCACGGCACGCCTGACCATGAGCGGGACGGTGCGCCGGGCGGTGGTTTCCGTGAGCGGTGCCGGGCAGGTCGATGCGCAACGCTTGATCACCGATGATCTGACGCTGAAAATCGATGGCACCGGGGTGGTGCGGGGCTATGCCAGCCGGGTTGTGCATGTCAGTGTCAGCGGGGTTGGCACGGCCCATGTCGCGGGTGATCCGACGGTGAGGGACGTGTCGAGACGCGGGATCGGTCTGGTCGAGTTCAACTGACCGGCCGGAAGCCTGGGTGAAGGCGGCGGAGACAGGATCGATGATTTCATGACAGGGCTGATCCGGACCGCGATGGCCATGGTTGCCGTGCTCATCGCAACCGCGTCAGCCCCGGCGGCCGATATCACCGCGACGCGCACCGTGGCGGCGTTCACTTCCTTGCGGGTCGATGGTCATTTCATTCTGCACGTCAGCCAGGGTACCGCGCAGTCGGTGCAGCTCGCGGGCGATCGGTACCTGATCGACAATCTGCGGATCGGGGTGGTCAAGGGCGTGTTGCGTATCGACCGGCCGCACGGGTTCGATCTGCCGAAACACCAGACCGTCACCATCACCATCACCACGCCCGGACTCACCGCGCTCGGCCTGCGGGGCCTGGTGCATGCGAGCGTCACGGGTCTTACGGGCACGGCATTCACGCTGACCAATAACGGCGCCGCCGCGGCCACGTTGACTGGCACGGTGGGGCGATTCACGCTGATTTCACGCGGGGTGAGCTCGATCGACGCCGGTGGGCTGCACGCCAGGACGGTGACAATGCTGGTGCGCGGCCAGGGCAATCTGCGCGTGTTCGCAAGCGAGGTGGCGAACGTGACGATGTATGGCGAGGGCCGGATCGATGTGCTGGGGCATCCGAAGGTGCATCAGTTCAAGACCCTGGCCTACGGCATCGTCAGCCTCAAATAGGGCGATGCCGCGCGCGGCCTCAGGCGGCTTCGCGGCGCAATCCCGCTTGCAGCGAGCGGCGCGACGTTGCGAGATGCGTTGCCATCGCACGCGTCGCCGCATCGCGCTTGCCGGCGCGCAATGCCAGCAGAATGGCCAGATGTTCAGCGATCGCGATGCGGCTGCGTTCGGTTTCCTGCTGCTTGTCCCATTGGTAATGATAATGGAACAGAAACGAAACAATATCGAAAAAATCGCGCGCGAAGCGGTTTTGCAGATGGCCGATCAGCCAGAGATGGAAATCGCGATCCAGTGTGGGGAACTCGGCGTACCGCTCGGCGAGGGCCGCCTCGATAGCGCGGTGGCGCGCGATCATGAGATCGGCGGCGGCGGCGAATTCGGGATCCTGACCGGCGGGGACGCGGTTGATCGCGGCCATTTCGATCAGTTCGCGCATATCGGCCACCTCGGCGGCGAAACCGTCGTGGAACTCCTGCAACACCCAGCCGCCGCGCGGCTGTTTGGCGATCAGCCCGAACCGGGAAAACCCGATCAAAAACTCCCGCACCGAGACCGTGCTGGCGTTGCTGTCACGGGCCAGCTCGGCTTCGGAAAAGACATGGCCGGGCCGCCAATCCCCCAGCAGCACGCGCTGCATGAAGATCAGCTCGATCTGATCCTGCGGGCCGCTGGTCTCGGCATCGTCGAAATAATCGCTGCTGACCGGAAGGCGTGCGATGACCACCCCATCGTTTTCGCGCCGCAGCACACCGAGGGTAATCAGACGTTCGAGCGCCGCGCGGACGGTTGTGCGACTGACATCGAACTGCCGGGCCAGCGCGCTGTCCGACCCGGGCGTGCCCTGACCCAGGGTGGCCACATGATCGAGCAGCGCATTGCTCGTTCGTTTCAGGAGCGTATTCGGCTTCGCCATGGTGCCGGATGCCTATCGGTGCGATCGAAACAATCCGGCGGCGATACCGCCGGATCGAACGAACATCACTGTGCGGCGAGCGGCGTCAGATTGGCAAGCCCGGTGGAATAGACGCCGGTGATTGCGGTGATCGCCGCCTTGTTGTCCATGCCGGGCTTGGGATGCGCCGAAAGATCGGCGCGCTTGAAGCTGCCGGTCCAGGTGACCCGGGTCTTGTCAGCGCCAAGCCTGGTTACCGAAATGGTTGAGTAGTAGTGGCTGACCGGCAGCACCTTCATGTTCGATTCGGTCGGCTGGATGATGTAGCTGTAGCGCATCCGCGCCGCGCTGTAGTGCTTCAGTTGCTCGGTGACGATCGGGCCACCCAGATTGAGCGTACGGACCGATCCGGGCTTGTTGCCCATGGTCGCACTGCTGGATTTGACGGCCGGCACCCAGGTCAGCGTGCCGAACTGGTCGATGATGCTCCACACCTTGGCTGCGGGCGCAGCGATCACGACGGATTTTGTGACATGCAGGACCGGCGCAGCCTGGGCGGTGCCGACGCCGGCAATCGCGAGTGCGATGGCGGCGATGGGAAGCGCGCCGATGGCGGCGCGCCGTGATATTGTTTGATCCAAGACGACTCTCCTGTTGAATTTTCTTGTCAGTGACCTGCCCATTTCGGTGGGCATTGCTCTCTACACAACTTTGCTCCGGCTCACCAGCGACTATTTTGGCCCCAAACTATAAGGGCGCGCGACATTCGATTGGCGGCGGTTGTTGTCTGGCCGTCGGCCACCCCGCGACGCCATGGCGCGGCGGGGTGGCACGCGTTCAGCCGGCCTCGAGTTCCTTGGCGCTGTGCACCACCTTGGCAACCATGCCGTATTTGATCGCCTCGTCGGCACCCATCCAGTAATTCCGGTCGGTATCCTTCTCGACCCGCTCGAGACTCTGGCCGGTTTCACGGGCAATGATGCGGTTGATCCGCTCGCGCATCTTGATGATCTCGCGCGCCTCGATCTCGATGTCGGTCGCCGGGCCGCGTACACCGCCCATCGGTTGATGCAGCAGGAAGCGGGTGTTCGGCAGGCAGAACCGGCGGTCCTTGTGGCCCGCCAGGAAAATCAGCGCGCCCGCGCTGGCGACCCAGCCCGTGCCGATCATCCGCACCGGCGAGGTGGCATCGACGTAGCGGATCACGT
Organism: Acidiphilium sp. PA; assembly: GCF_026191915.1. Lineage (GTDB taxonomy): Bacteria > Pseudomonadota > Alphaproteobacteria > Acetobacterales > Acetobacteraceae > Acidiphilium. The sequence goes on from NZ_JAIMBY010000004.1 coordinate 79,615, forward strand.
CGTGGATCGTATCCCCGCTCTCGACATGGCCGCCCGGCGAATTGACATAGACATCGATCGGCTCATCCGCGGCACCCGACAATGCGAGCAACTGACCCGTCACCGCGCGGGCGATCCGGTCGTGAATTTCGCCGAAAATCAGGACCTTGCGCTGCTTGAACAGGCGGTTCTCCAACTCGGCACCCGGCGCTTTCGGCTCCTTCCGGTCGGTGTCCTTCGGATCCGCCTCCGGTGCATCCTCCTCGTCGGCTCGCGGGGCGATCCAGTTCCGATATGCGTTCGTCATCCGTTACTCCTGCAAATAGATCGCGCCATTGTGCGTGAACGACGCGGCGCTGTCGAGATGATCAGCCGCGCAGGCGCTGCACCGTGGCCGTGGTCGAATGGCCCGCCAGCAGATCCGCCAGCATGACCTTCCCGCCCCAGGACTCGACTTCACGGGCACCCACCACGGTATCGTGGGTGTAGTCAGCCCCTTTTACCAGCACCTCCGGCCGGATGATTTCCAGCACTTCGAGCGGCGTGTCTTCCTCGTAGATGACGACGAGATCGACGCTGGCGAGCGAGGCGAGCACGGCGGCGCGGGCGGCTTCGGGCTGCACCGGGCGGCTCGCCCCTTTGAGGCGGCGCACCGAGCTATCGGCGTTGATCCCGACGATCAGCCGGTCGCACGCCGCCCGGCATTGTTCGAGCAGATGAATATGGCCGGGGTGCAGCAGGTCGAAACAGCCGTTGGTGAAACCCACCCGCCAGCCGCGCTGGCGCCAGCGCTCGGCGGCTTCCGCGGCCACCTGGCGTGTCACCACCTTGCGCAAGGCGCCGGATGCCGGCTTGACCGCATCGATCAGATCGTTCGGTCGTGCGACCGCGGTGCCGACCTTGCCGACCACGAGCCCGCCCGCGATGTTCGACAGCCGGGCCGCGACTTCGAGCGACAGGCCGGCTGCCAGCCCGGCCGCGAGCACGGCGACCACCGTATCCCCCGCGCCGGAGACGTCGTACACTTCGGCGGCTTCGGCCGGATAATGCCGCTCGGTGGTCGCAGTCACCAGGCTCATGCCGTCTTCGGCGCGGGTGCACAGCACCGCGCCGAACTCGAATTGCGCGATCAACCCGCGCGCCGCCGCGACGATCGCCGGTTCGTCATCGAGGTCGAGGCCGGTGGCCGCGGCCAGTTCCCGCCGGTTGGGCGTGATCACATCCGCACCGGCGTAATGCGACCAGTCCGATCCTTTGGGATCGACGACCACTTTCCGCCCGATCGCGGCGGCATTGGCGATCAGCGCGCGTGCCAGATCGGGTGCCAGCACGCCTTTGCGATAGTCCGACAGCACCGTGACCGACGTAGCCGCCATCGCATCGGAGGCGATTTTGAGCAGCCGCTCGCCGAGCTTGGCGGGCAGCGGGGTCACGAGCTCGCGATCGGCGCGGATCAGATGCTGGCCGGCGGCGATATAGCGGGTTTTCACGGTGGTGGCGCGGCCGTTTTCCACCAACAGCCACGGCTCGACATTCGGTTGCCCGCCGATCAGGGCGGTCAGATCGGAGCCTTCCTGGTCATCGCCCACCACCGAGACGAATGCGGTGGCCGCTTCCAGCGCGGTCAGGTTGCGCACCACATTGCCCGCGCCACCCGGCATCGAAATTTCGCGGCTCACCGAGAGGATCGGCACCGGCGCCTCCGGGCTGACCCGCTCGACCCGGCCATAAACATAACGATCCAGCATCAGATCGCCGACCACCAGCACGCTCGCGCGCGCTAGAGAGTGAATCGCCGCGATCAGATCGCCATCGTCATGCTCCGTCATGGCGCATCGCTACCGTGCAGCGGCACGCGGGGCAAGCGGTTTGATCGATGGTTGCGCCCACATGCGGTTTTGGGCCTGGGGTGTGTGCGGGCGGCATCGGGGAGGGCTGGAAGCACTTCTTTTTTTTTAAAAAAAGAAGCAAAAAAACTTTTTTGATCTGGGACTGGCATGGTGACATGGCTCGTGCCTTGAGCCGAAAAGTTTTTTGCTTCTTTTTTTCAAAAAAGAAGACCTTTCTTCCTGCTCGACGCGGGCAATGGCAAAATGCCGCGCCTGCCTCTATCTATGGGCCATGAGCACACTGCCCCATTTTCTCGACCGTAACCGTCCCGATGTGCCCGACCTCGCGGTGCCGCGCGGTGTCACGCCGTTTTTCCTGCCAAAACAACCGGTTCGTGGTCGCCTGGTCCGGCTTGGGCCGCTGGCGGATGCGCTGCTGACCCGGCACGACCATCCGGACGCGTTGCGCACCATGGTGGGCGAAGCCTTGGCGCTGGTCGCCGGGTTGGCCACCGCGCTGAAATTCAGCGGCACGTTTTCGCTCCAGGCCAAAGGCGACGGACCGGTGCCGATGCTGCTGGCCGACTGTACCGATGCCGGCGCTCTGCGCGGCTACGCCCGGCTCGGCGAGGATGCGACCATGCCCGAAGCACCCACTGCGCGCGCGCTGATGGGGGATGGCTACCTCGCTTTCACCGTCGATCAGGGGCCGGACACCGAACGCCACCAGGGCATCGTCAGCCTTGAAGGCGACACGCTGGCCGATATGGCGCTGCATTATTTCGCGACCTCCGAACAGCTCGCCTGCGCCATCCATCTCGCCTGCGCCGAGACACCGGCCGGGTGGCGGGCTTCCGCGCTGATCATCGAACGCATCGCCGGCGCCGGCGGCATCGACCCGGAATTGTCGGAAGAGGCGCAGGAGGAAGCCTGGCGCACCGCCAAAATCCTCGCCGCGACCATCACCGAGGCGGAATTGCTCGATGATGCGCTGCCGCCCGACCGGCTACTGTACCGCCTGTTTCATGGGGAGGGTGTCGCGGTCGATCGGCCCCGCCCGCTCGCCTATGGCTGCCGCTGCTCGCGCGCCCGGCTTTCCGACGTGCTGCACGGGTTTTCCGAAGACGACCTCGACCATATGACGATCGACGGCGACATAACCATGACCTGCGAGTTCTGCAACGTCGATTTCCGCTTCCCGCGGGCCGATATCGCGCCCGCCGAACCAGCCGAACGCCGGGAGAACCAACCATGAAGCCGATCAATCTCGCCGTCATTCTTGCCTTGGGTGCGCCGCTCTGCCTGGCCTCATGCTCGAGCGGCCCGCCGGTGCAGACCAGTTTTCCCGAACTGCAATACACGTATCTGCCGCAGATCACGCTGAAAGTGGCAAGCGTTTCGGTGCGCGATGAATATATGCCCGGTCCCAACGCCGCCCAGTTGATCGCCACCGCGCCCGAGGCACCGGCCGCCGTGCTCGAGCGGATGGCCCGTGAACGCCTGATCGGCGATGGCAGCCCCGGTTCGGCGACGTTCACGATCAAGCGCGCGGCCCTGCATCAGGTGGGCGATAATCTGGAAGGCACCATGACGGTGGAGCTCAGCGTCAGTACCAGCAACGGCCAGCGGGTCGGCTATGCTGATGCGACGGTGTCGCGCAGCGAAACCGCGCCTTCCAACGAAACACCCGATCGGATGCGCGCCGCGCTCTATGCGCTGACCAAGCGCATGATGGCGGATATGAACGTCGAACTCCAATACCAGATCCAGAAGAGCCTGCCGGACTGGCTCGCCTATAGCCCCACCCCCGGCATGGCTCCCGCCGCATCCACCCTGCCGCCCGCCTACAATGCCAACAACGGCATCGTCGCCCAACCGCTCGGCGGCTCGGCCCCGGCCACCGGCGCCGGCCCCGCGCTGGTCGGCCCCCCGGCCGTGCCCGGCCAGACCCTTGGCACAATGCCGGTGCCCAGCCCGCAGGTGCAGTGATCCTGGCTTGGGTGTCGCCTATCGCGCAACGGCGTCAGGCCAGCAATTGCTTGCGGATCTCGAGCAGGGCGTTGCGTCGCGCGTGATCGGTGTGCGGGTAGCTCATATCGAGGGCAGTCAGCGTGTCGAGAATGATCTGTGACACGATGAGACGGGCGTTGTGCTTGTTATCGGCCGGCACGACGTACCAGGGCGCCTCGGCGGTGCTGGTCGCATCGAGGCAGGCTTCGTAGGCGGCCTGATACTGGTCCCAGAAGCCGCGTTCCTCGATGTCGGCGGTGCTGAATTTCCAATTCTTTGCCGGATCGTCGATCCGTGCAAGGAACCGCTTGCGCTGTTCGTCCTTTGACAGGTGCAGGAACACCTTGATGATCCTGGTGCCGTTCCGGGTGAGGTGGTGCTCCAGATCGTTGATCGAGCGGTAGCGGGCATCCCAGAACGCGCCCATGTCATGCGGGTTGTCCGGCGGCGGGTCGGGCAGGGCCTCGCGGGTCAGAATGTCGGGATGCACGCGGGTGATCAGCACTTCCTCGTAGTAGGAGCGGTTGAAGATCCCGATCCGTCCGCGTTCGGGCAGGTTGCGGGTGGTGCGCCACAGGAAATCATGCTGCTGTTCGAGCGCGCTTGGGTGCTTGAAGCTGAACACCTGGCAGCCCTGCGGGTTGACGCCCGACATCACGTGCTTGATCACACCGTCCTTGCCGGCTGCGTCCATCGCCTGAAAGATCAGCAGGATGGCATGGCGGTTCGAGGCGTAGAGCAGCTGTTGCTGGGCGCTCAACTGATCGACATGGTCGGACAGCAGTTTTTTGTAGCTCTTTTTGGAATCGAAGAACGGCTCGATTTCGGTTGGCAGCTTGTGCAGCCGGACGGTGTCGCCGGGTTTGATGCGGAAACGGTGCGGATCGATTTTCAAGCCAGTCTCCTCGCTCAGCCGAGTGCCGGATAGCCCCACGCCGCGGCGGCTTCGCCCATGGTGCGGATCGGCGCGTAATCGGCGGCGGTGAGCCGCGCGATCCCTTTGATATGCAGGATCGCGCGGACACTGGCCAGTGACGGATCGTCCATCACAGTCTCCAGCGCCGCGATGATGCGTTGCACCACCTCATCTTGCGTCGCGGCGGCGGTGACCAGCGGCAGGCCGGGCGTGGCGGGTGAGCGGCACAGCACCCGGATGCCGGCAAGTTCGCCGGGCGCGTGATCGGCCAGCAGCCCATGCGTGACGCAATCGATCGCGGCGATATCGGCCGCACCGGTGCGCACCGCGCGCAGGCTGTCGCGATGCGCGCCGGTCACCAGCACGCGCCGGAAAAACGATGGGCCACCGGCGACCGGTGCCACCACCGCGCGCAACGCGTTCATGCCGGACTGGCTGTTCCAGCCGTTGATCGCGGCGATGCCGCCGCGCAGATCGGCAACGCGCCGGGCCGGATGATCGGACCGCACGATGATGAAGCTGCAATAATCCGCCCCATCGCAGCCGGGCAGATCGTAGCACGGCGTTGCCACCAGACGGACGGTATCGCGCAGGGTGGTCATGAACGGCAGGCCGCAGGTCTGCGCCAGGATCAGGGCCGGATCATGCCAGATCGCCTCCAGCGGTCGGTCATGCGCCAGGGTGTCCGGCACGGATGCGATGCCACGGGCCCGCATCCGGTCGCGAAGCGCCGCCCAGAACCTATCGATTGCGGGGCGCAACGGCGGCAGATCGTACATCGCGAAGCTGGCAACCGGCGCGGCGCTCATGAAGCGGCGATCACGATGGCGCGGGCCGCACTCAGGTCGAAAATCGCCTGGCCTTCCACGCCGATCGGCAGCAGCGGAAGCAGCGCGGCGAACAGCTTCCCGGTGCGGGCGCCCAGAGTCGCGGGATCGATGCCGCGGCGTGCAATCGCCCAGGCGGCGCAGACGGCTTCAATCGTCGTGAGGTTCCACGCCGGGGCGAGCATCTGTTCGAGCTGATCGACCGCGACCGGCGCGTTGCCGGCGACATCCTCGACCCCGTCACCCAGTTGGCCGCGAAAATTCAGCACCGCCGGGTTCGCCGCCTGCCGGACCGATGCGAGGCAACCGGCCGCGATGTGACCAAGGTTGAGAAACTGTACCCCGCCATCCGCCGCGTCGTGCCCGGCCAGCCCGGTCGGCAAACCGCTGAACTGCGCCCATTGGATTTTATGGATGCGCTCGCCCGCGGCATCGCACAGCCTGGCCAAAGCGAGCCGCAGCGTATCGAGCGTCAAGGCCAGCAGCGTGGTGTCCATGTTGCCGTGCGAGATGAACGGCGCCGGGGCGTCATCACCCCACAGCACCAGCGGATTGTCGGGGATCGCGTTCAGCTCGCGCTCCCAGGCATCCCAGGCGAAATCGAGCGCCGCCGCCGCCGCGCCGTGGATTTGCGGCACGCAGCGAAAGCTCAGCGGGTCCTGCAGCAAGCGGTTCACCCCGCCGGCCAGCAGCGCGCCGCCGGCCAGCGCCGCGCGCAGGCGCTGGCCCACCGCACTCTGCCCCGGCTGGCCGCGCGCCTGATCGACCGCCTCGCTCCACGACGCCGCATTGCCCTGAAACCCTTCGAGCGACAGGCAGGCGACGAGGTTTTGCACCGCGAACAGCCGCCGCGCCCCGGCCAGCGCCAGGCTGCCGAGGCCGAGGGTGAAGGCGTTGCTGTTGAGCAGCGACAGGGCCTCCTTCGCGGCCAGCCCGTCGAGCGACGCCGCGCCGCTGCCGCCGGGACCGACGCCGGCACGGCCGATGATGCCGAGCGATAACTGGCTCATCGCCACGATATCCGACATGCCCGACGATGAGCCGAGCACCGCATCCGGCAGGTCATCCGCCTGCAACCGCGCCAGCAGCGCATCGACCAGCACCGGCCGCACGCCGGTACGCCCTGACGCCATGATGTGCAGCTGGATCGCCAGTGCCGCCCGCACCCCGGCGCGGCTGGCGCGCGGGGCCGGCGCGATCGTGGCATGGGCGGTGATCAGCCGGTCGTTGAAGGCGGCGATGGTGGCGGGATCGACCGCGAAATCCTTCTGGCTGCCCACCCCCGTCGTCACGCCATAGGCGGGGATGCCGGCGGCGACGATGCGCTCGACCACCGCGCGTCCGGCGGCGATGCGCGATGCCGCGGCCGGGGCGAGCGCGGGCCCGGCACGGCCATGGGCGAGTGCTTCGAGGTCATCGATCGTGAGGCGCGCGCCGAGTTCGACGACGGGCGCCCTGGGGCTCTGGCTCAATCCGGGGACACTTTCAGGTTCGAGAAAAACGCCGCGATGTCGGGCGGTTGCACCACCGCGCCGCGCACCAGCTGGTCGAACCGGCGGATCAGGGCGCGAATATGCTCGGTCCAGGTGAACACGAAATAAAATCCGCCGATGAACACGGCCGCGCGCGCGGTGCCGAACACGGTGAACGGCACGGAGTACAAATCCCGCCGGTCGAACAGGAACAGCCGGAAACTCGGGTACAGCTCGCGGCTGAGCGCCTGGATGCGCGCGATCTGCTCGGCCCGGTCGGCCGCCGCCAGACCGGCCCAGACACCCCGGCCGGCGGCGAATTCCTCGATCGCCTGGACCGCGGCGCAGGCTTCGATTTCGGTCTCTGGGCGTTGCAGATATTCCAGCCGGCTGGTCACACTGTCCCAGCGGGGCGGCGCATCGCCGCTGGCGTGGCGATATTCATGCATCAGCACGGCTTCGGTCTTCAACAGATCGGGGAAACCGACCGGCACGGTGCGGATCTTGTTGCCGGCGGTCTCGACCATCCATTGAAACATCCGGTCATCGATCGGCAGGCCCTCATGCGGCTCGATCTGCATGATCTCGCCGAAACTCGCCTGGGTCACCTGTTCGCGCAGATTGAGGCCGAGCAGCCAGTCGGTCGAGACGCCGCAGGCGGTGGCGATCGCCACCAGCGTTTCCGCGCGCGGCAGGCGGGGGGTCTGGTCGCTGAGCAATTGCGTCAGCGTCGATCGATCGAGCCCGGTGGCGCGGGCAAACGCCGCCTGCGTCATGCCCCGCTGGGCAATCACGTCGAGCAGGCGGTCGCGAAACGCGGGCGCGGCGATCCGGCGATCAGGAACCATGGTCGATCATCATCATCGTGATGCGTGAGTTATCATCACATGACGCGTTCTGTCTACAACTCGCACGTTTCCATCATTTCATTCTGATTTTAAACCGACCCCATGCTCCCAATCGATTTGAAACCGCATGAAAAACCCCACCCAACCCAGATCGTTCCGGCCATCGAATGGCCGACGCTGGGACTGACGATCGTGATCTACGGGCTCTGGCTCGGCCTGACCTGGTTTCATGCGGCGATCCCGTGGCCGCTGGAGCTGATCGGTGGGGCGTGGATCATCGCCTGGCATGGCTCGGTGCAGCATGAATTGATCCACGGTCATCCGACCCGCGCCGCCGCGGTCAACCGGGCACTCGGCCTGCCCGCGCTCGCGCTGTTCCTGCCGTTCGACCGCTACCGCGCCCTGCACATCGCGCATCATCGCAACGAATATCTGACCGATCCGCTCGAAGATCCTGAAACCCATTACTGGACCGCAACGGATTGGCACCGCCTGCATCCGGCCGCGCGCATCATGGTGCACGGCTCGGCACGGCTGGCCGGGCGGCTGCTGATCGGGCCGCCCTGGATGATCGCGCGGTTTTTATGGCATGAGGCTGGCCGCCTGTGGCGCGATGAGCCCGGCGTGCGCGCCGCCTGGGCGGCGCATCTGCCGGTCGCAACGCTCATCGTGGTCTGGGTCGTCGCGGTGTGCGGCATCAGCCCGCTGCACTATGCGCTGCTGTTCATCCTGCCCGGCACCGCGCTGCTGATGATCCGCTCGTTCGCCGAGCACCGCGCCGCGCCCGAAGCGGCGCAGCGGACCGCCGTGGTCGAGAACGCCGGGCTGCTCGGCTGGCTGTTCCTGTTCAACAATCTGCACAGCGCCCATCACGAGCGCCCCGGCCTGCCGTGGTACCAACTGCCGCGCTGGTACCGCCAGGAACGCCACCGGCTGCTGCAGGAGAATGGCGGGCTGGTCTATCAGGGGTACGGCGATGTCATCCGCCGTTACCTGATCCACCCGCACGACCAGCCAGTTCACCCGTTCGATGGCGCGGCGAACCGCGCCTGATCAGGCCGCTTGCAGCGCGGGCACCAACAGGGCTTCGGCGCGGGTGAACAGCGCCGGATCAACCTGCGCACCCGATGCCTTGACGTTCTCATCGATCTGCGCGGGGCGCGACGCACCGATGATCGCGGCGGCGACATTGGGCTCGCGCAACACCCAGGCGAGGGCGAACTGCGCGAGCGTCAACCCGGCCTGCTGCGCCAGCGGCTGCATCGCCTGCACCGCCTCGAGCACCGCGCGCCGCTCGGTCAAATCCTGCAGGAAATGCCCCATGCTCGCGCTGGTCGCGCGCGACCCGGCCGGCGGCCTGGCGCCGGGCTGGTATTTGCCGGTCAGAATACCCTGGCCGAGCGGGGACCAGACGATCTGCGAAATGCCGTGGGCGGCGCAATAGGGGATCACCGCGTCTTCCGGCTTGCGCCAGATCATCGAATATTGCGGCTGGCTGGAGACGAATTTCGTCACCCCCATCATCTCGGTCGCCTCGCGGATTTTCTCGACCGGCCATTCCGAAAACCCGATATAGCGGGTCTTGCCGGATTTCACCGCTGCGGTCAGCGCTTCCATGGTTTCGTCGAGCGGCGTTTCCGGGTCATAGCGGTGGCACTGGTAGAGATCGACATGATCGACGCGGAGCCGTTCGAGTGAGGCGTCGAGCTGTTTTTCGATCTGCGCGCGCGACAGACCCTTGTCGGTCTCGGTCATCGGAAAGAACAATTTGGTCGCCAGCACGTAGCTGTCACGCCGCACGCCGGCGAGCGCCTCGCCCAGCACGGTTTCGGCGGCACCCTTGCCGTAGATATTGGCGGTGTCGATCAGCGTGATGCCAAGGTCCAGCGCGCGTTTGACGCAGGCGATCGACTGATCCTTTTCGACGCCACCGGAATAGGTCAGCCACGAGCCGAGGGCGATCTCCGATACGGTCAGATCGCTGTCGCCGAGTTTGCGGTATTGCATGAATGTCTCCTCAAATGTCCGCACGACAGATTGCGTCGCAACCGGCCGGGCGCAACCCTTTACCGCCGCACCGCGGCTCGATAAGCACGCGGGCATGACCACACTCGACCCTGACGATTGGAGCGGCCTGCGCGCGCTCGGCCATCGGATGATGGACGACATGATCGATCGGCTGGCGGGATTATCGGCCTCTCCGGTCTGGCGCCCGATGCCGCCATCGATCCGGTCGGGCTTTACCGCCGCACTGCCGGTTGCAGGCACCGGCGCCGAGGCGGCCTATGCGCGGTTCACCGAAACCATCGCCCCCTACGCGTCGGGCAACACGCATCCGCGCTTCATGGGCTGGGTACAGGGCGGCGGCAATCCGGTGGGAATGCTGGCGGAATTGCTCGCGGCCGGGCTGAATGAGAATTGCGGCGGGCGCGATCATGTCGGCCTCGCGGTCGAACGCCAGGTGATCGCCTGGTCCGCCGCCATGCTCGGCCTGCCGGAGACCGCCGGCGGCCTGATGGTGACCGGATCGTCGATCGCGAATTTCATCGCGCTGCTCTGCGCGCGGCGGCGCTTCTGCGGCCCCGCTGTGCGGCGGGATGGCGTGGCTGGTGTCGCGCTGGTCGGCTACGCTCAGGAGGGCGTGCACCGCTGCGTGCCCGGCGCGTTCGACATGGCGGGGTTGGGCAGCGCCGCGTTGCGCCGGATCGGCACGGATGGCGCGGGGCGGATCGACCTCGCTGCCCTGGAGGCGCGGATCGCTGCCGATCGCACGGCCGGATGCGCACCGTTTCTGCTGATCGGCACAGCCGGCAGCGTCGATATCGGCGCGATCGATGATCTGGCCGCACTGGCCGCACTGGCAGCGCGGCACGGGCTGTGGTTTCACGTCGATGCCGCATTCGGCGCGCTGCTCGCGTTGTCACCCACCCGCGCGGCGCTGCTCGATGGCATCGGGCAGGCGGATTCAGTCGCGTTCGATTTTCATAAATGGGCGCAGGTGCAATATGATTCGGGCTGCATCCTGGTGCGCGAGCGCCAATGGATGCTCGACAGTTTCGCGCAATCCGCCTCGTATCTGACCAGCACGGCGCGCGGCCTCGCGGGCGGTGCGCCCTGGCCGTGCGACCTAGGGCCCGATCTCTCGCGCGGGTTTCGCGCCCTGAAAGTGTGGATGACGCTTAAGGCCTATGGCACCGCGCGGCTGGGTGCCATCGTCGATCATGGCTGCGACCTCGCGCAACGCCTCGCGGCGGCGCTTGCGGCGAGCCCGATGCTGGTTCTCGCCGCCCCGGTCGCGCTGAACATCGTGTGTTTTCGCTATGACGACGGCGGGCCGGACCTCGATGCGCTGAACAGCGACCTCGCGGCCGATCTGCAGGAGGCGGGGCAATTCGTCGTCTCGACCACGCTGATCGGCGGCAAGCGCGTGCTGCGCGCCGCCATCGTCAATCACCGCACTACCGAAGCCGATGTCGATGCCCTGGTCGCCGCGATCTGCGAAGCCGCACAAAACCGGCGGCATCGATCGGCCTGACCGATCGGTTCGATCGCGCCGGACGGATGGTTGACCCCGCTCATCCCCGGCATAACGGGGGCCAGAGGTGTCCCATGCCCAAAGACAAGATCGACTATGCGGCGCCGGTCGGCGATGCGGTGGCCTATACCACGTGCTACATGTGCGCCTGCCGTTGCGGCATCAAAGTCCATCTCAAGGATGGCAGGCTCCGCTATATCGAGGGGAACCGCGATCATCCGGTGAACCGCGGCGTGCTGTGCGGCAAGGGCTCGGCCGGCATCATGACGGCGATTTCGCCGGCGCGGCTGCGCAAGCCGCTCAAGCGCGTGGGGCCGCGCGGCGCGGGCGAATTCATCGAGATCGAGTGGGACGAGGCCATGGCCATCGCGACCGACCGGCTCGCCGCCATCCGCGCCGATGATCCGCATAAACTCGCCCTGTTCACCGGGCGCGATCAGTCGCAGGCGTTGACCGGTCTGTTCGCGCGCATGTTCGGCACGCGCAATTTCGCGGCCCATGGCGGGTTCTGTTCGGTCAACATGGCGGCCGGCGGGTTGTATTCGGTCGGCGGCGCGTTCTGGGAATTCGGCGAGCCGGACTGGGAGCACGCCAAATTGTTCCTGCTGTTCGGCGTCGCGGAGGACCATGATTCCAACCCGATCAAGCTGGGTCTGGCCAAGCTCAAGGAGCGCGGTGCCAAGATCATCTCGATCAACCCGATCCGCACCGGCTATTCGGCGATCGCCGATGAATTCGTCGCGATCACGCCGGGCACCGATGGCCTGTTCGTGCTGGCGCTGATCCATTGCCTGCTCGAAACCGGGTCGATCGATACCGAATTTCTGATCCGCTACACCAATGCCCATTATCTGGTGATCGACGATCCGGGCGCGCCCGATCACGGCCTGTTCCTGCGCGACGCGGCGGGCAAGCCGCTCGCCTTCGATCGCGCGACGCACAGCGTGACGGATGCGATGGCCACCGCCACCGACCCGGCCCTGCTGGGCCGCTTCGCGACGAGCGATGGCCGCAACGCCCGCCCGGCATTCGACGTGCTGGCGGCGCGCTATACCGCACCCGAATACGCGCCGGAAGCGGTCGCCACGCGCTGCGGCATCGATGCCGCCGATATCCGCCGCATCGCCGCCGAGATTGCCGAAATCGCCTTCAACCAGGCGATCCGCCTCGATCAGCCCTGGACCGATACGGAAGGGCGCACCCATTCGACCATGACGGGGCGGCCCGTCGCGATGCACGCCATGCGCGGTATTTCCGCCCATTCCAACGGGTTTCAGTCATGCCGCGCGATCCACGTGCTGCAGATGCTGATCGGCGCGGTCGATACGCCGGGTTCGTGGCGCTATAAATCACCCTATCCGAAACCGATCCCCGGCGGCCCGGCACCGGGCGGTGACCGGCACGATCCGGATGGCGCGCTGAGCGCAGCGGTGCTCGGTTTCCCGTCCAGTCCCGCGGATCTGCTGGTCGATGACGAGGGCGAAGCGCTGCGGCTGGACCGGGCGTTTTCATGGGAGGCACCGCTCGGCATTCATGGCCTGATGCACATGGCGATCGCCGAAGCCCATGCCGGCGGCGGCGATAAAATCGATACGCTGTTTCTGTACATGTCAAACATGGCCTGGAACTCGGCGATGAATCCCGGCGAGACGATGCGCATGCTGACCGACCATGATCCGGACGGCAAGTACCGCATCCCCTTCGTGATCTACGCCGATGCCTTCGCTTCGGAAACCGTCGCCTACGCCGATCTGGTCCTGCCCGACACCACCTATCTCGAACGCTACGACTGTATTTCCCTGCTCGACCGGCCGATCGGCTCGGCGCACGGGCCGGCCGATGCCATCCGGGTGCCGGTGCTCAAGCCGGACCGCGATGTGCGGCCGTTTCAAGACGTGCTGATCGATCTGGCCGGCCGGCTCGGCCTGCCGCAATTCGTCGATGACCAGGGCGAAAAACGCTACCAATCCTACGCCGACTACATGGTCCGCCACGAGCGCAAACCCGGCGTCGGCCCGCTCGCCGGGTTTCGCGGCGCCGACGGCACCGCGATCGGCAAGGGCGCCGTCAACCCGGACCAGCTGCGCCGCTATGTCGAGAATCACGGTTTCTGGCAGCTCCATCTGCCGGCCGAGCAGCTCTATTACAAACACGCGAACCGCGCCTATCTGAGCGGCGCGAAAGCGATGGGGCTGATCGAGTCCGATGATCAGATCGTTCTGCATCTCTACAGCGAAATCCTCCAGACGTTCCGCCTCGCCGCCGAAGGTCACGGCAGCCGCATCCCGCCCGCCCGGCTGCGGGCGCGGATCGCCAGCATGATGGACCCCTTGCCGATCTGGTATCCGCCGATCGAGCAGAGCATGACCGACCCTGATCGCTTTCCCCTGCATGCGATCACCCAGCGGCCGATGGCGATGTATCATTCATGGGGCTCGCAGAACGCGTGGCTCCGCCAGATATTGTCGGAAAACCGGCTCTATCTGCACCGCGATCTGGCCGCAGCGCATGATCTGGCCGATGACGACTGGATCGAGCTGGTCTCGCGCAACGGCCGGGTCAAATGCCAGGTGCGGATCATGGACGGCGTGAACCCGAACACGGTGTGGACGTGGAACGCCATCGGCAAGCGCACCGGCGCCTGGGCGCTCGCCGAGGCGGCACCGGAATCCCGCCGCGCCTTCCTGCTCAACCACATCATCTCCGAATATCTGCCCGAGGATGGTGCGGGTCACCGCGCCTCGAACTCCGATCCGGTCACCGGTCAGGCGGCCTGGTTCGACGTGACGGTGCGGATCGAAAAATGCGCGCCCGACACGCAGGAGGCAACGGAACCGATGTTCCCGCCATCCGCCTACACGCCAGGGAGGGGCGCGGAATGACCTCGCTCCCGCAACCGATCGAGGGGGCCAAAAAACTCGGCCTGGTGATCGACCTTGATACCTGCGTCGGCTGCCATGCCTGCGCGGTGAACTGCAAGGAATGGAACACCGGCGGCCATTCCGCACCGCTGCCCGATTACGACAAATACGGCGCCGAACCCGATGGCGTGTGGTTCAACCGCATCCACTCCTACGAGGCCACCGGCCAGGACGATGGCTGCGGCGGCCGCACCGTCAATTTTCCCCGCTCCTGCCTGCATTGCGAGACGCCGCAATGCGTAACGGTCTGCCCCACCGGGGCCTCGTACAAACGCGAGGAAGACGGCATCGTGCTGGTCAACACCGATATCTGCATCGGCTGCAAACTCTGCTCCTGGGCGTGCCCGTACGGGGCGCGCGAGTTCGATGAGGATGCGGGCGTGATGAAAAAATGCACGCTCTGCATTGACCGGATCTACAACACCAGCCTGCCGGAGGCCGAGCGTGAACCGGCCTGCGTCGCAACCTGCCCCTCGCGCGCGCGGCATTTCGGCGATCTGGGCGATCCTTCGAGCGATGTCTCGAAGCTGGTCGCGGCCCGCGGCGGTGTCGATCTGATGCCGGAGCTCGGATACAACCCGGTCAATAAATACCTGCCGCCGCGCCGCGCCATGATCCCGACGCGCGCAACCGAAACACCGGTCCGCAGCGGCACCGGATTCGGCGCGGCCCTGCTCACCCTGGTCGACCGGGTGCTCTCGCGATGACCCCGGCAAGCTCGGTTCTCCTGCTGACCACGCTGACCGGCTTCGGCTACGGTCTGCTCGCCTGGCTCGGGCTGTTCTGCGCGCTCGGACTGCTGCCGCACGCGCCCTGGTTTCTACCGGCCGCCGTCATGATCGCGTTGGCTTTCGCGAGCGGCGGCCTGCTCGCCTCGACGCTGCATCTCGGCCGGCCGGAACGGGCGTGGCGCGCGTTCAGCCAATGGCGGTCGTCGTGGTTGTCGCGCGAAGGCGTCGCCTCGATCCTGACCTATCCGCCGGCGTTCGGCTTTGCGGCGCTGTGGTATTTTGCCGGCGCCGGCGCGCCGGCCACCCGCGTGCTCGGCCTGCTGGCGGCGGTCTTGGCGCTCGGAACGGTGTATTGCACCGCCATGATCTATGCCAGTCTCAAGCCGATCCGGCAGTGGCACAACCGGCATACCGCGCCGGATTACCTGATCTTTGCCGCGTTTTCGGGTGCCACGATGCTCGCCGCCTTCACCGGCATCTGGACCAGTCATGCGCGCCTCACTGGCGCACTGGCGGCCCTCGCCGCCCTGGTCGCGGCGGTCGCCAAACGCGGATACTGGCGCTTCATAGACCGGCAGGCCCCGCTCACCACCCTCGCATCCGCGACCGGCCTCGCCGCGTTCGGCAGTGTGACACCGCTCGATCAGCCGCATTTCACCGAAAACTATATCCTGCGCGAAATGGGCTATCAGATCGCGCGCAAGCACGCGGCCAAACTGCGCCGGATCACCCTGGTCGTCGCCTTCGGCCTGCCCTTTCTGTTCGCGCTACTGGCGGCGATCGGTATCGCACCGATGATCGCCGCCCCGCTCGCAGCAATTTGCACCGGTGCCGGCCTGTTCATCGAGCGCTGGCTCTTCTTCGCCGAAGCCACGCATGTCGCCGCGATCTATTACGGCCGTGCGGTCTGAACGATGCCCTGGCGCATGAAATCAGCGAGGTCGGGTTCCGCCGGCAATGCTGCCGGGGTCGCATACCGCACCGCCAGCAACCCGCGGCACAGCGCGCCGTTGAACTCCGCATTCAACCCGACCCGGCTGATATGGCGCAGATAGACCGGCAAGGTTTCGTGCATGATCGGCTCGCCTGCGCTGGTCACCAGCGCGCGCGGCAAGCCCCCGGCCAGGCCGCGCCGTTCGAGATAGCGCCGCCTGAGCGCCGCACCCGCCGCATCGAGCGGCAACGCCTCCAACCCCGCGATATCGAGCGACAGAAAGGCGACCGGATCATGCCCGGCCGCCAGGAGATGCCGCAGCAACGCCTCCTGCCGCCGCTCCATCGCCTTCAGGCCGAATTGCAGGCGGATACTGGCAAGATCATTGCCGGCCTCGGTCGGAAATGCATCGCCGAAATCCTTGTCCTGCGCGATGCCGTCGTTGATCGCATCGATGAACATATGCTCATCGAGCGTCACCGCGACCGATGCCACCCACGGCAGTGCCCGCACCGCATCGCGCATGTCCGCCGCCATCAGATATGAGAAATTGGCCGCACACCAATAGGTCGGCAGCCGGAACCTGATGTCCACGGCACCGGTTTCGGCAATATCGATGCCGGTGATGAAGCCGAGTTCGACCACGCTCTCATCGAGTTCCGGATCGGTCACCTGATCGAGAGCGGCGCGCACCGCCTGGGTGCGCGCCTCGAGGCTGAGGCTCACGCCGCGACCTGTTCCATCCGGTCGAGCTTCGCCCGCTGGCTGGCGATATCGACGCCATAGATCCGCGCCGCGTTTTCACCAAGGATCTTGCGCTTCGCCGTCATCGTCAGTTCCTTGCCGGTCTCCTTCATCACTTCGTCCGGCAGGTCGAAGTTCATGAATTTTTCAACCAGCCATTGCGGCGTCCAGATGCCGTAATCGGACCCGAACAGGATTTTGTCCTCACCGATCCAGAACAGCAATTCCGAAATCACCTTGGCGAAATATCCTGGCCGCGAGTGAATGAACGGCAACACCACGGCAAGCCCGCCATAGACGTTGGATTCCTGCGTCGCGATCCAGCAGAAATCATCGAGACGCGGCAGACCGCAATGCTCGACGATGAAATTCAGGTTCGGAAAATCGGTGGCGCAATGATCGATATCGGCGACATCGAACGCATCGCGGTCGAGCGGAATGATCGTCGGGCCCTTGTGGACGTGGATGTTCTTGATGCCGAGCTTCTCACATTTCTCCAGATATTTATAGGCCGCCGGATCGGATAATTTGTACCCCCGGCTGTCGCCCTTCCACTCGGCGGTGTAGAGTTTCACACCCCTGAGCTTATAGGTCTCCGCCTGCGCCTCCAGCGCCTCGAGCCCCCCCTCGCCATCACGGGGATCGAACGCACCGTTCAGGATGAAACGGTTGGGGTAGCGCTTTGACAGAATGGCGTTCTGCTCGAGCGTGTTGAAACCGTTCTTGTAGAAATCCTTGAGATAGGTCGGCTGAAATATTGCCATGTCATCCGGCCCGTCGATGAACAGGTCCTTGACCATCTGTTCCGCGCCGTATTTGGCGAATTTTTCCGCGGTCCACAGCTGTTCCGGCGGCGAGAGCGACGCATGGTAGCCGTAGAAACAGTCGATGAACTGCTTGCCGTGAATATTGCGGATGTTCTCCGGGCTCGCATCCCACAGATGCACATGCCCATCGATGATGAAAATCTCCGATCCGTCTTTTGCCTTGTACATATCTTGTCCGTTTCCTTTTTGTTGAATGAAGCTTCAGGGAACCAATACAGCACGGCCACGGACTTTGCCGTGGTGCAGGTCGTGCAGCGCAGTATTGGCGTCTTCAAGCCGGTATTCGCGCGTCGCAAGGGTGACTTTGCCCTGGTCGGCCAGCGCCATCAGTTCGATCAATTCGGGATAGGTGCCCACCAGATTACCGACGATGGTCTTTTCCGAAGTGATCATGTCGATCGTGGGGATATCGATCTTACCGCCATACCCCACGATATAGTAAAACCCGGCGTTGCGGGTCATTGCAAGACCTTTTGCAACCGCATCGCCTTCGCCCACGAAGTCGATCACCGCCTCCGCACCCTTGCCCCGGGTCAGGCGCAGAACCTCGTCCACCTCCGACCCGTCCGCCTTCACCGCAAAATCGGCGCCGCACTCCTGCGCCAGTTTCAGCGCCATATCCGCCCGATCCACAATAATGATCTGCGCCGCACACAGCGCCCGCAACACCTGGATGCCGATATGACCAAGCCCGCCGGCACCAATCACCACGGCGAATTCGCCCGGCAGCAGATGCCGCGAAGCCTTCTTCGCCGCACGATACGCCGTCAGCCCCGCGTCGGTGTGCGGCGCGACATCCTTGGGCGACAGGCTCTCCGGCAGCTTGATGATCGATCGCGCGCCCGTCCGCAAATACTGCGCATAGCCGCCATTGACGTTGATGCCCGGAAACTCGCTCTCATCGGCATGCATGTCCTCGCCCCGCCGGCACGCCAGACAATGACCCGAGGTGATCAACGGATGACAAATCACCGGGTCGCCCACCTTCAGATGCGTGACCCCCTTGCCCACGGCCTCGATCCAGCCGGCGTTCTCGTGACCCAGAATATGCGGCAATGCGAGATCAACCTTGCTGCGCCAGATCCCCTCGATCACGTGCAGATCCGTCCGGCACACGCCCGCGCCGCCAATCCGCACGATCACATCGTTCGGCCCCCTGATCTCAGGATCGGGCACATCCTCATACGTGACGAACACCGGATTGCTCAGCGCCTCGTCATAGTCGTGCAGCACGGCTGCTTTCATTGTCGTTTCCCCGTTTGGTCGGTCCGCCTGCAAGCCTTGCATCCTTCGTGCCAAACCGCCCGCGCCGGCAAATCCAGCGCTGCCCCGCCACACGACCCGTCCAGCCTGTTCCACTTCGCAACACCCACCCGCAACACCTGTTGCGTTGCGGGTCGCCAGGGCATCGCCGACGGTGTCAGCGTGGTGAGGAAACAGCCAGCGCCCATGCCCGGCGGATGGTCCGCATACCTCCCGCCATCCCGGCCCCAGCCAAAAAAAAGGCGCGGACCCAACGGCCCGCGCCTTTCCGACACCATGCGGTGAGCGTTATTTGCCCGTTTGCCCTGCTGGAGCCGGTGCAGGGGTCGCGCTGGCCGGCGCTGCTGCGGCCGGTGCGTTGGTCATGGTGATCATGGCGGGATTGGCCTCGCCGCTGGCGGCCGCCGACGTCGGCGAGGCATCGGCCAACGTGGCCGGACCTTGCAGGTAGGGGAAGGCTTTGGCCATGGGCGCGCCGTAGAGTGGCTTGGACACGCCCTGGTGACAGGTGGAACAATCGATTTTGGCGACATCGCCTGACGGGCCGAGCAAGTCATGGGCGAAGGTACCGGTCAGCGGCACCATGTAGTTGTTGTTCAGTGCGCGCACCATGTGCAGCCCGTAATAGGCGGTCACACGCTTCGGCGTGCTTTCCGACCACGAACCGAAATTGCGCGATTCATGGCAGAATTCGCAATTGACCCCGAGCGAGGTCGCGAAATTCATCATCAACGCGTAGGTCCAGTTGGTCTGCTGGATCGACATGCGATTGCCATCCGGCAGGGCGGTAGTGCCGGCGGTGTTGATCATGGCATTCACGCCGCCCTTGGGCTTGCCGACCAGAAAGGGCGTGAACGGATCATAGGGCAGCGCCGAGCCATCGGCCGCGAGCGAGGGGCGCGCCTCGCCGGTTTCGGTCGCCATCAGCCCGGTCGCATGCGGCGGCTCGACCGCCTTGAACCAGACATATTGCGGGTTGTTGTTGCCGCGATGGCAGGTATAGCACGTCACGCCGACGTTCTTGACATGCGATTTCCAGACAGCGTTGGTATAGATCGTCATCTGGATCATGCGGCGGGCGACGCGCTTGGTATATTTCGCATCGGAGGCGAAATTGCCGCTCACATGGCAGTACCCGCAGCCCTGTTTCGGGGCGACCCATTGCGTCATCGACACCATGATGCGGGCAAAAGCGCCGGCGGGCACGTTTTTCAGCACCTGCACGTTCTTATAGATGCTGCCGGCCGGCGGACCGGCATTGTTCTGCGGCAGGACGGCCGGCGCCTGATTGAGGGCGAAGGCGGCCGCCGTCGCGGCCGGGCTCGAGATCAACTGAATGCCGGTTCCCCGGTATCCATCCTGTTCGACATGAACCGGTGGGCGTTGCAGCGTCAGCACCGCGACGGTTGCGAGCGCCAGGCCGCCAATCAGGGCGACGAGCGGGATTGTCACTCTCATTGTTGCGCTCCCGTGCCCGAGGTGATCGGATTGGCGACATGGCCGTAAATATGCGGATAGGGCGGGGCGACGTGATGCTTCACGGCCCAGAGGAACCAGTTGTCGACCACGGTGCCGGTCAGCAGAATACCGATACCGCCGGTCAGCGTGGTCAGCACCGCAAACCACCAGGCCCAGCGATGGATCGATTCCATCGTGGCGTTGAACCCCATCGTCCAGCGCCAGAACAGAGCGGCGCGTTCAGCGGCGGTACCGCGATCGACCGTCTGCTCCACCTCGCGTTCACCGCCGAACCGGCTCACCGCCAGAATGGTGGCTCCGTGCATGGCGAACAGCAGCACCGAGCCGTACAGAAACACGATCGAGAGCATGTGAAACGGGTCGTAATACAGATTACCGTAGCGCAGGGAGAACGAAACCGTCCAGTCCAGATGCGGAAAGATGCCGAACGGCGGCGCCTCGCCCCAGCTGCCCATCAGCAGCGGGCGGATGAAACCGAGCACCAGATAGAGCCAGATCGCCGAGGCGAACGCCCAGGCGGTATGCGTGCCGATGCCAAGCTGGCGCGAGCGGCGATAGATGCGCGCCCACCACAGAATGAGCGAGGTGGTCAGGAAAAACCCGGCCATCAGCCACCAGCCGCCATGCTGCAGCGGCGGCAGGCGCAACCCGTCGGAAGGGGCGGGCGGTTCGAGCGCAAGCCACGGCAGATCGCGCACGAAGCGGATCGGGTTCCAGTTCACCGAGGCCCACATGTTGAGGCCGATGATTTCGAACGCGATGACGAAGGAGACGATCGAAGCGACGCCCAGCGTGCCGAGATAAATCGGTCCGACCTGGGCGTTGCCGAGCTGGCCCAGGAAGTAGCTAAAGAACGGCTTGCCCTGCCGGCCCCAGATACCGCTGGGGGCGGGTACGCCATCGTGCAGGGGGCCGCGGATCTGCACCCGGGTGAAGATATTCTGGTATTCGGGCATTACAGCCTCCCTGCTGACGGGATGTTATTGGATGACGGCGTTCTCATGACGGACCTCAGTGCCCACCGAATTGCCAGATCGGCAGATGCAGCCACCAACCCCACCAGGCGGGCCAGCCCTGGGTCCAGAACGGGCCGGAGATCAGGATGCAGGCGGCGCTGGCAAAACCGGCGCCAAGAGCGAGGAACAGGCCGAGGCGGTGGATGCCCAGCGTACCGATCGAGTAGCCGATGAAGTCGCGGAAGAACGTGTCTTCGTGTTCGGTGAATTTGACCACTTCGCCATTGGCCGGATTGATCGCGGCGAGCACCAGCGAGCCGTGCAGGGCGAGGGCGAAGGTGGTGGTGAAGAACAGGGTCACCGCGACCATATGCATCGGATTGTATTCGAAGTTGATATAACTATAGCCGGTGTTCGACACCCAATCGAGATGGGACATGATGCCATACGGGAAGCCGACACCCCAGGCGCCCATCAGGAGCGGGCGGATGACTTCGAGGGTCACATAGGCAAAGATCGCGACACTGAACGCGGCGGGCACGTGCAGGCCGATGCCGAGTTTGCGCGATATTTCGACCTCGCGCAGCGCCCAGGAACCGAACGACCCGACGGCGCAGATGGTGATGATCTGCCAGAGGCCGCCATGGGCAAGCGGCGCGAAGCCGAGCCCGTAGGAAAGGTTGGGCGGGGCGATGTTGATCTGCCAGATATTCCAGGTGGGGCCGATTGCGGCACCCCAGATGATCAGGGCGGTCCCGAGCAGGGTGAAGAATCCGCCGATGACACCGAAGAAACCGACGTAGAACGGCCCTACCCAGAAATCGAACAGATCGCCGCCGAGCAGTGTGCCGCCGCGGACGCGGTATTTTCTTTCAAAACTGAGCATTGCCATCGGGCTGTTCCTTGTCGCTCTCGAACTCGCAGTTGGGGGCCCTTCCCCCGGTGCCGCCCGATCGTCTGGCGATCACCGGAGTTGGCGAAGGGCCGTCGCCCCGTTACTTGTTTGCTGGCATCGACGATTGCTGTTGCATCGTCACCGCCGGTGCTCCGCCAAGCCAGTCGAACCGTGGCGTGCTGAGCAGAATGAAGTGAATCAGGATGGCCAACGCAAACAGGAAGACCCCGAGTGCGGTGAGAACCCTGCGCGGATCGAATAGAAGCCACATGCGCCACATGGTCTGTCCTCCCTCAACCGATATGCGAGGTGAGCATTTTCACCCCGATGTGCGCGTTGGTAAGGAACCCGGTGACATAGCCATGCGGACCCGGGATCCACGGGCGCCACTGCCATACCAGGAAGTGGGCGATCACAGCGATGATGACGAAGCCGATAAAACTCATCACGAAGATGGAGTGAAACTCCTTCGCTTCGCGCTCGGTCAGACCCGATAGCGAGCCCTCCCGATCTTGTGTGGTCATGGACATGATAGAGATATCCTCGATATGGACTGGCACGTTGCCGGGTCAGACCAGTTCCGCGCGGACCCCGCGCGGGGGGACGGCCGCAGCCCATGGGACTGCGGACGATGGGGTAGCCCGGCCGGAACGGCGGGCGTGTGATGGCGCGCGGGGCTCATGCAAGCTCCCTCTCGCGCAAGGCGATGGCGACATGGGCTTCGGTCACGCGCGAGGATCCCTCATGCTGCGCGCAGCGCTCGGCACGATCGCGCAGGCGCTTGGCCGCCGAAATCCGGATCAGATAAGGCTCATCCGCCAGATGACGATCGAGTGCCGCCAGCGCGCCGGCATCCCACAGATCGGCGGTGTCAGCTTTGGCCGGCGTCGCATCGATCTTGTCGAGATCGGTGCCGAGCGGCAAAATGGTGAACAGCGCATCGAACAGGGCGTTGCAGTATTCCTGAACGACGTAGGTCGCCCCCGCATATCCCATGAACGGCGTGCCGGTGGCGCGCCGGATGATCGCACCCGGAAACGAGGCGGGAATGTACATCGAACGGCCCCCGCGCTCGGCGGCATACATCCGCTCATTGAACGAACCGAACAGCACCAGCGGCGGCGTCTTGGCAATCGCCGCGCGCACCGCATCGTTGTCGGGTTTCACGCCGGGTTTGCGCGCGAAGGAAAACGTGCAGGGTATGCCCAGATCATCCTCGAGCAGTCGCTTCAGCCCGCGGGTGTAGGTTTCGGTCGCGACCACCGCGAAACTCGCGGTCGCGAAAAAATCCTGCGTCACACTGCGCCACAGATCCCAGATCGGCTTGATCGTGGTCTCCTTCTCGCGCGCGATGAACGGTTCGGGATCGAGTCCGGTGAGTTCGCCAAGCTTGCGCAAGAAATTGGTGGTGGCGTGAATGCCGAACGGCGCCATCAGATACGGCTTGCCGAGTTCCTCGCATAATTTGCGGCCGAATTCGCGATACAGGCAGATATTGACGCTGGCATCGGCAAGTCTCGGCGTATCCTTCAAATGCGACCCGAGCGGGAAGGACAGATTGACCTCACAGCCGATCCCCTCGACCAGGCGCCGCACCTCCGCCAGATCGGACGGCATGTTGAACGTGCCGTAGATCGCCCCGATGATATTCACGCGCGGCTTTTCGGCCTTCACTTCCGGCCGCTTGGCCTTGACGTTGCCGAATTCGCTATGCAGCCAGACCAGCGCGCGATCGGCACTCTGCCACTGATCCTCATCGATCGTGCGCGGCAGAAACCGGCGCAGGTTCGAACCCTCCGGTGTCACGCCACCGCCGATCATCTCGGCAATACTGCCGGTCACCACGACGGCCGGAATTTTCTGGTCCCCGATCGCGGCGGCGCGTTTCATCGGCCCTTCGGTGCCGGTCATCGAGAGCGAGTCTTCATCGAGCCCGGTCACGACGATCGGCAATTCATGCGGCGGCAGCGCGTCGGTGTAATGCAGCACGGCGGTCACCGGCAGGTTCTCGCAACCCACCGGCCCGTCGATTACCACGCGCAATCCCTTGATCGCCGAAAATACGTAAACCGCACCCCAGTAGCCGCCCGCCCGGTCGTGGTCCTGCACCAGCATCAGACGACCTCCGCCTTGGCGGGTTTCATCGAACCCGGTGCTTCGAAAAACCCGACCATGCGGCTGAACCGTTCACGGCCCTTGCATTGCGTGGCGATAATGCCCGGCAAAGCCGCAGCGCCCGCGGTGCCGAACACCGGCCGCGCCGAGACCATGTTGGTGAAATACACCGCCGGCGTGCCCTGCTCCTTCGCCGCCTGCACCAGCGGCGTGGTGCCGATCGCCAGATCCGGCTTCACGTCGCGCATCGCAGCAATATCCTGTTCCAGCGAGGCGCGGTATTGCACATGCGTGCCCTGCGCTTCGAGCCAGACGCGATCAGGCTCGCTCCATTCCGTGCGCGGCAGCGCCGTGCCGACGTAAGGCACCGTCGCGCCGGCCTCGATCAGCAGGCGCGCCACCAGCAACTCCGAACCTTCGTAGCCGGACACGATCAGGCGCGCGGTCGTCGGGTTCGCCGCCATCACGGCGCGGATCGGCGCGAGCGCCTGCGCCTTGGCGATATCGATGGTCTTGGCACTGATATTCGCCGCCTTGCCGATCGCATCGAGCCAGTCGGCGGTGGCGGATTCGCCCACCGGTGCCGAGCCGACGATGGCCCTGCCGGCTGCGGCGAATTCGCGGATGCTCGCGGTATAGAACGGGTGCACCGCGGCCGCGATGCTGCAGTCGAGCGCGCCGTACAGATCACGCCATTCGCGCGCCGGAATCTGCGGCCCGATCGCCAGGCCCATCGGCGCCAGCATCGCCGCAACGCCGGGAGGATCGGCCGGAAACAACTCACCGATCAGCGTCACCCGCTGCCCGTCGGCGAGTTTGGTGCGCGGGTTGGCCACGGCCCCGGCCTCGGCCTCGGTGCGGGCGTAGCGCAGCATCGCGCCGGCCAGCACATCCTTCGCCTCGGCATGGGTCGGCACACCGAACCCCGGCACATCGATGCCGATGATGCGCACGCCATCGATCTCTTTGGGCAGCAAATCGAGCGGCACACCCGAAGCGGTCGGTACGCAGAGATTGATGATCACGACCGCATCATAGTCCGCCGGCCGCGCGGTCTCGCGCACCGCCTTGCGGATGTCCTCGAACAATTGCCCGGTCACCAGCGTTTCGGAATCGAACGGCACATACCCCACGCTGCGGCGCGCGCCGTAGAAATGCGAAGTGAAGGTCAACCCATAAACGCAGCAGGCCGAGCCTGAGAGAATCGTCGCCACTCGACGCATCCGCAGCCCGACCCGCAGGCTGCCGAACGCCGGACACATCGATTGCGGCTGATCATGCGGCCCCTTGGGATAATCGGCGGCAAGCCGGTCCAGCATCGCCGATTTCCCGGCAGCCCGGGCGGCGTCCTGCATGGTCTCGGCACCGCCGTGGCAGCCGCTCGCGGCTGGGCTGGCCGGCATGGTTGCTCCGTCGGGCGGGCTCATGCTCAGGCGCCCTCGTAGACGATTTCAAGCGAGGGTTTGTTCAACACGGTCGAGCCGCACATATCCTCGAGGCTGGCGGGGTCGAGCGTCACGCCGCGGCCGACCGCATCGCCCTTGAACAGGCCGAGCAGGGCATCATGGCTCAACGGCTTCGGGCGGATCGGCGGCGCCTCGGCCACCTGCACGCCGAGCGCCTCGAACAGCGGCGCCCACTGACCACCCCGCTGGCCGACGATTTCATAATTGGCCGATTTGCGCCGGATGTCCTCATCGGCCGGGATCGCGGCGAGCACCGGAATACCGACCGCCTCGGCAAACGCCTGCGCCTCGCCCGTGCCATCGTCCTTGTTGATCACCAGGCCGGCCACACCGACATTACCCCCCAGATTCCGGAAGTAATCGACCGCCGAACAAACATTGTTGGCAACATAGAGCGATTGCAGGTCGTTCGAGCCGACCACGATGACTTTCTGGCACAGATCGCGCGCGATCGGCAGACCGAACCCGCCGCACACCACATCGCCCAGGAAATCGAGCAGCACGTAATCGAAATCCCATTGATGAAAGCCGAGCTTGTCGAGCAGTTCGAACCCGTGAATGATGCCCCGTCCGCCGCAGCCACGGCCAACCTCCGGACCGCCCAGTTCCATCGCGAACACACCATCGCGCTTGAAACACACATCGCCGATCAGCACGGGCTCACCCGCCGCCTTCTTGCGCGACGAGGTTTCAATAATGGTCGGGCAGGACCGCCCGCCGAACAGCAGCGAGGTGGTGTCGCTCTTCGGATCGCACCCGATCAGCAGCACCCGCTTGCCAAGTTGCGACATCATGTATGAAAGATTGGCAAGCGTGAAACTCTTGCCGATGCCGCCCTTGCCATAGATCGCAATGATCTGCGTTTTCTTGGGCGACGCCACGCTGGCGCCCACCTCGATATCGGGGGCGATCCGGCCGGTGGTTGCATTCATGATGCGTCTCTCCAATCGATGAGCAGTTTCAAGCAATTATCTGTTCCGAACGCGGTATGATACGCGCCGCCCGCCTCATGCGCCGGCACCCGATGCGTGATCAGGCCATCGAGGTCGAGCCGCCGCGACGCGATCAGATCGGTGACATGGACAAGGTCGGCCTTCTGCCACTGCGCCGCGATGGCGATGCGCGCCTCGCGCATGAAGGCCGGCGCGAAGGAAAACTGCATCGGTGCGGCGTAAAACCCCGCCAGCGTGATCAAACCCTGCGGTGCCAGGCGGGCAATCAGCGCATCGAGCACCGCCGCATCGCCGCTGACATCGATCACCCGCTGATAATCGCGCCGCGCATCATCACCCGCGTGGCAAACTCGATAGCCATCACCAGCATCCATCCGATTCGGGTTGGTCTCCCACACGGTCGGTGCACCGCCCGCGATCACCGCAAGCCGCGCGATCAACCGGCCCAGCACACCATGCCCGATGATCAGTTCAGGCGCCCCGCCCGCCACCGCCAGCGCGTGTTGCGCGGTGGCCGCCAGCGCGATCAGCGCGCCGCGATCTCCCAGATCCGGCGCGACCGTCACAACCCGATCGGCGCCGACCACCAGATGCTTCGCATTGGCGCCGAACAAGCCGCGCACCGCGCCGAAACAGCGGGCACCGGGCACGAACACATGCTCGCCCACCCGCAATGACGCCTCAGCCCCGGCAGCGACGATCCGGCCGACCGCCTCGTAACCCGGCACCAACGGATAGCCCATGCCCGGGAACTGCGGCATCGCACCCGACCAGATCAGTTTCTCGGTCCCGGAACTCACACCGCTGTAATCGATCTCGACCACCACATCGCCCGCTCCCGGTGCATCGAGCGCGATGCGGCGGACGGCGACGCGTTTTGGCTCTTCAATGATGACGGCCAGACTATCGAGCAATGCACGTCCTCCCAGTGGAGTGCTGTGCCCGAGGATTGCCGGGCCACATGTGTAAGAATACCGTTACAGTCTGGATTGTCAATCTAAACTTACACTCGCCGGCGAAGAAACCGCCCGCCGTCACGGCGCCACCGCCGTCATCACGCTCGCCAGCATGGGCTGACGGGTCGTATGTCGTTTCGCACCGATGAAGCCGGCAGCTTCAAACATCGCAACCAGCTCGGCCGGGCGGCGCGGCCGGCCGCTGCCCATTGCGAACAGATACAGCCCGAAATAAGCATCCCCCATCGATTGCGCGCCCTTGGTCCCCGCCATCGGCTCAGCAACCATCACCGTCCCGCCCGATGCCAGACTCGCCCGCACATTGCGCAGAATCGCCATCGCCTGCGCATCGTCATGATCGTGCAGAACCCGCACCAGCGTGATGATATCGGCATCGCGCGGCAAAACATCACAACGCATGTCGCCCGCCAGCACCCGGCTGCGCGCCGCCAGCCCCGCCGCCTCAAGGCGCCGCCCTGCCAGCGCCGCAACCGCCGGCACATCGAACAGCATCACGTCCAGCAACGGGGCCACCTTGGCGACCGCCGCGATGAAACTGCCGTCGCCGCCCCCCACATCGAGCAGCCGCCGGTGCCGCCGGAAATCATACGCCGCCAGAATCTCGCCCGCGATCATCGGCTGCGTCGCCGCCATCAACGCGGAATACGCCAGCGCACGCTCGTCATTCGCCTGCTCATAAGGCCAGAACGCGGCGAGACTCGCATTCGCCTCGCCGCGCAGCAGCGCCACCGGGTCGGCCAGGTCGCGATACAGCAGCGCATGATGGCGCACCATCGCGGCGATGCCGGGGTTGCCGCGCAGCGCCGCCCCCAGCGGTCCCAGCTGGGCGCTGCTGCCATCGGTCTCCAGCAGGCGCAGCGCCGCACCGGCGCGGATCAGCCGCAGCATCGCCTCCGGCATCATGCCGCCCTCGCCCGCCAGCGTGCCGATCGCCACCGGCCCCGCCGCGAGTCGCTCGAACAGATCGAGACTGACGCACGCGGCCAGCGTCTGCGCATAAACAAACCCGGCACACAGATCGAACAACGCCGCCGCCTCGCGCCGCGCGATCGGGCGCGTCAGTGGAAACGCCGCCGCCCAGTGCTGAAACCGCGGACTGGCCAGCATCCGGTTGCGCAGCGCGTGCAACCGGTCGCGCCAACCCGGCGGGGCCGCGCCGGCCATGGCGGCGACGGTCATGCCGCCGCGCGCACCAGCGCTTTCGGCACCAGGCGCTTGGCTTCCTGAACGATCAGCGCGCGCAGCGGCCCCGCCCCGGGACAATCGGGAATCGATGCCGCCGCCGCTTCGGCGATCACATCCAGCCGATCGAGCGCGCCGTCGATCCCGTATTGCGCGACCGCGCTCGGCCGGTGCAACGCATTGTCCTGGCCGATCGGCTTGCCGCACACCGCCGCATCGCCCGCCGCATCGCACAGATCATCGGCGATCTGATACGCATCGCCCAGATTCTCGCCCAGTGCCCGCCACGCCGCCGGCGCGTAACCGGCACTCACCGCCCCCGCCATCGCCGCGGCGGCGAACAAGGCGCTAGTCTTGGCCCGCTGATACCGCGCCAGATCCACGTCATCCTCGCTCTCCCACGCCTGCCCGGCAACGATGCCGCCCGGCATGCCGACCGATTGCGCAACAATGCCGATCAACCCGGCCAACGCCCCCGGCTGCGCCGCGCAGCCGAGCGCCACGGTCTGAAACGCCAGCACGATCAGCGCATCCCCCGCCAGCACCGCCAGCGGCGCGCCGAACGCGGCATGGACCGAGGCTTTGCCCCGCCGGATCGGCGCATCATCGAAACAGGGCAGATCATCATGCACCAGCGAAGCACAGTGCAGAAATTCGAGCGCCGCACCCGCCGCCGCCGCCGCATCGAAATCCCGCGCCCCGCATGCCGAAGCCACCGCCAGGCACAGCCGCGGCCGCACCCGCGCGCCGCGCGGAAACACCGCATGGCGCATCGCGGCCGCCAGTTTCGGCGGCGCGTCCCCCGCTTCAGCGCGGAGCATCGCAGTGGTAAGGGTGGACTCGATCAGTGCTACGGCATCCATCAGAAGCCTCCCGGCGCTCATGCGGGCCGAACCGCATGTGTCAACTTTGATTGTCACTCGCGACTGTGCTATTTGATTGACAGTTCGTCAAGCAATTTCGCGCCCCACCCCCGCAGGAGGCCACGCCCGATTCCCGCCACCCCAAACCACCCCGTCATCATCATCGGCGCCGGCATCGGCGGCCTGGCCGCGGCGCTCGAGCTTGCCGCAACCGGCCAGTCCGTCGTCGTGCTGGAACAAGCCGCCGCCCCCGGCGGCAAATTGCGCACCGTCAGCATCGGTGCCGCCGAGATCGACGCCGGGCCCACCGTCATCACCATGCGCGAAATCTTCGATGCCCTGTTCGCCCGCGCCGGCACCCGGCTCGAGGATCATGTCAGCCTCGTCCCGCTCGCCGTCCTCGCCCGGCACCACTGGCGCGATGGCACCCAACTCGATCTGCTGGCCGACCCCGCCGCAAGCGAAGCCGCCATCAGCCACGCCCTCGGCGCGCCCGCCGCCACGGCATTCCGCCGCTTTTGCACCCGCAGCGCAGCCATCTACCGCACGCTCGATGCCAGTTTCATGCACAACCCCACCCCCAGCCTGATCGGCGTCACGCGCGACGCCGGCCTCACCGGCCTCGCCGCCTTCCGCGCCGCCTCGCCCTTCGCCTCGCTGTGGGATGCCCTCGGCACCTGCTTCACCGACCCCCATCTACGCCAGCTCTTCGCCCGCTACGCCACCTATTCCGGCGCCTCACCCTTCGCCGCCCCGGCCACACTCATGCTGATCGCCCATGCCGAGCAAGCAGGGGTCTGGCGCATCGCCGGCGGTATGCGCCGCCTCGCCGAAGCCATCGCCGGCCGCGCCACCAGCCTCGGCGCCGTGTTCCACTTCAATACCAGTGTGGCTGAAATCCTGGTCGAACACGGCCGCGCCACCGGCGTCCGCCTGCAGGACGGCACCACCCGTGCCGCCTCCGCCGTCATCGCGAACACCGAACTCGGCGCGCTCAGCACAGGCGCCCTCGGCGCAGCCGCACGCGCCGCCATCCCGCCCCGGCTGCGCGACGGCAAGCGCTCCCTCTCCGCCGTCACCTGGCAGGTCACCGCCCGGGTCAGCGGCTTTCCGCTCAGCCACCACAACGTCTTCTTCTCGACCGACTACGCCGCCGAATTCGCCGAAATCGCCCGCGCCCGCCTGCCCACCGACCCCACCATCTACCTCTGCGCGCAAGACCGCACCGGCGCACGCACCGAATCGCCGCCCGCCACCCCCGAGCGCCTCCTCATCCTCGTCAACGCCCCCGCCACCGGCGATCGCGGCACGCCGGATGCCACCGCCATCGCCGCCCTCTGGCAACGCGTCACCGCCCGCCTCGCCGCCGCCGGCCTCACCCTCACCGGCATCGATGCCGCCATGACCGGCCCGGTCGAGTTCAACGAAAAATTCCCCGGCGCCGGCGGCGCGCTCTACGGCCGCGACCTCGCCGGCTGGCGCGACCCGTTCCAGCGCCCCGCCGCCCGCACCGCCCTGCCCGGCCTCTACCTCGCCGGCGGCTCCGCCCATCCCGGACCCGGCCTGCCGATGGCCGCCCTGTCCGGCCATTTCGCCGCCACCGCCCTGATGGCCGACCGCCGATGATCCGGTTCGACCACCCCATCCCGCGCGGCGGCTACGCCTGGTGGTACGCCGATGCCCTCAGCGATGACGGCCTGCACGCCCTCACCCTGATCGCCTTCGTCGGCTCGGTCTTCTCACCCTACTACGCCGCCGCCAACCGCCGCACCCCGGGCGGCGCCGACCCCGAGGATTACGTCGCGATCAACCTCGCCCTCTACGGCCCGCGCCGCACCCTCTGGGCCATGACCGAGCGCCGCCGCCGCAGCCTGGTCCGCGAACCCGGCACGCTCGGCATCGGCCCCAGCCGGCTCGACTGGAACGGCAATCGCCTCACCGCCCGCATCACCGAATTCACCACCCCCATCCCGCAACCCCTGCGCGGCACCATCACCCTGCATCCCAAGGCGCTGGAACCAACCATCTACAAGATCGATGCCGCGGGCGCCCACCGCTGGCAGCCGATCGCGCCCTGCGCGCGCATCAGCGTCGCCTTCGAAAAACCCGGACTCTCCTGGGAGGGCGATGCCTATTTCGACCGCAACGAGGGCGACGCCCCAATGCACACCGCCTTCTCCACCTGGAACTGGTCCCGCGCGCCAAGCCGCCAGGGTGCGCGCGTGTTCTACCATGCCAACCGCCGCGATGGCGGCACCACGTCGCTCTCCCTCGGTTTCACCGCCGCCGGCGGCGTAGCACCGCTGCAAGCCCCGCCCGAAGCACCGCTGCCGATCACCTGGTGGCGCATCACCCGCGCCACCCGCAGCGACGCCGATGCCGAACCCCGCCTCCTGCGCGCCTTCGAGGATACGCCCTTCTACGCCCGCGCCCGCATCGCCACCACCGTCGACCGCGAACGCCTCGATGGCGTGCACGAAACCCTCGATCTCGATCGTTTCACCATGCCGGTGGTGCAGGCGATGCTACCGTTCCGCATGCCCCGGCGCTTCATATGACCCGAAGCCTTCCATGACCCGGCGCACCATACGCCCCAACGCCTCATGGCAGGCGGCGCGTCATCCGAACCCGCGCGATCCCTAAGCCACCGCCGCCAGCTCGCTCACCGCCCCGACCATCCGGTAATTCGCCGCATCGGCGAACAACGCCCGCAGCACCATGTTGTTGATCCGGTGCCCCGTCCGCGCACCCTCGAACCGCCCCAGCATCGGCGCCCCGGCCAACGCCAGATCGCCCACCACATCGAGCAGCTTGTGGCGCACGAATTCATCGCCGTACCGCAGACCCTCCGGGTTCATCACCCGCGCGCCATCCACCACCACCGCATTCGCCAGGCTCCCGCCCCGCGCCAGCCCGGCCGCCTGCAACGCCTCGACCTCATCGGCAAACGTAAACGTCCGCGCCCGCGACAAGTCCGCCATGAACCCGCCCGGCGTCAGATCGCACGCAAACCGCTGCCGCCCGATCGCCGCGGCGGCGAACTCGATCTCCAGCGCCATCCCAAACGCCCCTGCACGCGGCCCCGCCGGTTCCAGTGCCGCATAGGCCGCACCATCCACCACCCGCACCGGCCGCAGAATCTCGATCGCCTCGCGCGCCACCCCGCTCTCGGCAATCCCCGCGCACCCGATCAGAAACGCAAACTCCGCCGCCGACCCGTCGAGAATCGGACACTCCGGCCCATCCACCTCGATCATCGCATCATCGATGCCAAGCCCCGCCAGCGCCGCCATCACATGCTCGACCGTGCCAACCCGCACCTCCGGCCGCGCCGGATCGGCCAGCACCGTGCACATCCGCGTATCCGCGACATAATTCCACAAAGCCGGCACCACCGGCGCCCCGGGCAGATCCACCCGCCGCACCGCAATCCCCGCGCCCGGCGCCACCGGCACCAGCCGCAAACGCACCGCCGCCCCGCTATGCAGCCCCACGCCATGACAAGCGATCGCCGAACGCAACCCGCGCCGCACACCCCGCCCAGCCCGACCCGCCCCGGCATCCCAGGACCCAGCCGACCGCACCATCGCGCCGCTCAAACCACCATCCATACCCGACCAGCTTCCCAAAAATGCCAAACCAACCGCCGACCCGCAAAAACCGGGCCCAACCACGTCCTTCGTTGCACCGCACACTATACCGTGAAGCTTTGGTTAAGAAATCAATCAATATTTCTGATTATTTCGCCATAACCCCCTCAAATTGCGGCATTTTTATGTATCAGCCCGTAACACGCCGAAAACGCGTGAACGCCCCACTGAATCCCGGCCAACAATACGCCGCCCAATTGGACTCCTCGATCCCCGACCATTTCGCTTTACATGCCACGATCAAAACGCCAACCGACCTAAGACGTCCCGAGCCCTCCACCACCGAAAGAGCGCATCTCACCTTACAAAATCTGCAGAAAACCGAATAGGAGAACTGTAGCTCTACCGCCAGCACGAAGCGCAGCTGGCGATCTCAAAAAAGCGGTTCTTTTTTAAAAAAAAGAACCAAAAAATTTTTGAAAATATTTTTTTATGCCGATACATCGCCGAGGTAATAATCCAAAACTTACGTTTCTATATTCCCGCACAACACGGTGTGGTAAGTCAAAAGGTGTCGGAATGACAGCCAAAAAAATCATTTTATTTCTACCAAAAACGACCACGCGATCAATATTAACGGTTTTGATTCGCATTTCTAATGTATTCTAGATAGTTATAAATTTTATTTAAAATATATAATTTAAGATGCGTATTGCATAGGACGAGCCTCTACAAGATTTTTCTCAGAAACTCTTCGAAATTTGAAATAGTAATAGCGCCGCCTAAATTATATAATGCTTCTTTGCCACCCACATTATGCGGCATTACCGTAATTGATTCATATTTTGCTAAATCGATAATATTTAGCTCCGGATATTTTTTCCGGCAATAATCAAATCCTTGGCCAACCGCGTTTTGATCTATTGTCCAGTTTGTCGGTAGGCTTGGGTCGTAGGCTACTGAAATAAAGTTTTTGAGAATTTTTCCATATAGTTTTCCGATTTCGTTCGCCGCAACATACATCTGACTAGCGTTGATGGACCATGGCTCGCCGGCTATCTGGCGCTGCGAATCATCGAAATTGTGCATTCGCAATGCCAGATCAGCCGCTTTGAGACCGCGAATTTGCTTAAAGAAATCAGCTGATATGATATTATCAATATCAATTATAACAGTATTTGCATTATATCGCGCCAATATTTCGGGCAACGCCAAAAATCGAAGGCACGTAAAAATACCAGCGTCAGCGTACTTTAATGAGCCGAATGCATACGAAAGGTATAATTTTGAACCGGCGTGATTAAAATATTTCGACCATTTCTCCAGGAATTCAAGTTGTGGACGATCTGGTTCAGCAATGTGAACGTGTAACAATGTGATATTCTCTGGTGCAGCGCTCATTAACGATTCGGTCAGCGACAGCAACAACTTTGGAAAATAAACGAAATATCTGGAGTCACAACCAACAATAATTGTCAGTTGTGGCGCCACCAGCTCATCGCTTGGCGTGCACCAGTGCCACCCGCTGACCCCCGCGAAATCGGCGGCCTGTTCAACGGCTAAACGATCAACCGTGCTAGAATCCAGCCACGTAAGAACGCCCGCATTGAAATGAGTGGGCATAATTTTTTTTGAAAGGCTCTCCGAACGAGCTTGACCGTAATGGAAGTCCGTCTTCGCGCGATTGCCGTTAAGCCAAAAATGGTGCCCTAAATGGAGGTGATACCAGTAGGACGGCCCATTGAGTTCATGATCGTGCTCAAGAATATTTACGGCCACGTCCGAAATCAATCCGATTTTGGGGAGTGCATGCTCCATGAAACGTGCGTAGGTCAGCCCTTCGGCGGCAGAAATTTTCTGAGGCCCAACGAAACAAAGGAAATCATGCGCAAACGGCTCTACCCCGACGGAGTCCAGAACAAACGGCATGAAAAAGCGGTCGCCAACAAAGGATTTTTTAAGATCTTCAATCTCGGCGAGTTTTTTCTGAGAAACATCGGAGATGGAGAGGGCACGATCGAAAAACATCGACATACCTATGACGTCGCCCTGAGCCAACCGCAGTGCCGCAATTGAGTAAAATGCATTCCCTCTGTCGCCAGGCATTTCGGCACTGGCTAGTAGTGTCGCCTCAGCCTCATCAAGTAAACCACTCACAGCTTGTAACCATGCGAGCCTTCTAAACAATTCCACATTATTTTTGAACTGCTCGGCATGACGGCGCACATCGGCTAACTGCACTTCCCAATCATTCGAATTATCACGAATATTGAGTAAGTGCCGATCTTGCTCCCCGAGCGACAATAGATGGTTACCACCGACAGTTATGTTATTGATATCAGATACTGCTTCGGTGCTGGAATCTGCATTGCTTACATTGTCCAATTCTAATATGCTGTCGATATGATTCTGCAAGACTTGGCTCACAATCGGTTCGCCGTATTTTTGATAGAGCGAGTATCTTTCCCTCCAATGCCCACCGTGACTTTCGAGACCTATAGTCCCTTCAAATGCACGACCTCCATTGATGATCTTTTTTCGAACATGATCTTTGGAACGGAGGGAAAAATGCCATATGTACCATCCGCCGAGAGCGGCCGTTATGACAGCATTTAATGGACAATTTATTGATTTTACAAAATGATTTCCTTCCATAATTTCAAAATTGCTATCAGATCGATAGGATATTTTGGGGACAACAGGTAGAAGCCGCGAAGTGTATTTATTGAAAGTTTTAAAGGGATTTGATTGAGCATCGAATACATCTTTTGGAAGAAACGAAGCACAATGAACCCAGTGAAATACAATAATTTTATTGGATTTATTATTTAAATACCTTTCAAAATTCTCAGTCGCTGCTCCCATTGAAAATGTGTTTTCAGCCGCGATAAATTCATCTGCATCGATAAAAAATAACCACGCAATAACGTAATCAGCTAACGCAGCATGCTTCACAAATACATCGGCATAGATCGTCATCTTTTTCGCTTGATAATGCCCGGCGACCGGATCGTCTACAAGCAAAACAAAAGCATCTAGATGCTGCTCTCTAAAATCTTCTATTTTTTCTTTTGTACGATCGGTACTCATGTTATTTATAACGCAGAAGGATCGAAAGCCTAATGTATAGTGGTGCATCAAATTTTGACCGATAATATCCGCCTCGTCTTTGACCAGAAGAATTATCCCAGCCTTTTCCAAAGCAGGTATCCGCTCAGGAGCCATCGGTCCCCAT
Organism: Acidiphilium sp. PA; assembly: GCF_026191915.1. Lineage (GTDB taxonomy): Bacteria > Pseudomonadota > Alphaproteobacteria > Acetobacterales > Acetobacteraceae > Acidiphilium. The sequence goes on from NZ_JAIMBY010000004.1 coordinate 116,162, forward strand.
CCAGGTTTGGCGCGCGTAGCCTCGAATTGCCAATACGCCTGCATACCAGACGCATAGCGAGCCAATTCCGCTTTTCCATCCGGGCGTAAAGCCTCATAATGCCGCTCAAGAAATTCTAACCGCTCACTGTCGCGGCCAGCAGACGCATACACTTCGGCCATGGCAACCACCGGCCAGTGACTTCCGGGATCGATCATCATTGCGCGCGCAATCACCGTGATCGCTCCTGAATAGTCACCTGTCAGACGCAAACACTCCGCACGTTCAAGCAGGGCGCGGAATCGCAGGTGCTCATCGTTAAGGTTGGATACCAAGGCGAACACGAGGGCAGCATCGCTCAAATGGCCGCCTTTTTTAAGGCGCTCACCAACCATAAAGCCAAGTGAAGCGTCATCCGGCCGCTCAAACGCCACGCGCTTTAAAAGATTTAATGCATCCTCGGTGCGTCCCTGAGCATCAAGTTCCGCAACCTGTTGACGCCAGTGTTCGCTCTGTATGGAATTCATTGATTGGCCTAAAAAATCGCTAACTTCTAACTAAACATCGAAAAAAATAGATTTGACGGAGTCTAACAGACACTACGAATATTTTTCAACATTTCGCAAATAGGTCCGCTTTGGTGCCTTTGTTTCACGTGAAACAAAGGACAGTTATTATGACTAACATATTGTTAGCCCATCGCAGCCAGCATCGCCCGCACCCCCGCCGCGGGACCATCCGGATGATGCCACACGGCACCGATCACCGCCAGAAAATCCGCCCCGGCCTCAACCAGGCTCGCGCAATTTCCCGCATCGATCCCGCCAATCGCAACGCACGGCACCTCCATCAGGCCCGACCACCATGCCAAAATCTCGATCTCCGCATGGCTTTTGGCCTCCTTGGTCGCGGTCGGAAAAAACGCGCCAAACGCCACGTAATCCGCTCCCGCTTCCGCCGCTTCCATCGCCAGATGCCGCGAATCATGGCAGGTCACCCCCAGGCTCGCATCCCGCAGCAACGCCCGCGCCCCCTTCACCCCGCCCTTCGGCAGATCCTCCTGGCCCAGATGCGCGCCATCGCACCCCAGCCGCGCCGCAAGATCGGCCCGGTCGTTCAGAATGAAAGCCACATCGCGGGCCTGCACCACCGGCATCAACGTCGCAACCGCGCGGCAGATGTCATCCTCCGCCGCATCCTTCAGCCGCAGTTGAAACGCCGAAACCGCCCCGGCATCCAACGCCGCCGCCAGCGCATCGGCGAAATCCGGCCCGATGCGCGGCGGCGAGATCAGATAGAGTGCGCTCAAGCCTTGCCCTGATAGATCGCAATGATCTGCGACAGCAGCGCCAGCGCCTCATCGCGCGGCCGGGTGAAGGAATTGCGCCCGACAATCGAGCCCGAGCCGCCACCGGCATGGATCCCCTTGATCGTTTCGATCAATGTCGCCGAATCGGAAGCCTCACCGCCCGAAAACACCACCAGCCGCCGCCCGGCGAAGCAGGATTGCACGACATGCTCGATCCGCTTTTCCATCGTCGAGACATCGATCTTCTCATAGGCCTTCTTCGCCGCCTCCAGCCCGATATGCGCGGTCGGCGGCTTCACCTTGATGATGTGCGCCCCGAGCAGCGCCGCCATATGCGCCGCATACGCACAGATATCGACAGCGGTTTCCCCGGCCTTGTCGAGCAGCGGGCCACGCGGATAGGACCACAGCACCACCGCGAGACCGACCGATTTGGCCTCCTCCGCCAGCTCGCGGAATTGCTCCATCAGCTTGAACTGGTATTCCGAACCCGGATAGATCGTAAAACCGATCGCCGCACACCCCAGCCGCAGCGCATCCGATACCGAACCGGTCACCGCCTGGTCCTTTTCGGTCGCCAGCGAATTGGACGAGTTTAACTTCAGAATGGTCGGAATCGCGCCCGCATAGCTGCCGGCAGCCGCCTCGAGCATCCCGAGCGGCGCGGCATAGGCCGAAAGCCCGGCATCGAGCGCCAGTTGGAAGTGATAATGCGGGTCATAGGCGGGCGGATTGGCCGAAAAACTGCGTGCCGGCCCATGCTCGAACCCCTGATCGACCGGCAGGATCACCATTTTGCCCGTCCCGCCGAGTTTGCCCTGCATCAGAATGCGCGCAAGGTTGCCCTTGCTGCCGGGGTTGTCGCTTTCATACCAGTCGAGAATTTTTTTAACCCGTTGGGTGACGCGCATGATCATCTCCTGTGATTGTGCAAGGCGGTCCTGACCTAGCCGGTTTCGCCCGCGCCACCAAGCCACGCCGCCAGGCGCCGGTCGGCACCCCGAACCGCTAGATCGAGCGCCGGCGGCGCGGTATCAAGCAGCAGCGCCCCACACTCTGCCGCGATCAGCGCCACCCGCGCGAAATTCGGCGCCGAGCGGGCCAGAATCACGCCCGGCAACCCCAGCCGCAGCGCCTCCACCGCCCGGCCGCCGGCATCGGCGCAATCGAGCAGGCTCGCCGCCTCATACCCCGCCACCATCGCCTGCCACCAGAACCCCCCGCCATAAATCGCAAATCCCGGCGCCGACAGCAAGGTTACAGGCCGCCCCAGCGCCATCAGCGTCACAATCTGCGGGCGATCGTGCACAATTACCGCGGGCGGCAGCATCGCACCGCTAATCGCGCGTGCTTTCGATCAGCACCTCGCGCTTGCCGACATGGTTGGCAGGCCCGACCACGCCTTCCTTTTCCATCTGTTCGATCAGCTTGGCCGCCCGGTTGTAGCCGATCTGCAGATGCCGCTGCACGAAGCTGGTGCTGGCCTTTCCCTCGCGCGCGACCAGGGCAACCGCCTGCTGATACAACCCACCCTCACCGGCTTCCGCGGCGGCGAGACCGGGCATGTTGGGTGCATCATCCTCCGTCGCCTCGGTCACCGCATCAAGGTAATCGGGCTCGCCCTGTTCGCGCAGGTAAGCCACCACGTCCTCAACCTCGCGGTCCGACACGAAGGGGCCGTGCACGCGGGTGATCCGGCCGCCGCCGGCCATATACAGCATGTCGCCCATGCCGAGCAGCTGTTCTGAGCCCTGCTCACCCAGGATGGTCCGGCTGTCGAATTTGCTGATCACCTGGAAGCTGATGCGGGTGGGGAAATTCGCCTTGATCGTGCCGGTGATCACATCCACCGATGGCCGCTGCGTCGCCATGATGACATGGATGCCGGCGGCACGCGCCATCTGCGCGAGGCGCTGCACCGCCGCTTCGATTTCCTTGCCCGCGACCATCATCAGATCGGCCATTTCATCGATCACGACGACGATGAGCGGCAACGGCTCCAGTGCCAGCGGCTGATCCTCGAAGGTTGGCCGGCCGGTTTCGGAATCAAAGCCGGTCTGGACCCGGCGGGTGACCACTTCGCCCTTGGCCAGCGCATCGTTCACCCGATCGTTATAGCCGCCGATGTTACGCACCGACAGGCCGCTCATCGCCCGGTAGCGCCGCTCCATTTCCCGCACCACCCATTTGAGGGCGGCGACCGCCTTGGTCGGATCGGTCACCACCGGTGCCAGCAGATGCGGTATGCCCTCGTACACCGAGAGTTCCAGCATTTTCGGGTCGATCATGATGATCCGGCATTGCTCGGGCGAGAGCCGGTACAGCAAGGACAGGATCATCGCGTTGATGCCGACCGACTTGCCCGAACCGGTGGTACCGGCGATCAGCAGATGCGGCATCCGGGCCAGATCGGCGATCACCGGCTTGCCGCCGATGTCCTTGCCGAGCGCGATCGAAAGCTTGCCGGCGCCGCTGCCCCAATCCGCCATATCCATCAGTTCCGACAGATAAACGGTTTCGCGCTTGGCGTTCGGCACCTCGATGCCGATGACGTTGCGGCCCGAAACGGTGGCGATGCGCACCGCCAGCACCGACAGGCTGCGCGCGATGTCATCGGCCAGGCCGATCACCCGGGCGGAGCGAATCCCCGGTGCGGGTTCAAGTTCGTACAGCGTCACCACCGGACCGGGTCGGATTTCAACGATGCGGCCCTGCACACCGTAGTCGCCGAGCACGGTTTCAAGCAGGCGCGCGTTGGATTGCAGCGCTTCCGCCGAAGGACCGGTCGCCGCGCGCGGCGGCGCGGCGGCCAGCAGCTCGAGCGGCGGCAGCCGCCAGCCGGTGTCGGGCAGCGGCAGGCGTTCCTGCTTGGGCGGAAGCTTTTTCGCAGGCGCCGCCCGGGTCAGCCGCGCCGGCGCGGCAAGGCCGGGATGATGGGGTTTCGGCTGCTCGATCGCTGTGCCTTCGGCATGCGGCAGCCGGATGCCGGCTTCATCGTCCGTCTCGAATGGATCGATCATCGGCGGCGTGCTCAGCACCGGCGCGAGCCAGGACGACACCGCCCCCATGCCCCCGCGCGCGCCGCGCACCGCACGACCGCTCTGCCGGGCCGAAATCAGCGCCGCATCGCGCGCACGCCGCCCTGCCGCCCGCCACTCGCCCGGGCTCAGCCCGAGCGCGTACAGAGCGCAGCCAAGGCCGATCATCGCAGCAACCCCCAGCGCGAGGCCGCGACCGATCACGCCGAGCATCGAATGCCCGACCGCAGTGCCGAAGCCGCCGATCAATTTACCCGCAGCACCACCGGGGCCGGCGGGAACCGGCCAATGCGTCATGAGTGCCGGATCGATGGCGAGCGCAGCACCGAGGGCGGCGGCGAGCGCAGGCATGGCAACCAAAGTTGCAGCGATGCGCAACCGCCAATGCGACACACGGCCGTGATTGACCAGCAAGAATGCCCAGGCCAGCAGCACCAAACCGGGCAGGACCGCGATCACACCGAAGCCCTGCAACATGAAATCGGCAAGCGTCGCGCCGAACCGACCACCGAGATTCTGCGGCGGCAGGCTGGATGCCGTATCGAACGAGACATCGCCGGGATGATAGGAAACCAGCGCCACCAGCAGGATCAGCCCCGCGAGCACCGAAACCAGGGCTGCGATTTCGGCGAGATGCCGGGCAAACCTTGCTTTGAGCGCGGGGGACAGAAACCGTCTTGTATCGGTGGTCGCGGACATCGGGTGATCAGGCTCCGGTTATAGGCATCGGACGTGTCAGTACGACGTGAAGTATAACCTCAATCCACCTGATTCGACAAAACAAAACGGCCGGGCGCCCGAAAGCACCCGGCCATTGCCGTCGGTCAGGGTCGGTGCGTCCGGTCAGTCGCCCATCACGGGGACTTTCTGCCCATCGGCGTAGATCGCATAGGCTTCCTCGCCGTGTGCGGCTTCGTCGCCCATTTTCAGCATTTCCTCGTCCATCCGAAGCGGAACCACGAGGCCGATCAGCTTCAGCAGGATGAAGGTTCCGACCACATTGATCACGATGATGTAGGCGGCACCATAGATCTGCAGCAGCACCTGATGGAAATTGCCATAGAGCCAGCCTGTTACGTTGACGTTGCTGTCCTTCTGGGTGCCGAGATACTCGATCATGTTCGGGTTCGCGAGGATACCGGTGCCAATGCCGCCGATCAGCGCGGCCACACCATGCGTATGGATGACGCCCAAGGTGTCATCGACCTTGCGCATGAACGCCATTTTGCCGAGCTTGTTCCAGGTGAACCAGGGCACCAGCGAGGCGACGATGCCGAGCACGATGGCTTCGGTACCGTTGATGTAACCCGCTGCTGGCGTGATCGCGACGAGGCCGCAGATCATGCCGTTGACCGCGCCGAGCACCGAAGGCAGGCCGAACGACATCACGTCGAGCGCCAGCCAGGTGAGCAGGGCCGCCGCCGTCGCGACGTTGGTGTTGAGAACCGCCGCCGAGGAATCCATGTTTGCGAAATACGGGTCACCGCCGTTGAAGCCGGACCAGCCGAGCCAGAGCAGGCCGGCACCGATCAGCGTGATCAGCAGCGAGTTCGGGTGGAAACTTTCACGATCGCGCGCGAGCCGTGGCCCGATCACCGCCGCCGCCGTGTAGCCCGAAGCTGCCGCGGTCAGATGAATGACATAGCCGCCCGAATAGTCGACCACGCCCAACTGGCCGAGCCAGCCGCCGCCCCAGAGCGAGAACGCGCCGATGGTGTAGACGAATGTCATCCAGACGGGCACGAAAATCATCCATGCCTTGAAGCTCATGCGGCCCAACACCGCGCCGGCCAGAATGATCACCGTGATCGCGGCGAACACGAACTGGAACCACACCATGGTGGACATCGGGAAAGCCAGCGGCGGCATGCCGGCCGCGGCATCCGGAATGATCGCCTGTTTCTCGAGATCGGCGGCCGACGTGGTCGGGTGCGGAATGCCGAGGAAATAATCCTTTCCGACGTGCAGCCAATGCGGTCCGAAGCTCATGTTGTAGGCCCAGAGCACCCACACGATGAGCACGGCGGCGAAGGCATAGAACACCATGAAGGCGGAATTGATCGCCCATTTTTTCTTGACCACGCCGCCATACAGCGCGGCAAGGCCCGGAATGCTCATCAGACCGACCAACACACCCGACGTCATCTGCCAGGCGTTGTCCCCGGTATCGAGCCAGGCGGGGGAGGGTATCAGTGCCATTGTATATTCGTCTCCATGCTTCCCAGCGTTCATTACCCGGTCGCAACCGCGACCGCACGACGACGCCCAAGCGCCGTTCGCATCGGGTAATGCAGTATTCATGCCAAAGATTTCAGGCAGACCCGGCGCTTACGAAAGCTTCATTCAATTTTTATATCGAGTCAGACATTGACCATGAATTAAGCAGATCGGTGGTCAATCTACCGGCAATCGCGCTGCAATGCCGTCGATTATCACGAGACCGTGCGGCCGGGACCAGAACTTGCACGTTACGCAAGACGTGCGACATACGGCGAATGACGCAGGATCAAGTCGACATCGCCATCATCGGCGCCGGACCCGTGGGCGCGGCCCTCGCCCTCGCGCTCGACCAGGCGGGACGATCCGTCCTGCTGGTCGACCGCGCCGCACTGCCGCCGATGGAACATCCTGATTTCGACGGCCGGGCCTATGCCATCGCCGCGGGATCACGCATCCTGCTCGATGACGCCGGATTATGGGACATCCTGCCCTTCGCGCCCTGCCCGATTGAACAAATCCGGGTCTCCGACGGCAAACCGGGCAGGCCTGCGTCACCCTTGTTTCTGCACTTCGACCATCGCGACGTCGGCACCGACCCGTTCGGCTGGATCGTCGAAGCCCGCGCCCTGCGCATGGCGATCAACCGCCGCCTCGCCGACTCCGGCATTGTCCTGCACGCCCCCGCTACGGCACACGTCACCCGGCACGAGGATCATGCGATGATCGCGGTCAGCGGTGCCGGCACGTACCGCGCCCGCCTCGTCATCGCGGCTGATGGCAAAATGAGCAGCCTGCGCGCCGAAGCCGGCATCGCCGTCACCCGGTTTTCCTATCGCCAAAGCGCCGTCGTCTGCGCAATCAGCCACGAACGGCCGCACGGCAACGTCGCCCTCGAACATTTTCTGCCCGGCGGCCCGTTCGCCCAGCTGCCGATGAGCGATGCGGACAATGCCCATATCTCCGCCATCGTGTTCACTGAATCCCACGCCATCGCCCAACGCCTCGCCACGATGGACGACACCCGCTTCACCACCGAAGTCGCGCGCCGCCTGGGCAGCCACCTCGGCAAGATCCGTCTGGTCGGCAAACGCTGGACCTACCCGCTCTCCGCACTGCACGCCCACCGCTATTTTGCCACCCGCCTCGCCCTGGTTGGCGATTCCGCCCACGGCATCCACCCGATCGCCGGACAAGGCCTCAACCTCGGCCTGCGCGACGCCCTCGCCCTCACCCGCCTGCTCGCCACCGCCGATGACCCCGGATCACGCACTCTGCTCGCCCGCTACCAACAAGCCCGCCGCCCCGATAATCTGATGATGCTCGCCGCCACCGATACACTCGACCGCCTGTTCTCCACCAACTTACCCCCCATCCGCCTCGCCCGCGACCTCGGCCTCGCCGCCGTCCACCGCATGCCGCGCCTCAAACGCGCCTTCATGCGCACGGCCATGGGACTGGGAGGACGGGGGTGAGAGTGCGTTCAAGGAAGCAAGCTCGGGGGGGCTTTGCCCCCCGAACCCCCCACTAAGGGCTCAGCCCTTAGAACCCACTAGTTTTAGGGGTAGGGAGGGCGTCCAGACCATACCGTTTCAGAGCCCGGCAGCCGCCCTCCCTACCCCTAAAACTAATGGATTTTAAAGGCTCCGCCTTTAACGGGGGTCCAGGGGGCAGAGCCCCTTGGCCTTGCTTCCCTAAACCCGCCCTCACGCCCGCTCCGCCCATGTCCGCATGAACCCGGGCATGGGGATGCGGAGTTTGGGGCGTTTGTCGGTGATGGCTTTGCGGGTTTTGCCGATGGTGGCGACGTTATTGAGGCGGCGGTCGAGGAAGGCGATCGTATCTTCGTCGGTATCGGACGTATCGCGCAGCCAGAACAGCAGGGTGCTGGTGTAGACGCCGCCGAGCAGGGCGCGTTTGGTGTACCAGGCGAAGTCGGCGGAGCGATCGCCGGCGGCGTGCCAGATGGAATCGACGGTGCGGGCGGTGATGGTTGCGGCGCGTTTGGCGTTCTGCGGCAGGGCGAGCACGGCGATGGCGCGGCGGATGGCGTCGCGGTGCGGGCGGTTTTGTTCGAAGCGGAGCGAGATGATGGCGCGGACGCGGGCGGGGGTGCGGTAGGCGGCGAGGTCTGCGGCGAGGGCTGCGGCTTCCATGTCGCGATCGGCGAGGCAGGCCCAGGTTTCGATCATGTCGGCGGCGCCGCCGGGGAAGAGGAAGGCGGCATCGTCGGGGTCGCGGTTGCAGGCGGCGAGCGCACGGCGCAGCGCGGTGCGGGTCCAGCCGTTGAACGGCACTTCGTTCAGCAGCGCGCGGATGACCGCTTCGTCGTCCGCCAGCATGGTGTCGCACGGGTTCATCGGTTCGCTCTCCGGGGCTGGGTCGGGTTCAAAGGGTGTGGTTGTGGTGGACCGCCAGGATGTCCTCGCGGAATTTGGTGATTTCGTCGGCAAAGCCGATCATGCGCATGTCGGTCATGCGGGCGGGGTAGAGAATGCCGTCGAGATGGTCGGTTTCATGCTGGATCACGCGGGCGTGGAAACCGGCGGCTTGGCGGGTGAATTCGGTACCGCTGGCATCGGTACCGGTGAGGATGATGCGCGCGGCGCGCGGAATCAGGGCCGTCATCCCGGGGATGGACAGGCAACCCTCCCAATCTTCGACGGGATCGCCCTCGATCAGGGTGAGTTCGGGGTTGATGACGGCGCTGAGGGCGCGCGGTTCATCGCCTTCGATGGTCGAGACCCGGCGTTCCGGCACTTTATAGATGAACAGCCGGAGTGGTACGTGAACCTGGGGTGCCGCGAGCCCGACGCCGCCGGCATCGTCGAGGGTTTCGATCATATCGGCGAGCAGGCGGCGGATCTCCGGCGCGGTCGGGTCTGGCACCGGATCGGCGCGGGTGAGCAGGACGGGGTGGCCCATGCGGGCCAGTTTGAGGATCGCCATGATGCACAAATGGCGCAGTTGGCGGGTTTCGCAAACGGGCTCTGCGTGAAATCGGCTGAATTTCGAAGGGCCGAGGTTGGCAAAGCCGGGATTTTTGCTATATCGCTACGGGTGAGCCGGGCCCAGATCGGCCAGTTCGTCGGCTGCGCCTGCTATGGCGCGGCTTTTTCTTGTTTTTTCAATCGTCTATGTTCCATTTTCTACTTCACCAGCAACGGAGTGTCGGGCCAAGTGCAAGTTCTCGTTCGTGACAACAATGTCGATCAGGCGCTGAAGGCGCTGAAAAAGAAGCTTCAGCGTGAAGGCGTGTTCCGCGAGATGAAGTTGCGCCGCCATTATGAAAAACCCTCCGAGCGCCGCGCTCGTGAAGCCGCCGAAGCCGTGCGCCGCGCCCGCAAGATGGAGCGCAAGCGGATCGAACGCGAAGGCTTCTGATCTACGACTGATTGCTGGGTTCGACGAAGCGCGGCCGCGATGCCGCGCTTTTTGTCGTGCGCGGGTGGTGGGGTGGGATGGGTTAAGTCAAGAAGGCCAGGGGCTCTGCCCCTGGACCCCGCTAAGGGCTCAGCCCTTAGAACCTGCTAGTTTTAGGGGTAGGGAGGGCGTCCAGACCATACCGGTTCAGAGCCCGGCAGCCGCCCTCCCTACCCCTAAAACTAATGGATTTTAAAGGCTCCGCCTTTAACGGGGGTCCAGGGGGCAGAGCCCCTTGGCCTTGCTTAACTCATTCGTCCCCTCATCCTCAGCGGCGATCGACGGCGAAGCGGCCGGGTCCGGTTGAGGCGAGGATGAGCAGGCCGCCGCAGATGGCGAGGTCGAGGAGGCACTGGATTTCGGCGGCGGCGGCGGCGGGGCCGTGCATCAGCCAGAAGCGGTGGGTGAGCCAGTTGGCGCCGAGGGTGAACAGGATGAGGATGAGCGCACCGGTGCGGGCGCGCAGGCCGAGGGCGACCATGAGGCCGCCGGTGAGTTGGCTGGCGATGGCGATGATGGCGCCGAGCAGGGGGTATGGCGCATGCAAGCGGGTGAGCAGGTGAACGATGCCGGGCCATGCCGTCAGCTTGCTGAGGCCGGCCTGGAGGAAGACGGTTGCGAGGGCGAGACGTCCCAGCAAAAGACCGATATCTGACGTGCCGCGCTGCGTGGTTTTCATCGGGTCTCCTGGTGCTGTATGATGGCGGGGTTATATGAGTGATCGGCCGCGGTGCCTATTCAACGAAAGCCTGACCATGAGCGACAGCAGCATTCTTGATCTTGCGGGGTTGGCGGCGACGCCAGTGGCGCGCGATCCGTTCGACCATGTGGTGATGCGCGGCTTTGTGCGGCCGGCGCGGCTCGCGGGTGTGGTGGCCGGGTTGCCGGCGCTGGGTAGCCGGGGCAGTTTTCCGATCGAGTCGGTCAGGCTTGGCCCGGATGCTGCGGCGCTGACGCGGGAGATGAAGGGCGATGCGTTTCGCCGGGTGATTGCCGAGAAATTTGGTCTGGATTTGACGGGTGCGCCGGTGATGATCACGCTGCGAGGCCAGACCGGCGAGCGGGATGGGCAGATCCATTGTGATTCGGTGGCGAAACGGGTGACGGTGCTGCTGTATCTCAATCCGGCGAGCGAGGCGTGGGCGCGCCAGGACGGGTGTCTGCGGCTGCTGCGGGGGCCGAACGATCTGGAGGATTATGCGGTGGAGGTGCCGCCGGTGGATGGTACGCTGCTGGTGTTCCCGAACGGGCCGACGACGTGGCATGGGCATCGGAGTTTTGTCGGGCGGCGGTATACGGTTCAGCTGAATTACATGACGACCGATGCCAAGGCGAAGTATGAAATGCGCCGGCATCGGGTATCGGCGCTGGTCAAGCGCTTTTTGCCGGCCGCCTAGCGTGTCTGATTCCACGGCGATTACGGTGCCCCGGCTGTGGACCGGCCGGCAGGTTCTGCTGCTGGCTGGGGTGTTGCTGATTGCCGCCAATCTGCGGCCGGGCATTACTTCCGTTTCGCCGTTGCTGGTACCGATTGGCCTATCGCTGGGGTTGAGTAGTTTCGGCTTGATCGCGCTGGCGACGATTCCGGTGATATGTTTTGCGGCGTTGGCGCCGGTCAGTCTGCCGTTGCAGCGGCGGTTCGGGCTGGAGACGGTGGTGCTGGGCGTTCTGACGCTGCTGTGTGCAGGGTTGGCGCTTCGCCTGATCGATGCGGCACCGGCGCTGTTTATCGGGACGGTATTGGCGGGTTCGGCGATTGCGGTTGGGAATGTGCTGATCCCGGCGATTGTGAAGCGGGATTTTGCCGGACGGGTCGGGTTGGTGACCGGGCTTTATATCACGACCCTGTATATCACAGCGTCGACGGCGGCCGGGGTGAGTGTGCCGCTGGCGCAGGCGAGCGCGTGGGGTTGGCGTTTGGCCCTGGGGGCCTGGGCGGTGCCTGCGATGATCGCGATGATCGTGTGGGTGCCGCAGTTGACGCATGGGGTGACACGGGCGCCGTTGCAGTATCGGGGCGGTGGGCTTGCGCTGATGGCGCGCAGCCCGCTGGCCTGGGCGGTGGCGATGTTCATGGGGCTGCAATCGCTTGGGTATTACGCGGTACTCTCGTGGCTGCCGGCCATGCTGCACCAGGTGGGCATCTCGCAGGCGGAGGCGGGGCTGATGCTGTCGGTGAGCACGCTGGTGGCCTTGCCTTCGACGTTGATCACGCCGAGCCTGGCGGCGCGCAGCCGTGACCAGCGCGGCTTGACGAGCGCGGTGCTGGGGGTGACGCTGCTTGGCTATCTCGGGCTGATGGCGGCACCTGGAGCGGCGCCGTGGCTGTGGATCGCCCTTATCGGGATCGGGCAGGGGGCGATGTTTCCACTGGCGATGACCTTTATCGTGCTACGATCGAACGGGCCGACCGAGGCGATGGCGCTTTCGGCATTTTCGCAGACGATCGGGTATGCGGTGTCGATCGCCGGGCCGCTGGGGATGGGTGCGTTACATGCGGCGACCGGGGCATGGTGGCCGGCGATGGCGTTTGTGGCCGCGACCGTGATCCCGTTGTGGTGGTTCGGGTTGCGGGCGTCGCGGCCGGAGACGGTCAGCCTGTAGCTCAGTTTCTGGTCTGGACGTGCGATTCCAGGAACCAGAGCGATTCGTCGAGTTTACGGGATACGCCGGTCAGGAGATCGGCGGTGTCTGAATCGCCGGCTTCGTCAGTCTCATCGATGGTCTTGCGGACCGCGATGCCGACGTCGCCGAAGCGTTCGATCAGGTTGGCGAGCAGGAGAGGTGATGATGGCCGGATTACGGGGCAAGCTCTACGCTGATGACGTTAATGACAGGCCGTAGCCGGCCGAATTGCCAGAGAGCCGGTTTTTATGCAGTTTCAGAACATGGTCGATTTACCTGAATTGTCCGCCGATCATCGGTCGGCTGCGAATTTGCACATCATGGTGGTCGTGGCATTCAAGTTCCGGACCACCCGGCTGCGCCATCTGCTCGAAGTTGCGACCGGCTTTGCCGAATACACCGATGCCGCGGTGGATTTCATTGTGACGACGACGGCGGATGACGCAGAGCTTGCCACACTGGAGCGGTCGTTGGTGCCGTTGCGCACGAGCGGGATGAGAGTGTCGTTCCGGCAGGTGCCGTTCGACGCTGCGGTACCATATCGGGTGACCTGGGCGCACAAGAGCCTGCTCAGGGAGGTCTTTCTGGCGGACTCCCGCTATTCCCATTTCATCTATGTCGAAGATGATATTCGGCTCTCACAGCGCAATTTCTCGTATTTCAGGCGGTTTCGGGAGAAACTGCGGCCCTATGGCCTGCTGCCGGGGTTCTTGCGCTACGAGTTCAACGATACGGATTACCACACGTATCTGGTTGATCATCGGGAGCCGACACGGGTCGCTGATAGTCCCGGGATCGATCTGGGCGATGTCCGCTTTGTGAATGTCGATCCGCCGTATCAGGCCTGCTTCGTGCTCGACCGTGAACTGGCGGCCGAACATGCGGCGGGTCCGTCCTTCGATGTTGAGGCGAGCAAGATATATGGGCATGGAGAGGCGGAGCGGGCGAATCTGGCGTTCAGTTTTGAGAATATTCCGGCGTCCGGAGGATTTACCAGCCGGTATGTGATGCCGCTCGATCGTAACACCGGGCTCCCGCTCCACGCTGCGCTGATCCGTCATCTGCCAGATAATTTCACCAATCGGGTACCGCCGATCCTGAAGTTCGGGACACTACCGATCGAGGCGATGTTCCGGTCCGACAATGTTTCGGAGACCGTTCATCGGCACCCTGCGAACACAGGCGAGTAACGGAAAAATCGGGGATGCCGGGGATGCAACCGGCACAGATGGCGGCTTGAGCGCCGCAGGCGAGATGGTTGGGCGATTGGGCACGATGGCGCGGCGCAATTCCACCACATCCGGCCCCCGATGCCGCACTTGAGCCGGCGGCGGTCGCGCCATTGGAGATCGGTCGTCGTCATGCGAGGCGGTTTTGGCGTGATTGGCTTGAGGGTGACGACGGGGGGCGTGGCGGGTGATGATAATCTCTTCACCCGCCCGAGCCCGATCGATCACGGCCGAAAGATTATTCTTGGCTTCGATCAGGCTTTGCCCAGCGCACACTATAGCCAGAGACTGGCTATAGTGTGGTCGCGCGTTTTTGCTATTTTTTACAAAAACTTAGCAGTGACTCACTCTGCCGCGTCTTCCCGACGCGCCTTGCCGCCGACCTGGTCGGAGATATCGGCGCCGGTGGCCTGATCGACCACGCGCATCGACAGCTTGACCTTGCCGCGATCGTCGAGCCCGACCATTTTGACCTTCACGATATCGCCGGCCTTCACCACATCGCCCGTGCGGGCCACCCTTCCCTGGGCCAGTTCGCTTATATGCACCAGGCCATCGCGCGCGCCGAAGAAATTCACGAAGGCGCCGAAATCGGCCACTTTCACGACCTTGCCGGTGTAGATCATGCCGACTTCCGGCTCGGAGGTCAGGCTACGGATCTTGTCGATCGCCTTCTGAGCCTGCTCGTCGGAGGTGGCGGCGATCTTGATCGTGCCGTCGTCTTCGATGTCGATCTTGCAGCCGGTCTGTTCGACGATCTCGCGGATCACCTTGCCGCCGGTGCCGATCACGTCGCGGATCTTGTCCTTCGGCACGGTGATCACGGTGATGCGCGGCGCGTTCTGCGAGACGTCGTCACGCGAGCCTTGCAGCGCCTTGGCCATTTCACCGAGGATGTGCATCCGCCCCTCTTTGGCCTGATCGAGCGCGATCTTCATGATCTCGAAGGTGATCGAGGTGATCTTGATGTCCATCTGCAGGCTCGTAATGCCCGAGGCGGTGCCGGCGACTTTGAAATCCATGTCACCGAGGTGATCCTCGTCGCCCAAAATGTCGGACAGCACGGCGAAGGCGCGGTCTTCCTTGATCAGACCCATCGCGATACCGGCGACCGGGCGGGCCAGCGGCACGCCGGCATCCATCAGGGCAAGCGAGGTGCCGCAGACGGTTGCCATCGAGGATGAGCCGTTGCTCTCCGTGATTTCCGAGACGACGCGCAGCGTGTACGGAAACTTGTCCTTGGCGGGCAGCAGCGGGTGAATGGCGCGCCAGGCGAGCTTGCCGTGACCGACTTCACGCCGGCCAGGGCTGCCGACGCGGCCGGTCTCACCGACCGAGAACGGAGGGAAGTTGTAGTGGAGCATGAAATGCTCGCGGTATTCGCCCTCTATCGCGTCGATCAATTGTTCGTCCTGGGCGGTGCCGAGGGTTGCGACGACCAAAGCCTGGGTTTCGCCGCGGGTGAACAGGGCGCTACCATGGGTGCGCGGCAGGACGCCGACTTCGGCCACAATCGGACGGACCGTTTTGGTGTCGCGCCCGTCGATGCGGATGCCGTTGTCGAGGATCGCGTTGCGGACGATGTCGGCTTCGAGGTCCTTGAACATGCCCTTGGCCTTGTCGGCGGGCAGGCCTTCCTCGGTCAGTTGCTTGATCGTGTCGGCTTTGACCGCGCTGAGTTTTTCGTGACGGGCGGTTTTTTCCTTCTCGTCATACGCGGCGCGCAGGCCTTCACGGGCCAGCGTGTCGATCCTGGCGGCGAGGGTTTTTTCCTCTTCGCTGGTTTCGCTCAGCGTCCAGGGTTCCTTGGCCGCGTGTTCGGCGAGTTCGACGATTGCCTGGATCACCGGCTGAAACGCCTTGTGGCCGAACGCGACGGCGCCGAGCATAACGTCCTCGGAGAGCTCATGCGCTTCGGATTCGACCATCAGCACGCCCTCGGCGGTGCCGGCGAGCACGAGATCGAGCTTGCTTTCCTTGATCTGTGCTGAAGTCGGGTTGAGCACGTATTCGCCATCGATATAGCCGACGCGGGCGGCGCCGACCGGACCGAAGAACGGCATGCCGGACAGGGTGAGCGCGGCGGATGAGGCGACCAGCGAGAGAATGTCCGGCTCGTTTTCGAGGTCATGGCTCAGAACGGTGACGATGATCTGCACTTCGTTCTTGAAACCGTGCGGAAACAACGGGCGGATCGGGCGGTCGATCAACCGGCAGGTCAGTGTCTCACGGTCGGTCGGGCGGCCTTCACGCTTGAAGAAGCCACCCGGAATGCGGCCGGCGGCGAAGAATTTTTCCTGATAGTTGACGGTGAGCGGGAAGAAATCCTGGCCTGGCTTGACCGATTTGGCACCGACGGCGGTGGCGAGCACCACGGTATCGCCATAGGAGGCCACCACGGCACCATCGGCCTGGCGGGCGACCTTGCCGGTTTCCAGGATCAGCTTGCGGCCACCCCAGTCGAGCTCCTTGCGGAAATATTTATCGAACATCATGCAGTCCTTCACAACAACAGGACCGGCCCGGCGGGGCACTGAGCGGCGTGAAGCGGGGCCAGCGTCTCGGGCGGCATGGGTCGGGCTGAGAGGGTCAACTCACAGCCACGGGCCATGTGGCCGGAAACGCCGGAGATACCCGGCATTCCACGCAACCGAATGACCTGAGCCGTTCCGATCGCATCCGGGAGACCATTCCCCCGGTTCATCCACGCTTCAACCAGCGTGCCGTGCCTTTATAGCGCAGATCGGGCGATACCGCTACTGCTTCGTGATGGGGCTTATCGGGTTACGGGATTAGCTTGTCATCGGGAGTCGGGCGAAGGGGAAGGGAAGGTCTTCTTTTTTGTGAACAAAAAAGAAGCAAAAAAACTTTGTTAATCGGGTTCGTGCCGGTTCAAACGCCCGCGACCCAGACTCAGAAAGTTTTTTACTTCTTTTTTTCAAAAAAGAGGCGCTTTCTTTCCACTTTTATTGGTTATCGGTGTCTATGCAAGCCACGACGCTGCCAGAGCATCGAGACTTCGCTTCACGCCGGGCCATCAATTAGGCGGGCAGGATTGACCTTGCCTGCGGTCGCGCGCTTGGTATTCAACCCATGAGCGATAGCAGTCCGACCCTCGAATGCACCAACGGCGTGGCACGGTTACGGCTGAACCGGCCGGCACAGCGCAATCGGTTAGGGGCGGATGACATTGCCGTGTTGCGCGGGCACCTTGCGGCGGTTGCCAAGGACCGATCAGTGCGGGTCGTGGTGTTCGAGGCTGTGGGAACCGTATTTTCCGCGGGGTTCGACCTCGATGCGTTGGCGGGCGGTGATTTCGGCGATGCCGAGGATGGGCCGGGCGGGATTGGTGCGGTGGGGTCGGCGCTGGCGGCCCTGACGCAGCCGAGCATCGCGCGGCTGCATGGCAATGTGTATGGCGGCGCGGTCGATCTGGCGCTGGCGTGCGATTTTCGGGTGGGCGTCGAGACGATGGCGGTGCTGATGCCGGCGGCGCGGATCGGGCTGCATTATTATCGCTCCGGGCTTGAGCGCGCGGTGCAGCGGATCGGGCCGGATGCGACGCGGCTGCTGTTCGTGCTGGCGGAACCGGTGGGGGCGCAGGCGTTGCTGCGGCTGGGGTATCTGACGCATCTGGTTGCACCGGAGGCGCTGGATGCAACGGTCGATGCGCTGGCGGCGCGGCTGATCGACAATGCACCGCTCGCGGTGGCAGGGATGAAAGCGGCGATCGGCGCGCTGGCGCACGGCGCGCTCGACCGGGTTCGGTTTGCCGAGGGTCTGGCGGCGGCGCACCAGAGCCCCGACTTTCACGCAGCACTGGCAGCGCTTGGCCGCAAGCCGGTCAGGCGCGCAGATTGAACGCGGCGAGTGCCGCCAGATCGCGCTCGCCCCACCCCTCGCGCACGGCATCGTGCACCTGACCGCGCACGGATTCGGCGAGCGGCAGATCGAACCCGGCCTCGCCGCCGACCTCGTCGATCAGGCGTAGATCTTTTTCGACCGCATCGAGCGAGAAGCCGACCATCGAGGCGGGCTTGCCGCCGATTTCAGACAGGATGGCTTCGCGCCGCAGGCCGATTGCCGGGGCACCGCCGGGGCTTTGGCCGATGATCGAGACCACGCGGTCCGGCGCGATGCCATAATCGCGGGTCATCAGGATCGATTCGCCGAGCGCCTGGAATGCGGCCAGCAAGGGCAGGTTGATGGCGAGTTTCATCGCCGAGGCGGCTTCGGGTTCCGCAAAGCGTTCGATCCGGTCGCACAGATCGTTCAGCACCGGCAGAGCCCGTTCGACCGCAGCAGGCTCGCCGCCCACCAGGCCGAGCAACTTGCCGCTGCGGGCCGGGCCGACCGTGCCACCGACCGGGCAGGCGACGAAAGCACCCCCGACCGCGCGCACCGCCTCGGCATTGGCGAGCATGTCGCGTGGTTTCAGCGTGCTCATGTCGAGGATGACGGTGTCCTTGAGATCGGCCGCGAGCAGGCCGGCATCGCCGTGGTAGACCGGGCGGGCGGCCTCTTCGTCGAGGAGCATGACGATCACGATATCCGCGCCGGCGACGGTTTCGGCGGGGCTGGCCTTGACGGTGAGACCGGCGATTGCTTCGGCACGGGATGCGGTGCGGTTCCAGCCGCTCACCTGATGGCCGCGCTCGATCAACCGCGCTGCCATTGCCGCGCCCATCCGCCCCAACCCGACCATGCCGACTCGTACGCTCATGTATAAGCTCCTGAAATATTGTCCGGTTGGGATATGGTCGCGAGGGGACCATGAAAAAAGCCGGAGGGTATCGCCCTCCGGCTTTCGTCATCGGTTCGTGATGGGCAGCGCGGCTCAGCCGGGCGCGGGCAGCGGGCCGAGACCGCCGGATTTGGGCATATCCGGCTTTTGCGAGCTGGGCACGGAGGCGCGGCGATTGTCCGGCGCGGGCTCATCAACCACTTTGCGGACGACCGGATCGCCACGCAGGACGGTGGTGATCTCATCGCCCGACAAGGTTTCGTATTCGAGCAACCCGTTGGCGAGGCGGTGCAACTCATCGATCCGCTCGGTGAGGATGCGCTTGGCCTCGCTATAGGCGTGGTCGATGACAGCCTTGATCTCGTTATCGATGCTTTGAGCGGTCGATTCCGAGACGTTTTTGTGCTGGGTGACCGAATGGCCAAGGAACAATTCCTGGCCGTTATCGCCATAGGCGATCATCCCCAGCTTGTCGCTCATACCCCATTCGGTGATCATCCGGCGGGTGATGTCGGTCGCCTGCTTGATGTCGCCGGACGCGCCATTGGAGACGTTTTCGGGCCCGAAGATGATTTCCTCGGCAGCACGGCCGCCCATCGCCTTGACCAGCTCGGCGAGGATTTTGGCCTTGCTCATCGAGTAGCGGTCACCTTCCGGCAGGCTCATCACCATGCCGAGCGCGCGGCCGCGCGGGATGATCGTGGCTTTGTGCACCGGGTCACATTGCGGCTGGGCGATCGAGCAGAGGGCGTGGCCGCCTTCGTGATACGCGGTCATTTTCTTCTCTTCGTCGCTCATCACCAAGCTGCGGCGTTCGGCGCCCATCATGACCTTGTCCTTGGCGTATTCGAACTCGGACATCGCGACCACGCGCTTGCCGATGCGCGCGGCGAGCAGCGCCGCCTCGTTGACAAGGTTGGCGAGATCGGCACCGGAAAAGCCCGGCGTGCCGCGCGCGATCACTTTCGGATCGACATCGGCGGCCAGGGGGACTTTGCGCATGTGGACCTTCAGGATGCGCTCGCGCCCGTTCACGTCCGGGTTCGGCACCACCACCTGACGGTCGAACCGGCCCGGGCGCAGCAACGCGGGGTCCAGCACGTCCGGCCGGTTGGTGGCGGCGATCAGGATGACGCCTTCGTTGGATTCGAACCCGTCCATCTCGACCAGCATCTGGTTGAGGGTCTGTTCGCGTTCATCGTTGCCGCCGCCGAGGCCGGCGCCGCGATGACGGCCGACCGCGTCGATTTCGTCGATGAAGATGATGCAGGGTGCGTTTTTCTTGCCCTGCTCGAACATATCACGAACGCGCGAGGCACCGACGCCGACGAACATTTCGACGAAATCCGAGCCCGAGATGGTGAAGAACGGAACATTTGCTTCGCCCGCGATAGCGCGCGCAAGCAGCGTCTTTCCGGTGCCGGGCGGGCCGATCAATAGGACGCCCTTGGGGATCTTGCCGCCGAGGCGCTGGAATTTTTGCGGATCGCGCAGGAATTCGACGATTTCCTGCAATTCGCCCTTGGCTTCCTCGATGCCGGCGACATCGTCGAACGTCACGCGGCCCTGTTTTTCGGTGAGCAGGCGGGCACGGGATTTACCAAAGCCCATGGCGCGACCGCCGCCGCCCTGCATCTGGCGCATGAAATAAATCCATACCCCGAGCAGCAGGATCATCGGCGCCCAGGAGATCAGGTAGTGGATCAGCGGGTTGACCGGCGGGTTGAGCGGCTTGGCGACGACGCGAACCTTGTTGCGGATCAACGTGTTGACCAGCGCCGGATCACTCGGCGCGTAGGTTTCGAAGGTGGAACCGGATTTCAACGCACCGGTGATGTCGTGGCCACGGATGGTGACATGATCGACCTTGTTGGCGCTCACCTCGGACATGAATGTCGAGTAGGCGACCTGGGTGCCATGGTCGGACGCCGTGGTGGCCGGCTGGAACATGTTGAACAGCAGCACGAAGAACAGTGCGATGATCACCCATACCAGCAAATTACGCCCTAGATTATTCATCAACCTTAATCCAGTTCTGTTGTCACCCGGGGTTCAGACCGGGGTAGCCGGGACGCCGGCCAAACGTTGCGGAGCCATGCCAAACGAGACGAGCCAAACGAAATCAGGGTGCCACCATGGCACGCCACGCCATTGACCGCTACCCAAAGTTTGAGATGGGGATCGGCGGCGAATTTCCTATCCCACCCTGCGTCACGAAGCGCGGGTGTCGGTTGCTTTGGCCGCAAGGTGTGAACGTCATGGCGGCGCAGAGGTGAAGGGCGCCGCAACCACCGGTGCGGGCGGCATGAAAAGCAGGCTCTGATCTGCCTCCGGCTGCAAATGGGGCACCGCGACGACCGCGCCCTTGTCGAAAAATGCGGGCAGGGTGCGCAAAACGGCGCTCGGCAGGCCGTTACGGCTGCGAAAGCGCGCGGCTTCCGTGCCCAGTGCGCCGATCGTTTCAGCGACGGGCGGGACCTCGCGAACCTGGAAACGATTGTCCCAATGCGTGCCGGGGTGAGCCGGCACCGGCGGTGCGCAGGCGGCGAACTCGCGGCAGAGCAGCCAGCCGGGCCCGAGCCTGCCGGCGCGCATGATGTGCACGCCGCCCAGGGTTGCGGGGCGCAGGGCCTTCGCGAGCCGATCGACCGCGGTGCGGGCGGGTGGGTAGAGCGAGCCGCCGATCGCCCGGATCAATGCCGCCAGGGCAGCGGGCGGCAGGTGGTCGGTTTGGAGAAGGACGAAACCGGCCGGGTCGATCCTTGCATGGTCGGCCAGATGCCGCACCGCTTCGGTCTGGGCACTGAGATGCGCTGCCGTCGCGGCGGTGTGTGTCAGGGACTGGTGCAGCCGCACGCGGACTCGTTCGAACCGTGGATCGGAGTTCGAGGGATCATCGATCCAGGCGACATTCCACTGGCGCAGCAGGGCGCGCAGATCGGCGGGGCTGCAGGTGAGCAGAGGGCGCAGGAGTACCACGTCGTGACGGGCGGCGAAACCGGCCATGCCGGCGGCGCCGCCCGGGCCGCGGGCCGCGCGCATCGCGAGGCCTTCAGCCTGATCCGCCGCGTGATGGCCGAACAGCAGATGTACAGCGCCGGCGGCAGCGGCAGCGGAGGCAAGGGCATGATGCCGCGCGATGCGCGCCCGTTCCTGCACCGCTGAACCGGGAGGGATCGCAAGGGTAATGATTTGGGTGGCGAGACCGCGCGCCTGAAGGCGCTGCGCGGTGAGCGCCGCTTCCGCGGCGGCGGCGGGACGTAGACCGTGGTCGACGATCAGGGCCAGGCTTGTGCCGCTGCGCGCCTGTGCCCAGTCGTGAGCAAGCAGGGCGAGGGCCGTGCTGTCGGCCCCGCCCGAGACGGCGACGGCAAGACGCGGACAGGGTCCGAACGGGCCGAGGTCGCGCATCGCGGCGTCGAACCTGGCCGCGACCGGTGTCTCGCTCATCGGGCCGGCAACGGTCCCGCGGTTATGCGGGCATCAGCCGCAATGGGCGCGAACGCGCGCCAGATGGATGCGCGTGGCAAGGCTGGGCGAGGGAGAGGAAAACTGGCTGGCCAGCGAATCGAGCGTGTCGCAGGCTTCCTGATTCTGATGGATGGCGGTGAGCGATCCGGCAAGGCCGAGCAGCGCGTCCGGCGCGTTCGGGCCGGTACGGCTCGCGTTGTAGGCATCGTCATACGCGATGGCGGCGCCCTGATGGTCGCCCTGATGGGCGAGTGCCGCCGCCAGCGTCAGTTCGGCGGCGCCTTTGTCGGCATTTTTCCCTTGACGGGCGATCACGGCGCGAGAATCGGCGGCGGCGGCCTTGTAATCCCCCCCGGCCAGCGCGCGGCGGGCGGCGGTGAGTGAGGCTTCCACCCGTGGGACACGGGCAGCGACCGGCGCGGGGGTGGGCGCCGGCGGGGGGGCGCCCGTCTGGCCCGAGCCTGCGGCAGGGGCGGTTGCGCTGTTCTGGCTCAACTGGAACTTCAGATTGCCGATTTCCTGCTTTAATTCGTCATGCTGGGTGGCGACCTCATGCTCCAGCGTGTCGACCCGGCCGCGCAGGTTCTGCACCTGATCGGTCAGGGTCTGAATCTGTTGAAGCATGTTGGGCAGGAGCGCGCTGCTCGCTGCGGTCGCACCGCCGCCGGGCTCCGGCGCGGGGGCACCGAGGGCCGAGTTGCCGTTGCCTTGCCGGTCCGCCGCGATCTGTTGTTTGAGTTCGAGAATCTGGTTCTCGAGCGCGATACCCTCGCGGCTGGAAATCATCTGGGCGCGGGCGACGCCGGCGGGGGCAAGGGTGGCCACGGTGACTCCGGCAAAGACGAGGCTTGCAATCGGCAGGGCGGTCAACAGGAGACGGCGCATGAAACATCCTCAGGGCGGTTGGCGCGCAGGGCGCAGCCCTATGTAGGGCAATTCCATTCGTCCTTGAAGATGGAGTGCCGAAAACGCAAATCGGCGACCCCTGTCAGGGGGTCGCCGATCGTTTGGCCCAGCGCGTGTGATCGGCCGATCACACCACCGAAGATACGTTTTTAGTGGCAGTTCTGGGGATTGAAGCCCTGGACTGAGGTGATCGCGACGCGATCCTGGGCGTAGTCTTCCGAGGTGTTGCCCGGCGAAACGAGGCAGGATTTGCCGTAACCGACGGTCTGGATGCGCGACGGCGACACGCCCTTGGCGACCAGATAGTCGCGCGCGGCGTTGGCGCGGCGCTTGGACAGCGCGAGGTTGTAGGTTTCAGTGCCGCGCGGATCGGCATTGCCGGCAATCAGAACGTCGACGTTCGGGTACTTGCCGAGCCAGCCGGCCTGGCGATCGAGCGTTGCCTGGTCTGCACTGGTCAGGCTGGATTTATTGAAGCCGAAGAAGGCGCGATCGCCAACATCGGCCACGAGCTGCTGCTCACTACCGGGCGCGGGGCCAGAGGAAGCGGCCATAGCGCCGGAGCCGGTGGATGCAGTTTGGGTTTTGGGAGCGTTGGAGCACGCCGCCAACAGGGCAACAGCCGCAAGAGCGCCCAGAGCTTTGATTTTCATATGTACCGTCCCGGTGTTGTGTGCCAAAGTTAAAATGTGCCGACACAGTATCGGCCGCGTTATCAGTCGGTGGTGATATTCCAGCCCGTTCACCCGAAGCACGGCTGAACGAGCGTCAACCACGCAGACAATAAGCGGACTGAAATACGGCGCTAAGGATCGTTGCGATGTTTTGCATCGACCATTTCGCTTGAGCAGCATCTATTCCGGTTGCCCGGCCGGTTCAAGCGGCTTCGCGCAACTTCGTGGGATCCGACGGATCGATTCCGGCAATTTCGTCGAGACGCGACTTTTTTGACACGGTTGTGCGCGATTTTGCTGGGGCTCGATCAAGTCGGCACTGATTATTTTCGCAAAAAGTAACGGTACGTTAACTAATCCGGACGATATTGCGTGAAGAGACCTGTGGTCTCCGTTTCCTCCCAACAACCACGGGTGATGCCGTGGTCTCCTTACAGAGTGTGGCGGGTTCCGCCCGTCACACTCTCTTTTTGGGGCCTCACGCGACCCGACCGACACGCCGTCTCGCCAGGATCGTTATTTTGGCTGAAAGCCGGGCACACCCAACTGCCAGAAGAGGAATGCGTCCTGATCCGCCATCGAGCGGACTTCCTGATCCTTGGTCGATCCGATGCCGTGGCCGGACTGGTAGCTGACGCGCAGCAGCACCGGGCGGCCTGAGGTGCTGGCCGCCTGCAGACGGGCCGCGAACTTGCCGACTTCCCATGGTTCCACACGCGGATCGTTCGCGCCCGTCACTGCGAGAACCGCCGGGTATTTCACGCCGTTGCGGATATGGGCCATCGCATCCATCGCATAAATCCAGTGAAAATCGGGTTCCCTCAACACATTGCCGAACTCGATTTCGTTGGGCGGTCCATTCGGGCTGAACTGCATGCGCAGGGCGTTGGTGTCGCCGTGACTATCGATCGCGGCGGCGAACAGATCGGGCCGCCAGGCGATCGCACCGCCGATGGTGATGCCGCCGGCCGAACCGCCCTCGCCGGCCAGATGCGCCGGTGAGGTGTAGTGATGATCGACCAGATACTGGCCGGCTGCGATGAAATCGAAGACGGTGTTGATCTTGGTCGCCTTCATACCGGCCTTGTGCCAGGCATCGCCATACCAGCCACCGCCACGGACATGCGCGATCGCGATGATGCCGCCGTGATCGAGCCAGGGCAGGAACGTCGGTGCAAAGAACGGGGTGATGGTGATGCCGTAGCTGCCGTAACCGATCAGCAGGGTCGGCGCCTTGCCGTCGAGTTTGGTGGTTTTTTTCATGATGATCGACACCGGGACCATCGTGCCGTCCCACGACACCGCCTTGACCTCGCGCGATTCGATGCCCGCGAAGCTGACTTTCGGTGGGGTTTGCAGGTTGGTGTTCGTGACGGCACTGGTGGCTGGCGCGTAATCGTACCAGGCCGAGGGTGTGGTCCAGCCCCCAAGATGGAACCACACGCCCGAACCATCCGGGTCCGCGATGATCTGACCGAGACCGCCCTGGAACGGCATGGCCGCCGAGCGCGTTGCATCGGTGCCGTAGGCGACCCGCTTGATGCGACCCATGCCGTCGTGCATCGCACCGACATAGAGGGCATGACGACCGGCGGCGAGGCTGGTGATCACGTCATCGCCCGGGGGCACCACGGTTTTAGGCGCGGCCGATCCGGCGAGATCGTAACTGACCACCTTGAAACGAGGTGCGCCGTTCGGCGTGATGACATCGAGCCGGTCGTCATGCAGGGCGAATCCGGCCATCTGCACGCTGCGGCCGGCGATTTTATGCCAGACCGGCGCGCCGGCTTCGAGATCGGTCAATTTCGTCGCGTAGACATCGTCGATCGACTGGAGTTCCTCGTTCTCGGTGAACAGACCGAGCGCGTAGGACGAATGCGGCGCGGTGACCACCAGGGCGTCCTGTGCGAAGGTCATTGGCGCGGCCTGGGACACTTTCCAGCCGAACACCGGCTTGTCGGTCGCGCCGGTACCGTCGGTGGCGCTCAACAGATGCAGATAATCCCGGCTTTTCTGATAAAAATCGGTCACCGGGTCCTTCGGGCCGAATTTATGCAGCCGATAGTAAATGAAGCCTTTGGAATCCGGCAGCCAGGCGATCGGTGGGAAATCGGTATCGTCACCATCGATCCGGGTGATGCCGATCGGCAGGAGTTTGCCGGTCGCGACATCGAGCACACGCAGTTTGGCCTGCTCGGAGCCGCCACCGGAGACGCCGAAGGCGACATATTTACCGTTGGGCGAGACGAAATAATAATTCAGCGCCTGGGGGATGTGATTGGTGCTGAACTGCATCGGGTCGATCAGCAGGCGCGGCTTGCCGCCGATTTTATCGAGTACGAACAGATGCGCCGTGTTCTGGCCGGGGGCCACGCCCATGTAGAAAATGCGGTTATCGGCGCGGGTCACCGAGAACACCGCGGTGCCGACATTGGCGTCGCGCTTGATCTGCTCGTAGAGCGCTTGACGGCCCGGAATCGCGGCGAGCACTTTGCGCGTGTAGGCGTTCTGCACTTTCATGAAAGCGGCAAACCGCTTGCTGCCGGGTTTTTCCATCCAACGATAATCATCGGTCACCGGCGTACCAAAATCTTGGCTGACATGGGCGACGACAGGTGCGGGCGGCGGTTTGGGAATCGATGCGGGCGCGGCGGGGCTGGCCAGTGCGCGTGAAGCCAACGCAAGCCCAGGCAACAATGCAAGAAATCCACGCGCTGATCTGATCATCCGATTCCCCGTTTCAAGTGAGGGACCGGGGTACCGGAAAACGAACGCTGCGCAAACCGATTTGTTTCGCTCCGTCCCGCACGATCGGGACCCGGGCACCCGTCGCATCCGAAACTCTGACAACTTCAGGTTAGGTCAGATACGCTGCGCATCAAACGACGAGTATTTTATTAATATTCCTTAAATATCGAGGAAATAAATTCATTTTTTTGGACTTTCTACCTCCAATTTATAGATTCAACCGGGGCAATACATTAAACCACCAATCATTAGATAACTGATATTTGGTTTATTTTTTAGACAGTTTTATGGATTTCGTTGGCTATTCGTCGGGGGTGGGATTTTAGACAGGCTATTACCGTACGGCACTGAGCCTTTTAGACCGATCGACCCCCGGAACACCGATTCCGGGGGTTTATTTTTGGGGAAAGGCCGGCGTTTCCGGCGCCGCAGGGCCAGTCGGCGCATTTGCCCTGCCCGGGTCTTGATTGAACAAGGGAAGACCTGCGTGCCGACCGCGGCTTGATCGCGCCGCATGGTCTTTTGCCCCGCCATTGCTTGACATTTCGAGCGCGGCACGCTCCCTGCCCGGCCATGTCCAATGATATCACAACGATCGAACTCCACGCCCGCGCCGCCATCGACGCCGCCGGCGACCCTGCGGCGCTCGATGCCGTCCGCGTTGCCCTGCTGGGCAAGACCGGCCAGGTTACCGCGTTGCTGAAATCCCTGGGTGGCATGGATGCCGAACTTCGCAAGAGTTTCGGCGCTGCGGTCAACGCGTTGAAAAACGCATTGGCCCAGGCGATCGAGCAGCGGCGCGTGGAGCTCGACGCGGCGGCCCTCACGGCGCGGTTGGGCGCGGAGCGGATCGATATCACCCTGCCGGCCCGGCCCGTGCTGCGCGGCTCGATCCACCCGCTGTCGCGGACCATGGAGGAACTCACCGCCCTGTTTGGCGCCATGGGCTTCACCGTGAAGGATGGGCCCGACATCGAGGATGACTGGTACAGTTTCGGTGCGCTGAACATTCCGTCCCATCACCCGGCGCGCGCGATGATGGACACATTCTATCTCAAAGCGGCCGGCCGCAACCGGCCGATGGTGCTGCGCCCGCATACCTCGACCCTGCAGATCCGCACCATGCTGGAGCAGAAGCCCCCCATCCGCGTCATCGTGCCGGGGCGGACCTATCGGTCGGATCACGATGCGACGCACAGCCCGATGTTCCATCAATGCGAGGGTCTGGTGATCGACCGCGACATCACGCTTGCGCATCTGAAGGGTTGCCTGGTCGATTTCCTGCGGGCCTTTTTCGCGGTCCCCGATCTGAAGGCGCGGTTCCGGTCCAGTTATTTTCCGTTCACCGAACCCTCGATGGAGATCGACATCGCCTGGGATCGCAAAACCGGCGTGATCGGCGCCGGGTCGGACTGGCTCGAAATTCTGGGCTCGGGCATGGTGCACCCGAACGTGCTGGCCAATTGCGGCATCGACCCGCGCGAATACCAGGGCTTCGCGTTCGGCATGGGCGTTGAACGCATCACCATGTTGAAGCACGGGATTGCCGATTTGCGCAGTTTTTACGAGAGCGACATCCGCTGGCTGTCACATTACGGCACCTCGCCGCTCGCCCCGGTCACGCTGCATGAGGGAGACGCGTAATCATGAAATTCTCGCTCTCCTGGCTGCGGACACATCTGACGACCGACGCTTCGTTGGCGCAGATCGCCGACACGCTGAACGATATCGGCCTAGAGGTCGAAGGCATCGAAGATCGCGGCGCAGCGCTCGCCCCGTTCGTGATCGCCCGCGTGATCGAGGCGGTACCGCACCCGAATGCGGACCGGCTGCGGGTGTGCCGGGTCGATACCGGTTCGGGCGAGGTTGGGGTCGTGTGCGGCGCGCCGAACGCGCGTACCGGCATGACGACGGTGTTCGCCCCGCCCGGCACCTATATTCCGGGCAGCGGCATCACGCTCAAAATCGGCGAGATCCGCGGCGTGGCTTCGGCCGGCATGCTGGTTTCGGCGCGGGAAATGGCGCTCGGCGAGGATCATGACGGCATCGTCGATCTGCCGGGCGATGCGCCGGTCGGCACGCCATACGCCGCCTGGGCGGGACTTGACGATCCGGTGATCGAGATTTCGGTGACACCCAATCGCGGCGATGCGCTGGCGGTGCGCGGCATCGCGCGCGATCTTGCGGCCGCCGGCCTCGGCACGCTGACGCCGTGGAATGCGCCTGCGATCAACGGTACGGGGGCCAGTGCGATCCGCTGGCAGGACGATTTCACCGAGGCGTGCCCGTGGATCCTCGGCCGGACCGTGCGCGGCGTGCGCAATGGCGAGAGCCCCGCATGGCTGAAGCAACGCCTCGAATCGGTCGGGCTGCGGCCGATCAACGCGCTGGCCGACATCACCAATTTCTTCACGATCGACCTCGGCCGTCCGCTGCATGTGTTCGATGCCAACAAGATCAGCGGTGGCGTGCTGACAGTGCGGCGCGGCGCGGGCGAGCGGTTTCGCGGCCTGCACGGCAAGGACGTGACCGTTACGGGCGATGATTGCGTGATCGCGGATGAAGCGGGCGTGCAGTCGCTTGCCGGCATCGTCGGCGGCGCAGCGACCGGGTGCGACGGGACCACAACCGATGTCTTCATCGAATGCGCGCTGTTCGACCGGGTGGCGATTGCGCTCAGCGGCCAGCGCAGCGGCATTTTTTCCGACGCGCGGCAACGCTTTGAGCGTGGCATCGATGTGTCGTTGCTGCCGGCGGCGCTCGATGCGGCAACCGCCATGGTGATCGCGCTCTGCGGCGGCGAAGCCTCCGCAGTCACTGAGGCCGGCGCCGAACCTGCGTGGCAGCGGCAGGCCAGCCTTCGATTCGAGCGCCTGCGGAGCTTTGGCCGGTCGGATGTCACGCCGGATCGGGCGGTCGGGATTCTGGGCGCGCTCGGCTTTACGATCGCCGCGCGGGATGCGGCGGGTGTGACCGTCGATGTGCCGCCGTGGCGCAATGATATCGCCTCCGCCGGGTTTTCCGCCGGCAGCACGCTCGACCAGCACGCGGATCTGGATCCGGATCAGGCCATGGTGGTGCGAGAGGGTGCCCGCGCGATCGAACCGGAAGCCGATCTGATCGAGGAAGTGCTGCGGATCGAAGGGCTTGACCGGATCGTACCGGTTTCGCTGCCGCCGCTCACCACCGTGCCGACGCCATCGCTCACGCCGCGCCAGGCCCGTAGCGTACGCGCCCGGCGTGTGCTCGCCGCGCGCGGCATGGCGGAATGCGTGACGTTCAGCTTCGTCGATCGTGCGACCGCCGCGCGGTTCGGCGCGACACCGGATAGCCTGACCGTGGCCAACCCGATCGCTGCCGATCTCGACCAGATGCGTCCTTCGCCACTCGTCACAATCGCGCGCGCCGCCGCCATGAACGCGGCCCGCGGCTTCGGCGATCTCGCGCTGTTCGAAATCGGGCCGGGATTTCGCAACGAAACCCCCGCCGGACAGGACCTGATCGCTGCGGGGCTGCGCTGCGGGGCAACGCCGTTGTCGTGGCTGGCCCCATCCCGCAGTGTTGATGCGTTCGACGCCAAGGCCGATGCGTTCGCTGTGCTGCAAGATCTCGGCGTGCCGCTCGAGGCGCTGCAGGTCAGCGCGACCGCGCCCGGCCATTACCATCCCGGCCGTGCCGGCACGATCAAGCAGGGACCCAAAACCACCATCGGCAGCTTCGGCGAACTGCACCCTTCGCTCTGCGCCGCACTCGACCTGCCGGCTGGCAGCGTCGGCTTCGAGATCGATCTTGGTGCCATTGCCGATCCGAAGCGCCGCCGTAAATCGGCACCCGATATCTCGCCGTTGCAACCGCTACGGCGAGATTTTGCCTTCGTGCTCGATGCCGGCATCGCCGCTGAAGCCGTGCTGCGGGCGGCGAAAAGTGCGGAACGCGGCCTGATCACCGACGTCACGCTGTTCGACCGCTATGCCGGCGACAAATTGCCCGCGGGCAAAGTGTCTCTCGCGATCGCCGTGACGCTGCAACCGAAGGACAAGAGCCTGACCGATAGCGAAATCGAGGCGGTTTCAGCCAAGATCGTCGCTGCCGTCAGCAAGGCAACCAACGCCACCCTGCGCGGGTGAGATGATACCGCGCATGGCGCTATTTAGCATCGGTCGTCGGGGATCGTACCGCGCAGGGATTTGGTACGGCCCCGATGCGTTTTATTGTCGAGGCGTTTGGCCTTCTGGGTTTTCGACACGCGGGTCGGCACGCGGGCGGTCGGGCGGACGGCCGCGTCTCTGATCAATGCCAGCAGGCGGTCACGGGCATCGTCGCGGTTGCGCTCCTGCGAGGCAAAGCGTTGCGCGATGATCTGGATGACGCCGTCCTTGCTCATGCGGCGGCCGGCGATGCTGCGCAGGCGCGCCTTGATGTCGTCGCTGAGGGCGGGTGAGTTCAGCGCATCGAACCGCAGGCGCACGGCGGTTGCCACCTTGTTGACGTTCTGGCCACCCGGACCGGAGGATGTCGTGAAAACCTCGGAGAGTTCGGAATCGTCCAGTGTGATGCGCGGGGTCACGATGATCGGCATGGCGGCAATTAGAGTTCGGCGACTTCGGCGACGCCGTGGATCATTTTGACCGCCTGGGCGAGGCGGGGCGAGACGTTGAAGCCGCCGGGCAGCGCGATATCGAGCCGGGCGTTGGAACCGATCCGGGGGGAGACGAGGACGCGGCCTTTGCCCCGGCCTTCACGGTCGAGCAGGGCGCGCAGCGAGGCGACGGCTTCGATGCGTTCGACCACGATGCGGAGACCCGAACCGGCGTCGGCGGCGGCGCGGTCGAGCGGCTCGGCATCCAGCGCGGTGATGCGCAAGCTTTCGCCGTCCATCCGCAGTTCGACCGTAACAAGCAGCATGGTGCCTTCGGTGAGCAATTCGCGCGCGGTGGCCAGGACCTCCGAGAAGAAGGTGACCTCGAAGCCGCCGGCCTGATCGGACAGCATCACCCAGGCCATGCGCGTGCCGCTGCGGGTGGGCCGTTCCTTGCGCCCGACCACGGCGCCGGCGAGTTTGGCGCGGGTGATGCCGGCGTGGCCGGTTGCGTCGATCCGGTTGGAAGGGATGACGCCAAGGCGTTTGAGCACACCCGCATAGGAATCGAGCGGATGGGCGGTGAGGTGAAAGCCGATCGCTTCGGCTTCGAAGCCGAGGCGTTCGAAACCGGGCCAATCGGGCGTGTCGGGCAGGTGCAGCGGCTCGGGCGCCGCACTGCTGCCGAACAGGTTGATCTGGCCTGACTGGCGATTGGCGGCTTCGGCCTGGGCGCGGCGGATCAGGGTTTCGGCACCGGCCATGACGCGGGCGCGGTTGGGCTCGAGCTGATCGAACGCGCCGGCTTTGGCGAGTTGTTCGATCTGCGCCTTGTTGAGCGATTTGGGTTCGACGCGGGTGGCGAAATCCGCGAGGTCGGTGAACGGGCGATCGGCGCGGATGCGGGCGACATCGTTCATTGCCCCCTCACCCACCCGCTTGATGGCGGCAAGTGCGTAGCGAATGGCCAGCGTGCCGTCGGGTTGACGTTCCACCGTGAAATCGGCAGCGGATTTGTTGATGTCGGGCGGGAGTATCGGGATGCCGAGGCGCACGGCGTCCTGTTTCAGGGCGGCGAGTTTCTCATGATTGGTGTGCGAGAGCGACATGCAGGCGGCGATGAACGCGGCCGGGTGGTTCGCGCGCAGCCATGCGGTTTGGTAGGAAACCAGGGCGTAGGCGGCGGCGTGCGATTTGTTGAAGCCGTAATCGGCAAACTTCGCCATCAGGTCGAAGACTTCGATGGCTTTCGGTTCATCGACACCCTTGGCCTTGGCGCCTGCGATGAAGGTGGCGCGATGCTGTTCCATCTCCGAGCGGATCTTTTTGCCCATTGCGCGGCGCAGTGAATCCGCGGCGGCCAGACTGTAGCCGGCCATGCGCTGGGCGATCTGCATGACCTGTTCCTGATAGACAATGACGCCATAGGTCTCGCTCAGGATTTCAAAGATCGCCGGATGGGGTGAGTCCCACGCCTGTCCGTGCTTGCTGGCGCAATAGGCTGGAATATTCGCCATAGGCCCGGGGCGGTTCAACGCAACGGCGGCGATCAGATCCTCGAACCGGTCCGGGCGCATCTGTTTGAGCACGTCGCGAAACCCCTGGGTTTCGAACTGGAACACACCACCCGCCTCCGCACGTGAGAGCATTTCATAGGTTTTGACATCATCGAGCGGGAGGGTTGCGAGGTCGATATCGGTGCCGAGGCCCCGTAGAAACTTCAATGCGCGGTCAAGAATCGTAAGTGTCGTCAGGCCCAGAAAGTCGAACTTCACGAGGCCGGCGCTCTCGACATATTTCATCGAATACTGGGTGATCAGCATATCCGCGCGTGGATCGCGGTAGAGCGGCACTAATTCCGCCAGCGGCCGGTCACCGATCACCACGCCGGCCGCATGGGTGCTGGCGTGGCGATACAGGCCTTCGACCTGCAGAGCGATTTCCAGCAGGCGGCGGATGGCGTCGTCGGTGTCGCGCATTTCACGCAACCGGGGTTCGGATTCGATCGCCTCGGCGAGCGGGATCGGCTTGGCTGGATTGTTCGGCGTGGCTTCGGCAACCTTGTTGACCTGGCCGTAGGGCATGCCGAGCACGCGCCCGACGTCACGCACCGCCGCACGGGCCTGCAGCTTGCCGAAGGTGATGATCTGGGCGACGCGGTCCGCACCGTATTCGCGTTTGACGTAGTCGATCACTTCGTCGCGGCGTTCCTGGCAGAAATCGATGTCGAAATCCGGCATCGAGATGCGTTCGGGGTTGAGGAAGCGCTCGAACAGCAAATTGAACGGGATCGGGTCGATATCGGTGATCAGCAGGCAATAGGCGGCGAGCGAACCCGCACCCGAACCGCGGCCCGGCCCGACGGGAATGCCCTGGGATTTCGCCCATTGGATGAAATCCGCCACGATCAGGAAATAGCCGGGAAAGCCCATCTGTTCGATCACGTTGAGCTCGAATTCGAGGCGTTCGCTATAGCGCGCGGTGGTCGCGGCATCGGCACCGATCGCCGCGAGACGGGCGGCCAGACCTTCACGCGCCATCGCGCGCAGGGTTTCGGCCTCGGTGCTGCCGGGGCGGACTTTCGGGCAGATGGGCAGCAGCGGTTTGCGCGTGGGCGCGGCGATGGCGCAGCGGCGCGCGATGTGGATGGTATTGTCGCAGGCGTCCGGCAGGTCGGCGAACAGGGTTCGCATGGTTTTGGCGGGTTTGAACCAATGCTCGGTCGTGACGCGGCGGCGTTCGGCTTCGGACAGCAGACGGCCTTCGGCAATGCAGAGCAGCGCGTCATGCGCTTCGTGCATGTCCTGCCGGGCAAAGAAACATTCGTTGGTGGCAACGAGCGGGATGCCGGCGGCATCGGCCATGGCGATCAGGCCGGGCTCGATCGCGCGTTCAGTCGGCAGGCCGTGGCGCTCGAGTTCGACCGCGATGCGGTCGCCGAAGGTTTCAGCCAGGGTGGACAGCAGGGTTTCGGCCTCGGCGCGTTGACCCTCGCCCAGCATGCGGCCAAGCGGGCCGAACCGGCCACCGGTGAGCAGGATCAGCCCCTCGTGATGGCGAAGCAGCGCATCCAGGCTGATCTGCGGGCGGTTGCCGGTTTCGGATTCGAGGAAGCTGGCGGACGAGAGTTTCGAGAGATTGGCGAATCCGGCGGCATCCTTGGCGAGCAGGACCAGGGGGTCCGGCGTCAGCCGGGGCTGGTCCGCCCGGGTGAGCGAGAGCTGGCAGCCGATGATCGGCTGCACCGATTTCGCCATGCAGGCCTGGGAGAACTCGATTGCGCCGAACAGGTTGGACGTATCGGTGATAGCGACCGCCGGCATCGCCTGATCCTGCGCGAGGGCTGCGATTTTATCGGGTTTGATCGCGCCTTCGGACAGGGAATAGGCGGAGTGGACACGGAGATGGACGAAATCGGCATGCGGCATGCGCGCAGGGTAGCACGATTCGGGGTTTCAGGCGATCAGAACCGCGACCGGCAGGGTGGCGAATAGCGTGCTGAGCGGGATTACGCCGCCCGTTGCATCGAGCGTCCGGCCGGTCAGAACATCGCGCCAGGGGCCGGACAGCACCGCCGGATCGAGCGCGGTATCACCCCAGTGGGCGGGCGGGATCAGCGGTTGTGCGGCGCCGCCGAGCAGGCGTGCTGCGAGACGCGAGACGGCGACGACCAGCGTGCGGTCGCCATGGGTGCGCGCGAAGGCGAGACCATGCGCCGCATGAGTGCCGATGAAATCGAGCGCCGTGTAGGCGCCTTCCGCAAATAGCGATTGGTGGTCGGCGCGGCATGACAGCAGCCTGGCGATCACGCACTGCTTGATGTCGCTGTTCTCCCAGCCATCGAGTAATGGCATCTGGCTGGCGGACAACCCTGCGGCACGAGCCTGAAAATCGACCGGGCGGCGATTGTCGGGATCAACGAGGCTCTGGTCCCAGAATTCGGTGCCCTGATAGAGATCGGGCACGCCGGGGACGGTATATTTCAGAACCGTCTGGGCGAGCCCGTTGAGCGCGCCAGCGGGGCCGATCCGGCGCGCGAAAGCGACGATTTCGCCCAAGGTCGCAGTGGCGCGGATGGTATCGAACACGCCGTCCAGAAACTGGCGGCAGGCCTCTTCATAGGCTTCATCGGGTGCGGCCCATTCGGATCGGAGCTTGGCCTCGCGGATCGATTTCTCCCACCAACCCCAGACCCGATCACGGAAATCGCCGCTGGCATCGGGTGCGGCTCCAAGTGGCCAGGCGGCGATCAGCGTCTGATACAGCATGATCTCGTCGCCCTCGCTCGGTGCGCGGCCGGTGTCGAGATCCCTGGTCAAGCCGCTGTTCAGGCGCATCCAACGCGCCAGGGCGGCCTGCCATTCATCGGGGATTTCCGACAGGACCGCGAGGCGGATGCGGGTGTCCTCGCCGCGCTTGTGGTCGTGCGTCGCGGTGGCGAGCATGGCGTGCGGCAGGCTTGCGGCGCGCTGCTGCTGGGCGGCATGGAAGGCACCCGGCGCCAGCGCGAATTGCGCCGGCGTGCTGCCGACCTCATTGCGCGAAATCAGCCGCCCATACCGATAGAAGGCGGTATCCTCGACCGATTTGGCCGCCACCGGGGCGGATAATTGCTGAAACCGGACCATCGCCCGGCGATGCAGAGCGCGGGTTTCCAACGGCTCGCGCGCCAGCGGCCGATCGGCGAGCCAATGGCGGATCTGGTTCAGCAGGCCGCGGTCGGCGACGCGAAAGCTCCGCCGGGCCAGCGCAAGCGCCCAATCCATCGTCTGCTCATCGGTACTGGTGCTGCCGCCGGCGCCAGCATAGATCCGATAGATCGGGAAATGCACCAGCAATTCCGCAAGCGCGCGGCGCAGGGCGGTGAGGGAAATATCCCGCGTCGCCAGATCCGCACCCGCAAGGCGATGCAGCAGGGCGGCGGTGCCGTTCCATTCACTGGTGAGATTATCGCGCAGCACCTGGCGGCGTGCATCACGTTCCTCGGGGTCGAAGTCGGCACTGCGGCCGGTGAGGGACTGCCAGAGTGCGCCGAGGGGTTCGCCGCCATCCGGGTCGTGCAGCACGGCGGCGACTTCATTCATGAAATCATAGCCTGTGGTCCCATCGGTCAGCCAGTCGGCGCGCAGGCGCTCATGCGGCGCCAGGATTTTTTCGACGATGATGTAGGGCGGTCCCGCCGCCGCGCTGGACGGGCGCGACTTGCCCGCGGCGGTCAATGCGCGGCGCAGCTTGCGGCAGTAGGCGCGCGGGTCGGCGAGCCCGTCGACGTGATCGACACGTACGCCATCGATCACGCCGCGGGCGTAAAGATCGAGGATGAGCTTGTGACTGAGGTCGAACACCCATGGTATTTCGGCGCGGATGCCGGCCAGCGTGTTGATATCGAAAAACCGGCGCCAGTTGATTTCATCGGCGGCGGCGCGCCAGTAGGCGAGGCGGTAATTCTGGGTTTCGAGCAATTCGTGCAGACGGCGGATGCCATCCGGCGTGCTTGGCTCGTAGCGGGCCAGAGCGTTGACCAGACCGGCTTCGCCGTGCGGCGTTGCCAGCGCTGCGATCAGGCGCGCACGGGCGGTTTCGGCCAGCGGGCGGGCGATGTCCGGCCGGTCGATCAGATCGGCGGCGCCGGTGAAATGCGCGATCGCATCGGCAAAGCGGCGCGGCGCGGCCTTCAGCACAACCGCCATGCCGGCTGGTGAGAGTGGAAATTCGTGTTCGTGGTAAACGACCGAAATCCGCCCCGCCTTGGCATCGGCGGACAGGCGCAGATCGCCCGATTGCAAGGCGGCGCCATAGGATTCACCCAGGAACGGCGCCATGATCCTGCCGTGCAGCGCGCGGTCCGGCGGGGTCCAGTCGATGTCGAACGCATCGGCGTAGCGGCTGGCGCGGCCCCATTCCAGCACATCCATCCACCATTGATTGTCGCTGCCGCCGACGCCCATGTGATTGGGAACGATATCGAGAATCAGGCCCATGCCGTGGGCGCGCAACACCGCCGACAATCGATCCAGTGCTGCTTCGCCCCCGAGTTCGGGATTGATCGCATTATGGTCAACGATGTCGTAACCATGGGTCGAGCCAGGCCGCGCCTTCAGGATCGGCGAGGCATAAAGATGGCTCATGCCCAGCGCGGCGGCGTATGGAATGACGGCGGCACCGTCATCGAGCGTGAAGCCCTTGTGGAATTGCAGGCGCAGGGTCGCGCGCGGGATCGTGGATTGTGTCATGATTCAGCCGCGCGCCTTACGGGTCCGGTCGAGAGCATCGAGGCGGGCCGTAACGCGCGGGGCATCAAACAGGGTTGCCGCGGGCGCGGGCAACCGGCGGCGCCAGTTTGGATGTTCATCGATCGTACCTGGAATATTGGGTTGCTCGGATAAAGCCAGCGCATCTTCGATCGGCAGGATCGCCAGACCCGACGATGCCGTGGCGACATGGACGGCGAGGACATCGGCGATCCGTTCGCCGTCGTCGGGCGCCGGCATATCGCCCTGTGCCGCGCCGGATGCCACGCAGGCATCCCACAGGCAATGCCGGTCATGGGCGCGTTTGTCATGATCCTCGCCGGCAATCCCGAGGCGCTCGCGCCAGGCAATATCGGTGCCACACCACCAGCCCGCGACGGTCGGCAGGTCATGCGTTGTCGTCAACGCCGTGGTCTCGGCGCGCCAGTGCGCCGGCGGCACGAAGCGATCCCCATCGCGTTCGAACCACAGGATGCTCATGCCGGTGATGCCGCTGGCCGCGAGGGATTCGCGAAAGCCGCCCGGCACCGTGCCGAGATCTTCGGCGACGACGATGCCACGATGGCGCTGCGATTCCAGCATCACCAGCCGGCGCATGTCCTCGAACGGATAGCGCAGATAGCAACCGTCCTTGGCCTCGCCGCCTTCGGGGATAACCCACAGACGTGACAGGCCCATGGCATGATCGATGCGGACGCCGCCGGTGGCGTGCAGCGCGGTCGACAGCATATCGCGCAGTGCCGAAAACCCGCTTTGGCGCAGGCCGCGTGGCGAAAACGCGGTGAGGCCCCAGTTCTGGCCGCGCCGGTTGAATTCGTCGGGTGGCGCGCCAACCGCAGCGGCGCGCAACACCTCGGCCGGACGACTCCAGGCATCGCTGCCCGCCGGATCGGCGCCGACCGCCAAATCCGCGATCAGGCCGACCGCCATGCCGGCATCGATGGCGGCGCGCTGGGCCGCCTGCAAGCTGCCGAGCGCGCGGAACTGGGCGTAGAGGTGAAACGTGCACTCGTCCTGATTGGCAGCGGCCAGTGCCGCGACGGCGCTGCTGTGCGGATCGCGCAGCGAATCCGGCCAGGATCGCCAGTCGCGCCCCGCGCCAACGCTGAGTTGATGCGCCACCAACGCCTCGAACAAGGCATGGAGCTGGATCGCGGGCGAGGTTTCAGCCTGGAATTGCTTGAATGCCGGATCGTCACGATGCAGGGCGAAATCACGCCGGAGCGCCTGATAGCGGAGCGGCGTGGCGGCGCGCCAGTCGATCAGGCCATCGGGCGATGGCGCAATCGCCGCGCAGTCGATGGCCGCATAGACCGGATTGAGCGCGACACGGCTGGAAGGACCGTAGGGACCGTAGTGGCCCGGTTCGCTTGCATAGAGGGCATGAACCGGGCT
This sequence comes from Acidiphilium sp. PA, assembly GCF_026191915.1. Lineage (GTDB taxonomy): Bacteria > Pseudomonadota > Alphaproteobacteria > Acetobacterales > Acetobacteraceae > Acidiphilium. The sequence goes on from NZ_JAIMBY010000004.1 coordinate 154,750, forward strand.
GATCGCTACCGCATCGGCGCCGCGCCCACCCGCGTTGGCGGCCAGCGTGGCAAGGGCGGCGAAATCACCGATGCCGCCATCGTTCTCGCGCGGCAGGCTGTAGACCTGCACCGCGAGGCCCCACGCTTTGCCGGTGCGGCCGTGGCGGGCCAGCGCATCCTCCACGGTGAATGCGCGATGCGGCGCGATCGCCAGATCGATCATCGCATTGCCTAGATGGATCTGATGATAGCCCGGCGTCGCCAGACCGGGCAGACGGGCGTGGCCGTTGCCGACATCCTCCAGCCTCGTGTCATAGCTGGTGCCATCTTCGAGCAGGATGCGTGCCGCGCCGCCAGGATGGCTCAGAGTGATTTCGGAATCGACGGTTGCCGTCAGCAGGCGCGGGGGCAGGCGTGCTTCGGCGTCGAGCAGGGCGATGCTGTCGTGACAGGCGGCTTCCGAACCCGCATCGAGATCGAAGGCGGCGAGCAGTCCGCGCAGGCTGGTGGGAGACACATCGTGCGCGGTGCCGAAAACATCGTGCCAGACGCGTGACAGCCCGGCACGATCGGCCAGTTCGTAGAGGGCATGATCGCTCACGGTGTGGCGAGCCAGGCGATGGCGGCATGCGGCGGCAGATGGTTGTCACACGCGGCATCGGGCGGCGACGATGCCAGAACATGTCCCTCGCCTGCGGCACAGGGCACCGCACGGTCGCCGAAATTCGCCGCGATGGTCAGTGTTGCACCATCGCCGAGGGTCCAGACCGCGCGGACGCCCGAGCGCCCCAGGGCGATTGCCCGCTCAGCACGGGCATTTGGAATGCCGGGCACGATCTTGGTGTGACGGAGGCGCAGGAGTATCCGATAGAAGGCACGCCAGGCCGCCGCGGGCGCATCGGCCGAGTTGAACGCTGGCACCGAGGCTGCAAAGGTCGCTGCGTCGTTCGGGTCCGGGATGCGCTGCTGCGCCTCCTTGGACGAAAATGCCTCAAACTTGGCGAACTCCTGCCGCCGTCCCTTGCGGACGGCTTCGGCGAGCCCGGGCGCATTATGGTCGGTGAAATAGAGGAAGGGCGTGGTATCGCCATACTCCTCACCCATGAAGATCAGCGGGATCTGCGGCGACAACAGCAGGAGCAGCACAGCCGCGCGCAGAGCCGCGGGGTTGGCCAGCGTGGTCAGGCGTTCGCCGAACGCACGGTTGCCGATCTGGTCGTGATTTTGCAGGAACGCGACGAAGGCGGTCGGCGGCAGGTGCGCGCTCGGGGTGCCGCGTGATGCATTGTCGCGGTGGGACGAGGGCTCACCCTGATAGGCGAAACCAGATTGCAGGCAACGTGCCAACTGCGCGGCAGCATCCTGGTAATCTTCGTAATAACCACCCTGTTCGCCGGTGAGAAGAACGTGCAGGCAATGGTGGGTGTCGTCCGCCCATTGGGCGTCATAGGCAACAGCTTGTTCCAGAAGAGCGGCATTGTTGTCGTCGTTCTCGAGCACGAGGTGAATGTGGCGCCGGGAGTCGCAAGCGGCACGGATCGCGCTCGCCATGCTGGCAAGAAACCCATCGTCCTGAATGGCGTGTACTGCGTCGAACCGCAGACCATCGAACCGAAACTCGTTGAGCCAGTAGATCGCGTTATCCACGAAGTAGCGCTGGACCGGCGCACGCCGGTAATCGATTGCGCTGCCCCATGGCGTGTGGAGGTCATCGCGAAAAAACTCCGGAGCATAGGTGTGAAGATAATTCCCATCGGGACCGAAATGATTGTAGACGACATCGAGAAATATCATCATACCGAGGCCGTGAGCGGTGTCGATCAAATGTTTCAATTCATCCGGTGTGCCGTAGGCAGTGTCGGGTGCGTAGGGGAGAACGCCGTCGTAACCCCAGTTGTGCCGGCCGGGAAAATCGGCGATTGGCATCAACTCGACCGCCGTGATGCCGAGTTCGGCGAGGCCGGGCAGCATGCCTTCGATGCCGGCATACCCGCCGCAGGCGCCGGGGTGCAGTTCATACAAAATGGTCTCATGCCAGGGTCTGCCGCGCCAGTCTGGATTGGTCCAGCGGTAGGCGTCGGGCGAGACGACGATACTGGCATCGTGCACATCCCGCGCCTGAAGGCGTGACGCAGGATCGGCCACCTTTATTCCCGTATCGGTTACAAAATGATAGCGCATGCCTGGAGAACATTCTGTTTCAATATCAAAATGTCCATCCGGATGCCGCCGCATCGCGAGCGGATCACGTCCTTCGATCGCGAGTGACATCGAATCACATCCGGGTGCCCAGATCGTGAAAATCGTCCGTCCATTGGCCGAAACGTGCGCGCCCGGACGGGGTGGGCTCATGTGGGATACGGTCATTGTTCTGTCTCTTCGATCAGGGCGCCGAGCGCGACGATGGAGCGGGAGGCGACCGTCACCACAGGTTCGGTGAACGCCGCGCGCCGATATGTGGGGCGCGCGGTGTCGATTTCGAGCACCCAATCGAACATGGGTGCAGGCAGGGTGAATTCACGATCGGACTCTGAAGCGTTCAGCAACACCAGCGTGACATCGGGCTGTTCGCCCTCGCGTGTTGCCCGCCGCAGCGTAAGGAGGCGCGCGTTTGGATCGGCCCAGGCTTCGATCGACAGATCGCCCGCCTGTTCATCGAACCAGTTCGTGTCGGCTAACTCTGGCGTGATCATTTCCAGTCCATGGCGAAATACCGCGCTGCGCAGGCTGGGATAGCGGCGCCGCAACGCTGCCAGATGGCCAACGAACGCGGCAAGTTCGGTCGCTGTGCCATCTTCGAGGCCGGACCAGTCCACCCAGGATGTTTCATTGTCCTGGCAATAGGCATTATTGTTGCCGCGCTGGGTTCGGTTCATTTCGTCGCCACCCAGCAGCATCGGCACGCCGTAGGAGACGAACAGGGTCGCGAGCATGGCGCGTTTTACCCGTTCGCGGGTCGATGCAATGACAGGATCGATCGTTTCGCCTTCGACGCCCCAATTGGCCGAAAGATTGTTATCGGTGCCGTCGTTGTTGTTCTCGCCGTTCTTGATGTTGTGGCGTTGGGTGTAGCTCACCAGGTCACGCAGCGTGAACCCATCATGCGCGGTGATGAAATTGATCGAAGCTGAGGGCCGGCGGCGGCGATAGTCGAACAATTCGGGCGAACCCATCAGGCGGCGAGCGATTTCCGGACGCTGGCCGTGATCGCCGCGCCAGAAGCGGCGCGTGCCATCGCGGAACTCCGCATTCCATTCCGAAAAACCGGGCGGATGATTACCGACCTGATAGCCGCCGGGCCCGAGATCCCACGGTTCGGAGATCAGCTTGAGTTTGGCGAGCGCCGGGTCCTGGCGGATGGCATCGAAGAAACCCGATCCAGGATCGAACCCGGCGGCTTCGCGCCCTAAAATCGTTCCGAGATCAAATCTGAATCCGTCGATTTGATACGCATCGGCCCAGTAGCGCAAACTGTCCATCACCATTTGCAGCACGCGCGGATGGCAGATGTTGAGCGTATTGCCACAGCCTGTGTCGTTGATGAAATACCGCTCCTGGCCGGGCATCAAGCGGTAATAGCTTGCGTTATCGAGGCCGCGCCAGCTCAGCGTCGGCCCCATTTCGTTGCCCTCGCAGGTATGGTTGTAGACCACATCGAGAATGACCTCGATGCCCGCCTCGTGCAGGCGGCGCACAGCAGCGCGAATTTCGTGGCGTGCCTGCTCTGGATCGGCAAGATACGCAGTCTGCGGCACAAAGAAACCGAGGGTCGAATATCCCCAATAATTCGTCAATTTGCGTTCGATCAGAAAGCGATCCTGCAGGTACGCATGGACCGGCAGCAATTCGATCGCGGTAATGCCGAGCTTGACCAGATGCTCGATGAGAGCCGGATCTTGCAATGCCGCGAACGTGCCTTGGCGCTCCGACGCGATACCGGGGTGGCACTTGGTCAGGCCACGCAGATGCGCCTCATAGATGATCGTTTCGCTCCAGCCGCGGCGTGGTCGGCGGTGCTCGCCCCAGACGGCGGACGCATCGGCCACGATCGCTTTCGGCATCGCCAGCGCGCTGTCGCGCCGGTCGAACGACAAATCCGCCCGGGCCGCGCCCACGCGATAGCCGAATAGCGTGTCGGACCAATGGATGTCACCAAACATCGCCTTCGCGTAGGGATCGAGCAACAGCTTGTTCGGGTTGAACCGATGACCCTGCTCGGGTTGGTAGGGTCCATGGGCACGAAACCCGTAGATCAGGCCTGGCAACGCATCCGGCAGATAACCGTGAAACACCTCATCGGTGCATTCGGGCAGATCGTAGCGCGCAATTTCGCGCCGCCCCCCGCGATCGAACAGGCACAGCTCGATGCGGTCGGCATTGGCTGAGAACACCGCGAAATTGACCCCCAGACCGTCCCATGTTGCACCCAGCGGCTCGTTCGCTCCGGTCGCGAGTTTTGCCGGCAGGATCGCCATCAGCGATCCTGTCGCAGGATCAGCACCCCGAGCGGCGGTACGGTCAGCGCCAATGAATGCGCCATGCCGTGTGCCGGGCTCGCATCGGCCGTGATGGCACCAAGATTTCCAAGATCCGAACCGCCATAGATCGCGGAATCACTATTAAGGCATTCGAGCCAGCGACCGCCGGTCGGCACACCCACGCGGTAGGCGTATCGCGGCACAGGGGTGAAGTTGCACAGCACGACGATGGATTGTGCGACATCGTCGGTCTGACGCACCCAGGCAAAAATGCTCTGATCCCGATCATCGCCAATCAGCCACCGAAATCCGCCGGGATTGAAATCGGTACTGTGCAGTGCCGGTTCGGCGCGATAGACCCGGTTGAGATCGGCGAGCAGGTGGCGCACACCGTTGTGCGCGGGCGTGTCGGCTTCCTGCCACGCAAGCGCGATATCGTGGTTCCACTCGCTCGATTGGCCGAACTCCTGGCCCATGAATAGAAGTTTCTTGCCAGGCTGGGTCCACATGAACGAAAGATAGGCACGCAGATTCGCGAATTTCTGCCACGGATCCCCTGGCATTTTGTCGAACAGGGAGTGTTTGCCGTAAACGACCTCGTCATGCGAAATCGGCAAGACGAATTTTTCGGAAAACGCATAGACAAGACCAAACGTCATTTCGTCGTGATGGTAACGGCGGTTGATCGGATCCTCTTCGATATAGCGCAGCGTGTCATGCATCCAGCCCATGTTCCATTTGTGGCTGAAACCGAGACCACCCTCGGCGACGGGTCGAGTCACGCCCGGCCAAGCGGTCGATTCCTCGGCGATCAACATTGCACCGGGCGCATAATGTTCGATGGCGCTGGCCAGTTCCTTAAGGAAATCGATCGCTTCGAGATTCTCGCGCCCGCCGTAACGGTTTGGAATCCATTCCCCCTCCTTGCGCGAATAATCGCGGTAGAGCATTGATGCGACCGCATCGACCCTGATGCCATCGATATGATAGCGATCGAGCCAGAAAAGCGCGCTGGAGACAAGGAAGTTGCGCACCTCGGTCCGGCCGAAATTATAGATCAGGGTATTCCAATCCTGATGAAATCCCTCGCGGGGGTCGGCATGTTCGTAGAGCGGCGTGCCATCGAACTGCACCAGCCCAAACGCATCGGTCGGAAAATGTGCCGGCACCCAGTCGAGAATCACACCGATACCGATCTGGTGGCAGCGATCGACGAAGGCAGCGAATTCGGCCGGCGTGCCGAGCGCCGGCATCGGTGCGTATTGAGACAGCGGCTGATAGCCCCAGGACCCGCCGAACGGATGCGCCATCACCGGCATGAACTCGATATGCGTGAACCCCATACCAGCGGCGTAGGGAATCAACTGGTCGGCCAACTCACTCCATAACAGAGGCCTGCCGTCGTCGTGGCGCCGCCATGAGGCAGCGTGAACCTCATAGACCGATAAAGCATTATCAGCGCGACCGTTTCGATTTTTCAACCATGATTCGTCATGCCAGTCGAACCCCGTATTGTCAGCGACGATCGAAGCTGTTTCAGGCGGCCCTTGCACCTGGCGCGCCAGCGGATCGGCCTTGAGCAGGATACCGCCCGATTTTGTCAGGATTTCGAATTTGTAAAGCGCGCCGATCACGACCGCCGGGATGAATAATTCCCAGACGCCGACATCATAGCGCAGACGCATCGGGTGACGGCGGCCGTCCCAACCGTTGAAGGCGCCAACCACTGAAACCCGCCGCGCATTCGGCGCCCAGACAGCGAAACGGATGCCGTCGACGCCATTGATGCGCACGGGGATGGCACCAAGGCAATCGGCAAGGCGCAGCTGGCGACCCTCGCCCAGCAGATGAATATCGAAATCAGTAAGTAGCGGCGGGAAGCGATAGGGATCTTCGATTGTCTGGCTGGTCTCGCCCCAATTGATCGCGATTGTATAATCAGAATTCGACCCGAGCTCTCCCTGAAAAATGCCGGCGGGATGAATCCGCTCCATCGGTTCGGAGCCCGTGGCACCCACGAGGCGGACCTGATGGGCGCCCGGCTGAATCGTGGTTACGACCCGCACACCGTCGATCGTATGCGGCCCGAGGCAGGCAAACGGGTCGGCGTGCGTGGCGTTGGCCAGCGCATCGAGTGTCGCGTCATCCCATGCTGGCATCGTGGGCTCCTGTCGTGAGCTGGGCTGCCAGATTGGCAAGGCCGGTGAGCGGAATGATCAGCCAGGCCGGGCGATTGGCCGATTCGTAGCAGATTTCATAAGCCGATTTCTCGATCAGGAACAATGTCAACAAATCATCCCACGCCGATGTAGACAGCCATGGATGTGCCGCCGCCGCGGCGGTCGTATGATAGGCCTCCAGGAAGCTCGCCCCGGCATCCCTGACGAAGCGTTGCACCATCGCGTGGCTGCGCTCCGCCGCCCGCTCGGTCGAGGTCGGTACCGCGCGCTCGACTGACGCCGCGGCATAGTCAAACGAACGCAGCAGCCCCGCGACATCGCGTAAGGCGGAGCCCTTGGCCCGGCGCTCGGCGAGGGATTTCGCCGGTTCGCCTTCGAAATCAATCAAATAGGCGTCGCCTTGCGCAGCCAGGATCTGTCCGAGATGGAAATCGCCGTGGATGCGGGTTTTCAGCGTGCCGATGCCAGCGTTCGCAAGGCGCGGCAACGCAGCCTCAAGCCCCTGCCGGCACGTTCCCAGTTGATCGATCAGCGCGAGCGTCTGCGCCGCGGCAAGCGGGCGGGCCCGTTCGAGCGCCACGAACGCCGCCGCAAGTTGCTGCTTCGCGCCCTCCGTCCAGCGGGCTACGTCGCGTTCCGCCGCGGGTTCTGGCCGGAAATCCGATGCCGTGTCGGGCGTTGCGAGCGCCGCGTGCATCTCGGCAAGCCGCCGTCCCATTGCCGCGGCAAAGGGCAGGTAACCCGCCAGAGCATCCGCCTCGCCAGCATCGTCTAGGTCCGCGTGGATCGCTGTGTCTACCGCGCGGGTCAAGGTATCCAGCGTCCACTGCCAGGCGTCGCCCTGATTGCGCACGAAGCGTTGCGCCACGATCAGAGTGTGTCCCACGCCATCGGAATCCGTCCGCACAATCTCGCCCAACAGGGCGGGGGTGTTGGCGTAGCCGGCATCGGTCAAAAAGCGTGTCATTTCAGTCTCAGGATGAATACCACCCTCGATCCGACGAAGCACTTTGATGATAGCGACATCGCCAACAATCATCGAACTGTTGGATTGCTCAGCCGAGAAGCGGCGGATTTCAGCATCCTGCATGTCCGGCAGATCGTCGATCTGCGCGGTCGGCAGAAATTTGACCTCGCCGTTGCGCACCGCCAGAGTGGTGCGTGCTTTGAGGCCCACGATGATATTGCGTGGCAGGGCATCAATCGCAAAAGCATCCGTCAGGTAGCCGATCCGGCGGTGGTGGCGGATGCGCGCAAGCGCCAATTGCTGCGCCATCGGGTTCGACGGGGCATCGTCCCAACTCACGGCCAGCGGCACCTGATAAGTCTGCAGCGTACCGCCGACCTCCACATTTACCTCCGCCAACAACAATCCAGCAGTTTCACTGCCGACGATGTCGGCGCGGCCCAGCGTCGCAGCACTGATCTTTTGGTCCTTCGCCGCAAACCAACGGCGGCGCGCCAAATAGTTCGGCAGGCTTTCTGTCTCCAAAATGCCGCGGGTTTCTGCATTCAGCAGGTCCGACAATCCATTGCGCATCACCAATGTAACAAATTCCGGCAATGGCTCGGAGGGCTGGATGCGCCAGCTTGGCAGTGCGGCTTCGGTCGCGAGGCTGAACCAATAAAAGGCATACGGCGGCAGGGTCAGCATATATGGCAATTGTCCGACCGGCGGGAACGGCGAGCCGCCAACCAGATCGACCGGAATCCGGTTCTCGAAAGCCGATAGATCAAGCTCTACCGCCTGCGCGATGCGAGATAGATTATAGACACATAAAATGGTTTCATCCCGTCCGTCCGAATCAGTAAACTCACGCAGATATGCGAGAACTTTTCGATTGCCTGGGTATAAAAAACGTAAACCACCGCGCCCGAACGCGCGATGGCGCTTACGCACCGCCAGCATCCGCCGTGTCCAATTGAGTAACGAGTGTTGATCGGCCGCCTGGGCTTCAACATTCAGCGCCTGATAACCATAGATCGGGTCCATGATCGGCGGCAAAACGAGCTGTGCAGGATCGACGCGGGAAAACCCCCCATTGCGATCCGGTGACCACTGCATGGGCGTGCGTACGCCATCGCGATCACCCAGATGGATGTTATCACCCATACCAATTTCGTCACCGTAATAAATAACGGGTGTGCCGGGCATCGAAAACAGCAAGCCGTTCATCAGTTCGATCCGGCGCCGATCATGCTCCAGCAAGGGCGCAAGACGGCGGCGGATACCAAGATTGAGCCGAGCCCGCCGATCGGCCGCGTAGGTCTCCCACAGATAGTCCCGCTCGGAATCCGTGACCATCTCAAGGGTGAGTTCATCATGGTTGCGCAAGAATATCGCCCACTGGCAAGTTTCGAGAATCGCCGGCGTCTGGCGCATGATGTCCGAAATCGGGAAGCGATCTTCCTGGGCGATTGCCATATACATGCGCGGCATCAGGGGAAAATGAAACGACATATGACATTCATCGCCATCGCCGAAATATTGCTGCGCATCTTCTGGCCATTGATTGGCCTCGGCCAGCAGCATCCGGCCGGGGGCATGCGCATCCATCGCGGCGCGGATCTGCTTGAGAATCGCGTGAGTTTCGGGAAGGTTTTCATTATTGGTACCTTCCCGTTCGATCAGATACGGCACCGCGTCGAGCCTCAAGCCATCGACCCCGAGATCGAGCCAGAAGCGCATCACGCCGAGCACCTCCTGCAACACGCGGGGGTTGTCGAAATTCAGGTCAGGCTGATGGCTGTAGAACCGGTGCCAATAATAGGCTCCGGCTACCGGGTCCCAGGTCCAATTCGATTTTTCGGTATCAAGAAAGATGATTCGGGTACCATCGTATTTCTGGTCGGTATCAGACCACACATAGTAGTTCCGTGCGGCAGAACCCGACTTTGCCGAACGGGCTCTTTGAAACCAGGGATGCTGGTCGGACGTGTGATTGATGACCAACTCAGTAATGACGCGAATATCACGACGATGCGCCGCCTCGATCAGGCGCTTCAAATCGCTCAGCGTGCCATATTCTTCATGGACCGCACGATAGGCGCTGATGTCGTAGCCATCATCTCGGCGCGGCGACGGGTAGAACGGCAACAGCCAGATCGCCGTTACACCGAGGTCGGCAATATAGTCCAGCTTTTCCATCAAGCCGGCGAAGTCACCGACGCCATCATTGTTCTTGTCGAAAAATGATTTGACGTGAACCTGATAAATAACCGCATCCTTATACCACAGCGGATCGGCATCGCTGATCGATGGGGTGACGAATTTTCCGAGTTTGGTCATGCGCGCACCCGCCAGATGCAATAAGGCAATTCATGTGGATCGAGGCTGACGATCTGGCGTTTGCCATGCCAGACGAAAGCGAAGTCGCGTGCGAGATCTTCCGCGTGAAGATCTGCGTCATCCGCGAGCCCGAATCGCCATAACGGCAGCTCGATCTCGGCGGTCTGCAGGTTGAACGGATCAAGGCTGATCGCCGCGAGAACGACATTGCTGCGGTCGGCATTAGCCTTTTCAAAAAACAGCACCTGCTCGTTTGAACACGGCAAAAACGTGATGCCAAGGTGGCTTTGTAATGCCGGATTCTGTCGACGCATACGGTTGAGCGCCGTGATTTCGGCGATGATGTTTCCAGGCCGATCATGATCCCAAGCGCGTATCTGATATTTTTCGGAGTCCAGATATTCTTCGCGCCCCGGCAGTCCCGCCGCTTCACACAGTTCGAACCCGTTATAAACGCCCCAAAGGCCGGACAAAGTCGCTGCCAGCGCCGCCCGCAGCAGAAAGCCGGGCCGACCGGATGATTGGAGGAACAGCGGGTTGATGTCCGGCGTGTTGACAAAAAAATGCGGCCGGAAAAACTCCCGCGGCGCCATGGTTGTTAGTTCAACCATGTATGCCCGCAGTTCCTCGGCCGTGTTGCGCCACGTAAAATAGGTATAGGATTGTGAAAAGCCCAATTTGGCCAGCCGGTACATCAATTTCGGCTTGGTGAACGCTTCCGCGAGAAACATCACCTCCGGATTCCGCGAGCGAATATCGCCGATCATCCATTCCCAGAACGGCAGGGGCTTGGTATGCGGATTATCAACCCGGAAAATACGCACGCCTTGCTTGACCCAGAAGGCCACCACGTCGCGCAACGCAACCCAGAGCGAAGGCATCGCGCCCTCGGCATAGAAGTCAACGTTGACGATATCCTCGTACTTTTTCGGTGGATTTTCGGCATAGCGGATCGTGCCATCGGGCCGCCAGTTGAACCATTCGGGATGTTCGCGCAGCCACGGGTGATCTGGCGCGCACTGTATTGCAAAATCGAGTGCAATTTCAATGCCCTGCGAAGCCGCTGCGTCGATCAGACGTCTAAAATCATCGAAATTGCCAAGTTCGGGGTGAAGAGTGGTATGACCGCCTTCTACTGATCCGATCGCGTACGGGCTACCTGGATCAGTCTCGCTCGGCGTCAAGCTGTTGTTTCGGCCTTTTCGATTTCGTCTGCCAATGGGGTGAATCGGCGGGAAATACAGCACGTCGAAGCCCATTGCACGAATGCGAGGCAATTGGCTGATGACATCGTCAAAGGTACCATGTCGCGTTTCTGAGCCACTCTGGCTACGCGGAAACAACTCGTACCAACTTGCAAAACGCGCGCTCGTCCGCTCGGCATCGATCGGCAGTGGTGGATCGACTCTGAGTAGCGCATGGCGATGCTCAGCATCACGCATCAACGCTGTCGTTGCAGGGGCGATTAACAAGGGCAAACGTTCTGTCTCGGGCTGGTCCCGCAGCGCTGCGAGCAGGTCGTTCACGGCAGCCGCCGATGCCTGGCCTATCCGGTTCGCAGACCCGGCAGCTGTCGCCTCGACCAAATGCATCCCTTCGACCAGTTCAAGCCCAACCGGCACACCGGCTGCGCTCTTTTTGGCAACTTCGTCGACAAAGGCACCAAACCGATCGATCCAAGCTTCGATTGTGAACTCATAACGGCCTAACCGTTTGACTTGGAACTGAGCGGCCCATCGATCGTTGACGACGAGCGCCATCGGCGCGCGTTGCCAGTCTGCATCGTCGACAGCGCGCCAGAGCAGATCGGCAGCTAGCCTGCCGTGGCCGTCGCAAATCAGGTCGGCCTCGACATTGATCCAGTCACCAACCGTCCGCTTGACCGGAAACCGACCCGCCTCAATCGAAGGGGATACCGCCTCAATGGCGATGCGCGGTGCTTTGACCGCCACCTTGGCCGGTGTCAGCGTGTTGCCCTTCCGCCTGATCACGCGAGGTGCAGTAATATCAAGAATGAGCGTACCCGTTTCGTCGGTCTGATGAACCGACGCACCCGTGCCACCAAAGGCTTCTCCAAGCCAGGTGACAAGCACCGATTCGGGGATCGGCTCACCGGGTGACGTGAGCGCGAGGACAATGCCACCGCTCCCGCTGGCGACACGTGCAAACAAGGTAATCGATGCCGCAGGCGGTGACCGCAGGACCACTGGCGTCTGGAATAGCACGCGGTGTTGTTGTCGGCGTACGTTCAGACGTCTGATCTGCTCCATCTGGGACACTTGCGGCTTGGCGTTCAAGAGCCAAAGATTACCGACGAAGCTCGCGAGGGTGATCGCTCGATCCGAGGGTGGCCGCGCATCGCCGGTTGGTACCGTTAGTGTGCCAATTGCGGCAATGGCGCCGACGCGATCGAGATCATCGGCAATCCAGGAGCCGATCCCGTCCCACCAGCACGACGAGGACAATGCGTAATCGAAGCCGCAACCTGCAAGCGCCGCGATTGCGTGAGGGGCTGCGCCAAGACAATCCGCGATGAAACAACAGTTCAGGTTGCGTCGTTTGGCCGCGCCGATCAGCCGCGCCCATATCATTGCAGGTACGCGATGTGCTGAATCGCACCGAAACCCATCGATACCAAGTGACTGCCATAGGGCAATCCGCTCATCCCACCAGTCGGTCACCGCGTCCGTGTCCGACAGCAGACGAAACGCCGCGCCATCGTCCGCATGCACGAACCAGTCCGGATGCTCGTTCGTCAAGGGCGCGCTAGGCGACACGCGATCAATACAGATATCAAGGACGATCGACAGATCACGCGCATGTGCCATTCCGGCAAGACCTCGCAAGGCGCCATCGGCATCGGCATCGTCCAACCCTCGGCCAAGCCTTGCGTGATCAACGATATTATAACGATGCGATGACGCATCGGTTTCAAAGGGCGACGCTATGGCGATGCAGTCGAACCCCAGAGACGCTGCGACCTGTACCTCACTCTCCCATCGATCGCGTGCCACCGATGATATATCGACATAATAAGCGGCGGTCGGCATCGGTCGCCCTGTTGCTACGGGAAGTTCGCGCGAGGTTTTCGATGCCGGTTGGGTCGCGCTGATCAGTGCGGCTTGGTCATCCATGCTGGACAGTCTCCATGCAACCGGTTCCGGTCAAATGTCGTTCGATTTCAGCTCCGTTTACGACGACCGGACAGGCCGACACGTGCCAGGACGCTGCGCCTCGGCACCGTAAACAACGTATCCGCAGCCTTCCTACGCGATGTGGGCAGGTTCGCCAGCATGTTCAAGTCAGGATCGGCGAGCCACAATCACGCAATCCTGTCCGTTTCTGGTTGCAGTATGCGCGATATGGTACGGATCTGATTGAGTATTTTTCGCTGCGGCTCGCGTGTCGTTCAAAACGGCTGTCAGGTCAGAGGCGCGCAACGATTGTTCAGCCAAGGTTCCCAAGATCGGCAGCCGGCTGCAGAATCAGCCCCAATGCGGTTGCAAACTGCAAGAAACACCGCTCGTTTGCAAGTCTTCCCACAGCTCCAGAAAAGCGACACGCACACCACTGTCGATTCGCGATAAAGCAATCCGTAGCGCCTTGCGACAGCAGACGGCTTCAGTCCCGGTTCCTTTGATTCGACCAGCCCATCGCGCGCTTTCGGGTATTGAACCGGACATCCCTGGGATCGACCGGGCTGACGGCCCTGTTCGCCGCGCCAGGCAGGCTATCACGGCCCTGCCGCATCATGGATTACCGTAAGCGCGATGATCCGGTGCGCCCGATCTGGCGTCCCGCAAGCGCCGCACCAGGCACCAAAATCAATTCCCCGGAAAATTCGAATGCAGCACGATCGGCACCGCCATCGCAAATGTCCTCCCATCCAACAAATGCGCAAATAGAAATACGCCTCGAAAAAATCTTTCCCCGGGTCGGATGCCGCGCCAACCAGTATTGTCTACCGCCCTGCCCGCCACCGCCGCAGCAATAACGCATTAGTGACAACGATGACGCTGGAGGCCGCCATGGCAGCGCCGGCGATCATGGGGTTGAGCAGGCCGAGGCCTGCGAGCGGGATGCCGATGGTGTTGAACGCGAAGGCCCAGAACAGGCCTTGGCGGATTTTGCCAAAAGTTTTGTTGGCGATATCCAACGCGGCTGCAACCAGCGTGGGGTCGCCGCGCATCAGCGTGATGCCGGCGGTGTGCATGGCGACGTCCGATCCCGTGGCCATCGCGATCCCGAGATCGGCGGCGGCAAGTGCCGGGGCGTCATTCACGCCGTCGCCCACCATGGCGACGATGCGGCCTTCGTTGCGGAGGCGCCGGACCATGTCCGCTTTCTCGCCGGGCAGGAGTTCGGCCCGCACCTCATCGATGCCGAGGGCTTTTGCGGCGACAGCGGCGCTTCCCTGACTATCCCCGGTGAGCAGCACGACACGAATGCCCCGCGCACGCAACGCGGCCACGGCACGGCGTGATCCTGATTTCACCGCATCGCCGAACGCGAGGAGACCAAGCACAGCCGGCGTGTCCGCCTGATCCACCGCGCCGCGATCGATCAACCATGAAACAGTACGGCCCTCGTGCTCGAGTGTGGCCGCGACATCACGCAGCGTCCCCGCATCCGCCCCGGATTCGCCGAGCAACCGGCCGCTGCCGAGCATGAGCCGCCGGCCGTTCACCACCGCCTCGATCCCCCGTCCTGGCAACGCTTTCACCGCCGCCGCGCCAGGCGGCTGAACCCCATCAGCCGCCGCCCGCGCCAGCACCGCGCGGGCGAGCGGATGCTCGCTGCCCCGCTGCACCGCGGCCGCGAGGCGCAGCACGGCAACAGGATCACCGCCCTCCACGGCGTGCAGCGCCACGACGGTTGGCTGCCCCTGGGTCAAGGTGCCGGTCTTGTCGAACGCGACGGTATCGATCGACCGTGCGCGCTCCAGCGTTTCCGCGTCCTTGATCAGAATACCATGCGTCGCCGCCACACCGGTTCCCGCCATCACCGCCGTCGGTGTGGCAAGCCCGAGCGAGCAGGGGCACGCGATCACCAGCACCGCAACGGCGGTCAACACCGCATGTTCCACCGTGCCCCCCGCCAGCAGCCAACCGATCAGCGTGATCAGCGCCACGACCAGCACCGCCGGCACGAACACCGCCGCCACGCGGTCCACCAGCGCCTGGATCGGCGCCTTGCCGGACTGCGCGGTTTCCACCAGCCGAATGATCCGCGCCAGCGTCGTCTCGCCGCCGACCGCCGTGGTTTCGACCAGCAGCACCCCATCGCCGTTGATGGCCCCGCCTGTCACCGGATCGCCGACGCCTTTGCTCACCGGCACGCTCTCCCCGGTCAGCATCGACAGATCGATCGCGCTCTCCCCCGCGCGGATCGTCCCATCCACCGCGATCCGCTCACCCGGCTTGACCACGACGAGATCACCCAACCGGATCGCGCCTACCGCCACCTGCCGTTCCGTGCCATCCGCAGCGCGCAGCGTCGCCCGCGCCGGGCGCAGCGCGGTCAGTGCCTGCAGCGCCGCCCCGGTCTGGCGCTTGCCGCGCTGTTCGAGCAATTTGCCGAACAGGATCAGCGTGATCACCACGGTCGATGAATCGAAATACAGCACCGGCCGCCCGCCAACCATCCAGGACCGCAGGAGCAGATACAGGCTCATGCCGTAAGCGGCCGAGGTGCCGAGTGCCACCAGCACATCCATGTTGGCGCTGCCCGCACGCAGCGCCTTGTACCCGGCCCGATAGAACCGCGCGCCGATCCAGACCTGCACCGGCGTCGCCAACGCCAGCGCCAGCCAGCCCGGCAGCATGAACCGCGCCCCGGCCAGATCAGCGATCATCCCGATCACCAGCGGCGCGGTCAACGCCGCGGAGATCGCCAGCACCTCATAATCCCGCCGCGCCGCCCTTTCGCGCCGCGCCGCCTCATCGGCGTCGCCCGCGGGATCGATCACATGCGCGCCATACCCCGCCCGCTCCA
The DNA here is from genome assembly GCF_026191915.1 of Acidiphilium sp. PA. Lineage (GTDB taxonomy): Bacteria > Pseudomonadota > Alphaproteobacteria > Acetobacterales > Acetobacteraceae > Acidiphilium. Next base: position 170,672 of record NZ_JAIMBY010000004.1, read on the forward strand.
CTGCCGCGATCATCGCCGCCGCATCTACCCCGCGCGCCAACACGCGCGCGGTTTCGCTGGCCAGGTTGACCTCGGCAAGACCAACACCGTCCAGCTTCCGCAACGCCCGCTCGACCCGCCCAGAGCACGAGGCGCAGGTCATCCCCTCGATCGCCAGATCCACACTGATTTCGTCGGCTGCGGCCCGGTCGGGCATCGGCGTGAGCATGTTCATGGGAAAGTCCTTTCCATCACCGTGGATATGGTGATTCCCATGATGGGAAGGTCAAGCCTGCGACATCAAACGCAAGGCGAGGGAGGAAGAGTCTTCTTTTTTGTGAACAAAAAAGAAGCAAAAAAAACTTTATTAATCTAGACCAGTGCCGGTGAAACCGCCCGTGTTCCAGAGTCAAAAAGTTTTTTGCTTCTTTTTTACAAAAAAGAAGCCTTCCTATCCTCACCCACCCCGCAGGATCGCGGCATAGATCGCCGTGATGTGCGGGAAACTCATCGGCACCCTATACCACCAGACACCATCGAAAAACGCCTCACCTCACAACGCCAGGGTCGCCTCGGCGGTCTCCACCACCGCCTGCAACGCACCCGCCTCGAACGGCGATTTCAGCTTGGCGGCTTCCACCAGTTTGCCGAACGGCGCCGAGCCGCCCAGGCCGCAGAGATCGACATAGGTGTCAAAACTCGCCTGGTAATCCTGCTGCGATTTCACCCAGAACTGCAAGGCGCAGCACTGTGCCAGCGTGTAATCGATGTAGTAGAACGGCGCGCGATAGATGTGCAGTTGCGCCTGCCACCGTCCGCCCATCGCCGGATACGCGAGATCGCCCCAGTTGCGCCACGGCAGATACATCGCCTCCAGCCGCCGCCACATCGCATGGCGCTCCGCCGGCGTCGCATCCGGCCGCGCATAGACCTCGTGTTGAAAATGATCGACGCACACGCCATACGGCAAAAACTCCAGCGCCCCGATCAGATGCATCCGCCGATACCGCGCCGCCTGGTCGCCAAACATCGGCGCAATGTGCGGGTAGGCCAGAAACTCCAGGCTCATCGAGTGGATTTCCGCCGATTCCGAGGTCGGCCACAGATAATCGACCGAAGGTTGATTGCGGCTCTGATAGTTCTGAAACGCGTGCCCCATCTCATGGGTGAACACATCCACGTCGTGGTGCGTGCCGTTGAAATTGGCAAAAATATACGGCATCCCAACCGCCGGAAACGAGGTGCAAAACCCACCGCCCGCCTTGGTCGGCCGGTTCTTCAGATCCATGAAGCCGCCTTCGTTCATCTGCCGGTAGAACCCGGCCAGCCGGGGGTCCATCGCCTCGAACATCGCATTGGCCTTGGCCACCAGCTCATCATGACCGCCCTGCGGCTTCGGATTGCCCTGGGGGTCGGTCAACGGCTCGTCCCACGCATAGAGCGTGTCCAACCCGTTCGCGATCCGCCGCTGTTCGACCAGCCTGGCCACCAGCGGCGTCACGTGCTTGAGCACCTCGGCCCGATAGGTCGCAACCTGCTCGGGCCCGTAATCCAGCCGCCCCATCCGCCGGTAGCCAAGGGGCGTGAACGTCTCATCGCCCAGCGCCCGCGCCATCTTGTGGCGCAGCTTCACCAACTGGTCGTAGATATCATCGAGCTCGGCGCCATGCTCGGCGAAAAACCCCCAGCGCGCCGCGGCGGCCCGGTGCCGCGTGTCCCGATCCACGCTCTCGGTATAGGGCGTCAGCCCCGCCAGATTGACCGTCTCGCCATCGAAAACGAATTTCGCGGAAGCCAGCAGCGCGGTATAGCGTGCCTCGAGCTTCGACTCCTCCTCCAGATCATCGGCGATCACGGGGGCAAACGTCGTCACGGCGTTGCGCCAGATATCCACCGCGTGTTTGCCGTACTGGTCCTCGATCACCGCGGGATCGAGGGCGAGCAGCCGGTTCTTGAAACTAGTCTCATGATCCGCGATCACCGGGCCCAGCGCATCGGCATATTCGCGCGCCGCCTTGTAATCCTCGTTCGCGGTATCCTGCGAAAACCGCAGATGCACGAGCGCCGACCAGGTCCCGGTCGCGCGGCGCAGCCCTTCCCACTCAGCCAGCGCCTCGCGCACCGCATCGCGGTCGAGCAATCCGTTGAGCGAGGCATAGGCCGCCGCCAGACTGTCGCGCGTCGGCGTCACCGCCTCGATGTCATCGAACTTCATTATCATGTCCCTCTTTATTCGTGCGTCATCAACCCAAGCGCCTGCCGCTCGAACAGCCGGCGATAGATACCACCGGGCCGTGCCGTCAACGCCTCATGCGTGCCTTGCTCCACGAGCCGACCCTGATCGAAAACCAGGATGCGGTCCAGCGCCCGCACGGTCGAAAGCCGGTGAGCGACCACGATCACGGTGCGCCCGGTCATCAACCGCTCGACCGCCTGCTGGATCAGCGCCTCCGATTCCGAATCCAGGCTCGCCGTCGCCTCATCGAGAATCAGGATCGGCGCATCGGCCAGAAACGCCCGCGCGATTGCCACCCGCTGCCGCTCGCCGCCCGAGAGTTTCACCCCCCGCTCGCCGACCAGCGTGCGATACCCGTTCGGCAAAGCCATAATGAAATCATGCGCGTTCGCCAGCATCGCCGCATTCTCAATCTCGGCCATCGTCGCATCGGGTCTTCCATACGCGATGTTCTCGGCCAGCGAGCGATGAAACAAAATCGGCTCCTGCGCCACGATCGCGATCGACCCCCGCAGCGAGGCCTGCGTCACCTGCGCGATGCTCTGCCCATCGATCCTGATGTCCCCGCCGGTCACGTCGTGCAGGCGCTGGATCAGCTTGACAAAGCTCGTCTTGCCCGAGCCCGAATGCCCGACCAGCCCGACCCGTTCACCCGAGGCGATCGTCACCGACAACGCCCGGAACAGCGGCTCGACATGCTTGCCATAGGCAAAATCGACGCGATCGAACACAATCTCGCCCCGCAGGATCTGCGCCGGCATCGCTCCGGGCCGATCGGCGACGGCGAAGGGCTGCGCCTCCATGCGCACCATATCCTCCATCTCGTTGACGGCCCGTTGCAGCATCGCAATGTGATAGCCCACGTCGCGCAGGTAGCCGAGCACGATCAGATAGGCGGTGATCACGGTCGCCACCTCACCGGGCGTCGCCTGCCTGATCCACCACAAATACAGCGCAAGACCGATGATCGCGACGCGCAGCACCATCAGTGCGCCGCCCTGCCCGGTGCCGACCCGGTTGCCCCGGAACCAGAAGCGCCGGGTCCGGCGCTGCCATTTGTCGATCACCCGCGCGAGAATCGCATCCTCACGCGCCTCGGCGGCAAACCCCTTCACCACGGCGTTGCAGGAAACGGCGTCGGCCAGTGCTGCGCCCATCGCGGTATCGCAGCGGTTGGACAATTGCGAGGCGGGCGAGACATAACGCGTCTGCAACCACACCGTCGCGCCGACATAGACCGTCGCACCCACGGCGATCAGCCCACCGATCGATGGCGCCTGCAGCCCGAGCATGACCGATGTCCCGATCAAGACGGCAAGCGCCGGCAGCATCGCGATCAGCACGGTATCGTTCAGCAGATCCAGCGCCCAGATGCCGCGGGTGATCTTCCGCACGATCGCACCGGCAAAATTATTGGCATGCCAGTCCGAGGCAAAGCGCTGCACCCGGTAAAAGGAATCGCTGGCCATCTCCCCCATGATCTTCAGGGTCAGACCCACGATCGAGCGAAACCCGATGTAGCGCAGCAGGGTCTGTGCGGCGCCGAGTGCGGCAATCATCGCCAGCGCCATTAACGCCGCGTGCAACGAGGCGCGGCTGTGTGTCGCGACCGCATTGATCAGATCGCCGGCATAGAGCGGCATGAACACATCGGTCAGCGTCGCCAGCAGCATGGCAATCACCGTCCCAGCAAACAGCCCCGGATGAGTCCGCCACCGCCGAAAGACGAAACCAAACACCGCACGAAACGGCGATGCGATCTTAAGATCCAAGGATGACATGAAATGACCGACCCCGCTGACGCGAGATCACCTCTGAGATATCAATGTTGAAAACGATCGAACGGGCACCAGAAAGTGCCGGGCGGAGAACCTAGTTCGTAGCGCGCGTTGGCTCGAACCGGATCCCGCTAAAGGAGGCAACTGCATCAAAATACATTGTAGCCCCCTTCAAGAGTGTTGACCTAGACTAGTGGTTACCGGAGTTGGTCGGCTATGTCCAGCATAAATTGCTTGCGTCTCGGGATGGGGGCAGCACGGCAGGGAAGGGAAGGCTTCTTTTTTGTAAAAAAGAAGCAAAAAACTTTTATTCGTCTGGGATCGGACTTGGGTTGAGGCTGGTGCCTCACTCATTCGGCGTGGGACGGGTGGACCACCAGATTTTTCGAGTGCAGGCTGCATGAGCGCGCTGCGGACGTCACTGCCGCGCCTTCGACCCGGTCATACACCATAACGACATGCGAATTGATCACGGTGCTGGTCGAATTGGCCTGGATGTCGCCGCTCTGCAGCGACGGTGCGGCTACGATATAGACCGTCCCGCCCACCTCACTCTGAAACTGCCCCTGGCAGAACAGCACCATCTTCTGCGACGCTTCCGGCAGGCTCGTCAGAAACGATGAATTGTCGGCCTTCGCCTGAGCAGGCGTCCGCGGGCCCGACCCCATACCCCCCGAACAGGATGTGAGAAATACGATCGGAAACGCTAACAGGATGCTACGATTCATGCCGCCGACGATAACGCCGATTCCGTGCATTGCAACGAAAAAGGCGCTGCCGAAGCAGCGCCTAACATTCGTCTCAACCAAAAGTGAGCAAACTTACCCGAGCAACAAGAACGGCCCATCGCCCAGATCCAAAAAGTTTTTTGCTTCTTTTTTACAAAAAAGAAGTGCTTGCCTTATCTAACGCGACCTCAAGCCGCCTCAGCCGTATCGTCCTCATCATCCTTGACCTCGGGCTTCGGACCGCTATCGAGCCCCTTCGCCGCCAGATCACGATCGACCAGTTCGATCACCGCCATATCCGCCGCATCGCCATAGCGCATCCCGGCCTTCAGCACACGGGTGTAACCACCCTGGCGCTCCTTGTACCGGTCGGCCAACGCGGCAAACAGCTTGGACACGATCACCTCATCGCGCAGCACCGCATGAGCCTGGCGGCGTGCATGCAGCCCCCCGCGCTTGCCCAGCGTGATCAACCGGTCAGCCACCGGCGCCAGCTCCTTGGCCTTCGGCAACGTCGTGGTGATCTGCTCATGCTTGAGCAGGGCCACCGCCATGTTGCGGAACATGGCCGCACGGTGGGACGTGGTGACGCCGAGTTTACGTCCAGCAATTCCGTGACGCATAAGGGTTACTCCAGATCAGAAAAATGACGAGTTAGAACGGCTGGTCGGAACGTTTGACCAGATCTTCGATATTCTCAGGCGGCCAGTCCGGCACCAACATCCCAAGGCCGAGCCCCATGGCGGTCAGCACTTCCTTGATCTCGTTGAGCGACTTCCGGCCGAAATTCGGCGTGCGCAGCATTTCCTGTTCGGATTTCTGCACGAGGTCGCCGATATAGACGATATTGTCGTTCTTCAGGCAGTTCGCCGAACGCACCGACAATTCGAGTTCGTCCACCTTGCGCAGCAAATTGGGGTTGAACGGCAGTTCAGGGCGCGGCTCTTCCGAACGCAACCGCTGCGGTTCCTCGAAATTGACGAACATGCCCAACTGGTCCTGCAAAATGCGCGCGGCCAGCGCCACCGCATCCTCGGGCGTCACCGCACCGTTGGTCTCGATCGCGATGATCAACCGATCATAATCGGTCACCTGCCCGACGCGGGTCGGCTCGACGCGATAGGAAACCTTGCGCACCGGCGAATAGATCGAATCGACCGGAATCAACCCGATCGGCGCGTCTTCCGGCCGGTTGGCCGAAGCGGCGACATAGCCACGACCCGAATCGACCGTGAATTCCATGCCCAGCGTCGCGCCATCGTCCAGCGTGCACAGCACCAGGTCCGGATTCATCACTTCGATGTCATGGCCGGACTGGATCATCGCAGCCGTCACCTCGCATGGCCCCTTGGCGCTCAGCGTCATCCGCTTCGGACCATCGCCATGCATCCGCACCGCGATCTGCTTGATGTTCAGCACGATGTCGGTCACGTCCTCGCGCACACCCGCGATCGAGGAAAACTCATGCAGCACGCCATCAATTCGCACCGCGGTCACCGCCGCACCATGCAGCGACGACAGCAGAATGCGCCGCAACGCGTTGCCCAGGGTCACACCGAACCCGCGCTCGAGCGGTTCGGCAATGATCGTCGCCATCCGCATGTCATCGGCGCCGGGCTCGATATCGAGCTTCTCCGGCTTGCGCAGCGATTGCCAGTTCCGCTGCATTGCCAAGTTGGTATCTTTCAGCATCAAATCCTCCGGTCAGGCGACAAACCCGCCCTCACCTTCCAAAAACGCATCGTCCGCCAGGCACACAACGCAAGCCCGTCACACCCGGCGGATTACACCCGGCGGCGCTTGCGGGCGCGGCAGCCGTTATGCGGAATCGGCGTCAAATCCCGAATCGCCGTGATCGAAAACCCAACGGTCTGCAACGCGCGCAGCGCGCTCTCACGGCCCGAACCCGGACCGCTCACTTCGATTTCCAGCGTCTCCATCCCGTGTTCGCGCGCCTTGCGGCCGGCATCCTCGGCCGCAACCTGCGCGGCATACGGGGTCGACTTACGGCTGCCCTTGAAACCCTGGCTCCCGGCGGAAGACCACGAAATCGCATTGCCCTGCGCGTCGGTGATCGTCACCATCGTATTGTTGAAGCTGGCGAGCACGTGGGCAACACCTGAACTGATATTTTTGCGTTCCTTGCGGCGGGGACGCACGGCGGCTGGTTTGGCCATAGAAAATCCTGTCTTTCTCTCGATCCGCCGCCAGACCCAGTCCGGCGCGGATCACTGCATCGATACGAAGAACCGAAAGGCTACTTCGTAACCTTCTTTTTACCGGCGATTGCCACGGCCTTGCCCTTGCGGGTCCGCGCATTGGTATGCGTCCGCTGACCACGAACCGGCAGACCCTTGCGGTGGCGCAGGCCGCGGTAGCAACCCAGATCGACCAACCGCTTGATGTTCATCGCCACTTCACGGCGGAGATCACCCTCGACGCGGAAATCCTTGTCGATCAATTCACGGATCTTGCCAATCTCGTCGTCCGACAGCTGGTTGACCCGCTTGTCGTCACCGATATTCAGCGTCGTGCAAATGTCACGAGCCTTGCTCGGCCCGATACCGTAGATGTAACGCAGGCTGATCAGCACGCGCTTGTTCGATGGAATGTTTACGCCAGCAATACGCGCCACGAAGCTGCTCCTTGGTCTCCGCTGATGCGGATTGAAATCGTCGACTGGGTAATGACAACCACAAAACCCGATCCGCCCGACGGGCAGAACCCAATTCCGAAAGTCATCATCTGAACAAAGTGCGGCGCCCCGCCAGGGAGCGCCGCAGATGGGTGTCTCTATCGCCGGGGGCGATACGAGTCAATCAAATGGCATCAATTTTTCGTGATCTCCCGCCGATGGCTGACGCGATCAGTCCGCAGACATCGCAACCGGCGCCGGAATCCCTGCCTTGCGCAGCGCGGCCTCGATCGCAATGGTCACGTCATCCATGTCCGCCATGCCATCCACCTCGTAGTAGATGTTCCGCCCCTGGTAATACGGCACGATCGGCGCGGTCTGTTGGTTGTAGGCGGTAAACCGCTGCTTCACCGTCACCGGGTTGTCATCCGGCCGCCGGATGAACTCGGTCGAGCCACATTTGTCGCACACCCCGGCCTGCGCGGTCGGGTGCATCTTATCATGATACCCGGCGCCGCACTGGGCACAGCTGAACCGCCCGGCGATCCGCTCGACCAGCACATCCTCATCGACCTTGAGCAGGATCACCGCCCGCAGATCCTGTTTCTCCGCCGCCAGCATCGCATCGAGCGCCTCCGCCTGCGGCACTGTCCGCGGAAACCCGTCAAGAATGAACCCGTGCCGGCAATCATCCTGGGCCAAACGCTTGCGTAGCATGTTGATGATCAGATCGTCCGAAACCAGCCCACCGGCCTCCATCACCGATTTGGCGATCGCGCCCAACTCGGTCCCGGCTTTGACCTCGGCCCGCAGCATGTCACCCGTGGCAATCTGCCCGACGTGGTAGCGCTCCTGCAGAAGCTTGGCCTGGGTCCCTTTGCCGGCACCAGGCGGGCCGAGGAGAATGATGTTCATCTGGTTCGTGTCCTTCCGCGGCCTTTTCTGATCAGGCCTTCATATTGATGTGCAAGCAAATGTGACTGGATCTGTGCGACCGTATCCATTGTCACAGAAACCACAATCAGCAGCGATGTGCCACCAAAATAATAGCCCGCGGCAAGATCGAACTGCCCGATCAAAAATTGTGGGATCAGACACACGATCACCAGATACCCCGCCCCGATCGTGGTCAGTCGCGTGAGCACGGTATCAAAATACTTCGCGGTATTCGCCCCCGGCCTGATCCCCGGCACGAACCCGCCATATTTCTTCAGATTATCCGCGGTCTCCTCCGGATTGAACACCACGGCCGTATAGAAATACGAGAAAAAAATAATCAGCCCGGCATATAAAATCATGTAGCCCGGCTGCCCGTTCGAAAGCTGCCGCGCCAGAAACTGCAACCACGCCGGCCCGGTGCCATGGCTGAACCCCACGATCGTCGCCGGAATCAGCAGCAGCGAGCTCGCAAAGATCGGCGGTATCACGCCCGAGGTGTTCACCTTCATCGGCAGATGCGAAGCATCGCCCCCGAACATCCGGTTGCCCACCTGGCGTTTCGGGTACTGGATCAGCACCCGCCGCTGGGCCCGCTCCATGAACACCACGAACGCGACGACCACCAGCGCCATGATAAAAAACCCGATCACGAAGCCGGTCGAAAGCCCGCCCGTCGCACCCAACTGTAACACGCTGGCAATCGCGCCCGGAAACGCCGACACGATCCCCGAAAAAATGATCAGGCTCGACCCGTTGCCGATCCCGCGCGACGTGATCTGCTCGCCGATCCACATCAGGAACACCGTGCCGCCGGTCAGCGTGATGATCGTGGTCACCAGAAAGAACCCGCCCGGCTCGATCACCGCCGGCCCGACCGCGCTGGTGATATGCTCAAGCCCGATCGCGATGCCATAGGATTGCGCAAGCGCGATGAATACCGTCAGATACCGCGTGTATTGATTGAGCTTCTGCTGCCCCGAAGCGCCCTCTTTCTTCAGCGTCTCCAGCGTCGGCACCGCCGCCTGCAACAACTGCATGATGATCGAGGCCGAAATATACGGCATGATGTTCAACGCAAACACCGTCATCCGACCCAGCGCGCCGCCGGTGAACATGTTGAACATGCCCAGCACGCCGCCGCCGTTCTGCGCCAGCATATGCTCCATCACCGTCGGATCGACACCAGGGATCGGAATATACGTCCCCAGCCGGAACACGATCAGCGCCCCCAGCGTAAACCAGATCCGCCGTTTGAGATCGGTCGCCTTCGACAGGGTTTCGAGATTGAAACTCGATGCAAGCTGTTCAGCAGCGGAAGCCATGAATGATCCCCAAATAACAACGGCGCCTCATGCGGATGAGGCGCCGTTGCTTATATGCGTTACACTGAAGACGGCAAGAACCAAATGCGCTGGCCGCCCCTTGCTGCCCCTTGTTCCAAAGAGCCGTTCTTTTTTACGAAAAAGAACCAAAAAACTCTCGATAATTTAGGCAGCTGCCGCTTCGGCTTTCGCCACCAGCGTTTTCACCGTGCCGCCGGCCTGCTCGATCGCCGCAACCGCCGTGGCCGACGCGCCGGACACTTCGATCTCGACCTTGGTCGAAATCTCGCCGCGCCCCAGCAGCCGCACACCCGACAGCTTCGAACCGGCATACACGCCCGCCGCCCGCAGATGCGCCTCGGTGATCGGCGCCGAAGCATCGAGCTTGCCGGACGCGACCAGCATCGCCAGCGTGCCCACGTTCAACGGCGCGTAATCCTTGCGGTTCACATTGGTGAAGCCGCGCTTGGGCATACGCCGATAGATTGGCAGCTGACCACCCTCGAACCCGTTCAGCGAGACGCCTTCACGCGCCTTCTGACCCTTGACGCCCTTGCCGGATGTCTTGCCTTTGCCCGATCCGATGCCACGGCCCAGCCGCTTCGATTTCAGGCGCGCACCCTGATTGTCGCGCAATTCATTCAGATTCATGGCTCAGTCCCCGAGGTCAATTCCTCGACCTTCAAAAGATGCGCGACCTTCCTGATCCGCCCCATGGTTTCGGGCGTGCCCGCCAGTTCGCGCGTGGAATGCATGTGGCGCAGCCCGAGCCCGACCAGTGTTTCCTTCTGGCCCGGCTTGCGCCCGATCGCCGACCCGGTCTGGGTGATGCGAACGCGTTTGATCGGATCAGACATCGGCCGTCACCTCTTTCTCGCGTTTGGTGCCGAACAGATCCGCCACCTTCTTGCCGCGCCGCGCCGCCACCGTCCGCGGGCTTGCGCAGTTCGCCAGCGCGGCGACCGTTGCCTTCACCATGTTGTGCGGGTTCCGGCTACCGAGCGACTTGGCAACCACGTCGCCAATCCCCAGCGTCTCGAACACCGCGCGCATCGGACCGCCGGCAATGATCCCGGTGCCCGCCGGTGCCGAACGCAACACCACATGACCCGCGCCGTAATGGCCCTCGATGTCGTGGTGCAAGGTCCGACCCTCCTTCATGGGCACCCGGATCATGCCGCGCTTGGCACGCTCGGTCGCCTTGCGGATCGCCTCGGGCACTTCCTTCGCCTTGCCGGCGCCGAAACCGACGCGACCTTTCTGGTCGCCAACCACCACCAGGGCGGCGAACGCAAACCGGCGTCCGCCCTTCACCACCTTGGCGACACGGTTGATGGTGACGAGCTTGTCGATCAGCTCATCGCCGTCCCGGTCCCGCTCGCGCTCGCGGCCACGACCGCCGTCTCGTGCTTCACGTGCCATGCGCTATGCTCCTCAGAAGTCCAAACCGCTCTCGCGAGCGGCATCGGCCAGGGCTTTCACCCGGCCATGATATTTATACGCACCACGATCGAACGCGACCTTGGTGATCCCGGCCTCTTTGGCGCGCTCGGCCACCAGCTTCCCGACAGCCGCCGCAGCAGCGCGATCGGCGCCGGTCTTGAGCTCGGTCTTCAACCCCGCGTCGAGCGACGAGGCCGCGGCGAGCGTCCGCCCCGCGGCATCATCGATCACCTGGGCATAGATATGCTTGCCCGACCGGAACACCGAAAGCCGCAGCCTTCCGCCCGATTTCTGCTTCAGCTGGTAGCGCAGGCGCTGCCGGCGCCGCACTTCATTGTCATATGTCGCGGTCATTACTTCTTCTTGCCTTCCTTACGCCGGATCGCCTCGCCCTCGAACTTCACGCCCTTACCCTTATAGGGCTCCGGCGGACGGAAGGCGCGGATTTCGGCACAAACCTGACCCACCAGCCGCTTGTCGATCCCCTCGACCTTGATCAAGGTCGGCTTCTCGCACGAAATCTTGATGCCGGGCGGCACCGCAAAGACCACGTCATGCGAAAACCCCAGGTTCATCACCAGATTCGAGCCCTGCACCGCAGCGCGGAAACCCGTCCCGGTGATTTCCAGAACCTTCGCATACCCTTTCGAGACACCCTCGACCATGTTCGCGACATTCGCACGCGTGGTGCCCCACATCATGCGCGATGCGGCCTCCTTGTTGCGCGGAATGACGGCGAGCTTGCCATCCTCGATCTTCGCCTCGACCCGCTCGGACACCGGCATGGTCAACTCGCCCAGCTTGCCCTTGGCGGTCAGAATGCCATCGACCACGGTGATCGAAACGCCCTGCGGCAGCGGAACCGGATATTTACCTACACGTGACATGATGCTGCCTCCTCAGAACACGCGGCAGAGCACTTCACCACCAACATTGGCAGTGCGCGCCTCGACATCGCTCATCACGCCGCGTGGCGTCGACAGGATGGAGATCCCCAACCCGGCATAAACCCGCGGCAATTCCTTGATCTTCGAATACACCCGGCGCCCCGGGCGCGAGATCCGGGTGATCTCCTTGATCACCGGTTCACCCTCGTTATACTTCAGCTCGATGCGCAGCTGCGCCACACCGGGCCGCAGATCCTCTTTCGAGAACCCGCGAATAAACCCCTCGCGCTTCAACACCTCGAGCACATTGGCCCGCAGATGCGAGGCCGGGGCGACACACATGGTATGACGCGCGCGCTGCGCATTGCGGATACGGGTGAGCATGTCACCCAACGGATCAGACATCGACATGGCTTGCCCTCCTTACCAGCTGGCCTTGACCATGCCGGGGATCTGCCCGGCACTGGCCAAGTCGCGCAACGCGATGCGGCAAAGCTTGAATTTACGATAGTTGCCGCGCGAACGGCCGGTCAGCTCGCAACGCAGGCGCACCCGCACCGCCGCGCCATTGCGCGGTAGCTGCGCCAGTTTCATCGTCGCATCGAAACGGTCCTCGACCGGCAGGGTGCGATCCATCACGATCGCCTTCAGCACCGCTCGCTTGCCCTTGTCGCGCGCCGCCATCTTTTCCCGCCGCTTATTCCGATTGACCTGAGAGGTCTTCGCCATCGTCTTCTATCCTCCGGAACCTGTCAGCACCCGCCGACGGTTTTCCCTAAAAACTGTGTATGCGCCCAACTCACCGTCGCCAGACCATCCCACCCGGGCACGAGCCCGGGCGATCGGCTCAAACGAAGGGAATGCTGAACCCCTTGAGCAGTGCCTTCGCCTCGGCGTCGTTCTTCGCCGTGGTGACAAACACAATATCCATGCCGCGCACCGTATCGACCTTGTCGTATTCGATCTCCGGAAACACGATCTGTTCCTTCATGCCCATGGCAAAATTGCCCCGGCCATCGAAACCCTTGCCCGAAACCCCGCGGAAATCGCGCACGCGCGGCAGCGCGATCGTGACCAGCCGGTCCAGAAATTCATACATCCGCGCCCGGCGCAGCGTCACCTTGCACCCGATCGGCAGACCCTTGCGGATCTTGAACCCGGCGATCGCCTTTTTCGCCACAGTCTTGACCGGCTTCTGCCCGGCAATCAGCGTCAGCTCGGCCACCGCCTGGTCGAGCTTCTTCTGATCGGCCGCCGCCTCGCCGACACCCATGTTGATGACGATCTTTTCCAATTTCGGAACCTGCATCACATTCGTGTAGCCGAATTCCTTCTGCAACGCCTCGCGCACCACATCGTGGTAATGCTGGTGCAGCCTCGTCTTGGCACTGGCCTCGCTCATGATACTACCCTCAACCGTCGATCACGGAATCGCTCTTGCGCGCGACCCGGACCTTGCGACCGTCCTCGAGCGTCCGAAAGCCGACGCGCGTGGCCTTCTTCGTCTCGGGATCGATCAATGCGATATTCGACAAATGGATCGGCATTTCCTTGCTGATAATGCCGCCCGGCTCGCCCATGCCACGCGCCTTGGTATGCTTCTTCGCCACCGCCACGCCCTGAACCACGGCCTTGTTCACGGTCGGCAGCACGCGCAGCACTTCACCCTGGCGGCCCTTGCTGGCGCCGGAAATCACGACCACCTGGTCGCCCTTGCGGATACGTGCAGCCATATTACAGCACCTCCGGTGCCAGAGAAATGATCTTCATGAACTTGCGCGCGCGCAGCTCACGCGTGACCGGCCCGAAAATACGCGTGCCGATCGGCTCCATCTGCTTGTTGATCAGCACGGCAGCATTGCGGTCGAACCGGATCACGCTGCCATCGGCCCGGCGCACCGGATAGGCGGTCCGCACCACCACGGCCTGATGCACATCGCCCTTCTTGACCTTGCCGCGCGGGATCGCGTCCTTGATCGACACCACAATGACATCGCCGACCGAGGCGATCCGGCGCTTGGACCCGCCCAGCACCTTGATGCACTGCACCCGGCGCGCGCCGGAATTGTCGGCAACGTCCAGATTGGATTCAACGATGATCATATCAGGCCACCTGTGTTTCGGCCGAGGCCGGGCTCAGCGACTCGCCGTTTCGGGCCGTCACCAACCACGCCTTGCGCTTGCTGATCGGCGGGCATTCCTCAATACGCACCAGATCACCGGTGGCGCAGACGTTCGCCTCGTCATGCGCCGCGTATTTCTTCGAGCGGCGGATGAATTTCTTGTACAGCGGATGCATGATGCGACGCTCGACAAGCACCGTCACGGTCTTGTCCATCTTGTCACTCACGACCCGCCCGGTCAGGACGCGCTTCGGCATAACTCGTAACCCCTCAAACCTTGGCCGAAGCGCGAAGGCGCTCAGCCATAATCGTCTTCACCCGTGCCACGTCACGGCGCGTCTTGCGCATCTGGCTGGTGTTCTCCTGCTGGCCGGTGGCCCGCTGGAACCGCAGATTGAGCTGCTCACGCTTCAGATCGAGCAGGAATTCATTCGTCTCATCCGGCGTCTTCACCCGGATATCAGCGGCCTTGGTCATCTCACGCCTCCCCGATGCGGGTAACGATCTTGGTCTTGATCGGCAGTTTCGCCGCACCCAGCGTCAACGCCTCACGCGCGATCCCCTCGGCCACACCGTCGATCTCGAACATGATCCGGCCGGGATGCACCCGCGCCACCCAGAACTCCGGGCTACCCTTGCCCGACCCCATGCGCACTTCGGCGGGCTTGGTCGAAACCGGCAGATCCGGAAAAATCCGGATCCACACGCGCCCCGCACGCTTCATCTGGCGCGTGATCGCCCGACGCGCCGACTCGATCTGCCGCGCGGTGATCCGCTCCGGCTCCATCGCCTTCAGCCCGAACGTGCCGAAGTTCAACTGAGTATTCCCCTTGGCCAGGCCGTGGATACGGCCCTTGTGCGCCTTGCGGAACTTGGTTCGCTTTGGTGACAGCATAGTCTCAATCCTCGCTTAACGCTGCGGCGCTTGTTCGGCGGCCCGGCGGTCCTGCGCAAGCGGATCATGCCCCATGATCTCGCCCTTGAAGATCCACACCTTCACGCCGCAGGTGCCATAAGTCGTCTTGGCCGTCGCGGTCCCGAAATCGATATCGGCGCGCAACGTGTGCAACGGCACCCGGCCTTCACGATACCATTCCATCCGCGCGATCTCGGCACCGCCGAGGCGGCCACCGCAGTTGATCCTGATCCCCTGCGCACCCAGCCGCATCGCAGACTGCACCGCCCGCTTCATCGCCCGGCGGAACGCCACGCGGCGCTCAAGCTGCTGGGCGATGTTCTGCGCGACCAGCACGGCATCGATTTCCGGCTTACGGATCTCGACGATGTTCAGCGACACCTCGGCCTTCGCCATCACCGACAATTCCTTTTTCAGAACGTCGATATCCTGGCCCTTCTTCCCGATCACCACGCCAGGGCGCGCCGCATAGATCGTCACGCGCGGCTTCTTCGCCGGGCGCTCGATCAACACCTTGGAAATACCCGCGCCCGCCAGCCGCGTCATCAGATGCTCGCGCAGCTTCAAATCGTCATGCAGCAGCTTGGCATAATCGGTGCCCGCAAACCACCGGCTGTCCCAGGTGCGGTTGATGCCGAGCCGCAGCCCGATCGGATTGACCTTGTGACCCATTACGCCTGCGCCCCTTCAATGACCGGACCTTCTGCGCCGACCGGCCGATTACGACCCGCCGCGCTCACGCCCCGCGCGCTGTTCGCGCGCCTTTCAGCCTTGGTAACGATATCCCGCTCGGAGACCACGATGCGCAAATGGCTGAACCATTTCTCGACCCGCGCCGCCTTGCCGCGACCCCGCGCCTGAAACCGGCGCATCACAATGCCGCGGCCGACTTCCGCCGTGGTAACGACCAGACGATCCACATCGAGCTGATGATTGTTCTCGGCATTCGCCACGGCCGACTGCAACAGCTTCTTCACGTCCTGGGCGATCCGCTTCTTGCTGAACGTCAGTTCGGCAATCGCGCGGCCGGCCGGCAGGTTGCGGATCGAGGTCGCAACGATATTGAGCTTGCGGGGGCTGACGCGAATGTTGCGCAGCACCGCCTCGGCTTCGGTTTCCGCCAGCATGCGGGGATGATTGGGCTTGCTCATATCAGCCTCGTTTCGCCTTCTTGTCGGCCGAATGGCCGGTGAAACTGCGGGTCGGCGAGAATTCGCCGAACTTGTGGCCGACCATGTTCTCGTTGACCTGAACCGGCAGAAACTTCCGGCCATTATACACGCCGAACGTCAGACCGACGAACTGCGGCAGAATGGTCGACCGGCGCGACCAGATCTTGATGATCTCATTGCGGCCCGAAGCGCGCGAGGTCTCGGCCTTGGCCAGCATATACCCGTCAACGAACGGGCCTTTCCATACGGAACGTGTCATCGATCAGCCCTTCCCGACCTTACGGCGCCGGATGATCAGATCATCCGTCCGCTTGTTCGAACGTGTCTTGTAGCCCTTGGTCGGCTTGCCCCACGGCGTCACCGGATGACGCCCGCCCGAGGTCCGGCCTTCACCACCACCCAACGGGTGATCGACCGGGTTCATCGACACGCCACGATTATGCGGCCGCCGGCCCAGCCAGCGATTGCGCCCCGCCTTGCCGAGTTCCTGGTTCGAATGGTCCGGGTTCGACACCGCACCGATCGTCGCCATGCACTCGCCGCGGATCAACCGCAGCTCGCCCGACATCAGCTTGACCTGGGCATAACCCTGATCCTTGCCGACCAGCTGGGCAAACGTCCCCGCCGAACGCGCCATCTTGCCGCCGGCACCCGCCTTCAGCTCGATATTGCAAATGATCGTGCCGACCGGAATGGCAGCCAGCGGCATCGCATTGCCCGGCTTGATATCGACCTTCAGACCCGAGATCACCTGATCGCCGACTTTAAGCCGCTGCGGTGCCAAAATGTACGAAAGCTCGCCATCGGCATATTTCACCAGCGCCAGGAAGGCCGAACGGTTCGGGTCATATTCCAGCCGCTCGACCGTCGCCGCCACGTCGAATTTGCGGCGCTTGAAATCGACCAGACGATACGTCCGCTTATGTCCGCCGCCCCGGAAATAGCTGGTGGTACGGCCATGATTGTTGCGCCCGCCGGTGGAGTGCTTGCCCTCGGTCAAACCCTTGACCGGCTTGCCTTTCCAAAGTTCCGAGCGATCGATCAGGACGGTGCCGCGCAGGCTCGCCGTGACCGGTTTGAAATGTTTCAATGCCATCGGTTTCGCCTTACGTCAGACGCGTCGTGAAATCGATCGACTGGCCCTCGGCCAGCGTCACGAATGCTTTTTTCAGATCGGACCGCTTACCCGGCCGCCCCTTGAAGCGCTTCGCCTTGCCCTTCTGGATCAGCGTGTTCACACCGGTCACCTTCACGCCGAACAACCCCTCGACCGAAGCCTTGATCATCGGCTTGGTCGCATCGATCGCAACCTTGAACCCAACCTGGTTCCGTTCCGACAGCGCCGTCGCCTTCTCGGTGATCAGCGGCCCGCGGATCACATCGAACATCGCCTCGCGGGACAGCACCGGCTTTTTCGCCGCCGGCGTCTTGCTCACACTGCTGCTCATGCCGCGATCTCCTCATGCGAGGCTTCGCTGTGCGGAACCTTCCCCGCCAGGCGCAGCTTCAAACCCTCGAGACCAGCTGTCGTGATCGCCAGAATATCGTGGTGGAGAATGTCATATACATTCGCCCCCACCACCGGCAGCACATCGATCCCGATCAGATTGCGGCTCGCCCGCGCAAACCCATCGTCAACCACAAAATCAACGATCAAAGTCCGGCCCCAGCCAAGCTTCTTGATCTTGCTGCTCAGTTCCGAAGTCTTGGCGACCCCCGCAACCGTATCCAACACGACCAGCTTGCCCTCGAGCGCCTTCTGCGACAGCGCGAAAATCAACCCGAGCCGGCGCACCTTCTTGTTCAGCGAATAGCCATGATCCCGCACGACCGGACCATGCACCACACCACCGGTGCGGAACTGCGGCGCGCGCAACGAACCCTGGCGCGCATTGCCGGTGCCCTTTTGGCGGAACGGCTTCTTCGTGGTGCCCTGCACCTCGCCCATGCCCTTGGTCTTGTGCGTGCCGGCGCGGCGCTTGGCCAGCTGCCAATGCACGACACGCGCCAGAATATCCGGGCGCGGCGCCATGCCGAAATACTCTTCAGGCAGTTCGATCTTGCCCGCGGTCTCGGCCTGCAGCGTATAGATATCGTATTCCATCGTCTCAGCCTTTCAACGCGGCAGGATAGGCCGCATCGGCCGGACGGGCTTTCTTCACCGCGTCGCGCACGAATACATAGCCGTTCTTCGCACCGGGAATGCCGCCCTTGATCATGATCAGGCCGCGCGCCTCATCGACCGCCGCAATCTCGAGATTCATCGTGGTGATCCGCTTGTCACCCAGATGACCCGCCATCTTCTTGTTCTTGAAGGTCTTGCCTGGATCCTGACGGTTACCGGTCGAGCCCAGCGAACGATGGCTGATCGAAACGCCGTGCGAGGCTTCAAGACCGGCAAAGTTCCAGCGCTTCATGCCACCGGCAAACCCCTTGCCCTTACTGATGCCCGCGACATCGACCTTCTGGCCCGCCGCGAAATGCGTAGGCGACAGGACCGCACCGGTTTCCAACACGGCGTCATCAGCCACGCGGAACTCGACCAGCTTCATCGCCGGTTCGACCTTCGCGTTCGCATAATGACCCTTCATCGGCTTCGACACGTTCTTGGTCTTGGCATGGCCAAACCCCAGCTGAACCGCCGCATAGCCGTCGGAGTCCACAGTCTTCGCCATCACCACCCGCACATCGTCCATGTGCAGAACGGTGACCGGCACATGGGTGCCGTCATCCCTGAACAACCGGGTCATCCCCAGCTTCTTTGCAATAATACCGGTGCGCATCACACTACTTCCAGATATCAGATCTTGATTTCGACATCGACGCCGGCCGCAAGGTCGAGCTTCATCAGCGCATCAACCGTCTGCGGCGTCGGATCGACAATGTCGAGCAGCCGCAGATGAGTGCGGATTTCGAATTGTTCGCGGCTCTTCTTGTCGACATGCGGCGACCGGTTGACGGTGAAACGCTCGATATGCGTCGGCAGGGGGATCGGCCCCCGAACCTGCGCGCCCGTCCGCCGTGCGGTGTTCACGATCTCCTTGGTGCTGTTATCGAGCACCCGGTGATCATACGCCTTGAGGCGAATACGGATATTCTGATTGTCCATCGTCAAAACCTATAGTCGTTACAAAGAGCGGGGGCAGAAAAGCCAAAAAACCACCCCGCCCACCGGCATGAACCGGAAGGCGGGGCTGTATCAAACCGGAGCCTACTTCGTGACCTTGGCGACGACGCCCGAACCAACGGTCCGGCCACCTTCACGGATCGCAAAGCGCAGACCTTCATCCATCGCGATCGGCGCGATCAGCTCAACCGCAACCGTCACGTTGTCACCCGGCATCACCATCTCGACGCCATCCGGCAACGTCACCACACCGGTCACATCGGTGGTGCGGAAGTAGAACTGCGGACGGTAGTTGGTAAAGAACGGCGTATGACGGCCACCCTCTTCCTTGTTCAGAATATAGACCGAACCCGAGAAATTGGTGTGCGGGGTGATCGAGCCGGGAGCCGCCAGAACCTGGCCACGCTCGACATCTTCACGCTTCGTGCCGCGCAGCAGCGCACCAATGTTATCGCCCGCCTGGCCCTGATCGAGCAGCTTGCGGAACATCTCCACGCCGGTGACGATCGTCTTCACAGTCGCCTTCAGACCCACGATCTCGACTTCGTCACCAACCTTGACAATGCCGCGCTCGACGCGGCCGGTCACCACGGTGCCACGACCCGAGATCGAGAACACGTCTTCCACCGGCATCAGGAACGGCTTGTCGATCGGGCGCTCCGGCTGCGGAATATAGGAGTCAACCGCCGCCATCAGCTCGATCACGGCCTGCTCGCCGATCTCCTGCTGCTTGTCTTCCAGCGCGCACAGCGCCGAACCCTTGATGATGGGAATGTCATCGCCGGGATATTCATACTTGTTCAGCAGATCGCGCACTTCCATCTCGACCAGCTCAACAAGGTCGGGATCGGCCATGTCCATCTTGTTCAGGAACACGACGAGCGCCGGCACGCCAACCTGACGGGCGAGCAGAATATGCTCGCGCGTCTGCGGCATCGGGCCATCGGCGGCCGAAACCACCAGAATGGCGCCATCCATCTGCGCCGCGCCGGTGATCATGTTCTTCACATAGTCGGCATGGCCGGGGCAATCGACATGGGCATAATGCCGGTTCGCGGTCTCGTACTCGACATGCGCGGTCGCGATCGTAATGCCACGCGCACGCTCTTCCGGCGCCGCATCGATGCTGTCATAGGCGCGGAACGTCGCGCCGCCCGACTTTGCCAGCACCTTGGTGATGGCCGCCGTCAGCGACGTCTTGCCATGATCGACGTGGCCGATCGTGCCAATGTTGCAGTGCGGCTTGTTCCGCTCGAATTTAGCCTTGGCCATGGGTATCTCCGTCTCGTATTTGGGTCAGCGCCGCAATCAAAACCGGCGTCAGATGAGTTTCCGTCTACCAGCGATAATGGCTGAACGCCTTGTTGGCTTCGGCCATGCGATGCGTGTCTTCACGCTTCTTCACTGCCGCACCACGGTTGTTCACCGCGTCCAGCAGCTCGTTCGACAACCGGTCCTCCATCGTGTGCTCGCCCCGCTTGCGCGCACTCTCGATGATCCAGCGGATCGCCAAAGCCTGGCGCCGCTCGGTCCGCACTTCGACCGGAACCTGATACGTCGCACCACCAACCCGGCGCGACCGCACCTCGATCGCCGGCTTCACATTATCAAGCGCCTCATGAAACATCCGAACCGGATCGGCATTGTTGCCGCCCCGCTTCTTCAAACTGTCCAGCGCACCATAGACAATCGTCTCGGCCGCCGATTTCTTGCCATCATACATCAGCACATTCATGAAACGGCTGATCACCACATCACCGAATTTCGGATCGGGCAAAACTTCGCGTTTGGTCGCGGAATGACGTCTGCTCACGAACTCTCTCCTTACTTCGGCCGCTTTGCGCCATACAGCGAACGACGCTGACGGCGCTTGGCAATGCCCTGCGTGTCGAGCACGCCACGCAGAATATGATAACGCACGCCCGGCAAATCCTTCACGCGGCCACCACGGATCAGCACCACCGAGTGCTCCTGCAGATTATGCCCCTCGCCCGGAATGTAGCTCACAACCTCATAACCATTCGTCAGGCGCACCTTGGCAACCTTACGCAAGGCCGAGTTCGGCTTCTTCGGCGTCGTGGTATAAACGCGGGTGCAAACACCACGCTTCTGCGGGCAGTTCTGCAGCGCCGGCACCTTGTTGCGCTTGGCCCGAACTTCACGCCCCTTGGCGATCAACTGATTGATAGTCGGCATGCACTCGTCGTCCTTCTGGCCTAAATCCGTCTCGCCCAAACAAGGCAGCGGTATCTCACCCGTCACGCGCTCATACAAACACCGCAGGGCAGAGAACACTCCACCTGCGGCAACCCAGACCCGCAACCTAAGTCAGCCCCAAAGGGCGACGGCGCCGCAAGCGTGAGAATAATGAACGGCGCGACCGGGAAATCCCCGCGTCTCGCTGAGGCGTCACCCTTAAGAGCCGCACACCCCAGAGTCAAGTCGATTCCCCGGAAAAAGGCCAGGGCTCTGCCCTGGACCCGCTGGGGCCTCAGGCCCCAGACCCCATTGGAAAGAGAATGATTTTGTTGCGCCGATACCGATGGCATGGAAGAGTATGGCCGATGACCCACGCATTTCCACCATCGCTCGAAATCAGCGTGATCGACCGTCGAAATATAGACTTATGGTTCCAAATCGGCCCGAAGCCCGCAAAAGCTCAAGCAGCACGGGACCGCGTGCTGGCTAACATCTCCTCAAACACACCTCACAACGTGGTCCGCCTCGTCGCACATCAGGGATTTGAGACATACGCGAGAATTGCAACCGAAATCGATCCCCGGGGTCGGTTGCAGCTTTGGCCGCCTGTCTTCGCTGATGCGTTATCGGTGTGCCAGAAAAAAAGTATCGCCGGTTTGATACTGAACCGAACACTGGAACTATTTTCCGATATTGAAATCAAATATGGTGAGGCTCGCTTTCTCGAGAGTCACCCTGATGCGTCAGTGTGGCGGGGTGCTGTGGTCGCTGACCGCTTTGAATTCACTGCGGCAGCCGCTATCCTGGCTCATCGACGCTCAGCAGTGACGCGAAAGACTTCAATCGCCCGCAGCATCACGGGCGGGGGTCATTTCACAGAAACCGGTCTGCTTGATCTATACCTCGCATGCCAAACCGATACGATGGACCGAGCCGATAACGACCCCTTGATCGATTTGCGAGCCGATATGGCGGAATTTCTCGATCCTACCGAACCCAGCGCCGATCGTACCATCTGGCTGGTCGCAACCGAGGGCGACGAGCCCATCGGGCTCCTCATCCCCCAGATTGATCGTGAAACACGATTAGGATGGATCGTCTATGTGGGTGTGACCAAATCTCATAGGGGCAAGCGCGTCGGCACAGCGCTGATTGAACGCTGTCTCGCCGATCACGACGTCCCGGGACTGCAATGGAACGCCATGGTCGATCTGATCAACGCCCCCTCCATGAAACTCCATCGATCGAGCGGTTTCGCCGATACGTTCGACCGATTCATTACCTACCGCAAACCCTGGAGCCGGGCCGCGGACGATAGCGCAGCAGCCGCACCAGTCTGAGACTCCCAAAAGTTTTTTGCTTCTTTTTTACAAAAAAGAAGTCTTCCTTCCTCCCTGAACCCAAAAAACCGGCACCCCGAAGGATGCCGGCTTCTTTACTCCACCGAACCAGGCCGTTACTCCGCGGCAACCTCGCGGCGTGACGGCAGCGCCGTGCGTGTCTGCGCCAGCGTCGTCTTGTCCCGCCCCGCGGCAATCGCGCGCAACCGGCTCATCACGCTGCCGGTACCCGCCGGGATCAACCGCCCGACGATCACGTTCTCCTTCAAGCCGAGCAGTTGATCGGTCTTGCCCGCGGTCGCCGCTTCGGTCAGCACCCGCGTGGTCTCCTGGAACGAGGCCGCCGAGATGAAGCTGAGCGTCTGCAGGCTCGCCTTGGTAATGCCCTGCAACACCGGCAACCCGCTCGCCGGCCGTTCGTCCAGCTTCACCCGCCGCTCGTTCTCGGTCTCGAACTCGATCCGGTCGACCAGCTCGCCGATCAGATACGTGGTATCCCCCGGCTCGGTGATCTCGATCTTCTGCAGCATCTGACGCACCACGACTTCGATATGCTTGTCGTTGATCTTCACACCCTGCAGTCGATAGACATCCTGGATTTCGTTGACCAGATAATCCGACAGCGCCTCAACCCCGAGCACCCGCAGAATATCATGCGGCACCCGCGGACCATCGACCAGCGGATCACCCCGGTGCACGTAATCACCCTCCTGCACCGACATATGCTTGCCCTGTTGCTCATCCCCACATCTTCACCGTTCCATCATTAGGATCAAGTCGCTCGACGGTGAGAGGCCTACAGACCATCGTCTCAGCCCAGCAGATTGGGCATCTCTATCCTTACGCGGTCAGCGCAACGCCTACAACGGTGTTGAGTCCGGTGTAGCCTCGCGACGCATTGCTTTACCTGTGGAGGTTTGCCGCATCTAAGGCTTTCAGGTACGCGGCCCAGCGCTGGCTGTATTCACGGCCTAGCCGATGCAGATAGTCCCAGGAATAGATGCCTGTGCCATGACCGTCGTCGAAACTTATACGTACGGCATAATGTCCGTTGGGTTCGAGGTTTATGATGCCGACGGCGCGTTTACCGGCGACCAGTTGGCGCTGTTCGGGGCTATGGCCTTGAACTTCGGCGCTGGGGCTTTCGATCCGCAGGTATTCCGCTGGCAGGACGAAATTTGTGCCGTCGGAAAAGCTGATTTCCAGCACGCGTTCGGCGCGTTTCAACCTGATTTCGGTGGGTTGCGGCGCCGTCACGCGTCGAGCTTGCGGGCTTCATCGATCAGCATGATCGGAATGCCGTCGCGGATCGGAAACGCGAGTCCAGCCCGTTCACTGATCAATTCGCTATTGGCGCGATCATAGACGAGCGGCCCCTTGGTCAGCGGGCAGACCAGAACTTCGAGTAGTTTCGGGTCGATCGGCGCCGGATCGGTCATGGCGCAGGTCCTTCGCGATGAGGAAAATGGCGCACCCGAAGAGACTCGAACTCCTAACCCCCAGATTCGTAGTCTGGTGCTCTATCCAGTTGAGCTACGGGTGCGCTGATGGGGGTGGATTAGCCGAAGGCGCTCAGGATCGCAAGGGTGCAGCGACGGCGACCGTATATTTAAAAAACCGTGCGAACTGGCGTCCGCTCGCGCCGTTCGTCGCATTGTGGACGTACGAACCGTTCGTCGGACATTGGGTGGGGTGATGGTGATGTGCGGCTATCAGGGTAATCGACGGCAAGGAGCAGGAATGGTGGGCGCACAAGGATTCGAACCTTGGGCCCGCTGATTAAGAGTCAGCTGCTCTACCAACTGAGCTATGCGCCCATCCCTGCCCGCCGAGGCCATCGCAGCGCCGGACCCGCGCCTTCTAGCAACACCGTCATCATCTGTGAAGACCCTGCCTGACCACCACTTGATCATTCCGGGTTTATGGCGAATTAGGACACGTCAAAGGTGCAATCGCACCGCCCGATTTTATATGAAGCAGGATTGCCATGCCCTCATCGTCACGGTCCGGGTCAAGATTGCCGGTGTGGATAGCCACCGGCGTATTCGCCGTTGCTGCCCTCGCGCTAGGGGCGGGCATGGCGTTGGGCGATATCGGCCAAGCCTATCTGCCCACCTCCGAAGTCAGCCCGCCCGGCGCCTTTGCCGCCATGCCGAAACCCAACACCACCGGCATGAGCCCGCAGCAGGTCGCCATCGTCAAGCGCGGCGAATACCTCACCACTGCGGCCGATTGCATGCCCTGCCACGAAGCCCCCGGCGCAAAGCCCTTCGCCGGCGGCCTCTCCTTCGTCACGCCGTTCGGCACGATGTACTCACCCAACATCACGCCCGACAAAACCAACGGCATCGGCAACTGGACCAACAAGCAATTCTGGAACGCCCTCCACTACGGCATCGCGCCAGGCCACTCGCTCCTGGTGTTCCCGAAATACATCTACCCGGCGATGCCGTACACCTCCTATTCGAAGCTCTCGAGGCCGGACGTGCTGGCGATCAAAGCCTATCTCGATGCGATTCCCGCGGTCGATGCCCCGCATGTGCCGAATGCGCTGAACTTCCCCTTCAACATCCGCGCCGTCCTGCTCGGCTGGCGTATCCTGTTCTTCGGCGCACACCCGGTCCATTACCAGAAATCCTGGAGCCCCGCAGTCCGAAACGGCGCCTATATCGCCGAAGCGCTCGGCCACTGCACCGAATGCCACTCGCCGCGTAACCTGCTGTTCGCAATCAAATCGGGCGACACGCTGGCCGGTTCCCAGATACTCGGCGAACCCTGGTATGCCCCCAACATCTCATCCTCCAAACAATACGGCGTGGGTGCCTGGAACCGGGCCGATCTGGTCTCCTATCTGCACGAAGGCGGCAACATGGTGAACGGCTCGGCGTTCGGCCCGATGAAATCGGTGGTCGACTACAGCCTGAGCCAGATCCCCGTTTCCGACATCAACGACCTCGCGGCCTATCTGCAAACCGCCACCAAGCCGCGCAGCAACCCCGTCAAACCGATGACCGTCCCCGCCGCTGAGCTTGCCGAAGGCCACGCGCTCTACATCCAAAATTGCGCCGCCTGCCACCAGGCCGATGGCAAGGGCATTGCCCAGGTGTTCCCCAACCTCGCCGGCAACCAGGCCGTCACCGGCGGACCGGCCGACAACACCATCGGCATTGTGCTCGGCGGCATGATCCCCTGGCACGCCAACGGCCCCGTCATGCCTGCCTTCGGCTCGATCTTATCCGATCACCAGATCGCCGCGGTCACCAACTATGTCCGCACCGCCTGGGGTAACCGTGGCGTGCCGGATGCCACCGCCGCCAGCGTATTCGCCTTCCGCAGATCCGCCCCGCCGCATAAAATAGCCTTGGCCGACGCCGACTATCTCGATCTGCCACCAATCGCCTCCGCCGCCGCCCGTAAACTCGGCTGCCCCCTCCTGAGCGACCGCCTGATCGGCCCCGGCGCCGGTGAAATGCAGATCATGGCCGGTGCCACGCCCGCTACATTGACAAACCGTACCGCCGAGCTGATGGCCGCCGTCAAAAAAGCCAACCCCGGCATAACCAAGGACCAGATGTCGCAATATCTTCTCACTGCCTATTGCCCCGTCGTGGCCACCCAATCCGGCATGTCGCTGTCGGAGAAAAAATCCGCCCTGAAACGCTTCATGGACCAGGCCCAGGCCACGGCGGCGACCGCCATGGCCGCTCCGGCCAAACAAGGCAGCTGAGCTGCCAGGTGGCGCTGACCATCGAGACCTTGCAGGGTGCGGCTATTCTGCAGCACCTTGCCGCGCTCGCCGAGCTGCGCATGAAGGTGTTCCGTGCCTGGCCCTATCTCTACGAGGGCGATGCCGCCTACGAACGCGATTACGTCGCGACTTATGCGGCGAGCCGGCACGCCGCCATCATCGTCGCGCGCGATGATCAAATCATCGTCGGTGCCTCCACCTGCCTGCCCCTGACGGACGAGGCCGAATCCCTGCAAGCGCCCTTCCGCGCTGCCGGCTTCGAGCCCGCCACCATCTGCTATTTCGGCGAATCCGTCCTGCTCGAACCCTACCGCGGCCAGGGTGCCGGAGTTGCCTTCTTCACCGCGCGGGAAGCCCACGCTCGCACCATCGAGGGCGTCACCCACGCCGCCTTCTGCGCCGTCATCCGTGGCGCGGCCGACCCCCGCCGCCCGACCGGCGCGACCCCACTCGACGAATTCTGGCGCCATCGCGGTTTCACCCTTCGCGCTGGCCTGATCTGCACCATGCGCTGGCGCGAAATCGGCACCGAGGCCGAAGTGGAAAATCGTCTCCAAGCCTGGCTGAAACAGCTATAACGCCCCGCATCATGCACATCGCCCTCTCGCCTTTCGCGATCCTCCGCCCCACCAGTCTCGACGATTTCGCCGCCCGGATCGAAACCCTCCTGCGCGCAGCAAAAGCTGGTAACGCCGACGCCCTGGTCCTGCCCGAATACGCCAGCATGGCCCTCGCCGGCGCCTTCGTCGCGTCACCCGATGTTACCGCCGAACTCGCCGCCGTGGTGGAGCAGGCCGATGCCCTGATTGCCGCGTGTCGCACCCTCGCCCGCACCCACGGCATCATGCTTCTCCCCGGCACCGTCCCGATGCGCGGATCGGACGGCCGCATCCGTAACCGCGCCCCCCTGATCGACGGTGCCGGCCGCATCGCCTTTCAGGACAAACGCGTCATGACCCGCTTCGAAGCCGAACGCTGGGGGATCACCCCGGGCGGCCCACCCCGCGTGTTCGAAACCGATTTCGGCCGTATCGGCATCGCCATCTGCTACGATTCCGAATTTCCCCTGCTGATCCGCGCTCAAACCCTCGCCGGCGCCGATATCATCCTGATCCCCACCTGCACCGATACGCTGCACGGATTCAACCGCGTCCGCCTCTCGGCCCGCGCCCGCGCGCTCGAAAACCAGTGCTTCACCGCGCTCGCCCCCACCACCGGCATCGCCCCCTGGTCCGCCACACTCGATGAAAACCGCGGCTACGCCTGCGCCTTCGGCCCGGTCGATCGCGGCTTCCCCGACGATGGCCTGATCGCCCGCGGCCCGCTCGACGCGCCCGACCTGCTGTACGTCAACCTTGACCCCGCCGCCCTCGCCGCCACCCGCGCCGATCCCGCCGTCCGCAACCACACGGACTGGCCCGACAACCCTGCCCCCGCCAGCGTGGTCGCGCTCGCGTGACGCTGGTCTACCTGATCGCCGGCGAAGCCAGCGGCGATGTTCTCGGCGCCCGCCTGATTGAAGCCCTCCACCGCCGCCGCCCCGACCTCACCTACGCCGGCATCGGCGGCGCCCGCATGGCCGAACAAGGCCTCACCACCCTGTTCCCGATGCAGGATCTCGCCGTCATGGGAATCGCCGAAATCCTCCCCCGCGTCATCAAACTCCGCAACCGCCTGCACCAGGCCATCACGGACATCACCACCCGCCGGCCCGCCCTGGTCATCACCATCGACAGCCCCGGCTTCACCCTTCGCGTCCTCCGCGCCATCGCCCCGCTCGGCCTCAAACGCGTCCACTACGTCGCCCCCCAGGTCTGGGCCTGGCGGCCCGGTCGCGTTCGCCACTTTCCGGGCCTATGGGACCGCCTGCTCTGCCTGCTGCCGTTCGAACCCGATTTCTTCGCCCCCCACGGCCTCAACCCCGTCTTCGTCGGCCACCCCGTCCTGCAATCCGGCGCCGATCAAGGCAACGCCATCCGCTTTCGTGCCCAATTCGGCCTCGATGGCGGCGCCCAACCCCTCATCCTGATGCCCGGCAGCCGCCGCACCGAAACCGCCCGCCTGATGCCCGTCTTCCGCGAAACCATCGGCCGGCTCGCGCCTCACCACCCCGCCCTCGTCCCCGTTCTCGCCGCCGCCCCTGCCATCGCGACCGAACTCGCGGCCCAAGCCGCAAGCTGGCCGACCCGCCCGATCATCGTGACCGGCCCCACCACCCGCTACGACGCCTTCGCCGCCGCCGCCGCCGCGCTGACCAAATCCGGCACCTCGACACTCGAACTCGCGCTCGCCGGCGTACCCATGGCCGTCACCTACCGCGTCAACCCGCTCAGCGCCGCGCTCGCCCGCCGGCTCATCACAGTACCCCACGTCGCCATGATCAACCTGCTTGCCAACCAAGCCCTCGTCCCCGAACGCCTCCAATCCGACTGCGCCCCCACCGAACTCGCCGCCACCATCAAGGAAATCCTGACCAACCCCGCCATCGCCACCACCCAACGCACCGGCTTCATCCAAGCCCTCGCCCGCCTCACCCCCCCCAACGGCCTACCCCCCAACGAAGCCGCCGCCGCCGCCGCCCTCGAAGTTCTCGGACAGTAATCGATCGACCTCCGACGCTCTTAATAATTAAGGCAAAGCAAGTACTTTTTTGTAAAAAAGAAGGAAAAAGCTTTCTGACCGTTTTGTAAAGACCGCAGGGTAGTTATCCTCTGATACTGCCAATTGTACCCCACCACCGCCAGCGCTCAATCAAGACGGGTCCATCGATAACACCGTCAATCAGAGCATCCCCGTTGTCAGTCCTGACAAGCCGCTGATACTCCTCGATCGTTTCACCGCCTCAAATCACCGCGGATCGCCGAACCCAAGGTGTTAAAAACTACTAACGGATATGACGCTCCGCAATTCCGGATCAGACCCTTGTCGAAACTCATCCGCAAGCGCAGGACACTGCCGCACCGGGATGGCGCGCCGACCGCCAGAAACACCGCATCGACGTCATCAATCGCTCCTTCGATGGTTGTGGCGAATCAAAGGCGACCGGCGACCTGATGGGTCGCGACCAGGTCATCGACGCTCGGCTCGTGGATTGGCATCGGGCCGTCATTCAACGCTTCGAATTGGTGGCGATCGGTCTCGACGATAACCACATCGGTTCCAGTCGCGGCATAGCAGGCAGCCGATCCCATGTAGACATAGCCACCGCCGATTATCGTGATGCGTATGATACTGTCTCAGTTCGTTCCCGTAAGAGTTCGGCTGGTATGGAAAAAGAGCGGCTGCACCGAACCAGTCGCGACCGGAACCTGCCGGAACCTCGCGAGCGGCAGGCCCTGCGCCTCGATCACGGCAATCCTGATCCAGGCGCTGTGCGTCACCAACAGAACCGCACCCGATGAGGCCGGCATGCTGTACGTGCCAAGACAGCGGCGCACCCGCATGCGCAACGCGCCGAGCGTTTCGCCGCCCGGAAACATCACCGTCTCAGGCGCGTGCTTCCAGGCGCGCAGCAATGCGGGCCAGCGGCATTTGACTTCCGCCTGGGTCAGCCCTTCCCAATCGCCATAGGCAATTTCGATCAGGTCCGGATCGATCTGCGGCGCCGGCAGCCCGATCACTCCGGCGATCACACCGGCGGTCTGGCGCGCGCGCAGCAGCGGGCTGCACATGATCGCGGCAATCGCGCCACCACCCAGGGTCGCCGCGAGGCGCTCGGACTCCGCGACACCCGCAGGCGACAAGGCCGGATCGCTCTGCCCCTGATAACGCCCCGCCCGCGTCCAGGCGGTCTCGCCGTGCCGCGCGAGCAGGATCGGCGGGGCGATATCGGTCATGATCAATACCGGATCGCCACGCCCACCACGATACGGCGTCCCGCATGGATGCCCTGGCCCGCGATGGTGGATTCATATTCGAAAAACGGCCGCAGCATCGTGCTCAACCGGTACGTCATCCCGGCACCGACGCGAACGATGTTGTAGACCTCGGCCTGGTCGGTCAGCCGCAGCGCTTTCGGTTGCTGGATGGTGCGGCTCACGAAGCCGGTCGCGAACACCGACAGCCGGGGCCAGACGCGCAGGCCCGCGTACACGGTGCTGCGGAGCTGCGTCACACCGCTGTCGGGGAAAATCCGCGCCCCTGCGGCGATGGTGGCGCTGAAACGGCCATCGATCACACCCGCCTGCACATCCGGCTCCAGCGCGAAATGACCGGTGCCGAGCGCTGGTGCGGCGCTGGTCGAACCGGTTGGCAAGACCACGTTCATGGTTACCGAATCCGCGAAATCCCGTGTCTGCGTCAGGCCGTAGTTCAGCCCGATCGTCTGGTCCTCCAGCCCCGATCCGGACTGGGCGATCGACCGGTGGTGCTTGATGCGTGCGCTCCGCAGGCGGCCTGCGCGCAGATCGTACTCGATCGAAAATCCATCCCCGATCCCGGCCGAGCCGGTGACGCGAAACTGCGTCTCCTGCTGGGTCGATGCCGGGATGGTGCCGGTGGTGAAACCGCTGGCGGAATACGCGCTGCTGGAATCGAACAGCCGGACCATCGGTTTGACGACGCCATTGCCGGCAGCGGGAATCCAGGGATCGGCATAGGCCGAACTCACCATGGCGCACAGCGCCAGCGCCACACCCGACAGTGTGACGACGAAATCAGGCCGAGCAGGCACGGTCATGGGGATACCAATCGCAGTTTCGGTGGTTCGGGGATCTCACGCAGGGCATGCCAGAGGGTGGCGTACGTGCCAGCGGCGGCCAGCAGATCGGCATGGCTGCCGCGTTCGACGATCCGTCCCTGATCGAGCACCAGGATCAGATCGGCATTCATCACCGTGGCAAGACGATGCGCGATCACCAGCGCCGCGCGCTGCGATGCCAGCCGTTCGAGCGCCCTCATCAGCCGTTGCTCGGTCGCCGCATCGAGGCTGCTGCTCGGCTCATCGAGAATGACCACCGGCGCGCCGCATAGCATGGCCCGCGCGATGGCAACGCATTGGCGCTGGCCGCCGGACAGGTTTAGCCCGCGCTCGTTCACCATGGCATCGAACCCGCCGGGCAGGCGCTCGATAATATCGTCAACCCCCACGTCGCGCGCCGCCGTGATCGCCTCGCTGCGGCCGGCACCGGCCATGCCATAGGCGATGTTTTCCCAAATCCGCGCCTGAAACAGCAGCGGCTCCTGCAACACCAGCCCAATCTGGCGGCGCAGCCAGTTGAGCGGCAGGGTTCGGATATCGCTGCCATCCAGCAGGATGCTGCCGCTTCCCGCATCGTAGAACCGCGGGATCAGGCTCGCGATGGTGCTTTTCCCGGAACCGGTCGCACCGACCAGTGCCACCGTGCGGCCCGGTTCCAGGGTGAATGAAATATCGTGGAGCACGTCAAGCGCTTCACCGTATCCAAACCCGACCGCGCGGAATTCTACCCGCCCGGCGCAGGATTCCGGAGCCTGGGCGTTCGGGGCATCGACGATGCTCGGCTGCTCGGCGCGATATTCGCCGATGCGCTCCAACGCCACCGACGCACGGCCGAAGATCCGCCCGGTCTTGGCGAACTGCCGCGCGGGTGTCGCGATGCCGCGCAGATACGCCAGGAAAATCAACAGCTCACCCGGCGTCAGTGTGCCCTGGATCACCGAAATCGCGCCGTACCAGGCGATTGCGCCGGTCGCGACCGCGATGATGAAGTTCATCGCCGGGCCGAATTGCGCCTGCACCGTGTTGGCCTGCAGGCTGGCCGTGAGACTCTTGCCGGCCTGCTCGCCGAAGCGGGCATCCTCGTGGGTTTCCCGCGCGAATGCCTGGACCACCTGGACGCCGCCGAGAATTTCCTGCGTCAAACCCGACAGGGTACTCTCCTGGCGGCGTACCTGGCGCAACCGCTGGCGCAGCCGGTCGGCGTAGAACCGTGCCATCAGGAACAGGATCGGCGCGACCGAAAGCGCGAGCAGCGCATACCGCCAGTCGATCAGCAGCATGACGGTGGCCATGCCGATGATCGTCAGGCCGTGCGGTAGCAGATCGATGCCGACCGCGGCGATGAAATCCTGCAACTGGCGAACATCGCCCGACAGGCGCGCGATCAATTCGCCGCCGCGCTGACGACGGTGAAAATCGAGCGAAAGACGTTGCAGATGCGCAAATAGATCGGAGCGGACCCGAAACACGACCCGCTGTCCGACATCGAGAAACAATCGGTTGCCGACAAATACCAGCAGTGCATCGAGCGCGCCGAGCCCGAGCATGGTAAGCCCGAGCAGGTTGAGTAGTTCCACCCGGTGCGCGACCGGGTCGGGCAGCACGCCGTGCAGCAACGGAGCCAATTTGCGTTGGAAAATGACGTTGTCGATGATGAATTTCAGCGGCCACGGCAATGCCAGCAATACGCAGGCCCGCGCCGCCATGACCGCCGAGCCGGCGCCCAGCGCGCGCCATTCCGGCCTCAGGTACGCCAGCAACCAGCGCCGGCTGGGTCGGGCGGGCGCGGTCATTGCACCAACTCCCGCTGCCTGAGCGGGGCCAGGGCGAGCGCGCGGGCGACCACGGCGGTCCAGTCCCACACGGCGGCCGCACGGCGCGCGGCTTCACCCATCCGGAGGCGGCGCGCCGGCTGATCGATCAGCATCCGCAACGCTGCTTCGCAGGCCGCGGCATCGCCCGGCGGATACAGGATGCCAGTCACCTCGGGTGCGATCAGGCTCGCGATCTGGCCGATGCCGGGTGCGACCACCGGGCGTCCGGCCGCCAGCGATTCGACGATTTTGAGCGGCGAGAAATAAAAATCCTGCTGGTCGTGATAGGGTGCCACCGTCACATCCATCACCGCCAGCCAGTCGGCAATATCATCGTGCGGCACCCGGCCCGGCAGAATGATGCGCCCGGCGCAATCGAGTTGCTCGGCGCGTGCACGCAGCGCGGCAAGATCCGGCCCGTCCCCGACCGCAATCAGCCGTGCATCCGGGCGGCTGCGCGCGAGTGTGGCAAACACGTCGAACAGAAAATCCACCCCGTGCCAGGGTTTGAAACTGCCGATGAAGCCGATCACCGGGGCCGCGCCGATCCCGAGCCGCGCCCGCAACGCCGCACCATCGCCGCCCGCCCGATACCGCGACAGATCGGCGCCGTTGGGCAGAACATACACATGGGCGGCATTGCCGCGTACACCGGTCACATGCTGCGCCACCGCCTCGGACACCGCGATGACCACATTTGCCCGGCGATACGATGCCGCCTGCGCCCGCCGCGCCACATCGATCAGCCGCAGATCACGAAACCGGGCCTGCTCCTCGATCAGCGGTGCATTGACCTCAAGCAGCCGCGGCACCCCGAAATGGGTCGCAATCCGCACGCCGGCCCGGCTGAACAAGGCGTGGCGCTCGTAAACCAGGTCTGGCTGAAACCCGATCCGCCGCAATTGCGCGATCAAGGCGAGCCGCACGCCCCGGTCATGCGCGAGGCGCGCCAGTTCGCGCCGGACCACCGGGTCATCGATCGCCGTGCCGGGCAGCCCGCGCACCATCGCTTCGGCCCGCAGCCGCGCGTCATCAGTGCGTACCGGGAGTTCGATGAGCCGCGCCGGTGGAGACGGATTGCCCGAGCCGGCGGTCGCGCAGGCCAGCACCACCTCATGGCCGAGCCGTGCGGCAGCGGTCACGAACGACCGCACATGGACAGAAGCGCCCTTGTCACCCAGCACCGGCACGCCGCGGTCAGGATTGAAATACAGAATTTTCATCCCGCCGCCGCCACCGCCGGCGCGGTACAGACCAGCCCTGCGTCGGGCGGCGCGCAATCGGCACAGCCCATCAGCCCGTGCAGCCGCGTCGTCGTGGTCCACAAATCGAAATCCCGTTCGAGCAGGGCGCGCGCCGCAGCCGCCAGCGCCTGCGCCTGATCAGGATCGGCCAGCAGCCGGCCCATGGCATCGGCCAGGGCCCGGGCATCGCGCGGCGGCACCAGCCGACCGGTCTCGCCATCGCGCACCACTTCGGGGATGCCCGATACATCGGTCGACACCACTGGCACCCCGATCGCCATCGCTTCGGCGATCACGTTCGGAATCCCGTCGCGATCACCGTCATCGGCAATCCGCGGTGCCAGGGCGAACAGCGTGGCGCTGCGGTACAGATCGATCAGGGCGGCATGGGTCATCGCCCCCTCGAGCGTCACCGTTCCGGTTAGATCGTGCCGCTCGATCAGTGCGGTGAGTTCCGCGTGCAGTGGCCCGGCGCCCACGATCATGCAGCGGAACGCCACCCCGGCGTCACGCAATAATGCGCAGGCTTCGATCAAATCATCGTGACCCTTCTTCGGAACCAGCCGTCCCACCGAGAGAATGAGCGGGATCGGCGCCGCCCCGATCGCCGTACGCGCGGAAAAATGAGTTAGATCGATGCCGTGATAGACTAGGTTGATCTTATGAGACTCAGCTTCGCCCAGTAGATTGCGCAGATATTGCGCGTTATAGTCGGTGCACGTCGCAACGAAGCTGGCCGCCCGCGCCCGCCGGGAGATCACCTGCTTCGGCGTCAGGTAAAGGTCCTTGGCATGCGCGGTGAAACTGAACGGAATCCCGGACATCAGGCTGGCGAACCGCGCGACCGCCGCGGGAGCGTTGGCGAAATGGGCATGGATATGCCGGATACCGCCGCGCCGGCAGGCGGTCGCGACAAAGCCGGCGCGGGTGAACTGCTTCCAGACCGAAAGCGGTGTCGGCGACTGCACCGACCACCAGGCGGCACGGCCGAACGCCCCCGCATAGCGCAGTGGTGCGGCCCTGATTGCGGCGGCATGCGCGCGAACCAGGTCGACCCACGCGCCAGCCATCGGCACCGCACGTACCGGCGCACGCACCTCGGCCACCATGGCGTGATGCGGCGGCGGCTCCGGCGGCAGGAGCGAGAAGATTCGCAGATCTGCCCCCAGTCGTTCCATCGCACGAATTTCATTTAGAATGAAGGTTTCCGTAAGACGCGGATAGCGCTTCATGATGTACGCGACCGGTCCCGAGGCCATCGCTGCTGGGGGCATGGCGTTCATGACGCATCCCCGATCAAGGCAGGGATCATGGCACCCAGGTGCGTTGCAACCCGTTCCGCGCCATTGAGGTCGAGCGCCGCCCAGGACGCCGCCTGCGGCGGCGGCGCCGCCAGAACCCGCGGTAGCAAATGCGCCAGATCATCGGCCAGATCCGGGCCGGGAACGATCGTCTGCACCACGCCAAGCCCGGCCAGAAGTGATGCCCTCATCAGTTGCTCGGCGCGCGGTGCGGCGCGCGGCACCAGTATCGCCCGCTTGCGGGTGGCGATGATTTCCGCACTGGTGTTGTACCCCGCCATCGCAACAACGAGATCGGCGGCACGCAGGCTCGGTATCAGATCGGTCGTGTGGTCGACCAGTTCGATGTCGGCGCGCCCGCCAGCAGCCAGCACCAGCGCCGCCTTCTGCGCTTGCGGCATCAGCGGGCCAGTGACGATGGCGGAATGCAGCGCACCGGCCGGCATGCGGTTCAGCGCCCCGATATAAGCGTTCATCAGAAAAAACCCGTCGCCGCCGCCGCCGGCCGTTACCAGCGCAACCGGCCGCCCTGCCGCTTTCGCCGCTGTCCAGCAGATCGCCTGCGGACCCGCACCGGCGAGGCGGCACGGGGCGTCCGGCGCGGCGACAACATGCCCGCAGTACTGCACGTGCTCGGCAATCCGCCCACGCAAACCGTAGCCGGCCGCCACATCGAACAGCGCTTTGCTCCCATAGACAAAAATTTCATCATACGCTTGGTCCAGCAATTCAGGGATTTCCTGCTCCTGCCATAGCGCCTTGACGGTGTCCGGCGCATCCAGAATGTCGCGCAACCCCAGGATCGTGCGGGTCGCCGGTAATTCGCGCCGGATCAGCGCGAGCGCCGCGAGCAATTCGCCGTTCATGCCGGCCGGCGCGTGATCGACCAAGAACACATCTGGCCGGTGGCGCCAGACCGCCTTGAGAATCAGCGCTTCGCGATAGCCTTTGGTCATCGCGAAGCTCGATCTCGGATCGCGCGAGCGATAGTGCTCCACTCCGGTTTTCACGACGGGAGGCAACGCCTGCACCTGCAGGCCGCGCGGCAAACTCCAATCACTGATCACTGGCGAACCGGTGAGCAGGCGCACAGAAAACCGACCTCCGTGCGCCAGTAAGCGATCGGCGATCGCTAGGTTGCGCCGCAGATGCCCTAATCCAAAGGTGTCATGCGAATAAAGCAGGATCTTGATTTTGCGATGCGGTACCCGGACGGGCGCATTACGGACGACACCGGCGACGCCGGTGCTGGAGTCTCGCCCTTCGAACGGTGCCGAGATGGACATTGCGTCACGCATAAGACTGGCAGCCGCGAGAGAATGATTCATTGGAACGCCCATCCACGAATTGTGATCGTGATTAACTTATCGTGGGATAAAGTTCCACGGTCAAGTGATTTGTAATGACTGTCCGATGACACGTCCGCCAAAAAGCTTCCGACGCGCGCAGACGCGGCGCGCCAGAGGCGCCAATCCGCAATTATTTCAATGAGTTGAATATATCGGGAAAATCAGAAACCGGCTGTCACGCCAAAACCTAGACCGACCGACGGACTATTCGCGGTCAGGCCACGATCGACATAGGCCTCCAAGCCCCAAATCGGGCTCAAAGTGACATTATAGGCCGCAACGATCGAGTCAGTCGGGCGAACATGGTACTGAAACGCGCTGTGCCCGATGAAAACGGCAGTGAGATATTGCTGCTGAGCCAAGGCGATACTGGCACCAAGTTGATATGTCACAGCGTTACGCAGCCTGAGTCCGTGGGCGCGACCGTTGAGGCGATAGCCGATTTCAGCATAGGGAAAAATCCGCGTCCCGACCCGCCAGCTGAACCGCGTGCCCAGCTCGCCATCTACCCGTCCGGTGCCAAGCCCACGCGTTCGCGAAGCAAAAGGTATTTTGATTTTGATCAAAGGCCTGATCGAAGGAGTCAAGCCCTGCCCTGGCAACACCCGGTATTGTGCACTGATCCACGCATCACCCAGCCCGCGTCTCAGCGCGGTACTTTGGCGGTCTCGCAGCACCGTACCACCGCTCAGGAGCCCCGCTCCGGCCACCGCCACATAGGGTATTTCGATGCGAACTCGCAATAGATTCTCGCGGTAGATGATCGCAAGCGGCAGATTGTAAATCCGAAACCCGTGGGCCGCTCCGAAGCGACCCGTGAAATACGATGGCTCGAGGCTGATGCGGAACGGTCCCGGTGTTGCCGTCTGTGCCTGAGCGCCCGCCGTACCGGTCGCCAGACCAAGTACAAGAAGAATACGCGTCCGCCTCCCCATAAAACCCGCACGTCTCCCACCAGATCGCCTACAGAGCCGATACATTCACGAAAATCATGTCGTTTCAATGGCCGGATCGTCGTATAAAAACTTGAACTTCTACCAAAATCGTGTATGTGGGTAAAAGTTACACGCATGAACGGATGCCGTTAGGTATAAACTGGTTCATAGGCCTATCCCGATTGAGTCCCCGACAAACGATCGTCATGAGTATTGCCTGATGGAGCTTGACCTCGAAACGATGTTGAGGCGCGTCCTACGTCCGCTCATCGCATATCTGATGCGGCGGGGCGTCGGCTACATCGCCATGCGCGACTTGCTCAAGCGCGTGTTTGTCGAGGAAGCCTTGAAAATCCACAACGGCGATGAAGCCGCGACCGACAGCCAGATTAGCCTGATAACCGGCATCAACCGCCGCGAGGTCAAGCGCTTGCGCGACGAAACGACGCGGCCCAGCCCGACAGAGCGAGATCCAATGGCCGGCATCAACATGGCCGCCCGTGCGGTCGCCACCTGGGTGTCGGTCCCGGCATTCCGCAATGCCGCCGGTGAACCCCGTCCGCTCGCTGCGCATGGCGACGGCACCACAACCAGTTTCGACGATCTGCTCCGCGCCGCCAAAATTGATGTTCGGGCTCGCACCGTGATCGATGAATTGCTCCGCGCCGGCGTCGTCGAACAAGACGCCGACGAGCGACTCCGATTGCTGCGACCCACCTACACACCCGCCGCCCCTCGTGAAAAAATGCTCTTCCTCGCCTCAAACGTCAGCGACCATCTACGCAGCGCGTTTCATAACCTATCCAGCTCGGACACGCCGTTCATCGAGCGCGCCCTGTTCCACAACGCCATCCGCGCCGATCGGTTGGACGCCGCCCGTCCGATTTTGGCCGACATGGCGGACCGCCTGCTTCGCCAGGCGAACGAGCGTCTGATGGACAGCAACCTTGCCAGTACCGATGCCGAAACCACGCCGGCAGCCGGGACGTTTCGCCGCCTTCGTCTCGGCGTATACTATTACGAAACCGACTCCGAGGACCGACCGTGATGCGCCAACCATGGGTCAACCGCAGCTTTGCCCTGGTCGCGCTGCTGATCACTGTCTGGGCCGCAACTTCGACCTCCGGCCGTGCCCAGGTCGAGGAAACCGGCGGCATCGGCGGCACAGGTATCCGTGCGTCAACCGGCGAGGAGACCGGCGGTATCGGTGGAACCGGCGTCCGCGGGCGCGCAACGCCGATCGTCGGGTACGGCCCGATCCAACGTTTCGGTTCCGTCTTTGTAAACGGACGCGAATACGCCATCTCCGGCCAAACCCTGGTTACGATCAATGGTCGCGCAGCACCCGTCGCGGCCTTGCGGATCGGTGACATTGCAAAAGTCCGTGGCGTTCTCACCGGACCGCACACCGGCCTCGCACTGAGCATTTCTATCCGCGATGCAATCATCGGCCGCGTCACCGCCGTCGCCGGCCAGGGCAGCGCC
This sequence comes from Acidiphilium sp. PA, assembly GCF_026191915.1. Classification (GTDB taxonomy): domain Bacteria; phylum Pseudomonadota; class Alphaproteobacteria; order Acetobacterales; family Acetobacteraceae; genus Acidiphilium. Next base: position 210,071 of record NZ_JAIMBY010000004.1, read on the forward strand.
TTCACAGTGCTCGGCCAACGTGTGGTTGCAGCCACGACCGGTGAACCCTTTTCAGGCATCCGGCCGGGCGATACGGTAGCGGTCTCAGCTCAGCGCTTGTCAAACGGCTATTGGGCGGCGCAGCGGGTCTCGGTACTCCCACCGAGCGCTATGTTCCGCCTGGAGGCAATGGTCACCGCCGTTAAATCCGGGATCGTTGCGGTGGCAGGCACGCCGGTCAGCGCCTCACCCCGCCTCACCGCCGGCCTGCGGCCTGGCGAGCGTGTCGCCGTTACCGGCACCATGACCAATGCCGGCTTGCGCGCCGCCAGCCTGACCCGCCAGCCGATCGTGCTTGGCGCGCCGGGCACCCGGGTTGAGGTGCAGAACTACTTTCGAACCCTCGTTGGGGGACGCATTGTCGCTGCCGACGGCATGGTGGCGACTGGCGCGTCACCCAAAGTCGAGCTTAACGGTCTCGCCTCTGTCGAAATTGATGGCCGCGTCACGGCGCCAAACACCATCGCGATCGAGCACATCGATATCGACACGCCGGTCGCTCCGGACCTTTCTGGACCTGGCATCAACCATGCGGAGGGGGCCACCCAGACCGAAAGCCAGGAGCCGGGTAGCGATGTGGTGGAGCCGCAATCCGGAACGGACACCGAAATAACGCCGCCTGACGATGTCGGTGCGCCGGTTGAAATCGAACCTCCTGAACTCGAGGAACCGGTCCCTCCAACCCCCGATATCGAACGGCCGGACATCAGCCCGCCGCACATCGATACGCCGAGCCCCCATGTGGACCCGCCCGAAATCGAGGGGCAGCCCGACCACTGAGAGCCCGAGCTCGAACCGCACCGGCCACAACGGTGGGCCAGCGCCCGCGGCCGCGTGGCACGGTCATTTACCGATCGCGCATATTCATATTTTAAGTGCATAAGTATTAGAGTGATTACCCAACTTAATGCATTGCTACGGAGGAGTTACTTGACGAGCCAGAGCAGGGGACCCCCTGCGTCGTTTGATCAAGGAGAGATTACCATGCGTAAATTTGCCCTTTTTGCGTCGGTTCTGAGTATTGTCGGTGCGTTTGCTCCGGTTGCTGCTAACGCCGACGTCGGCACCGCGATCTATCAGCCCAGCCCGATCATCGTGAAGGCGCACTCCAGCAAGGCTGCCGTCCACAACGCCAAACTGGCTGAAGGCCGCACGATCCACGCCGATCAGCTGAAGGCGATCGCACGCAACCGCGTTGCTGCCTGAACGACCATCGCGGCCAGCCGGTCTCCGGCCGGCCGCACACACCACCGATCGATCAGCCCCCCTCAAGGAATGGTATCATGACCAAATTTTCTACCTTTGCAGTACTTGCAGCCACCCTCAGCTTTGCAATGCCCGTCATCGCCCAAGCTGCGCCGACCGCTGCCCAACAGGACCGGCTAGTGCAGAAAATCAACAATGCCTATGGCACCCAGTTTCCGGTGCACCCGCACGCCGTCAACGCCGCGACCTCCAGTCACCAGACGCAGGCGGGCGCCTGATAAGCAGAACTGACGAGTATCAACAATCAGATCAGCAGCCTCGCTGATATCCCTGATCCCGCCTCGGAGATCGCCCCGCCTGTCTGAGCGGACGAACTGGAAGTCGGGTCGTGGGCTCAGGCTCAGGGGAAGCAAAGTGCGTCCCCTGAGCGTCTTTTTACACTTCAAGCGCATACACCTTTGGCATCGGCCCCCGTCGCTCACCCTCGCACAGGGACCCTGCCGATCGCAATGAAATCTGAAGAGAATCCGAAATTATCGTTATCGATCGACCGATCCAGGGCCGCAATCGCGTCATCGAACGCGGCCGCCGTGATCAGGCCGGCGCCGATCAGCGCCTCGCGATAATTGAGGTAATACGCCTTATGATGTGCCTCGAGCTCATGGTTGCGTCCGTAATAGGTACCCAGTCGAACACGCGGCACCGACAGGACCTGCAATTCAGTCAACCCGGCAGATCGAAACAGATGATACAGCCGTCGCCCGATATGCCGCCCCGCTCCGGTCGACGCCTGCAACTGCCGGATCGCTGCGTTCAATTGCTCCAGAACCGGCGCCTCCTCGGGATAGGACAGCCAGGCTCCGTCATCGACATCCATTACGGCCACCCGTCCGCCCGGCGCCGTCACCCGGATCATTTCAGCCAGCGCCGCCGCGGGCTGATCGAGGTGCTGAAACAGAAATCGCGACACTGTCAAATCCTCACTCGCAGACGAAACCGGCAGCCGATACGCCTCGCCGCGCCGGCTCTCGATCGCGCAGCCGAGGCGTGCTGCGAGGTCCTGCAGCAGCGCGATGCTCTGCGCATCCCGATCAACCGCGATAATCTGCGCCTCCGGTCCGCACAGCCATGCGATATCGAGGCAGAGCGCACCCGTCCCGGCTCCCACGTCCAGCACTCGGATCATGCCGCGCGTAAGCCCGAAGGCGGGCAGCACCGCGAGCCGGTGCATATGGGTGTGTATGGTCTGGCGCAGTAGCCAGTCGAGTGCGCCGCTATGGGGCAACAGCGCCGATGTCGCCTCGCGCAACCGCCCCATCCATTCTTGCGTTGCAGCGGCATCAAGCATCATGTCAAAGTCCATTTTTTGTTTGGACCACAAAGAAAACCGGCAGCGATCGATCGGGTTTTTCTCTGTGGATAGGCGGAACGCTTCAGACCGCTGCAACAAAAACGGTGATACCGCATCATTCCTAACATCCGCCTAACGCCACCCCTTCCTCCCACGTCTGGCGGTGCCACCGCCGGCGGGGTAAAGCCCCTCCGGGTGAGGCACGGTCGATGAGCCCATCCATGATGAAGGGCTACACATCAAGACATGACGACTGCAATCGATATGGGGTCCACTGCGGCCGGCGCGCCGGCATTGCTCGACCTCGAGGAACTGATGGCGACCCGGCTACTGGTGCAGGGCAATTCAGGCTCCGGCAAATCCCATCTGCTGCGCCGCCTGCTGGAACAAGCCGCACCCTGGGTGCAGCAGACCATCATCGACCCCGAGGGCGATTTCATCACCCTCGCGGAACAGTTTGGCCATCTGGTGATCGATGCCGCGCTCTATACCGAACAGGACCTGCAACTCGCCGGCGAACGCGCGCGCATCCACCGCGTCTCCATCGTGCTCGACCTCGAACAGCTCGATGCCGAAACCCAGCTCCGCCGCGCCGCCGCCTTCCTCGGCGGCCTGTTCGAAGTCGGCCGCGACCATTGGTACCCCATGCTGGTCGTGGTCGATGAAGCGCAGCTGTTCGCTCCCGCCGTCGCCGGCGAGGTGTCGGATGAGGCGCGCAAGCTCGCCCTCGGTGCCATGACCAATCTGATGTGCCGCGGCCGCAAGCGGGGCCTTGCCGGCGTCATAGCGACCCAGCGCCTCGCCAAACTGGCCAAGAACGTCGCGGCGGAGGCGTCGAACTTCCTGATGGGCCGCACCTTCCTCGATATCGACATGGCCCGCGCGGCCGATCTGCTCGGCATGGAACGCCGCCAGGCCGAAGTGTTCCGCGATCTGCAACGCGGCCATTTCATGGCGCTGGGCCCCGCGCTCAGCCGCCGTCCGCTCGGCATACGCATCGGCGGCACGGCAACCCAGCCGCGCAACGCGCCGCCATCTTTGCTGCCCCTGCCCGAAGCCGCACTCGATGATGCCCGCGCCGTCATCCTTGCCGCAACGCCGCCCGATGCCGTGCGCCTGCCGCGCCGCACCCCCGCGGCGCCGCCACCTGATTTGCTGAGTCAGTTGATGGCCGCGACACCGCTGGTCGCCGAAAACCTTAGCCCATCGCCCGAGCCGGACGTGAGCTCGGCCGAGCGGGCCGAACGCGCGGCCCGGCTCGACCGGATTCTGGCCGCCATCCTGGCCGACCCCGAAGCCGGGTTCCGCGCGATCGGCGTGCTGTATCAGGATTTCCTGGTCCGCTGCCGGATCGCCGGCCTCGGCACCGTCGCCCCCGATCTGGTCACCTTCCGCCGCATGCTGACCCGCGCCCGCGCCGGCATCAGCACCGACATGGCCGAAGACGATATCTGGCGCGACATCGCAGCCCGCGCCGCCGTGCTGCCCGAGGATATCCAGGGTATTTTCATGATGATCGCCCGCACCGCCCGCGAGGGTCTGCCGTGCCCGGGTGATCAGGCGATCGCGCGCGCCTACGGCACCCGCTCGCTCGGCCGTGCCCGCCGCCTGCTCACCTACATGGAGGAACAGGGGCTGATCGTCTGCCAGACCGATGGCGCCGGGCGCCGCATCGTCACGCTGGTCGAACTCGCCTGGGCCACTGCCCCCGGCGCGCCCGATGCGCCGGACACGCAGTACGACCCAATCCGCTAGGCTGCCCGGGCCGGCTCCGCGAGACCGGCCGCTGCACATTACAAATCCACACGATTTCATCCATGGATGCGGAATTACCGATCCGTCATCCCCTCCCTCAACTGGCCCGGCCATCCGGATCGGGCTGATCGAAAAAATGTTCTGGGAGGAACGGTGCCGATGAGACTTTCCAAACACGCTCTATTTGTCTGCTCGGCCATCGCGCTGGCCGCCGCCATGCCGCGCGCGGCATGGGCCGACCAGATCGGCCAGTTGCAAGCCCAGATCAATGCGCTCTCGGCCAAGCTTGCCGCAATTCAGGCTCATCAGGCCGAGGTCGAGCGCAAGGAACATCTGCGCGCGCTGGCCATGCGCGAACGAGCCGCCGCCATGGCCACCCGCCAGAAACACGATGAAACCCTGATCGCCGCCCGCAATGCCGTGCTTGCCACCATGTCCCAGAAGGAATCGCCCACCCGGGCGCAGCAGGAAGGCCTGCCGAACAACCAGTACGTTACCATGGGTGCGCTGCCGGGCTCGTTCGTGATTCCGGGGACTAATACCTCGATCCATATCGGCGGCTTCATCAATTTCCAGGCCGAATACAGCCCGACCCAGAATTTCGGCCCGAAATTCTCGATCGGCAATCTGCTGCCGCCCAGCCCGGCAAGACGCGCCACCGCAGGCGATTTCCAGTTCCAGAGCAAGGTCTCGCGCCTGATCGTGCAGACCAGCACGGCGAGCGACCTCGGCCCGATCACCACGAATTTCGCGCTCGATTTCTATGGGTTCGTCGCCGGCGGAGACTACAATCAGGCGCTGCAGAACAACTCCTATTCAGCGCGCATCGTGTTCGCCTACGGCACCATCGGGCCGCTCACGCTCGGCATGCTCAACTCCAACTTCCTCGATGCGACCGACACGCCCGAGACCTTCGACAACGGCGGCCCGGCCGGCATTCCGGCTGAGCGCACCGAACAGATCCGCCTGACCTTTCCGTTCAACAAGGCATCGATCTTCTCGATCGCGGCGGAAAGCCCGCAAAGCGGCTATCAGGACACCCGCAACAATATCGAGGTTCCCTCGGTCACCGAGCCGATGCCCGATTTCAGCGCGCGGTATCAATACACCAGCAAGCTGCTACACTTTCAGCTCGGCGCGGTGGTACGCGACGTCGCCTACACCGATGGCTACGGCGACCGGGTGAGCCATATCACCGGCGCCGGCCTGGTCGGCACCACCCTCAACCTCGGTGCGATCAACAAGGGCTTCGGGCAGGACAACATCGGCGCCCAGCTCTGGTCCGGCGCGATCGGCCGCTACATCCCCGATGATTTCGGCGGTAACGTCGCCTCGGTGCTGGCGGTTGACAACGGCGTGACCGGGACGCCGCTGACCATTGCTTCGAAAGTGCAGGACGACCAGGGATTCACCGCCTGGATCCAGCATTTCTGGACCGCCAAGCTGCGTTCGACCGTCGCGATCGGCTACAATCATCTCAACCTCGCGGGTTTCCTGCCGGTCGATACCGCGAACGCGATCGCCACCAAGACCGCCCACATCAACCTGATTTACCGGCCGGTGCCCAGCGTCGATCTCGGGATCGAAGGCATGATCGGCCAGAAGCAGTTCCAGCGGGGCACCAACGTGCCGCCGAAAAATGCCGATCGTTTCGAATTCGGGGGGATCTGGCATTTCTGAGCCCGCCAACAACAGCGCCGCTACCAACAGCCCCGCTACCAAAAGTAGAGTATCGATATGAGTGTATCAACTGAAGACGGCATCGAACTGACCGGTGTGACGAAACGCTTCGTCACGCCGACCGGCTCGACCATGACGGCGATCCGCGATGTCAATCTGCGTGTCGGGGCGGGTCGGTTCTGCGCCGTGGTCGGACCCACCGGTTGCGGCAAATCCACCACCCTGACGCTGACCGCCGGGCTCGAACGCGCCAGCGCCGGCCAGGTGCGGGTGTTCGGTAAACCGGTCGACGGCATCACGCCCAACGCCGGCTTCGTGTTTCAGACCGATGCGCTGATGCCGTGGAAATCGGTGCTCGACAACGTGGCGCTCGGCCCGAAATTCCGCGGCATGGCCACGCGCGATGCGCTGGCCGAAGCGCGGCGCTGGCTCGGCGTGGTCGGCCTCGCCGGGTTCGAGGATCATTACCCCCACCAGCTATCCGGCGGCATGCGCAAGCGCGTCAGCCTGGCGGCGGCGCTGATCAACAAACCGCGCCTGCTCCTGATGGACGAGCCGTTTTCAGCGCTCGACGTGCAGACCCGCGCCATCATGACCAATGAGCTGCTGCGCCTGTGGGAGCAGACCAGGCCATCGGTGTTGTTCGTCACCCACGACCTCGAGGAGGCGATTTCAATGGCCGATCTGGTCGTGGTGATGACCGCCGGACCGGCCACCGTGAAGGCTGTCTATGAGATCGATCTGCCGCGCCCGCGCGGTGCGGTGCAGGATATCCGGTTCACACCGCGTTTTCTCGAACTCTACCGCCAGATATGGGAATCCTTGCGCGAGGAGGTCGAGCGCACTTATGCCCTGTCGGCTGCCGCCACCGCGCAGAGAGCCGCATCATGAGCGACGCCCCGATCACCCCGCGCGGCGGCCCGGCGCAGGCCTTCGAGGTCGAAGACCCGCTCGCCGTTGCCGCACGCCGCCGGGTACGCAACTACAAGCGCACGGTGCGTGCCGGCCAGATCGGTACCTTCATCGTCATCGTCGCGGGCTGGCAGTTGCTTACCCATTTTAAAATCCTCGACCCGTTCTTCGCCGGCTCGCCCTGGGGCATTGTCCTGCGCCTCGCGGACTGGGCGGTCCACGGCACCGCCTATGGTTCGCTCTGGCTGCAGATCTGGGTGACCATGGAAGAAGCACTGCTTGGCTTCGCCGCCGGTGTGATCAGCGGCGTCGTGATGGGGGTGCTGCTCGGTGAAATCCCGCTGCTGGCGGATATCCTTGGCCCCTATATCAAAATGGTGAATGCGCTGCCGCGCATCGTGCTCGGCTCGATCTTCGTGATCTGGCTCGGGCTCGGCCTGCCCTCGAAAGTGATGCTCGCGGCCGTGCTGGTCTTCTTCGTTGTGTTCTTCAATGCGTTTCAGGGTGTACGCAGCGTCGATCGCAATCTGGTCGCCAACGCCCGCATCCTCGGCGCCTCGCGCTTGCAGGTGGTTTGGCACGTCGTGGTGCCCTCGGCGACCACCTGGATCATCGCGAGCCTGCATGTCGCGCTCGGTTTCTCGATCATCGGCGCGATCGTGGGCGAGTTCCTAGGCGCGCAAAAGGGCCTCGGCCTCGTGATCGCGACGGCACAGAACAATTTCGACACCAACGGCGTGTTCGGGGCGATGCTCATCATCGGTCTGATCGCGGTGTCGGCGGAGGGTCTCATGTCGATCGCCGAACGCCGGTTGCTCGCTTGGCGGCCGCCCGCCGCCTCCGAAACAAGCCAGGCCGGCTTGTAGTCCCCCGGCCACGACCAGTCTCAACAATCATGGAGGATCATCCAATGTTCAAACATTCACCGGCAAGCCTGCTGCGCGATATCGCCGCCGCGGCGGTGGTCGCCACCGGCGTGCTCGCGTCACCCGCCGCCCATGCCGCGCCCAAGCTGCAAAAGGTCAGCATGATGGTCGGCGGCATCGACAAGCAGATCTACCTGCCCTACCAGCTCGCTCAAGACCTCGGATTCTTCAAAAAATACGGCATCGACATGGTGTTGAGCACCGAGCAGGAAGGCGGCATCGGGGCCGAGGACGCGATGGTCGCCGGTCAGGTCGACATGGCCGGCGCGTGGTATGTGCACACCATCGATTTTCAGATGCACGGCAAGAACGTCATCGACATCGCCCAGCTCAGCGGTGCGCCGGGCGAGCGCATCATGTGCGGCAAGGGGACCCACATCAGGACCCCCGCCGACTGGAAGGGCAAATCGGTCGGTGTGACGGACCTAGGCTCCGGCACCGATGACCTGACGCTCTATCTTGCCGCCCGTTATCATCTGACCACGCAAGAATACCACCGCATCGGCGTTGGTGCCGGCGAAACGCTGATCAGCGCGCTCGAACATCACCGCATCGTCTGCGGCATGACGACGCAGCCGACCGTCAACGCCATCGAAACCATGGGCATCGGCCATTCCACGATCGACCTCGCGACCAGTGCCGGCGTCAACAAATGGCTCGGCGGCTTCTGGCCCGCCGCTTCGGTGCTGGCGCGGGCATCGTGGGTCAAGAAACACCCGGTGCGGACCCAGCACGTGGTCGACGCGATGGTCGCGACGATGCACTGGATCGCGACCCACAGCGCGGCCGACATCGCGGACCATCTGCCGAAGGATTTCGTCAGCAGCCCGCTCTCGACCAAGGCCGCCTACATCAAGGCGTTGAACGAGGACAAAGGCCAGTTCCTGCCTGATGGGCGGATGCCCAAGGACGGCCCGCAAAAAGTGTTCGACGTCGAAAAACTGGCCGGCAAGATCATCAAGCCGGTCAACCTGACGATCACCTACTCCAACGCCTACGCCGACAAGGCCAACCAGCTCGAAGGCTTTACGAAGTAACCACGATCCGGCCGCCGGCATCGCCAGGTTCTGGACGATGCCGGTGCGCGGCTCCATAACGGGCCAAAGGAAATGTCCGATGTCTGAGATCGCTGCCGCACGGATCGCTGCCCGGCTCGACCGGTTGCCGTCCTCGCGCGCGATCTGGACGCTTGTCGTGCTGATTTCGCTCGGCGGCATGTTCGAGTTCTATGACCTGTTCCTCACCGGCTACATCGCCCCCAGCCTGCTGCGCGCGGGCCTGTTCACCCCGCAAAGCCTTGGCTTCCTCGATGTGCTCGATGTCCTGTCGGTGCACGGCATCGGCTCGTTCGTGTTCTGCACCTTTGCCGGACTCTGGGCCGGCGTGGTGCTGATCAGCCCGGTGATCGACCGGATCGGGCGGCGCACCGTGTTCACGTGGTCGCTGGTCTGGTACATGATCTGCACCGCCATCATGGCGTTTCAGCGGACCGGCGAAGGGCTGAACCTGTGGCGGTTCGCCGCCGGCCTCGGCTTCGGCACGCAACTTATCGCCATCGATACCTATATCGCCGAGATCATCCCCTATCGCGCGCGCGGCCGGGCGTTCGCGGTCAACCAGTTCGTAACGTTCTGCGTCGTGCCGGTGGTCGCCCTGCTGTCGTGGCTGCTGGTCCCGCTCCGCCCCGCCGGGCTCGATGGCTGGCGCTGGGTCATTCTGATCGGCTCGCTCGGCGGCGGGCTCATCTGGTTCACCCGCCGCCGCATTCCCGAAAGCCCGCGCTGGCTCGCCCTGCACGGGCGCGAGGCCGAGGCCGATGCGGTGGTCACCGCCATCGAGCGCCGCATCCTCGCCGAAACCGGTGCGGCGCGCCTGCCCGAACCCGCGCCTGCCACACCCGAGCAATCCTGTGCCGGTGCGCTGCGCGAACTCGTCTCGCCGCGCTACGCCGAACGCACCTTGATGCTGTCGATCTTCAACATCGCCCAGGTGATCGGCTTTTATGGCTTCGCGGCCTGGGTCCCGACCCTGCTGATCGCGCGCGGCGTTACCTTCACCAACAGCCTCGAATATTCCTTCGTGATCGCCGCCGCGTCGCCGCTCGGCCCGCTGCTCGCGATGCTGTTCGCCGACCGGATCGAGCGGCGTACCCAGATCGTGTGCGGCCTGCTCGGCATGGCGTTGTTCATGGCCGCTTTCTCCGCGGCCACCGCCCCGGCACTGCTCATTGGCCTGGGTGTTCTGTTCACCATCTCGGCCAACATCATGTCCTGCGCTTATCATGCCTATCAGGTCGAGCTGTACCCCACACGGATCCGCGCCGGCGGTGTCGGCATCGTCTGGTCCTGGAGCCGGCTCGCCGCCGCCTTCGCCGGGCTCGCGGTCGGTTATTTCCTGTTCTACGGCGGCGTGCCGGCGCTTGCGGTGTTCATCGGCGTCGCGATGGCGATCGGCATCGTCATCGTCGCGGTGTTCGGCCCCAACACCGCCGGCCGGCCGCTGGAGGCGGTCAACCATTGAAACCGCGCACGCCCGGATTGCGGAGCGCCGGCTGATGCGCATCCTCGTGATCGAAGATGATCCGCACACGCTCGAATTCATCCGCAGCGAGCTCGCCGCCGGGGGCGACGAGGTGACGACCGCGCCGGACGGGCGCGCCGGCCTGCTGATGGCCGCGACCACCGATTTCGACGCCATGGTGGTCGATCGGATGCTGCCCCAGCTCGATGGGCTGGGCGTGGTGACCGCCCTGCGCTCGATGGCGATCGCCACCCCGGTCATTTTCCTGACGGCGCTCGGCCGGGTCGATGAACGCGTCGAGGGCTTGCGCGCCGGGGCCGATGATTACCTGGTCAAACCCTTCGCGATCGAGGAGCTGGTCGCCCGGATCGGCGCGATCGCCCGCCGCCACGCCTACAAGCGCCCCGCCACCACCCTCGCGGTTCACGACCTTACGCTGGACCGGCTGAGCCAGGTCGCAACCCGCGCCGGCCAGCGGATTGAGCTGAAACCGCGCGAATTCCGCCTGCTTGAATTCCTGATGCTCAACGCCGGCCGAGTGGTCACCCGCACCATGCTGCTCGAGGCGGTCTGGGATTTCCATTTCGACCCGCAGACCTCGCTGGTGGAGTCCCACGTCAGCCGCATCCGCGCCAAGGTCGATCGCGGCTTCGACTGCGAGCTGATCCACACCGTCTGGGGTGTCGGCTATCGGGTGGCGCATGAGAGCCCCGGCTGAGCGCGGCAGCGTGTTCCGCATGGCCAGCTTTCGGCTGGCCGTGCTGGGCACCATGCTTTCGACCATCGGCGCCATCATCGTGTTCGCCATGATCTATGGCGCGACCGCCCGCGCCGCCCGCCAGGAGTTCAGCCCGATCGTGGCGGGCGACCGCGCCGATCTGATCGCGGATGCCCTGTCCTCGGGTAGTTCGCTGCGCTCGGAAATCGAGCTGGCAACGCTGCAGGAGCGCCATACTTTCTACGCGCTGACCGATACGAACGGTGTCGAGCGCGCTGGAAATATCCCTATGCCCTCCAACCCGCTGCTCTGGCGCCACCTCACGCGCTGGAACCTGCCCGGGATGCCGCCGGGTGTGCGCGCGATCGATGGCATCGGTCAGCGCCTGTCCGACGGCGACATCCTGTTCATCGGTGAGGATGCATCGGTGTTCGCGCGGCTGAATACCGAAATCGCCTGGGTGTTCGCCGGGGTGTTCGGCTTCATGATCTCGCTCGGTCTGGTGATGAGCCTGCTGATCGCACTTTACAGTCTGCAACGGGTGCGCGCGATCAGCGAGGCGAGCCGACAGATCGTCGCGGGCGATCTGTCGCACCGGATCAAGCTGTACGGCATCGACGACGAGCTGGATTTCCTCACCACCGACCTGAACCTGATGCTCGCCACGATCGATCGCCTGGTCGAAACCGCGCGCCAGGTCACCAGCGACATCGCGCATGATCTGCGGGCGCCACTCACCCGGCTGCGCGATCATCTGGTGCAGGCCCAGCGACGCACGGTGACCGATCCGGGCTACGCTCAGGCGTTGCAGCAGGTGGAACAGATCATTGCGATCTTCGCTGCCCTGTTGCGGATCGCCGAGGTCGAGGCCGGGGCGGTGCAAGGGCATTTCGAGCAGGTCGACCTGTCCACCCTGTGCCGCGCATTGGCGGAATCCTACGAACCAGTGGCGGAAGACCGTGGCCAGCGCCTCACCCATGCGATCGCGGACGATCTGATCATTCAGGGCGATACCGCGCTGATCACTCAGATGATGGTGAACCTGATCGAGAACGCAATCCGCCACTGCCCGCCCGGCATCGCCATCACTCTCGCCGCGCACGCGCAGGACCGCGTCCTCACGATCGAATTGGCCGACCGCGGCCCCGGCATCCGCGATGCCGATCGCGAACGTGTCTTCCGCCGCTTCGTCCGGCTCGATGCGGCGCGCACCACCGCCGGCCACGGCCTCGGCCTCGCGTTGGTCAATGCCGTCGTCGGCCTGCACGGCGGCACGATCGCCCTGCTCGACCATGCGCCCGGCCTGATCGTGCGGATCACGCTGAAGCTCACCGCGTGACACTCCAAAGCCCCATTGCCTAGCGGCAACACGTCAGGATTCGACGTGCGAAGCGAGGCCGTTCGGTTGCGCCCGCCCGATAATTGCCCGCCCAACGAGGCTGCCCGCTAGGGTGAACAGGGCGACGCTGCCCATCTGCCAGACCAACATCGTCGCGAAACTGTCCGCCCGATGAAACAGTCGCAGCGCGCACTCTGCCAGCGCCGCTGCGGCGAGCGCCGCGCACAGACATGCGTGCGCAGTGCGGAACATCGGGCTGTGCCGCAGCAGCACCACCATCGCAACCGCAGGCGCAATGCCCGCCACAGCGATTGCCGGAACGCACATCACATCGACATGCAGTCTCAGCGCACCGCCCTGCGTACTGACCGATAGCGACATGCATTGCCGGCCCAGCACACCCAACCAAAGCGCCATCGCCCCCACCGGCAGCAGAAGTTTCCAGCCCGGCTGATCAGGTCGGCCGGCACAGAACGCAGCATAGGCGGCGGCAACCCCGGTCAGCACCGCCAGCGCCTCGTCGAGCGCAAAGTCGGGCCGCAGCAGCAACGACAGTACGTCGGGACGCGGCCCCATCATCAGTGTCACCAGCGCCAGTATCGGCACCGTCACGGCCAGCCACCACATCGTCAAGCGCGCGGGCGCCGGCGCGCGGTACACCGGGCTCAGTTCATCGGCCAGCGCCGTGATCAGACGTTCATTCGACATCCTCGACCCCCATGGCATGCCGCAGCCGCCGGATCGCCCGGAACGTACCGACCTTCAACGCGGTCACGGTCAGCCCGGAAACCGCGGCAGCTTCAAGCAAACTCAGTTCCCGCAATTTAAGCATATCGAGAATCTCCTGATCGCGTAGGGATAATCGCCCGATCGCCGCCTGCATCGCCGCCTGATCCACCGCCGCATCCTGGTCCGGATTCATCCGCAACGCCTCCGAGGTTGCCGGCACATCGTCCAGGATCGTCTCACGCGCCGCGTGACGATGGCGCTGGCGGCGTACTTCGGCTCCGCGCAGTTTCATGATGCCGAATAGGAACGGTGCTACCGGCCGGCACGGCTGGTACAAGGCAAGGCTGCGGTGCAACGCCAGCAGCGTCTCCTGCACGATATCCTCGATATCCGACAGCGTGGCCGTCGGCCATCGCCCGCGCGCCCGCGCCCGCAGCCATGGCAGTGCGGCGGCCAGCAACGCCCCATAAGCCCGCCGGTCGCCCGCCTGCGCCGCCGCCAGCCAGATGCGCCAATTGGCGTCTTCCTCCGCCATCCATCCTCCGTCAGAAGCGATCCCGATCATCCAATGCCGCCCCGCCGCTGTCCATGGCCAGCCAGACCCGCGCCCCGAAAAAATCCCCGGCACGAACGGTAACCAAAACCCGCGACACCGCGTATATCAGGCTGATAGGCACAGCCCGATCACATCCGTCGGCCCGTCCGTAGCACCTTGGAAGGAACCACTATGAAAAACCCAACCGCGCCCAACCCGATCACACGCACAGCCCTCGCACTCGGTTCGGCCGTAGCCATCGCCGGTCTTGTGAGCGCGGCACCCGCCCAGGCTGCAACGTCTGCGAACCCCTGCGCCGGCGGCAAGATGGGCGCAAAATCCAGCGCCAAGCCCGGCCATGCCGCGATGACCAACAAAAAAATGAAATCGGGCGCCTGCGCCGGCAAATAAACCCGGCCGTGCCGGCCGCCAATCCTGCCCGGCTGGCGGCCGCCGCTGGATTGGTCGCCGCCCTTCGATCGATCGAGGATCGCGGCTCCAACCTGGTCGCCGAACTGCTGGCCGGCGCGCCGTTTATGGCCTTCGAACATCATCCGCCCGGCGATGTCCACGATCCGGTCAGCGGCGCGCAATATTACTTCCACGCCCACGCCCCAGGCGAAGCGCGCGCACTTGGCCCGAGTTGGGCGGAAATCGGCCATATCCACACCTTCATTCGTCCGGCCGGGCGGGCCGAGGATGCGCCGATCCATCACCTGATCGCAATCGCGCTCGACCGCTGCGGCCGCCCGACCGCCCTGTTCACCACTAATCGCTGGGTCACCGACGATGATTTCATCCCGGCGTCGCAGGCGATCGGTTACGCGCGCGCCTATCAGGTCAGCGATGGCGCACCGGCGAGCCGGTGCATCAATGCGCTGTTCGCACTGTTCGCGACCGAAATCGCCGATCTGCTGACCGCGCGCGACGCCGCGATCGCCGCCTGGCAAAGCGACCATCCCGGCATCGATCCCTTCGAGGACCGCGACCTCGAGATCACCTCGGCCCACCCGATCGACCTGCTCGCGGTCCTGACGGCGCTCCAGGACACGCTCGCCTGAGCCGCGCGTCCTGGCCGTCTCGTCAAGCCGATTTGCCCCAAATCTTTAGAAACACCGCCTTGTAGCCGTTCGAGGGATTGAACACATTGGCATTGCCGCCGTCCTCATCGATGTTGTCGGGCGTGAACAGATGCACCGGATCGGGCTCGCTCACCGCCTTTTGCCCAGCGAAAGCGCGGTTCAGCTCATCGACACATTGCCACCCTTCCAACTCCAACGGCGCCGCCACCGTCGCGGTCTGGAATTGTTTCGAGCGAATTCGCTGAAACGCCGATTCAGAACCATCGCCCGCCGACACGTTATACGGCGGCCCATCACCCTTCCGCCCGGACGCGGCCAATCCAGGCGCCATATAATCGTAATACAGATCATTGATCGCCAGCGAATAATTCCAGCTCTTGCCGAATTTCGACAGCAGCGCTGCCGTCACCTGCGGCATTCGCGTCGCAGTCGCGCCCAGTGGCACGTTCTCGATCGCGAGCACCTTGCACCCCACGCATTGCTTGATGGTCTTGGCCATCTCGGCCGATTTGGCCATCGCGATCGCATACTCGCTGGTGGTGAAGATCACCACATTCGCGTGTCCATCCGACTTCGCAATGGCGTACAGCGCTGCCGCCTTCGCGACGTCCAGCGAGTTCTGCGTGACATTATAGATCACGCCGGGCGAAGCAATCGGACCGGGACGCGGCGACGCATTCCAGCCTACCACCTTGATGCCCGCCTTGTCGGCCTGCTCGATGAACGGCGCGGATTGGACCGCATCCACCCCGCCCAGCACGATGCCCGCCGGCTTGAGCGCGATCGCCGAAGACAACGCGGCGTTCTGCCCAGCCGCCGTGCCCTTACCGTCAATCAAGCGGAACCGCCAGCCGATCGCCCTGGCCGCCGCCGCCACGCCCTTGGCCACACCGCGTGCGCCGCCGTTCGACTGATCGGTCGATACATAGACAATGAACTTGCCCGGCACCGCCTTCGGCCCGGTGGTCGGGCCAGTGTAGGGTATCGTCTTGCTAGTCGCCGCCGCGACGAACGCCTTTGCCGCCGCGACGGTGGTATCGGCCAGCGCCCGCCCGGACAATCCGGCCGATGCCGCCGCGATGGCGATGATCATTCCTGGTTTCATAAATCCCCCCCTGTTGCCGAGGCAGCCGGTGCCGGCACCAATGCCGGCCGCACCGCCTTCAGATGAACCGCGCGGCGGCGCTGCGCGAAACCGGCCAGGCCGATCGAGAGCACCAGCGTGATGCCGTTGAACAAATCCGACACGAAAAACGCCCCGCCCAGCTGCTCGATCCCGGAAATCCCGACCGCCAGCAGCACCTCGGCGGCAACCGTGCCCCAGACATTGACCCGCCCCGGCTTGATCGTGGTCGAGCCGAGGAAGGCGCCGACCAGTGCCGGCAGCAGATAGCTCAGCCCCAGGCTGGTCGTACCGATCCGCAATTGCGCCGCCAGCACGACCGAGGCGAACGCGGTCAGCACGCCGGAGGCGATGAATACCCCGACCACATGGGTCCGCACTGCAATGCCGTTGAGTTCGGCGGCGCGCCGGTTAGCACCGATCGCATAGAGCACGCGGCCGAGCGGCATCCGCTCGGTCACCAGCCACAGCACGAAGGCGATCACCAGCACATAGACCACCGGCAAGGGGATCACCCCGAGCAACCGCCCGTCGTTGATCGCGGTGAACCCGGCCGATAGCGTGCCGACCATCTGTTCGCCACCAGTATACCATTCCGCCAAAGCGAAAATGATCGTGCCGGTGCCCAAGGTGGCAATGAAACTGTCGATCTGCGCGATCTCGACCAGCAGGCCGTTCATCAACCCGAACAAGCCGCCCAGCACGAGTACGGCGAGGACCGCAAGCGGCCAGGGCCAGTGATATTGCACCTGCAGGCTGATCGCGATGATCGACCACAGCACGATGCCGTACCCCACCGTCAGATCGATCCGCCCCGCGATCATCGGCAGCAGCGCCGCCAGCGCCAGCAACGCCACGACCGATTTCACCACGAACACCGCGCGCATGTTGTCCGCGGTCGGAAACGTATCCGGCAGCAGGATCGAGAACAGCGCGATCAGGAACAGCGTGATGATCGGCAGCCCGTAGGTGGTGAGCCCGCGGCGCACCAGCTCGCCGCGCCCCATGCTCTCGCGCTCGGCCCCGCTCGGCTCCAGCGCGTCAGATTTGAGCGATTCCATGCGCACTCCCTTCATGTCGCCGTGAAAACACCCCGGCCGATGCCGCCGCGATCAACCGGTCGATGGTGAGCCCTTCACCCGCCAGTTCGGCGACCACCGCGCCCCGGTCGAACACCAGCGCGCGGTCGCAGATCTGCGCGATTTCCTCGAAATCCGACGACACCACCAAAATCGTTGCCCCCGCCGCCGCCGCCTCGGCGAACAGCCGGTAAATCTCGGCCCGCGCGCCGACATCGACGCCCGAAGTCGGGTCCTCCACCACCAGCAGCTTTGCCCCCTGGTCGAGCCAGCGCCCCACCACAACTTTTTGCTGATTGCCGCCCGATAATTGTTCGAGCAGCAGCCAAGGCTGGTTCGGCCGCAGCCCGACCCGGCGCCCAAGCGCGTGTGCGCGCCGATGCACGCGGCGCGGTGTGATGTAATCCAGCGCGCCCATGCCATGCGCATACGGGTTCAGAAACGCATTCTCCGCGATGCTCAGCCGCGCCGCGGTCGATTCCCCGGTCCGGTCGCCGGCGACGAACCCGATCCCCCGCGCCATCGCATGGCGCGGATCGCGCGGCGCATAGGCCGCGCCATCGAGCGTGATCGCGCCCTCATGCACCACCGCCCGGCCGAATAGCGCGCGCCCCAGCCGTTCCTGCCCGGCGCCGACCAGCCCGGCCAGGCCCACGATCTCGCCCGCCCGGAACGCCGCATCGAGCGGCGCCGCCGTCTCGATCACGACCGACCAGCACGCGAGCCGCACCGCGGTGCCGGCTGCGCAATCGGTACGCCGGTGCCGCGCGAACCCCTGCCCGACGATCATCGAAATCAGCCGGTCCGCCGTCAGCCCCGCCACCGGCCCGGCGCCGGCCAGCCTGCCATCGCGCAGCACCACCACCCGGTCCGCCAGTTCGAACACCTCGTCCAGCCGGTGCGACACATACACAATCCCCACTCCGCGCGCCCGCAACTGCCGCAGCGCATCGAACAGCCGCGCCACTTCCGAAGCCGGCAGGCTCGCGGTCGGCTCATCGAGCACCAGCACCTCGCCGTTCGCCGCCAGCGCGCGGGCAATCGCCACCAGTGCGCGCTCCGCCCGGCCAAGATCGCGGATACGCGTGTCCGGATGCCGATCGAGCCCGAGTGCGGCCAGTGCCGCCACCGTGCGCGCGCGGTTCGCCGCCCGGTCGATCAGCCCGATCCGTCGCAAAAACCCCAGCGTCAGCCCGAAATTCTCACTGATCGTCATCCAGTCGAACAGGCCCAGATCCTGGTGAATGAAGCGGATCGGCAGCAACCCGGGCGACCCCGTGATCTCCCGCCCTTGAAACCCGATACTGCCCTCATCCATCCGGTGAATCCCGGCCAGAATCTTGATCAGGGTCGATTTGCCCGCACCGTTCTCGCCCAGCAGAGCCACGATCTCGCCATGCCCGACGGTGAAATCCACCCGGTCCAGCGCCCGCGTGCCGCCGAACGATTTGCCGATGCCGCGCATCTCCAGCAGCGGCGGCGTCTGGGCAGCGCTCATACCACGCTCGTCAGCCCGCCATCGACGAAGATGGTCTGGCCATTGACGAAATCGGCGGCGGCGGAGGCCAGAAACACCGCGGTACCGCCCAGCTCCGCCACCTCGCCCCACCGCCCGGCCGGCGTGCGGGCGACCAGCCAGGCGGTGAACGCGGGATCGGCCACCAAAGCCGCCGTCAGCTCGGTGCGGAAATACCCCGGCGCGATCGCATTGACCTGAATATTATGCCGCGCCCACTCCGCGCACAGCCCGCGCGTCAATTGCCGCACCGCCCCTTTCGACATCGCATAGGGCGTGATCGAGGCGCGGCCCAACTCGCTTTGCACCGACGCGATATTAATAATCTTGCCGCGCCGCCGCGCGATCATCCGCCGCCCGACCGCCTGGGCGACAAAAAACGCGCCCTTCACATTGATCGCCATCAGCCGGTCGAAATCCGCCTCGGCGAAATCCTCCGCCGCCATCCGGTGCTGCATCCCGGCATTGTTGATCAGGATATCGATGGCACCATCCGCCTCGATCGCCGCAACCCCGCGCTCCACGCTGGCCGGGTCCATCACGTCGAACGCCTGGCTCGCCACGTCGTGCCCCGCCGCGCGCAAGCCGGCCGCCGCCTGTTCGAGTGCGGCGCCATCGCGCGCATTCAGCACCACGGCGGCACCCGCCTGCGCGAGTGCAGCCGCAATCGCCAGCCCGATGCCGCGGCTGCCGCCGGTGATCAAGGCACGTTTCCCGCTGAGGTCAAACGCCTGGTTCGTCATCATCCTGCCCTGCGCCCGGTCCTGACCATTCGGCCGGCGGGCGCTATTTTTATGGTTTCGTATCAAACGCGTCAGCCGTACCATAACCCGCGTTGCCGTCGCGACAATTCCGGAGCATGTTACCGCTAACACAACCCTCGTAACACAAAGCCGCCCGGCGTCTCAAGGAGGAATTTTCCATGCCCGCAATCGTGATCCATCGCGCCGGCGAACTCCGCGTCGAGCCGCGCACCGCCCCGCCGCCCGGCGCCGGCCAGGCGCGCGTGCGGATCGATCGTGGCGGCATCTGCGGCTCGGACCTGCACTATGTCCGCCACGGCGGCTTCGGCCCGGTCCGCCTCGCCGAACCCATGGTGCTCGGCCACGAAGTCGTCGGCACCATTGCTGGCCTCGGCTCCGGCGTCACGGACCTCGCGGTGGGCGATGCGGTGGCGATCAACCCAGCGCTGCCCTGCGGCGTCTGCCGGTTCTGCACTGATGGCATGAGCAACCATTGCCTCGACATGCGCTTCTTCGGCAGCGCGATGCGCCGCCCGCATGTCCAGGGCGCGTTCAGCACCGAAGTCACGGTCGAGGCCAGACAGCTCGTCAAACTGCCGCACGGGCTCGATCCATCGATCGCCGTCTTCGCCGAACCGCTCGCCGTCGCCCTGCACGCGCTCACCCGCGCCGCACTCCGCCCGGGCGATCGCGTCGTCATCACCGGCATGGGCCCGATCGGCATGCTCATCCTGCTCGCCGCCCGCCATGCCGGTGCCTGTGAAATCGTCGCGTCCGACATTGCCGCCGAACCCCTCGCCCTCGCCCGCAGCCTCGGTGCGGACCAAGCCATCACCCCCGAGGCGCTCGATCGATTCACCGCCGATCGCGGCCATTTCGACATCGGCTTCGAAGCCTCCGGCGCCCCAAGCGCACTGCCGGCCCTGATGTCGGTGGTCCGCCCGCGCGGCCGCATCGTCCAGGTCGGCCTCGGCGGCGATCTGCCGGTCGCCTCGATGGTTCTGGTCACCAAGGAGATCGACCTGCTCGGCACCTTCCGCTTCACCGATGAATTCGCCCACGCCGTCACGCTGCTCGGCACCGGCGCGATCGATGTCGCCCCCATGCTCAGCGCCACCTTCCCGGTCGATCAGGCGGCCGAGGCCTTCGCCCTCGCCGCCGATAAAACCCGCGCCATGAAAGTCCAGCTCACCTTCTGAAACCGCCGCCATGACCAAACCGCCAACACCCACCCCAACGCGCAGCCCACCCACCATGCACGACGTCGCCAGGGCCGCGAACGTCTCGAAAATGACCGTCTCGCGCGCCCTGCGCGGCGACCGCATCGCGCCCGAAACGAAGGCGCGCATCTTCGCCGAAATCGACCGGTTGCACTACGTGCCCCACGCCGCCGCCGGTGCGCTCGCCAGCCGCCGCTCCGGCTTCGTCGCCGTCATCGTGCCCTCGATCGACAACGCCAATTTCGCCGAAACCGTGCGCGGTCTCGAAGCCGAACTGCGCGCAGCCGGGCTCGACCTGCTGCTCGGCACCACCGAATACCGCATCGGACGCGAGGACGAATTGCTGCAGACCATGATGCGCCATCGCCCCGAAGGCATCGTGCTGACCGGCGGCGTCCACACCAGCCGCGTCGCCGATCGCCTGGCCCGCTCCGGAATTCCCGTGGTCGAAACCTGGGACCTGCCGGCCACCCCGATCGGCCATGTCGTCGGCTTCTCCAACCGCGCCGCCGGCGCCATGATGACCGAACACCTCGCCGCCATCGGCCGCCGGCGTATCGCCTTCCTCGGCGGCGCCTCGCCGCGTGACCCCCGCGGCGAAGCCCGCAAACACGGCTACCTCGAAGCCCTCGTCCGCCTTGGGCTCGGCCCACCCCGCACGCTGCGCTACGGCCTGCCGCCGCTCTCGATGCACCACGGCGCCGCCGGCCTCGCCCGCACCATCGCCCGCTGGCCCGATATCGACGGCCTGGTCTGCGCCAGCGACCCGATCGCCTTCGGCGCGATCAGCGAATGCCTGCGCCGGGGCATCGCCGTGCCGCAAACCATCGCGATCGGCGGCTTCGGCGATTTCGAAATCGCCCGCTGCAGCCACCCCGCTATCACCACCATCGCCGTCGAAGCCGCCCAGATCGGCCAACGCGCCGGTGCTATCCTGCGCACCGCGATCGAGGCGCTGCGGCGCGGTGAGGCGTGCCCGGCTACGATCGATAAGACGAGTATGAGTCTTGAGGTGCGGGGGAGTACGGTGGGGGAAAGGGAAGGGAAGGACTTCTTTTTTGGAAAAAAGAAGCAAAAAACTTTTTGACCCTGGGGCACGGGCGTTGGAACCGGCACGGGCCCAAATCAACAAAGTTTTTTTGCTTCTTTTTTGTTCACAAAAAAGAAGTGCTTCCCTGCTCTTTTTCCCCCTATACTCCCGTATGCCCCGCTATTCCGCCATCCTGAGCGGCGAGACCTTCCGGTTCGAGACGCTGAAACAGGTTCTCGCCTGTGCCTCACCCCGCCGTTCCGGCGATGAACTGGCCGGCCTCGCCGCCACATCCGATGCCCAGCGTGTCGCCGCCCGCACTGTTCTCGCCGATGTACCGCTGAAAACCTTCCTCAGCGAAGCGCTCATCCCCTATGAGAGCGACGACGTCACCCGCCTCATCATCGACACGCACGATGCCGCTGCCTTCGCCCCAATCGCTCATCTCACGGTGGGCGGATTGCGCGACTGGCTGCTCTCCTACGAGGCCGATACCCAAGCGCTCCAGGCGCTCGCCCCCGGCCTGACGCCCGAAATGGTGGCCGGCGTCTCCAAGCTGATGCGTAACCAGGACCTCATCGCGGTCGCGCGCAAATGCAGCGTCGTCACCCGCTTTCGCAACACCATCGGCCTGCCAGGCCACCTCTCCACCCGGCTGCAACCCAACCACCCGACCGATGATCTGCGGGGCATCGCCGCCGCCACGCTCGATGGCCTGCTCTACGGCACCGGCGATGCCGTGATCGGCGTCAACCCCGCGACCGACAACGTGCCCAACTGCCTCGCCCTGCTCGACATGCTCGACACGCTGCGCCAGCGCTACGATATCCCCACGCAGACCTGCGTGCTCACCCATGTCACCAACGCCATCGAAATCATGAACCGGCGCGGCGCGGTCGATCTGGTGTTCCAATCCATCGCGGGGTCAGAGGCCGCCAACGCCGGCTTTGGCGTCAGCCTCCCCATCCTCGCCGAAGCGCAGGACGCCGCTCTGTCGCTCGCTCGCGGCACGATCGGCGACAACGTCATGTATTTCGAAACCGGCCAGGGTGCGGCGCTCTCGGCCGATGCGCATTTCGGCATCGACCAGCAGACCATCGAAGCGCGCGCCTACGCCGTCGCCCGCCATTTCAAACCCCTGCTGGTCAACACCGTGGTCGGCTTCATCGGCCCCGAGTATCTCTACGACGGTAAACAGATCATCCGCGCCGGCCTCGAAGATCATTTCTGCGGCAAGCTGCTCGGCGTGCCGATGGGGTGCGACGTCTGCTACACCAACCACGCCGAAGCCGATCAGGACGATATGGACACGCTGATGACCCTGCTCGCCACCGCCGGCGTCACCTTCGTCATCACCGTCCCCGGTGCGGACGACGTCATGCTGAACTACCAGAGCCTGTCCTACCACGACCTGCTCTACCTGCGCTCTACCTTCGGAGTCCGCGCCGCCCCCGAATTCGAAGCCTGGCTCGACACCATGGGCATGACCGACCGCCAAGGCCGCATCAAACTACCCGAACGCCAGTTCGTCCAACGCCTGATCGGCGCCGATGCCGCCTGAGCCCGATTTCGTCGCCAACCAAACGAACGACCCCTGGTCCAAACTCCGCGCCACCACAAATGCGCGCATCGGCCTCGGCCGCATCGGCGATGCGATGCCGATCCGCGACGTGCTCGATTTCCAACTCGCGCACGCCAAGGCGCGCGATGCGGTGCACGCTCGTCTCGATGTCGAAACCCTGCGCGCAGCGCTCGAACCGCCGGTCATCGTGGTCCGCAGCGAAGCCACCAGCCGCGAACAATATCTCCGCCGCCCCGACCTCGGCCGCCGCCTGCACCCCGATTGCCGGCCCCTGCTGATCCCGGGCGACTACGACGCGGTCTTCGTTATCGCCGATGGCCTCTCCGCCACCGCTGTCGCCGCCCACGCCATCCCCACACTCAACGCCGTGCGCCGCCGTCTGGCAAACCTGCGCATCGCCCCCATCGTCATCGCCACCCAGGCCCGCGTCGCCATCGGCGATGACATCGGCGAAGCCCTCAACGCCAGGCTCTGTGCCATCCTGATCGGCGAACGCCCCGGCCTCAGCGTCGCCGAAAGCCTCGGCATCTACCTCACCTACGCCCCGAGACGCGGCTGCCGCGATTGCGCGCGCAACTGCATCTCCAACATCCACACCACAGGCGGCCTCGCGCACGATGCCGCGGCGGACACCCTCGCCTGGCTGATACACGAAGCGCTGCATCGCCAACTGACAGGGGTGGGCCTCAAGGAAGACGCCCAGGGGGTTCTACCGCCAACTACCAGGCCGTTGGCTTCGGGTTCCGATCATCGAACCCCATCTGGTGCCAGTACGGATAAATCGGCGTCTGATGGCTCGCCTGATCCAGCAGTGCGATCTGTTCACTCGTGAGCGACCAGCCGACGACGTCCAGATTGTGCGTCAGCTGCGCCTCGGTACGTGCTCCGATCACAATATTGGCCACGGTCGGCCGCTGCAACAGCCAGTTCAGCGCCACCTGCGCGACCGATTTGCCGGTATCCCCGGCGACGATATCGAGCGCATCGACCACGGTATATAAATATTCGTCATCGACGGTCGGCCCGCCTTCCGCCCCACCGGCCGCGATCCGGCCGGAGGTGTTCGGCTGCCCCCGGCGGATCTTGCCGGTCAGCCGCCCCCAGCCCAGCGGGCTCCACACCATCAAACCAACCCCTTGATCGAGCCCGAGGGGCATCAGCTCCCATTCGTAATGCCGGCCGACCAGCGAATAATACCCCTGGTAGGCCACATACCGCGCCAGCCCGTATTTCTCCGAGGTCGCGAGCGACTTCATCAGATGCCAGCCGGAAAAATTCGACGCGCCGATATACAGGATCTTGCCGGCACCGATCAGATCGTCCAGCGCCCGCAGCGTCTCATCGACCGGTGCCAAGGCGTCGAACCCATGCATGAAATACAGGTCGATATGATCGGTGCCGAGCCGCTTCAGGCTAGCCTCGCATGCCCGCACCAGATGATAGCGCGATGATCCGCGCTCGTTCGGTCCCTCGCCGGTCGGAAACGTCGCCTTCGACGATATCAGGGCCCGGCTCCGCTTGCCCTTCAGCGCCTGGCCGAGAATCTCTTCGGACATCCCTTGCGAATAGACATCTGCGGTATCGAAAAAATTCACCCCGGCATCGAGGCACAGGTCAACCATCCGTGCCGCCTCCGCCACATCGGTCTCGCCCCAGCGGCGAAAGAATTCGTTGCTGCCGCCAAAGGTCGCGGTGCCGAGGCTGAGCACCGGCACCTTGAGGCCCGAGCGTCCGAGTTGACGATATTCCATGGGGCTGTTCCTGTCATGCCATGCGTCCTCCCCGACGGGAGGACAGTTCATTGCCGGCAAAGTACAGCCCCGCTGTCGTTTTTGTCCACCGCCTGTCCAATCCGTTCCCAAACCGGGCACCGCACATTACCAAATTATCACCGGCCCTTCCGGCCTTTCGTCGTCGCGATAGCGTACCATCTCTACGGAGACGTAATGTCTCACAGCAAAGGCAACCATCATGAAGCGATTCGTCACCATCAGCCTCGCCGCCGCCGCAGCGGTTTCGGTTGCCTCGCTCAGCGCGCTGGCAGCACCAGCGCCGCTGCGCCTGCGCGGCACCATCACCGCAATCAGCGCCGATAAGCTGACCATCAAGACCAACGGCGGCAAGACCCAGCCGGTCATGATCGGCGGCGGCACCCATTTCCTCAAAGTCGAAAAATCCTCGCTCGGGATGATCGACAAGAACACCTACATCGGCACCGCGACCAAAACCGTCGGCTCGCAGCTGATCGCCCTCGAAGTCGTCATCTTTCCCAACGCGATGCGCGGCACCGGCGAAGGCCATTATGCGTGGGATAAACTGCCCGATACCACCCGGCCCGGCGGTACCAGGACCGCGAGCACCATGACCAACGGCAACGTCGCCGCGGTCTCGAACAGCGCGCCCGGCCGCAAGGTCGCCAGCACCATGACCAATGGCAACGTCGCCGCCACCACATCGGGTGACGGCGTCAAACGCCTCACCGTCACCTACAAAGGCGGCGAGCAGACCATCCTGGTTCCCCCCACCGCACCGATCGTCAAATTCGCGCCAGGCACAAAAGCCGATGCCATGGTCGGCGCCCACGTTTTCATCAAGGCCAGCGAAACCGACGGCAAGATCACCGCCGACGCCGTCGCCATCGGCGTCCATGGCGTCGTCCCGCCGATGTGACAGCGCCAAGACGAGCGGCCTCCTCAGTCAGCAGCACACCCCAGCGCATAGGGTCGGATGAGCCCCGACCCTCGATGGAGCCCATCCCGCCGGCTGATCATTCGGACCCTACAATACGGGTCCGGTTGTCCGTGGTGGCGTTTCATGATGTAACATTGCGGTCATCTGCAACGAACGGCGATCACCAGACAGGGGAACTTCGAATGCTCAGAACATCGACAATCGGCCTCGGCATATCCGTCGTACTGCTCGGGGCTTCCGGCGCGGCACACGCTGCGCCCCCGATCAAAATCGGGGTCCAGGCACCGATTACCGGCACCTATGCCGATGAAGGCCAGGGGATCGCGCGGGCGGTGAAGTTGCTTGCGGCGCAGCAGAATGCCAAGGGCGGGCTGCTCGGCCGCACGATCAAGGTGATCACCTGTGACGACCAGGGCGAGGCGGCGCAGGCGGCAATCTGCGCGCGTCAACTGGTCAACGACCATGTCGTCGCCGTCATCGGCTCATACACCAGCGGTGCCGCGCTCGCCGCCGAGCCGATCTATGCCCGGGCGAACGTAATCCAGACCTCCGACGGCACCAGCAACGAATTGCTCAAGCACGGCTACAAGACCTGGTTCGGCAATGCGGCACCCAATTCGGCGGAAGCGAAATTCACCGCGCATTATCTGGTGGATGTGCGGCACGACAAGAAGATCGCGGTCCTGACCGACCATTCGAGCTTCGCCACCGGCCTGGCCGATGCCGTGGTCGCGGACGTCAAGGCCGCGCACGGCACGATCATCGACAAATCCTTCATCAACGCAGGCTCCCAGAATTTCTCGCCGGTATTGACCAAACTCAAGGCGCTCCAACCCGACGCGCTGTATTTCTCGGGCTATTATTCCGATGGCGGCCTGATCCGTGCGCAGATGGTCCAACTCGGCATGAAAGCCACGTTCATCGGCGGCGATGCCAATCAGAACGTCGCCTTCGCGAAAATCGCGGGTGCCGCGGCAGCCGGTTCGATCATCATCAACGTGCCGGCACCGGCCGATCTGCCGTACCCGGTCGCCAAGCAGTTCGTCGCCGCGTACAAAGCCAAATATGGCGCGCTGCCGCCTTCAGTATTCACGCTGACCAACGCCGACGGCATGCGCGCGGTGATGCAGGCGATCGCCGCGACCAAATCGGTCAAACCCGCCGCGCTCGAAACCTATCTGCACGGCATGAAATCGTTCCAGGGTCTCACCGGCACGTTCGCCTGGAACGCAAGGGGCGAGCGCACCGGCAGCCCGTTCGTCGCGTTCGAAGTCCAGCAAGACGGCACCTATAAAATCCTCTATCCCGCGCCGACCGCGGGCTGAGCGCGGCCCGCTGTGGGCACATTCGTTCAGCAAATCGTCAACGGGCTGACGGTGGGCGGCATCTATGCGCTGATCGCACTGGGTTACACCATGGTCTACGGCGTGATGCGGCTGATCAACTTCGCCCATGGTGACCTGTGCATCCTGGGTGCCTTCGTCGGCCTGACCATGCTGACCGGTTCGGCCGGCGGTGGCCATCCGGGCGCCGCCCTGCTGTTGCTGGCCCTCGTGGTCTCGATCATCGCGATCGCGGGGGCCGGTGTGCTGCTCGAACGAATCGCTTACCGCCCGCTGCGCAAGGCCGATCGTCTGGCCGCGGTGGTCTCCGCGCTCGGCGCCTCGCTGATGATCGAAAACGGCATCATGCTGATCTGGGGCCCGCAGGTGCATGTCTTCCCCTCGAACCTGCTGCCCGCCACCACCTGGCACGTCGCCGGCGCCACCATCAGCTTCGTCCAGGTGATGATCATCCTCGCCTCGCTGGTGCTGATGGCCGCTCTCTATCTCTTCGTGAACCACACCCGCTTCGGCACGGCGATCCGCGCCGCCGCGATCGATCAGGACGCGGCACGGCTGATGGGCATCAACGTCAACCGGGTCATCACCAGCGTGTTCATCATCGGCCCGGGGCTGGGGGCCATCGGCGGCCTGTTCATCGGTATCTATTACCGCGAGGCCTATTTCACGATGGGCTGGACCTACGGGCTCTACGCCTTCATCGCGGCCATTCTCGGCGGCATCGGCAATATTCCGGGTGCGATGCTGGGCGGCGTGCTGCTCGGCTTGTTCAACGCCTTTGCTGCCGGGTACGTCTCAAGCTCCTGGCAGGACGCGATCACCTTCGGCCTGCTGATCGTGATCCTGCTGGTGCGTCCCACCGGTCTGCTCGGCGAGCGCGTCGCGGAGAAGGTCTGATGCGCCGCTTCAAGCTGGACGGACTCAAGCTCGGCGCACTGCTCTGGGCCGCTGGTCTCGCCCTGCCCTTCGCGCTCGATAGCTCCTGGGTTTCGATCGCCGCATTTTTCGCGATCTACGCCATCACCGCGCTGTCGGAGGATGTCATTCTCGGCCGCGCCGGCATGTTCGACATGGGGCATGCGGTCTATTTTGGCATCGGCGCCTATGTCACCGCCATTCTGAACACCACGCTGAACGTGCCGATTCTGCTCACCCTGCCGCTCGCCATGCTGCTCGCCGCCGCCGCGGGCGCGCTGCTCTCTGCCCCGCTGATCCGCCTGCGCGGCGATTATCTGCTGGTCGCGACCATCGGGTTCAACGCCATCTTCGTCCTCGCGATGCAGAACAACCCCGGCGGCATCACCGGCGGGTCGGACGGCATCACCGGCATCGGCGTGCCCTCGCTATTCGGGTTGCAGCTCGAAAGCCAGAGCGCGATGTTCTGGCTCGACTGGGCGCTGCTCGGCCTGGTGCTTCTGGTCATGCGCAATCTCGATACGTGCGAATTCGGCCGCGCGCTGCGATATCTCAAGCAGGACGAACTCGCCGCCAGCACGCTCGGCGTCGATGCCCGGAAGGTGAAAACCCTGGCTTTCGCCCTCGGCGCCGCGCTCGCCGGCCTCGCCGGCACCCTGTTCGCGGTGCAACTCTCCACCGTCAGCCCCTCATCTTTCGTGTTCACCGAATCGGTCACGCTGTTCGCCATCGTCATCGTCGGCGGCCAGGGTTCGATCCCCGGCGTCCTGCTGGGCACCGCGCTGATGTTCGTGGTGCCGCAGATTTTCCGGAGTCTCGCGGAATACCGCTACTTCGTGTTCGGCATCGCGATGATCGCGGTGATGGTGCTGCGCCCGCAGGGCCTGCTGCCGCGCAAACGGAGCGCCGCATGAGCGCGCTGCTCGAACTCGACGGCGTCGGCATCAGCTTCGGCGGTCTGCGCGCCGTGGATGATCTGAGCTTCACCGTCAATGAGGGGCAGATCGTCGGGTTGATCGGGCCCAACGGCGCGGGCAAGACGACGGTCTTCAACATGATCACCGGCGTCTACAAACCTGGCGCCGGCGCGATCCGCTGGCAGGGCAACGACATCACCGGCGCCAAACCCGCCCGCATCGCCACCCTCGGCCTGCGCCGGACGTTTCAGACCATCCGCCTGTTCACTGAGATGAGCGTGTTCGAAAACGTCCGCGCCGGCTACCACCTCGCCGCGCGCCAGCGCTGGTGGCAGGGCCTGCTGGCCCTGCCGGCGCAGCGCGGCGAGGAAGCCGAACTCGCCGCACGCACACACGACATCCTCCGTCGCCTCGACCTTGAAAGCGTCGCGGATGCACCGGCGACCGCGTTGCCTTATGGCGTGCAGCGCCGCGTCGAACTCGCCCGCACCCTGGCCGGGCAACCAAAACTAATCATTCTCGACGAACCCGCCGCCGGGCTGAACGATGCGGAATCGGCCGCCCTCAACGATACGATCTTCATGATCCGCGAGACCGGTGTCACCATCCTGCTGGTCGAGCACGACATGAATGTGGTGATGCAGGTGAGCGACCACATCGTGGTGATCAATTTCGGCCGCAAGATCGCCGAAGGCAACGCGGTCTCGATCCGCGCCGATCCCGCGGTGATCGAGGCCTATCTCGGCCGGGAAGACGACGAGGCAGCCGCGGCATGAGCCTGCTGGTCATCGCGGATTTGCGGGTCGCCTACGGCCAGATCGAGGCGCTGAAAGGCGTCTCCCTTACCGTCGCGGCGGGCGAGGTGGTCGCCATCCTCGGCGCGAACGGTGCCGGCAAGACCACGCTGATGCGCGCAATCTCGGGCCTGCTGCCCAAAACCGGCGGCACCATCGGATTCGAAGGCACCGATATCACCCGCACCAATGCCGACCGCATCGTGCGCCTCGGCATCGCACAATCGCCCGAAGGCCGCCGCGTGTTCGGCACCCTCACGGTCGCGGAAAACCTGAAACTCGGCGGCTTCACCCGCCCGCCCCGCGAGGTTCCCGCGAGCGTCGAGGCCATCTACGCCATGTTCCCCCGCCTCGCCGAGCGCCGTGCCCAGTTCGCTGGCACCTTGTCCGGCGGCGAACAACAGATGCTCGCGATCGGCCGCGCCCTGGTCGCCAAACCCAAACTCCTGCTGCTCGACGAACCCAGCCTCGGCCTCGCCCCGATCATCATCCAGAGCATCTTCCGCAGCCTGCGCAGCATCGCCGATACCGGCGTCACCATCCTGATCGTCGAGCAAAACGCCCGCGCCGCCCTGAAACTGGCCGACCGCGGCTACGTGTTGGAAGTCGGCCGCATCATCCACCAGGACAGCGCAGGCAGTTTGCTCGCGTCGGGCCAGATGCAGGAAGCCTATCTCGGCCGCGCGGCATCTTAAGCCGGCCGTAATCGGTTTTCAGAAGAAAGGTTCTCTTTATTTGTGAACAAAAAGAGAAGCAAAAAAAACTTCGCTAATCTGGGCCCGTGCCGGTCGAAACGACCATGCGCCCGAGTCAGAAAGTTTTTTGCTTCTTTTTTACAAAAAAGAAGTCCTCTTATGCCTTGCCCGCCATCGCGCTGGCCGCGGCCTCTGCGGTGCGCCCAATTCGACCGGCACAAACACTGCCTCACGTCGGCGGCCCCGGTCCATGGTCGATCGGTTCCCGCCCTGTTAAACATCGCCCCTGGCGCTACGGATTTGAGTAGCGCCATGTTATGTTGCAAAATATTAAACTTCTTGCGTTGCCCAGACCGAAAGAGAGCAGTGATTTGATTTCGTTACCCACGAACCCCGCCCGCCCCGACCGTTCGCAGGTTGCCATCAACGGCATCGCCTGCCGTCTGCCCGGTGCCGCGGATGAGGCTGCGTTCTGGCAATTGCTGGTCGATGAACGCTGCGCGGTCGGGCCGCTGCCTGCCGGCCGGTGGCGCGCCGAGCGGTTCTTCCATCCCGACAAGAGCCAGCCCGGCTTCAGCTACACCTTCGCGGGCGGGTATATCGACGATCCGCTGGGGTTCGACCCGGCCGTCTTCGGCATTTCGCCCCGCGAAGCCGCCGAAATCGACCCCCAGCAACGGCTTCTGCTCGATGTCGTCTGGGGTGCGCTCGAAAATGCCGGCATCCCGCCCAGCACGCTGGCCGGCACGGAGGTCGGCGTCTATGTCGGCGCCTCCAGCCTTGATTACGGGAACCTGCACACCACCGATCCCGCCGCGATCGAGAGCCATTTCATGACCGGCAACACCCTCTCGGTGCTGTCCAACCGGATTTCCTACATCTTCGATTTCCACGGTCCCAGCTTCACCATCGACACCGCCTGCTCCTCCTCGCTGGTCGCCTTTGCCGAAGCCCAGGCCGCGATCGCGTCGGGCCGGATCGATGTCGCGATCGTCGCAGGCGTCAACCTGCTGCTCTCACCGACCCCCTTCATCGGCTTCTCCCGCGCCTCGATGCTCTCGCCCACCGGTCTGTGCCGCCCGTTCGCCGCCGCGGCGGATGGCTATGTCCGTGCCGAGGGCGCGGTCGCAATGGTGCTCACGCGGCGCGATGTCGCACTCGAGCGCGGCTATCAGATCCGCGCCGTTGCTCTGGCGTCGGGCATCAATTCGGACGGCCGCACGTCGGGCATCTCGCTTCCCGCGATGGAAGGCCAGCGCGCCCTGCTCGAACGCATCTACGGCGAGGCCGGCATCAACCCCGCCCGCCTGTCCTTCGCCGAAGCGCACGGCACCGGCACCGCCGTGGGCGACCCCGCCGAAGCCACCGCGATCGGCGAGGCGCTCGGGCAGAAACGCGCGGACATCCTGCCGATCGGCTCGGTCAAATCCAACATCGGCCATCTGGAACCGGCTTCCGGTCTTGCCGGCATGTTCAAAGCCGTTCTGGCGATGGAACACCGCCTGCTGCCGCGCACGCTGCACACCGAGACGCTGAACCCGGCGATCGATTTCGGCGCGCTCAACCTCGCCGTGGCAGCAACGGCGTTGCCGCTCGCCGCTACCGGCACGTTGCACGCCGGCATCTCCTCGTTCGGCTTCGGCGGCACCAACGCTCATGTCGTGCTGCGCGCCGCCGAAGGCATCGAAATCGCGACGCCGGCACCCGGCATCCCAGCCCCTGACGCCGCCAGCGCCGGCACCGCGGCGGTGCTGATGCTCTCCGCCCATTCCAAGGCGGCCCTCGCCGCAACCGCCGCCGCCTTCGCCGATCATATGGTGAAAAGCGACATCGCCCCCGCGCGCGTGGCCAACGCCGTCGCCTGGCAGCGAGACCTCGCCGGCCACCGCCTCGCCCTTCCCGTCGACTCTGCCATCGCGATGGCGCAGGCGCTACGGAATTTCGCGCAAACCGGCAGCAATCCCACCATCGCCACCGGCACCGCACCGGCCGCACCGGCGCGGCTGTGCTTCGTGTTCTCCGGCAACGGTTGCCAATGGGCCGGCATGGGCCGCACCGCCTATCAGCGCGCCGCCGCGTTCCGCCAGCGGTTCGACGCGATCGACGCCGCATTCCAGCCGCTCGCCGGCTGGTCCCTGGTCGAAGCCCTGCATGACCCCGATCTGGCGGCACGGCTCAAATTCACCCGCATCGCCCAGCCCATGTTGTTCGCGGTGCAGGCATCGCTCACCGCTGCCCTCGCCGCCGCCGGCATCGCGCCGGACCTGGTGCTGGGCCACAGCGTCGGTGAAGTCGCCGCCGCCGAAGCCGCAGGCGCCATCAGCCTCGCCACCGCGGTGCACATCATCTATCACCGCAGCCAGCAGCAGGAGGATGTCCACGGTCTCGGCACCATGGCGGTCGCCAGCCTGTCGCACGACGCGGCCACCACCCTGATCGAGGAAGCCGGCTTCACCGGCCTCGAAGTCGCCGCCAGCAACAGCCCCACCTCGGTCACGTTGTCGGGCGATGAAGCCACCATCCGCCGCTTCGTCCGCTTCGCGCAGAAGCGCCGCATCGCCACCCGCGTGCTCGATCTCGCCTACCCGTTTCACTCGGCCCTGCTCGCGCCGATCCGCGCCCCCCTGCTCGAAGCGCTTGGGGCGATCGCGGCCAGCAACACCGCAACCGGCTTCATCTCCACCGTCACCGGCGCAGCCCTCGCGGGCGACCGGCTCGATGCCGAATACTGGTGGCACAATGTGCGTGAACCGGTCCGCTTCCGCGACGCGATCGCCACCGCCGCCCGTCAGGGTGCCACGCTGTTCGTCGAAATCGGCCCGCGCCCGATCCTCGGTAACAACATCACCGACACGCTGCGCGACATCGGCGTCGACGGCACGGTACTCGCAAGCTTGGTCGAAGAAAAAAACGGCGCCCTGCCCGGCGATCCGCTCACCGCCATCCTCGCCCGCGCGCTGGCCGCGGGCGCGCGGTTCGATGTGGGGCGCGCCTTCGGTGACCGTCCGGCGCATCGCATCGCTCTGCCGCCCTACGCCTGGCAGCGCCGCCAGTTTCCGCACAACCACACCGCCGAAGCGCTCGATTTCTACGGAACCGCCCCGCTGCACCCGCTGATCGGCAGCCGCCTGCAGGCCGGCGGCACCGAATGGCGCCATCTGCTCGATGCCACGATCGTACCCTATCTGGCCGATCACCGGATCGACGATGAAATCGTCGTCCCCGGCACCGGCTTTGCCGAAATGGCGCTCGCCGTCGCGCGCGAAACCTGGCCCGAAGGCCCGATCGCGCTCGAAGATTTCGACCTGCTGCAATGGCTGCCGCTGCAGGCCGGGCAGATGCGCGAAATCTCGGTCCGTCTCGCCGGCGATACCGGCGTGGTCGAAATCTGGAGCCGCCCCCGCCACGCGGGCGATGAATGGACGCTGCATGCGCGGGGCCGCATCACCCGCCCGGCCTCGGCACCGCCCGCCTTCATCGCCCGCGCCGACCTGCCGCACCACATGACCGCCGAACGCGTCTACGCCAGCGCGAGCGATGCCGGGGTTGATTACGGCCCTTCCTTCC
This sequence comes from Acidiphilium sp. PA, assembly GCF_026191915.1. Classification (GTDB taxonomy): domain Bacteria; phylum Pseudomonadota; class Alphaproteobacteria; order Acetobacterales; family Acetobacteraceae; genus Acidiphilium. Next base: position 244,078 of record NZ_JAIMBY010000004.1, read on the forward strand.
GCCGCGTGCTCGCCGCAGGGCGCGACGACAAGATCATCGAAATCGACCTCGCCCCGATCGAGGCGTCCGCTGGTGCCTTCACCCGCCCGCACATCCTGCACCCGGTGGCGCTCGATGCCGCGTTCCACGCGCTGTTCGAAAACATCAAACTGCGCCAGGGCGAGCGCTACGCCTATCTGCCGGTCCGCTTCGCCAATCTGCGGATCGATCAGGACGACGCAATCCCCGCCCGCGCCCGCGTCGTGGTCGATCGCGAGACCGATCATTCGCTCTCGATCGCCGCCACGCTCTACGCCGCCGATCACAGCGTGATCGCAACCCTGACCGGCGGCCTGTTCCGGGCCGTGGTGTTCGACCGTCGCAAAGCCGCCCCCGCGCTGTTCCACCAGACCGCCATCAGGCTCGAACGCTTCGCCGCCGGTGCCGCGCTGTACCAGGATGCCGTGGCCGCGCTGCAGTACAAGGTGCTAACCGAACGCCCGGAATCCTGGCAGATCCTCGAAGCCTTCGCCCGCGCGCTCGCCCATCAGGCGCTCACCGAATGCCGCGAGACCCAACCGCCATCGCCGCTCGCCGCCAGCCTCTACGCCGGTCTGCAAGCCGCCGGCCTTGCCACCAATACCGGCGATCGCTGGACCCTGGCAGCCGAAACCGGCCTGCCCGCCGCCACCCTGATCCTCGAAGCCTTCGCCGCCGAACACGCCGGCGCCACGCCCGAAATCGTGCTCGGCGCCCAGGCGCTGCGCAGCCTGCCCGCCGCCATCGCCACCGGTGCGCGCGCTGTCGTCAGCGCATCGATCATCGACCAGTTCGAGACCGAGTCGATCCTCGCCGCCCCACTGAACCAGGCCGCCCTCGCTCTGGTCAGCCGCCTCGCTGGTCGCACCGCGCCCGATCCGCTGCGCCTGCTGATTGGCGAACCAGGCTCGATGGGGCTGCTGCACACGCTCCTGCCGCTGATCCGCGCCCAGCGCGCCACCGTCACCATCGCGGGCACCGACGGCAAACGCCTGCGCCACCTCCAGGCCCGGCGCGGCACGGTCGATGGCATCGACATCCTCGACCTCACCGAAACCGATGACGCCCCGATCGAAACCAGATACGATCTCGCCCTGGCTTTCGCCGGCGCCATCACCGACGATGCAACCCTCGCCCGCGGCCTCGCCGCGCGGATCGGCCCCGCCGGCCTGATCGCGGTGCTGCAACCGACCGACTCGATCATGCTCGATGTCCTGCTCGGCGCGACCGATGCCGGCGCCCCGCGCAGCGTCTCCCGCCATGATGCCAGCCGCGCCCTGCTGCACGCGGGTTTCCACGCGATCGAACCGTACCCGACCGGTGCGGGCACCGGCACCATCCTGCTCGCCCGGCCGGATGCCGTCGCAACCCCGGCCGCCGCCGCAGCACCGCCGGCCGTGCTGATCGGCCATGCAGAGTTGTTCGACGCGCTGACCCAAACCATCCATGCCCAGGGCCGCACCGTGCGGTCCATCGCGACCGATCCGGCCGGTTTCGGCGCGGCCTGCGCCAGCATCGCCGCCGCGCACCCGGATCAGACGATCGATTACGTGTTCACCGCCGCCGACCGCAGCCTCGAAGCCAATATCGATCATCTCGCCGCCCTGCTCAGCGCCATCGCAGCCCTGCCCGCCCGGCTCTGGCTGGTGGTGAGTGGGATCGACGGCAGCGACCCCGCCGCCGAAGCCCTGTGGTGTTTCGCCCGCGTCGCGGTCAATGAATATCCCGACATCACCCTCAAACTGATAGACCTCGCACCCGGCCTCGCGCCGGACAGCGCCGCGCCCCATCTCGCCGCGCTACTCGCCGCACCCGGCACCGAGGCGGAATTGCTGATCGATGCCACCGGCATTACCGCCATCCGCCTCGCCAACGGCGTCACCACCGGGCAAATCAGTCATCAGGTCGAGGCCGCGCGGCTCGAACTGCCAGCCAAGGGCGTGCTCTCGCAGTTCGACTGGGTGCCCGCCACCCGCACCGCTCCCGCCGCGCACGAGGTCGAGGTCGAAATCGCTGCCGCCGGTCTGAACTTCCGCGACGTCATGCTCGCCACCGGCCTGCTCGATGACGACGTGCTCGACGATGGGCTGGCCGGCGCGGTGTTCGGCTTCGAATGCGCCGGGCGCGTCGTCCGCGCCGGCAGCGCCGTTACCACGCTGCAACCGGGCGACGCGGTCATGGGCTTCGGCCGCCAGAGTTTCGCCACCCACACCACCGCCGATGCGCGGGTCTTCACCAAACTGCCCGAAGGCATGGCGGTCGAGGCGAGCACCTCAATTCCCGTCGCCTTCCTCACCGCCTGGTACGGGCTGGTCCATCTCGCCCAGTTGCGCGAAGGCGAAACGGTGCTGATCCACGGTGCCGCCGGCGGCGTCGGCATCGCCGCCATGCAGATCGCCCGTGCCCGCGGTGCCCGCATCATCGCCACCGTCAGCTCGCCCGACAAGCGCGCGCTCGCCACACTGTTCGGCGCCGAGTTCATCTTCAACTCCCGCACCACGGCCTTCGCCGATGACATCCGCGATGCGATCGGCGGCGTCGATGTCGTGCTGAACTCCCTGGCCGGCGAAGCCATGCTCGCCAGCCTGAAATGCCTCAAGCCGTTCGGCCGCTTCATCGAACTCGGCAAGCGCGACTATGTCGCCAACACCGCCCTCGGCCTGCGCCCGTTCCGCCGCAACCTGACCTATTTCGGCGTCGACCTCGATCAGCTGCTCGCCGCCAACCTGCCGCTCACCCAGGCTCTGATGCAGGACATCGTGGCGGGCTTCGAACGCGGCGATTTCTGCCCGCTGCCCTACCGCGCGTTCGATGCGCGAGCGGCGGCGGAGGCGTTCCAGTCGATGCAATCGGGCCTGCACATCGGCAAATTGGTGGTCCGCCCGCCATCCCCGCCGATGGCCACGACCGCGCCGGTCCACCGCTTCGAACCGGCCGCCGGCGCGCATCTCGTCGTTGGCGGCACCAGCGGCTTCGGGTTCGAAACCGCCGCCTGGCTCGCCGAACAGGGCGCGCGCACCATTGTCCTCGCCTCGCGCCGCGGCACGCTCGAACCCGCGCTGCAGGCCCGCGCCGAGGCGATGACCAGCCTCGGCACCACCATTCTGGTCGAACCACTCGATGCGACCGACCAGGCCGCGGTCACCGCCCTGATCGCGCGCCTCACCGCCGAACACGGCCGCGTCGCCGGCATCATCCACGCCGCCATGGTGCTCGACGATGGGCTGATCGCCAACCTCACGCCGGCCCGCACGCGCGCGGTGCTGGCCCCCAAGATCATCGGGGCCGCCCAGCTCGACCACGCCACGCGCGATCAGGCGCTCGACTATTTCGTCGCCTATTCCTCCGCCACCACCATGATCGGCAACCCCGGCCAGTCTGCCTATGTCGCCGCCAATGGCTATCTGCAGGGGCTGATGCGCAATCGCCGCGCCCGCGGCCTGCCCGGCCTGGCGGTCGCCTGGGGCGGCATCGCCGATGCCGGCGTGCTGGCGCGCGATCAGGAGACCGCGGCGAAACTCGAACGCATCAGCGGCATCGCCGCGATGCGGGCGCGTGAGGCGCTCGGCTATCTTGGCGGCCTGCTCGCCGCCGGCAACACCGTGCCCGCCACGGTCTACTGCGCCACCATCCGCCCGAACGGGATGCTGCGCGCGCTGAAACTGCTGCAAACCCCAAGTTTCGCGGGCCTGTTCACCACCGCCGACAGCATCAGCGCGGATGCCGGGCTCGACCTCGCCGGCATGATCGCCGGCAAGCCGGACGCCGAAGCCCGCGCCCTGGTGGCCGCGCTCGTCGCCGCCGAAGTTGCCCGCATTCTCCGCCTCGCCGCCGAGGATATCGACCCGGCCCGCCGGCTTGATGAACTGGGGATGGACTCGCTCATGAGCATCGAACTCCGCATGGGCATCGAAACCCGCTTCGGCGTCGAGTTGCCGGTCGTCGCGATCAACTCGGGCGTCAGCGTCAACGATCTCGCCGCCCGCCTGATCGCCGGTGCCGCCGCGACCACGGCCGACGCCCCTGCAGGCCTCGGCGATGCCGAACGCCGCCTGCTGATGCAGCACGGCGCGCGCGACATCGGCGTCTCCGAACTGATGGCCGTCAACGAAGCGATCGAGGCGCAGCGCAGCACCGCGGGGACCTTGCTATGAAGACCGAAGGCGGGCGGTTCAGCCGTGGCTTCAAGGCCGCCCTGCTGGAAACCATGGTCAAGACCCCCGCGGTCGAACCCCCGCTGCACGGCGGTACCAGAACGCCGGGCGCGGCAACGTCAGGCGGCAAATTCGATACGTCTTTCGAAACCCTGCCCGCCTATCAGGCCTTCCGCACCCAGCGCGCGGTGGCCGATGCGCTGCATCTGAACTTCCCGTTCTACCGGGTGCACGATGCCATGGCCGGTGCGCGCAGCGTGATCGCCGGCCAGCCGGTGATCAATTTCGCTTCCTACGACTACCTCGGCCTGAATGGCCACCCGGACATCACCGCCGCCGTGATCGAGGCGACAAAAACCTGGGGCACCAGCGTTTCCGCCAGCCGGATCACCGCCGGCGAGCGCGATTTCCACCGCCAGCTGGAACGCGCCCTGGCCGACATCTATGAGGCGGATGACGCGCTGGTGTTTGTCAGCGGCCACGCCACGGCCATCTCCACGGTCGCTGCCCTGCTGGGCCCGAAGGATTTGATCCTGCACGACAGCCTGATCCACAACTGCGTCGTGGTCGGCGCCCAGCTCAGCGGCGCCACCCGCCGGCCGTTCCCGCACAACGACCTCGCCGGCCTCGAGGCCATGCTCGCCGCCACGCGCGACAAATTCGAACGCGTCATGATCATCACCGAAGGCCTGTTCTCGATGGACGGCGACGGTCCCGACCTTGCCCGCCTGGTCGACATCAAGGACCGCTTCGATTGCTGGTTGATGGTCGATGAAGCCCACTCGGTCGGCGTGCTCGGCGCCACCGGCCGCGGCATCGCCGAACAAGCCGGCGTCGATCCCCGCCGCGTCGATATCTGGCTCGGCACGCTGTCGAAAACCCTGGTCAGCTGCGGCGGCTACGTCGCCGGCAGCCGCCCGCTGATCGATTTCCTGAAACTCGCCGCCCCCGGCATGGTCTACAGCGTTGGTATGTCCGCGCCCGCAGCGCTCGCCGCTCTCACCGCTATCGAGATCATGCGCCGCGAACCCGCGCGTATCGCCCGCCTGCAGGCCAACGGCCAGCTGTTCCTCCACCTCGCCCGCGAAGCCGGACTCGAGGTCGGCACCAGCGCCGGCTACGCCGTCACACCGGTCATCATCGGCGACTCCCTGCGCACCGTCCTGCTGGCCGAACGCCTGCTCAAACGCGGCATCAACGCCTTTCCGATCGTGCCGCCCGGCGTGCCGGAGAAGTCCGCCCGGTTGCGGTTCTTCATCTCGTCGGAACACACCGAAGCCGAAATCCGCGCCGCGGTTGCCGCCACCGCCGAAGAAGTCGCGGGCGTCGAACGCGAAGGCATCTCGCTCGGGACGATCGCCAAACTGATGATCAAGCGCGCCACCTGATGACCACACCAAACCGCATCGTCATTACCGGCGCGTCCAGCGGCATCGGCGCTGCACTCGCACTTCATTACGCCGCACCGGGCGTCATGCTCATTCTCATCGCCCGCAACGAGACCCGCCTCGCCACCATCGCCACCGCCGCACGCGCCAAGGGTGCGATCGTCGAAACCGCCAGCATCGATACCCGCGACACGGCAACCCTCACGGCGTTCCTCACCGCCAGCGACAGCGCCCATCCGATTGATCTGCTGATCGCCAACGCCGGCGTGCTCGAAGGCCGCACCGCCGATGGCACCCTGGAAGATTTCGCCACTGCCGCCCGCGTTATTGAAATCAACCTGCTCGGCGCCCTTGCCACCGCGCACGCCGTCCTGGCCGCCATGCGCAGTCGGAACCGCGGCCACATCGTCCTGGTCAGCTCGCTCGCCGCCTTCTCGCCCCTGACCGACGCACCCGCCTACAGCGCCAGCAAGTCAGGACTATTGTCCTACGGCCTCGCGTTGCGCGCCGCCCTCGCCGGTACCGGCGTCACAGTCTCTGTCGCCTGCCCGGGTTATGTCGAAAGCGCGATGACCGACACCCATATCGGCGAACAACCCATGAAACTCAAAGCCCCCCAGGCCGCCACGCTTATCGCCCGCGGCATCGCCGCCAAGCAGGCCGTCATCGGCTTCCCGCGCCCGCTCTACCTCGGGTCCCTGCTTTCCGCGATCATTCCCGAACCGCTCCGCCTGTTCTTTACGAAATCCATGCGCTTCCACGTCGCAGCCGAGCGACCGCCGCACTGTTATGGTCAGCGGCGACCGCGATAGCGGGGGCGTTGTGCGTCGCGCGACACAGATCGTCAGGCGGGAGTGAAGACACTGGCGATCTGCTGCGGGACAAACCCGAATGCGATTGCAGACTGGAAGAACCACCACTCGTTCACCGATATGCCAATTATCCCCGGGGAGCCAAAATGCACACCATTGTCAGTTGGACATAGAGCAATTCGGAACGCCTTGCGCCAACAGGCGCGTCTCCTGGCGAACAATCGCCCCTATGAGCGACAGGTCACCGCCCCCGTCTGGCCCGTTCCGGATTGCATCGCTGCCTGCAACGGTGCGGCGTGTTCCGCCGGACCAATTTCGAGGACGGCGGGCGAACCGCATACAAGCTCAGATCGTAACCAATCTGCGGACGTCATCCGCCCAGATAAAGCGATACGTCGCGACTGAACACGTAAGGTCAACCACCCAGCGCCCAGGCTAAGATTCCCTGTTGCGCATACAGCCGATTTTCCGCTTCGTCGAACACGACAGACTGTGGCCCATCGATCACCCCGGCACTGACTTCCTCGCCGCGATGGGCCGGCAAGCAATGCATGAATATAGCATCCTCAGATGCGCACGCCATCAATTGCTCGTTTACCTGAAAACCCGCCAGGAGGCTGTGCCGGCGCTCAGCGTCTTCGTCGCCCATGCTCACCCAGGTGTCGGTGACCACGCAACGCGCGTCTATGACTGCCGTTTCGGGATCGTCGGTCAGGACGACATTTGCACCGGCCGCTTCGGCCCATTCCAATGTCGTCGCGTCGGGGCGTAATTCGGCGGGGCAGGCCAAATTCAGCCGAAACCCGAACCGTACTGCCGCCTCGATCCAGCTCTTGGCCATATTATTGCCATCGCCAATCCAAGCCACGGTTTGGCCTGAAATCGGGCCATGCCGCTCCTCAAACGTCATCACGTCGGCCATGACCTGGCATGGATGGGACCGTTCGGTGAGGCCATTGATTACCGGAACGGTCGCATAGGTGGCCAGTTCGCGCAGTTTCGCCTCACGATCCGTCCGTAGCATGATCGCATCAACGTAGCGCGACAGTACGCGTGCGGTATCTGCAACGGTCTCACCCCGACCGATCTGCATTTCGCTTGATGATAACATCACCACATCGCCCCCAAGACCGCGCATCGCCATCTCGAAGCTCACACGGGTACGCGTCGACGGTTTTTCGAAAATCAGCGCGAGCGACCGCCCTGCCAGCGGGCGCGCCGCGGATCGACCCGCACGTTTGAACCGCGCCGCCTGATCGAGGATTCGCCGCAAAACAGGCGTCTCGATTAAGGCCAGATCAAGAAAATGCCTCGGCTGGTTCGCGTTGACGGCCGTCTCGACCGCAATACTCATTTCGCGGCATCCGCAAACAGTGACGGCCTGCACCGCCGCGCCGCACCATCCAAGCGGTTCAGCGCCTCGTCGATTTCCGATTCGGAGACGATCAGCGGAGGAACCAGACGCAGCACGTTGTCTCCTGCGGCGACCGCCAGCAACCCTTCGTTAAAACACGCCGTCTGAACCTCGCCGTTCGGCACCAGACAGACCAGACCCTGCATCAGCCCATGCCCCCGCACAGCGCCAAATACGTCGCCATGGCGGTGCACCAACGCTTCGAGCCCGGCCCGGAAACGCCCGCTGACCCGTCCGACCTGGGTCAGGAACCCCGGTGCAAGAACGACGTCGAGCACAGCATTGCCCGCGGCGCAGGCAAGCGGGTTGCCGCCGTAGGTCGTACCGTGGCTACCCGGCACCAGGTGTTTAGCGACACGCTCGTTGGCGATCAGGGCGCCGAGCGGAAATCCGCCCCCGATTCCCTTGGCCATGCTGACCGCGTCCGGCACGACGCCGGCCCATTCATGAGCAAATAGTTTGCCGGTCCGCCCCATGCCGCATTGCACCTCGTCGAACCCCAGCAGCAGGCCGAACTCATCGGCCGCCGCGCGCAATCCTCGAAGATATTCGGCATGGGCTGGCCGCACCCCGCCTTCACCCTGAATGGGTTCGACCAGAATCCCCGCGGTCTCCGGCGTGATCGCGGCGCGTAACGCATTCAGGTTATTGAATGGCACGTGGTCGAAACCCTCGACGGCCGGACCAAACCCCGCGAGATATTTGGCATTGCCGGTCGCGGCGATCATCGCCAGTGTTCGACCATGAAACGCACCCTCGGTGCAAATCACCCGAAACCGTTCCGGCTTGCCCTCATCCGCCATCGTCTTTCGGAACGATTTGACCAAAGCCTCATTGGCCTCGGCGCCTGAGTTGCAAAAGAACACGCTGTCGCCAAAACTCGCGTCCACCAAACGCGCCGCCAGTCGTTCAGCCTGCGGCACCCGATAAAGATTCGAGACATGCATAACTTTGGCGGCCTGCTCAGCAATCGCCCGGGTCAATCCGGCATGACCATGTCCGAGCGACGAGGTCGCGATCCCCGCGCCGAAATCCAGAAATCGGCGACCGTCATCCGTCATCAGCCACACGCCCTCGCCGTGGCTGAACGAAACGTCGATCCGATTATAGTTCGGCATCAGAGACGATATCATGTCACACAACTTTCTTTCACGAAAACCCTATAGTGCGATGCCGTCCGGCGAAGTCAAACGCCAATTTTGATGAACAGGCAGCAAAACCTCGGCTGATGGTCGGTCGTACCTCGTATCCATCGCGACATGCCGCGAACGGTTGCCCGCAGATACCCGACGCGTTCAATCAAATCAACGATTTGAGGCCCACTATCCGACCTCGACCAGACACGCTACGCAGCGCCTCATGCAAAGCAATGCCCGTCGTGCCGTGGTTGATCTGGGATCCAACTCTGTCCGCCTTGTTGTCTTCCAAGGTCAATCGCGCAATCCTGTGCAGATCTTCAATGAAAAGGCGGTCCTGCGTCTCGCGCGCGGATTGATCGCGACCGGCAACCTAGACCCGGCGTCGATGGATGAAGCGGTTACCGTGGTGCAGCGCTACGGCGCGATCGCGTGCGCCATGGGTGCCCATCCGTTCGAGGCGCTGGCGACCTCCGCCGTGCGTGACGCCGCCAACGGTCCCGAATTCACCGCACGGCTGGAAGCGGCAACGCCCGGCCTCAAGGTCATTACCCTGACCGGCGAGCAGGAGGCGCGCCTTTCCGCCGAGGGTGTGCTTTGCGGCATTCCGGCCGCCGATGGCATTCTGGCCGATCTCGGGGGCGGTTCGCTCGAGGTCGTGCGCCTGTCCGCCGGCACCATCGGCGAAGCGGCGACGATGCCGATCGGCGTGATCCGCCTCGCCGAACGTGCCGGCAACGATCATCTCCGTGCCAAAACAATCGTGTCCGAGGAGCTTGAGGCAATCCCGTTTCTCGGCGAAGGGGCTGGTGGCGACCTTTATGTGTCGGGTGGCGCATTCCGTGCACTGGCCCGCATTCATATCGCGCAAACGGGCTACCCGCTCGCAATGGTGCACCATTACACCATCGGTCGCGACGAAGCCCGCGATCTTTCGGCCGTTATCGCCGAAGCGGGGCGCAAGCTGATCGAGCGCATGCCCGGCGTTGCCCGCAAGCGGATCGACGATCTGCCCTACGCGGCCATCATTCTCCGGCGCCTGCTGCGGGCTACCAATGCGGCACGCGTTGTTTTCAGCGCCAATGGACTACGCGAAGGCTGGTTTCTGCGCCAACTTCCTGCGGAGATGCGTCGGCAAGACCCGCTGGTCGCGGCGGGGCGCGACCTCACCGTTGGATTGCTGCGCGATGCCGCCCTGCCAGACGCGCTCATTGCGTGGACTGCGCCCTTGTTCGCCACGGAGACCAACGGCCAGCGCAGGCTGCGTGAGGGCGCCTGCTGGTTTTCGGACATCGGCAATCATGAACATCCGGAATATCGCGCCGAACAAGCCTTTTTACGCGTCCTCCGCCAAACCGGTGTCGGCCTCGATCACCACGCCCGCGCCTTCCTCGCCCTGACCCTGGCGTTGCGCTATGAAGCGCCGATCGAAAGCCCCTTCCTCGGACCCGCGCGGGCCTTGCTCGATATGGCGGCGGCCCGCCGGGCCGAGACTTTAGGCGCGGCCTTGCGTTTGGCGTACACACTCTCCGCTGGCACGCCCACACTGTTGGCCGCGACCAGCTTGACGATCAATCGTGGCAAACTGCTCCTCACGCTCAATGCATCGAGCGGTGTCTTTGCCGGCGATCCGATCGACCGCCGGCTGTCGCGCCTGGCCTCGATGGTCGGGCTGGAGGCGGAAACGCGATTGATCTGATCCCGACTCTGACGATCGCTATCCCCATGGCCCGATGTCAGCGCGCCTGGTACGCGTGACCACATAGGCCGCCCACAGCGCGAAGGGCAGGAGAGGCGCAAAAATCACCACCGGCTTCCAATCGGTGGGAGCGTGTAGAAACGCGATGACGACCACACCGCCGAATCCGGCGAACCCCCAATAAACCGCTGCAACCAACCGCGCATCCATGCCCGCGCGATGGGCGACTTGGTAAAGATGCCCACGGTGCGCCCGAGCGATGTTCTGGCCCGTTACGGCGCGCCGCATGAGGGTAAACATCACATCGAGCAAAACGCCCGACAACAGAAGCGGCACCACCAGAAACGACAGTGAAACCTGCTGGTAATGTGTCGCGGCGATGCCCAACACGGCCAGCATGAAGCCACAGAACTGGCTGCCGACATCCCCCATGAAAATCCGCGCGCGCGGGTAATTGAACGGCAGAAACCCGGCAACGCCGCCGGCCAGGAGCAAAGCCGTGGTGTAGACAAAAAATCCGCCGTGCAGCCCGGCAATGCCTGCCAAAAACAGGCACGCGATCAACGTGGTGCCGGCGGCGAGGCCATCGAGCCCATCGATGAAGTTCATCGCATTGGTCACAAACAAAATCCAGATCAGCGACAGCACCGGTCCGGCGATGCCCAGGGGCACGGCACCCAGCAGCGGCAGGTCGAATGTCCGCGCCGACAGCCCCGCGCCGACTGCGACGAGCGCCGCCAGCAGTTGCGCACCGAGCTTTACCGGGAACGGAAAATCAAACAGATCATCGAGCAATGACACGGCCGCGATCAGCACGGCTGCGGCGATCACACCAAGAAACAGCGGCGCCGCCAGGCGCGACACTTCGCCATATCGATAGAGCAGGGAAATACCAAGCAGGAACGCAGCAACAATGCCCACCCCGCCCGATTTCGGCGTGACCCGCGTGTGAGCCTTCCGGGCATCGGGCCGGTCGGGTACGCCAATCGAGATCATGGCTCGCACCACGATGCCAGAAAATAGAGCCAGCCCCGCAAGCAGGGCAATATGACGCGGCAGCGCCAAGGTCGCGAAACCGGGATGGGCGAAATAAGGGACAGGGCTCATGCGGCGCGGACCATGGCGGAACTTGCGGTCACGTTCAATCAGGCACGTTCAACCAGGCGGGGAACCCATCGGTTGAATTCGTATCCAACGGGCATGCCGCTCGGCGGTCTAACCAATCCCGCCCCATGACCGGGGGCGGCGTCGCAGTCGGTCAGCCAACCAGGCGCAACCGGTCGCTCTTCGGCACCATCAGCCGTTCGTAAGTATCCAAATAATCTTCCGCCATGCGGCGCGCCGTAAAGCGGCGTTCGAACTCGGCACGAATCCGCGTACGGGACAGATCACCGATCCGCCTGAGCGCCGCAACCGCCTCCTCCTCGCTGTCAACGATGAAGCCGGTGACCCCGTCTTCGATGATCTCGGGAACCGATCCATGACCATAGGCAATCACCGGTGTGCCGCAGGCCATCGCCTCAATCATCACCAGACCAAAGGGCTCCGGCCAGTCGATCGGCATCAGCAACGCCTTCGCGCCCGACAGAAACTCCGGCTTGTTGCGATCATCGATCTCACCGATCAGATCAGCGTCCGGTCCCAGCATCGGCTTGATCGTGGATTCGTGATAATCGATGTCCGCCCGATCGACCTTGGCAGCCAGTCGCAGATTAATCCCGGCAGCCCGCGCAATTCGGATGGCCCGATCCGGTCGCTTCTCAGGGCAGATCCGTCCCAGAAAACCAACATACTCCTGCGCCATTGGCCGAGGCGTCAAAAGATACTCCGGCAATCCATGGTGGATCGTCGCGATGAAATTGGCCTCGGGCAACGGCAGCCGCTGGTTATCCGATATCGAAACCACATTCATGGGCGGCAGGCCAGCAAAGATCGGGCGAAGCTCCGGCAGATCGAGCCTGCCGTGCAGCGTGGTGACGAATGGCACCCCCTGGCGCGAGAACAGCGAGGCAGGCCAGTAATCCATATGAAAATGCAGGACGTCGAATTCATGCGCCATCTGACGAACGCGCTCCATGAGCAGGACATGCGGCCCCATGAAATCGCGAATTGTCGGATCGAGCCGTAAAGCGCGCGGCCAAACGGCTTCGAGCTTGGCACGCGTCACGGAGTCGCCACTCGCGAACAGAGTGACATCATGCCCCATCGCAACCAATTCTTCGGTCAGGAACGAGACAACGCGTTCCGTGCCGCCATACAGTTTCGGCGGCACGGCTTCAGTCAATGGGGCAATTTGGGCAATACGCATGGGTTTCAAACTCCTACGAGTGGATCGATCGAAGACGACTGTGTTCCATCCACGGCGCGAGTTCGGAGTCGGATGCGGCGAAGGTTTGGCACATCCGCCTTAATGTCGCCGCATTGTCGACCAGCGTAATTCCTGAGCGGGCGACATCACAGATATAATGCGCGGCTTCTTCAATTACAGCGGGCACTGCAATCATTGTTCATTATTATATCAAATTAAATGTATAATTGGCCATCGACTGGTCATGACACGAGGTCATATTGCCCGTGTGCCGCCTCGTTTCAGTGATGCGATCGCGGCATGCGGTAGAAAACTGCCGCCTTGCTCACGCAGGAAGCCAAGCAGGGCAGCGGATGCCGGCATCATCGCCCGTTCCGTCAGATGAACCGCAAACCACTGGCGGATGATGGGAAGGCCTGTGATATCAAGCACGGCAAGCCGACCATCCTTCACTTCCGCGTCGATCGTATGTGCCGAGATGAACGAAATTCCCAATCCCGCCATCACCGACTGCTTGATGGTCTCGTTGCTCCCGATCTGCATGCCGATCCGTGGCGTAATACCTGCTTCCTCGCAGTAGAATTCCATCAAACGCCTGGTACCGCTGCCCACTTCGCGCACCAGCATGACCTCGTCGTTCAGCTCGCTCGGGGCAATGCCGCGCGCGGTTGCCAGCCGATGTTCGGGCGGGGCAACCACCACATGCGGATGATCGCCGATCTCGTCGGCAATCACCTTCATCTCGGTCGGTGGCCGACCCATGATCGCCAGATCAACCACATGATGCGCCAATCCGTCGATGATCTCGTCGCGATTGCCGACGATCAATCGCAGATCGATGCCCGGATGAGCCCGCGAAAACGACGCCAGGGCGCGCGGCGCATAATATTTGGCCGTGCTGATAATACCGACGCGAACCTCACCCCGTTCCGCACCAACGATCGCAGCCAACCGCGCTTCGGATTCCCGCAGCACCGCCTCGATCCTGGTTGACGCGTCAGCGATCACCATGCCGCCTTGGGTCAGCACCATCCCGCCGGCCGATCGCTCAACGAGCGCAATTCCCAACTGATCCTCCAGCGCTTTGACCTGCAGCGTTACGGCGGGCGGCGAGACGTTCAACTCGCCCGCCGCCCGGGTGACCGATCCATGCCGGTGCAAGGCCGCGATCGCCCGTAGCTGTCGGAGCGTGATATGCATGCAGAACCGCAGTATAGCTAAATACCCAGTGATACAAATTAAGTTTTCATAGCGGTCTGTGGCGCGGCCCCCAGAATGGCACCAGCGCGACCAACGCCACGACGTACAGGAACGCGGCGGCATAGATAACCGTAAACACCCACAGCGGCAGATTCCAATAAATCAGTCCATCGATGAATTTCATGATCATGGGCGACGGGACGTTACTCTGGCCGGTCAGCTCGTCCTGCCAGATCGTCAGAATGCACGCCCGCCCGGCCAGGGCCTGCCCAACCACGATCGCCAGCAACGCCAAATGCAGTAGCCGCAGCCACGCCACGCGCACGATCCGCCAGCCCAGCAGACCGCCGAGCGGAACAATCACCAGTCCCAGGACGTTAAATGCAATGACGATGAGGTGAATCGCCAGAATGAACTCTGCCAGCATCGCTTCGGCGTGCATGTCGTCGTACATCCCCCTGATGAATGATACTACGATAACGTCCGGCATGCGGATGCAACACTACGACGTCGTCATCCTCGGTGCCGGTGCCGCGGGTCTGATGGCGGCGATCGCCGCGGGTCAGCGTGGTCGCCGGGTCCTGGTGCTCGACCACGCCGATGAACCCGGCAAAAAAATCCTGATCTCCGGCGGCGGGCGTTGCAATTTCACCAATCTCGACACCGAGCCCGGCCGGTTCCTGTCGGCCAATCCTCATTTCTGCAAATCCGCCCTGTCGCGCTACACGCCGCAGGATTTCATCGCTCTGGTCGACAAGCACGGCATCCCCTGGCACGAAAAAACGCTCGGCCAGTTGTTCTGCGACGGATCGGCCCGCGCCATCGTTGCGATGCTGCTCGATGAATGCGCCGCCGCAAAGGTCACCATCGCTCTCGGTCGCAAGATCACCGGCGTCAGCCGCGCCGATCATTTCCGGATCGAGACCGATCACGGCACGGTCACCGCGGAATCCCTCATCCTCGCAACCGGCGGCCTGTCGATTCCGAAAATGGGTGCGACCGGTCTCGCCTACGACATCGCCGAACAATTCGGCCTCCGCCTGACCGAAATCCGGCCGGCCTTGGTACCCTTGACGCTTGACGCTGCTCAATTAGCACGTACCAGCACGCTCGCCGGCGTCTCCCAACCCATCCTGGCGCGCTGCGGTCATGCCGCGTTCCGCGAAGCCATGCTGTTCACCCATCGTGGCCTGTCCGGTCCGGCCATCTTGCAGATTTCATCGGCCTGGCGCGATGCTACGCCGATCATGCTCGACCTGCTGCCCGATGAGCCGGCATCCGGCCTCGCCGCCCGCAAACGCGCCCGCCCGAAGGCGGCGCTGCGCAGCATCATCGCGGACATGATGCCGAGCCGCATGGCCGATGTCTTTCTGCCCGCCCCGATCGCGCCCAACCCGATCGGCAGCTTTACCGATGATCGCCTGGCCGGCATCCTGGGAGCCCTGAAATCCTGGCGCCTGACCCCGGCCGGTACCGAAGGCTACGCCAAGGCCGAAGTGACCAGCGGCGGCGTCGACACACGCGACCTGTCCTCGAAAACGATGCAGGCACGGGCTGTGCCGGGCCTGTTCGTCATCGGCGAAGCCGTCGATGTCACAGGCTGGCTCGGCGGCTATAATTTTCAATGGGCCTGGGCCAGCGGCTGGGCCGCCGGTTCGCACGCCTGAACAATAAGGAGGCTACAATGACCAAAGACGAACTGACCACCTGGGCGCTGGCCAATGGCTGGACCGTGATCGCCGGCCACCCCAGCCTGACCAAACCCTCCGCGCCGAAAGAGGCGGTGGTCCGCATGGTCTGCAAAGCGACTGTCGTGAATATCGAAGCGAAGAAACCCGCCGGCAAATGGGAAAAACTGTCGGGTGCCGCCTATGGCGCGATCGAACCCGATCCTGAAACCGGCCTGCCGCGCGGCCTCGGGTTCACTACCTTGGAAGGTTTCCGCATGTTGATGGAAGACAATAAAAACCGCACCGTATTCGCCAATTTCGGCCCGAAACGCTGATTTATTTGGTTTGTGCGTCAGACCATACACACTCAGGTTGCAGGAGTGAATGATAAAGGTGTAATCGAGACCAAGACCAGATACCGGAGCATCAGCGTGCGACCAGTTGCCGGGACCGACGATTTTCATCCTGTGCCGGGCACGATGCCGTGAGCCGGTAAAGCGCCGAGGTCAATGTCGATGTCGAAGGTTGATTTTCGTGATCTGCTCGGTGGTTCGGACGGCAATGCTCGCGGGACCGCAAATGGCGCGGTGCCCGGCGCGCAAACCCCTGATCCTCCGCTGCCTGACGATGCTCGCCACGCACCCGCGCGGGGCCTGCTGAAAGCCCTCGCTTTGGGAATCGCATTCTGGATGATGATCGCAGCTCTACTCGTCTGGGTACTCCGCTAAGCCACGCACACCGTATCAAGGGCCCGGGCATCGACCGGATAGGCCAGCGAAGCCACGATCGTCACCTTCACATCACGCCGCCCCTCCAGCAGTTCCGCGGGTATCACAGCCGCACCGTCCGTCCACCGCCCATCTGCTTCCATCGTGTGCCATCCATCGGTCAGCGATGGCTGATCGATCGCAATCGCCACACCTCCGACCGTGATGCCAGCGATCTTGACCCCCAATCGCCGGCGATCACGCGGGTCCGGCATTAGTTCGCCCGGCACCGCCGAGCGGCTGCAAATAACCGCCCCGGCCGCACAGTACCGCACCTCGACGGCAGCGTCCGCCGTGGTCACGATCGCGGCGCGATCCAGCAAACGGCGGCGCAGTTCCTCAACCACCGGCCCGGCCTCGGCAAACGGGGCGCAGCCGTTCGCAACGCGCCGCGCTTGATCAAACAGGCCATGCAGCACCAACGGCGCATCGCCGTTTTCGAACACGCCACGATTGCCGGTATCCAGATACGATTCCGCCGGGGTGCCCTCGGCAAACAGAGCCGAGTGGGCCGGCAACTCGACATGGTAGTACGTAACACTGCGGGGTGTGGTCATCCGGACGGTCGCACCATTGACCAGCGCCTTGGCCGGAATCAGATGCCCATCGAGCAGCAATGCATGATCCGGCGAGAGCAGCAACGCCCGGCGCGGCACACCGTCGGCGATCGACCCCGGCTCGAACCGAATCGGGTTCGCACGCTCCGGCGTTGGGTGCCGCGCCAGATCGACGGTACGCCGGCCAACCCAGCAGACCGGCTCGGTCCGTCCGTTCGCGCAGATCACGATCTCGCCGATTTCAAGCTGCTCGACCGCGATCTCCCCGCGCAAGGTCATGATCCGGGTGCCCGCCGCGAAGCAAGTCATCGGCAGCAACTGGCTCCAGACAGCCTTTTGCGCCGCATTCAGGCTGCCGTTCGCGTTCAACGTGCCGTCCGGCGCCTCACCCGGCAGATACCCCCACACCCACCAATCGCCACCGACAGGCTGCTGCCGCGCCGTGAATACCGGCCCGCCCTGTGCGCCATCATGACCGTTCATATAGGCGGTCATCGTCGAGGCCCAGGCCTGGGAATTGGCAGTGATCATGCTGCTGCCCATTTCACCCACCCATACCGGGGCGGTGTTGGTGCTTTCCAGATAGCCCCAGGCCTGGTTCATCCTGGTCACCGCGGCCGCTCCGGAATCGACGGGTATATTGGAAATTTCGGTTGGATATTCGTGAACCGAATACACGACCTTGTTCGGGTCGTTCAGCACCACGGGGTCCTTCGCGGCGACGCTGAGATCGCCTTCCGGTGCGGTGCCAGTACCCGCGAAATTGCCACCGTAATTCTGCGGTCCCTCCGCAATAATCAGTGCGCCGGGGTCCACTGCCTGGATCGCATCGCCCACGGTTTGATACATCGCATGAATATCGGTGGGGCCACCCACCACACCGTTGTTGGTGCCGGTCGCGGTATAATTACCCCAGGTTACGCCGGTGGCACCTGCCGAACCATACATCAGCGGTTCGTTGGCCAAATCGTACCCGATCACGGTGGAGTTGCCGGCAAACGCCTTGGCCACCGTGACCCAATCGGCCTGAAACTGCGCCTGTGTCACGGTTCCGGTTACGCCGACGCCGTTGGTGTTGTTTGTGCCAGGACCCAGATCGTACCACAGCCCGTTCTGCTGCTGGGCGCCATAACCATCGCCCGCGGTGCCGGCCTCATCAGTATGGTGATCCAGGATCACCTTCATCCCGTCTGCCTCCGCCGCGGCAACAATCTGTTTGATCGTGGCAAGGTTGATCGAATCGACCGGGTTGGCCTGGAACAGCGTGGCATCGACCCAGTCAAGCCGGATCGTATTGAAGCCCGCGGCCACCATCGCGGCGACGGTGCCCGGAATATTCGTGAAGTTCTGATTCCAGCCAACACTCGCGATCCGCACGGGTGCTCCCGCCGCATCGACGATCTGGTTACCGTTGGTACTCAGATATCCCGCCGGTAGCAGCATTGGCGATGCGGTGACCGATACGCCACCGGGTTGGATCGCCTTCACCGGCGTCGAACGACTGAAGCTGGATTGACCCATTGACTCAGACGATTGCATCGAGGTCCGCCTTCATGATTATAGATTGCGTTATTCTGATAAAGACAACTCATAATTGCATAATGACGAACTGACAGCAACAGAATCTTCGAACAATTAGCTAAAATATGATTGTTGTATGAATAATCATATTTATTCTCAAAATAAAATTATTCTGAGCGTGGTCGCCGTCAGTAAAAGCACCTTATGTGTTAGATCAGGCGATTGTCGCACTGGTTAGCGCAACTACACAGCACTGATGTACCGGCACGAAAAAACCGTCGACCTAGCCTGAAAAATTCATGAAGCCGCATTCGGCTTTGGGCGTCATGCGGGCTTTACAACCAGACATTGGGCAGTCGCGCGGAAGCGCCGGTGCGTTGATCCGGGGCTTGCGGGCTTGGTGATGGCGAGGCGCT